>CAWGLZ010000001.1:0-708794 GCA_963823535.1 uncultured Gammaproteobacteria bacterium
CGCGTCACCCCGCATTCGGCAATCCCTCATGAATTGCTGCGCCGCATGCTGCTGTCATCCGGCGACAAGAACTGTGAAACAGGGCTCGCTACCCGCCGCGCCGGGGTCGATACAGATGCGCGGCGTGGAGCAGGGGAGGCCACTTGGACGATCGTTACGCTCGTCTCGAGTCGGCGGTCGAGCAACTTCGCTCCGCCGTGGTGTTGCTGCAGCGGCGTGTCGACACCCTGGAAACGGGCCGTGCGGTCGCAGTGGCCCGCGTGGCGGAGGTCACCGGACCGGACACCGGTAGCGCGCAGGCGGCTGCGATCGCGCCTGTGCGGACCCGACGGGATCCGTACGACCCGATCGTCGTGCTGACACTCATCGGCCGGCTCTTCCTGGTGCTGGCCGGCGGGTTCTTCCTGCGGGCGATGACCGAAGCCGGCGTGCTCGCCGCACCGGTCGGCGTCGGGCTGGCGTTCCTGTACGCGCTGGTCTGGCTGGTCATGGCAGACCGCGCAAGCGGACGGGGACAGTCCTCCAGTGCCCTGTTCCACGCGATCGGCGCCGCGCTCGTGGCGTTTCCGCTGCTGGTCGAGGCCACCACGCGGTTCAAGGTCATCGGCGTCGGCGGCGGCGTGCTTGGCCTCGCGGTCCTCACCGCCGCGTTCCTCGCAGTCGCGGTCAGACAAAAGCTGCACGCGGTCGCGTGGATCGCCGTCGTCTTTGCGCTCCCCACCAGCGCCGTCCTGCTCCTCAAGACGGGTGTGGCCGCCCCGTTCGTGCTCTACCTGATCGCCCTCGGCGTCGCGACGGTGTGGCTCGCCTATGCTCAGGGCTGGACCCTGATCCGATGGCCGGTCGCACTGGCCGCCGATCTGGCCGTCCTTGGCATGACGTACCGGGCGCTCACCCCGGGCCATGCGGAAGCGTTCCGCGTGGTGCTGCTCCTCCAGGTGCTGCTGGTCGGCGCGTACCTCGCGAGCATCGCGGTGCGCACGCTGCTCCGCGATCGCAACGTCACGCTGTTCGAGGTCACGCAGACGGTCCTCGCGCTGATCGTCGGCTTCGGCGGGGCCGTGCTGCTGACGCGGAGCAACGGCACCGTGCCTGTGCTGATGGGGTTGGCGAGCCTGTTGTTCGGAGCCGCCTGCTATGCGCTGGCCTTCAAGTTCGTCGGGCGACATGCGGACCACGAGCGCAACGTGCACTTCTATACGTCGCTCGCCCTGTTGCTCGTGCTGGCGGGCCTGGTGCTGGACCTGCCCGGCCCCTGGCTGGGCGGAGTCTCGGCATCGTTCGCCGTGCTGGCCGCCTGGGCCTGGTCGCGCTACGGGCGGCCCGACCTGCTGTTCCACGGCGCGGTGTACGTCGTGGCGGCCGCGATCGCGACCGACGCGCTGCGCTATGCCACGTGGTCGCTCATGGCCAATCCGGAGCGGTGGGTGTTGCCCGGGGCGGTCATGGTGGCCGTGACCGTGGCGGCGGCATGCACCGCCGTCTTCGCGGCTGGCCGGCCACACCCGGAGGGCGGTGTGGCGGCGAACGGGACGCGCTTCCTGATCGCTGTGCTGCTCGTGTGGGTGGCGAGCGGCTGTGTGGCCGGCTATCTCGGGTCGCTGACGGCCACTTCCACCGACGGCACGGTGAACCTGGGGATCCTCGCGACGGTTCGCACCGGCGTGCTCGCCGTTGCAACGTTGCTGGTCGCCGCGGTGGCCCGTCGCGACCGCTTCCGCGAGTGGGGCTGGCTGGTCTATCCGCTGCTGGTCGTGGTCGGCTTGAAGATGGTGGCGCAGGACTTCAAGTACTCGCGTCCGGCGACGCTGTTCATCGCGCTGGCGTTGTACGGTGCGGCGCTCATCGTGGCGCCGCGCCTCCGCCGGAGCGGACGAAAGGGCCGCCCCGTGCAGGCCGTGGAGGCGTGATGTACTCGTTTCGACCGCGACGGGCCTGCGCAAATCACCTAGATCCACGGAAAGACGGAACAATTAGCATCGGCCGCAACTCGGTCCGCGGCATGGCCAGTTTCTCAGGGGGATGAGCCGTGAAAATTCGCGAACAGGTGGCGCGCCTCGGCATCGTCGTTGCCGTCATCGTTGCGGCCGTGCTTCTGCTGCGTTTCGTGATCCTGCCCGAGTCGCTCTTCTCCGCCCGGCCACATCAGGTGGACACGGTTGGCCGGGAAATGGCCAAGCCCGTGCACCACGCGGGCGTCGCGGCCTGCCGCAAGTGCCACGAGGAGGAGTTCCAGGAGAAGTACGGCGGCAAGCACCGCAACATCGGTTGCGAGAACTGCCACGGACCCTCGGCCGCGCATGCCGCCGATCCCAAGGCCGAGATGCCGAGGAAGCCGCACGAACGAGAGGACTGCCTCGTCTGCCACGGCTACGATGCGTCGCGCCCCAACGGCTTCCCGCAGGTCGACCCGCAGCAGCACCGGCCGGGCAAGCGCTGCGTGAACTGCCACGAGGGACACGACCCGGTGCCGCCGAAGGCGCCGACGGACTGCACGGGCTGCCACGGACGCATCGAGCACACCAAGGCCTTGTCCAAGCACGCGCTCGTGCCCTGCGCGGACTGCCACATCGTCGCAGACCAGCACATGATCGAGCCTCGCTCGGCGCTCCCGAGCAAGCCCGACAGCCGCGAAATGTGCGGACGCTGCCACGCCGCGGGTTCGACCGATCCCCTGGCAGCGAAGGCCATGGTCGATCTCGCCAAACACGGCGGTACGTACGTCTGCTGGGATTGTCATTACGCCCACCTGCCCGAGGGACGGAAATGAACAAGCGCGAGTTTCTGAGGCAAGTCGTTGCCTTCCTTCCGGCGGCAGGGTTGCTGCGCATGCTTCCGGGCACGGCGGAGGCCAGGGAGCTCGTGGGTGCGCCCCCCGGCGACTACGACCCCACGAAGCACTGGTATGGAATGGGCATCGACACGGCGAAATGCATCGGCTGCAACCGCTGCGTCGAGGCATGCAAGGCCGAGAACGGGGTGCCGGACGAGCCGTTCTACTTCCGCACCTGGATCGAGCGCTACGACATCCGGGCCGACGGCGAGACCACGGTCGAGTGCATCAGCACGCGGGAAACGCAACCGGAGCAGGCCGCATCCGCGGATCCCTCCGTCGTCCGCACGTTCTTCGTCCCCAAGCTATGCAACCAGTGCGCGCACCCGCCGTGCGTGCAGGTCTGCCCCGTGGGTGCGACCTTCCAGACCCAGGACGGCGTCGTGCTGGTGGACGAGAAGCGGTGCATCGGCTGCCGCTACTGCATCCAGGCGTGTCCGTATGGCGCCCGCTACCTGAATCCCGTCACGCGAACGGCCGACAAGTGCACGTTCTGCTATCACCGCATCACCAGGGGACTGCTGCCCGCCTGCGTCGAGGTCTGCCCGACCCAGGCGCGCATCTTCGGCGACATGAAGGGACAGGCGGATCGCCTGGTGCGCTTCCAGCGCGTGAACACGATCAGCGTGCTCAAGCCCGACCTGAACACGGAGCCCAAGGTGCTCTATGCCCAGCTTGACGGAGAAGTGCGATGAGCAATGCGATTCCGGAAAGCCTCATCGAGCAGTTGAGTCACCAGCTGAGCCAGGTGATCGGGTTCATCTACCCGAACGAGGTCGAGACCCAGTGGGCGATCCTGATCGTGGTCTATCCGTACATCACGGGCATCGTCGCCGGGGCCTTCATCCTGGCCTCTCTCGTCAAGGTGTTCAACGTCGTGGAGGTGCAGCCGATCTACCGGCTCGCCCTGCTCACGGCACTGGCGTTCATGCTGGTCGCGGGCATGCCCCTGCAGCTGCATCTCGGGCACCCGGAGCGGGCCTACGAGATCTTCTTCACGCCGCAGACCACGTCCGCGATGGCCATGTTCGGCTTCGTCTACCTCTGGTACCTGATGGGCATCCTGCTGATCGAGATCTGGTTCGAGTACCGGCACCAGCTGATCCTGATGGCGCAGCAGGCCCGGGGCCTGATGAAGCCGATCTACGGTGCGCTGTCGTTGTTCTCGAAGGACGTGAGCCCCGAGGCGCTGGCCTTCGACAAGAAGGCGAGCAAGATCATCACGATCATCGGCATTCCCTCCGCGTTCCTGCTCCACGGCTACGTCGGGTTCATCTTCGGCTCCGTCAAGGCGAACCCGTGGTGGGGAAGCGTCCTGATGCCCATCGTGTTCCTGATGTCCGCGATCGTGTCGGGCATCGCCATGGTGATGTTCCTGTACATTCTCCTGAGCCTGCTGCGCAACGAGAAGCTCGACATGCGCTGCCTCGACAAGATCGGTCTGTTCCTGCTCGTCGCCATCCTCGTGGACTTCGTGCTGGAGGCGCTCGACTACATTCACCGCCTGTACCAGAGCGAGGAATCGATCGGCATCCTGACGGAACTCGTCTCGGCCAAGCTGTTCACCAGCATGGTCGTCGTGCAGCTGCTGCTCGGCATGCTGCTGCCGCTGCTCATCCTGGTGCTGGTTCGCACCGTCCGCTTCAACGAGGAACTGCGCAAGCTGCTCTACTTCACGTCCTCGGTGCTGCTGCTGCTCGGCATCTTCAGCATGCGCTGGAACGTGGTGATCGGAGGGCAGCTGTATTCCAAGAGTTTCCGCGGCCTGATGGCCTACAAGATGGAACTCACGGGCATCGAGAGCCTGATGACGGCGCTGGTGCTGCTCGCGCTGCCATTCATCTTCCTCACCGTGCTGTTCAAGCTGCTGCCGCCGCGCTGGATGGAAAGCCACGCGCCCGGCCACGCCTGAAGATCCCCCGGGGCCGCGCTTGTCCCGGGAACCTGCCCACCTCGAGGAGAACTTCGATGAACAAGCTGACGTTGACTGCGATGTTCGCCGCCAGTGTCCTGCTGGCGGCGCCAGGCTTTGCCGCGGACGTGGCGGCGGGGAAAGCCAAGGCCGAGGCATCCTGCGCGGACTGCCATGGTGAAGACGGCGCGGGTGACGCCGACTTTCCGGCCGTCACCGGCATGTCCGTCGCGGACTTCACCAAGGCGATGGTCGAGTACCAGAACGGCACCCGCACCGACAGCCCGAAGATGACCAAGGAGGCGAAGAAGCTGAGCGAGGCGGACATCGCGAACCTCGCCGCCTACTACGCCACGCTCAAGTAGGGTTTTCACGCCGGGCGTGACCGGCCGCGTCCGTTGCGACCGCGTTCGCCGCATGCCCATAAGAGCGAAGCCCCCGGCCACGTCGTGGCCGGGGGCTTTTCTCTGTGCGTCCGTCAGGTACCGCTGACCGCTGCCGCGGTTTTCTCTGCCGCGGGTTCTTCAACCGCTGCGGGCGGCTCCGGCGGCGCCTCCTGAATGCCCAGTTCCTGGAGCAGCGGCGAGTTGCTTTCCTCGTCGACGACGAGGTTGTGGCAGGTGCCGCACTTCTTGCTGACTTTCTCGCCGGTCTCGGTCTTGTGCTTGTTGTCGTGGCAGCGGAAGCAGCCCGGGGAATCCTGGTGCCCGATGTGGTTCGGGTAGAGGTTCCAGGTGACCTTCATGTGCGGGAAGTTGTTCCAGCAGTAGGCGTCGCCGAGGGCCTTGCCGGCCTCCTCGACGGCCGGCGAGCCGGCGAGATCCGGATACTCCTGGGCATAGAACGCCTTGACCGCCGCGGCGATGCCTTCGCGCGCTTCCTCGTGCGAGGGATATTCCTTCTCGGTGAGGATCCGCACGCCCTCGCGCTTGATGAAGGGCAGGGAACGGTCGATCCGCCCTTCCGTCAGCGCCAGGTCGACTTCGTACTGCGGGCTGCGATACGTGTGCGAAGGGCGGTTGTGGCAGTCCACGCAGTCCATGGTTCGCCACTCGGCGTCGGCCGGCGCGGGTTCTTCCGTCTTGAAGATCTTCTTCGAGCCCGCGGCGGCGTCCGTCAGTTCGATCTCGTAGATCGTCTCCCGGGTCGGGTCCGAGCGATAACGGATGGCGTGGTCCGGATCGACGTGCCAGTGGATGCCGTGCGACTTGCCGCCTTCCTTGCCGCCGACCTTGACCATGAGGGCCGTCTTGACCTCGGTATTGGCTTCGTCGTCCTGGTAATGCGTGCGCACCTTGAGGCGCTCGCCGACGAACTTGGTCGGCCAGTGACACTGCTCGCAGGTGCCGTTCGCCGGGCGCAGCGAGTGCACGGGCGTCGGGATCGGTCGCGGGTACAGGTCGAGCGCCACGGCGATCAGCTGCCAGGACCCCGAGATCTTGGCCTTGACGAACCACTGGGCCCCGGGGCCGATGTGGCAGCCCGCGCAGCCGACGCTGACGTGTGGCGAGCGCTGGAACGCCGTGTACTCGGGCTGCATCACCTTGTGGCAGGCGGTGCCGCAGAACTCGCTCGAGTCCATGTAGTGGACGGCCTTGTAGGTCAAGCCGGCTCCCACCGCGATGACCGGGACGGCGAGCGCCACGAAGCCGAGCAGCACGCCGCGCGTGCTCTCCTGGTTGAGGTCGAGGACCGGCAGGTGACCGACGGGACGACCCTCGGCCGCGGCTTTCGCGTCGCGGCGCTTCTGCAGCCAGATGCCGAGCGGGACGATCGCGACCCCGGCCAGGAACATCATCGGCAGGACGACGAAGGTGATGATGCCGAGGTAGGCGCCCCCCTCGAACCCCATCGCCTGCATCACGAGCAGCGCCGCGATGAACAGCAGGCTCAGCACCATCATCATGGTGCCGATCAGGCTGATGAGGTTGCCGGTGATTGCCGCGAAAAAATGCTTGATCATGAATTGACCCCGGGGCTGAACTTGATTCTGTGTCGTCTGCACCAGGCGGGCACGCGCGCCCAGCCTCGCTGGCGGCCGCCAGCATAGCGCTGGCCCGCCGACATCACCACCCGATGCGACCGCGACCCGCCGGCGGTGGAAACCGTCGGCGGGTCGTGCAGGTCGGGCGTACTGCTAGAACAGGTGCAGCGCACCGCTGGCGATTGCCTTGAAGATCAGGATGGCCAGCCACACGCCGCAGGCCACGGCGGCAAAGCCGAACACGTGCGCCACCTGCAACTGCGCTTCGGAGGGTGCCGGAACGAAGTGCTGCTCGAGCGTGCCCTCGTCGACCATGCGCTGGTATTCGATCGGCCGTTCTTCCTTGAAGCGGTGGAGCGGCATGCTGCCCGTGAAGATCACCGGATCCATCGGGAAGCTCTCCGGCCGCAGGTGCGTGTGGAAGAAGTGGAACAGGAAGATGAAGCCCGTCGCGAGCAGGGCCTCGTCGCTGTGGATGATGTAGGCCGCGTTCAGCGCCCAGCCCGGCAGGAACCGGGTGAAGAAGTCGGGGAACCACAGCATCAGGCCCGAGACGCCGATCATCCCGACGCCCCAGAACACCGCGAGGTAGTCGAACTTCTCCCAGTACGACCATCGATCCAGCGCCGGCCGCGGTCCCATGTACAGGAAGTACTTGACGTTGGCCCACAGGTCCTGGAGGTCCTTGAGCTGCGGCGTCATCGAGCGCCAGCCCCAGAAGTAGCCCTTTTCCTTCTTGAGCACGATGTCGCGGAACAGCATCGAGAGATGCACGGCAAAGTAGCCAAAGGTGACGATGGCCGCGAAGCGGTGCAGCCAGGCGGCGACCTCGGGCCCGCCGAGCACTCGCATCAGCCCCGGGGCCCACGGCGCGTGCGCGAACTTGAGCGGCAGGCCGGTCACGGCGAGCAGCAGGAAGCTCAGGATGATCGACACGTGCAGCCACATCTGCGTGGTCGTGAACCGCCGCACGTAGGGCCCCGGCCCGCCGTGCGCGACCTTGAACTCGCCGCGCAGTCGTCCCACCAGCGTGCGTTGCAGCCACAGTGCCGCATGCAGGCCGAAGAATCCGAACACGCCGAGCAGCAGCAGGGTCATGAACAGGTAGATGTAGTGCACCCAGGCGTTCTGATCCTTGTTCATCGGATCGCTGTGGGGCATGAACGTCAGGAACGAGGGGGTCACCTCGAACTGCTGGTGGCAGCCGGCCGTGCCGCAGGTCTCGGCAAGCCTCTCCGGGCTGGTGCTCGAGCCCGGGTCGCTCGCCGGCAGGTTCTGGTGCGGCGTGTGGCAGTCCGAGCACACCGCGGCATGCGCACGCCCGACGTGTGCCGACTTGCCGTGGAACCCGTCGTGGTAGCTCGTCAGCTCCTTTTCATGGCAGTTGCCGCACTCGTGCGCCATGTGTGACCGACTGTCGATCGTCGTCGGATCGTCGATCTGGTGGGCGTGGTGGCAGTTCGTGCAGAGAGGTCCCTCCTTGCCTTCTTTCCACAGCGCGCCGTGCGCGCTGTCCGTCCAGACGTTGAGGATGCCCTCGTGGCAGCTGCCGCAGGTCTCCGGGCTGTTCTCGTGCGAGGAGCGGGAGTCCGCGTCAATGTGACGCTTGATGTCGTGGCTGCCATGGCAGTCGCTGCAGGCCGGCGCGATGTTGAGGCCGGAGACCAGCAGAGCGCGCGCGTGCACGCTGCCGAGGTAGCCTTCCATCATGTCCTTGTGGCACTGGCCGCAGTTGTGCAGCTGGTTCACCGCGGACATGGGTGCATTGGGGTCGCGGCTGCGGGGCGTGGTGTGCAGTTCACCGTGGCAACCCTGGCAGCCGGCGGGCTCGTCGCCACGCACCTTGGCATGGACGCTTTCGTGGAACGGGCCGATCTCGTCTTCGTGGCACCTCATGCAGGGCTCGAAGGTCACCTTGCCGAGGTTGTTGCGGGGGTGCCTGGTGGTGAGTGCGTCCGTGTGACAGTCGACGCAGTCGAGTCGCTTGTGCGCCCCGGCACTGAACCGGGAGGCGAGGACGGCAATCGAGCGGCCGTCGTCGCTTTCAGCCTCGGGGTCGTCGTGGCAGCGTAAGCACTTCTCCTTCGGGATGGTCTCGACGGCCGTCGCCGTCGGTGCCGCAGCGTCCTGCGCGGGCGCGCCCAGGCTGAACAGCAGTCCGACCAGCGCAAGTGACAGGAGGTGGGCTTTCAGGACGTGTGGGCGGCTCATGCGGGAAACTCCCTGAGGATCGCCGTGCACGCGCCGGCAGGCCCGGACGGCGTGCGCGTTCGACGTGGGAATTTGAACTCAGGACGCCAGTGGCCGGCTGCACGTGTTTACCGCAATGCAGCATCGGCGAACGAGAATCCGGAGCCGGCCTTGACAGTCGCCCCGGGCGCGCGTCACAGACGCGACGTGTCCCTACTCGTCGGCGTTTTCGGGTCGCGTTTCGCGGGGCCGGCCGGGAGCCGACTGGACGGCGCTGCAGTCGCCGCAGCCGTTGACGCGTCCGAGGGCATTCCGTTCGAGCCTGGCTGTGGCCCGGGTGATCCAGGCCGCTCGTCCCGGTCGGCGCCCCCATTCCGCGATCTGCCTCGCGAGGCGCAGCCGGGTGATCGGCGGGGCGAGCGCCCAGACGACGTAGAGCGTCGCCAACAGCACGATCAGGCCGACCACGATGGCTTGCCACACGAGCGGAGCCCTCACGAAAGCACGGCGCTTGCCACGCGGTAGGTGACGAACGCCGCCAGGTATGCCAGCGCGAACAGGTAGCCGGCCATCAGCAGCGGATAGCGCCAGGAATTGGTCTCGCGCTTCACGACGACCAGCGTCGACAGGCACTGCGGGGCAAATACGTACCAGGCGAGCAGCGACAGCGCCGTGGCCAGGCTCCAGGTCTTCGCGATCATCGGCACCAGCGTCGCCGCGACGTCGTCGCCGGTGGCCGACAGCGAGTAGACGGTGCCGAGCGCGCCGACCGCGACCTCGCGCGCCGCGAGTCCGGGCACCAGCGCGAGCGAGATCTGCCAGTTGAACCCGAGCGGCGCGAAGACGTGCTCGAGCGCGCGGCCGATGGTGCCGGCCAGGCTGTACTGGATGGCCGGGCCCGTGGCGCCCTCGGGCGGCGCCGGGAAACTCGACAGGAACCACAGCACGACCATCAGTGCCAGGATGATCGTGCCGACGCGCTGCAGGAACACCTTCATGCGTTCCCACAGCCCGAGCAGCAGGTTGCGCAGGTTGGGCCAGCGGTACTCCGGCAGCTCGAGCAGCAGCGGGTGGTAGGTCGAGCGCAACGCGGTGCGCTTCAGCGCGTAGGCCACCGCCATGGCTGCGACGATCCCGGCCACGTACAGCGTGAACAGCACCAGTCCCTGCAGGTTGAACGCGCCCACGGGCCGGTTCGGAATGAAGGCGGCGATGATGAGCGCATACACCGGCAGGCGCGCCGAGCAGGTCATGAGCGGGGCGATCATGATCGTGGCGATGCGGTCGCGCACGTTCGGGATGGTCCGTGTCGCCATGATGCCCGGCACCGCGCAGGCGAAGCTCGACAGCAGGGGAATGAACGCACGACCCGACAGCCCGACGCTGCCCATCATCCGGTCGAGCAGGTAGGCGGCCCGCGGCAGGTAGCCGCTGTCCTCGAGCACCAGGATGAAGAAGAACAGGATCAGGATCTGCGGCAGGAAGACGAGCACGCTGCCGGCGCCGGCGATCACGCCGTCGACGAGCAGGCTGTTCAGGGCGCCCGGGGGCAGGGCCTCGTGCAGTTGCGCACCGATCCAGCTGACGCCCGCGTCCACGAGTTCCATCGGCGCGGCCGCCCAGCTGAAGACTGCCTGGAAGACGAAGAAGAGCAACGCGGCGAGGATCACGGGACCGGCGATGGGATGCATCACCAGCGCGTCGATGCGCTGCAGTGCGCGCCGGCGCACTGGTTCGGTGTAGCCAGCGAGGTTCAGGATGCGACGCACCTCGCGCTGCGTGTCCTGGATCTGCGCAAAGGTCGGCTCGTGCCATTCGGCAGGAGTCCGCGGGCTCGTGGGCGGCAGTGTTTCCAGTCGCGCCAGCAACTGCCGCTCGCCGCCGTCGCGGATCGCGACGGTCTCGACCACGGGAACGCCGAGCTCCTGCTCGAGCCGCTCGCGGTCGAGCGCAAAGCCGCGGCTGCGCGCCAGGTCGCTCATGTTGAGTGCCACGATCATCGGCAGGCCGAGGTCGCGCAGTTCGAGCACCAGGCGCAGGTTGAGGCGCAGGTTGGTCGCATCGACGACGCAGATCACCCGCTCGGGCGCCGTCTCGCCGGCGAGTCGACCCAGCAGGCAGTCGCGCGTGATCGCCTCATCGAGCGTGGTGGGTGTGAGGCTGTAGGCGCCCGGCAGGTCGAGCAGGCGGTAACGGCCGCCGCGCGACGGGCCGGTGAATGCGCCTTCCTTGCGCTCGACCGTGACACCCGCGTAGTTGGCGACTTTCTGCCGGCTGCCGGTCAGGCGGTTGAAAAGCGCCGTCTTGCCGCAGTTGGGAACGCCCACCAGGGCGAGGCGCATCGCATCGAGCGCAGGAGCCGGGCCGGACATGCAGGGATCAGCCGCCCTCGACGGAGACCAGCACCGCTCCGGCTTCGCGGCGTCGCAGGGCGAACAGCGTATTGCCGAGCCGCACGGCCATCGGGTCGCCCCCGGGCCAGATCTCGCCGATGACCTCCAGTGCCTCGCCGGGAATGAAGCCGAGTTCGAGCAGCCGACGGCTCACCGTCGACTGGGCTTCGTCGCCGAGGGACTGGGCGTCGTCACGCACGTCGGCCACGGTGCCGCGGGCGCCTTTGCGCAGCGAGGACAGGCTTACAGGGGGCATGGAGGGAACTCTGTGGAACGAGGATCGTCTTGAGGAAGGCGAGTGTCATTGTAATGAGAATCGTCCGCAACAAGGGAAAGCCGCAATAGCGACGGCAGGGCTCCATTGATCGATCATATCTATTAAATGTATAAGTAAAAGCTGTACAAAAACTGTTCCCCTGTGCGTATACTGCGTCTAAGGCGAAATTCATGGTCCTTTCCTGAAACCGGCGGTTGCCGCCAGCGAACAGAGGTACGTGTGATGGAGGAGTCGGTTCTCGTTCGGATTGCGCGGGGTGATGCCAAGGCGGTGCGCGAGTGCATCGACGAGTTCGGCGGGCTGGTCTGGGCCATTGCGCGTCGCATGACGCGGTCGCGGGCCGACGCCGAAGACGCGGTGCAGGAGATCTTCGTGGACGTCTGGCGCAGCGCCGGGCGCTTCGACGCGTCGCAGGGCACGGAGAAGGTGTTCATCAGCACGATCGCGCGGCGGCGCCTGATCGACCGCATGCGGCGGTCGCGGATGAGCCACCTGATGGACCCGGAGGAGTCGCTCGACGACCTGCGCTGGGCCGAGCCCGGCAACGGCGGCGAGATCCGCGTCGAGGCGGAGCGCGCCGCGGCGGTCGTGGCGAGGTTGCGGCCCGATCAGCGCAAGGTGCTGAAGATGGGCCTCCTCGAAGGCATGACCCACTCCGAGATCGCCACGGCCACCGGCATGCCGCTCGGGACCGTGAAGACCCAGATGCGGCGTGGACTGATTCAGGTACGGCAGTGGATGAAGATCGACGGTCCGGCGACGGCGGGGCAGGCGGCCTCCTGATCGGCAATGCCGGCGAAGCTGAGCGCCTGTCCCACCTACCCGCCGAGCGCATGCCGCGCTCGGTGAGGAGGCGACTGGACCGCTGCGCCGACGACTGGCTGGGGCAGTGCGATCGCACCGCCCGACATCCGCCACCGGCCCCGGCCGCCCTCGTCGCGAGGGCTTTGGCGCTCGTCGTGATTCTGCTCGCCGTTGCGGCGGCCGTCCTCGAGGTCTTCGCCGGCTGACCCGGTCGCGGCGGGGTCTACAATCCCCCGATGTCCGCGCCCGATCCAACCAATCCGTCCGAACTTCGCCAGTCGGCTGCGGCCGTGATGATGGTGCGTCCCTGCACCTTCGACTTCAATCCGCAGACCAGCGAGAGCAATCGATTCCAGGCGCGACCGGATTCCCGCAAGGGCGATGCCCACACGCAGGCCCAGGCAGAGTTCGACGGTCTCGCCGCGGCGCTGCAATCCGCGGGGGTCGCGGTGCACGCCTTCGCGGACCGTGTCGAACCGCTGTGCCCGGATGCCGTCTTCCCGAACAACTGGGTGAGCCTGCACGCGGACGGCACGGTCGTGCTGTATCCGATGCTGGCGCCGAACCGGCGCCTGGAGCGCCGCCTCGACCTGCTCGTCGAACTCGAACAGCGCGGCGGGTATCGCGTCGAGCGCCTGGTGGACCTGACGCACCACGAGCGGCACGGTCGGTTCCTCGAGGGCACGGGCAGCGTGGTGTTCGACCACCGGGCTCGCGTCGCCTACGCCTGCCGCTCGCCGCGCACGGATGCCGGGGTGTTCCAGGAGCTGTGCGACGAACTCGGCTACGAAGCGTTCGAATGCGCCGCGGTCGATGCCGAGGGCGTGCCGGTCTATCACACCAACGTCGTGCTGTCGGTCGGAACGCGCTTCGCGGTGGTCTGCGCGGAGGCGATCGCGGTGGACAGGCGCGACCGGCTGCTCGAGCGCCTCGCGGACAGCGGTCGGCACGTCGAGGCGATCGGGCGGTCGCAGATGGCGCAGTTCGCGGCCAACCTGCTCGAGTTGCGCGCCGCGACGGGCGGGTCGTTGCTCGCCGTGTCGCGGCGCGGCTGGGACAGCCTCGCGGTGGACGCGCGCGAGCGGCTGTCGCGATGCGTCGACCGTGTCGTCGACGTACCCGTGCCCACGATCGAGCACTGCGGCGGCGGCTCGGTGCGTTGCATGCTGGCCGAGGTGTTCCTGCCACCCGCCGGCGGCGGGGCCTCGCGCTAGGGTGTGCCGGCCTCGAGGTCGTCGAGGAACTCGACGGCGCGACGCAGGTGCGGAATCACGATCGTTCCGCCGACCACGAGGCCGATGCTCATCGCCTCGACCAGTTCCTTGCGGCTCGAGCCCGCCGCACGTGCCTCCACGAGGTGGTACTTCACGCAGTCGTCGCAGCGCAGGACGAGCGAGGCGACCAGACCGAGCAGTTCGCGGGTCTGCTGCGGCAGCGTGCCGTCCTCGCCGTAGGCCAGCGAGTCGACGGAATAGATGCGCTTGATGACCCGGTTGTCCTCGGCGAGCACGCGTTCGTTCATGCGCGCGCGATAGGCGGCGAAGTCCTGCTCGAGCTTGCCCACGTCGGTCTCCTGCGGTGGATGCGGCGCCAGTGTAGCCGGCGGCGCGCCGCGGGTCCCCGCTGCTAGAATTGCGGCGAGGAATCAGCGTGCTCGAACTTTCCGTCAAGACACTCATCGCCTACCTGCTCGGCTCCGTGTTGGGCAGTCTCGTCGTCGGCCGTGTCAAGGGCGTCGACATCCGCGAGCAGGGCAGTGGCAACGCCGGCGGGACGAACGCGTTGCGCACCCAGGGTTGGCAGTTCGCGCTCGGTGTCGTCGCGATCGACGTCGGCAAGGCGCTGCTCGCCGTGGGCGTGTTGCCGGGCCTGGCCCTGCCGCTGGTCGGCATCGACCCGACGGTGCACCGCGACTGGCTCGCCGTGGCCTGCGCCGTCGCCGTCGTCGTCGGGCACGTCTACCCCGTGTGGTACGAGTTTCGCGGCGGCAAGGGCGCGGCGACGCTCATCGGCGCGGTCGCGGTGCTGGCGCCGGCGGCCCTGCTGCCGGTCGCGGTCGTCTGGCTCGCGTGCGTGATGCTGACGGGATTCGTCGGGCTCGGCACCATGCTCGGCACCGCGGCGCTGCCGGCGTATTTCATGCTGGCGGACCCGCCGTCGGCGGCGCTCGTCGCCTTCGGCGTCGCGATGACGGCCTTCGTCATCTACACCCATCGCGCCAACATCGCCCGCATGCGCAGCGGCAACGAGAACCGCGCGCGCCGCCTCTGGCTCCTGCGTCCGCGATGAGCGGGCGCCACGAGGTGCTGCTCGGTCTGCTGTCCGACGGCACCCTGCATTCCGGGGCGGACCTTGCGGCGCGACTCGGCGTCAGCCGGGCGGCCGTGTGGAAGCTGGTCGGCGAGCTGCGCGAGCGCGAGGTGCCCGTCGACAGCCACCCGCGGCGGGGCTACCGGCTGCCGCGACCGGTGGAACTGCTCGAGCCGGCCGCCATCGAGCGAGCCGGTGCGGCGCACGGCCGGTCGCTGCCGCGCGATCTCGAGGTGCTGTTCGAGACGGGCTCGACCAACACCTACCTGCATGACGCGCCGCCGCCGCCGCCCGGCCGCCCGCGCGTCGTCTTCGCCGAACTGCAGCGCGCCGGACGCGGGCGTCGCGGCCGCGGCTGGGTGGCGCCCTTCGGTTCGGGGCTCACCTTCTCTGTCGCGTGGACCTTTGCCGAGACGCCGGCCGATCTCCCCGCGCTCGGTCTCGCGATCGGCGTGGCGGTGGCCGAGGCATTGCACAGCCTCGGGCTCCCGGACGTGCAGCTGAAGTGGCCCAACGACGTGGTCTGGCGGGGCCGCAAGCTCGGCGGCCTGCTCCTGCAGCTAAGAGCCGAGACGGGCGGGGCGGCCAGCGTGGTGGCCGGGCTCGGGCTCAACGTCGACCTGCCGCAGGCGGCGAGGACCGCGCTCGCGTCGGCAGGTGGCCTCGAGGCCGCGGACCTGCGCGAGGCGTTCGGCGCGGCGATCCCGTCGCGCAACGCGCTGGCCGGTGTGCTGGCCGCCGCGATCCTGGCCTGCCTCGAGGAGTTCGAACACAGCGGCTTTGCGGAGTTCTCGCGGCGCTGGGCCCCGCTCGACGCCCTCGCCGGTGCGCGGGTGCGTGTCGTGCAGGGCGAGAACTTCGTCGACGGCGTGGCGCGCGGCGCCGATGCGGACGGGGCGCTCCTGGTTGACGCCGGTGGCCAGACCGAACGGTTCTATTCCGGCGACGTCAGCCTGCGGCCGATCGCGGGGCCCGCGGCATGATCCTGTGCGTTGACATCGGCAACTCGCGCGTCAAATGGGCGCGGCTGGCCGACGGGACGCTGGGCCCGCAGCACGCCGCGCGGCACGCCGGCTGGACGACGGCCGACTGGCGTGCAGCGCTTTTCGGCGCGGGTCCCGTCGAGCGGGTGGTGGCGTCGACGGTCGCGGGCGGCTCCAGCGCGGCGGCGCTCGACGAAGCTGCGAAACTCGAGACCGGGCACCCGGCCCGGTTCGTCGCCACGGCCCGGGAGGCCGCCGGCGTCGTCAACGGCTATGCGGACCCCACGCTGCTCGGCGTCGACCGCTGGCTCGCCGTCATCGCCGGGTATCACCTCGCGCGCGGGGCCTGCGTGGTCGCGGACATTGGCACGGCGGCCACCGTCGATGCAGTCGACACCGGCGGCCGCCACCTCGGGGGCTTCATCGTGCCGGGACCGGCCCTGATGGTCACGTCGCTGCACGCGGGTACCAGCGACCTCGCGGCCCGCAGTGCCTCCAGCGAGCCGACGGCCGGCGCGCAGTTCGCCGACAACACGCGCGACGCGATCGAGCGAGGTTGCCGCACGGCGCTGGCGGCACTCGTCGAGCGCAGCGTGGACGATGCCGCCGGCCCGACGGGGCCGCGCCCGAGGCTGTTCCTGACCGGTGGGGCCGTGGCCGAGGTGCTGCCCTCGCTACGGGCCACCGGCGAGATCGTGCCGGACCTCGTCCTGCGCGGCATCGCCCGCTGGCTGGAGTCCGGACGGGTTTGAACCTATGGGATCAATACCGACTCAAAGAGTGTGCGGGTGGTCGTGTATGATTTCGACGGGAGTCATTCAGTGTCTCGGCGGCTGCGCGCTTGCCGGGCGGGGTCAGTTCAGGAGAATTTTGATGAAAATCAAGCAGTTACTGACGATTTCGCTGGCCGCCGCGGGCCTTGCCGGCTACAGCGGTGCGTCGCTGGCCGATGCCGCCGCCGGCAAGGCGACGTTCGACGAGATCTGCGCCGAGTGCCACGAGGCCGCCGACTTCGAGGGCGAGGACGCCGCGGAAGTCACCGCCACGGTCAAGAAGATCGTTGCCGGCCAGATGAAGCACAAGAAGGCCTTGAAACTGACCGACCAGCAGGCCGCCGACGTGGCGGCGTACATGGCCAGCGGCGGTAAGTAAACGCTCGCCGGGGTCATGCGGATGCGCGGGCCCGGCCGGTGCCGGGCCCTGTCTTGAGCGCAAGGAGAGAGCAATGAAGCTGAATCGTGTGTTGATGGTTGCAGTCGCCGGGCTCGCTGTGGCGGGCTGGAGCGTTTCGGCCAGCGCCGACGCCGCCGCGGGCAAGGCGAAGTTCGAGGCCGCGTGTGCAGAGTGCCACGAGGCCGGCGATTTCGAGGGCGAGGACGCCAAGGCCCTGGCCGACTCGATCACCAAGATCGCCGGTGGCCAGATGAAGCACAAGGGCGAGGTCAAGCTGTCGGCGGCGGAGATCGCCGACGTCGCGGCCTACATGGCGAGCGGCGGCAAGTAAGCCGCAGTCCGCTGCGTCACTGGACGCGAGGCCCGTTCCCCGCAAGGGGGGCGGGCCTTTCCGTTTCCGCTAACATGCGCTTCCCGAGCGCCCCGGCAAGAGCGAATTCCATCCTTGCGTGCCCTGTTCCTGCTGCTGCTTCTGGCCAACCTCCTGTTCCTCGCGTGGTCGCGGTGGATCGCGCCCGCGCCGCCACCGCCCGGCCACGCCACCCCCGTTGCCAACAGTGCCGCCGAGATACGCTTGCTGCGCGAGGCCCCGCTCGGCAAGGAACTCGTGAGCGACGAGGCTCCGGTGGAGAGTGCCGGGCAGAGCGGGGTGCCGCTCGCCTGCGTCAGCGCGGGCCCCTTCCTCGACCGCGCCGCGGCCGAACAGGGTGCGGCACGCCTCGAGGGCCGCGGCTTCACCTCACGCCTGCGCGAGTCCCTCGAAGAGGTTCGCGTCGGCCTGTGGGTTCGCGTCGAGGGTTTCGCGACACCCGCCGACGCCGCGAACGCCCTGGCGGCCCTGCGCTGGGCCGGGATCGAGGACGCTTACGTGATCAACGAGGACACGGGTGGCACCACGATCTCACTCGGGATCTTCGGCGGGCAGGCCGGTGCGGCCGAAGCCACGAAGATCGCCAAGGACGCCGGCTTCGAGGCCGTGACGACCGACCGGATGCGCGAGAGCGACGTGTACTGGCTCGACGTCGACCCGCGGTCGAATGGCGGACTGCCGGCGCTCGAGGACGTGGCGGACGGCGTCCCGGGTGGCAGCCCGCCGCTCGAGTTGCGATCCTGTCCACAGTCCGGGCCGGACGTCGCGACGTCCGCACGCGAGCCTTGAGCCTCGGCCTCGCGTCGCGGTTAGAATCGGACCCTTCGCGCTGGCATAGCTCAGTTGGTAGAGCAGCCGCCTTGTAAGCGGCAGGTCGGGGGTTCAAATCCCTCTGCCAGCACCACCCGCTGACGGTCCGTCCCGGTCACAAGCGCTGATCGGTCGATGCCATCGAGGCATGCGTGGGCTGCGATAAGCCGCAGCGATCAATCCTCCCCGTCTCCGGATGTTCGTTCGTAGTCTCTGACGTAGTTCCAGTAGTTGCGAACGTACTTGTCGACGTGCCGCTCCAGCGTGGCCAGCTGCCGGTCGCTCCCGACGAAGTATTCGGCGAGGTTCTTTTCCCGGTACTTCAGCAGGCGCTCGAGGTTCGGTGCGACGTCGGTCATCATGTAGAGCCCCATGTCCGAGAACTCGAGGATTGGACGGTTGTCCGTGTGCAATCGAGCACCCTGGACCAGATCGTCGATGCCACGCTCCCCGAGCAGCAGCATGCCGGCAATCTCATAGACGTTGTCCACCCCGATCGTCTCGAGATCCTCCGTCAACGCTGCCATTTTCTCGTTCAGCTTGTCGAGATCGACCACGGTCCGCCCGGGGGTGCCCAGTGCGATGACGAAGTGCGTCGGGTACTGGGTGAAGTACCAGAGGGTGGTGTGGGGAAAAACGCTGTCGAAGGTGGCGATCAGGATGCGGAGGTCCTCGAATGACAAGCCCCCGACGGGCAGCCAGGCGGCCGCGATACCGTTCTCGGCCAGGGCGTCCTGCATCAGCTGGAAGTACTCGCGCGTGTACAGGTACGGGTTGCGCTTGTATTTCAGGTTGGTGACATCGGTGACGATGACGTCGAATTGCTCGGGTGCGGCATCGATGTAGTTGCGCGCATCGTCCAGGACGAGAGCCAGTGAGGGATCGCCGTAGGAGCGGCGGTTGACCTCGGTGAACATCGGAGCGGCCTCGATGATCTTCTCCTCGATTTCCACTGCGTCGACCGCAACGCCGTGCAGCAGCATGCTCCCGGACGTCGTCCCGGTGCCGTAACCAACGGTCAGGGCCCGCTGCGGATCGTCGGCCAGCAGCAGCGGCAGATGAGCGAGCATCTTGGAGTCCGCGACCAGGACCGGGTCGGTCCCGGAGACGTTCTGGCCGTCGACGAACAGGCCCCGGTAGTCCTGTCGTTCGATCACGGAAACCGTGCCCGACAACCCTTCCGCGTAGTAGACGACGTCGAAGCCGTCCATTTTCTTGTGAAACGTCTTGCTGTCGGAGAAGACGAGCAGGTTCGCGAACACACCGACCAGCAGCAGGAAGGCCCAGTGCGCGCGGACTGGATCGCGCGCCCGCAGCAGCAGGGCAAGTGCGATGAGCAGGCTCAGGTTGACGAGGATCAGCGTCGTGTTCCACATGCCGACGAACGGGATCAGCACGAACCCGGTGAGGAGACTGCCGAGGACGCATCCTGCCGTGTTGGCGAAGAGGATCTTTCCAGCCTTGTCGCCGATCCGGTGAACGTCGTGCGCGTAGATCTTCAGGCCCAGGGGAAACAGCATGCCCATGAACACGGCAGGGATGAAGGAAACGGCAAATGACAAGGCCATGTTCACCGTCAGCAGGCCAACCGGCAGCGAATGCTCCAGGAATGCGGTCAGGGCCTCGAATCTCCGGAACAGGAACAGTACGAACGCCCCGCTGAGCGCAGTGAGGACACAGATCGTGCCAAAGAAGACCTGCAGATTCCTCCGGCGATCGATGCCCCGGGACACCAGCATGGAGCCGATTGAGAACCCGAGCAGGAAGCCTGCCACGATGACTGCGAAGGCCTGGGAGGTCGACAGGCCGAAGGTCGAGAGAATCCGTGCCCAGAGGACTTCGTAACTGAGGCTGATGAAACCCGTCAGGAACAGGATGAGCAGCATGTAGGAGTACGGAACTCGCGACTCGGTCGACTCCGGCGACGTTCCCGGGCTCGACTTGCTGCCGCCGATGATGATCGCCACCAGCAGGTTGCCGGCGACGGCGATCATCAGCGTAGCGAAGACTCCCAGGTACCTGACCAGTACGAAACCGGTGAGCAGCGCACCGGCGAACGCGCCCAGGGTGTTGAGGTAATAGATCCTGCTGAAGCCCGAACCGAAGGTGGTCGTGGTCGTCAGCAGGTATTTCACGATCAGCGGCAGGGTGCCGCCGATGAAGAAGACCGGCGGGAGCAGCACGACCACCGACAGCATCAGGCGGACGACCGACATCCCGTAGAAGTCGAGATGGTTGTAGGCGGATTCGTACAGGTAACGGTAGACCGGCAGGGAATCGATGACCACGTAGCACGCCACGGACGCAACCGCGATGCAGACCTCGACGTACATGTAGGTCCTGAGGGGGTCCTTCGTTCTCTCCGACCACTTGCCGAAGAAGTAGCTCCCCAGCCCGAGGCCGAGCAGGAAGACCGCCACGACCGTCGCCACGGCGAAACTGCTCACGCCGAAGACCAGCCCCAGCAGCCTGACCCAGATCAGCTGATAGATCAGGGCCGAAAAGCCCGACACAAAAATCGCTATGGAAAAGAGCCGGTTACTCAGAGTCCATGCCATCAGTCTTGACCGCTCTCCGGGTTGAATGGTGATTGGGCGCGCGCACTCAGGCTGGGCGGCGACCGGCCCCGGGGTCGCACTGATCGCCTGCTCAGCCTGCGGCGGAATGGTACCGTCATCAAAACGTCTGGCAGGTTAGTGGAAACCGTCGGCGGCCGCCCGGAGGCGGCGACCTCCACCCCGCTGGCGGAACCTGCCACAGTTGCGCCACAGTACGCGCCCGCAGCGGACATCCCCTGCGGCACCCGCCAACAGGCCGGACCACTCAGAATCCGCTGTTGGTCATTGCGCTAAGTTGCCGATTTTGCGACTGTTCGACCTTGCAGGCGGCAGGTCGGGGGTCCCAGTCCCGCTGCCAGCACCACCGCAGCCGCGCGCCCGAAACCAGGAGGAGACAGCCATGGCATTGTGGAAAGACCCGTCGATGAAGGATCCCGCGTCGCCTGCCGGCGACGCTGCAACCGCAACTGCAGCCGCGACCGCCGAGCCCGTGGTCCGGGCGGTGGAGAGGCCCTCGGTGTCGAGCGTATCGGCGGCGACCGAGCCGGCACGCCGTCCCGCGGCCAGTGGCGCAGCGAAGGAGTCGCTGATCGCGGCCGACGTGACCATCGACGGCAAGATCGAGGGCGCGGGCCACGTGCGCATCGCCGGCCGCTTCAAGGGCGACGTCAACGTGCAGGGCAACGTCACGATCGAGCAGGGCGCGCACGTCAACGGGCAGGTCAACGCAGCCACCGTGATCGTGAGCGGCGAGGTCGAGGGCAACATCAATGCCAGCGCCCGCGTCGAGCTGCTCGAGACGGGGGTGATCAACGGCGACGTCAAGGCAGCGGTGCTTACCGTCGCCGCCGGTTCGCGCATGCGCGGCCAGGCGGATTTCGGCTGGACCGACCAGGTTCCCGGCAAGAAGTGATGTCGGGACCGGCCTGAATGATTGCCGGGCGAACCTCAGGGACCGTCGGCCGGACGCGCGTCTGCCCGCATTGCAAGGCGACGATCCTAGAGAGTGCGCCGGTCTGCCCGCAGTGCCGCCATCACCTCAAGTTCGGGGTGGCGGCGTTGCCGCAGAAGGCGGAAGGCTTTTCCGCGCTGCGCGTGGAGGGGACCGTCGAGCATCCCCAGGACGGCAGTGACTGGGAGTATTCGGTGGTGCTCACCATTCGCAACGAGCGCGGGGAGGAGATCTCGCGCCAGGTGGTCGGCGTCGGTGCACTGCGCCGGTCAGAGGCCCGCACGTTCACGCTGTCCGTCGACATGCTGACCCCGGGAGGGCGGCCACGATGATCGGGCCCCTCATCACCCGGTTTGCCGCCGGCCTGCGCTTCCCCACGCTGTTTGCCCTGGTGGGCGGGCTGTTCCTGCTCGACCTGTTCATTCCCGACATGATCCCGTTCATCGACGAGGTGCTGCTGGCCCTCGGGACGCTGCTGCTCGGGTCGCTCCGCCGGCGGCCGGGCGCCGGTGCGCGTGGAACTCCGGTGGAGCCCGGCTGATCCAAGACTGCGTGAGAGCGCGTACGGCTCGCGGCATCTACTGAGTTGTGCCCGGGGCCGCCGTTTGCGAGCCTCGCGCGAATTCTGCGGGGACTGCCCGCAGGGGAGATCTACGACATGTGCCTGGCCGTGCCGATGAAGATCAAGTCCGTCGATGGCTACGCCGCCGTGTGCGAGGCGAAGGGCATCGAGCGGGAGGTGAGCCTGTTCATGCTGCAGGGCGAGGAGATCTCGCCCGGCGACCACGTGCTGGTGCACGTGGGCTATGCCATCCAGAAAGTGAGCGAGGAAGAGGCGCTCGCCACCTGGGACCTGTTCGATGAGATCATCCAGCATGCATGAGCTGTCGGTCTGCCAGGCGCTGATCGGGCAGGTCGAGCGGGTCGCGCGGGAGAACGACGCACGGCGCGTCGTCTCGATCGTCATCGCGGTGGGCCCGCTGTCGGGCGTCGAGGCGGGCCTGCTCGAACACGCCTACCCGATTGCCGCCGCCGGCACGGTGGCCGAGCACGCGACGCTCACCATCGAACTCGTGCCGGTGCAGGTGCGCTGCCGCAGCTGCAGGGCAGAGACCAGCGCAGCGCCCAACCGGCTGGTCTGCGGTGCGTGCGGCGACTGGCAGGTGGACGTGACTGCGGGCGAGGAGATGCTGCTCAAGCGGGTCGAGATCGAGACCGAACCGGCGGCGGTTCACTAGGAGAGCAACGATGTGCCGTGACTGTGGGTGCTCACTCGGACCGGCCGCGACGCGGGCGCCGCTCGCCGCACAGCCGCCGGCCGCAGGTCGCGTCGAGACCATCGAGGTCATCACCGCGATCCTCGACGAGAACGACCGCGTCGCGGCGCACAATCGCCAGCATTTCGACGCGCAGCGCGTGCTCGCGCTCAACCTGATGTCCTCGCCCGGCGCCGGCAAGACCTCGCTGCTCGAGGCGACCATCCGGGCGCTCGGCGGCCGGCTCAAGGTCGCGGTCGTCGAGGGCGACCTCGCCACCGAGAACGATGCGGACCGCATCCGCGCCTGCGGGGTTCCGGCCGTGCAGATCACGACCGGCAACGCCTGCCACCTCGACGCGACAATGGTGCACGACGCCGTGCACGACCTGCCGCTCGCGGGGCTCGACGTACTCTTCATCGAGAACGTCGGCAACCTCGTGTGCCCGGCCAGCTTCGATCTCGGCCAGCACCGCAACGTCACGCTGCTGTCCGTTCCCGAGGGCGACGACAAGCCGGCCAAGTACCCGGTGATGTTCCGCGCGGCCGATCTCGCGCTCATCACCAAGACCGATTTGCTGCCTTACATCACGGAGTTCAGCGTCGAGCGGGCGCGCGGTGCGCTGCGGCAGGTCGGCTTCGCCGGCGAGACGATCGAGCTCACGAACCGCGGCGGCGACGGTTTCGCGGCCTGGCTCGCGTGGCTCGAGCGTGAGGTCGGCGCCCAGCGTCAGCGCGCGTCGAGCGGCGAATCGCTGCGGCCCAGCATTCAACCGGAGGGCGCCAGCGCGCACGCGGCCGGCTCGCGGCCGTCGCGCTGAAGGGGGGAGGATGACCACGGCAATCGACTGGCTGCAGCGCATCCGCGCGCTGCCGCTGCCCGAGCGCATCAAGGTGATGAACGTCTGCGGCGGCCACGAGCGGTCGATCACCACCGCGGGCCTGCGCAAGGCGATCCCGCCCAACATCGAACTCGTGCCGGGGCCTGGCTGTCCCGTCTGCATCTGTCCCGAGGAAGACATCTACGAGGCCATCCAGCTCGCACTGCACGAGGGAGTGATCCTGCTGGCCTACGGCGACATGCTGCGTGTGCCGGTCAACGCACCGAAGAGCGAGCCGCGCTCGCTCGAGCAGGCCAAGGCCGCGGGCGCGGACGTGCGGCCCATCGCGAGCCCGCTCGAGGCGGCGCAGGTGGCGCGCGACAACCCGACGCGCAATGTCGTGTTCCTCGCTGCTGGCTTCGAGACGACGACGGCGCCGGCCGCCGCGTTGCTCGCCCAGGGCGCGCCGGACAACCTGATGTTCCTGATGTCGGGACGGCGCACGTGGCCCGCGGTCGCGATGCTGCTTGATTCGGGCGAGCCGGGCTTCGAGGCGCTGATCGCACCGGGGCACGTGGCGACGGTCATGGGGCCGGAGGAATGGGCGTTTGTCGCGCAGGACCACCGCATGCCGACGGCCATCGCCGGCTTCACGCCGGATTCGCTGCTGGCGGCGCTTTACTCGGTGCTGCGCCAGCGCATCGAGGGCAAGTGCTTCCTCGACAACTGCTACCCGCAGGTGGTCCGGCCGGGCGGTAACCCGGCGGCGAAGCGCTTCATCGACGCCACCATGGACGTCGTCGCCGGCAACTGGCGCGGCATCGGGGCGATCCCCGATTCAGGCTACGTGCTGAAACCCGCCTACGCGGCCCACGACTCGCGGGTGCGGCTGCCGTCCTACACGGAGATGGCGCGCAAGCGCGCCGGCGAGATGCCGCCCGGCTGCGACTGCGCCCGGGTCGTGCTCGGCAAGATCTATCCGAACGAGTGCCGCCTGTACGGGCTCGCCTGCACGCCGCGACAGCCCGTGGGGCCGTGCATGGTGTCCGACGAGGGCGCGTGCCGCATCTGGTGGGCCAACGGCGTGCGCGAGAACGTCTGGGCGGGCCGCAAGGCGTCCGGCGGCGAGGCGTGATCGGGCCGAGGCAGGAGAGCAAGCGCCCGAGGCAGGCCGCGTCGTGAGCGACGACACCGTCCCGCGGGTCGCCCGCCGGATCGTGATGACCGGCCGGGTGCAGGGCGTCGGCTTCCGTCCGTTCGTCTACCGGCTGGCGCACGAGCACGCGCTCGACGGCCACGTGCGCAACCTGCGCGGCGACGTCGAGATCGTGGTCGCTGGGCCGGCGTCCGGGGTCGAGTCGTTCGAGCGCGGCCTCGTCGAGCGGGCGCCGCCGCTCGCGCAACCGCGCGTGCGCAGCGCGGTGGCCTGCGAGCCACCCGAATCGCACGGCTTCGGGATCGCGGCGAGCAGCGCGGCGGACGCGCCGCAGGTGTCCGTGCCGCCCGACTTCTTCGCCTGCGACGACTGCGTCGCCGAGCTCGCGGACCCGGGCGACCGACGCCACGGATATCCCTTCATCAACTGCACGCAGTGCGGCCCGCGCTACACGCTGATCGAGGCGCTGCCCTACGACCGGCCGAACACCAGCATGGCGCGCTTCCCGCTGTGCCCCGACTGCCAGCGCGAGTACCAGAACCCGTTGAATCGGCGCTTCCATGCCGAACCGATCGCGTGCCCCGCCTGCGGACCCCACCTCGCGTTCGTCGAGCCGGGCCAGCCGCCGGTCGGCGGCGATGCGGCGGCCGTGGCAGCGGCCGTGGCGATCCTGCACTCGGGCCGCGTGCTGGCGGTGCGCGGCATCGGCGGCTATCACCTGCTCTGCGACGCCCGTGACGACGCGGCGGTGCGGCGCCTGCGCGAGCGCAAGCGCCGGCCCGACAAGCCACTGGCGGTGATGTTCCCCCAGCGCGGGGCCGACGGCCTCGCAGCGGCGCAGGCGGAACTCGAGATCGGCGAAGTGGAGCGCGCCGCGCTGCTCGACCCCGCGCGGCCGATCGTCCTCGTGTCACGCCGGGTCGCGGGGGCGCTCGCGCCGTCGGTGGCGCCCGGGCTCGCGGAGATCGGCGTATTCCTGCCCTACAGCCCGCTGCACCACCTGCTGCTCGCGGCCTTCGGCGGCCCGGTCATCGCCACCTCGGGCAATGTCAGCGGCGAGCCCGTGCTGACGGATCCGGGCGAGGCGGAGTCGCGCCTCGCGGGCGTGGCCGATGCCTTCCTGCACCACGACCGCCCCATCGTTCGGCCGGCGGACGACTCGGTGGTGCGCGTGGCGGCGGGGCGGGCGCGGCCCATCCGGCTCGGGCGCGGCGTGGCGCCGCTCGAACTCGAACTGCCGCTCGCGCTGCCGGAGCCGGTGCTCGCGGTGGGCGGGCACCTCAAGCTCGCCGTCGCGCTCGCCTGGGACCGCCGGATCGTGATCTCGCCGCACATCGGCGACATGGGCACGCTGCGCAGTGAGCAGGTGTTCGAGCAGGTCGTGCGCGACCTGCAGCGGCTCTACGACGTGGAGGCCCGGCACTGGTTGTGCGACGCTCACCCGGGCTATACGACCACGCGCTGGGTGCAGGCCCGCGGACTCCCGCACACCACCGTGCTGCATCATCACGCGCACGCGTCCGCGATCGTCGTCGAGCACGCGATCGACGAGCCCGCGATCGTGTTCGCCTGGGACGGCGTTGGCTACGGAGGCGACGGGACGCTCTGGGGCGGCGAGACCTTCGTGGGGCAGCCGGGCGCCTGGGAGCGTCGCGCGAGCCTGCGCGGCTTCCGGCTGCCGGGCGGCGACAAGGCGGGACGTTCGCCGTGGCGCAGTGCCGCCGCGCTCAGCTGGGAGGTCGGCGCCGACTGCCCGGTGGCCGTTCCCGATCCGATCGTGCGCTCGGCATGGGAGCGGGGCATCAACGCCCCGCGCTCCAGCGCAGCCGGGCGCCTGTTCGACGCGCTCGCGGCCGTGGTGCTCGGCGTCGTCGAGACGAGTTTCGAGGGGCAGGGGCCCATGTGGCTCGAGGCCTGCGCCGGGCCGACCGACGACTTCCCACGCCTGCCCGTCGAGCCCGACGCGGCCGGCCTGCCGCGCATCGACTGGGCGCCGCTGCTCGAGCACTGCCGGGACGGCCGCCGCAGCGTGGGCCAACGTGCGGGCGCCGTGCACGCCGCACTGGCCGATGCCATCGGCCGCGTGGCCGAGGCCGAGCGCTCACGGTCGGGGGCAGCCGTGGTCGGGCTGACCGGCGGCGTCTTCCAGAACCGGCGGCTGCTGGAGCTGGCCGCGGCGGGGCTGGCGCGACGTGGGTTCCGGGTCCTGCTGCCCGAGCGCATTCCCTGCAACGACGGCGGCCTGGGCTACGGCCAGGTCGCGGAGTTCCTGGGACGGGCCCGCGCCCCGGTTGCCTGATCGGGAATCATTCCGACCGATCCGGATACACTGCGCCATGCTCTGGTTCGAACGTCCCTTCCTGCACGTCCTGCGCCGCGAGTACGCCGCGGCCATGCGCTTCGACGAGGACGACGAAGCGGAGGTGATGCCGGCCGCGCCGGAGGGTGCGTGCCAGCTCTACGTGCACGTGCCGTTCTGCGAGGTGCTGTGCCCGTTCTGCTCGTTCCACCGCGTGCGTTACAACGCAGACAAGACGGCGCGATATTTCGCCGCCCTGCGCCAGGAGATCCGCCTCTATCACGACGCGGGCTTCCGCTTCAGCGACGTGTACGTCGGCGGCGGCACGCCGACGGTCAGTCCCCCGGAACTGCTCGCGACGCTCGAGCTGATCCGCGCGGCCTCGCCGGTGCAGACCATCTCGATCGAGACCAATCCGAACCATCTCGAACCCGAGGTACTGGCGCGCTACCGTGACGCCGGCGTCACGCGCTTCTCGGTGGGCGTGCAGAGCTTCGACGACGGCCTGCTGGCCGGCATGGACCGGCTCGAGAAATACGGCAGCGGCGCGCTGATCCGCGAGCGGCTGGCAGGCATCCGCGGCCTCTTCCCCACGCTCAACGTCGACATGATCTTCAACCTGCCGGGCCAGACGCTCGGCATGCTCGACCGCGACATCGACGCACTGCTCGAACTCGACGTGGACCAGGTGTCGTTCTATCCGCTCATGACGGCGTCCACGGCCCGCCACAAGATGCAGAAGACCATGGGCGAGGCGGACGAATCCCTGCGCCACGCGATGTACGAGCGCGTGCTCGACCGCATGCTGCCGCGCTACCGGGCGTCCTCAGCCTGGTGTTTCACGCGCGGCGAGGGCATGTTCGACGAGTACATCATCGACGAGGACGACTACGTGGGCGTCGGCAGCGGCGCGTTCAGCTACGTGGACGGCTCGATGTACTCGACGACCTTTTCCCTCAACCACTACTGCCGGCGCATCGAGGGCGGCCAGAGCGGCATCACGCAGCGGCGCACGCTCGGCGCCCGGGAGCGCATGCGCTACGACTACCTGGTGCGCCTGTTCGGCGGAGCGCTCAAGCGCGAGTACATCGCCGAGCGCTACGGCGCGGCGTTCTGGCTGCTGCTGGCGCCCGAGCTCGCGGCGATGCGTGCCGTGGGCGCGACGCGCCACGACGCCGACGCGCTCAGGCTGACGCGCCGCGGCATGTACTGCTGGGTGCTGATGATGTCCGAATTCTTCAACTCGGTGAACGACGTGCGCGAGCACATGCGCGAGCACATCCGCGCCGAGCTCGATGCCTGGAACGAGGAGGCGACGGTGCCCGTGGAATCGATCGGCGGACTGGCGCGGAGCGTGCGCCCATGAGCCTGCAGGACACGCACGTCTCGCTGGCGCACGGCAACGGCGGCCGCTACATGCGCGAACTCATCAAGGAGATCTTCGCCCGGCACCTCGCCAATCCGTTGCTCGACACGGACACGGACGCCGCGATCCTGCCGTGGGACGCCGGCGACGGCGAGCTCGTGTTCACCACCGACAGCTTCACAGTGCAGCCCATCGAATTCCCGGGCGGCAACATCGGTTCGTTGTCTGTGCACGGCACCACCAACGACCTCGCGGTGGCCGGGGCCATCCCGAAGTACCTGAGCCTCGGCGTGCTGCTGGAGGAAGGACTCGAGTTCGCGGTGCTCGAGCGCGTGGTGGCCGGCATCGCCGAAGCGGCGCGCGAGTGCGGCGTGGTGGTGGCGGCGGGCGACACCAAGGTGGTGCGGCGTGGCGAGGGCGGCGGCATCTATCTCAACACCAGCGGCATCGGCGTCAAGGCGCCTGGGCTCGTGCTCGGCATCGAGCGCATCCGTGCCGGCGACGCGCTGCTGGTGAGCGGGCCCATCGGCGACCACGGCATCGCGGTGATGCTGGCCCGCGAGCAGTTCGGCCTGCGGGGCGACCTGCACTCGGACGCCGCGAGCGTCCTGCCGATCACCCGCGAGCTGGTGAAGCTGCCGGGGCTGCGCTTCATGCGCGATCCCACGCGCGGCGGGCTGGCCACGGTCGCGCACGAGATCGTGGGCCGCAGCGGTCTCGGCATCGCCCTGCAGGAAACCCGCGTGCCGGTACGCGACTCGGTGCGTTCCGTGTGCGAGATGCTGGGCTACGACCCGTACTTCCTCGCCTGCGAAGGTCGCGTGGTGGCGGTCGTCGCGCCGCAGGAGGCGGACCGGGCGCTCGCGATGCTGCGTGCGCTGCCGAGCGGACGCGAGGCGGAGATCATCGGCCAGCTTCGCGAACAGCCCGCACGCCTGGTGCTGGAGACCGAAATCGGCGGCGAGCGCGTGATCGAGGAACTCGAGGACGATCCGCTGCCGCGGATCTGCTGACCGGCGCCAATCACGGCTGCAATACGTGTTTTCCCTGAGCGGGCGGCCAGTCATCGCGCGGCCGCTGCGAACCGTTCTCGACTGTGCGCCCAGTCTTCACAATTTCGCAGCAGAACTGCGGATAACCGAGGTTCAGGGAACTTTCTTTGTTCTCTAGCATCGCCGTTGAACCTGCTGCGCCCTCGAGGCGCCGCAAGTCTGAAGCGGAAACGCGTTCGTTATTCAGGGAGTCAACCATGAAATTTGCAGGCGCCCGAGGCATCACGCGATCACGTGTGCCAATCATTGCGATGCTGGCGCTCGCCGCCACGATCGGCCTGGCCGGTTGCGAAGGCGACGACGGCAAGGACGGGGCAGACAGCACGGTACCGGGACCGGTGGGTCCGGCCGGTCCGACGGGTCCTGCGGGTCCCTCGGTCGGTGTCCAGAAACCACTCGAGTCCTGCGCGGTTTGCCACGGAGAGGACTCGTTCCTCGAGGCCGCGGTGGCGCATGAAATCACCGGACAGCCCTCGGTCAGCAACGTGGTCATTGCTCCCGCCGGCGCCGACCTCGTCGTCACCTACAACCTGAAGGTCGACGGCGTCAACGATGATGCCTTCACGATCCTGCGCAGCGATTACCGCTTCGACGGCGTCGATCGCATCGACACTGGAGACCCGCTGCTGGTCAGCGAAGGCAGCGGCAACTACAGGATCACGGTCCCGGGTGGAGCGGCCGACGCGGTCAACTCACGCTACCTGTTCCGCGTGGCGAATGCTCCGAGCAACCCGCGGATCAACGCGGTGGTGGTTGCCGACATTGGCGATGCGCCCGTGGCGCTGGTCACCGACCAGTCCTGCGGCAACTGCCATGGTGCCGATATCTCGGCCCACTATGGCTACCAGGCGGGCGCCTCTCAGTGCATCGTGTGTCATGACGCCGCGAACGTTCAGGCAGATCCTACCCGTCCGGCGCCGCCGTTCTTCACGCTGATCCATGGTGTGCACAACTCGCACAACATGCCGAGCGGGGAGTTTGTGTGGGGCAGCGATACCTTCTCGGTCACCTATCCGACCTACATGAACAACTGCAGCGTCTGCCACCAGGAGACGGATCAGTTGGCCGCGGCGAACGCGTTGACGGTCACGTGGGAAGGATGCATGAGCTGCCACGAGTCGATGGAAAGCTGGGACTTCTCGGTCGAGACTGGCAATGGCTTCACCTTCCACGAGACCATGAACCCGGCGACAAACTGCGCGCAGCAGTGCCACGCCCCGGCGGCACAGGGCGGCTTCGCACCGGCCACGGCCGCCGAGATGCATAACGGCTCCGTCACCGAGCGCGGCGGCATCATCTGGAACGGCGAGGATACCTCCGTCGTCGAAGGTGCGAAGTTCGCGTGGAAGATCGACGGAATCGTCGACGATGGCACGAACCTGGCGATCTCCTGGAGCGCGACGTATAACGCCGTTGCCGTGAATCCCTGCAACACGACGGTTGCGGCGAACGCCCCGGTGTTCCACGCCAGGACGGGCAGCAACCTGAGCATGCTTCGCAGCTACGCCCAGGGTGGTGACTTCATCATCGGCACGGCGGATGCGCCGGGCCAGGCGAATGCCGTCAACGTGACGACCACCAACACCACTTGCGCGGGCAACGTGGCGACGACCACCATTCCGGTGGACGACGTCGATGCGACGGTGGGTCGAGTGGCCCTCCAGGGCAAGCCCTGGGTGGTCAATGCCGATCCGGCCGCAACCGGCCCGATGCAGGTCCGCGCCAAGACGCCGACCTTCGACTGGATGCTGGGCTCGGGCACTGCGGCGACGCCGCGTCGTGCGATCGCGGACAGCAGCAAGTGCGTGACGTGCCACGTGGGTTCGCTGTATCAGCACGGTGGCAACCGGGTCGACAACGTCGACATGTGCATCCTGTGCCACAACTCTGCGTCGAACGAGCAGAACGTGCGCGTCGGGATGGGCGTGGACGCCTCCGAGGCGTATGACGGCAGGGCCGGCCAGACCTTCGAGTTCAAGAGCATGCTGCACCTGATCCACTCGCGTGGAGCGGAAGGTGCGAGCCCGATCGTGATCTATCGGAACCGCGGCATCTATGCGTGGGCGCCCGAAGGCACGACGCTGCCGAACTGGCCGGGCACGGGCAGTCAGCCGGTCTTCGGCTCGGCCGACGCGAACGGTCAGCCGGTCATGCAGAACCACAACTTCCACAGCCCGACGTATCCGCGGCCGACGAACGACTGCGGTGCCTGTCACACGGCTGGCTTCGACGACGTGCCTGACCAGGCGACAGCCATGGCCACCACGCTCGAGGCGGGCGAAGAGCCCTGGGGCAACCAGGTCGACGACGTCCTCCAGGGCGCCGGGGCGGCTGCCTGCACGAGCTGCCACTCGTCGAGCGATGCGAAGGGCCACGCGTACCAGAACAGCTGGACGCCGCAGACCTTCGAGAATGGTCGCCAGACCATCATCGATGCGACGAAATGAGCTGATGTTCCACTAGGCTCAAAGGTGAGCGAGGTGGGCCCACGTGGCCCACCTCAATCCCCGAAAGCCGACGATCGAAGTGAGGTGGGCCTGCGGGCCCACCTCTTTTTTTGTGTCGCCAACGTGCAGCGCAAACAAAAAGGCCGGGCAGATGGCCCGGCCTCATTGCGCGAGGCGGCGAAGGCGCCGCCTCGACTCACGCAGAAAACATTACAGGGCGCCCTCTTCCACCTTGACCTCGGCGTCCTCGACGATCACGTCGTACGCATAGCCCATGCCGAAATCCTTGTTGAGCGACACCTGGCCGGTGACCAGCACCGTGTCGCCGACGCCCGGCAGGTGCGCGGCGGTGGTCACGGTGAGGTCGTTCGTGCCCTCGGCGCCGGAACCGTCCCGGACGTGCAGCCAGTTCTTGCCCATGATGTCGGCATTGGTCTTGACGACCTTTCCCCGCACGGTGACGGCCTGGCCGTTCAGCTGGTCCTTCTCGGCAAACACTTCGGCCACGGTCTTGCCGCCCTCGGCCTTGCCGATACCCGACAGGTCGACGTCGACGCCGGGCATCGTCGACGGAACGGGGTGGGGTGGAGCGGACTCAGACGCCGGCATCGGGGCCGCCGGGGCAGCGGCGTCCTGGGCGACCGGCTGTTCCTTGCCGCAGCCTTGGAGCAACGCGAGTACGGTCAGAGCGAGCACACTGCCAGTCTTTGACTTGAACACTGAGAGATTCTCCCGGGCCGGTGAATGGGGCGGACATCGTCCGACCGCGAAGTCTAATGGACCCGCGGCGGGTCCGCCTACCGTCGGCTTACCTGTATGCTCGGGGGGCGGGCCCTGACGCGCCCGCCTGCTCAAGCGGCGGGTTTCGGTTTATCGCTATACGACTCAGAATGGCATATACCTAGCATGCGGGCCGACTCTCCGGGCTTTGGCCGGCGGGTCGGTGGAATCGTGGACCGCCTCCCGCGGTGCATTCTCGAACGAGTTACGGAGTCAACCATGAAAGTTGCAGGCGCCCGGGGTATCACGCGATCGCGAGTGCCAATCATTGCGATGCTGGCGCTGGCCGCCACGATCGGCCTCGCCGGTTGCGAAGGGGACGACAGCAAGGACGACGTGACGGGCCCGGTCGGCCCCACCGGTCCGGTCGGCCCCACCGGACCGACGGGCCCCTCCGACATCGGCATCGAGCAGGGTGGTCCGGTGACGATCGGTGATGGCACCACGTTGACGGCGGAGCAGATCGCGCAGATCGGCGGCCTGGTCGCCACGCTCGACAGCGCCACGATCGCCAGCGCGCCGGTGGTCGAGTTCACGGTCAAGACCGCCCATGACGGTCCGGTGCTCGGGATCAGTCCCCGCGTCCTGAACTTCATGGTGGCCAAGCTGGTGCCCGCCGCCAACGGCTTGCCGTCGCGCTGGCAGAGCTACGTGAACCGGACGCAGACCGCGTCCTCCAGCGGGCCCATGGTGCTGCCGAGTGCTACCCAGGCCACGACCGAGAACGGCGCGAACGGCACGCTGGTGGAACTGGGCGAGGGCAAGTATCGCTACACGTACAAGGTGGATCTCGCCAACGTCACGACCCCGATCGCCGTCGCGTACCAAGCGTCGGCGACGCACCGCGTCGGCCTCGAGATCCGGATGTCGGGCGAGGCGGAGGCGCTGGCGCCCGACAATCCGGTGCTGGACCTGGTCCCCGACGCCGGCGCCGGCTCGGGCCACAAGCTGATTGCCGCCACCGAGAACTGCGAGACCTGCCACCTGCGATTCGAGATGCACGGCGGTCCCCGCCGGAGCGTCGAGTATTGCGTGACCTGCCACAACCCGGGGACGGTGGACCCGGACGGCGGCGAAGACCTGGGCATGGCCTACCTGGCCCACTCGATCCACACGGGTGACGGCCGTGGTTACACCTCGGCCAACCCCAGTCCGCCGCCGACCAACATCTTCAATCCGCTGCCATACATCGTCTATGGCTTCGGTGGCACGGCGCACGACTACGGCGAGGTGACCTACCCGCAGTCCACGCTGTTCTGCGAGAACTGCCACACCGCGTCCGAGGCGGCACCCGACGGTGACGCCTGGAAGGACAACCCGTCAGCCTCCGCCTGCGGCGGTTGTCATGTCGAGGGCCTGCAGAAGACCGGCCCGGATGCGGCCACGGGTCGCTACGCCTACCAGTACCAGCACAACACCTTGGATTTCGTCGCGAACGATGGCATATGCGTGGACTGTCACCGAGCAGGCGGACCCGCCGGTGCGATCCTCGACTCTCACAATAAGCCGGTCTTTGGCTCAGGCAACCGCAACCTGCGCTACAGCGTCGAGCGCGGCCGTGATTTCACCTACGAAATCCTCAGCGTGACCAACGCCGCGGCCGGCCAGCAGCCGACTGTGCAGTTCCGGATCCTCGACAAGGGGCAGCCCATCGACGTCAAGAGCCTGACGGCGGCGGATGGCAACCTGACGCTCGACTTTGCCTGGAATACCCGGGACATCCACACGGTTGCGGATCTCGCCACGGGCACGCTGGCGGGCAACCGCGGTCGGGCGCTCCAGGTCAGCCTGATCACCAACATGGCCAGCGTCATCGCCCGGGACGGCGGCGTGTACGAGTACACGCTGGCCGATCCGCTGCCCTCCGGGGTCGACGGCGACGTCATGGTGGCGCTGGAAGGCCGGCGGCAGTTCGCGGACAACTCGCGGGCGTATCCCGAGAGCGCAATCTTCTTCCCGGGCCAGAAGCGACCGGCCCTGGTCTCGCAGGAAAAGTGCGAGAACTGCCACGAGCTGCTGGCGATCCACGGTGGCAACCGGGCCGGCGATCCGCTGATGTGCACCGTCTGCCACAACTCGAGCGGCGGCTGGTCGGATGAAGGGTTCGGCCCGATCGCGCTCGGCGCGTTCGCCCACAACATCCACGCAGGAAAGATCGAGGAATTCGAGGGCGTGACCTACCCGCAGAGCCTCGCCCGCTGCGAGACCTGCCACCTCGAGGGCAGCTACAACACGGCGCGGACGGACGCGCTGCCGATCAGCACGGGACCGGGTGCGGACGCGCAGAACCTCTACGACGACACCTGGAGCTCGGCCACCGCCGGCACCTGCGGCACCTGCCACGACAGCGGTGCGGCGCGGGTCCACATGGAGGACAACGGCGGCCAGCTCGACGTGGTGGGCGGCAAAACGCTCACGCCCTCGTCGAGTTCCGAGGCCTGTTCCGTGTGCCACGGCCCGGGACGCTCGGTGGACACGGCCGCGGCACATGCCGGGTCACACGCTGAATAGGGACGACGAGACCGGGCGCCCCGCGGGGCGCCCGGGGCTTGCGCCGGCGCTTCGGGCAGGGATATCGAAGGCCGGGCAAGTGCCCGGCCTGTTCTTCGCGACGCACCGCGGCTCCACTGTGGTCAGGACGAAACGATGATGGGAGTTCGAGTCATGACATTGCCCAATGCCCGGGAGCCGGTTCGGTCCAGCCCGCGGTGGCTTCCAGTGCTCGCCTGCGCGGCACTGGCGCTGGCGGCCTGCTCCGGCGACACGCCGAAGAACGGCGGGGAAGGTCCCACCGGACCGGTCGGCCCCCCGGGGCCGCCCCCGTCTGGTGGCGGCGTGTCGGTCGCCTCGGCGAAGTTCATCAACACCTCGATTGCGAGCGTCACCCTTCCCGAGGACGGCCGACCCGTCGTCGAGGTCCGCCTGACCAACGAGCTGGACCAGCCGCTGGCCGGCCTGCCGGCCGCGAGCATCAACTTCGTGCTGGCGCGGCTCGAGCCCGCCGTCAACGGCAAGTCGAGCAGCTGGCACGCGATCACGCGTCGCACGGAAGCGTTTCCGGGCACGCCTGCACCGACACCGGCGGACCGGGTGACCGGCACCGGCCCGCGCAACCAGGGCTACACCGAGGCGGGCACCGCCGGCCAGTGGGTCGAAAGCGCCCAGAAGAACGGCGTCTACACCTACACGTTCTCGAAGAGCCTCAAGGGCATCGACGACATCCCGTATGACGGCTCGCTGGTGCACCGCGTCGGGCTCGAGATCCGCACGCGTCCCGCGGTCACCGACACCAACATTCCGGCGAACAACGCCGTCTACACCTGGCTTCCATCGACGGGCGGCCCGGTCGAGCAGTCGGGCCGCGAGATCGTCGACAACGACACCTGCAACGCCTGCCACGACAACCTCTCGGTGCACGGCGACGCGCGTTTCGACCTGCAGTACTGCGCGATGTGCCACGAGCCGTTCTCGTTCGACGCGCAGTCGGGCAACAGCCTCGACCTGAAGGTGATGATCCACAAGATCCACTCGGGCGAGACCCTGCCGTCGGTGGTGGCCGGGGGCTTCTACGGCATCTTCGGCTTCGGCAACACGTTCGCGGATTTCAGTGAGGTCGTCTATCCGCAGGACAAGCGCAACTGCCAGACCTGCCACCAGGACGGCGACGCGGACACGCCGCAGGCGTCGAACTGGCGCATGACGGTCAACCGCGAGGCCTGCGGCGCCTGCCACGACAACGTCAACTTCGACACGGGCGCCAATCACGCCGGCGTGGCCGCGACGGACGACACCTGCATCACCTGCCACGGCCCGAACTCGACGATCGAGAACGGCAACCTGCGTCCTCAGGTAGCGCACCTCATTCCGGAGCAGGAAGCCGCGAAGCGCTTCAAGTTCGAGGTCGTGCGCGTCGAGGCCATCAAGCTCGATGGAACGCCGGGCGACACCGCATGCGCGCCGGAGACCCGCGGCTGCAAGGTGCTGCCGGGCGAGTTTGCCAAGGTCACGGTCAGGGTGAGCGACCCGACGACCGGCGCGACCTACAGGCTCACGGATCCGCCGTTCACCAACACGATCCCCTGCACGCCGCGGCCGCCGGCCACGACCTGCAACCCGACCGCGGCGCGGCTGCGGGCGCGCGTGGCGTACACCACGACCAACTTCACCAACCCGGGCAGCGGCAACACGCCGGCCCTGCCGATCCAGATCGACTTCCTGTCGACGGCGGTGGCGCCCGTCGACGCGCCGGCCGCCGCCGGCGGTGCGGCGGTGCTGAATGCCGACGGGACCTACACCAAGGCCGGCGCGAAGCCGATGCCCGCCGGGCTCATCGGCGGCTCGGGCGAGGCGTTCCTGGAAGGGCGCACGATCGTGGACGTGAGCGCAGTGCCGTCGGCCAGCGAACTGGTCGAGGTCGGCGTGACGTCCTCGGACGGCGTCGTCTACCCGATCACGGATGCCACGCCGGTCGCACGCCGTCCGATCGTGGACATCGGGAAATGCAACGACTGCCACCAGAAGCTCGCGTTCCACGGGGACAATCGCAACGACAACACCGAGCTGTGCGCGACCTGCCACAACCCGGAGTTCGCGGCGGGCTCGACCCTGGAGGCCGGACGGCCGTTCGACTTCAAGCTGCTGATCCACGGCATCCATGCCGGGACCTATGCGTTCGGCGGCCTGACCTTCGACGTCGTCTACCCGGGCCGGATCAACAACTGCGAGGGTTGCCACAAGCCGGACACTTACTACCCGGTGGATCCGGCGAAGGTCTTCGCCACCTCGATCACCCGCGGCGCGGACGCGACGAGTCCGGCGGACGACATCGCACACACGCCGAACGTGGCGATCTGCGGTTCCTGCCACGTCTCGACCGCCGCGCGCTCGCACATGCAGCAGAACGGCGGCTCGTTCGAGGCCACCAAGAACGCGGACGGGACGAGCAACGAGGCAGCGCTGGAGAACTGCGCGTTCTGCCACGGCGAGGGCCGGGCCGCCGACGTGAAGGTGGAACACGGCGTCGGCGAGTTCAATTACAACTGAGGCGGACATGAAGCACTCAATCCCGCTGGTTTGCCGCCTGCTCGCGCTTGCCGCGCTCTGGCCGGCGATTTCGCTCGGCCAGGCCACCGAGCCGGCCACGACACCCGACCCCGCCCCGGAGGCCGCACCGGCCGTCGAGTACAGCAAGAAGGGGGCCGACACCTGCCTCAGCTGCCATGACGACGAGGTGACGCTTGCCGTGTTCCACACCAGGCACGGCCAGCCCACGGACGAGCGCAGCCCGTTCGGCCAGGGCCAGCTGCAGTGCGAGGCCTGCCATGGTCCGGCCGGCGACCACACCAAGCGCGTCAAGCGCGGGGAAACCCGTCCACCGGTGATCCGCTTCTCGCGCGACTCGGCGGCGCCGGTGTCGGTGCAGAACGGCATGTGCCTCAACTGCCACGAGAAGTCGATGGCCGCGGCCTGGCACATGGGGCCGCACGAGGCGGCGAACGTCTCCTGCGCGGCCTGCCACGACAGCCATTCGCCGAAGGACGCCGTGCTGTCGACGCGCACCCAGCCGGACGTCTGCTTCACCTGCCACGTCGCGGAGCGGGGGCAGTTCAACAAGGCTTTCGCACACCCCGTACGGCAGGGCCAGCTCGCCTGCAGCGACTGCCACACGCCCCACGGCACGACGGCCGAGAAGCAGCTCGTCAAGGCGACACTCAACCAGACCTGCTACGAGTGCCACGCCGACAAGCGCGGCCCGTTCCTGTGGGAGCACGCGCCGGTGGCGGAGGACTGCTCGACCTGCCACTCGCCGCACGGCGCCTCGAACCCGGGCATGCTGACTGCGCGCGGGCCGCTGCTCTGCCAGTCCTGCCACTCGCAGCAGGGCCACCCGAGCTATGCCTACGGGCCGGCCGGCCTGCCGGGTGGCGGCGGGTCGCCGGTCACCGCCCTGGCGCTCGGCAACTGCATGAACTGCCATTCGCAGGTGCACGGATCGAATCATCCCTCCGGCGCGACGCTGACGCGGTGAGAACCGCGAGCCGCCCTCCCGTCGCAGCAAGAACGTGGTGAAACCCATGGAAATCCGCAGCTCCTTCCTCAGCGTCGCCGTCGCCTCCGTCCTGTCGGCGGCCGGCGCCACCGCGGCCGAGCCACCGCCCGCACCCGACACCAGCGCCTGGGCCTGCAGCAAGTGCCCGTTCGACAAGGGCTACCGCGCGACGGTCGAACTCGGCGGCGCCTACGTGGATGACGATTCGGCGAAGTTCGGTGACTACACCGGCCTCGACGAGAAGGGCGGCTACGTCGTGGCGGGTGCGGAGGGCAAGGCCTCGCACGAGTCCGGCTACACGCTCAGCTACGAACTCACCGACCTCGGTCTCGACTCGCGGGAGGCCCGCATCGAGGGCGGCAAGCAGGGCCGCTACGACTTCGAGCTGTTCTACGACGCCATCCCACACTCGATCTGGGACACCACGTCGACGGTCTACGGGGGCGTCGGCAGCACGAGCCTGTCCTTGCCCGCCGGCTGGGTGACGGCCGGCAGCACCGGCGGCATGACGGGGCTCGACGGCAACCTGCGCTCGGTGGACGTCGGCTTCGACCGCGATCGCTACGGCGCGGCGGGACGCTACTGGCTGGGCCAGAACCTGCAGTTCTCGCTGGACTATCGCCGTGACGAGCGCGACGGCACGCGTACGCAGCTGGCCTCCTTCGGCAGTACGGCGGCCGAGCTGCTGCGCCCCGTGGACGACTCGACCGACCGCCTGGACGCGAAGGTGCGCTACCAGTCCGGCGGCTGGTACGTCGAAGCCGGGTATTCGGGCTCGATCTACGACACGAAGGCCGCGTCGCTGCGGTGGGACAACCCATTCAACGCGATGGTGCCGGGCGGCGACGCCGGGCAGATGGCGCTGGCGCCCGACAACGACTACCACGAGCTCGGCATCGCCGCCGGCTGGTACGGACTGCCGTGGAACACCACGGTGTCGGTGTCGGCCGCCTCCGGCAAGGGCTCGCAGGACACGGGCTTCCTGCCCTACACCATCAATCCCTCGATCCCGACCGACGCGCTGCCGATGGCGAACCTCGACGGCGACGTCAGCGTGACGCGTGCCGATCTCACCGTGACCTCGCGCCCCATCGACCGGCTGCGGCTGCGCGGCGCGGTCACCTACGACGAGCGCGACAACGACAGCCGCCAGGCGGTCTTCACCTCCGTCGTGCACACCGACCTCTTCCCGGTGGGCGCCCGGGAGAATCCGCTGTACGGCTACGAGCGCATGCGGCTCTACGGCAGCGCGGACTTCGAGGTCTACGACACGCTCTCGATCGGCGCCGGCGGCGAGTTCCGCACCACCGACCGCACCGGGACCGCGCAGGCGGTGAAGAGCGAGGAACTCCGCGACGGCTGGGGTTCGGTCCAGTACCGGCCGAGCGGCTACCTCGGCTTCGTGCTCAAGGGTGGCGCGCAGGAACGCGTTCCCGACAGGTACGACACGAACGTCGCCGAGGCCAGCGGCCAGAACCCGCTGCTGCGCCGGTACGACGTGGCGTACCTGTACCGCAGCTACGGCGAGCTGATCGCCAACGCGGCGCTCGGCAACCTGCCGTTGACGCTCAGTGCCAGCGCATTCTACGGCGACGACAGCTACAACCTTTCGACGCTCGGTCGCGTCGCCGGGCTCGACCGCCGCTACGGGATCGACCTCACCTGGGCGGTCAACGAGAAAGTCTCGGCGTACGTCAATGCCGGCCAGGAGAAGATCGACCTGCGCACGCAGGGCAGCAGCGCCTTCTCGACCGCCGACTGGCGCTCGTTCGTCGAGGACGACTTCGAGACCTACGGCGTCGGCTTCCGGGCGAACCTCGCCGACGACCTGCGCCTCGACGTGAACTACACCTACGCGAAGGGCGACTCGGACACCACGCTGTCCGGCGTGAGCGGCGGCTCGTTCCCCACCGTGACGAGCGAGCTCAACAGCTTCCGCGCCGACTTCCTCTACGGCCTGACGGAGCGCATGGACATCGCCTTCACCTGGCGGCACGAGCGCTTCGACAGCGACGACTGGGCGATCCAGGGCATCGAGCCCGCCACGCTGCCGACCGTGCTCGCGCTCGGTGCCGACCCGTACGACTACAGCGTCAACTACGTGGCCGCGTCGCTGCGCTACTACTTCGGGCCGCGCAAGGTCGCGTCGCCGGAGTGATCGCCCGCCCCTGACGCGCGGCGCTGGAGCGCGCGCGTCAGGCCCTTGAACAGGAACACGTGCGCGGGCACCAGCACGTACCAGTAGAGCAGTCCGGCGACGCCGGCCGGATGCCAGTACGCCGTCGCGCTCACGCTCGACCCCGAGCCTCCCGGCCCCGGCTTCACCACGAACTCGAGCACGCCCGCGCCCGGCGCCTTCATCTCCATGAGCAGCGTCAGCCGTCGGTCGGGCTCGAGCGCGATGACGCGCCAGGAATCCACGACGTCGCCGACCCGCAGTTCGGTGGGATGGCGGCGACGGCGGCGGAAGCTCGGGCCCCCAACCATCCAGTCGATGGCACGCCGGATCCACCAGAGGCTGTTGGCAAAGAAGTAGCCGTGCTCGCCGCCGACGGTGCAGACGACGGCGAACACCTCGTGCGGTGCGGCCGGCCCGCTCGCGGTCGCACCCGCCTGTTTTGCATAGAAGCCGTACTCGGGATGAAAGTTCCGGCAGGCGATGGCGCCCTCCACCCAGCGCGCGACGACTTCGTGGCGGCGATCCGCGTCGATCGCGGCCTGGATCGATTCCTCGAGGCCCATCAGCCGGCGCGGTGCCAGGCTCCGCAGCGCGGCATCGTCGGCGACGAAGTCGTGCTCGAGGCCTTCGACGAGCGCGCGCGCGACGTTGGTCGGCACCGACGTCACGAAGCGAAGCCAGTAGGACGAGAGTCGCGGCGTGAGCACCGGCACGGCGAGAATGAGTGGCCGGCGGCCGACGAGCCTGCCGTAGCAGCGCATGATCTCCTCGTAAGTCACGGCGTCGGGGCCGCCCGCGTCGAGGATCCGTCCCGCCGCAGCGGGCAGTTCGGCCACGGTGATCAGGTAGCCGAGGAGGTCGGGCAACGCGATCGGCGTCGATCGGGAACGCACCCACGACGGCGTGATCATCGCCGGCAGGTGATTGACGAGGTCGCGAATCACCTCGTAGGCGGCGGACCCCGGGCCGATGATCATGCCGGCGCGCAGCTCCGTCACCGGCACCGCCCCCTGTCGCAGCATCTCGCCGGTCTCGGCGCGTGACTTCAGGTGCTGCGACCGCGGATTGGCCGGGATGAGTCCGCCGAGGTAGACGATGCGGCGCACGCCTGCATCGGCCGCGGCGCGGGCGAAATTCTCGGCCGCCTGCCGGTCGATCTCGCCAAAGCGAGGGCCGGCCGCCATCGAGTGGACGAGGTAGTACGCGACGTCGACGCCCGCCAGCGCCGGCCTGAGCGACGCGGGGTCGAGCGCGTCGGCCTGGACGAGCTCCGCTCCTTCCCAGCCCCGCCCCTCGAGGACCTCGACGTTGCGCGCGCTGGCGCGCACGCGGCGCCCCGTGCGCAGCAGTTCCGGAACGAGGTTGCTGCCGATGTAGCCGCTGGCCCCGAAGACGAGGTTGAGCGGTCGCGGGTCGGCCGGCCGGGTCCGCGTGGCGGCCCCGGCAGCGTCTGGGTCGATCATCGGTATTCCTCGCCGGCGGGCGGGCACGCTAGCCGCTCGCGATGCCGCGGGTCAAGCCGCGTCCGGTTCAGTGCCGGCCGGCGGCGTTGCGAACGCGGACGGCTTCCTCCTGGTCCACGGCGTCGAGCTGTTCCTCGATGAAGCGCAGCGTATCGTCGATCTCGGGCAGCACGACGTTCTCGAGCGCGCGGGCGCGTCTCTCGGTGCGCACGTACTCGCGCACCAGCCGGCGCAGGTTGGCGATGCAGGCCGCAAGCTCGGTACTGGCCGCGACCAGGTGGCGGAAGGCGAGGGCGCAGGCGCGGCCCTCGGGCGTCGAGGGTTGCCCGGTGGCGCCGGCCTCGCCGGGAGGCTCCTCGAGCGCGGCCTCGATGAGTCGCAGGCCGAGGAACGTCTGCGCGTGGCTCACGAGCAGCGAGGGGCCGAGGTCGAGCCTGGGCTCCACGGTCAGGTCGTCGAAGCCGTGCAGGCGCACCGCCGCTTCGAGCGCTGCGAGGGCCTCGGCGCCGAGCGTCTGCAGCGATTCCTGCAGCCGGGCGTACGCGCGCAGCTGGCGCATGATCTCGGTCGCGAGCAGGACGCGCTTCTCGTCGAGCAGCTCGTAGCCTTCCTGCACCAGGCGGCGCTCGTCCTTGGTCTCGAGAAACGCGACGCGTGTCGCGAGCACCTCGCCGCCGGCTTCAGGCATGCGCAGGCTCCCCGAGGTGGCGACGGATCTGGTCGTCCGAGAGGCGGGTGAGCTCGGTGTGCGGCAGGCCGCGCAGCACGTCCCAGCCGGCGGCCATGCTCTCCTCGAGCGTACGCGCGGCGGCCTGGTTGACGAACTGCTCCTCGAAGCGCTGCCCGAACTCGAGGAATTTCCGGTCGGCGTCCGGCAGGCCCTGTTCCCCCATGACGCTCGCGAGGGTCCGCACGCGCACCGCGCGTGCGTAGGCGGCGAACAGCTGGTGGGCGAGGGCCGGGTGGTCGACGTCGGTGTAGCCCTCGCCCGTGCCCGCGTCCATGAGTCGCGAGAGGCTCGGCAGGACGCGGATCGGCGGATAGATGCCGCGCCGGTCGAGCTCGCGGTCGAGCACGATCTGGCCCTCGGTGATGTAGCCCGTGAGGTCCGGGATCGGGTGCCCGATGTCGTCGCCTGGCATGGTCAGGATCGGCAGCTGGGTCAGCGTGCCGGGCTTGCCGCGGATACAGCCCGCGCGCTCGTAGAGCGCCGCGAGGTCGGAATACATGTAGCCGGGGTAGCCCTTGCGTCCCGGGATCTCGCCATGGCTCGCGGAGACCTCGCGCAGCGCCTCGCAGTAGTTGGTCATGTCCGTGAGGATCACCAGCACGTGCCGGCCCTCGACGAACGCGAGGTACTCGGCGGCGGTGAGCGCATAGCGCGGCGTGAGCAGCCGCTGCATGCCCGGCTCGTCGGCGAGGTTGAGGAACAGGACGGTGTGGCCGAGCGCGCCGCTCGATTCCATCGCGCGGCGGAACTGCTCGGCGGTGTCGTGTGGCACGCCCATGCCGGCGAATACCACCGCGAACTCCTCGTGCCGGTCGCCGCGCAGGCGCGCACGCTGCGCGATCTGCGTCGCGAGCCGGTCGTGCGGCAGGCCGCCGGCGGAAAAGAGCGGCAGCTTCTGCCCGCGCACCAGGCTGTTGAGCAGGTCGATCGAGGACACTCCGGTCTCGATGAAGTCGCGCGGCAGCGCGCGCCACGAGGGGTTGATGGCGAGGCCCTCGATGCGCATCCGCGCGCGCGCCGAGACCGGGGGACCACCGTCGATCGGCCGTCCCACGCTGTCGAAGATGCGCCCGAGCAGGTTGGGTCCGACGCCGAAGAGCAGCGGTTCCGCGCGCAAGCGGACACGCGTCCCCTCGAGCCCGAGCCCGGAGGTGGACTGCAGGACCTCGATCACCATCGACTGCTCGTCGAGCGCGGCCACGCGACCGAGCCGCACGGCGCCGTCGCCGCCGATCACCTCGACCGCGGAATTGAGCCCGACGCGCGCCGCCCGCCTGGCGAAGAGCAGCGGGCCCTCGATGCGCGTGACGGCGCCTTCGAGCAGCAGGTCAGCGAACATCGTCGGTCACCGTGTGCAGCGCGTCGAACTCGTAGTCCAGTTGCCGCGGCAGGAGCGCGAGCTTGCGCAGGTCGCTCTCGCCGAACTCCTCGCCGAGGCGCTGCAGCTGGCGGATGATCGGCATTTCGGCCATCCGCGCCGGCGAGGCACCGGCCTGCACCGCGGCCTCGGCCCGGTCCATGAACGCGAGCAGGATCGAGACCATCGCCGCCTGGCGCGCCGGGGAGCAGTAGCGGTCCACCTTCGAGAACGACGACTGGCGCAGGAAGCCGTCGTTGACCAGGTCGGCGCAGAGCAGCTTGAGCTGCTGCTGCGCAGGCAGCGCGTCGCGGCCGACGATGCGCGCCATGCGCTCGAGGTGCGCCTGCTGCTCGAGCAGGGCCAGGATGCGCTGGCGCTGCACCAGCCAGTCCGGGTTGCCCGAGAGCTTCCACCAGGCGGCGAGCGCGTCCGCGTCCGCGCTGTACGACTGCAGCGGATGGATCGCGGGATAGAAGCGTGCCTGGGCACGCTGGCGGTCCAGCGCCCAGAAGCAGCGGACGTAGCGCTTGGTGTGCAGGGTCACCGGTTCGGAGAAGTCGCCGGCCGGCGGGCTCACGGCGCCGATGATCGTCACCGACCCTTCCTCGCCCGAGAGCGTCGTGACCCGCGCGGCACGCTCGTAGAACTCCGCGAGGCGCGAGCTCAGGTACGCGGGATAGCCCGCCTCGCCTGGCAGCTCGCCGAGTCGGCCGGAGACCTCGCGCAGCGCCTCCGCCCAGCGGCTGGTCGAGTCCGCCATCAGCGCGACGTGCAGTCCCTGGTCGCGGAAGTACTCGGCAACGGAGATCGCCGTGTAGATGCTCGCTTCGCGCGCGGCCACCGGCATGTTCGAGGTGTTGGCGATGATCACCGTCCGCTCGGCCAGCGGCCGTCCCGTGCGCGGATCCTCCAGCTGCGGGAACTCGTCCAGGACCTCGGCCATCTCGTTGCCGCGCTCGCCGCAGCCGACGTAGACGATGACGTCCGCGTCGCACCATTTCGCGAGCGCTTCCTGCAGCACGGTCTTGCCGGTGCCGAAGCCGCCGGGCAGCGCCGCACGGCCGCCGCGCGCCACCGGGAACAGGGTATCGAGGATGCGCTGGCCGGTGATCATCGGTGCGCTGGCCGGGAGGCGCGCCTTGACGGGACGCGGCGTGCGCACCGGCCAGGTGTGTCGCATCGCGATCTCGTGCCGTCGGCCGTCGGGCGCCACCAGCGTGGCGATCGTTTCGTCCTCCGCGTACTCGCCTTCCGCCGCGACCTGCTCGACGCGCCCCGCGGCGCCGGGTGGCACCAGGATGACCTGCTCGCGTGCCGCGGCCACGGTGCCGAGCGCTGCGCCCGGCGCGACGTCGGTGCCCGCCTCGATCGAGGGCGTGAAGCGGAAGCGTCCCACCACCGGCGCCGCGATGCCCGCCTGGATCTGGAAGTCCTCCGTTCCGGTGAGCGGCCGCAGGAGCCCGTCGAAGATCCCACCGAGCAGGCCGGGCCCCAGGCTCACGGAGAGGGCGCGACCGCTGCCGGTCACCTCGACGCCAGGCTCGAGCCCCGTCGTGTCCTCGTATACCTGCGCGACGAGTTCCTCGCCCCTGAGCTGGATGACTTCGCCCAGCAGCTTCCTCGGGCCGACGGAGATCGCCTCGTACACGCTGAAGGGCCCGGTCATCCGCGCCCGCAGTACGGGACCGCCGATCCACGTGATTACGGCCTGGCTCACCTGGCGTCCCTCCCGGTTGCCTCGATCAGCGCATCGAGTTCCGCGAGCAGTTCGGCCTCGATGCGCTCGCGGGAGGCGAGCAGTCCGTTCGTGGTCGCATCCACGGTGGCGAGGCCGCGCCGGATGCGCAGGCCGGGTCCCAGTGTCGCCACCTCGCGCATCGTCACCTGGCAGCCGCGATCCTGCAGGAATTGCCGTGCATCCGCGGCCAGGTCACCGCCCTCGGCGTCGTCCACCTCGATCGTGATCTCGCCGTCCCCTATCAACGTCCGCTCCGCGAGCGCGGACGCGGCGTCGCACCAGGCACGCCGGGCCTCCGGCTGCGCCCAGATCCCCGCGAGGACGTCCGGGAGCTGCTGCCACGCGGTGTCCATCAGCTCACGCAGCACGGTCTGCTCACGCTGGCGCGCGGCGGTCTCGAGCGCGGCCCGCCGGTCGGCGACGGCCTGACCGACGGCGCGGTGAGCCTCCTCGGCGGCCTGGCGAACGCGCGCCGCGGCCTCCTCGCGGGCCCGCGCGACGATGCCACGCGCCTGCTCCTCGGCGGCGTCGCGCGCACGGCGCGACAGCATCTCCTGCTCGCGGGCAACCCGGCGCAGCAGCGCCTCGCGCTGGGCCTGGACGATGCTTTCGGGTGCGCTCATGGCTCGATTCCCAGCGCCAGGCGGACGTCGCGGGCGACGTCCGGCGCCGCCTGCCGGCCGTGCACGTCGGGCACGATGGCGACGAGCGGGCGCTCGCCCAGCACGGCGGCCTCGAGTTCCGACGGCGGCAGCGCGCGGACCAGTTCCGCCGATACCAGCAGGAGGTCGATCCCGGCCCCGAGCGCGCGCCGGAACACGTCCGTCGCCTCGGCCGGTGACGGCACCCTCACGTCGGCGCCCGCGAGGCGATACCCCGCGGCCGTCGCAGCGTCGCCCATGTAGAAGACCTGTGCCACGTCAGCCCAGGCGATTCAGGATCAGGATCGACACGATGAGCCCGTAGATGGCGATGCCCTCGGCAAGGCCTACCATCACGAGCACGCGACCGAAGAGTTCCGGCTTCTCGGCCAGCGCGCCGAGCGCCGCCGTGCCGACCTGGGCGACCGCGTACCCGGCGCCGAGCGCGGCAAGGCCGGCGGAGGCCGCCGCGGCCGCGAAGCCCCAGCGGATCACGCTCGGGTCGACGGTCGTGGCGGCGGCTTCGGCGGCCAGCGCGGGCGCGGCCACCACGAGGGCCATCGTCGCGATGACGGCGGCTGCGACGCCGAGAACGGCGATCGCGATCATCCAGCGGGTCGGGGATCTCATGGCTTGCTCCGGGGGAGGGGATCGGTATCGGTCGGCAGCGGCGGCAGGGGCTCGAAGGGGCGACCCTGCGCCGTGAGGAAGCGGATGAAGAACTCGAACAGGATCAGGCGCGTCGTCTGGATGCCGACCACCAGGCCCTCGAGGGCGACGATGGCGGTATTGCCGATGACCAGCACCGGCCAGTAGGCGGCACCGGCCGACTCCGCGATGCCGACGACGGCCGTGCACAAGCCGGCGTGGGCCAGCGCGAACGCCCCCACGCGGACGAAGGACACGGTGTTTACTCCGAGCTGCAGCATGCGCTCGACGGCTTCGCCCGCGGCGTGGCCGACGGCGCCCAGCCGGTCCGCGGGCGACAGCGCCGCCGCCCCGGCCAGCGTCCACAGGATCCCGGCGGGCAGTGCCCACAGCAGCCGCGCGTCGAACACGGTGCCGACCACGCCGGCGTAGGCCAGCAGCATCCCGGCGTCGCCGGCGAGCCAGCGCAGCCCCTCGCCGCGCCAGTAGAACTGCAGGGCGTTCAGCAGCAGCCCGAGGACGATGACCACGACACCGAACGTCAGTGCCGTGCTGAGCACCACCAGCGGGTCGCTGAGCGGATGGACCCACAGTGCCGGGATGACGTCCTCGCGTGCGAACAGGCTGCCGAAGGCGAAGCCGAACGCGATCGCGACCAGGCCGCCGGGCATCAGCAGCCGCAGCGCCGGCACGCGGTGACGCAGCGCGAAGCCGGCGATGGCGACGATCAGTCCCTGCATCACGTCGCCGAACATGAAGCCGAACATCAGCGGCGCGACCACCGCCACCACGACGCTCGGGTCGGCGTCGCGCGTGCCCGGCACGCCCATCAGCCCGCCGAACACCTCGAATGGACGCGCCCACGCGGGATTGCGCAGTACGGACGGTGCCACCGCGTCCTCCGGCGCCGGCGTCAGTCTCAGGAGGTAGTGCAGGTCGCATGCGTCGAGCGCGGCGCGGAGCCTGGATTCGTCCGGGTCGGCACACCAGCCGGTGATCCACGCGAAATGCTCCGTCACCGGCAGTTCCGGAACGTGCGTCACCAGCCAGGCCGCGAGCCCGAGCTGGCCGAGGGCCGCGGCCAGCCCCTGCTGCCGGCAGAGGACCTCGAGCTCGTCGCGCGCCGCCCGTTCGCGCGTGGCGATCCCGGCCTGCCGCTCCTCGAGGTGGCGCGCGAGGGCCTGCGGCTCGCCGGGCAGGTCGTCCGGCAGCGCGATCGTCCGTGCCTTCCGTGCGGCCAGCGCCTGGTCGAGCGGCTCGATGTCCTCGGGCGACCCGACCGCGAGCAGGAAGAGTCCGTCATCCAGCGAGACGCGCTGCACGAGCACGCTCGGCGGCATCGCCTGCGGCGGGCCGCCCTCGGGCAGCACGTAGACGCGCCCGGTCAGCACCGGCCCGGCGGCCGCGATCCGGTCGAGCGGCGCAAGCGCCGCACCCGCGCCGGCCTGCAGCTGCATCAGCAGGCGGACGTCCTCGGCTGCCTGCGCGAGGCTCTCCAGTTCCGCGATGATGGGATCCGCCGACTGCGCCCACGTCCGGACCTGCTCGAGTGCCCCACGCGGCGCCTCGAGCAGCGCGTGGTCCGGACCGGGCTTGCACGCCTCGGCGCGCGGCCAGAAGTGGGCGTAGCGCCGTGCCAGGGTCTCGTAGTCCGCGAGCGTCGTGCGCAGGTCGGGCAGCGCCAGGCGCGAGTCCGCGCGGCTGTGGGCCTGCAGCTGCACCAGGCCGGTGGCCGCCAGGCAGTCGAGCGCCGCGCCCAGTTCCTCGCGCGACGTGAGCAGTTCGAACCAGGTGGCCGTCGCGGGGCGCAGGATCACGGCGGCACCACCGGCGCATCGCGCAGCGCCCGCACGGCGAGCGCGCCGCGCAGCCGTCGCACGTCGAGTGCGAGCAGGCACAGATAGGCCGCGCACGCCGCGGGCGAGAGCGGATTGCGGCGGAAGAGCAGGCCGAGCTGCCGGTCCAGCGACTCCAGCGTATCGGTCGACCGCGCCTCCGGGGGTGCCGCGGCGATGCGCGTCCGGTGTGCGCGCAGGGTCCGCAGGAGGCGCTCGAGCGGCGCCCGCGCGGGACCGCTGTCGGGCCAGAGGGACTGCCAGTGATTCACCCAGGCCCCATGAACATCCGCGGGCCGGCTGAAGCCGCGCGACAGCGGTGCCAGCGGCGTGCGGGCCAGGCCGGGTCCGCGCTCGCGCGGCTCGCGGGCGACGATCGGACCGAGGACCGGGTCCGCGCGCATCCAGGCCGGCGCCCGCCCGCCGCGCGCCAGCTTCTGCACCGAGGGCAGGTACGGGATCCAGCGCATCCAGCGGGTGGCGGGTCGCCAGGGCTCGGGCTGCCAGCCGGCGACCTCGTCGACCGCGACCGTCCATTCCTCGCGCAGGCGCCGCTCGATCTCGTGGATGGCGGGACGGGTCGCCAGGCGCTCCGTCCAGCGTGCGAGGCTGCCGTCGCGCAGCAGTTGCAGCAGCGCCCCCAGGTCACGCGTGGCCGCGATGTGCTGCCATTCGCTGGCGGCGGGCCGCATGCCGAAGCGTGCCTGCAGGCGCGCCTGCGAGAACGCGTAGGCCAGGTCAGGTGCGCCCATCGCCCGGCGCCGTGAGTCGTCGTGCGAGGCGTTCGATCGCCTGCTGCGTGAGCTCCCTGAGCGTCCCGGGATCGAGCTCGGGTGCGGCTGCCTCGTGCTCGAGTTCCGCCAGTTCGCGCTCCGTCCGCGACTGCGCGGCCGCGTGCAGGCGCGACGATCGCTGGCGCGCGCGCTCGAGCAGTCGACGCCGCTCGGCGCGGGCGGCCTCGATCAGCGACTCGGCCTCGAGCCGGGTCGCTTCAATCGCGACGGCGGCTTCGCGCTCGGCCGCAAGCACCTCGTCGATCGCGCGTGCGATCGCGGTATCAGGTTCGCGTCGTTCCATGCGGAGTTCCGCCTTCTCCGGCCAACATACGGGCCGGGCGCAGGGCGGTCATCCGCAGAATCCCCTAGAAAATCAACGACGAACGAGAGTGCTCGCGGCCGTCCGCCGCGGCGCGGGGGCGGGGGCCTGTCAGCCGCCCTGGCCTTCCATCATGAGGCCCGTGCCGCCGCGCGAAATGTGCGCCACGACGGCGGTGCGACGGTGGATCTTGGTGATCGTACCGAGGCTGATCGCGAAGGCGAGATCCACGGTCTGACCACGACGCAGGCCGAGGTCTCCCGTTTCGACGAACACGCCGCTCGCGCTCAGGTTCTTCGCACGGCAGATGCGGCGGTGGCGGCCGGGCAGCAGCACGTAGACCGTGGTGCGGGCGCGGTGACGGGTCGTGAGTCTTCTTTCCACAGGCCGAGCTCTTTTTCTGGTTCTGGACGGTTGCTGGCTTGACGACAATTATGCACGCCAAGATCGTCGTGGGAAGGGCCGCGCGAATTTTTCATGTTATGTCGCGTCGACGCACGCACGCTATGCTGGCAGCCTTTTCCGGTTCCTCTCCATGAGTGCTTCGCTCGCTTCCATTCGCACCGCGAGCGCGCCGGTCGGCGTGTTCGATTCCGGCGTGGGCGGACTCACCGTGCTGCGTGCGCTGGTGGCTGCGCTGCCGGGCGAGGATTTCGTCTATCTCGGCGATACGGCGCGCCTGCCGTACGGCACGAAGAGCGCGGATTCCGTGCGCCGCTATGCGCTGCAGGCGGCCGACGTGCTGCGCTCGCGCGGCGTGAAGTGCCTCGTGGTCGCGTGCAACACGGCATCCGCCGTCGCGCTCGATGCGCTCGCGGGCGAGTTTGCGCCGGTGCCCGTGGTCGGCGTGCTCGAGCCCGGGGCCGCGGCCGCCTGCACCGCGTCGCGTTCCGGCCGCATCGCCGTCATCGCGACCGAGGGCACGGTCCGCGGTGGCGCCTACGAGGTGGCGATCCGCCGTCGACGGCCGGAGGCGATGGTCGTGTCGCGGGCCTGCCCGCTGTTCGTGGCCCTGGCCGAGGAGGGCCTCACCACGGGACCGATCGTCGAGGCCATCGCCCGCCACTACCTCGGTGAACTCTTCACGGGCACCCCGCCCGGGCGCCGGCCGGACACGCTGGTGCTCGGGTGTACGCACTTCCCGGTGCTCGCCGCCACGCTGCAGGAGGTGGTGGGAGCGGGCGTGGCGATCGTCGATTCCGCGTCCACGACCGCTGCGGCCGTCCGGGAAATCCTGCACGCACAAGGGCTTGCAAGGCCGGCTGCCGCCGCACGGGGTACGATCGACCTGCTGGCGACCGATGGCCCCGAGCGGTTCGCGCGGGTCGGAGCGGGCTTCCTCGGCCGTCCCGTGGCGGTGTCGGACGTCACCGTCGTCGATCTCTGACCCCGCTGGCCTGGGGGTGCGACGGCGGGCCCGTGCCCCGTCTTAGCGTCCGCTGCCGGAACCTCGCGTTGACACGAGGCGGCTCGCCGACGAGAATACGCGGCTCTCTGTCCGCGGAGGGGTACCCAAGCGGCCAACGGGAGCAGACTGTAAATCTGCCGGCTCATGCCTTCGTAGGTTCGAATCCTACCCCCTCCACCAGTTCGCCCGACGGGCGACGTGGCAGGCGGCATGGGTCCGCGGACACAGAGTCGGGAGGCGTGGCGGGTGTAGTTCAATGGTAGAACCTCAGCCTTCCAAGCTGATGGCGTGGGTTCGATTCCCATCACCCGCTCCATTCCCGGGTGCCGGGAGGGCGTTTGAGGGTTTTGTCGGCCCACGTAGCTCAGTCGGTAGAGCACGTCCTTGGTAAGGACGAGGTCACCGGTTCGATTCCGGTCGTGGGCTCCAGGTTTCTAGTCACTAGAATTTAGAGGTAAGGGTCGTGGCTAAGGAAAAATTCGCGCGTACGAAGCCGCACGTGAACGTGGGCACGATTGGTCACGTGGACCATGGCAAGACGACGCTGACGGCGGCGCTGACGAAGGTGATGGCGGAGACGCACGGTGGCACCTTCATGGCCTACGACCAGATTGACAAGGCGCCGGAAGAGAAGGCGCGCGGGATCACGATCTCGACGGCGCACGTGGAGTACGAGTCGCCGCAGCGGCACTACGCGCACGTCGACTGTCCCGGGCACGCGGACTACGTGAAGAACATGATCACGGGTGCGGCGCAGATGGACGGCGCGATCCTGGTGTGCTCGGCCGCGGACGGCCCGATGCCGCAGACGCGCGAGCACATTCTGCTGGCGCGCCAGGTGGGCGTTCCGTACATCGTGGTGTACCTGAACAAGGCCGACATGGTGGACGACGCGGAGCTGCTCGAGCTCGTCGAGATGGAAGTGCGCGAGCTGCTGTCGAAGTACGACTTCCCGGGCGACGACACGCCGATCATCAAGGGCTCGGCGCTGAAGGCGCTCGAGGGCGACACGAGCGAGATTGGCATTCCCTCGGTGGTGAAGCTGGTCGAGGAGATGGACCGCTACATCCCGGTGCCGGAGCGCGCGGTGGACGGCGCGTTCCTGATGCCGGTGGAGGACGTGTTCTCGATTTCCGGTCGCGGCACGGTGGTGACGGGGCGCATTGAGCGCGGCATCGTCAAGGTGAACGACGAGGTGGAGATCGTGGGTCTTCGCCCGACGGTGAAGACGACCTGCACGGGCGTGGAGATGTTCCGCAAGCTGCTCGACCAGGGGCAGGCGGGCGACAACGTGGGCGTGCTGCTGCGCGGCACGAAGCGCGAGGACGTCGAGCGCGGGCAGGTGCTGGCGAAGCCCGGTTCGATCACGCCGCACACCAAGTTCGAGGGCGAGGTGTACGTGCTGACGAAGGAGGAGGGCGGTCGTCACACGCCGTTCTTCAAGGGGTATCGGCCGCAGTTTTACTTCCGCACGACGGACGTGACGGGGTCGGTGGAGTTGCCCGAGGGCGTCGAGATGGTGATGCCTGGCGACAACATCAAGATGACGATCGAGCTGATCAGCCCGATCGCGATGGAAGAGGGCCTGCGCTTTGCGATCCGCGAGGGCGGACGCACGGTCGGCGCGGGCGTGGTGTCGAAGATCCTGAAGTAAACAGCAGCCCGGTGGTTCGCCCCCGGCGCCGAGGTTCACGCGCAGGCCAGTAGCTCAATTGGCAGAGCGGCGGTCTCCAAAACCGCAGGTTGGGGGTTCGATTCCCTCCTGGCCTGCCATTTCGAGGCGCGTGACGAGGCGCACGGGCGGAGGACACGGGTAGCCCCCGGCAGGAAGTACATGACCGACAAGGTTGATACAGGTGCCAGCGCGCTGGACACCGTGAAGCTGGCTGCAGCCGTCGCGATCCTCCTCGGCGGCATCGCCGGTTTCTACCTGCTCTCGAGCTACCCGCTCGCGGTGCGCTGGGTGATCGTGCTCGCGTCGCTGGGCCTCGGGATCCTGGTCGCGCTGCAGTCCGTGCAGGGCCGCGAGTTCTGGCAGTTCGTGCAGGGATCGCGGGTGGAACTGCGCAAGGTCGTGTGGCCGACCCGCCAGGAAACGCTGCAGACGACGCTCATCGTGTTCGTCGCGATCCTGGCGCTCGGGATCTTCTTCTGGATCCTCGACTGGATCCTCGGCGGCGTGACGGCCGCGCTGACCGGCAAGGGAGGCTGACCGTGGCGCTGCGCTGGTACGTCGTGCACGCATATTCGAACTTCGAGCACAAGGTGTCGGAATCGCTCAGGGAGCGTATCCGCCTCAAGGAGCTCGAGGACAAGTTCGGCGAGATCCTCGTTCCCACGGAGGAGGTCGTCGAGATGCGGGATGGGCAGCGCCGCCGCAGCGAGCGCAAGTTCTTCCCCGGCTACGTGCTCGTGCAGATGGAGATGAACGAGGACACCTGGCACCTGGTGCGCGAGACGCCCAAGGTGCTCGGCTTCATCGGCGGCACGCCGGAGAAGCCCGCGCCGATCACGGATCGCGAGGCGAACGCGATCCTGCGCCGCGTCGAGGAAGGTGCCGAGAAGCCGCGTCCGAAGGTGCTCTTCGAGCCGGGCGAGGTGGTGCGCGTCGTCGAGGGGCCGTTCAACGACTTCAACGGCGTCGTCGAGTCGGTGAACTACGAAAAGAGCCGCCTGCAGGTGGCGGTGCAGATCCTCGGGCGCTCGACGCCCGTGGAGCTGGATTTCGGCCAGGTCGAGAAGGCCTGACCACGGGGAGCCCTCCGGGGCGCTTGGACCCAACATTGAGGTGACAGATGGCTAAGAAAGTACAGGGCTACGTCAAGCTGCAGGTGCCTGCAGGCCAGGCCAACCCGAGTCCGCCCATCGGGCCGGCGCTCGGCCAGCAGGGCGTCAACATCATGGAGTTCTGCAAGCAGTTCAACGCGCAGACCCAGCAGGTCGAGAAGGGACTGCCGATCCCCGTGGTGATCACGGTGTACAGCGATCGCAGCTTCACCTTCATCATGAAGACGCCGCCGGCGTCCGTGCTGATCCGCAAGGCACTCGGCCTCGAGAAGGGCAGCGGCACGCCGAACACGGCCAAGGTCGGCCGGATCAGCCGCGCGCAGCTCGAGGAAATCGCCAAGACCAAGACGCCGGACCTCACGGCGGCCGATCTCGATGCGGCCGTGCGGACGATCGCGGGCAGCGCCCGCAGCATGGGTGTCGACGTGGAGGGCGTGTAACATGGTCGCAGTCGCCAAGCGCATGAAGCCCTGGGCCGAGAAGATCGCGCCCGGCAAGCAGTATTCCATCGACGAGGCGCTGGGCCTCGTCAAGCAGTTCGCGACAGCCAAGTTCGACGAGAGCGTGGACGTCGCCGTCAACCTCGGCATCGACCCCTCCAAGTCCGACCAGCAGGTGCGCGGCTCGACCGTGCTGCCGAACGGCACCGGCAAGTCGGTGCGCGTCGCGGTCTTCACCTCCGGCAAGAACGCCGACGCCGCCCGTGAGGCGGGCGCCGAGGTGGTCGGCCTCGAGGACCTCGCCGAGAAGGTCAAGGCGGGCGAACTCAACTTCGACGTGGTCGTCGCCAGCCCGGACGCCATGCGCGTCGTGGGACAGCTTGGCCAGATCCTGGGCCCGCGCGGCCTGATGCCGAACCCGAAGGTCGGCACGGTCACGCCGGACGTGGCGGGCGCGGTGCGCAACGCCAAGGCCGGCCAGGTCCGCTTCCGTGCCGACAAGGGGGGCGTCCTCCATTGCACGCTCGGCAAGGCCAGCTTCGAGATCCAGGCACTGCGGGAAAACCTGCAGGCACTGCTCGCGGACCTGCAGAAGGCCAAGCCGGCCGCCGCCAAGGGCGTGTACGTGCGGCGTATCGCGGTGTCCTCGACCATGGGTCCGGGGATCCTGGTCGACCAGACGAGTCTCGGCGCCTGAGCGGCGGGACGTACGACGATTTGATGCAGGACCGGTTTCGCGCGGTGCGCCACCGAAAGTGGCACGCAGCCGGGGCCGGTCATCATCGAAGACCGCAGGCGGGGAGTGGCTCCCCTTAATGGTCGCCTGCGCAGATGGTGGTACCCGAGTCAGTCACTCACTGCCGAAGGTCGCCGCCCTCTAAAGGGTGAACGCTCAGGGACGGGCGTTTTTGTTCGGAAGATCTTCAGGCCAGGAGGAACACATGGCGCTCAGACTGGAAGACAAGAAGGCGCTGGTCGCCGAGGTGAACGAGGTTGCGCAGCGCGCGCATTCCGTCGTCGCCGCGGAGTACCGGGGGCTTTCGGTGGCGCAGCTCACGGACCTGCGCTCCAAGGCCCGTGCCTCCCGCGTCTACATGCGAGTGGTGAAGAACACGCTGGCCCGCAGGGCGGTCGCCGGCACTCAGTTCGAGTGCGTCGGTGCCAAGCTCAAGGGTCCGCTGATCCTCGCCTTCTCGGAGGACGACCCGGGAGCGGCCGCGCGGCTGATCAAGGGGTTTTCCCGGGACCACAACAAGCTCGTGGCCACGCTCGTGGCGCTCGGCGGCAATGTGTACCCGGCGCAGGACCTCGAGAAGGTCGCGAGCCTTCCCACGCGGGACGAGGCGATCGCACAGCTGATGGGTGTGCTCAAGGCGCCCATCGAGAAGTTCGTGCGCACGCTCGCCGAGCCTCACACGAAGCTCGTGCGGACGATCGCCGCGGTCAAGGACCAGAAGCAGGCAGCCGCCTGACGCGGTCGCCGGAACGTACATCGGGTATCAACAACACACTTTTTTAGGAGTCACGAAATGGCTGCCAGCAAGGAAGAGATCCTCGACGCAATCTCCAACATGACCGTGATGGAGATCGTCGACCTCGTGAAGATGATGGAAGACAAGTTCGGCGTCACCGCCGCGGCCCCGGTCGCGATGGTCGCCGCCGGCGGCGCTGCCGCGGCTGCCCCGGCCGCCGAGGAGCAGACCGAGTTCAACGTCACCATGACGAGCTTCGGCGCCAACAAGGTCGGCGTCATCAAGGTGATCCGCGAGATCACCGGCCTCGGGCTCAAGGAAGCCAAGGACCTCGTCGAGGGCGTGCCCTCGCAGGTCAAGGAAAGCATTCCGAAGGCCGATGCCGAGGCGATCAAGAAGAAGCTCGAAGAAGCCGGCGCCACCGCGGAGATCAAGTAACCGCGATGCGCGGGCTTCGGGCCCGTTGCGCGGGGAGCCGGCTGGCGGACGCATTCCGCCGGCCGGCTCGCCCGTTTTCCGTTTCCTGCAGTCGAGCCGACCGGGCCGGCCGTCCGGCCGTTAGAGGGTGATCGCAATGGCTTATTCCTTCACCGACAAGAAGCGCATCCGCAAGGATTTCGGCAAGCGGTCGAGCATCCTCGAGGTGCCGTACCTGCTCGCCATCCAGCTCGACTCCTACCGCAAGTTCCTGCAGGCCGACGCGGCCGAGAACGCGCGCGACGAGATCGGACTGCACGCGGCGTTCCGCAGCGTTTTCCCGATCGCGAGCTACTCCGGCAACGCGATCCTCGAGTACGTGAGCTATCGCCTCGGCGAGCCCGTATTCGACGTCAAGGAGTGCCAGATGCGCGGCCTCACCTACGCGGCCCCGCTGCGCGTCAAGGTCCGCCTCGTGGTCCTCGACAAGGAGGCGCCCGGCGCCAAGAAGCCCGTCAAGGACATCCGCGAGCAGGAGGTGTACCTCGGCGAGCTGCCGCTCATGACCGACAACGGCACCTTCGTCGTGAACGGCACCGAGCGCGTGATCGTGTCCCAGCTGCACCGCAGCCCCGGCGTGTTCTTCGACCACGACCGCGGCAAGACCCACAGCTCGGGCAAGCTGCTGTTCTCCGCGCGCGTGATTCCCTACCGCGGATCGTGGCTGGACTTCGAGTTCGACGCCAAGGACTGCGTGTTCGCGCGCATCGACCGGCGCCGCAAGCTGCCGGTCACCATCCTGCTGCGCGCGCTGGGCTACAGCGACGAGCAGATTCTCGACCTGTTCTTCGAGAAGAACACCTTCTACCTGTCGCCCGAGGGCTTCGAGCTCGCGCTCGTGCCGCAGCGACTGCGCGGCGAGACCGCGAGCTTCGAGATCCGCATCGGCGACAAGGTCGTCGTCGAGGAAGGGCGCCGCATCACCGCGCGCCACGTCCGCCAGCTCGAGGACGCGGGCGTCGACCGCCTGCCGGTGCCCGTCGACTACCTGGTGGGCAAGGTGCTCGCGCACGACGTGGTCGAGACCGACACCGGCGAGATCCTCGCCAAGGCGAACGAGATCCTGGCGCCGGCGACCGTCACCAAGCTGGTCGACGCCGGCGTCGCCGAGATCCACGCCCTCTACGTGAACGACCTCGATCGGGGCCCGTTCATTTCCGACACGCTGCGCATCGACCCGACCAAGAACCGCATGGAGGCACTGGTCGAGATCTACCGCATGATGCGCCCGGGCGAGCCGCCCACGCGCGATGCGGCGGAGAACCTCTTCCAGAACCTGTTCTTCAATCCCGAGCGTTACGACCTGTCGGGCGTCGGCCGCATGAAGTTCAACCGCCGCGTGGGGCGTACCGAGGTCAAGGGCCCGGGCATCCTCTACGACGTGCTGCACTTCGGCCGGCGCGGCGACGAATTCGCCAAGTCGCTGATCGAGGACCGCGGCGACACCTCGGACATCATCGACGTGCTGCGCACCCTGATCGACATCCGCAACGGCAACGGCACGGTGGACGACATCGACCACCTCGGCAACCGTCGCGTCCGCAGCGTGGGCGAGATGGCCGAGAACGCCTTCCGCGTGGGCCTGGTGCGCGTCGAGCGCGCCGTCAAGGAGCGGCTGACGATCGCCGAGAGCGAAGGCCTGATGCCGCAGGACATGATCAACGCGAAGCCGGTCGCGGCCGCCGTGAAGGAGTTCTTCGGCTCCTCGCAGCTCTCGCAGTTCATGGACCAGAACAACCCGCTCTCCGAGGTGACGCACAAGCGTCGCGTGTCGGCGCTCGGCCCCGGCGGCCTGACGCGCGAGCGAGCAGGCTTCGAGGTGCGCGACGTGCACCCCACCCACTACGGCCGCGTGTGCCCGATCGAGACGCCGGAAGGCCCGAACATCGGGCTCATCAACTCGCTCGCCGTCTACGCGCGCACCAACGACTACGGCTTCCTCGAGACGCCCTATCGCAAGGTGACCGACGGGCGCGTGACGGACCAGATCGAGTACCTGTCCGCGATCGACGAGGCGCAGTACGTGATCGCCCAGGCGAACGCGTCGCTCGATGCCGCCGGCGCGTTCGCCGACGAGCTCGTCTCCTCGCGCTTCCTGAACGAGTTCCTGCTCTCGACGCCGGACAAGATCCAGTACATGGACGTCTCGCCGAAGCAGATCGTCTCCGTGGCGGCCTCGCTGATCCCGTTCCTCGAGCACGACGACGCGAACCGCGCGCTGATGGGCTCGAACATGCAGCGGCAGGCGGTGCCGACGCTGCGCTCGGAAACGCCGCTGGTCGGCACCGGCATGGAGCGCCCGGTCGCGATCGACTCGGGCGTGACCGTGGTGGCGCGACGTGGCGGACAGGTGGACTCGGTCGATGCCTCGCGCATCGTGGTGCGCGTCAACGACGCGGAGACCACCGCGGGCGAGGCGGGCGTCGACATCTACAACCTCACCAAGTACACGCGCTCGAACCAGAACACCTGCATCAACCAGCGCCCGCTGGTGAACGCGGGCGACTCGATCGCGCGTGGCGACGTGCTGGCGGACGGCCCGTCCACCGACCTCGGCGATCTCGCGCTCGGCCAGAACCTGCTGGTCGCGTTCATGCCCTGGAACGGCTACAACTTCGAGGACTCGATCCTGATCTCGGAGCGGGTGGTCCAGGAGGACCGCTTCACGACGATCCACATCGAGGAACTGACCTGCGTCGCCCGCGACACCAAGCTCGGGCCCGAGGAGATCACGGCCGACATCCCCAACGTGGGCGAGGCCGCGCTCGCCAAGCTCGACGAGGCCGGCATCGCCTTCATCGGCGCCGAGGTCAAGGCGGGCGACATCCTCGTGGGCAAGGTCACGCCGAAGGGCGAGACGCAGCTCACTCCCGAGGAGAAGCTGCTGCGGGCGATCTTCGGCGAGAAGGCCTCGGACGTTAAGGACACCTCGCTGCGCGTGCCCCCGGGCATGGACGGCACGGTGATCGACGTCCGCGTGTTCACGCGCGACGGGGTCGAGAAGGACAGTCGGGCCCGGTCGATCGAGAAGTCCGAGATCGAGAAGGTCCGCAAGGACCTCGCCGACCAGCAGCGCATCCTCGAGGAGGACCTCTTCTCGCGCGTGCAGTCCCTGCTGGTGGGCAAGGTGGCCGCGGCGGGCCCGCGCAAGCTCAAGGCGGGCAGCAAGGTGACGGTGGACTACCTCGCCGACATCCCCCGCGAGCACTGGCTCGAGGTGCGGCTCGAGGACGAGTCGGCCAACGCCGCGCTCGAGGTGACCGCGGAGCGCATGCGCACGCAGCGCAAGGAATTCGAGCGTCGCCTCGAGGAGAAGCGCTCGAAGATCACCGCCGGTGACGACCTCGCCCCGGGCGTGCTCAAGATGGTCAAGGTCTACCTCGCCGTGAAGCGCCGCGTGCAGCCGGGCGACAAGATGGCCGGCCGCCACGGCAACAAGGGCGTGATCTCCACCATCGTGCCGGTCGAGGACATGCCGTTCGCCGCCGACGGCACGCCGGTCGACATCGTGCTGAACCCGCTCGGCGTGCCGAGCCGCATGAACATCGGCCAGATCCTCGAGACCCACCTCGGCTGGGCCGCGAAGGGCCTCGGCCTGAAGATCGGCCGCATGCTCGAGGAGTCGCGCGACGCCGCGGAGATGCGTTCGTTCCTCGAGGAGATCTACAACAAGAGCGGAGGTCGCGGCGAGGACCTGGGTTCGCTCGACGACGGCGAGATCCTCTCCCTGGCCGGGAACCTGCGCAACGGCGTGCCGATGGCGACGCCGGTGTTCGACGGGGCGACCGAGAAGGAGATCAAGTACATGCTGCGGCTCGCCGACCTCCCGGAGAGCGGCCAGACGTGGCTCTTCGACGGCCGCACGGGCGAGCGTTTCGACCGCCCGGTCACCGTCGGCTACATGTACATGCTCAAGCTCAACCACCTCGTGGACGACAAGATGCACGCGCGCTCGACCGGGCCCTACAGCCTGGTCACGCAGCAGCCGCTCGGCGGCAAGGCGCAGTTCGGCGGCCAGCGCTTCGGCGAGATGGAGGTCTGGGCGCTCGAGGCCTACGGGGCCTCCTACACGCTGCAGGAGATGCTGACCGTCAAGTCGGACGACGTGGCCGGCCGCACCAAGATGTACAAGAACATCGTGGACGGCAACCACCTGATGGACGCGGGCATGCCCGAGTCCTTCAACGTGCTGGTCAAGGAAATCCGCTCGCTGGGCATCAACATCGAGCTCGAGCAGGAACGGCGCTGAGTCCCGCGCCCCACGCGCGCACGACGAACTGGGTGACGCAATGAAAGATCTTTTGAAGTTGTTCAAGCAGCAGCCGACGGTCGAGGACTTCGACTCCATCCGCATCGCGCTGGCCTCCCCGGAGATGATCCGCTCCTGGTCCTTCGGCGAGGTCAAGAAGCCGGAGACCATCAACTACCGGACCTTCAAGCCGGAACGCGACGGCCTCTTCTGCGCCAAGATCTTCGGTCCGGTGAAGGACTACGAATGTCTGTGCGGCAAGTACAAGCGCCTCAAGCACCGCGGCGTCGTCTGCGAGAAGTGCGGCGTCGAGGTGACGCAGGCGAAGGTGCGCCGCGAGCGCATGGGCCACATCGAGCTCGCGAGCCCGACTGCGCACATCTGGTTCCTGAAGTCGCTGCCGTCGCGCATCGGCCTGATGCTCGACATGACGCTGCGCGAGATCGAGCGCGTGCTGTACTTCGAGGCCTTCGTGGTCATCGACCCCGGCATGACCTCGATGCAGCGTGGCCAGCTGCTCTCGGACGAGATGTACCTCGATGCCATCGAGAAGCACGGCGACGAGTTCGACGCCCGCATGGGTGCCGAGGCCGTCCACGAGCTGCTGAAGAGCCTCGATCTGCCGGCCGAGGTGATCAAGGTGCGCGAGGACATCTCGGGCACCACTTCCGAGACGAAGATCAAGCGGCTCTCCAAGCGGCTCAAGCTGCTCGAGTCGTTCATCGAGTCGGGGAACCACCCCGAGTGGATGGTGCTCACGGTGCTGCCCGTGCTGCCGCCGGACCTGCGGCCGCTGGTGCCGCTCGACGGTGGCCGGTTCGCGACCTCGGACCTGAACGACCTCTACCGACGCGTCATCAACCGCAACAACCGCCTGCGACGGCTCCTCGAGCTGAACGCGCCCGACATCATCGTGCGCAACGAGAAGCGCATGCTGCAGGAGTCGGTGGACGCGCTGCTCGACAACGGCCGCCGCGGCCGCGCCATCACCGGCACCAACAAGCGCCCGCTCAAGTCGCTCGCCGACATGATCAAGGGCAAGCAGGGCCGCTTCCGCCAGAACCTGCTCGGCAAGCGCGTCGACTACTCCGGCCGGTCGGTGATCGTGGTCGGCCCGACGCTCCGCCTGCACCAGTGCGGCCTGCCGAAGAAGATGGCGCTCGAGCTCTTCAAGCCGTTCATCTTCCAGAAGCTGCAGCTGCGCGGCGAGGCCTCGACCATCAAGGCCGCCAAGCGCATGGTCGAGCGCGAGGGCCCCGAGGTGTGGGACATCCTCGAGGAAGTGATCCGCGAGCATCCGGTGCTGCTCAACCGCGCGCCGACGCTGCACCGTCTCGGCATCCAGGCGTTCGAGCCCGTGCTGATCGAGGGCAAGGCCATCCAGCTGCACCCGCTGGTCTGCACCGCCTTCAACGCGGACTTCGACGGCGACCAGATGGCCGTGCACGTGCCGCTCTCGCTCGAGGCCCAGCTCGAGGCGCGCGCACTGATGCTGTCCTCGAACAACATCCTCTCGCCCGCCAACGGCGACCCGATCATCGTGCCGTCGCAGGACGTGGTGCTCGGCCTGTACTTCATGACGCGCGAACGCGTCAACGCGCCGGGCGAGGGCACCTTCTTCACCGACGTCGCCGAGGTCCACCGGGCGTACGAGAACCGCCTCGCCGACCTGCAGTCGCGCGTCAAGGTGCGCATCGTCGAGCACCTCAAGGGCGCGAGCGGCGTCCTGGAGGAGAAGCGCCGCCTGGTCGACACCACGGTCGGCCGCGCGCTGCTCTTCGAGGTCCTGCCGAAGGGGCTGTCCTTCGACCTGATCAACCAGGACATGACGAAGAAGGCGATCTCGAGCGTCATCAACGCCTGCTACCGCACGCTCGGCCTAAAGGAGACGGTGGTCTTCGCCGACCAGCTGATGTACACGGGCTTCCACTACGCGACCCGCGCGGGCGTGTCGATCGGCGTGGACGACATGATCGTGCCCGAGCAGAAGAGCGGGATCCTGAGCGCCGCCGAGCACGAGGTGAAGGAGATCCAGGAGCAGTACTCTTCCGGCCTCGTCACCAACGGCGAACGCTACAACAAGGTCGTGGACATCTGGTCGCGCACCAACGACCAGGTCGCCAAGGCGATGATGGCGAAGCTCGGCAGCGACTTCGTGGCTGACGTCGCCGGCAAGCGGGTCGAGCAGAAGTCCTTCAACTCGATCTTCATGATGTCCGATTCGGGCGCCCGCGGCTCGCCGGCGCAGATCCGCCAGCTCGCGGGCATGCGCGGCCTCATGGCGAAGCCGGACGGCTCGATCATCGAGACGCCGATCACCGCGAACTTCCGCGAGGGACTGAACGTCCTCCAGTACTTCATCTCGACGCACGGCGCGCGCAAGGGCCTGGCCGACACGGCGCTCAAGACCGCCAACTCCGGGTACCTGACCCGTCGCCTGGTCGACGTGGCGCAGGACCTGGTCGTCACCGAGCCGGACTGCGGCACGGAGAACGGCCTGGCGATGATGCCGATCGTCGAGGGTGGCGACGTGGTCGAGGGGCTCGGTGAGCGCGTGCTCGGCCGGGTCGTCGCGAGCGACATCTACCGGCCCGGTGCGGACGAGGTGCTGGTCGAGGCAGGCGAACTGCTGGACGAAAAGCTCGTGCGTCGCATCGAGCAGGCGGGCGTGGACCAGGTGATGGTGCGTTCGCCGATCAGCTGCGCCACCCGCTACGGCGTCTGTGCCCAGTGCTACGGGCGTGACCTCGCGCGCGGCCACCGCATCAACCTCGGCGAGGCGGTGGGCGTCATCGCCGCGCAGTCCATCGGCGAGCCGGGCACCCAGCTCACCATGCGCACCTTCCACATCGGTGGCGCGGCCTCGCGGGCCGCGGCGCAGAGCAACGTCGAGGTGAAGGGCAAGGGCACCGTCCGCTTCCACAACCTCAAGTCGGTGCGGCACGACAAGGGCCACCTGGTGGCCGTGTCGCGCTCCGGCGAGGTCGGGATCATCGACGACTTCGGCCGCGAGCGCGAGCGCTACCGGATCCCGTACGGGTCCGTGATCACGGTCAACGAGGGTGACTCGATCCAGCCGGGCCAGATCATCGCGACCTGGGATCCGCACACCCATCCGGTCGTCACCGAGGTGGCGGGCCTGATCCGCTTCCAGGACTTCATCGACGGCATCACCGTGTCGAGCCAGGTGGACGACATCACCGGGCTCTCGAGCACCGTGGTCATGGATCCCAAGCAGCGCGGTGCCGGCGGCAAGGACCTGCGCCCGGTGATCAAGCTGGTGAGCACGAAGGGCAAGGAGGTCTGCTTCGCCAATACGGACATCCCCGCGGTCTATGCGCTGCCCCCGGGGGCGCTCGTCAACCTCGAGGACGGTGCGCAGGTGTCGGTCGGCGACATCATCGCCCGCATCCCGCAGGAGAGCTCCAAGACCCGCGACATCACGGGCGGCCTGCCGCGCGTGGCGGACCTCTTCGAGGCCCGCAAGCCCAAGGACTCCGCGATCCTCGCCGAGTATTCGGGCACGGTCAGCTTCGGCAAGGAGACCAAGGGCAAGCGCCGCCTCATCATCACGGACGAGGAGGGCGAGAAGCACGAGGAGCTGATCCCGAAGTGGCGTCACCTCACCGTGTTCGAGGGCGAGCACGTCGAGCGCGGCGAGGTCATCGCCGACGGCGAGCCGAACCCGCACGACATCCTGCGCCTGCAGGGCGTCGAACCCCTGGCGAACTACCTCGTGCGCGAGATCCAGGACGTCTACCGGCTGCAGGGCGTGAAGATCAACGACAAGCACATCGAGGTGATCATTCGCCAGATGCTGCGCAAGATCGAGGTCGTTGAGATCGGCGACACCGCCTTCCTGCGCGGCGAGCAGATGGACCGGGCGCGGGTGCTCGAGGCGAACGAGAAGCTGGCGAAGGAGGGCAAGCTGCCCGCCATCGCCGACCCGATCCTGCTCGGCATCACCAAGGCCTCGCTCGCGACCGAGTCGTTCATCTCGGCGGCCTCCTTCCAGGAGACCACGCGCGTGCTGACCGAGGCGGCCGTGCGCGGCATGAAGGACGACCTCAGGGGCCTGAAGGAGAACGTGATCGTCGGGCGGCTGATCCCGGCCGGCACGGGATCCTTCTACCACCTCACCCGGCGCCGCCGGCCCGAGGACGAACTGGCGGCGGGCTTCGCCGAGCCGGCGCCGGCGGCCGTGGATGCCACGGACGCCGCGGACGCCGAGCCCGACACCGGGATGCCGAACGAGGCGGAGGCGCCGGCGGACTGAGGCCGCCGGAGAGAGGGGTGCCGGCCCGCGCGTCAAGTTGACAGCGGACGGCCCCACTCTCTAAAATTTCGGCCCTTTGGTTGGAGCCGCCGGCGACGCACCCGCGCGACTCCTTGGGTCTTCACATCGGGCCGCCGCAGGGCGGCCCGGTGTTTCTAGGCGGCAGCGCACCTTTGCACCCGCCAGCACGATTCTGGAGTCGGTCCGAGCATGTCTACCGTCAATCAGCTGATCCGCGGCCCGCGCCGAGTCGCCGCCGCCAAGAGCAAGGTGCCCGCCCTCGGCAGTTCGCCGCAGAAGCGTGGCGTCTGCACGCGCGTGTACACCACCACGCCGAAGAAGCCCAACTCGGCGCTCCGCAAGGTCGCCAAGGTGCGCCTCACCAACGGCCACGAGGTGATCAGCTACATCGGCGGCGAGGGCCACAACCTCCAGGAGCACTCGGTGGTGCTCATCCGCGGCGGCCGCGTCAAGGATCTCCCGGGCGTCCGCTACCACACCGTGCGCGGCACGCTTGATTGCGCCGGCGTCGGCGAGCGCAAGCAGAGCCGGTCCAAGTACGGCGCCAAGCGCCCCAAGAGCTGACGCCCGTATCGCGGCCCTCCGCACGCAGCCCACACCAGTACAGCCCAGGTAATACGTCATGTCGCGTCGTTCCCAAGCCCCGACCCGCAGCATCCTGCCGGACCCGAAGTTCAACAGCGTGCTGCTCGCGAAGTTCATGAACATGGTCATGGAGCGCGGCAAGAAGTCGGTCGCCGAGCGCATCGTCTACGGCGCCATCGACCGCATGGCAGAGCGCACCGGCCGCCAGCCCGACCAGACCATCGAGCTCCTCACTCAGGCGCTCGACAACGTCAAGCCCATGGTCGAGGTGAAGTCGCGCCGCGTGGGCGGCGCCACCTACCAGGTGCCCGTCGAGGTGCGCTCGACCCGTCGCCAGACGCTGGCCATGCGCTGGGTCATCGACGCAGCCGCCGCGCGCAGCGAGAAATCGATGGCGCAGCGGCTCGCCGCCGAGCTGCTCGAGGCCTCGGAGAACCGCGGCGCCGCCGTGCGCAAGCGCGAGGACACGCATCGCATGGCCGATGCCAACAAGGCATTCGCGCATTACCGCTGGTAAGGCCCAGCCCGCCCTGCCAGACCGCCCGAGGACCACCACCGTGCCACGCACAACTCCGATCGAGCGCTACCGGAACATCGGTATCTCGGCGCACATCGACGCCGGCAAGACCACGACGACCGAGCGCATCCTGTTCTACACCGGCGTCTCCCACAAGATCGGCGAAGTGCACGACGGCGCCGCCGTCATGGACTACATGGAGCAGGAGCAGGAGCGCGGCATCACCATCACCGCCGCGGCCACGACCGCGTTCTGGAAGGGGATGGAGAACCAGTTCCCCGAGCACCGCTTCAACATCATCGACACGCCGGGGCACGTCGATTTCACGATCGAGGTCGAGCGCAGCCTGCGCGTGCTCGACTCGGCCTGCGCCGTGTTCTGCGCGGTGAGCGGCGTGCAGCCGCAGTCCGAGACCGTGTGGCGGCAGATGAACAGGTACGGCGTGCCGCGCCTCGCGTTCGTCAACAAGATGGATCGCGCCGGCGCCAACTTCCTGCGCTGCGTCGAGCAGATCAGGACGCGCCTGCGCGGCAACCCCGTGCCGCTGCAGCTGCCGATCGGCGCGGAGGACAAGTTCGAGGGCGTGGTCGACCTGATCCAGATGAAGTCGATCTACTGGGACGACTCGACCGAGGGCATGAAGTTCGAGTACCGCGACGTTCCGTCGGACATGCTCGAGCAGTGCCGGGAGTACCGCGAGAAGCTGGTCGAGGCCGCCGCCGAGGCCAATGACGAGCTCATGCACAAGTACCTCGAGGACGGCGAACTCACCGTCGAGGAGATCAAGGCCGGGCTGCGCGAGCGCGCCGTCCGTACGGAAATCTGCCTGATGCTGTGCGGCACGGCGTTCAAGAACAAGGGCGTGCAGGCCATGCTCGACGCCGTCATCGAGTACATGCCATCCCCCGTCGACGTGCCGGCGGTCAAGGGCATCGACGAGAGCGGTGCGGAAGCCACCCGCGCCCCCGCCGACGACGCGAAGTTCTCCGCGCTGGCGTTCAAGATCCTGAACGACCCGTTCGTGGGCAACCTGACGTTCTTCCGCGTCTATTCGGGCGTGCTCAACTCGGGCGACCAGGTGTACGTCCCGGCCAAGAGCAGGAAGGAGCGCATCGGCCGCCTGCTGCAGATGCACGCGAACGAGCGCGAGGAAATCAAGGAAGTCCGCGCCGGCGACATCGCCGCGGCCGTGGGCCTCAAGGACGTGACGACCGGCGACACGCTGTGCGATCCGGAGAGCATCGTCACGCTCGAGAAGATGGAGTTCCCGGAGCCGGTGATCTCGGTCGCGGTCGAGCCCAAGACCAAGAGCGACCAGGAGAAGATGGGCCTCGCGCTGCAGCGCCTCGCGAAGGAAGACCCGTCGTTCCGCGTCAGCACCGACCAGGAGTCGGGCCAGACGATCATCTCGGGCATGGGCGAGCTGCACCTCGACATCATCGTCGACCGCATGCGGCGCGAGTTCAAGGTGGAGGCCAACGTCGGCAAGCCGCAGGTCGCCTACCGCGAGACGATCCGCGGTACGGTGGAGCAGGAAGGGAAGTTCGTGCGCCAGTCCGGCGGTCGCGGCCAGTACGGCCACGTGTGGCTGAAGATCGAGCCGCAGGAAGAGGGCAAGGGATACGAGTTCGTCAACGGCATCGTCGGCGGCGTGGTGCCGCGCGAGTACATCCCGGCCGTGGACAAGGGCATCAAGGAAGCGCTCGAGGGCGGCGTGATCGCCGGCTACCCGGTGGTGGACGTCAAGGTCACGCTGATCGACGGCTCCTACCACGACGTGGACTCCAACGAAATGGCGTTCAAGATCGCGGGCTCGATGGCCTTCAAGGAAGGCGTGCGCAAGGCGAAGCCCGTGCTGCTCGAGCCGGTCATGAAGGTCGAGGTGGTCACCCCCGAGGATTACTCGGGCGACGTGATCGGCGACCTCAACCGTCGCCGCGGACAGATCCAGGGCATGGAGGATTCCGTGTCGGGCAAGGTGGTCACCGCCGAGGTGCCGCTGGCGGAGATGTTCGGCTACGCGACGTCCGTGCGCTCGATGAGCCAGGGTCGCGCGACGTTCACGATGGAGTTCGCCAAGTACCTGGAAGTGCCGAACAACGTCGCCGACGCGGTGATGAAGAAGGCAAGCTGACGGCATAGGGGTCGACCGGGGCCGGCGGACGGGGATCACATCAGGTTCTCCGCCCTTCCCGGACCGTCCCCTGATCACGAGTCACTAGAATTTAGAGGTAAGGGTCGTGGCTAAGGAAAAATTCGCGCGTACGAAGCCGCACGTGAACGTGGGCACGATTGGTCACGTGGACCATGGCAAGACGACGCTGACGGCGGCGCTGACGAAGGTGATGGCGGAGACGCACGGTGGCACCTTCATGGCCTACGACCAGATTGACAAGGCGCCGGAAGAGAAGGCGCGCGGGATCACGATCTCGACGGCGCACGTGGAGTACGAGTCGCCGCAGCGGCACTACGCGCACGTCGACTGTCCCGGGCACGCGGACTACGTGAAGAACATGATCACGGGTGCGGCGCAGATGGACGGCGCGATCCTGGTGTGTTCGGCCGCGGACGGCCCGATGCCGCAGACGCGCGAGCACATTCTGCTGGCGCGCCAGGTGGGCGTTCCGTACATCGTGGTGTACCTGAACAAGGCCGACATGGTGGACGACGCGGAGCTGCTCGAGCTCGTCGAGATGGAAGTGCGCGAGCTGCTGTCGAAGTACGACTTCCCGGGCGACGACACGCCGATCATCAAGGGCTCGGCGCTGAAGGCGCTCGAGGGCGACACGAGCGAGATTGGCATTCCCTCGGTGGTGAAGCTGGTCGAGGAGATGGACCGCTACATCCCGGTGCCGGAGCGCGCGGTGGACGGCGCGTTCCTGATGCCGGTGGAGGACGTGTTCTCGATTTCCGGTCGCGGCACGGTGGTGACGGGGCGCATTGAGCGCGGCATCGTCAAGGTGAACGACGAGGTGGAGATCGTGGGTCTTCGCCCGACGGTGAAGACGACCTGCACGGGCGTGGAGATGTTCCGCAAGCTGCTCGACCAGGGGCAGGCGGGCGACAACGTGGGCGTGCTGCTGCGCGGCACGAAGCGCGAGGACGTCGAGCGCGGGCAGGTGCTGGCGAAGCCCGGTTCGATCACGCCGCACACCAAGTTCGAGGGCGAGGTGTACGTGCTGACGAAGGAGGAGGGCGGTCGTCACACGCCGTTCTTCAAGGGGTATCGGCCGCAGTTTTACTTCCGCACGACGGACGTGACGGGGTCGGTGGAGTTGCCCGAGGGCGTCGAGATGGTGATGCCTGGCGACAACATCAAGATGACGATCGAGCTGATCAGCCCGATCGCGATGGAAGAGGGCCTGCGCTTTGCGATCCGCGAGGGCGGACGCACGGTCGGCGCGGGCGTGGTGTCGAAAATTCTCAAGTGATCAGGGGATGCGGGGACCGGGGCGCCGCCTCGTCTGCCGTCGTCCCCGGTCCGCAATCCGCTAGGTAACAGCCATGGCTCGCCAGAACATCCGCATCCGTCTCAAGGCCTTCGATCACCGGCTGATCGACAATTCCGCCCGGGAGATCGTCGAGACCGCCAAGCGCACGGGCGCGACCGTGCGCGGGCCGGTCCCGCTGCCGGTGAAGATGGAGCGCTTCACCGTGCTGATCTCGCCGCACGCCGACAAGGACGCGCGCGACCAGTACGAGCTGCGCACGCACAAGCGCCTCATGGACATCCTGAACCCGACGGACAAGACCGTCGACGCGCTGATGAAGCTCGAGCTTCCGGCCGGCGTGGACGTCCAGATCAAGCTCAACTAGCGCTTGCAAGAACGATTGCCGCCGCTATAATGAGCGGCTCTCTCGCCGAGGCCTGGCCGGAATGCCGGTACCGCTCGAGCGGCGCAGCCCGGAAACCCCGTGGCCGCACCTCTCAGCCCCCTCGATGAGCGCCCGGGCCGCCGGCCGGGCGAGCGGACTTTTTTCAGCCCGAGCCAATCGCAGCCCGGGCGGTGTATGAGGACGAATCGATGACGATCGGTCTGATTGGCCGCAAGGCCGGCATGACGCGCGTCTTCACGGACGCGGGCGAATCGATCCCGGTCACCGTGATCGAGGCGCTGCCCAATCGCGTCACCCAGGTGAAGGCCGTCGAGAGCGACGGCTACCGGGCCGTGCAGGTCGCCTTCGGCGACCGCAAGCCCTCGCGGCTGACGCGCCCGCTCGCCGGGCACTATGCCAAGGCCAAGGTCACCCCGGGTGAGTCGCTGGTCGAGTTCCGGCTGGCCGACGGCGAGGGCGCCGAACTCGCGCCGGGCGCCGAGATCAAGGTGGACATGTTCAGCGCCGGGCAGGTCGTGGACGTCGCCGGCACCACCATCGGCAAGGGCTTCGCCGGCACCATGAAGCGGCACAATTTCGCCGGTGGCCCGGCCTCGCACGGCGCCTCGGTGTTCCACCGCGCGCCGGGCTCGATCGGCCAGCGCCAGACGCCGGGACGCGTGTTCCCCGGCAAGCGCATGTCCGGCCACCTCGGCAACGTGCGCCGCACCATCGAGAACCTGAAGATCGTCGAGGTCGACGCGACCCGTAACCTGCTGCTCGTGCGTGGCGCCGTTCCCGGCGCCCCCGGCGGCCAGGTGATCGTCCGTCCCTCGGTCAAGGCGGCGCGCCGCGCTGCCCGCAAGACCCTGGCCCCGAGGAAGTAAGCCATGGCCACCCAGCTCAAGATCGTCAGCGGCGGCGCTGCCGGGGACAGCCTCGAGGTCTCCGAAAAAGCCTTCGGGCGCGAGTTCAACGAGGCGCTGGTGCACCAGGTGGTCACCGCGTACATGGCGGCCGGTCGCGCCGGCACCAAGCGGCAGAAGAGCCGCGCCGAGGTCCGTGGCGGCGGCATCAAGCCGTGGAATCAGAAGGGCGGCGGCCGTGCCCGTGCCGGCAGCATCCGCAGCCCGATCTGGGTCGGCGGTGGCCGTGCGTTCGCCGCGCGCCCGCGCGACTACTCGCAGAAGGTCAATCGCAAGATGTACCAGGGCGCCATGCGCGCGATGCTCTCCGAGCTCGCCCGCCTCGAGCGCCTGGTGGTGGTCGAGTCGCTGGCGCTCGAGGCGCCGAAGACGCGAATGCTCGCCGCGAAGCTCAAGGAGCTCGGCTTCGACAACGTGCTGATCCTGGTCGAGGCCTACGACGAGAAGCTCGACCTCGCGTCGCGCAACCTGCACGGCGTCACGGTGCTGCCCGTCGCGGCCATCGACCCGCGCAGCCTGCTCAGTCACGACCGCGTGCTCGCGACCGTCGCCGCGGTGCGCATGCTCGAGGAGAAGCTGTCATGAGCAGCCCGGAAAGACTGATGACCGTGCTGGTCGCGCCGCACGTGTCCGAGAAGAGCGCCCGCCTCGCGGAGGGTGACAACCAGATCGTGTTCCGCGTGCGCCGCGACGCGTCCAAGCCCGAGATCAAGGCGGCCGTCGAGCTCATGTTCGAGGTCAAGGTGGATGCCGTGCGGGTCGTGAACGTGGCCGGCAAGACGAAGCGCTTCGGTGGTCGTCCCGGGCGGCGGTCCGATTTCAAGAAGGCGTACGTGAGCCTGGCCGAGGGCCAGACGATCGACTTCGCCGGCGTCGAGAAGTGACGTCGCAGGCAACCTGACGGGGATCAAGATGGCTCTCATCAAGACCAAACCGACGTCGCCGGGCCGGCGTTTCGTCGTCAAGCCGGACCGCTCGCACCTGCACAAGGGCGCGCCGGTCGCGTCGCTGACCGCCAGCCAGAAGCGCACCGGTGCACGCAACAACCAGGGCCGCATCACGACGCGCCACAAGGGCGGCGGCCACCGGCATCGCTATCGCATCGTGGACTTCCTGCGCAACAAGGACGGCGTCACGGGCAAGGTCGAGCGGCTCGAGTACGACCCGAACCGCAGCGCCCACCTCGCCCTCGTCCTCTACGCGGATGGCGAGCGCCGCTACATCCTCGCGCCGAAGGGCGTGAAGGCGGGCGACGCGATCGCCTCCGGCGCCGAGGCGCCGATCAAGTCGGGCAACGCGCTCCCGCTGCGCAACATCCCGATCGGCAGCCAGATCCACAACGTCGAGCTCAAGCCGGGCCGCGGCGGCCAGATCGCGCGCAGCGCCGGCAGCTCCGCCCAGCTCGTCGCGCGCGAGGGTCTCTACGCGACGCTGCGCCTGCGCTCGACCGAGATGCGCAAGGTCCACGTCGACTGCCGCGCCACCATCGGCGAGGTGGGCAACGAGGACCACAACCTGGTCGTCTACGGCAAGGCGGGCGCCATGCGCTGGCGCGGCATCCGCCCGACGGTCCGCGGCGTCGTGATGAACCCGGTCGACCACCCGCACGGTGGCGGCGAGGGCAAGTCCGGCCAGGGCAACCCGCACCCGGTGTCGCCGTGGGGCTGGCAGACCAAGGGCAAGAAGACCCGGACCAACAAGCGCACGGGCGGGCTCATCGTCCGGCGTCGCAACTGAGCCTGCAGAGGAGCTTCACGTGCCCCGTTCAGTCAAGAAAGGCCCGTTCGTCGACCTCCACCTCGCGAAGAAGGTGCAGGTGGCGTCGGAGAAGAACGACCGCCGTCCGATCAAGACATGGTCGCGGCGCTCGATGGTCCTGCCGGACATGGTCGGGCTCACGCTCGCCGTGCACAACGGCAGGCAGCACATTCCGGTGCTGGTGTCCGAGAACATGGTCGGCCACAAGCTCGGCGAGTTCGCCCCGACGCGCACCTTCAAGGGGCACTCGGGCAACAAGAAGACCTCGACGTAAGGGTAAGCCATGCAGGTCGCAGCAAAGCTGAAGTACGCGCGCATCTCGCCGCAGAAGTGCCGGCTGGTCGCGGACATGGTGCGGGGCCAGCCGGTGGGCCAGGCGCTCGCCACGCTGCGCTTCACGCCGAAGAAGGGCGCCGTGCTGGTTCGCAAGGTGCTCGAGTCGGCGATCGCGAACGCGGAGAACAACCACAACGCGGACATCGACACGCTGAAGGTTGCCCGCATCGAGATCGACGAGGCGCCGACCTTCAAGCGCTTCCACGCGCGCGCAAAGGGCCGCGGCAACCGCATCGTCAAGCGCAACAGTCACATCACGATCCTCGTCGGCGACGGCCGCAAGGACTGAGGAGAGCAGCCTCCATGGGTCAGAAGGTCAATCCGGTCGGCATCCGCCTCGGCATCACCCGTGACTGGACGTCGCGGTGGTTCGCGAACACGCGCGACTACCCCGAGTACATTCTCCAGGACTGGAAGGTCCGCGACTTCCTGAAGAAGAAGCTCTCCGAGGCTTCGGTGAGCCGCATCCACATCGAGCGCGCCGCGCGCCGCGCCAACATCACCATCAACACCGCCCGCCCGGGCGTGGTGATCGGCAAGAAGGGCGAGGACATCGAGCGCCTGCGGCTCGAGGTGGCGAAGATGATGGGCATGGCGGTGCAGGACGTGCGCATCAACATCGCCGAGATCCGCAAGCCCGAGGTGGACGCGCAGCTCGTGGCCGAGGGCATCGCGCAGCAGATCGAGCGCCGCGTGATGTTCCGCCGCGCCATGAAGCGTGCGGTGATGAACACGATGCGCAGCGGTGCGCTGGGCGTGAAGGTGCGCGTGTCGGGCCGCCTGAACGGTTCCGAGATCGCCCGCACGGAGTCGTCCCGCGATGGCCGCGTCCCGCTGCACACGTTCCGCGCCGAGATCGACTACGGCCTCGCCGAGGCCCGCACGACCTACGGCGTGATCGGCGTGAAGGTCTGGATCTTCAAGGGCGAGGTGTTCGACCAGCCGGAGCCCGTGGCCCCGGTCGAGGCCGCAGAGGTCGCGGCGCCCGTTCAGGAACAGCCGGCCTGAGGCCGGGCGCTGAACGACAGCCGGAGATATCGCCATGATGCAACCCAAGCGAACAAAGTTTCGCAAGCAGTTCAAGGGCCGCAACGCGGGCCTGGCCCAGCGCGGCAGCACGGTCGCCTTTGGCGACTACGGCCTCAAGGCCGTCAGCCGTGCGCGCATGACGGCCCGCGAGATCGAGGCCGCCCGCCGTGCCATGACGCGCTACGTCAAGCGCGGCGGCCAGGTGTGGATCCGGGTCTTCCCGGACGTGCCGATCAGCAAGAAACCCCTCGAGGTCCGCATGGGCTCGGGCAAGGGCAACGTCGAGTTCTACGTCGCGCGCGTGCAGCCCGGCAAGGTTCTCTTCGAAATGGAAGGCGTCACCGAGGACATCGCGCGCGAGGCGTTCCGCCTGGCGGCGAGCAAGCTCTCGGTCGACACGTTGTTCGTCAAACGGCAGGTCCGGTGATGAAGGCGAATGAACTCAGGCAGAAGAACGCCGGCGAGCTGAAGGAAGAACTCCTCAAGCTGCGCCGGGAGCAGTTCAACCTGCGCATGGCGCAGGCCACGGGGCAGACCGCGAAGCCCGACCAGGCCGGCAAGGTGCGGCGCAACATCGCACGCGTGAAGACCGTGCTCGGCGAGCAGTCCCGAGCCGCAGCCAACAGGGGTAGCAAGTGATGAGCGAGCAGGCCGCCGTGGACAAGACCGCCGCGGGCGCGGAGCGCACGCTGACCGGGCGCGTCGTCAGCAGCAAGATGCAGAAGACGATCACCGTCGCCGTGGAGCGGCTGGTGAAGCACGCGAAGTACGGCAAGTACGTGCGGCGCACGACGAAGCTGCTCGCGCACGACGAGAACGGCGAGGGCCGCGAGGGCGACGTGGTTCACATCGCGGAGTGCCGCCGGCTCTCGAGCCGCAAGGCGTGGCGTCTCGTGCGCGTCGTCAAGCGGGCCGAGCAGGCCTGAGCAGCAGTCGAAGGAGCTCCAGACATGATTCAGATGCGAACGATGCTGCAGGCCGCCGACAACAGCGGCGCCAAGCGCCTCATGTGCATCAAGGTGCTCGGCGGCTCCAAGCGCCGCTACGCGACGGTGGGCGACGTGATCAAGGTGAGCGTCAAGGACGCCATCCCGCGCGGCAAGGTCAAGAAGGGTGAGGTCTACGACGCGGTGGTGGTGCGCACGGCCCAGGGCGTGCGACGCGCCGATGGCTCGCTGATCCGCTTCGACGGCAACGCGGCCGTGCTGCTCACCAACAAGCTCGAGCCGATCGGCACCCGTATCTTCGGGCCGGTCACCCGCGAACTGCGCACGGCGCAGTTCATGAAGATCATCTCGCTGGCCCCGGAAGTGCTCTGAGCGGCGCCCGGGAAGTCGAGGAACGAGGCATGAACAAGATTCGCAAGGGCGACGAGGTGGTCGTCATCACCGGCCGCGACAAGGGCCGGCGAGGCACCGTGATCAAGGTGCTGGAGAACGACCGCGTGCTCGTCGAGAACGTCAACATGGTCAAGCGCCACACGCGCCCCAATCCGCAGCGCGGGCTCCAGGGCGGCATCGTCGAGAAGGAGGCTGCGCTGCACCTCTCGAACGTCATGCTCTGGAACCCGGTCGCGAAGCAGGGCGATCGCGTGGGCATCCGCACCCTGGCCGACGGCCGGCGCGTGCGTTACTTCAAGTCCAACGACGAAGTCGTTGACGCCTGAACGGGCAAGGGTGACGGAGATGTCAAGGCTGCAGCAGATTTACCGGGAAAAGATCGTCCCCGAGCTCATGACGAGCCTGGGCGTGACCAACCCGATGCAGGTCCCGAAGATCACGCGGGTCACGGTCAACATGGGCGTGGGCGAGGCGGTCGCCGACAAGAAGGCGATGGACGGTGCAGTCAGCGACATCACGGCGCTGACGGGCCAGAAGCCGATCGTCACGAAGTCGCGCAAGTCGATCGCGACCTTCAAGCTGCGGGCCGGCGTGCCCGTGGGCTGCAAGGTCACGCTGCGCGGGGAGCGGATGTACGAGTTCCTCGACCGGCTGATCAACGTGGCGATGCCGCGCATCCGCGACTTCCGCGGCGTTTCGACGCGCTCGTTCGATGGCCGCGGCAACTACAGCTTCGGCGTCAAGGAACAGATCATCTTCCCCGAGATCGCCTACGACAAGATCGACGCGATCCGGGGCATGGACATCACGATTACCACCACGGCACGGGACGACCGGGAAGGGCGGGCGCTGCTCGAATCCTTCAACTTCCCGTTCCGCAAGTAAGGACTGGCAAATGGCGAAGACCAGCATGATTGAGCGCGAGAAGCGCCGCGAAAAGCTCGTGAAGCAGCACGCCGCCAAGCGTGCGCAGCTCAAGGAGACCATCCGCAGTCCGAAGTCCACGGACGCGGAGCGTGAGGAGGCGTTGCGCAAGCTGCAGTCGATGCCGCGCGACTCCTCGGCATCGCGCATCCGCAATCGCTGCGCCATCACGGGCCGTTCCCGTGGCGTGTATCGGAAGTTCGGCCTCGGCCGCATCAAGCTGCGCGAGGCCACCATGCGCGGCGACGTCCCGGGCCTGCGCAAGGCCAGCTGGTAAGGCCGCGTAACGGAGCAAGACATGAGCATGACGGATCCCATCGCGGACTTCCTCACCCGCATCCGCAACGGCCAGCGCTCGGGCAAGCCCGAGGTCGGCATGCCGTCTTCGCGGATCAAGCTGGCGCTCGCGAAGGTGCTGAAGGACGAGGGCTACATCGACGACTATTCGGTCGCCGACAACGGCGCGAAGTCGACGCTGACGGTGCACCTCAAGTATTACCAGGGCCGGCCGGTCATCGACCGCCTCGAGCGCGTGAGCCGTCCCGGGCTGCGCGTCTACAAGGCGAAGGGCGAGCTGCCACGGATCCTGGGCGGCATGGGTGTCGCGATCATCTCGACCTCCCGAGGCGTGATGACGGACCGCGAGGCACGGGCCGCCGGCCACGGCGGCGAAGTCCTCTGCATCGTGTCCTGAGGCACGGCGCCAGACGCAGGGTAGAAACATGTCACGAGTCGCAAAGAATCCGGTCCCGCTGCCCAAGGGCGTGACCGCCACCACCGACGGTACGACGGTCACCGTCAAGGGCGCCAAGGGCGCGCTGTCGCTGCCGCTGCGTCCCGGGCTGTCGCTGGTCCAGGAAGGCCAGGACCTGCGGGTCGAGCTCGCCGAGCGCTCGAAGGAGTCGCTCATGCACGCGGGGTCGCTGCGTGCGCACCTCGCCAACTTCGTGCACGGCGTATCGCAGGGCTACGAGAAGAAGCTCGAGCTGGTGGGTGTCGGTTACCGCGCCCAGGTGCAGGGCCGCAACCTCAACCTCACGCTCGGGTTCTCGCATCCGGTCGTCTACGAGACCCCCGAGGGCGTGACGATCGAGACACCGTCCCAGACCGAGATCCTGGTCAAGGGGGCGGACAAGCAGCAGGTGGGCCAGGTGGCCGCGGAGATCCGCGCCTATCGTGCCCCGGAGCCCTACAAGGGCAAGGGCGTTCGTTATTCCGGTGAGCGCATCGAGCTCAAGGAAACGAAGAAGAAGTAAGGGTGCCGCATGGAAAAGAAGGTCAGTCGCTTGAAGCGCGCCCGCCGCGGCCGCGCGAAGATCCAGGAGCTGAAGGTGATGCGTCTCAGCATCCACCGGACGCCCCGGCACATCTACGCACAGGTGTTCGACGCCACTTCGCGTGTCGTGGCCGCCGCCTCGACCGTGCAGAAGGACGTCGCCGAGGGCCTCAAGGGCACGGGCAACGTCGAGGCTGCCAAGGCGGTGGGCAAGGCGATCGCGGAGCGTGCCAAGGCGCAGGGCGTCACGCGCGTGGCGTTCGACCGCTCGGGCTTTCAGTACCACGGGCGCGTCAAGGCGCTGGCCGACGCGGCTCGCGAGCACGGGCTCGAGTTCTGAGCGCGGCATCGCAGCGAATCTGAGGAGCAGCAATGGCGAGAGTTGAAAGAGCCCCGGCCGGCGACGAGTTCATCGAGAAGCTCGTGGCGGTCAATCGCGTGGCGAAGGTCGTCAAGGGCGGCCGCCAGTTCGGCTTCACCGCGCTCACCGTGGTGGGCGACGGCAACGGCCGCGTCGGATTCGGGTACGGCAAGGCCCGCGAGGTGCCGGTGGCGATCCAGAAGGCGATGCAGCAGGCGCGCAAGAACCTGATCAACGTCAGCCTGCGCAACACCACGCTGCACTACGCCGTGACTGCCAAGCACGGCACGTCCAAGGTCTACATGCAGCCTGCCGCGGATGGCACGGGCATCATCGCGGGTGGCAGCATGCGTGCCGTCTTCGAGTGTGCGGGCGTGCGCAACGTGCTGGCCAAGAGCTACGGCTCGCGCAACCCGATCAACGTGGTCCGCGCGACCATCAACGCGCTGACGCTCATTCCGGCGCCCGAGCAGATCGCTGCCAAGCGGGGCAAGACCATCGCCGAGATCACGGGTTGACGAACATGAGCAGCCAGAACAGCGGCCAGAACAGCGGCCAGAACAGCGGCAAGGGCGTCCGGGTCACGCTGGTGAAGAGCGTGCATGGGCAGTTGCACCGGCATCGCGCCACGGCGAGCGGCCTCGGGCTGCGGCGGATGAACCAGTCCGTCGTCGTGGCCGACACGCCGGAGAACCGCGGGATGATCAACGCATCGCGTCACCTGTTCCGCGTGGAAGAGGTCTGAGGTCACCATGAAGCTGAACAGCATTTCGCCGGCGCCGGGCGCCAGGAAAACGCGGCTCCGCGTCGGACGGGGAGCCTCCGCCGGGCAGGGCAAGACCTGCGGTCGCGGCGTCAAGGGCCAGCGTGCCCGCAAGGGCGGGTACCACAAGGTGGGCTTCGAGGGCGGCCAGATGCCGCTGCAGCGCCGGCTGCCGAAGTTCGGCTTCCGCTCGATGAGCGCGCCGCGCGTGGCCGAGGTCCGTCTGAACGAACTCGCAGCCGTCGAGGGCGGTGCCATCGACCTCGAGTCGCTCAAGAAGGCGGGCGTCGTCCCGCAGAACGCGCTCAAGGCCAAGATCGTGCTCTCGGGCGAGATCAAGACCGCCGTCACGGTCACGGGCGTCGGCGTCACCAAGGGCGCTCGCGCGGCGATCGAAGCCGCCGGCGGAAAGGTCGAGGCGGCCTGACCGGCCGTCACGAGGACCCAGCGTGGCAAAGCCGCTCTCATCGAGCCCGGTCGCCGCCTTCGGCGAGGCGAGCAGACTCACCGAACTCAGGAAGCGTTTCTTCTTCCTGATCGGCGGGTTGATCGTCTACCGGATCGGCACCTTCATTCCGGTGCCGGGCATCAACCCGGTCGCGCTCGCGCGCTTCTTCCAGGAGCAGCAGGGCACGATCCTGAGCATGTTCAACATGTTCTCGGGCGGTGCGCTGGAGCGCCTGTCGATCCTCGCGCTCGGCGTCATGCCGTACATCTCCGCCTCGATCATCGTGCAGATGATGGCGGTCGTCGTGCCGCAGCTGCAGTCGCTGCGCAAGGAAGGCGAGTCCGGCCGGCGCAAGCTCACGCAGTACACGCGCTATGGAACGGTCGGGCTGGCGGCCTTCCAGGGCGCCGGCGCGGCCGTGGCCTTCCAGAACCAGGGCGTGGTGATCGCGCCTGGCCCGCAGTTCGTGTTCCTGGCGACCATGACGCTGGTCGCCGGCACCATGTTCCTGATGTGGCTCGGCGAGCAGATCACCGAGCGCGGCCTCGGCAACGGCATCTCGATGATCATCCTCGCGGGCATCGTGGCGGGCCTCCCGGCCGCGATCGGCGGCACGCTCGAACTCGTCCGCAACGGCGAGATCAACCCGGCGCTCGCGCTGATCCTGGTGCTGATGGTGGCGGGCGTCACCGCCTTCGTCGTGTTCGTCGAGCGCGCCCAGCGGCGCATCCCGGTGAACTACGCCAAACGCCAGCAGGGGCGGCGGGTCTTCGCCGGCACGTCCACGCACCTGCCGTTCAAGCTCAACATGTCGGGCGTGATCCCGCCGATCTTCGCCTCGAGCCTGCTGCTGTTCCCGGCGACCATCGCCAGCTGGTTCGGCACGTCGGAGAATTTCGGCTGGTTGCAGAACGTGGCCGCGAGCCTCGGGATCGGCCAGCCCGTGCACATGATCCTGTACTCGGCGCTGATCATCTTCTTCTGCTTCTTCTACACGGCGCTGGTGTTCAACTCGCGCGAGACCGCCGAGAACCTCAAGAAGTCCGGCGCGTTCATCCCGGGCATCCGGCCGGGGCAGCAGACGGCGGAGTACATCGACAAGGTGCTGACGCGGCTGACCGTCTGGGGCGCGCTGTACGTGGCACTGGTGTGCCTCATTCCCGAGATCCTGATTTCCCAGTTCCGGGTGCCGTTCTACTTCGGCGGCACCTCGCTCCTGATCATCGTGGTGGTGATCATGGACTTCATGGCCCAGCTGCAGGCGCACCTGATGTCGCACCAGTACGAGGGGCTCATGAAGAAGGCCAACCTGCGCGGCTACGGCCGCTCCGGGCAGCTGCGCTGAGCGCGCCGGCTGCCAAGTTTCGAGAGAGTGACCCATGAAAGTTCGACCCTCGGTGAAGCGGATCTGCAAGAACTGCAAGGTGGTGCGCCGTCGCGGCGTGGTCTACGTGATCTGTACCGACAAGCGCCACAAACAGCGCCAGGGCTGATTTCAGCCCCAGCATTGAGTGACAGGCGTATTTAAGTTATTATTTCGGGCTTTTCGCGCCCCGGAGTGAGCCTCACATGGCCCGTATCGCCGGCATCAATATTCCGATGAACAAGCACGTCTGGGTGGGCCTCCTGTCCATCTACGGCGTGGGTCGAACGCAGGCCCTCAAGGCCTGCGAGTCAGCGGGCGTCAAGTCCGACACCAAGGTCAAGGACCTGACCGAGCCCGAGGTCGCGGCGCTGCGCGCGCAGATCGCGCGGCTCGCGGTCGAGGGCGACCTGCGACGAGAAGTGTCGATGAACATCAAGCGGTTGATGGATCTCGGCTGCTACCGGGGCATCCGTCACCGCAAGGGCCTGCCGATGCGGGGCCAGCGTACGCGCACCAACGCGCGCACGCGCAAGGGACCGCGCAAGGCGGCGGTCAAGCTCAATGCACCTCCGGGCAAGGCCTGAGCGGCCGCCCACTGACAGGGACCTGACCTCACATGGCTGACGACAAGAAGCAGTCTTCCTCCGCCGGCAAGGCGCGCAAGAAGGCGAAGCGCATGGTGACCGACGCCATCGCTCACGTGCACGCATCGTTCAACAACACGGTCATCACGATCACCGACCGGCAGGGCAATACGCTGTCGTGGGCGACGTCGGGCGGCTGCGGATTCCGCGGGTCCCGCAAGAGCACGCCGTTCGCCGCGCAGGTCGCGGCCGAGAAGGCCGGCGTGGCCGCGCAGGAGTACGGCGTGAAGAACGTCGAGGTGAGGGTGCGCGGTCCGGGCCCGGGTCGCGAGTCGGCCGTGCGGGCTCTGAACGCCGCCGGCCTCAAGGTAACCAGCATCGAGGACGTGACGCCGATCCCGCACAACGGGTGCCGTCCGCCCAAGAAGCGGCGCGTCTGAGCGCGCGAGGAAGATCGTCATGGCCAGGTATCTTGGACCGAAGTGCAAGCTCTCGCGACGCGAGGGCACCGACCTTTTCCTGAAGAGCGGCGTCAAGCCGCTCGAGTCGAAGTGCAAGCTCGAAGTGCCGCCGGGCGGCATCAAGGGCGAGCGTCGCTCGCGCGTGTCGGGCTACGGCCTGCAGCTGCGCGAGAAGCAGAAGCTGCGCCGCATGTACGGCGTGCTCGAGCGGCAGTTCCACGGCTATTACCAGCAGGCCGCGAGCCGCCCGGGCGCCACCGGCGAGACGCTGCTGCGACTGCTCGAGGGACGGCTCGACAACGTCGTCTACCGCATGGGCTTCGCCACCACGCGCAACGAGGCCCGGCAGCTCGTGAGCCATCGCAGCGTGGCGGTGAACGGCGAGGTGGTCAACGTGCCGTCCTACCAGTGCAAGGCGGGTGACGTCGTGGCACTGCGCGAGAAGGCACAGAAGCAGGCCCGCGTACAGCAGGCCCTGGAAATCCGTGGCCAGGTCGGGTTCCCCGACTGGGTCGAAGTCGACGATAAGAAGTTCTCAGGTGTCCTGAAGGCCCTGCCCGAGCGCGGGGAGATCCTTCCGGACATCAACGAGAGCCTCGTCGTCGAGTTGTACTCCAAGTAATCACGCAAGGTGACTTTCATGCAGTCAGCCGTTGCCGAGTTCCTCCGCCCCCGCGTCGTCAAGGTGACGCCGACGGCGCCCCGCCACGCCCGCGTGGTCATCGAGCCGTTCGAGCGAGGCTTCGGCCACACGCTCGGCAACGCGCTTCGCCGCGTGCTGCTGTCCTCGATGCCGGGCAGCGCGATCACCGAGGCCGAGATCGAGGGCGTGCTCCACGAGTACACCAGCATCGAGGGCGTGCAGGAGGACGTGGTCGACATCCTGCTCAACCTCAAGCAGGTCGCCATCCGCCTCAACGCGCGCGAGGAGTCGGAACTGCGCCTGTCCAAGAAGGGCCCGGGCCCGGTGCGCGCGGGCGACATCCAGAGCGACCATGACGTCGAGATCCTGAACCCGGACCTCGTCATCGCCAACCTGACGAAGGCGGGCGAACTGGTGATGACGCTCAAGGTCGAGCGTGGCCGCGGCTATCGGCCGGCCGGCCAGCGCCTGGCGTTCGAGGAAGCGACCCGGCCGATCGGGCGACTGCTGCTCGACGCGTCGTTCAGCCCGATCCGGAAGGTCACCTACAACGTCGAGGCCGCGCGCGTCGAGCAGCGCACCGACCTCGACAAGCTGATCATCGACATCGAGACCAACGGGACGATCGATCCGGAGGAGGCGATCCGCCGGGCAGGCTCGATCCTGAAGGACCAGCTGTCGGTGTTCGTCGACCTGCAGGGCCAGGACGAGGACAAGTCCAAGCCGAGCGAGCATCACTTCGATCCGCTGCTGCTCCGTCCGGTCGACGAGCTCGAGCTCACCGTCCGCAGCGCCAACTGCCTGAAGGCCGAGAACATCCACTACATCGGCGATCTCGTGCAGAAGACCGAAGTCGAGCTGCTGCGCACGCCGAACCTCGGCAAGAAGTCGCTCACCGAGATCAAGGAAGTGCTCGAGAGCCACGGGCTCACGCTCGGCATGCGGCTCGACAACTGGCCGCCGTCGGGCCTGAAGCGCGAAGAGGAACGGGACGTCATCTGACGGACCACCCGGGAACAACTGACCTGCGGCCGTCGAAAGGGCGCCGCGGCTCGAGGCAAGAGAGATGAGACACGGACTGACCGGGCGGCAGCTCAGCCGCAATTCCACGCATCGCTGGGCGATGCTGCGCAACATGGCGGCGTCGCTGCTGCGCCACGAGGCGATCCGCACGACGGTGCCGAAGGCGAAGGAACTGCGCCGCTACGTCGAGCCGCTGATCACGCTCGGCAAGACCGACAGCATGGCGAACCGTCGCCGGGCGTTCGCGCGCCTGCGCGATGCCGAGGTCGTTGAGAAGCTCTTCGGCGACATCGGGCCGCGCTTCAAGACCCGCCCGGGCGGCTACACGCGGATCCTGCACATGGCCAATCGAGCCGGGGACAATGCCGACATGGCGCTGATGGCGCTGGTCGAGCAGGCCGCGGCGGCCGCGGCCGCGGCGGACGAGGGCGAGAAGAAGCCAAAGGCGCGTCGCAGGAAGGCGGCTGAGCCGGCCGCCGCAGCAGCGGGTGAGGCGTCGCAAGCGGGGGCCGAGGCGCCGGCGAAGAAGCCGCGCGCACCGCGCAAGAAGAAGACCGCTGCCGCCTGATCGCGCGCGGTCGCGAGACGAAGGAAGCCGGGCCCTGCCCGGCTTCTTTTTTTCAGGTCGATGCAATAAGGTTCGCGCCGGGCGGAATTATCCGCTCGTGGGTAACGGCGGCAGATCGCCGGGAGGCAGCAGATGAGCCTGATCACTGAGTTCAAGGAATTCGCGATGAAGGGGAACGTCGTCGACATGGCGGTCGGCGTCGTCATCGGCACGGCCTTCGGCAAGATCGTCTCGTCGCTGGTCGGCGACGTCGTGATGCCGCTGCTCGGCCGGATCATCGGCGGCGTGAACTTCACGGATCTCGCGTTCGACCTCGGGTCCGGGCCCAACGGGGAAGCGATCCTGCTCAAGTACGGGTCCTTCCTGCAGTCCGTCTTCGATTTCCTGATCATCGCCGCCGCGATCTTCATGGCCATCAAGGCCATCAACCGGCTCAAGACCCCGCCCCCGGCGGCGGCGCCCGCGGCGCCTCCGGCCGACGTCGCGCTGCTCACCGAGATCCGCGACCTGCTGAAGAAGCAGGGCTGAGCGGTCGATCCCTTCAGGCGAGCGCGGCAAAGGCGTCGCGCGTGAGGTTCTCCGGCACGGTGTCCGTGCAGACGACGTCGTCCTCGATGCGGATGCCGCCATAGGGCCGCAGCCGGTCGACGGCGTCCCAGCGGATGTGCTGCCGACGATGGTCCGCGCGCGCCGCGTCCAGCAGCAGGTCGATGAAATAGATCCCCGGCTCGATCGTGACCACGAAGCCGGGCTCGAGCACGCGTGTCAGCCGCAGGAACGGATGCCCGGGCGGGCGCGGGATCTCGGTGCCCTGCACGTCGCCGGCGAGTCCCGCGACGTCGTGCACCTGCAGGCCGAGCAGGTGCCCGATGCCGTGCGGGAAGAACACGCTCGTGACGTGCTCGGACACGGCGGTCTCGGCATCGCACTGGATCAGACCGCCGTCACGGAGCAACTGCCCGATCGCCCGGTGCGCGTCGAGGTGCACCTCGCGGTAGTCCCGGCCCGCGCGGACGCCTGCGCACAGCCGGCGCTGCAGGTCGTCCATCGCCCGGACGAGGTCCGCGAATTCGCCGGCGCCGCCGGCCCAGGTCCGCGTGATGTCGCAGGCGTAACCACGGTACTGGGCTCCGGCGTCGATGAGGAACGATCGTCGGGGCCGGTCGCGGCGGCGGTCGAGGTGCTGGTAGTGCAGGACGGCCGCGCCTTCGTCGTAGGCGATGATGTTGCCGTAGGGCAGATCGTCGTCGCGAGCGTCGGCCGCTGAGCAGTAGGCAAGGTGCGCCTCGAACTCGGAGGCACCCGCCTGGAAGGCATCGCGTGCCGCAACGTGGCCACGCGCGCCCATCGCCGAGGCACGCCGCATGCAGTCGAGCTCGTAGCCGGTCTTGACGGCCCGGAAATAGTGCAGCCAGGACAGCAGCGCCGGCGGATTGACCGCCGCGAAACCCCAGTCCTCGAAGTCGGCCTGCGGTTCGCCGATCCAGGCGATACGACCTCGCTCGAGCCCGAGCAACGGCCGCGCGTCGGCAGGTGCGCGCACGATGCTCACGTCGAACTCGGCCTGCCACGCGCCGCCTGGCAGGACCGGCGGCCGGTGCCAGTAGTCGGCCGGCTGGTGGAAGCAGAGTCTCGGCCGGTCGCCCGGACGGTAGGCGATGAAACTGTCCGGCGCGTCCGTCACGGGCGCCCAGTGCTTGAAGTGCGGGTTCACGACGAACGGGTACGGGCGGTCGTCCAGGAACGCGTAGCGTGCCCGCCCCGAGTGGATCACCACGCCGTCGAGGCCGCTCACCCGCAGCGCCTCGTCCGCCCGGCGTCGCATTTCCGCAACGTGCTTGCCGAAGCCCGCGTCGATGTCGTCCTGCATGTTCTGCCCCTGATTGATCGGCACTGATGCCGGACATCTTGCCGAAGAGCCGGGATTGTCGCCATTCGGAGACAGTTCCGGGTCTCGCGTCGCCGGGCCGGCAGCCTAGAATTGCGCCTGCACAATCACCGCGGCGTGCGGCGCAAGCCGATGCCGGCTGGTTGGCTGAAGTTTGATCGTCATTCCTGAAACCATTCTGGGGTATTTGTCCATGAACACGAAGATTGCACTTGCCGCCGCGCTGGCCGCCCTGATCCTTGCTGGCTGCGCCAAGAAGGAGCCCGCCATTGAGGCGGCGAAGGAAGAGGCTGCCGCCGCTGCCGCCGCTGCCGGTGACGCTGTCGACGCCGCTGGCGACGCTGCCGCTGCCGCCGGTGATGCCGTGATGGACGCGGGCGCCGCGGCCGTCGACGCCACTGCCGATGCCGCCGCTGCTGCCGGCGATGCGGTCGCCGAGGCGGGCGACGCCGTTGCCGAGACCGCGAGCGATGCGGTCGAAGCGACCGGCGAGGCCGTCGAGAAGACCGGCGAGGCGATCCAGGAGGCCGCCAAGTAATTGGCTGTCCGCCTGAACTGAACGGGTGGGCGGGCTCCGACCGGGGCCCGCCCGACCCTCGGTTGCCACCGGTCAACCGGCCCCCGGGGGCCTGAACTCGTCGCCAGGAGGCTGGCCCAAGCCGTGCCCGTCACGCTCCGCGACGCACGAGACGCCGACGAAGATCGCGCCTGGATCCGCGCGATCTACCGCGATTATCTGTCCGAACTCTCCGTTTCGAAGTCCGGCCTGTTCCCGGCGCTCGGCGAATGGCCGGCGCGCGAGGACGAATTCCTCGCCGGCTGGTTCCATGATCCAGCTGCCCATCCCTTCGTCATCCTCTCGAACGGGACGCGTGTCGGGTTCGCACTCGTCTCGCGACCTGCCGACTTCCCGCGCCGCACTGCCGATTTCCGCATGGCCGAGTTCTTCGTCGTCGCGTCGTCGCGCCGCCGCGGCGTCGGCGCCGCCGCCGTCGAGCTGCTGTTCGCCCGGTTCGCCGGCGACTGGGAAGTGCTCGAGGACGAGTACAACCGCGCGGCCCTGGGATTCTGGCGCCGCGTGATCTCCCGTCACACCGCGGGCCGCTACGCCGAGACCCGCGAGGCCGGTGAAGTCTGTCACCGCTTCCGCACGGGACCCCGGTCCGCTGGCGGTGCCCGGTGAGCGATCCGACCTAGGCCGTTCGCCGGCCGCCCCTGGCCGGTCTGGCCGCCCGATCCAGCGTCCGCGCGAGATACTGGCCGGTGTGCGACCCGGGCACGGCAGCGACGGTCTCCGGGGTACCTTCCGCGACGATGCGCCCGCCGCCCGCCCCACCCTCGGGGCCGAGGTCGATCACCCAGTCGGCCGTCTTGATCACGTCGAGGTTATGCTCGATCACGACGATGGTGTTGCCTTCGTCGCGCAGCCGGAGCAGCACGGCGAGCAGCTGCTCGATGTCGCGGAAGTGCAGCCCGGTGGTCGGCTCATCGAGGATGTAGAGCGTCCGGCCGGTCGCGCGCTTGGCGAGTTCCCGCGCGAGCTTGATGCGCTGCGCCTCGCCGCCCGACAGCGTGGTGGCGTTCTGACCCAGCCGGATGTAGGACAACCCGACGTCGAGCATCGTCCTGAGCCGCGAGCTGAGCGCCGGGACGTTGCGGAAGAAGACGGCCGCATCCTCGACGGTCATCTCCAGCACTTCGTGGATGTTGCGCCCCTTGTAGCGGATCTCGAGCGTCTCGCGGTTGTAGCGCATGCCGCGGCAGGCGTCGCAGGTCACGTAGGCGTCGGGCAGGAAATGCATCTCGACCTTGATGACGCCGTCGCCCTCGCAGGACTCGCAGCGCCCGCCGCGCACGTTGAAGCTGAAGCGGCCCGGATCGTAGCCGCGCGCACGGGACTCGGGCACCTCCGCGAACAGCTCGCGGATCGGCCCGAAGAGGCCGGTGTAGGTCGCGGGATTCGAGCGCGGCGTTCGCCCGATGGGGCTCTGGTCGATGTCGATCACGCGGTCGATCTGCTCGAGGCCTTCCACGGCCCGGCAGGGTGCCGCATCGGTGCCCGAATCGTGCAGCGCCGCGGCGACGTGCCGATAGAGCGTGTCGATGACCAGCGTCGACTTGCCCGACCCGGACACGCCGGTCACACAGGTCAGCAGCCCGAGTGGAATCGTCACCGAGACGTCCTGCAGGTTGTTGCCGCTCGCGCCCACGATGCCGAGCGACCGGCCCGGCTGGGGCGGCGTACGCACCGGCGGGACCGGGATGCACCGGCGCCCGCTCAGGTACTGGCCGGTCAGCGAGTCGGGCGTCGCCTCGACCTCGGCGGGCGTCCCCTGCGCGACGATGCGCCCGCCGTGGATGCCGGCGCCCGGACCGAGGTCCACCACGTGGTCGGCCTGCCGGATAGCGTCCTCGTCGTGCTCGACCACCAGCACGGTGTTGCCGAGGTCGCGCAGGCGCGTGAGCGTGTCGAGCAACCGCTGGTTGTCGCGCTGGTGCAGGCCGATCGACGGCTCGTCGAGGATGTACATCACGCCCACCAGTCCCGAACCGATCTGGCTGGCGAGCCGGATGCGCTGCGCCTCGCCGCCGGAGAGCGTTTCGGCGCTGCGGTCGAGCGACAGGTAGTCGAGTCCGACGTCGATCAGGAACCTGAGGCGGTCGGTGATCTCGCGGACCAGTCGGCTGGCGATCTCGCCGCGCCAGCCCTCGACGCGCAGGTCCGTGAAGTGGGCCATGGTCCCGGCGATCGGCAGGGCCGCCACCTGGGGCAGCGTGCGTCCGCCGACGAACACGTTCCGCGCGGCCTGGTTGAGCCGGCTGCCCCCGCAGTCGGCGCAGGCGCGCGTGCCCCGGTACTTGCCGAGTTCCTCGCGCACCGTCGGCGACTCCGTCTCGCGATAACGCCGCTCGAGGTTGGGCAGGATGCCCTCCCACGCGTGGGTCCGGCGCGTGCTGCCGCCGCGTGCGTCGAAATAGCGGAACTCGATCCGGTCGTCGCCGCTGCCCCAGAGCAGCACGTGCCGGACCGCCTCGGGCAGGTCGCTCCACGGCGTCTCGATGTCGAATCGGTAATGTCGCGCCAGCGACTGGATCAGCTGGAAGTAGTACGCATTGCGCCGGTCCCAGCCGCGCACGGCCCCGCCCGCGAGCGACAGCGCGGGGTTAACCACGACCCGGGCCGGATCGAAGTACTGCTGCAGGCCCAGCCCGCCGCAGGTGCCGCAGGCGCCGCTCGGGTTGTTGAAGGAGAACAGGCGCGGCTCGAGTTCGGCCAGGCTGTAGCCGCAGGCCGTGCAGGCATAGCGGTTCGAGAATACCAGCGGCGCGCCTGCGGGCTCCTCCTGGAAGGACACCCGCGCCACGCCCTGCGACAGCGCGAGCGCCGTCTCGAACGACTCGGCGAGTCGCTGCGCGGCATCCGGGCGCACGCGCAGCCGGTCGACCACCGCATCGACGGAGTGTCGACGTCGCGGCTCGAGGCGCGGCGCCGAGTCGAGTTCGACGACCTCGCCGTCGACGACGGCCCGGACGAAGCCCTGGGAGCGCAGATGCTCGATCGCCTCGGCGTGCTCACCCTTGCGGTCCTGCACCACCGGCGCAAGCAGCATCACGGCCGTTCCCTCGGGCAGCGCGAGTACCTGGTCGACCATCTGGCTGACCGACTGCGCCGCGAGTTCCTGGCCGTGCTGCGGGCAGCGGGGGACGCCGGCGCGCGCGTAGAGCACGCGGAGATAGTCGTAGATCTCAGTGACCGTCCCGACCGTGGAGCGCGGGTTGTGCGAGGTGGCCTTCTGCTCGATCGCGATGGCCGGCGACAGTCCCTCGATATGGTCGACGTCCGGCTTCTCCATCACGGAGAGGAACTGCCGCGCATAGGCCGATAGCGACTCGACGTAGCGCCGCTGGCCCTCGGCATAGATCGTATCGAAGGCCAGCGACGACTTGCCCGAGCCCGACAGGCCGGTGATGACGATCAGCCGGTCACGGGGCAGGTCGAGGTCGATGCCCTGGAGGTTGTGCGTTCGAGCACCGCGGATGCGAATGACGTCCATGGCAGGATCTGGGGCTCGGGCGACGACGGTCAGCCTGCTAATATAGGCCGAGCTTTCGAGGCAAAGCCAATCCGAAAACGAGATTCCACACCCCGGCCGGCGCTCTCGCCGCAGGAGCGCCGCTCCGTCGGCGCGCTCGCCGCGATCTACGCCACCCGCATGCTCGGCCTGTTCCTGCTGCTGCCGGTGCTGGCGCTGCACGCGCGCGAGCTGCCGGACTACACGCCGGAACTGCTCGGGCTGGCCATGGGCGCGTATGGCCTGACGCAGGCCCTGCTGCAGATCCCGTTTGGCCGCTGGTCGGACCGCTACGGCCGCAAACCGCTCATCACGATCGGGCTGCTGCTGTTCGCGGCAGGCTCGCTGGTCGGCGCGTTCGCGCATTCCGTCGTGGGACTCATCGTCGCGCGGTCCATCCAGGGCGCCGGCGCGATGTCCGCCGCGGTCACGGCCCTGCTGGCCGACCTGACCCGCCCGGAGGTGCGGACGCGCGCGATGGCCGTCGTGGGCATCAGCATCGGCTTGTCCTTCGTCGTGGCGCTGGTACTCGGACCGGTGCTCGGCGGCGCGATCGGCGTCCCCGGGATCTTCCTGCTCATGCTGGGCATGGCCGGCTGCGGACTCGCGCTTCTGTTCCTGGCCGTGCCTCCCGAGCCCGAGCGCACCGGCGGCGCGGAATCGCGACCCCTCTCGGCCCTGCTCGAGCTGCTGCGCCGTCCGGCGCTGCGCCCGCTGTATGCCGGCGTATTCGCGCTGCACTTCATCATGACGGCCACCTTCCTCTCGGTCCCGCAGGCGCTGGCCACGGACCTCGGGATTGCGACGGCGGGCCACTGGAAGGTCTATCTCGGCGTCTTCGGGGTCTCGCTCGCCGGGACGATCCCCCTGATCCTGGCCACCGAGCGCACGGGCCGCACGCGGGCACTGTTCGTACTGGCCGTGATACTGGCCGGCGCCGCACAGGCCTGGCTCGGCCATGATCACGGCCACCTGTGGGGCGTGCTCGGCGCACTGACCCTGTTTTTCGCGGCTTTCAACTACCTCGAGGCACGCCTGCCCGCGCTGCTCACGCAGGCGGCGCCCGGTGCGGAACGCGGCGCGGCGCTGGGCATCTTCGCCACCGCCCAGTTCCTGGGGGCCTTCCTCGGCGGCGCCCTGGGCGGCGTGCTGCTCGGGCGCTACGGGCTGTCCGGGGTCTTCTGGGGAAGTGCCGCGATCGCCCTGGCCTGGGCGGCGATCGTCGTCCTCGGCCCCGCGGTGAGCCCATTTCCAGGCGAACGCGGCTGATCAAGGCGTTTCCGCCCGGGCAGCCGGGTGCCGTAAGATCTGGTTTCTCAACACGCGGGTAGGTGCCATGGCACGCGGAATCAACAAAGTCATACTCGTCGGCAATCTCGGCAAGGACCCGGAGACGCGCTACATGCCGAGCGGCAAGGCCGTCACCAACTTCAGCATCGCCACTTCCGAAAGCTGGAAGGACAAGCAGACGGGCGAGCAGCGCGAGCAGACGGAGTGGCACAACATCGTCATGTACGACCGGCTCGCCGAGATTTCGGCGGAGTACCTCCGCAAGGGGTCGCAGGTCTACATCGAGGGGCGCATCCGCACGCGCAAGTGGCAGGACAAGGAGGGTCGGGACCGGTACACGACCGAGATCATCGCCAACGAGATGCAGATGCTCGGCGGCCGCGCGGGCGGCGGTGCGGGCACCGAGTCGCGGTCCGAGCCGCGCGGCGAACCGCGCGCCGCGGGTGCGGGTGAGCGCGGGGCGGCCCCGCCGCCGGCCGACGACGCCTTCGACGACGACATTCCCTTCTAGGAGCGGCCCGCCGGCGCGTGGGAGCGCCGCCGGCTCGCGCACGATGCCACGCGTATACGTCAAGACCTTCGGCTGCCAGATGAACGAGTACGACTCCGCACGCATGGCGGACGTGCTGCGGGCGTTCGGTGGCTACGAGCCGACCGACGATCCGGCGGCGGCGGACCTGCTGCTGCTCAATACCTGCTCGGTCCGCGAGAAGGCCCAGGAAAAAGTGTTCTCGCTGCTCGGCCAGTGGCGGCTCCTGAAGCAGGCCCGGCCGGACGTGCTGATCGGCGTCGGCGGTTGTGTCGCCAGCCAGGAAGGCGACGGCATCACGGCGCGCGCACCGTTCGTCGACCTCGTGTTCGGCCCGCAGACGCTGCATCGCCTGCCGGAGATGATCGGGCGGCTCCGGACACATGGGCGAGCCGTCGTCGACGTCAGCTTTCCCGAGATCGAGAAATTCGACCGGCTGCCCGAGCCACGCGCCTCGGGCGCGACCGCCTTCGTGTCGATCATGGAGGGTTGCAGCAAGTACTGCACGTTCTGCGTCGTCCCGTACACGCGCGGCGAGGAAGTGAGCCGTCCGGTCGCCCAGGTGATGGGCGAAGTCCGCGGGCTCGCCGCGCAGGGCGTGAGCGAGGTGACACTGCTCGGCCAGAACGTCAACGCCTACCAGGGAGAACTCGACGGCAACGGCCGGGCGGATCTCGCGGCCCTGATCTATTTCGTGGCGGACGTACCGGGCATCGAGCGCATCCGCTTCACCACCTCGCATCCCGTCGAATTCCGCGACAGCCTCATCGAGGCCTATCGCGACGTGCCGCAGCTCGCGGCGTATCTCCACCTGCCGGTCCAGAGCGGCTCGGACCGCGTGCTGGCGCTGATGAAGCGCGGCCACACGGTGCTCGAGTACAAGCAGAAGATCCGCCGGCTGCGCGCGGCACGCCCGGACATCAGCCTCTCGTCGGACTTCATCGTCGGGTTCCCGGGCGAGACCGAGCGCGACTTCGAAGCCACCATGGATCTCATCGCCGAGATCGGCTTCGACCAGAGCTACAGTTTCATCTACAGCCGCCGGCCGGGAACGCCGGCCGCGTCGCTGCCGGACGACCTGCCGCACGCCGTCAAGCAGGCGCGCCTCGAGCGCCTGCAGGCGCGCGTGGACGGGCAGGCCCTGGCCATCAGTCGCGCGATGGTCGGTTCGCGGCAGCGCGTGCTCGTCGAGCGACCGTCCAGGAAGGACGCGCGGCAGCTCGCGGGTCGCACCGAGAACAATCGCTGGGTGAATTTCGACGGCCCGTCCTCGCTGATCGGCCGCTTCGTGGACGTGGTCGTCACCGAGGCGCTGCCGAATTCCCTGCGCGGACGCCTGGCCGAGCGCGAGCGGAGCATCGCTTGACCGCCCAGGTCGAGGTGCGCGAACTCTCGCTTGAAGCGGCCGACAACGCGCGCCTCGGCAGTTTCGCGGGACCCATGGAGCAGAACCTGCGGCACGTGGAGGAGCGCCTCGGTGTCGAAGTGCGCCGGCGCGGCCACCAGCTGCAGGTCTTCGGCCCGCCCGGGATCGTGGACAGCGCGCACGCCGTGCTGTCGCGCATGTTCGAGCTCTCGGCGAGCGAGCCCATGTCTCCCGAGCGCGTGCACCTGTGCGTGCAGGAGCTCGGTTTTCCGACGGCGGGAGCGCCGGCGCGCGGCGGGGGGGACGTCGTCGTCCAGACGCAGCGCGGTGGCATCCGGGGCCGCGGGGAGAACCAGCGCCAGTACCTCGACAACATCCGCGCGAACGACCTCACCTTCGGCATCGGACCGGCCGGCACGGGCAAGACCTACCTCGCCGTCGCGAGTGCCGTCGAGGCCCTGCACTCGGGTGCCGTGCGCCGGATCGTGCTCGTGAGACCGGCCGTCGAGGCGGGCGAGCGCCTCGGGTTCCTGCCGGGCGACCTGGCCCAGAAGGTCGATCCCTACCTGCGACCGATGTACGACGCGCTCTACGAGATGATGGGATTCGACCGGGTGGCGCGCAACGCCGAGCGGCAGGTGATCGAGGTGGCGCCGCTCGCCTTCATGCGCGGTCGCTCGCTGAACGACTCCTTCATCATTCTCGACGAGGCCCAGAACACCACCGTCGAGCAGATGAAGATGTTCCTGACGCGACTCGGCTTCGGCTCGAAGGCGGTCGTGACCGGCGACATCACGCAGGTGGACCTGCCGCGGCAGCAGCGCTCCGGCCTGCGGCACGCGATCGAGGTGCTGCGTGGCGTCGAGGGCGTCGCGTTCTCGTTTTTCAGTGCGCGCGACGTGGTGCGCCATCCGCTGGTGCAGCGGATCGTGCAGGCGTACGAACGCGAATCTCCGGAGACCGGAGGCGAGGGGTGAGGGGCGCCGCGCGCGCGACGCCGCTCCGCGTCGAGACGCAGTACGCGGCACGCCGTCCCTGGGTTCCCACCGACGGCGCCCTGCGCCGCTGGGCGATGGCTGCACACCGGGGGGCCGTGTCCGCGGGCGCGAAGGGCCGCGGCCGGGACAGGCCCCGGGGCGATCGCGTGTGCATCCGGGTCGTCGGCGCCGCGGCCGGCCGGCGGCTCAACCGCGACTACCGGGGCAAGGACGCGCCGACCAACGTACTGTCCTTCCCCGCGTCCGACGCCGAGCGCGCTCACGAGGGGCTGCTCGGCGACCTCGTGATCTGCGCTCCGGTCGTGACTGCCGAGTCCCGGGTCCAGGGCAAGATCCCAGCGGCACACTGGGCACACATGGTGGTCCACGGGATGCTCCACCTGCACGGTTTCGACCACGCGTCTGCCCGGCAGGCCCGGGCCATGGAGCGCCTCGAGGTGGAAATCCTCAGTGGTTTCGGGTATCAGAATCCCTATCGACCGGTCACCTGACGCAACACATGAGTGAAGATCATCCCGCTTCGTCGGGGAGCTGGCTGAGGCGGCTGGTGGAATCGCTGTCGGGCGAGCCGCGCGACCTCGAGCAACTGGCCGACGTGCTGGCGGACGCCCGCGACCGCGGCCTGATCGACGCCGACGTGCTGGCGATGCTGGAGGGCGTGCTGGAGGTCTCGGAGATCCAGGTCCGCGACGTCATGGTGCCTCGCTCGCAGATGGTCGTGGTGCACCGCGACGACTCGCCCGAGCAGATCCTGCCGGTCGTGATCGAGTCCGGCCACTCGCGCTTCCCGGTCGTGGGCGAGGACCGCGACGAGGTTGCCGGCATCCTGCTCGCGAAGGACCTGCTGCGCTACTTCGCGCAGGAGGAAAAGGGGCAGTTCGACATCCGCGAGTGCCTCCGCCCCGCGGTGTTCATCCCGGAGAGCAAGCGGCTGAACGTGCTGCTGAAGGAGTTCCGCGTCGCCCACAACCACATGGCGATCGTCGTCGACGAGTACGGCGGCGTCTCGGGGCTGCTCACCATCGAGGACGTCCTCGAACAGATCGTCGGCGAGATCGGCGACGAGTACGACGTGGACGAGGGAGAGGAGATCCGTCGCGAGGGCGAGCGCACCTTCACGGTACCGGCGCTGACCCGCATCGACGAGTTCAATTCCACCTTCGGCACGCGGTTCTCGGACGAGGAGTTCGACACCATCGGCGGGCTGGTGCTCCACGAACTCGGGCGCATGCCGCGGCGCGGCGAGGCCATCCAGATCGGCGGCCTCGAACTCAAGGTCGTGCGTGCGGACCGGCGTCGCATCGAGACGCTGCGGGTGACCACTCCCCGCGACGTCGACTTGAAGCCGGCCGGAGCCGATTGAACGGCGCCACGGCTGGCGCCGCGCCGCCGCGCGGGTGGCGAGCCGCAATGCCCATGCAACAGGTTCTCGACTTTCTCTCCCGGTCCGGGCACTGGGTCGCACTGCCCGCCGGCGTCGCACTCGCAGCCGCATTCGCCCCGACCGGATTCGCGCCGCTCGCCGTCCTCTGCCCGGCGCTGCTGTTCCTGCTCTGGCACGGTGCGTCGCCGCGCGCGGCTGCGTGGCGCGGTTTCCTGTTCACCGGCGGCACCTTCCTCGCCGGCACCTACTGGCTGTATCACAGCATCCACCTGGTCGGGCAGGCGCCGGTCTGGGTCGCGGCGTTCCTGATGCTGGGGCTGGTCGCGATCATGGGAAGCTACACCGCGCTGCTCGGCCACGTGGTGGCGCGCTGGGGCGGCGAGCCGGGGGCACTGCGCTGGCTGCTGCTGCTGCCGTCCGGCTGGGTGCTGGTCGAGTGGTTCCGGGGCTGGTTCCTCAGCGGCTTCCCGTGGCTCGCGCTCGGCTACAGCCAGCTCGACACGGGCCTGCGTGGCTACGCTCCGCTCGCCGGTATCTACGGGGTCAGCTCCGCCGCTGCGCTCATGGCGGGTGCACTGGTGATGCTGGTGCTCGGCCGTCGTGCCGGGCGCATCGCCGCCTGCGCGGTGATCGCCGGCACGTGGCTCGCCGGCTCCGCCCTCGAGCGGATCGAGTGGACCGCGCCGCGAGGCACGCGCGTGTCCGTCGCCCTGGTCCAGGGCGCGGTGCCGCAGTCGATGAAGTGGCAGGCTGGCCAGCGCGAGCGGACGCTGTCCCTGTATGCCGACCTCACCGCGCCACACCTCGGCGCCGACATCATCGTCTGGCCGGAGGCCGCGCTGCCGGCGCTGGAGCGCGACATCCGCGGCTACCTCGAGTCCCTGCATGCCGCGGCACGTGCGCGTGGTTCCGACGTGGTGATGGGCCTGCTGCGGCGCGACGAGCAGACGGGCGCGTACTACAACGCAATGGCGGCGTTCTCCGGCAGCGAGCAGTGGTACTACAAGCGGCGCCTCGTTCCCTTCGGCGAGTTCTTCCCCGTGCCCGCGGCGGTGCGCGAGTGGCTGCGACTCATGAACCTGCCGTACTCGGATTTCGAATCCGGGCCGCGCGATCAGGATCCGCTGGTGGCCGGCGGCGAACGGCTGGCACCCACGATCTGCTACGAGGACGCCTACGCCTCGGAGCAGCTGGCGCTGGCGCGCCGCTCGACGCTGCTCGTCAACGTCACCAACGACGCCTGGTTCGGGGATTCGACCGCGCCGCACCAGCACCTCGACATCAGCCGGATGCGCGCGCTCGAGACCGGTCGACCGATGCTGAGGGCCGCGAACGACGGCGTGACGGCGCTGATCGCGCACGACGGCACCGTGCTCGGCCAGCTGGCGCAGTTCGAGCCGGCCGTCCTCACCGGCCAGGTCGAGCCGCGCGTCGGGGTCACGCCGTATGCGCGCTTCGGCAACCTGCCGGTGCTCGTGCTCGCGATCCTGTCGTTTGCAGCGGGCCTGCGGCTCCGGCCGCCGCACCGGCGACGGACGCGGGAACCATGAACGAGCGCGGCGGCACGATCACTCGCGAAGGCGAGGTCTTCCCGCCCGCCCCCGATGAACTCAACTTCCTGCCGGGCGATCCGCCGGCGAATGGTGCTGCGCGGGTCGTGGCGGACGGCGTGCTCTGGTTGCGCATCCCGCTGCCGATGGAGCTCAACCACATCAACGTGTGGCTGCTGGAGGACGGGGAAGGCTGGCTGCTGGTGGACACCGGCATGGCCGAGGAGGTCTGCCGTGCTGCCTGGCTCCAGCTCGAGGAGCAGGCGCTCGCCGGGCGTGCGCTGCGACGCATCTTCGTCACGCACGATCACCCCGACCACATGGGGCTGGCGCCGTGGCTCGCCCTGCGGCATGGCGCCGATGTCCTCATGTCGGCGTCCGCACACCGATCGGCCGGCGAGTTCCTGCAGACCGATCCGGCGGCACTCGCCGCGCGCATCCGGGAATTCCTGCAGGCCCACGGGGTGGACGTGCCGCCGGGCGCGTCGCCGACCCGCGGCGACCACCGGGAGTGGTTCGGCGGCTTGCCGGCGCTGGTCGCGAGTCCGGTGGATGGCGACACGATCGCGGCAGGGCTGGGCCGCTGGACGGTCGTCGAGACCGGCGGGCACTGCCGGGGTCACTTGTGCCTGCACGATGCGGGACGGCGACTGCTGATCAGCGGCGACCAGGTGCTGCCGAGCATTTCACCGAACGTCAGCGTGCTGTCGTCCGCACCGGAGGCGAACCCGCTGCACGACTTCCTGTCGTCGCTCGACAGGCTGGCGTCCTGCGATGCCGATACGCTCGTGCTGCCGTCGCACGGGCGACCGTTCCGGGGACTGCACCGCCGACTGGCCGACCTGACGGCACACCATCGGGAGCAACTCGACGCGATCCTCGGCTTCTGCACCGAACCCCGCACCGCATTCGAGGTGCTGCCGACGATGTTCCGTCGCGTTCCGCGCGGATTCCATCGCCTGCTGGCCATCGGCGAGGCGGTCGCGCACCTGAACTACCTGTACACCCGGGGCGCACTGCAACGCAGCGTCGACGGCGCGGGCATCACGCGGTTCGTTGCGGTCGGGGAGCGGGCCGGCGATCCATACCCGGTGTCCGGGGAATGACCGACGCCAGCCGGCCCGGGCTTGCGACCGGGATACGTGCGCGTCGGATTGACGGACCACGACATTCGACGGCCTGGACGGAGACATCGTGAACTCAGCAATGCCTTGTATTTCCGCACGGGCGCTGGCCTGCCTCGCTCTGTCCGTCATTCCGGCCCTCCCGGTCGTGGGTGGCGCCGCCGACGCCGAGGGCGCGCCGCCCGTCGTCCGGCTTGCCGTCGTCAATGCGCCCCAGCAGTCCGGCCTGCTGGCCTCGCTGTTACCGGAGTTCGAGAAGCAGACCGGCTACCGGGTCGAGGTCTACAGTGGCAACGACGTCTATGAGCAGGCGGAACAGGGTCAGGCGGACCTGCTCATCTCCCACTACGGCAAGGCGCCGGCGGAGCAGTTCGTCACCAGCGGCAATGGCGCCTTCCCGAGGCCCGTGTTCTCCAACCAGTCCGTGCTGGTGGGGCCGCGGAACGATCCGGCGAAGATTCGCGGCCTGACGGATCCGGTCGAGGCGATGCGGCGGATCGTGGCCACCCGCTCGCCCTACGTTGCCCCTTCGTATCCGGTCGGGCGCTATCTATCCGAACTGCTGCTCGCCGGTGCCGGCCATCCCGAGCGCGGTGCGTGGTACGTCGAGGGGCGCCAGTCGAAGGGACGCGCAATGAAGTTCGCAGAGGACACGGGAGCGTACACGCTCTGGGGCTCGTTTCCCTTCGAGCGTTACCGCCGCAGGAATGACTCCCGTCTCGAAGTCATGGTGTGGCAGACGCCGCTCTTTCAGCGCCTCATGGCGACGATCGTCGTGAATGCGGAGAAGTACCCGGGCGTCAACGCCGCGGGCGCCAGGGCGCTCGAGGCCTATCTGCTGTCGCCCGGCACCCAGGCATCGATTGCCGCGTTCCGCGAGGACGGGCTGGACAGGCAGACCTGGTGGCCGGCCGGACTCGACAACAACCCCGCGCAGATTCTCGGCCTGGCCGGCGACGAAGACGAGGAGTAGCCGCCGGCGCGCTGGGACGGTGACTTTCCCCCGGGGCCACGCCGCCGGGCCTGCCCTCGGGTATCCTTGTCGGTTCAACACGGCTCTCCCGGCAGTCCCATGCAGGAACGATACGAACCCGCCCTCATCGAGCCCCAGGCCCAGCGCGACTGGGACGAGCAGGGGACGTTCGAGGTCAGCGAGGACGCCTCGCGCCCGAAGTACTACTGCCTTTGCATGTTCCCGTACCCGAGCGGGCGACTGCACATGGGACACGTCCGCAACTACACCATCGGCGACGTACTGACGCGCTACATGCGGATGCAGGGCTACAACGTGCTGCAGCCCATGGGCTGGGACGCCTTCGGCCTGCCGGCGGAGAACGCGGCCATGGCGAATGGCGTGCCGCCGGCGAAGTGGACCTACGAAAACATCGACTACATGAAGCGGCAGCTGAAGGCGCTTGGCTTCGGCATCGACTGGCGCCGTGAGCTTGCGACCTGCAAGGCCGACTACTACCGCTGGAACCAGTGGCTGTTCCTGCGCATGCTCGAGAAGGGCATCGCCTACCGCCGCACCGGCGTCGTGAACTGGGACCCGGTGGACCAGACCGTGCTCGCCAACGAGCAGGTCATCGACGGTCGCGGCTGGCGCACCGGCGCCATCGTCGAAAAGCGCGAAATCCCGATGTACTACCTGCGCATCACGGACTACGCGGAGGACCTGCTCGCCGGCCTGGACCGGCTGCCCGGCTGGCCCGAGCGCGTGCGTCTGATGCAGGAGAACTGGATCGGCCGGTCCGAGGGTCTCGAGATCGAGTTCGAGGTCGATGGTGGCGGCACGCTCGGCATCTACACCACGCGGCCGGACACCCTGTGCGGCGTCACCTACATGGCGGTCGCTGCCGAGCATCCGCTCGCGCAACGCGCGGCCGCGACCGATCCCGACCTGCAGGCCTTCCTCGCCGAGTGCCAGCGCTCGGGCGTGACCGAGGCCGCACTCGAGACGATGGAGAAGCGCGGCATGCCACTCGGCCTGCATGCCGTCCATCCGGTCACCGGCGACCGCGTGCCGATCTGGGTCGCGAATTTCGTGCTGATGGGCTATGGCACCGGCGCCGTGATGGCCGTGCCCGCGCACGACCAGCGGGACTGGGAGTTCGCGCGACGCTACGGGCTGCGCATCCACCCGGTGGTGCAGCCGCTGGACGGCAGCCTGCCCGACATCGAGACCGGCGCGTACACCGAGCACGGACGGCTGATCAACTCCGGTCGCTTCGATGGACTCGACTTCGCCGAGGCGTTCGACGCCTACGCCAAGTTCTTCGAGGCGCAGGGCAGGGGCCGGCGCCGCGTCAACTACCGGCTGCGCGACTGGGGCATTTCGCGACAGCGCTACTGGGGTTGCCCGATCCCGCTCATTCACTGCGACGCCTGCGGCGTGCAGCCCGTGCCGGACGAGCAGCTGCCGGTGGTACTGCCCGAGGAACTCGTGCCCGACGGCAGCGGCAATCCGCTCAACCGGCACGCGGCATTCCTCGCCTGCACCTGCCCGGGCTGCGGCCAGCCCGCGCGCCGCGAGACGGACACGATGGATACGTTCGTCGATTCGTCGTGGTACTACTTCCGCTACGCCTGCCCGGGCAACGATGCGGCAATGGTCGACGAGCGTGCCGCCTACTGGATGCCCGTGGACCAGTACATCGGCGGGATCGAGCACGCGATCCTCCACCTGCTGTACTCGAGGTTCTGGACCCGCGTGATGCGCGACCTCGGGCTCACCGCCGTCGAGGAGCCGTTCACGAACCTGCTGACGCAGGGCATGGTCCTGAACGAAATCTTCTACCGCAAGCCGGCCTCCGGCCGCATCGTCTACTACAACCCGACCGACGTCGACTACCAGGTCGACGAGAAGGGCGGCCGGCTCGGCGCCGTGCTGCGCGAGGACGGGCTGCCGGTCGAGAGCGGCGGGATCGGGACCATGTCCAAGTCGAAGGGCAACGGCGTCGACCCGCAGTCACTCGTCGAACGCTACGGCGCGGACACGGCCCGGCTCTTCATGATGTTCGCCGCGCCGCCGGAACAGTCCCTCGAATGGTCGGACGAGGGCGTCGAGGGGGCCTTCCGCTTCATGAAGCGCCTCTGGCGCGCCGTGTACCAGCACGTCGGGGCGGGCCCCGCGGGATCGCTGGACGCGGACGCCCTCACGGCGGCACAACGCGACCTGCGCCGGCAGGTGCACGAGACGCTTGCCAAGGTCACGGTGGACATCGGGCGCCGTCGCACGTTCAACACGGCGATCGCCGCGGTCATGGAACTCATGAACGCGCTGGGCCGGTTCGAGGATCGCTCGACCCAGGGGCGTGCGGTCGTGCAGGAAGCGCTGGAAATCGTGGTGCTCGTTCTCTCGCCTGTCGTGCCGCACGCCTGCCACGCGTTGTGGCACGAACTCGGGCATGCGCAGGCCGTCGTCGACGCGCCGTGGCCGGCCACGGACCCGCGGGCTCTCGAACGCGAGAGCGTCGAGGTCGTCGTGCAGGTGAACGGCAAGCTGCGGGGCCGGGTGACGGTGCCGGTGGATGCCGACGAGGCCGCGGTGCGGCAGGCGGCGCTCGCCGACCCGAACGTGCAGCGCTTCATGGAAGGGCGGCCGCTGCGAAAGTTCATCTACGTGCCCGGCAAGCTCGCCAACGTGGTGGCCTGACGCGCATGCGCGCGGCATCGGCATGGCTCGCGGCATCCCTGCTGGCGCTCGCCCTGCAGGGCTGCGGGTTCCGCCTGCAGGGGGCGATGACACTGCCCGAAGGCATGGAGCGCGTGTACGTTTCGGCGCCGGACGAGCTGTCACCCTTTGCGGTGGAATTGCGTCGCGGCATCGAGACCGCCGGGGCACAGGTCGCGGCGTCGGCCGGGGAGGCGGACACCGTGATCCGGGTGCGCGCCGACCGCAGCGGGCGTCGGGTCCTGTCGGTGTCGGCGCGCAACACGCCGCAGGAATTCGAGATCTTCTATGCCGTCGAATTCTCCTTCGACCGCGCCGGCGCGGAGGTGCTGCCCGTGCAGCAGCTGGAACTGACCCGCAACTTCAGCTTCGACGAGAGCGAGTTGCTCGCGAAGGACCGCGAGGAGGAACTGCTGCGCGACGCGATGGCGCGCGACCTCGCGAACCGCGTGCTGCGGCGCCTGGATTCCCTGTAGCCCGCGCATAGCGGTCGGTCGCCGCCACGAGTTCGTGGGTGATGCCGGGCTCCAGCGCGGAGTGCCCGGCGTCGGGTACCACGCGGAAGTCGGCCTCGGGCCAGGCACGATGCAGGTCCCAGGCGGTCATCATCGGGCAGACCACGTCGTAGCGGCCCTGGACGATCACCGCAGGCACGTGGCGGATCCGGCGCACGCCGCGCAGCAGCTGGTCCTCGCGCGCCAGGAATCCCCTGTTGACGAAATAGTGGCACTCGATGCGCGCCACGGCGATCGCGAATTCCTCCTCGCCCCACTTGTCGACGTTGTCGTCGCTGGGGTGCAGGAAGCTGGTCGCCGCTTCCCAGATCGACCAGGCGCGCGCCGCGCGCAGCCGCGTCGTGCGGCTTCTCGACGTGAGTCGCCGGTAGAAGGCCGCCACGAGGTCGCCGCGCTCGCGCGACGGGATCGCCGCGATGTAGTCCTCCCATCGGTCGGGAAAGATCGCGCTCGCGCCCTGCTGGTAGAACCAGTCGATCTCCGACTTGCGCAGCATGAAGATGCCGCGCAGCACCAGTCCGGTCACGCGGCGCGGGTGGGCCTGCGCATAGGCGAGCGCGAGTGTCGAACCCCAGGAGCCGCCGAATACCAGCCAGCCTTCGATACCGAGGTGCTCGCGCAGGCGTTCCATGTCCGCTACGAGATGCCAGGTGGTGTTGTCCTCGAGGCTTGCGTGGGGCCGGCTGCGACCGCAGCCACGCTGGTCGAACACGACGATCCGGTATCGCTTCGGATCGAAGAAGCGGCGGGCCTGCGGGCTCGATCCGGCACCCGGGCCGCCGTGGACGAAGACGGCCGGCTTGCCGCGCGGGTTCCCCGACTCCTCCCAGTAGATCTCGTGCACGGGGGAGACACGCAGGTAACCACTGCGATACGGCTCGATGGCGGGGTAGAGGGTGCGGCGTCCGGCGGCGGCAAGGGTCGGCATCGGGGTGCCCGTAGTCGAGGGAGTGTGGACAGAGGATATCGAACCCGCGGCGGGCCTGTGGAACCGTCCTCACCGAGGCGGCATAATCGGCGCTGCATGCACATGAACACCACGGCAGCACGCCGCCCGTGGGCCCCGGACGCGGGTCCACGCGCGCAGTGAGGACCTCTCCGGACGCCTTGTCGTCTGGCCTTTCGCGCGGCCTGCGCAGCGCCTACCTCGTGACGGGCTCGGAGCCGCTGCTGATCGCGGAGGCGTGCGACGCCATCCGCGCCGCCGCGCGGGAGCGGGGGCACGAGGACCGCGAGGTCCACTTCCTCGAACGTGGGTTCGACTGGAACGCGCTGCTCGCGGACGCCGCCAACCTGTCGCTGTTTGCCACCCGACGCCTGATCGAGCTCAGGTTGGGGCCGACACCGGATGCCGAGGCCGGCCGGGCGCTGGCGGGCCTGGCGGAACATCCTCCGGAGGATTCGCTGCTGATCGTGTCCGGGGAACTCGAGCGCAAGTCGCTCGGCGCCACCTGGGTCAAGGCGTTCGAGCAGCACGGCGTGCTGGTCGTGGCGCAGACGGTCGATCGCCCCGCGCTGCCGGGCTGGATTCGCGACCGGCTGGCCCGCAAGGGCGTCACGCTCGCGGCCGCTGCGGCGGAACTGCTCGCAGACCGCGTGGAGGGCAACCTGCTGGCCGCGCAGCAGGAGATCGAGCGCATCGCGCTGCTCATGCCGGGCGCCTCGCTCAACGAGGCCGACGTCGCCGAACTCGTGGCGGACAGCGCCCGCTACGACGTCTTCGAACTCGCGGCGGCCGCGTTCTCCGGCCAGGCCGAGCGCGCGCTGCGGATCCTCGCGGGCCTGCGCGCGGAGGGACGCGAGCCACCGCTCATCCTGTGGGCACTGCTGCAGGACCTCCGCGGACTGTCGAGGGTCCTGCAGCGGGCCGCGCACGAGCGCTCGCTCGACGCGGTGTTCCGGGCCGAGAACATCTGGTCCAGCCGGCAGGGTCCGCTGCGGGCGGCATTACGCCGCCTCACGCGGGTCGACGTCGATCAATTGCTGGTGGCAGCCGCGGAAGCCGACCGGATCGCCAAGGGCAACCTGCGCGGCGATGCATGGGTCGCGCTCGAATCCCTGGTCGCGAGGATTGCCGGCGTCAGGCTGGCTGCATGAGCGCTGTCGGTATCTTCGGCGGCACCTTCGACCCGATTCACTTCGGCCACCTGCGAACCGCGTTCGAACTGCTGCAGGTGCTGCGGCTCGACGAGGTGCGCTTCGTTCCCGCGGGCCGGCCGCCGCACCGCGAACCCCCGCTCTGCGACGCACGCCGCCGATTGCAGATGGTCAGGGCCGCCACGGCCGACCAGCCCGGTTTCGTGGTCGACGACCGCGAAACCCGGCGCGACGGGCCGTCGTACTCGGTGACGACACTGCGCGAACTGCGCGAAGAGTGGCCGGGCCGGCCGGTATGCCTCATCGTCGGCATGGACGCATTCCTCGGGCTGCCGGCGTGGCACGAGTGGCGGGAGATCCTGCGCCTCGCCCACCTCGTGGTCGCGCACCGGCCCGGGTGGTCGGTGCCGTCGGACGGTCTGCTCGGCGACCTGCTCGCCGCGCGGGGTGTCCGCGACATCGAGGAACTGCACGGCGCGGAGGCGGGACGCATCCTGGTGCAACCGGTCACGCAGCTCGAGATCTCGTCGACCGATCTCAGGGAGATCATCGTCTCGGGCCGTGATCCCCGTTACCTGTTGCCCGATGCGGTACGCGAGGTGATTCGCGACACCGCCTGCTACGTCCACGAACCCAAGAGGTGAGCATGACAGCGAAGCGCAAAGCCCCACGACGCACCGCGACCGCGGCCGCGACCGCGCCAAAGCCGAAGACTGCGCGTGCCCGACCCGCGACCGGGGCGAGCAAGAAGACCGCAAGGCCGAAGCGGAAGCCGACGTTGCAGGAAATCGTTCTGGGAGCGCTTGCCGACATGAAGGCCGTGGACGTGAAGGCGCTCGACGTCCGTGGCCTCACCGACATCACGGACACCATGGTCGTCGCCAGCGGCACGTCGGATCGGCACGTCAAGTCGATCACGGACCGCGTGGTGGAACGCTGCAAGGAAGCGGGCTTCCGGCCGTACGGGCTCGAAGGCGAGCGCGACGGCGAGTGGGTGCTGCTCGACCTGCAGGACGTCGTGCTGCACGTGATGCTGCCGCGCATCCGGCAGTTCTATGCCCTCGAGAAGCTGTGGGAGGGCGGCGGCGCCGCGGCGTGACCGGCGCTGCGGTCCGCAGTGGACCATGCTGATGAAACTGGTGGCCGCCGGCACCCGCATGCCGGCCTGGGTCGATGCCGGGTTCGCGGACTACGCGGACCGGCTGCGCGGCGACTATCGCCTGGAGCTGGCCGAAGTCCCGCTCGGGTCGCCGGGCGCGGAGCGACGACGCCCGGCGGGCCATCGAGGCGGAGGGCGTGCGCATGCTGGCCGCCGCCGGGCCGCGCTCCGCCGTGGTCGCCCTGCAGGTCGGCGGCCGGCCGCTCGCCACGGAACAGCTGGCGCGCTGGCTGGAGGGCCGGGCCGGCACCGGGGAGCCGCTGGCATTCTGCATCGGGGGCCCCGACGGACTCGCGCCCGCCGTCGACCAGAAGGCCTGCCTGCGCTGGTCGCTGTCGCCGCTCACGCTGCCACACGGGCTTGCGCGGGTGGTGGTCGCCGAGGCCCTGTACCGGGCGGTTTCCCTGATCAAGGGTCTTCCCTACCACCGCGCCTGATTGCGGGACGCACTGAGTGGACAGCGCCGGGCCGGCGGGTTTGAATGGTGAATTGACTACCCCTGACGAGAGTTCCCCATGCATCCCTATCCGCATGTTTACACGGTCCGGGCCACCGCCGATCCCGAGGGCGACGTTCCGGTGGATTCGGCCGGACTGCCGACACTCACCACGGCCCCGCCGGCGGAGTTCGACGGCCCGGGCGACCGCTGGTCGCCCGAAACGCTGCTGGTCGCTGCCGTGGCCGACTGCTTCCTGTTGAGCTTCCGCGGCGTCGCCCGCGCCAACAAGTTCACCTGGAATTCGCTCGAGTGCGAGGCGGTGGGCACGCTGGAGCGCGTCGACGGCAAGACACGCTTCACGCAGGTACTGGTGCGCGGAAGACTGACGGTCCCGGCGGGGACGGACGAGGCCAAGGCGGTGCAGCTGATGGAGCGTGCCGAGCACGTCTGCCTGATCAGCAATTCGCTGGTCGCCGAGCGCCGGATCGAGTGTGCCGTGGTGACCGCGTGAACCGATGCCCGCGTCGCCCCTGATCCTGCTCGCCTCGGCGTCCCCGCGCCGCAGTGAACTGCTGCGACAGGTCGGCATCCCGCACGAGATCCGCCCGGTCGGCATCGACGAATCGATTCAGCCGGGCGAGGCTCCGTCCGCCTACGTGCTGCGCCTGGCGGAAACCAAGGCCAGGACCCTCTGGGGGACGCTGCCTCCCGTGGGACGCCTGCCGATACTGGCCGCCGACACCACGGTGGCGCTCGAGGGCGAGATCTTCGGCAAGCCACGGGACGCCGGCGACGCGCGAGCGATGCTCGGTCGCCTGTCGGGCCAGACCCACCAGGTGCACACGGCGGTGGCCGTGCTGCACGCGGGCGGTGCGGCCACCCGCGTGTGCAGCAGCAACGTGTCCATGCGCACGATGACACCGGCCGAGATCGACTGGTACTGGAGCACGGGCGAGCCCGGGGACAAGGCCGGTGCCTACGCGGTGCAGGGCCGGGCCGCGGTCTTCATCCGCCACATCGCCGGCAGTTACTCGGGCGTGATGGGTCTGCCGCTCTACGAGACCTGGGAACTGCTGGCGCCAGTGCTGGGTCTCATGCCCGGGAGCCGGGCATGAGCACAGAGATGGTCGTCAACGTCAGTCCCCGCGAGACCCGCGCCGCACTGCTGGAGAACGGCATCCTGCAGGAACTGTTCGTCGAACGCGCGAGCCGGCGCGGCCTGGCGGGAAACCTCTACAAGGGACGGGTGTCGCGCGTGCTGCCCGGCATGCAGGCGGCGTTCATCGACATCGGGCTCGAGCGCACCGCGTTCCTGCACGTCTCGGACATCGTCCAGCCCGCGGATGCCGAGGGCCCGGTGGATGCCCCGCGCACCGACAGCATCCGCGAACTGGTGGGCGAGGGCGCCGACATCCTGGTGCAGGTGCTGAAGGACCCGCTCGGCACCAAGGGGGCCCGCCTCACGACCTTCATCACCATCCCGTCCCGCTACCTCGTGTACATGCCCTACGGACACGGCGTCGGCGTTTCCGCGCGCATCGAGAACGAGGCGGAGCGGCAGCGACTGCGCGAAGCCATGCAGGCGTACGCACCGCCCGGCATATCGGGCGGCTACATCGTGCGCACCGCGGCGGAGGGCGCCACGGGCGAGGCGCTGCGGGCCGACATGCTGTTCCTGGGCAAGCTGTGGGACGTGCTGTCGGAGAAGGCGAGCCGGGCAGCACAGGGCGACCTGGTCCACGAGGACCTCGCACTGCCGCTGCGACTGATGCGCGACCTGGTGGGCGAAGGCGTGGACCGCGTGCTGGTCGACAACGAGCGCACCTGCGTGCAGATGCGCGAGTTCGCGGCGACGTTCATGCCCAGCCTGGAGGTCCGGGTGGAACGCTACACGGGCAGCCGCCCGATCTTCGACCTGCACGGCGTCGAGGAGGAAATCCAGCGTTCGCTCGACCGCAAGGTGGCGCTCAAGTCCGGCGGCTACCTGATCATCGACCAGACGGAGGCGCTCACGACGATCGACGTGAACACCGGCGCCTACGTCGGACACCGCAACCTCGAGGAAACGATCTACCGCACCAACCTCGAGGCGGCCGTCGCGATTGCGCGCCAGCTGCGCCTGCGCAACCTCGGCGGGATCATCATCATCGACTTCATCGACATGGGCGAGGAGGAGCACCGTCGACAGGTGCTGCAGGCGCTGGAGAAGGCTCTCGCCAAGGACCATGCGAAGACGCACGTGTCCACCGTGTCCGCGCTCGGCCTCGTCGAAATGACGCGCAAGCGTACCCGCGAGAGCCTCGCCCACCAGCTGTGCATGCCGTGCCCGGCCTGCGACGGCCGCGGTTTCCTCAAGACGCCCGAGACGGTCTGCTACGAGATCTTTCGCGAGATCCTGCGGCAGGTGGGACAGTTCGACCTGCAGCAGCTGCTGGTCCTTGCGCACCAGGACGTCATCGAGCGGCTCCTCGACGAGGAATCCGCCGCCCTCGGCGAGCTCGAGGTGCTGGTCGGCAAGCCGATCCGGCTGCAGACGGAGTCGCTCTACGAGCTCGACCAGTACGACGTGGTGCTGATGTGAGCGAACCGGCCGGGCGCGGCCGATCCGCCCGGGTGTGGCGCGTCTCCGCGGGCATCGTCGCAGTCGCCCTCATCCTGGGGGCGCTCGCCCTCGGCGCGCTGCGCTTCGCGCTGGCGCGCGTCCCCGAGAATGCCGCACGCATCCAGCAATGGGTCGAGCAGCAGACCCAGCTCAGGCTGGAGTTCACCGGCATCGACGCGCGCCTGCGCGGGTTCGGACCGGAGGTCGTGATGAGCGGCGTCCGCGTCCTCGATCGCGATGGCACGCAGGCACTGTTCGAGACACGCGAGGCCACGGTCGGACTCGACGTCTGGAACTTCTTCCGGACGGGAGACCTGGTGGCGGGGCGGGTGCGCTTCGGCGGACCCGAGGTCACGCTGGTCCGCCTGGCGGATGGGCGCATCCGGCTGCTGGGACAGCGGGAGCGGACGACGGATCGCCCGCCGTTCGACCTGGACCGCCTGCCCGCCGGCCGGCTCGAGATCGAGGATGCGACCGTGCACTACCGGGACCTGAAGACGGGGCGAGGGCCGTGGACGCTCGAGCAGGTCGGGCTCAGCCTGCAGCGCGCCCGCGACTCGGTCGAGGTCGCAGGCAGCGCCCGACTGCCGCGCGAACTCGGCTCGCTCGTCGCCTTCGAGGGCAGCCTGAGCGGCTCGCTGGATCACTTAGATCAGCTCGAAGCGCGCGTCGCGCTCGATTTCAAGCGGCTCGACATTGCGGGCGTCGCGCAGCTGCTGCCCGCGGCCGGGGCACGGCCGCTCTCGGGGGCGGGGCCGGTGAGCGCCGTGATGGCCGTTTCGAAGGGCCGGATCGACCAGCTCCGACTCGAGGTGGCGCTGGCGGACGTCGCGATCGACCTGCCGCTCAGAAACGTGCCGACGATCCAGGCGGTCGAGATTTCGGAGCCCTACCGCGAACCGGGTGCCTCCCCGCTCAGCATGCCCATGGCCGACAAGAGCTTCGTCGAGCGGCCCGCTACCGGCATGCCGGGACAGGCCCGCTACTCATCACTGGCCGGACAGTTCCGCCTGCGGCGCGAGGGCAGAGCCTGGACGTTCCGCGCCAGCGACGTCGTGACCCAGCGCGAGCCCGGCCAGGCAGCATCGAAGGCGTCGCTCGCCGGCCGCTGGACGGGTCACCCCGCGAGCGCGTTCGAGCTGAGGCTCGATGCGAGTGGCTTGAACGTCGCGGATGCGTGGCCGCTGGTGCTCGCCACGGCGCCGCCGGGTTTCGATCGCTGGGCCGGACTGCAACCGTCCGGAGCGATCCGTGGCGTGCGGGCGGAGATCGTCCGCGATCGCGCGGGCTCGGAGCCGCGGTTCGCTGTCTCCGGCAGTGTCGCCGACCTGGCCTTGCGGCCCATCGCGCGCTGGCCCGGTCTCTCGGGCCTGACGGCGAGCTTTTCCGGAACCGAGCAGCGCGGCAGGCTGGCCCTGCGGGCCGAGTCGCCGTCCGTCGAGTGGCCCCGTCTGTTCAGGGCTCCCATCAGCGCGCAGCGCGTGGACGCAGACATCGACTGGCGTCGCGACGGGGCGGCCTGGATCGTGGCCTCGGACGATGCCAGCGTCATCCATCCCCAGGCGAGCGCCGGTGGATCGTTCGAACTGCGCTTCGGGCTCCGCGGCCGTTCGCCGGTCCTCGCGCTCGAGGCGCACGTGGACCGGCTCGAGGCCGCGCTGGTGCCTCACGTGCTCCCGGTGGGTCGCCTGCAGCCACGCTCGATCGTATGGATGGAGCGCGCCTTCCAGGGGGGCGTTGTGAGCAACGGTCGCGTGTCTTACCGCGGCCCGGTGCGCAAGTTTCCGTTCCGCCAGGGTGAAGGCGAGTTCGTCGCCAGTGCCGACGTGAGCGACGGCAGGCTCGATTTCCTGCAGGGGTTTGCGCCGCTGTCGGGCGCCGCAGGTTCCGTCGAGTTCCGCAACGCCGGACTGCGCGCGGAGTTGCGGGCTGGCAGTGTCGGTGGCCTGCGGCTGCTCGGGGCGGAAGTCGCCATCGAGGATCTCAAGGCACCGACCCTCGAGATCGAGGCGCGCGCGAGTGGAGACCTCGCCAAGGCGCTTGCGGTCGTGCAGGGCAGCCCGCTCGGTCCCCAGCTCGGCGCGCAGTTCATGCAGCTCACCGGCGCCGGTCCGGCCGATTACGAGTTGCGGCTGATGCTGCCCACGCAGGACGTCGAGCAGCGGGACTACACGGTGCGGACCCGCCTGCACGGCGCGTCGGTGTCGTTGCCGGCCCTCCGTGCCCCCGCCACGCGCGTGACGGGGGAGATCGAGATCCACAACTACGAAGTCCGCGCCGAGGCACTGCGCGGCATGATCCTGGACGGACCGTTCGAGCTGGCGGTGCAGCCGGGCCCGGTCGGTGGCCCGGTCACGGCGTCGGTGCGGCTGCAGGGTTCGGGCCGTGCCGCCGGTGCGAGGCTGCCTGGCTTCATCGGCCTGCCGGAGACCGTGGGCATGTCGGGCGTTGCGACGTGGCAGCTCGAGGGCGTGCTGGAGCGACGCGGCAAAGGGGCGCAGTGGCCGGCCCGGTTCGCGGTGAAGAGCGACCTGCGTGGCCTCGGCATCGACGCGCCACGTCCGTTCGGCAAGGTACCGGCCGAGGTCCGCCCGACGCGGGTCGCGCTCGAGCTGGTCGGCCGGGGCCGCAACGAAGTCCGCATCGAGTCGGGCGCCGCCCGGGCAGTCCTTGCATTTGCCGAACGTGACGCACGGCGCTGGGACCTCGAGCGCGGCGCCGCGCGCTTCGACGGCGAGACGCCCAGCCTGCCGTCGCGCCCGGGGCTGCACGTGGCCGGCGCCTGGCCGGAGTTCGACCTCGGCGAGTGGCTGGCCCTGCGCCCGGCGAAGGCCGGGGAACGGCGACTGTCCGACTGGCTCGGCCCGGTGGATGTCCACCTCGACCGTGCGCAGGTGCTGGGATTCGAGTTTCTCGACGTCACCGCGCGGATGGAAGCGCTCGCGGAGGCCTGGCGCATCCAGGTGAGCGGACCCTCGGCCGAGGGCGTCATCATGGTGCCGGTGGACTTCGGCGGTCCGCAGCGGCTGGATCTCGACCTGCGGCGACTGGTGCTGCAGTCCGCGAAGCAGCGGGACAGCTCGGCGAGCGTGCGCGAGTCGGATCCCCGTGAGTTGCCCGCACTCTCGGTCAGGGTCGACGAGTTCAGCTGGCAGGGCCGCCGCTTCGGCGAGCTGCGCGCGCAGGTGGACCGGGATCCGCGGGGACTGCGCCTGGCGAGCTTCGCGACGCAGTCCACCGATTTCAGCCTGACCGGCAAGGGTTCGTGGCTGGTCGAGGACTCGAGCCCGCGCACACGCCTGTCGCTGGAACTTTCGAGCGGCGACCTCGCGGCGGCCTCGCGCGCACTCGGGTATCGCGAAGCGGTCGATGCCGAGCGCGTCGCAGCCACGGCGAGCCTGAGCTGGCCGGGTGGGCCCGCGGAGGACGCGATCGCGCGCATGGATGGCACGCTGCATCTCGAGCTGGACCGGGGCCAGCTGCGGGGCGTCAACCCCGGCGCGGGCCGCATGCTCGGACTCATGAGCATCGTCGAGCTGCCGAGGCGGCTGTCGCTCGATTTTCGCGACGTCACCGACGAGGGGCTATCCTTCGATACCGTGAGGGGCGACTTCGAGGTCAAGGCCGGCAATGCCTACACGCAGAACCTGCTGTTGCAGGGCGCGGCGGTGGACATCGGCGTTGTCGGACGCACGGGCCTCGCCACGCAGGACTATGAGCAGACCATCGTCGTGAGTGGCAATCCGAGCGGGCCGATCACCGTGGCGGGTGCGCTGGCCGCGGGGCCGGTGGGCGCTGCAGGGGCACTGCTCATCTCGCAGCTGTTCAAGGGACAGTTGCAGGGCCTGGCCCGCGTCTACTACCGGGTGAGCGGGCCGTGGTCGGATCCAACGGTCGAGCGCATTTCGGCCACCGCCGGCGGCAATGTGGCTGCCGGCGATTCTGCGACGGAGGACCCGCCGCCTTGACGCGTGTTGCCGCGATACAGATGGTGTCTTCGTCCGATGTGGGGCAGAACCTCGAGGTGGCGGGCCGGCTCCTGCGCGAGTCGCGGCGACAGGACGCGCGCGTCGCGGCCCTGCCCGAGAACTTCGCGTTCATGGGGATCGCCGAGGCGGACAAGTTCGCGATCGCGGAAGACGAAGGTACCGGGCCGATACAGTCGGCCATCGCGGAGCAGGCCCGACAGCTCGGCCTGTGGATCGTCGCGGGTACACTGCCGCTCAGGGTGCCGGGCGAGCCACGGCTTGCGGCCGCGAGCCTCGTCTTCGACGACTCGGGACGGCAGGTCGCCCGCTACGACAAGATCCACCTGTTCGACGTCGCGATCCCGGGCAAGGACGAGCGGTACCAGGAATCGGCCTCGGTGCGACCGGGTGACACTCCCGTCTGCGTCGATACGCCGGCCGGCCGACTGGGCATGGCCGTCTGCTACGACCTGCGCTTTCCCGAGCTCTTCCGTCGACTGCTCGGACTCGGTGCAGAGTGGTTCTGCCTGCCATCGGCGTTCACCGCGCCGACGGGCCGCGCGCACTGGGAGCCATTGCTGCGCGCACGGGCCATCGAGAACCTCTGCCACGTAGTGGCGCCCGCACAGTCCGGATTCCACGACAATGGTCGCGAAACCCATGGAAACTCGATGATCGTGGACTGCTGGGGCCGGGTCCTGGCACGACTGCCCCGGGGTAGCGGGGTCGTGTTGGCCGATATCGACCTCGTCCGACAGCGCGAGCTCAGGCAGAATTTCCCCTGCGTCGACCACCGGCGCCTGCCATCCTGAAGACTATGCAGCTCCAGATACCGCCCGCACTGTTCTCGCCCCAGGCGCTCGCCACTCCCGCCGGCCCCGTGACGGATCCGCTTGCGGTCGCGCGCAGTGCGCTGCTGGCGCCGGCCGGACTCGACGAGGACGGTGTCGCGCGCGTCCTCGGCGACGTCATGGGCCACGCCGTCGACTACGCCGACATCTACTTCCAGATGATCCGCGAGGAATCCTGGGCACTCGAGGACGGCATCGTGAAGGACGGCGCGCACAGCATCGACCACGGGGTCGGCGTGCGCGCGCTGGCGGGCGAGAAGACCGGCTTCGCGTATTCGGACGAAGTGGTGCTGCCGGCGCTGCTGGAGGCCGCGCGGGCCGCGCGGGCGATCGCCAGGACGGGTGCCGCCGGTTCGGTGCAGGCGTGGCGAGCGCAGGGCGGTCGCGGTCTCTACCTGCCGATCGATCCGGTGGACACGCTCGGCGACACCGAGAAGGTTCGCCTGCTCGAGGACATCGATCGCGAAGCGCGCAGGCTCGACGCCCGCATCGGCCAGGTCATGGCCAGCCTGTCCGCCTCGTACGACACGATCCTCGTGCTGGCGAGCGACGGCACGCTGGCGGCGGACGTGCGGCCGCTGGTGCGGCTGAACGTCTCGGTCATCATCGAGCACGAGGGGCGTCGCGAGCAGGGTTATGCGGGCGGCGGCGGGCGCTTCGCCTACACCGAGTTCCTGGCCTCGGGACGCTGGCGCGAACTGGTCCGCGAGGCGGTGCGGACGGCCCAGGTCAACCTCGAGGCGGTGCCGGCACCGGCGGGCACGATGACCGTCGTGCTCGGCTCGGGCTGGCCGGGCGTGCTGCTGCACGAGGCCGTGGGACACGGACTCGAGGGTGATTTCAACCGCAAGGGCACGTCCGCGTTCAAGGGGCGGATCGGCCAGCCCGTGGCGGCGCCCGGCGTGACCATCGTCGACGACGGCACGCTCGTCTCGCGCCGTGGTTCGCTCAACGTCGACGACGAGGGCACGCCCACGCAGTGCACGACGCTGATCGAGCGCGGCGTGCTGAAAGGCTACCTGCAGGACAAGCTCAACGCGCGGCTCATGGGCGTATCACCGACCGGCAACGGGCGGCGCGAGTCCTTCGCGCACCTGACGCTGCCGCGGATGACCAACACCTACATGCTGCCGGGCGCGCACGCACCGGAGGAGATCATCGGGTCCGTTGCGAAGGGGCTCTACTGCCGCAACTTCGGTGGCGGCCAGGTGGACATCACGTCCGGCAAGTTCGTCTTCTCGGCGAGCGAGGCCTATCTGATCGAGAATGGACGCCTCGGCGCACCCGTGAAAGGTGCCACGCTCATCGGCAACGGCCCGGACGTCATGACCCGCGTCTCCATGGTGGGCAACGATCTCAGGCTCGACGATGGCGTCGGTACCTGCGGCAAGGACGGCCAGGACGTTCCCGTCGGCGTCGGGCAGCCGACGCTGCGCGTGGACGGCCTGACGGTCGGCGGAACGGCCTGACGGCCCGAGCACCGCGCACACGCCCATGTGGATCCCGCGCCCGATCTACGAAACGCTCCCCTACGCCTACATGGGGACGGGCGTGGCGCTGCTCGGCGCGGCCTATTTCCTGGAGCGGGGACCGCGAGGCCTGATGCTCGCGATCGGTGCGGCCCTGCTGACCGCGGGACTCGTGCTGTGGATGCGGCGTCGCGACTACCGGGCCAGCCAGTCGGAATACGACTCGCGCTCGCTCGACGACTGACGCGGCGCGTCCGCGCTACTCCTCGATCTCCGCGTCCTCTTCCTCGTCCACGTCCGCGTCGTCCGCACGCGGGGGCGCCTCGCGGAAATACGCGAGGTCGTGGCGCCCGACCTGGACGACGTCGCCTTCCTTCAGCCGCTGGCGCCGCACGCGCTTGCCGCGGACGAAGACGCCGTTCGTGCTGTTCAGGTCCTCGATGACGCTGCCATCGGGGGTCGTGACGATCTGGGCGTGGTGCCGGCTGACGACCTTGCTGTCGATCTGCAGGTCGTTGTCCGCCGTGCGGCCGATCACGCAGCGCCCCGGCACGAGGTAGGTCTCGCTCACGACCTGCCCCTCGAGGGAAAGCACGAGACGCCCCACGGGCGGCTGTTCCTGGCGCGAGGTGTCGTCCAGTGAGGCTTCCGCGTGGGTCGACGTGCGTGCAGCGTACTCGACCCACTGCAGCTCGCCGATCGCGGCGGCCAGGTCCTCCGTGGACACGCTCGCGTGGTCCTGGGCGAACGCCGCGAGCAGCGCGGTGTCGCACAGCGTGTTCACCAGGCGCGGGATCCCACCCGTGTAGCGGTAGATCACCGGAAAGGTCTCGGGTTCGAAGAGCGTGCGGTCGCCGGCGCCCGCGACGCGCAGGCGATGCCGGACGTACTCGGTGGTGTCCTCCTCGCTCAGCGCCGACAGGTGGAAGCGCAGCCGGACCCGCTGCTTGAGCTGCACGAGATCGGCCGAGTCGAGCTTGGGATTCAGCTCGGGCTGGCCGGCGAGGATGATCCGCAGCACCTTTTCCTTGGTGGTTTCCACCCCCGACAACAGGCGGATCTCCTCGAGCACCTTGTTGCTCAGGTTCTGCGCCTCGTCGACGATCAGCAGCACCTTGCGTCCGTTCGCATACTGCTCGATGAGGAACTCGTTCAGGGTCGCAAGCAGTTCCGCCTTGCGCATCTTGAACGGGCTGAAGCCGAACTGGGCGAGCGCGGTCTGCAGGAACTCGATCGGCGAGATCTGGGTCTGGTTGATCTGCGCCACCACGACGTCCTGGTTGACCTCCTTGAGGAACGTCTCGATCAGGGTCGTCTTACCGGCGCCGATCTCGCCAGTGATCACGACGAAACCGTCCGTGAACCAGATCGTCGACTCCATGTACGCCTTGGCGCGCGCGTGGATCTGGCTCAGGTACAGGAACGACGGGTCCGGGCTCAGCCGGAACGGCAGTTCACTCAGCTGGAAATGTTCGAGGTACATGCGCTGTCACCGAGCGTACCACTATATGGCGCAGAGCCTGCCGCGCAACCTTGCGGTCCGTCACAGTCCCGGCCGGGTCGCGGCCGCCCGTGCTGCGACCGTGCAACACGCATCACACGGCGCCCGTCAGCGTGGCACGAGCCGCAGCACCCGGCGCAGGAGCGCATCCCGCGCGGCCGCCGTCGGTGCCACGAGCGTGCAGTGGCCGAGCTTGCGTCCCGGCCTCGGCGACTTGCCGTAGTCATGGTAGTGCACGCCCGGCAGCGCGAGCAGTCGTTCGCGCGCGGGCATCGTGCCGATGAAGTTGACCATGGCCGAGTGGCCGGTTGCGCGGGTGTCGCCGAGCGGCAGGCCGAGGATGGCGCGCAGGTGATTCTCGAACTGGGAGGTTGCCGCACCCTCGATGGTCCAGTGACCGGAGTTGTGCACGCGCGGCGCCATCTCGTTGGCCATGAGCCGGCCGCGCTCCACGAAGAACTCCAGCGTCAGCACGCCGGCGTAGCCGAAGTGATCGAGCACGCGCCCGAGGTGACGCTCGGCGTCCCGCTGCAGTCGCGCATTGCGCTGCGGCGCACGGGTGACGCGCAGGATCCCGTCGCGGTGGGTGTTCGCCACGATCGGATACGCACGCGTCTCGCGGCGCGTGCTGCGTGCGCCGACGATCGAGATCTCCTGCTCGAACCGGACGAATCCCTCGAGGATCAGCGGTACTCCGCCGAGCGCCTCCCAGGCGGCATCGATGTCGCCGCGTCGCCGCAGGTAGTGCTGGCCCCGCCCGTCGTATCCGAGCCGTCTCGTCTTCAGGACGCTCGGCAGGCCGAGCTCCGCGACGGCCGCGTCGAGGTCCTGCCGCGAGTCGACGGCGCGGTAAGGCGGCGTGGGAATCCCCAGGCGCCCGAAGAGTTCCTTCTCGAGCAGGCGGTCCTGCGATACGCGCAGCGCGTCCACCGGGGGGAAGCAGGGTCGCGTCGCCGCGATCTCCTGCAGCGCGGCGACCGGAACGTTCTCGAATTCGTACGTGACGAGATCGACCTCGGCGGCGAGCCGCTTCAGGCTCGTGGCGTCGTCGAAGGCGCCGGTCACGATGGTGGCGACCTGTGCGCCGGGCGAGTCGGCGCTCGAGTCTAGGAATCGGAACTGCAACGCCAGCGGATAGCCGGCGAGTGCCAGCATGCGCCCGAGCTGGCCGGCCCCGATGATCCCGATCCTCATGTCGTGGCGGGTGGCTGCCTGGGATCCGGCTGCGCGAGTACCCGCTCGGTCTGCGCAGCGCGGAAGGTCTCGACGGCGGCACGGATCGCGGGGTGCGTGTTGCCGAGGATCGCCGCGGCCAGCAGCGCCGCATTCGTCGCACCCGCCGGGCCGATGGCCAGCGTGCCGACCGGGATGCCGGCCGGCATCTGCACGATCGACAACAGGGAGTCGAGGCCGTTCAGCGTCCGCGACTGGACCGGAACGCCGAGCACGGGCAGCGACGTCTTCGCCGCGGCCATGCCCGGGAGGTGGGCCGCCCCGCCGGCGCCGGCGATCAGCACCTGCAGACCCCGTTCACTCGCGGTCGACGCGTACTCGAACAGCAGGTCGGGGGTGCGGTGTGCTGAAACGACCCGCACCTCGTGGGGGACGCCGAGCTTCTCGAGCGTCTCGGCCGCGCTGCGCAGGGTCTCCCAGTCGGAGGTCGACCCCATGATGATGCCAACGAGTGGTTTCACCGATGCATTGTAGCATCGGTCGCTGCCCACCTTATGCGGCAGGCGGCGACAGCAGCTCGCGCAGTTTCCGGAACAGCTGGCGGGCCGAGGCGGGCGGTCGCGCCGCCGTGTGTTCCGCGCGCGCCTGGCGGGACAGTGATCGCAACCGCTGCAGGTCCGGCGGAGCGACGATCGAGGCCAGCTCCGTCCAGGCCTCCGGCTCGTCCGCCAGCAGGCGGTCGCGCCACTGCTCGATCGCGTGCTCGCTCTTCACCCGCTGGCGGTCCATGTCGGCACGGCGTGCGAGCGCGTCCCTGATCGGCTCCGGGTCGATGCGCCGCAGCAGCTTGCCGATGTACAGCCGCTGGCGGACTTTCGCGCCGTGGCTCGTGATGCGCCGCCCGGCCATGACCGCCTCGCGAACGTCGTCCGGCAGCGGCAGGGCCTCGAGTTCCGACGTCGGCAGCGCGACCAGGAGTTCCCCGAGGTCCTGCAGGTCGCGGCTCTGCCGCTTGAGCTCGCTCTTGCTCGGTGGCTCGACGTCGAAGTCCTGCGGATCGTCCATCGGACGAAATCCTAGCATGCGCGGGCCGGACCGCCCGCCGCTGCTAGAATGCGCCGTCCCCGGCCACAGGCAGTCCCATGTCCACCGATTCCTCCACCGCTCTCGTCCCGGACGGGGCCGACCTGCTGGCCCTGGTGGAACTCGCGCTCGAGGAGGCCCGGACCCTCGGCGCGTCCCAGGCGGAAGCCGCGATCAGCATGGACGTCGGGCTCTCGGTGTCGGTGCGGCTCGGCGAGGTGGAGACCATCGAATACCAGCGTGACCGGGGCATGGGCGTCACGGTCTACTTCGGCAAGCGCAAGGGTTCGGCGAGTACGGCGGACCTCGGCGACGCGGCCCTGCGCGAGACCGTCGCCAAGGCCTGCAGCATCGCCCGGTTCACCGCGGAGGATCCCTGCGCGGGGCTCGCGGATCCCGACACCCTGGCAACCGAGATCCCGGACCTCGATCTTTCTCATCCGTGGGACCTGACGCCCGAACGTGCCTGCGAGATCGCGCTCCAGTGCGAGGCCGCCGCGCTGGCCGTCGACCCGCGGATCACGAACTCTGAGGGCGCGGGCATCGGCAGTCACCGCGGCCTGCGCGCCTATGGCAATTCGCATGGATTCCTGGCCGCGTATCCCGGGACGGTACACAGCCTGAGCTGCGCCGTCGTCGGCGCCGCCGGCGAGGAGATGGAACGCGACTACTGGTACACGACCGCCCGGGACTGGCGCGACCTCGAGCCGGCCGAGGCGGTCGGCCGCGCGAGCGGGGCGCGCGCCGTGCAGCGCCTGGGCGCACGCAAGCTCGGGACGATGCGCGTGCCGGTCCTGTTCGCGCCCGACGTGGCTCGCGGCCTGGTGGGCCATTTCGTCGGCGCCGTGCGCGGCGGCAGCCAGTACCGGCGCGCGTCGTTCCTGCTCGACGCCGCCGGCCAGTCGGTCTTCCCGGAATGGTTTTCCATCTCCGAGCGGCCGCACCTGCCGCGTGCGCTCGCGAGCGCACCCTTCGATCACGAAGGCGTCGCCACGCACGACCGCGAACTCGTGAGCGGGGGAGTGCTGCTCGGCTACGTGCTCGGCACGTACTCGGCGCGCAAGCTCGGCCTGCGCACGACCGGCAACGCGGGAGGAACCCACAACCTGATCGTGCACGGCCGTGGTCGCGACCTCGACGGGATGCTGGCGCTGATGGATCGCGGCCTGTTCGTGACGGAACTGATGGGGCAGGGCGTCAACGGCGTGACCGGCGACTATTCGCGCGGGGCCGCCGGATTCTGGGTCGAGGGCGGACGCCTCGTGCATCCCGTCCACGAGGTCACCGTCGCGGGAAACCTGCGCGAGATCTACAAGGGCATCGTCGACGTCGGGGCAGACGTCGACCTGCGCGGCGGCATCCGTACGGGATCGGTCCTCGTCGAACGGATGACCGTGGCGGGCGCCTGAAGGTCGGCGGGGCCGGATCAGCCCGGGTTGCGCAGCAGGTCGAGCAGGCTCCGGCCCTGCATGCTCGTGCGCAGCGCCTCGTCGGCAACGCGCGCCGCCTCGTCCGCAGGCTGCACCGGTCGGGGGGCCGGCCGCCGCGGGTCGGGCGTCTCGTGGCGGATGGCATCGAGGATCGCGGCGAGCGAGATGCTGCCGAGGTCGCGCGCCGGAGCGACCGTGTCGTCGTCCGCATCGAGGATCAGGCCGTGCGAGGCGAGCGAGGAGACGACCTCGCCGAGGACCTTGCCGGGGACGTCGAGCCGCTCGGCGAGCCCGCTCATGTCCCATCGGTCGGTCCCGGCAACGAACCGTTCGCCGACCAGGACCATGACGGACAGTGCGAGTCGCTCGCGCAGCGCGTTCGTCATGTGGACGTCCTCGTGCCCGGTCCGCAGGTGCTCGGGGTGCTGGACGTAGAACGACAGCTGCGCACCGAGCAGCAGGATGAGCCAGCTCAGGTACAGCCAGATCAGGAACAGCAGCACGACGGCAAATCCCGCGTAGATCGCCGCGGTCTGGGTCGCGTAGACGACGATCCGGGCGAACAGCGCACCGACGGCCGCCCACAGCAGGCCGCCCGCCAGCGCGCCCACCAGCGCGGGCACCAGGCGCACGCGCGTGTTGGGAATGTAGGTGTAAACGAAGACGAACAGGGCGATCACCATCGCGTACGGTGCGAGCCGGCCCTGTCCGGGCACCGACTGGTCGCCCGTCGCGAGTCCGGAGAGCGTCGCCAGAACCGCGCTGGCCTCGAACTTGGCGATCAGGACCATGGACAGCGCGCCGATGACCGGTGCGACGAGCATCACCACGAGGTACTCGCTCACGCGCCGGGCGAGGCTGCGCGGACGCTCGACGTGCCAGACGAAATTGAGCGCCTCCTCCATCTTCTGGATCATGGACACGATGGTGTAGAGCAGGAACACGAAGCCGATCGTACCGAGGACCGTGCCCTGCACGTTCTCGACGAAGCCCATGATGCTCCGGGCGAGCGCCTGGCCCTGCTCGCCCAGGGGTCGCAGGAATTCATACAGCACGGGCTCCAGTTCGCGATGGAAGCCGAACGCCTTCAGCACCGCGAACGCGACCGCGATCACCGGCACGATCGCGAACAGCGTCGAGTAGACGAGGCTCATGGCGCGCAGGCCGAGGTCGCCGCGCCCGAGGTCGCGAAGCAGCGCATAGAGATAGCGCAGCGGCAGGACGAGCCAGCGCAGCGCCCGCCCGCCGACGGCCTCGGGCAGGTCGAACAACCAGTGCTCGAACTCGCGATGCAGCGACGTGAAGATATTGCGGGGCTTGCCCAAAACGGTGAAAGCCTTGCACGGCGGCCCGTCGTCGGCAAGTAGCGGATTGCCGGGACCGCGCCGGCGAGCGCTGGTCGCGGCGCGGAATGCGCGCCGGCGCCGGTCGACCGGCTAGGCGGTGAGCCGCCTGAGCGCCTCGCGGTACTTCTCGGAGGTCCGGCGGATGACGTCCTCTGGCAGGTGTGGTGCCGGCGGCGTCTTGTCCCAGTCGAGGGTCTCGAGGTAGTCGCGCACGAACTGCTTGTCGAACGACGGCGGGCTGGAGCCCGGCTGATAGGTGTCCACCGGCCAGAAGCGCGAGGAATCCGGCGTCAGCGCCTCGTCGATCAGCGTCAGCGTGCCCGACTCGTCGACACCGAACTCGAACTTCGTGTCGGCGATGATGATGCCCCGCTCGAGCGCGTGCCGCGCGGCGAACTCGTAGAGCGCAACCGCGGTGTCGCGCACCCGTGCCGCGAGGGGTTCGCCGAGGACGGCGGCCACCGCGTCGAACGCGACGTTCTCGTCGTGCTGGCCGAGTTCCGCCTTGGTGGCCGGGGTGAAGATCGGCGCCGGCAGGCGGTCCGCCATGCGCAGGCCGCGCGGCAGGTCGATCCCGCACACCTGCCCGGTGCGCTGGTAGTCTTTCCAGCCCGAGCCGATCAGGTAACCGCGGACCACGGCTTCGACCGGCAGTGCCTTCAGCCGGCGCACGACCATGCTGCGATCGGCGATGAGCGCCCGCTCGTCCGCATCGGGCACGGCGCGCTCCAGCGGGTAGTCGGACAGGTGGTTCGGCACGATGTGGCGCGTCTTCCCGAACCAGTAGTTCGAGATGCGGGTCAGCACCTGCCCCTTGCCCGGGATGGGATCGGGCAGGACGACGTCGAAGGCACTCAGGCGGTCGGTGGTGACGATCAGCATGTGGCGATCGTCCACCCGGTAGATGTCGCGGACCTTGCCCTGGTGCAGACGCTCCAGCGCCGGGAGTCGCGATTCGTGCATTGGCGGGGACGGCGTGGACGGTGCGGGTGAAGCCATGTGCAGGGTTCCGGTTCCGGGGGACGGGACGGGCCTGCTGGTAACATGGCGGGCCGTCACGGGCAGCAGTGTTGCAAGGGCATTCCCCGACGGTCAAGGAATCGATGGGCTGGTACGGAAAACTGATCGGGACGGCGCTCGGCGCCATCATCGGCCGCGGGCTGCTCGGTGCCATCGTGGGTTTCGTGATCGGCCACCTGTTCGATCAGCGGGCCCGGGCAGCGCGCGCGTCGCGGACGATGCCGTCGCGCGACCTCCAGTCGGCGTTCTTCCGTGCGACGTTCCAGGTCATGGGACACGCCGCGAAGGCCGATGGCCACGTCACCGAGCAGGAAATCGACGCCGCGCGCAATGCCATGCGGCGCTTCTCGCTCAGCGACGCCGACGTCCGCCGTGCGATCGATCTCTACACGGAAGGCAAGTCGCCGGATTATCCGCTGGACGACGTGCTGCGGGATCTACGGATTGCGTCGACGGGCCGCGACGACCTGCGACGCCTGTTCGTGCAGATCCAGCTCGAGGCGGCGCTGCAGGGGGGCGGGCTGAACCCGTCTTCCCGGGCCGTGTTTGCGCGGATCTGCAATGCGCTCGGGATCTCGCCCATCGAGTTCGCGGCCCTCGAGGCCATGCTGCGCATGCGTGGGCAGGCGGGATCGGCCGGTCCCGGCCGTGCCGATGCCGAACGGCTGGCGGACGCCTACCAGGTGCTGGGTGTCCCGGCCGCTGCGCCGGATACCGAGGTGACGCTGGCCTATCGGCGACTGATGAGCCAGAACCACCCGGACAAGATGGTCGCCAACGGCCTGCCGCAGTCGATGATCGAGGCTGCGCACGAACGCACGCGGCGCATCCTGGAGGCCTACGAGGTCGTCCGGAAACACCGGGGGATGAAGTAGCCGGCGAGCCTGCTACAGTGAGTGGCACGGTCAGCCCCCTGGAGCCGCACCATGCAGTCGCCCTGGATTGCCCCCTCGATTCTCTCGGCCGACTTCGCGCGCCTCGGTGACGAGGTACGCGCGGTGCTCGACGCCGGTGCCGACATCGTGCATTTCGACGTGATGGACAACCACTACGTGCCGAACCTCACCATCGGGCCGCTGGTCTGCGAGGCCCTGCGCAAGGCGGGGATCGAGGCGCCGATCGACGTGCACCTGATGGTCAGGCCCGTGGATCGCATCGTGCCCGACTTTGCGAAGGCAGGCGCCACGTGGATCACGTTCCACCCGGAGGCCAGTGAGCACGTGGACCGCACGATCGGCCTGATCCGCGAGTGCGGCTGCCGGCCGGGCCTCGTGCTGAACCCGGCCACGCCGGTGAACTGGCTCGATCACGTCCTCGACAAGATCGACATGGTGCTGCTGATGTCGGTCAATCCGGGGTTCGGCGGACAGTCGTTCATCCCGTCCGCACTGCCGAAGATCGCGCGCGTCCGCGAGTTGATCGACCGCAGCGGTCGCGACATCCGGCTCGAGGTGGACGGTGGCGTCAAGGTGGACAACATCGAGGCCGTCGCGGCCGCCGGGGCGGACACGTTCGTCGCCGGTTCGGCGATCTTCGGATCCAAGGACTACCGCAGCACCATCAGCGCGATGCGCGAGAGGATTGCCCGGGCCCGGACGGCGGCCTGAACGTCCAGGACGCCTCCGTCGACGATCACTCCTCGTCCTCGTCCTCGTCGTCGTCCGCGGTCGTCGCCTTGCGCGAGCGCAGGGCGAGCGGCGAGGGGGCGCTCGGCTGGGCCGACATCTGCGCCGCCTTGCCCTTGAGCCGCGGCCGCACGCCATAGACGACCATCGTCTTGCCGCGCGCCGTGAGCAGACCCTGCTCCTCGAGCACCTTGAGCACGCGCCCGGCCATCTCGCGCGAGCAGCCGACCAGCCGCGAGAGTTCCTGGCGGCTCACCTTGATCTGCGTGCCCTCGGGGTGCGTCATCGCGTCGGGCTCGTTGCAGAGATCCATGATCGCGTGGGCCACGCGGCCGGTGACGTCCACGAACGCGAGGTCACCGAGCTTGCGGTTGGTGCGATCGAGGCGGCTCGCGAGCTGCGTCGCGAGTTCGAACAGCAGGGTCGGGCTCTCGGCGGCAATCTGGCGGAAGCGGGGGTAGGTCATCTCGGCGAGTTCGCACTGCGAGCGCGTGCGCACCCAGGCGCTACGCTGCGGCTGCTCGTTGAAGAGGCCCATCTCGCCGAAGAACTGGCCCTTGTTCAGGTAGGCCAGCACCATCTCGTTGCCTTCCTCGTCCTCGATCAGCACCTCGACGGAGCCCTTGATGACGTAGTAAAGGACGTCCGGCACGTCGCCGGCATGGATGAGCACCGTCTTCGACGGAACCGTCCGGATGCGGCAATAGCTCAGGAAACGATTGATCGCCGGAATGTCGCTCAAGGGTCGGCCGCCAGTCTCCATGCTCCCCGTCCTTTGGTTTATGTAAAAAAGTTCCGCGGATTTAATAGCAAGTACGGCAGGTGCCGCAAGCTTTCAGATGCGATAGGCCGTGCCGGTCATGATGCGCGCGGTGCCGCGCATGAGCCGGCGGATCGGTCCGGGCAGCTCGCGACCGCCCGCCGCGCGTGCCTCGGAGCCATGCCGCGCCTCGTCCGCCTGCATCTGCGCGACGATGCGCCGCGAGCGTTCGTCGTCCGCGGGCAGCTCGTGGAGGTGCGATTCCAGGTGCTCGATGACCTGCCGCTCGGTCTCGGCGACGAACCCGAGGCTCGTCCGGTCGCCCGCCAGGCCGGCGACGGCCCCGATCGCGAACGAGCCCGCGTACCAGAGCGGCGCGAGCAGGCTGGTCCGGCTGTCGAGCTCGCGTACGCGCTGCTCGCACCAGGCGAGGTGATCGGTCTCGTCGCGCGCGGCGTCGAGGAGGGATTCGCGGATCTGGGCGTTGCGGGCCGTGAGGGCCTGCCCGTGGTACAGGGCCTGGGCCGCGATCTCGCCCGCATGGTTCACCCGCATGAGGGCCGCCGCGTGCCGGCGGGCCTGCGGGGCGTGCACGGATTCCGGGGCAGCCCCGGCCGGGCTGGGCCGGGCGGCGACGTTGGCGGCCGCGACCGTGCGCAGCCCCCGGTCGAACTCCCGGATCAACTGGTCGAGGAGGGACAGGCGGGGGGTCGGGGCCGGCATCGCACTATTTTATATGTGTGCGGCGCCCGCCGCTGGGCCGGTGCCCGAGCGACCCGGTTCTCGCTTTGCAATGACGGGCGGGGTGCAGTAAGATTCGCGGCTCTTTGCAGGACTGACAGGTTCCTAAGGAGCCTCCGATGACCACCTTTTTTGCACGCTCCGAGCAGGTGCGGCGCGACTGGTACGTGGTGGATGCGAGCGGCAAGACGCTCGGCCGCCTCGCCACCGAGCTCGCCACGCGCCTGCGCGGCAAGCACAAGCCCGTATACACCCCGCACGTGGATACCGGCGACCACATCATCGTGCTCAACGCCGAGAAGATCCGCGTCACGGGCGACAAGCTCAAGGACAAGATCTACTACTGGCACACGGGCGCCATCGGCGGCATCAAGAGCAAGTCGCTCGAGAAGATGCTCGCCGAGCACCCGGAGCGCGCCATCGAGTTCGCGGTCAAGGGCATGCTGCCCAAGAACCCGCTCGGCCGCGCGATGTTCAAGAAGCTGCACGTGTTCCAGGGCGCAAAGCACCCTCACGCCGCGCAGCAGCCCAAGCCGCTCGACCTCTGATTTCTTAAGGTTTCGACGATGCCCGCGAACACGAACTATGGCACCGGCCGCCGCAAGACCTCCACCGCGCGGGTCCACCTGCGCCCCGGCACCGGCAAGATCCGCATCAACGACCGGACGATCGAGGAATTCTTCGGCCGCCAGACCGCGCGCATGATCGTGCGCCAGCCGCTCGAGACCGTGCAGATGGCCGATCGCTTCGACGTCGATGCCAACGTAGACGGTGGCGGCATCACCGGCCAGGCCGGTGCGATCCGCCACGGACTCACGCGTGCCCTGATCGACTACGATGAGTCCCTGCGCAGGCCCCTGCGCGCAGCCGGCTTCGTGACGCGCGATGCGCGCGAGGTCGAGCGCAAGAAGGTCGGCTTCCGCAAGGCGCGTCGCGGCACGCAGTTCTCGAAGCGCTAACCCTTTTTGGGGGATCGTCTAGCGGTAGGACTACGGACTCTGACTCCGTCAACCTAGGTTCGAATCCTAGTCCCCCAGCCACAAAACGTGAGGCCCGCCCATCGGCGGGCCTTTTCGTTTGCGATCCGACACACGGGGAACAGGCGCATGGCCGGCGAAGCGCTGGGCTGGCTGGTCCGCCAGTTCGAAACGCCGCCGAAGCTCACCGAATACCACTTCGCGGAAGATGCAGTGCCTGTGCGTCGCTAACCGTGCCCGGACGCGCGGTCGAGCCGGTCCGCGACGACTTCGATCCAGTGCCGGACCGGCACCGGGCTCACGGCGCGCAGGTGTTCGAGGCAGCCGATGTTCGCCGTCGCGATCATCTCCGGTCGTCCCGGCGTGAGCGCCGCGAGCTTGCGCCGGCGCAGTTCCACCGACAGCTCCGGCTGCAGGATGGAATACGTGCCGGCCGAGCCGCAGCACATGGTCGCCTCGCGCGTCGGTTCGAGGATGCATCCGGCCGCGCGCAGGAGTGACTCGACGCGACCGCCGAGGCGCTGCCCGTGCTGCAGGGTGCAGGGCGCCTGCCAGGCGATGCGCGGTCCGGCGTCGCGGCCGAGGCCGATCCGTTCGAGGTCCCGCGGGTCGATCAGTTCGGCAAGGTCGCGCGTCGCGGCGCCGACGCGCTGCGCGCGTGTCGCGTAGGCCGGGTCGGCAGCGAGCAGCCGGTCGTAGTCCTTCACCATCAGCCCGCACGCGCTGGCCGAACTCACGATCGCCTCGGCGCCGGCGTCGAGTGCGGCGCAGCAGGCGTCCACGTTGCGGCGCGCCTGCTCGAGTGCGCGCGTCGTGTGGCCGAGGTGATGCGCCAGCGCCCCGCAGCACTGCTCGCCGGCAACGCGTTCGACGGTGATCCCGATCCGATCGAGCACCCGTGCGGCGGCCAGGTTGATCCCGGGCGCGAGCGCGGGCTGTACGCAGCCCTCGAGCAGCACGATGCGCCGCGCGTGATGCGTCGCGGGCATGGCGGCCGGCGCCGGTCGTGGCCCGACGCGGTCGGCCAGCGACGCCGGCAACACGCTGCGCAGCGTCCGGCCGATGCCGAGCATCGCGGAGAACAGGCGTGGACGCGAAAGAAATTCCACGAGCGTGCGTCGCAGCATGCGACGCGGCAGCTGGCTCGGTACACGCTCTTCCGCCAGCTCGCGTCCCAGTTCGATCAATCGCCCGTACTCGACGCCGGACGGGCAGGCGCGCTCGCAGGCGCGACAGGTGAGGCATCGGTCGAGGTGCCGGCGCGTCGTCGTCGACGCCGGCGCACCCTCCACCAGCTGCTTGATCAGGTAGATGCGGCCGCGCGGGCTGTCGAGCTCGTTGCCGGTGACGCGGTACGTGGGACAGGCCGGCAGGCAGAATCCGCAGTGCACGCAGTTGCGCAGCAGTGCCTGCGCCTGGCGTCCGCGGTCCGTACCTTCGAGTCCGGCGGCAGGCTGGGCGTACATGTGGCTACAGATCCGCGTACATGCGGCCGCGGTTGAGGATGCCGGCCGGGTCGAAGACCTGCTTGAGCCCCCGGTGCAGGCGCATCAGCGGCGCTGGCAGGGGTGCGAAGACCTCGGCGCCGGCTGGCGCATGACGGAACAGGGTGGCGTGGCCGCCGATGGCGGCGGCGGCATCGAAGACTGTCGCGTCGGGGGCGCATCGGTACCAGCGCTGCTGTCCGTTCCATTCGACGAGCGGCGAATCTCCGACGGCCATGGGCGGTACGAGAGACGGCACCGTGCAGCGCCACAACGGCTGGTCGCCGGCGAAGAACGGGTGCGTCTGTTCGCGCAGGGACGTCCAGAAGTGACGTGGGTCCGGCACGATCTCGCCGCCGACGCGTCGCTCGATGTCCTCGAGCGTGGCCTCGGCGCCTTCGAACCTCAGGTACAGGCGGCCGTCGATCCAGCCGCCGGCGGAAAGCGGGAGGCCGTCGCGCGCGAGCGCGGCGAGCCGCTCGAGGGCACGGGCTTCATCCATCTCGAGTGCCAGCGTGCGCTCGCCGGCGGGCAGTGGCAGGACCTTGAGCGAGACCTCGAGCAGCAGCCCCAGGATGCCGAGCGAGCCGGCCATGAGTCGCGCGACGTCGTAGCCCGCGACGTTCTTCATCACCTCGCCGCCGAAGCGCAGCACGCGGCCGTCACCGGTGAGCACGCGTGCACCGAGCACGAAGTCGCGCAGCGGTCCGGTCCAGGCGCGAGCCGGGCCGGCGAGCCCGCAGGCGACCGTTCCGCCGAGCGTCGCGCGCGCCCCGAAGTGCGGCGGCTCGAAGGGCAGGCGCTGGCCATGCGTCGCGAGCTGCGCCTCGATTTCCCCGAGCGGCGTGCCGCTCCGCGCCGTGAGCACGAGTTCCGCCGGATCGTGACGCAGGATACCCGCGTGACTGCTCGTGCCGAATGCCGTGCCCTCGATGGGGCGACCATAGAACGCCTTGGTGTCGCCGCCGACGATCCTGAGCGGCGTGCCGTGGGCCGTCGCTTCGCGGACCCGGTCGACCAGAGCTGTCGTGTCGTCGTGGTCCACCGCGGTTCAGAAGCGAGGCAGGTGCGGGAAGGGCAGCTTGCCGCCGTGCACGCGCATCGCCCCGTAGTCTGCGCAGCGGGCGAGGGTGGGCACGGCCTTGCCGGGATTGAGCAGGCCGTCCGGGTCGAAGGCGCGCTTCACGGCATGGAACGCTTCGAGTTCCCCCGCCCCGAACTGCGTGCACATCGGTCCGAGTTTCTCGACGCCGACGCCGTGCTCGCCGGTGACCGTCCCGCCGACGGCGACGCACAACTCGAGGATGTCCGCGCCGAGGCGCTCGGCGCGATCCACCTCGCCGGGCCGGCCGGCGTCGAACAGGATGAGCGGATGCAGGTTGCCGTCGCCGGCGTGGAACACGTTGGCCACGGCCAGGCCGGCGGCCTGCGACATCGCGCCGATGCGTTCGAGCACGTCGGCGAGGTGCCGCCGGGGAATGGTGCCGTCCATGCAGAAGTAGTCGGGGGCGAGGCGGCCGACGGCCGGGAATGCCGACTTGCGGCCCGACCACATGCGCTGGCGCTCCTCGGCATCGCTCGCGATGCGCAGCTGCGTCGCACCGCAGTCACGCAGCAGCGCCTGGACGGCGTCGAGGTCGCGCTCCACGTCGTGGGCCAGGCCGTCGAGTTCGCAGAGCAGCAGGGCCGCCGCCCCGGTCGGGTAGCCGCAGCGCACGAACGCTTCGGCCGCGCGGATGGCCGGAGCATCCATCATCTCGAGGCCGGCCGGCACGATTCCCGAGGCGATGATCCGTCCGACGGCGTCCGCCGAGCGGCGCACGTCTCCGAAGGCGGCCATCACGAGTTCGACGCGCTCGGGCAGCGGCTTCAGGCGCACGGTTGCTTCGACCACCACGCCGAGCATGCCTTCCGAGCCCGTGAGCAGCGCGAGCAGCGGCAGTCCCGGCGCCTCGCCTGCCGACGAGCCGAGCGTGAGCCACTCGCCGTCGATGGTGGCGACGCGGACCTCGAGCAGGTTGTGGACGGTGAGCCCGTGCTTCAGGCAGTGGACGCCGCCGGAGTTCTCCGCGACGTTGCCGCCGATCGTGCAGGCGACCTGCGAAGAGGGGTCGGGGGCGTAGTAGAGGCCGTGCGGCACGGCGGCATTCGAGATCTCGAGGTTGGTGACGCCGGGCTCGACGCGCGCGAGGCATCGCGCCGGGTCGATCTCGATGATGCGGTCCAGTCGCGCGAGGACCAGCAGCACGCCGCCCTCGACCGGCAGCGCGCCGCCCGACAGGCCGGTCCCCGCGCCGCGCGCGACGACCGGCGTCGCATGGCGACGGCAGGTGCGCAGCACGTCCATGACCTGCTCCGCGGAGCGGGGCAGGGCGACGACGTCGGGGCGGCGGCGCTGGGTGTTGAGTGCGTCGCACTCAAATGGCGTGCAGGCCTCGGCCGATACCAGGACGGCGTCGGGACCGAGGGCGTCGCGAAGATCGCGGACCAGTGCCGTGTCAGGCGTCACGCGCCAACGTTAATACGCCCGAGGGGGTCCCGACCAGCAGTACATCCGCAGGTCGACGCGCGAACAGGCCGACGGTCACGACGCCCGCCACCTGGTTGATCTCCGCCTCGAGTCCCGCCGGGTCGGTGATCGACAGCTGGTGCACGTCCAGCAGGTGGTTGCCATTGTCCGTCACCACGCCCTCGCGCCACGCCGGTTCGCCGCCGAGGCGCGCGAGCTGCCTGGCCACGTAGGCGCGGGCCATCGGGATCACCTCGACCGGCAGCGGAAACCGGCCGAGCCGTGCGACCAGCTTCTGGTCGTCGACGATGCAGACGAAGCGCCGCGACGCCGCGGCGACGATCTTCTCGCGGGTGAGCGCGCCTCCCCCGCCCTTGATCAGGTGCAGGTCCCGGGTCGCCTCGTCGGCCCCGTCCACGTACACCTCGAGTTCACCGGTGGCGTTCAGGTCCAGTACCGGAATCCCGTGCTGCTGCAGCCGTCTCGTGCTGGCCTCCGAACTCGAGACGGCGCCGGCGACGCGGTGACGCAGCCCGGCGAGCCCGTCGATGAAGTGATTGACGGTCGAGCCGGTGCCCACGCCGATCACGGCACCGTCGCCGACGAACTCGAGCGCGGCCGCCGCGGCCTGCTGCTTCTTCTGGTCCTGGTTCATGTCGATTGCGCCCCCCGGAAACAACTGTGCCCGCTTTCGCGGGCACAGTCGTCAAGCTTTGGTGAGAAGCTTACTTCTTCTTGGCGGCGGTCTTCTTGACCTTCGCCTTCGCCTTAGCCTTCTTCACCTTCGCCTTCGCCTTTGCCTTCTTAACTGCCATTTCAGTATCTCCATGTCGGGTTAGTCCGGGCGCAGTATTTACAGAATTCAAAACACGATTGCAAGAGGCACATCACGAAAATAGATTCTGCCTCTCATGCAGTCACGCAGGCCGTGCTGCACGCGACGAACGATCGACGATGAGTTCGAGCTTTGAAATCCGGCATTCGCTCACGCGAGCGAGAGAATGAATCGCCACTCGTCGCGCGTCACCGGCGTGACCGAGAGGCGGTTGCCACGACGCAGGATCAGCATCTCCGACAGCGCTCCGCGCGCATGTTTGCGCAAGGTTTCGAGCGTGATCGGCGGGTCGATGACGCGTTCGAGATGCACGTCCACGCAGTACCAGCGAGGACTCGCGGCGTCGCTGCCCGGATCGTAGTAAGCATGCTTCGGGTCGAGCGCGGCAGGTTCCGGATAACCGGCGCGAGCGACCCGGACGGTTCCGGCGATCCCGGGAACCGCGCAGCTCGAGTGATAGAAGAACCCCTTGTCGCCCACGCGCATCTGGTCCCGCATCATGTTGCGCACCTGGTAGTTGCGCACGCCGTCCCACGCGGTCGTCGCGTTCTTCATGCGTGCCAGGTCCTGCACGCTGAAGGTGTCGGGCTCCGACTTGAAGAGCCAGTAATTCATCCCGCGGTCCTCCCCGGCAGATGGCGTCGAGGCACGATGACCTCGCGCTCGGTGACGATCACGTCGAGACGCACGTCCCAGGGGGACGCCGCAATGGCCGGCAACTCCTGGCAGGCGAAGGCCACTCCCACCAGCCTCGGTCGGCGCCAGCGTCGCGCGTCGTCGCGCCGGCGCTGCAGCGCGCGATCGTAGAATCCCGCGCCCATGCCGAGGCGATTGCCGTCACGGTCGAAGCCGAGGGTCGGGAGCACGACGACGTCGAGGTCGACGACCGGGCGCAGGCCGTCGGTGCCGGCGGGTTCCTCGATGCCGTAGGTGTTCATGCATCGCGCCGTCCGGGGCGTCCATGCCACGAAGTGCATCCGGCCCCGCCGCCGGCTTGCGATCCGTGGCACGTGGAGCCGGATTCCCCGACGCCAGGCCCGCGCGAAGCAGGCGCGCAGGTCGACCTCGCCGGGCATCGCCAGGTAGACGCCGACGCGGGCGCCGCGACGGAGGGCGCTCAGGCGCAGCAGCTCCATGCAGATGCGTTGCTCCGCGGAGCGTTTCCAGCGGGCGTCCAGGCTGAGTCTCAGTGCACGCAGCCGGCGGCGCGCGGCGCGGACTTCGGGGGTGGGTTCCGCCATGGTCGATCGCGCGTCCGGAAGAATAAGGGGATGGCGCCACCCGCCTGTGCCGTCACGAACCATTGCTCTCGACATAGAGCAATAGGCGGGGAAGGCCGCAGCACTTAAGGCTTCCCGCTCGCAGGCGGACTTGCACAATGATGCCGACAGACCAATTCCCCAGGGTGTTGGACTTAAGGTCGAGAGGTAACCCGGACCGTGTCGAACACCGCAGGTGGCGCCAAATCGTCGAGGCGGCGGGCGCGTCCGCCGCCTCTATAATTCCATCTGCTGGCCCTTCTCGAGGGCTGACTCGACGCGCTCGCGCAGCGTCTTCAGTTTCGCGCCGACGTCGGTATCCACGGTGGACCCGTTGCGGCGCAGCTTGATCAACTCGTTCGCGAGGTTGAGCGCGGAGATCACCGCGATCCTGTCGAGGCCCACGACCTTGCCCGAATCGCGCACCTCGCGCATCTTCGTGTCCAGGTACTCGGCCGAGTCGAGCAGGTCCGAACGCTCCTCCGCCGGGCAGGCGACCTGGTATTCGCGATCGAGCAGCCGGACGCTGACGCGGGTAACGCGATCCTCGCTCATGATCCGTGCTCCATGGCCTTCAGTCGCCCGATCATCGCCTCGACCCGGGCACGCACCTGCTCGTTCTTCTGCAGCAGGCTGGCGCGCTCCGTCATCAGCGTGTCCTGGCGCTGGCGCAACGCGCGGTTCTCCTCCTTGATCTGCCCGACCGTGGCCACGAGCTCGTCGATGCGCCGCTCGAGGCGCTTGAGCTCGGCGTCGACCGCGGATCTTGCACTGGGTTCGTTCATGCCCGGAACTATAGAGCCCGCCCTGCAGGGAATCAATTGAGCCGCGCGTCGCCGCGGGGTGCGATGCTACGATACGCTCGATGCATCCTTCCGTGGCCTTCGACGACGTTGCCCGCGTACTGGCGTCCGGGGCGTCGAGCGTGCACCCCGCCGAGGCGCACGGCTGCCTGTGCGGCGCGCTGTGCCTGCGGCGCGACTACTCCCTGGCCGACTGGATCGACGAGATCCTGCCCGACGCCGATGTGGCGCGGACGGGCGACGATGCGCTCGCGGACCTGTTCGAGGAGAGTGCGGGCGTGCTCGCGCGCGCGGAAATGGAGTTCGAACCGCTGCTGCCGGACGACGACGCGGAACTGCCGCAGCGGGTGGAGGCGCTGGCCGCCTGGTGCCAGGGGTTTCTCTACGGGTTCGGCAGTGCGGGCACGGCCGGGCAGGACCGGCTGCCCGCGCCGGTGAACGAAGTGCTCGGCGACGTCGCACAGATCGCGCACGCCGGAGCCGTCGGTTCCGGGACCCACGAGACCGAAGAGGCGGCCTTCGTCGAACTCGTCGAGTTCCTGCGAGCGGCCGTCCAGCTCGTCTACGACGAGCTCGCGGGCTTGCGCATGCGCCAGGCCGTTTCCCAGTCCGGACACTGACAGGACCATGACCCTTCGCAAAAACGAGTTTGCCCGCCGTCGCCGGCAGCTGATGCGCATGATGGGCAAGGGTGGCATCGCCATCCTGCCCGCGGCGACCGAGAAGCAGCGCAACAGCGACGTTCACTACCATTACCGGCCCGACAGCGACTTCCACTATCTCACCGGGTTCGACGAGCCGGAATCCGTGGCCGTCCTGGTGCCCGGGCGGTCGCAGGCCGAGTACATCCTGTTCGTGCGCGACCGCGACCCGACGCGCGAGACCTGGGACGGCAAGCGCGCCGGTCCCGAGGGCGCCACCGCTGACTACGGTGCCGACGACGCTTTCCCGATCGGCGACATCGACGACATCCTCCCCGGCCTCATGGAGCAGTGCACCCGCGTGTACTACACGATGGGGCTGCACCCGGAGTTCGACCAGCACGTGATCGCCTGGGTGAACACGCTGCGCGGCAAGGCCAAGCAGGGCGTCCATACCCCCCAGGAATTCGTCGCGCTCGACCACCTGCTGCACGACATGCGGCTCTACAAGAGCCGCGGGGAACTCGCGGTCATGCGCCGGTCCGCCCAGATCGCCGTCGGCGCGCACGTCCGCGCCATGAAGGCCACGCGGCCCGGCGTGCACGAGTACGAGGTCATGGCGGAACTCCTGCACGAGTTCCACCGCCACAAGGCGGACATCTCCTATCACCCGATCGTCGGTGGTGGCGCCAACGCCTGCACCCTGCATTACCACGCCAACGACGCCGAGCTGGCCGACGGCGACCTGCTCCTGATCGACGCGGGTTGCGAGTACGAGTACTACGCCTCCGACATCACCCGCACGTTCCCGGTCAACGGCCGCTTCACACCGGAACAGCGGGCGATCTACGAGGTCGTGCTCGAGGCCCAGGAAGCGGCTTTCGCCAGCGTTCGTCCCGGCAACCACTGGAACGATCCGCACGATGCGGCGGTGCGCGCGATCACGCAGGGCCTGGTCCGGCTCGGACTGCTGAAGGGTCGCCTCCCCAGGCTGATCAAGGACGAGTCCTACCGGAAGTTCTTCATGCACCGGACCGGACACTGGCTCGGCATGGACGTGCATGACGTCGGCGACTACAAGGTCGGGGACGAGTGGCGCGTGCTCGAGCCCGGGATGTGCCTCACGGTCGAGCCGGGCATCTACATCCCGGCGGGGACGAAGGGCGTGCCGCGCCGCTGGTGGAACATCGGCGTGCGCATCGAGGACGACGTCGCGGTGACCGCCGACGGTTGCGAGCTGCTGACGGACGGCCTGCCGCGGACGCCGTCGGAGATCGAGCGCGTGATGGGTGCCTGACCGGACAGCGATGAGCGATAGCGCGACCACGCCGGACTTCGACCTCGCCATTGCCGGTGGCGGGCTCGTGGGCTCGTCGCTCGCGCTGGCGCTGGCACCGCTCGGGTGGCGGATCGCACTGGTGGAGGCCGTCGCGCCGGGCGGTGACGCTCACCCGAGTTTCGACGAGCGCACGACGGCGCTGGCGAATGGCAGCGTGCGGGTCTTCAGCAGCCTCGGCGTCTGGGATTACATGGAGCGCGAGGCGACGCCGATCCGCCGCGTGCACGTGTCGGACCAGGGACGCTTCGGCTCGGCACGGATCGACGCGGCGGAGCAGGGGCTCGAGGCGCTGGGGCAGGTCCTGCCCAACCGCGTCATCGGAGCCGGCCTCTGGCAAGGCCTGCGCCGGTGCCCGACGGTCGAGGTGATCGCACCGGCGCGCGTGCTCGGCAGCGAGATCGACGGCGATGCGCGCGTGCTGCATTTCGAGCGCGACGGTGCCGCGCACCGGCTGCGGGCACGACTCGTCGTCGCGGCCGACGGCGCGCACTCCCGGGTCCGCGAGCAGGCCGGCGTCGGAGCCGAGCACTGGGCCTACGGACAGACGGCGATCGTCTCGACGATGACCACGCAGCGTTTCCACGACTACGTGGCCTACGAGCGGTTCACGCCGCAAGGTCCGATCGCGGTGCTGCCGCTGACCGAAGGCCGCTGCGGGGTCGTCTGGACGCGCCGCCCCGAGCAGGTCGAGCGCCTGCTGTCGCTCACCGACCCGGCGTTCCTCGCCGAGCTGCAGGCCGCCTTCGGCTTCCGGCTCGGCCGGCTGCTGCAGGTCGGCCAGCGCCAGGCGTACCCGCTCGAGCTTTCACGTTCGGACCGGCACGTGGCCGAGCGGCTCGCCATCATCGGCAACGCGGCGCAGGCGCTGCATCCGATCGCCGGACAGGGATTCAACCTCGGCCTGCGCGACGCCGCGAGCCTCGCCGAGGTGCTGGCGGACGCGCGGGCGGCCGGCGAGAACGACGCCGGGCTGGCCGGGACGCTGGCGGCGTACGCGGAGTGGCGCGACGAGGACCGGCGTCGCATCGTTGCCTTCACGGACGGCCTGGTACGCCTGTTCGCGACACCGCTCGGCGTGCTTCGCGGCCTGCGCAGTGCCGGCCTGCTCGCGTTCGACGTCTTTCCCCCGGCGAAGGGCGCCATGGCGCGCCTGAGCGTCGGGGCCTCCGGTCGCGTGCCGCGCCTGGCGCGCGGCGTACCGCTGGCGCCTGCGCCATGACGATGCCATCGCGGCGCCTCGATTTCGACATCGTGATCGCGGGCGGCGGCATGGTCGGCGCGTGCCTGGCGGCACTGCTTGCGCGTGACGAACGCCTGTCCGGCTGGCGGGTGGCCATCGTGGATCCGGTGGCGCCGGCCCCGCCGCACGACGACCGGGTGGACCTGCGGGTCTCGGCGCTGTCACGGGCGTCGGAGCGCATCCTGCGCAGACTCGAGGCCTGGCGTCCCGTCGAAGCTCGCGCCTGTCCGTACTCCGCAATGGTGGTGTGGGATGCCGCGAGCCGCGCCGATGCGCGCGATGCCCTGCACTTTTCCGCCGCCGAGACGGCGGAGGCCAACCTCGGGCACATCGCCGAGAACGTCCGGGTTCAATGGGCGCTGCTGGATTCGCGGTATGTGCGTGCGGCGACGCAGTTGCGTAGCAGCGTCGAGGCGCTGGAGTTCGACGACGATTCGGCACGGCTCGTGCTGGCGGACGGGCGGCGGTTCAGCTGCGGGCTCGTGGTCGGGGCGGACGGCGGGCAGTCACGGACCCGTGAGCTCTGCGGCATCGGGCGCGCCGGCTGGAACTACGGCCAGTCCGCGGTCGTTGCGCACCTGCGCACCGAGCAACCACACCGCCACACGGCGTGGCAGCGATTCCTGCCGGACGGCCCGCTGGCGCTGCTGCCGCTCGCAGACGGACGCGCGTCGCTGGTCTGGACCACCACCACGGCCGCCGCCGGTGTCTTGCGCGACGCCGAGCCCGCAGAGTTCGCGCGGCAGGTCACCCGCGCCAGCGACCGCGTGCTCGGCCAGCTCGATCTCGACAGCGATCGCGCGGCGCTGCCGCTCGCGCTATGGCACTCGCGGGAGTACGTGCGCGCCCGACTGGCGCTGGTGGGGGATGCCGCCCACACGATCCATCCGCTGGCCGGCCAGGGTGTGAACCTCGGGTTTCTCGATGCGGCCTGCCTGGCCGAAGTGCTCGGCGACGCCGTCGAGGCGGGCCGCGACCCGTTCGAGCTGCGGATCCTGCGGCGCTACGAGCGCTGGCGCCGCAGCGAGAACGCGCTGATGCTCGCGTCGACCGATGCCCTGAACGACCTGTTCGGCCGCAAGAGCGTGGCGGTTGCCACGGCCCGCCGGCTCGGAATGGCGCTCGTGGCCGGGCAGCCGCTCGTGCGGCGCGCACTGGTGCAGCGCGCGCTCGGACTGGCCGGTGACCTGCCGCGTGTCGTCTCGCGCGCAGGATCCGCGTGACGATCGAGCATGACCGGCAGGGTCCGCTGACCACGCAGGCGGCGCCCGAGCTGGGCAACCAGTACCGTGACGATCCGCTGCTGGCCGGGTGGCTCGCGCGAGCGCTGCCGCCCGACGTGCTGCACGCGCTGGAACCGGAACTCGAGGAACTCGGCGGCCTGGCGGGTGGCGAGCTGTATCGCCTGCAGCTGGCAGACCGGCTGAACGAGCCACGCCTCGAGCAGAGCGATGCGCGGGGCAATCGCGTCGATACGGTCGAGACGACGGCGCTGTGGCGAGAGGCGGAACGCCTCGCGGTGCGCCACGGACTCGTGGCGACGGCCTATGAGCGAGGCCTCGGTCGCCATGCGCGCCTCGCGCAGTTCGCCAAGGTGTACCTGTTTCATCCGTCCTCCGACGTCTATACCTGTCCGCTCGCCACCACCGACGGCGCGGCCCGCGCGCTCCTCGAATCGGGCGACCAGTCGCTGATCGACCGGGCCGTGCCGAAGCTGACGGCGCGGGATCCAGCTGCGTTCTGGACCAGCGGCCAGTGGGTCACGGAGCCGACGGGCGGTCCGGACGTCGATCGCTCCCAGGTCCGCGCGGTGAGGGACGGGGATGCCTGGCGACTCTACGGTCGCCAGTGGTTCGCTTGGGCGGTCAGCTCGCAGATGGCGCTCACGCTCGCGCAGCCCGAAGGCAACCCGCCGGGCGACCGGGGTCTCGCGATGTTCTACGTCGAGATGCGGGACGAGCAGGGCCGGCTGAACGGTCTGCGCGTGGACCGGCTCGAGGACAAGCTCGGGACCCGCAAGGTCCCGACGGCGGGACTGATTCTCGAAGGCACCCGTGCCCGGCTCGTCGGATCCATCGCGAACGGGATGCGCGCCTTCGAGCCGATGCTCGCGGTCACGCGCACGTGGAACAGCCTGTGTGCCGCGTCCTGCATGCGGCGTGGACTGGCGCTGGCCCGGTCCTTCGCGTCACGCCGGGAAGTCTCGGGCCAGCCGCTGGAGCGGCAACCGCTGCTGGCCGATACCCTGGCGGCGCTCGAGGCCGAGACCTGGGGCGCCTCCCTGATGGCGTTCCTGCTGGTCGAACTCCACGGCCGGGCGGAATCCGGTGAAATCGACGACCAGCAACGGTCGCTCCTGCGGTTCATCGCGCCGCTCACCAAGCTCATCACCGGCCGGCAGGCCGTGGGCGTGATGAGCGAGGTGATCGAGAGCCTCGGCGGTGCCGGCTACATGGAAGACTCGGGTCTGCCACAGCTGCTGCGCGATACCCACGTGCTGCCGATCTGGGAAGGCACGACCAACGTCCTGTCGCTCGATGCGCTGCTGCAGAGCGATCTCCATGCGGGGCTCGCCGCCCTGATGGGCCGCGCGTCGGCTAGTGTCCGCCAGCTCGCGGATCCACGGCTGGCCGCGGCGGGCAGGCAGGCGATCGGCGCGCTCGAGCGTGCTGCGTTGTGGCTGGACGGCGGCCAGGACGGCGAGGTGCTGCAGTCCGGCGCGCGCCGGCTCGCCATGACGCTGGCCCGTGCGCTGCAGCTGGCGCTGCTCTGCGAGCACGCCCAGTGGCTGCTCGACCAGCGGGGTGATCGCCGGGGCTACGCGGCCGCCCTGCGTTTCTCGCGACTGCCGGTGGACCTCGTGCACGAGGTCGATCCCGCCCTGGACCGGCTGCTCCTGGAGTAGCGGGTCGCCGGGCAGGGCGTCACGAATCGTCGCCCTCGCACTCCTGCCGCGGCCAGACCTCGGCATCCACGGTTTCCCGGTAGGCGTGCCACGTCGCGTGACCGATCAAGGGCAGCGTGATGCCGAGGGCCACCATGATCCAGGCGAACCCGCCGCCACGATCGCGGCCCATCAGCAGCAAGGCAAAGCCCGGGGCCACGGCCAGCACGATGCAGCCTGCCCACACGGCCATCGCCGGCTTGTTGCGCAGCACGGCATTGATGCTCGTGACCACGGCGGTGACGGTGTCCACCTTGCGGTCCACCATCATGGGCAGGGAGAACGCGGCGGCGGAGAACACGATCAGCGCGAAGATCGATCCCACTGCGCTGCCGATGCCGAAGAAGGTCAGGTAGTCCCGCCAGCCCGGTTGCTCGCCGATCGGGAAGAAGACGTGCAGCGCGGACCCGGCCCGCGCCCAGACCAGGAACACGACCATCAGCATGAGCGCGAACACCATGAGGTTGCCGAAGACGCGCTGCTCCTCACGCAGGCAGCGCCGCAGCGACGGCTTCCGGCCGCGCTCCAGCTGGCTGCTGATCGCGTAGGTACCGACGGCGAGCACGGGTGCGACCAGGATGAAACCGGAGACCAGCGACAGCAGTTCCCAGTAGCCGCCGAACTCGACCGCCACCCACGCGAGCCCGAGGCTGAGCAGCACTATGATGGAGCCGTAGGTCAGGCTCTGCCTCGGCGCGGCCCACATGTCGCGCCAGCCGCGGCGCAGCCAGCCGAGGGGTGCCGAGGCGGCGAGCGGTCGGCAGGGCGCGACGAAGGGCAAGGCCGCTTCGGGCGGGTTCGTTTCCTCGGTCATGCAGTCTCCCCCTGCCGATCCACCAGGCCGGTCGTTCTACAAGGCGTCCACCTTCGCGGCGCAGATGAAGTCGTTGTCCGACAGCCCGCCGATCGAATGCGTCGAGAACGTCACGCGACAGTAGTTGTAACCCAGCTCGAGGTCGGGATGGTGGTCCTCGGCGTTCGCGATCCACGCGACGGCGTTTACGAACGCCATGGTGCGGTAGAAGTCCTCGAAGCCGAAGGAGCGCTTCAGCGATCCGCCGTCCTCCGACAGCCGCCAGTCGGGCGCCAGCTGCCGGAGCAGCTCGGAGGCCCGGTCGGGCGACAGCGCCGGGGTACCGGGCGCGCAAGCGGTGCATCTTCGATCACGCAGCGTGTTCATTGCGCGTTCCCCTGCACGTAGGTGCGTTCGACGTATTGCTCGACCAGCTGCTGGAACTCCTCGGCGATGCGCTCGCCCTTGAGTGTCGGTCCCTTCTCGCCGTCGATGTAGACCGGCGCGACCGGCCGCTCGCCGGTGCCCGGGAGGCTGATACCGATGTTCGCGTGCTTGCTCTCGCCGGGTCCGTTCACGACGCAGCCCATCACCGCGACGCTCATCTGCTCGACGCCCGGGTGGCGTTTGCGCCACTCCGGCATGCGCTCTCGCAGGTGCGACTGGATCTTCTGGGCGAGTTCCTGGAAATACGTGGACGTCGTGCGGCCGCAGCCCGGGCAGGCGACGACCATCGGCGTGAACGAGCGCAAACCCATCGTCTGCAGGATCTCCTGCGCGACGATCACCTCCTGGGTCCGATCGCCGCCCGGGTCGGGCGTGAGCGACACGCGGATCGTGTCGCCGATGCCTTCCTGCAGCAGCACGCTCATCGCGGCCGTCGAGGCGACGATGCCCTTGGAGCCCATGCCTGCTTCGGTGAGGCCGAGATGCAGCGGGTGATCGCAACGCGCCGCGATGCTGCGGTAGACGGCGATCAGGTCCTGCACGCCGCTCACCTTGCAGGAGATCACGATCCGGTCGTGGGGCAGGCCGAGTTCCTCGGCCCGCCGGGCACTCTCGAGGGCCGACACGACGATGGCCTCGCGCATGACGTCTGTGGCGTCGAGCGGGTCGGCCTGGCGGGAGTTCTCGTCCATCAGACGGGTGAGCAGGTCCTGGTCCAGGCTGCCCCAGTTGACGCCGATGCGCACCGGCTTGTCGTGCCGGCAGGCGATCTCGATCATCTCGGCGAACTGCGGGTCGCGCTTGCTGCCGCGACCCACGTTGCCCGGATTGATGCGGTACTTGGCGAGCGCCGCCGCGCACGCGGGATGCTCCCGCAGCAGCTTGTGCCCGTTGAAGTGGAAGTCGCCCACGATGGGCACGCTCACGCCGAGTTGCGCGAGCCGCTCGACCACCTGCGGTACGGCCTTGGCGGCCTCCTCGGTGTTGACGGTGACGCGGACCAGTTCGGATCCCGCGATCGCCAGTGCGCGGACCTGCAGCGCCGTGCCCTCGACGTCCGCGGTGTCGGTGTTCGTCATGGACTGCACGACGATGGGGTGGCTGGCCCCCACGGTGACGTGGCCAATGCGGACCGGGACGGACGGGCGACGGATCGCAGGGGACATCAGGCTGAACCGCAGTCGTGAGGCCGAGCATTGTAGCGTCGACGCGTTTCGCACGGCGAAGTCCATTCGGGCACTGCCAGGACTCGCCCCCTGGCCACGTTCGCCTGGCCCGCGCTCGGGGCCGCGGTGAGCGGCAATGCACCTGTCCGCTAGCGGGTCCCGGGTCTCCCGGCCTGCCACGCCGAGACATTGGCCTCGAGCACGTCGAGCGGAATCGCGCCGCTGCCCAGCACCACGTCGTGAAACTCGCGCAGGTCGAACGCCGGGCCGAGTGCGGTCTCGGCGCGCGCGCGCAGTTCCCGGATGCGCAGTTCGCCGATCTTGTAGGCGAGCGCCTGGCCCGGCCAGGAAATGTAGCGGTCGATCTCGTTGACGATGTCGAGTTCGCTTTTCGCGGCGTTCGCCTTGAAGAACTCGATGGCCCGGGACCGCGACCAGCGCTTGTGATGGATGCCGGTGTCCACCACCAGCCGCACGGCCCGCCACATCTCGTAGGTGAGCTGGCCGAACTTGTCGTAGGGATCGTCGTAAAGCCCCATCTCCTCGCCGAGGCTCTCGCTGTAGAGCGCCCAGCCCTCGACGAAAGCCGTGGCCTCGAAGTTCCGGCGGAACTTCGGCAGGTCGCCGAGTTCCTGGGCGAGGGCGATCTGCAGGTGGTGGCCCGGCACGGCCTCGTGGATGGTCAGGACCGGGATCTCGTACGTCGGGCGCTCCTCGGGCTTGTAGAGGTTCACGTAGTAGAAGCCTGCCCGGCGCCCGTCCAGCGCCGGCGGCTGGTAGTACGCGGTGGTCGTGTCGGGCGCCGATTCGGCGGGGATGGGGCGTATGCCGTAGGGCATGCGCGGCAGCCGGCCGAAGTATTGCGGCAGCAGCGGGTCGATGCGCTTGGCCATGACCTCGTAGGCGCGCTGCAGGGACTCGCCATCCGTGTAACGGAAGCGCGGATCCGTCCGGAGGAACTCGAGGAATTCCGTGAAGTTACCCTTGAAACCTACGCTGTCGATGATCTTCTGCATCTCGCCGCGGATGCGCGCCACCTCGGCAAGGCCGATGTCGTGGATCTGGTCCGCAATGAGCCCGGTCGTCGTGAACCACCGGATGCGCTGCTGGTACCACGCCGCGCCGCCCGGCGTGTCCCAGATACCGTCGGTGGCCCGGCAGGCGGGGAGGTACTCGTTGACGAAGAACGCGTGGAGGCGGCGGTAGGCCGGCACGACGTCCGCGGCGATGAGCCGGCGTGCCTCGGCGCGCAGGCGTTCCTGCTCGGTCGGTGCCAGGGACGCAGGCATCGCGCGGAAGGGTCCGAAAAAGGGACTGTCGGACGGATCCTCGACGACCTGGCGGGCGATCTGCGCCGGCACGCGCTCCATGATGACGCGCGGCTGCACCCGACCGGTCGCCATGCCGCCCTTCAACAGCTCGATCGTCTGGTCGACATAGCGGCCGATGCCGGCCATGCGCGCCATCCAGTTCTCATAATCGGCCGCCGATCCGAAGTGGATCAGTTCGGCCAGCTCGTGCGCCGTCTGCACGCTGCGTCGCTGCGTCACGGCGAAGTGCTGCAAGCCGTAACGATACGCCGCGACGTCCTGCTCGTAGAGTCGCCGGAAAAGGTCGCGGTTGAGGCGGTCGGACTCGCCGAGCGCCGAGTCCGGGATGTCCTGCAGATCCGCCAGCACCTGGAGGTCGGCCGCATGACGGCGAGCGAGCATCTCCGCCGACAGGTCCGGCCACTCGCGGTCGAAGCGATGGTCGCCGAGGTAGGTCGCCCGGGTGGGATTCTCGCGCAGGCCGCGTTCCCACTCCTCCTCGAACAGCACGTGCAGCCGATCCGGGGGGGCATCTGCCGCGCGCGGCGCCGAGGCCGCGAATCCACACAGCAGGGCGGCAACGAACAGCACAGGACTTCGGCACATGCATCAGGGGTCTTGCTCCAGATCGCGATCGGGGGGATCTTCGTTCGATGCAGCCTGCATGGCAAGCTCGTGGCCGATCGGGTCGGCTGGCCGAACCCGGGAGCCTGGGGTACCATGAGGTCACCCATCGCAAGGCCCGTCCGGAGAGAGACCAGTTCGGTCCGCCGAAGGCGCAACCCGCCCGGAAACGCTCAGGCAAATGAACGGCGTCGCCTGGTGGGCTCTGGAGAGCGATCCCGCGAGGGGTCCACCGAAGGGGTGCGGCACCGGTCCACCGGTACCCGATCTCTCAGGTCACAGGACAGAGGGGCGGCAGGCCGGAACGGCCTGCCGCCTTTTTTATTGGCTGGGCTTCCAGGACAACAACAATGGGAATGCGCACACCACTCTATGACGTCCACGTCGCCGCCGGCGCACGCATGGTGGACTTCGGCGGCTGGGACATGCCGGTGAACTACGGCTCGCAGATCGAAGAGCACCACATGGTGCGCCGGGATGCCGGGATGTTCGACGTCTCGCACATGTGCGTCGTCGACCTGCGCGGCCAGCGCGTGCGTGACTACCTGCGCCGCCTGCTGGCGAACGACGTCGCCAGGCTCGCCGAGCCGGGCAAGGCGCTCTATTCCTGCATGCTTCGCGAACACGGCGGCGTGATCGACGACCTCATCGTCTACTACCTGAACGACCAGTGGTATCGCATGGTCGTCAACGCCGGCACCCGCGACAAGGACCTCGACTGGCTCAGGGCGCATGCGGGCGCGTTCGACGTCTCGGTCGAGCCGCGCTTCGACCTGTCGATGATCGCCGTGCAGGGCCCCAATGCGCGCGAGAAAGCGTCGCGCGTGCTGGACCCGGCGTTGGCGAGCCGTGCCCTGGAACTCGGGAACTTCTTCGGAATCGCCGCGGATCACTGGTTCGTCGCCCGCACCGGCTACACGGGTGAGGATGGCTGGGAGATCATGCTGCCGGCCACGGAGGCGACCGGGCTGTGGGCGCGCCTGCGCGACGCGGGCGTCGCGCAATGCGGCCTCGGCGCGCGCGACACGCTGCGCCTCGAGGCCGGCATGAACCTCTACGGCAGCGACATGGACGAGTCGACGTCGCCACTCGAATCGGGGCTCGGCTGGACCATCGCCTGGGATCCCCAGGACCGCGAGTTCATCGGCCGCGGCGCGCTGGCCGCCCAGAAAGCGAGCGGCGTGGCACGCAAGCTCGTCGGACTCGTGCTGACCGATCGCGGCGTGCTCCGCTCGCACCAGAAGGTGATCGTGCCCGCGATCGGCGAGGGCGAGGTGACGAGCGGCACGTTCTCGCCGACACTCGAGCGCTCGATCGGCCTGGCGCGCGTCCCCTCGCAGACGGGCAACCGCTGCGAGGTCGAGATCCGTGGCCAGCTGTTGAATGCGACCGTGGTGCGCCCGCCCTTCGTGCGCCACGGCAAGATCGCGATTGCACTGTAGAGAGTCTTTCCCACGGAGCAGACCATGAGCAACGTTCCAGCCGACCTGCGCTTCCTCAAGTCCCACGAATGGGCTCGTCTCGAGACCGACGGCACCGTCACGGTGGGGATTTCGGATCATGCCCAGCAGGCCCTGGGCGACCTGGTGTTCGTCGAGGTGCCGGACGCGGGCCGCCGCGTCACTGCCGGCGAGGCCGCAGCCGTCGTGGAGTCCGTGAAGGCGGCCTCGGACGTCTACAGCCCGGTGAGCGGGGAAGTGGTGGCCGGCAATGCCGAACTGGGCGGGCAGCCCGAGCTGATCAACCAGGATCCGTACGGCGCGGGATGGATCATGCGCATCCGTCCCGACGACAAGGCGCAGTTTTCCTCCCTGCTCGACGCCAATGCCTATGAAGCGGCGCTGGCCGCGGGAACCCACTGAACGGACGGTTTTGCCATGCCCTTCATTCCCCACACTGCGGACGACGTTCGCGACATGCTCGAGACGATCGGCGCGCCCGACACGGAATCGCTGTTCGACGAGATTCCGGCCGGCCTCAGGGCCCGGGCACTCGAAGCGATTCCGCCGGCCCTCTCCGAGATGGAAGTCGGGCGGTTGATGTCGCAGCGGGCCGCGACGGACGGACGCCCGCTCAACTTCATCGGGGCGGGCGCCTACGAGCACCACGTGCCGGCGGCGGTGTGGTCGATCGTGACGCGCGGCGAATTCTACAGCGCGTATACGCCCTACCAGGCGGAGGCGAGCCAGGGGACGCTGCAGCTCCTGTACGAGTACCAGTCGATGATGGCGAGCCTGACGGGGATGCCGGCATCGAACGCGTCGCTCTACGACGGTGCGACCGCGCTGGCCGAGGCCTGCCTGATGGCCGTGCGCGCCAACCGCCGCTCGAAGTCGCAGCGCGTGCTGCTGCCCGCGGCGCTCAATCCCGTCTACCGCGACGTGGTGCAGTCGGTCGCGGGCAGCCAGCGGCTCGCGCTCGAGCTCCTGCCCTATGACCCGAAGGGCGGACGCACGACCCTCGCGAGCCTCGACAAGTACCAGGGCGAGGACATCACCGCGCTCGTCATCCAGCAGCCCAACTTCTTCGGCAACCTCGAAGACGTGGACGCGCTCACCGACCGGGCGCACGCCGCGGGCATGCTGGTGATCGCGGTGGTCAACCCGGTGTCGCTGGCCCTGCTCAAGCCGCCCGGCAAGTGGGGCGCGAAGGGTGCCGACATCGTCTGCGGCGACGGCCAGCCGCTCGGCGTGCCGCTGTCGTCGGGCGGCCCGTACTTCGGGTTCATGACGACCCGCATGGAGCACATCCGGCAGATGCCCGGCCGCATCGTCGGACGGACCGTGGACCTCGACGGCAAGCCGGGCTTCACGCTCACCCTTCAGGCGCGCGAGCAGCACATCCGGCGCAGCAAGGCCACTTCGAACATCTGCACCAACCAGGGACTGCTGGTGACGGCAGCCACGATCTACATGTCGCTCGTCGGTCCCCAGGGGCTGGCGCAGGTCGCGGCCACCAGCATGCAGCGGTCCGCCGAACTCGTCGACGCGCTCGTCCGGGTGCCGGGCGTGCGCCTCGCCTTCGAGGGCCCGCGCTTCCACGAGGCCGTGCTGCTGCTCGACCGCCCGGCCCGGGGCGTGCTCGAGGCGCTGGCGGCGCGCGGCATCATCGGCGGTTGCGACATTTCGGCGTACTACCCGTCGCTCGGGCAGGCGCTGCTGGTGTGCGCCACCGAGACGCGCACGCCCGAGGACATCGAGACCTACGCGCGTGCGCTCGCCGAGGTGATGCAGAGCGCGGCCGCGGCCTGACACGGATCGAGGTTTCCCGACATGCACGAGAAGATAATCTTCGAACATTCGCGTCCGGGCCGCAGCGCCGCGGGGCAATACCCGCTCGCGCAGGTGTCCGCCGCCGTTCCGGCAAACCTGCGTCGTGAGGACGCTCCGCTGCTGCCGGAAGTGTCCGAGCTGCAGGCGGTGCGCCATTTCACGCGACTGTCGCAGCTCAACTTTTCCATCGACACGCACTTCTACCCGCTCGGGTCGTGCACGATGAAGTACAACCCGCGGGCCTGTAACCAGTTCGCGATGCTGCCCGAATTCCTAGGACGTCACCCGCTCGCGCCCGAATCCACCGGGCAGGGCCTGCTGCAGTGCCTGTACGAGCTGCAGGAGATGCTGAAGGAAGTGACTGGCATGCGCGGCGTGTCGCTGACGCCGATGGCGGGCGCGCAGGGCGAGTTCGCCGGCGTCGCGATGATCCGGGCCTACCACCGCGCGCGCAACGACGTCGCGCGGAACGAGATCATCGTGCCGGACGCGGCGCACGGCACCAACCCCGCCACCGCGACGATGTGCGGCTGCACGGTCAGGGAGATCGCCTCGCTGGCGAACGGCGACATCGATCTCGACGCACTGCGCGCCGCCGTGGGCCCGCAGACGGCCGGGATCATGCTCACCAACCCGTCCACACTTGGCGTGTTCGAGCGCCGCATCCGCGAAGTGGCGGAGATCGTCCACGACGCCGGTGGCCTGCTCTACTACGACGGCGCGAACCTGAACGCGATCCTGGGCAAGGTGCGGCCCGGGGACATGGGATTCGACGTGATTCACATGAACCTGCACAAGACGTTCTCCACGCCCCATGGCGGGGGTGGGCCGGGGTCCGGCGCCGTCGGCGTGAGCGAGCGCCTGCTGCCGTTCCTGCCGGTGCCGCTGGTCGCCCTGGACGGAGAGCGCTACCGCTGGTTCACCGAGAAGGACCTGCCCCAGACCATCGGCCGGCTGTCGGCCTTCATGGGCAACACCGGCGTGCTGCTGCGCGCCTACGTCTACATGCGCATGCTCGGGCGGGAGGGTATGCATCGCGTCTCCGAGTTCGCGACGCTCAATGCCAACTACCTGATGGCGCGCCTGAGCGCGGCGGGCTTCGAGCTCGCATATCCCGGCCGACGCGCCGGCCACGAATTCATCGTCACGCTGCGGCGGGAGGCCCGGGACCATGGCACGACGGCGATGGACTTCGCCAAGCGCCTGCTGGACTACGGTTTCCACGCGCCCACGACCTACTTCCCGCTGCTGGTCCCCGAATGCCTGCTGATCGAGCCCACGGAGACCGAGTCGAAGGAAGAGCTCGACGCGTTCGTCGACGCAATGGTCGCGATCCGTGAGGAGGCGCAGACGGACCCGGCCAGGCTCAAGGGCGCGCCCTACACCCTGCCGGTACGCCGCCTCGACGACGTCCGGGCCGCGAAGCAGCTCGACCTTGCCTGGACGGCGACGCCCACCCCATGACGGCTCTCATCTGCGGCTCCCTCGCCTTCGACACGGTCATGGTCTTCCACGGCCGCTTTCGCGAGAACATCCTGCCCGACCAGATCCATCTCCTGAACGTCTCCTTCCTGGTGCCCAGCCTGCGGCGCAACTTCGGTGGCTGCGCCGGCAACATCGCCTACAACCTCGCGCTGCTGGGCGGGCGCGGAGCGCCGATGGCCACCGTCGGCCACGATTTCGGCCCATACGCGCACTGGCTGCGAGGACGCTCGGTCGACCTCACCCACGTCCGCACCATCGATGGCGAGTACACGGCGCAGGCGTTCATCACCACGGACCTCGACGACAACCAGATCACGGCGTTCCATCCCGGCGCGATGAGCCATGCCCACCTCAACCGGGTGCCGGACGGCGACGGCATCACGCTCGGCGTAGTGGCCCCGGACGGACGCGAGGGCATGGTGCAGCACGCGGCGCAGTTCGCGGAAGCCGGGATCCCGCTCCTGTTCGACCCGGGGCAGGGGCTGCCCATGTTCGACGGCCGGGAACTGCTCGACTTCGTCGACAAGGCGACCTGGGTCGCCGTGAATGACTACGAGGGACGGATGCTGCAGGAGCGAACCGGGTGCTCGCTGGACGAGCTCGGCCGGCGCGTGCGCGCGCTCATCGTCACGCGCGGCGCGGAAGGCAGCGTGATCCACGCCGACAGTCGCGAGATCCGCATTCCGCCGGTGGCGCCCGAGGCGGTCACCGATCCCACCGGTTGCGGCGACGCCTACCGTGCCGGACTCATCTTCGGCCTCCAGAACGGCCTCGACTGGGAGACCACCGGACGCGTCGCCTCGCTCATGGGCGCGATCAAGGTCGCGCATGGCGGGACGCAGTTGCATCACTTCACCCGCACCGAGTTCGAGGATCGCTTCCTCGCGGCGTTCGGCCGCCGCCTGTGATGCGTTCGACCGTCCTCTCGGGCTGGGCGTGGCTCGCCTTCGTCGTCGCGGCCTTGCCTTGCCCGGGACGCGCGGAGACGCCGGCCTGGGACCAGACGCTGTCGCGCATCGCGCCCTCGGTGGTCACCATCGAGATCGACCAGGCGAGGGCCTTCGACACGGAATGGAACCAGTCGAGCCAGGCGACGGGGTTCGTCGTCGATGCGGAGCGCGGGCTCATTCTCACCAACCGCCACGTGGTCACCCCTGGCCCGGTGATCGCCACGGCCGTGTTCCAGAACCGCGAAGAAGTCGAGCTGCACGCGGTGTACCGGGATCCGGTGCACGATTTCGGCTTCTATCGCTACGATCCCGCCCGGCTGCGCTACGTGACGCCGACTGCCCTGCCGCTGCATCCCGAGGGCGCCCAGATCGGAACCGAGATTCGCGTCGTGGGCAACGACGCCGGGGAGCAGCTGTCGATCCTGGCCGGGACCCTTGCGCGCCTCGACCGGGCGGCACCGGATTACGGCGTCGGCAAGTACAACGACTTCAACACGTTCTACATCCAGGCCGCCTCCGGGACGTCCGGCGGGTCCTCGGGTTCACCGGTGCTCGACATCCGGGGCCGGGTCGTCGGCCTGAACGCCGGCGGCAGCACGGGCGCCGCCTCCAGCTTCTACCTGCCGCTCGAGCGGGTGCAGCGCGCGCTGCGCAAGATCCAGGCGGGACAACCGATAACCCGCGGGACGCTGCAGGCCGTGTTCGCGTACACGCCCTACGACGAACTGGAGCGGCTCGGTCTGCGTGCCGAAACGCAGGCGGCCGCGCGGCGGGCGGCGCCCGCGCTCACCGGAATGCTCGTCGTGGCGGAAGTGCTGCCGGGATCCCCGACCGAAGGCGCACTGCAGCCGGGGGACATCCTCGTGCGGGTGAACGGCCGGCTCGTCGCCACCTTCGATCCGCTGGCGCACGTCCTCGACGAGTCCGTGGGCGACACGATCGACGTCGAGATCGAGCGGGGCGGCGAGCGTCTCGAGCGGAGGCTCGAGGTGCTGGACCTGCACGCGATCACGCCGGCGGCCTATCTCGAGTTCGGCGACGCCGTCGTGCACACGCTGTCCTACCAGATGGCGCGTCATTTCAACGCATCGGTCGAGGGGGTCTTCGTCGCCAATCCCGGGTACTCGCTCGGCGCCGCGGGGGTGCCGCGCGGCGCCGTCGTCACCCGCGTGGGCCGCCAGGCCGTCGCGTCGCTCGCCGATTTCGAGCAAGCCGTCGCAGGCACGCCGGACGGTGGTCGGGCCACGCTGCGCTATCGGACGCTCGATGATCCGCAGGGCACGCAGACGAGCGTGATGCGCATGGATCGGCGCTGGTTTCCGGCACGACAATGCACGCGCGACGATGCGACCGGCTACTGGCCCTGCCGCGAGCTGGCCCCGCCACCCGTGGCCGAGCCGGAGGATCCCGCCCGAACGACCTTCGTCGCCACGGGTGATCCCGTCGCGGACCAGCTTGCACCGTCCCTCGTGCTGGTCAATTTCGACATGCCGTTCTCCGTCGCGGGCGTTACCGAACGCAACTACCACGGCACCGGGCTGCTGGTCGACGCCGAGCGAGGGCTGGTGGCGGTCGACCGCAACACGGTCCCGGTGGCGGTGGGCGACGTGCGCATCACGGTGGCCGGGTCGGTCGAGGTGCCCGGACGCGTCGAGTACCTGCATCCGCTGCACAACCTCGCGCTGGTCTCGTTCGATCCACGGCTGCTCGACGGCACGCCCCTGCGCTCGGCCCGGCTCGATGCGCGCGAGCTCGCGTCGGGGGAGAACGTGACGGTCGTCGGCCTCGGCAGCGATTCGCGTGTCCGGGCCATCGCCACCACCGTGGCGTCCGTCGACGACGTCAGTTTTCCCTTGTCGCGCACACTGCAGTTCCGCGAAGCCAACCTCGAGGTCGCGACGCTGGTGAACGCGCCGACGGACTTCGACGGCGTGATCGCGGGACGCGACGGTCGCGTGCGGGCACTGTGGTCGAGCTTCGCCGCGGAAAGCGGTCGCGAGATGGTCCAGGTCAACCGCGGTGTGCCGATCGATCTCGTCGTCGAGCTGGTCGAGGCCTCGCGTTCGGGACGGCCGATCTATTCGCTCGAGGCGGAGTTCGAGGCCGTGCCGCTGTCGGCCGCCCGCAAGCGCGGACTGCCCGACGAGTGGGTCAGCCGGCTCGAGGCCCGCAACGGCATGCATCGACAGGCGCTCAGCGTCGCCCGCGTCGTGGCGGGATCGCCGGCCGCGGACGTGATGCGGGAAGGCGATCTCGTCCTCGCCGTGGACGGGCAGGTCGTGCACCGTTTCCGGGAAGTGGAGCGTGCGACGCGCGCTGCGCGGGTGCAGGTGACCGTCCTGCGCGACGGTGCAGAGCAGACGCTCGAGGTGGAGACCGCGGCCCTCGATGGCTCCGACATCGACCGGCTGCTGCTCTGGGCCGGCGCGGTGCTGCATGCACCGCATCGCGCGATGTCGGCGCAACGCGGCATTCCGCCGGAGGGCGTCTTCGTTGCCTACTTTTCCTACGGTTCGCCGGCCACGCGCTACAAGCTCTTCGCCGGCCGCCGCATCGTCGAAGTGGATGGACGCGCGACGCCGGACCTCGACGCGTTCATCGCCACGGTGCGCGGCCGCGCGGACCGGTCTTCGCTGCGCCTGAAGACGATCACGTGGAATGGCTCGACCGAGGTGATCACCCTCAAGCTCGACCGGCATTACTGGCCCGCCTACGAGCTGACGCGTTCCGCCGACGGCTGGCAGCGCCGGCCGATCGACTGATCCGCCGCTGCCGGATACCGCGTCCGGGCATCGGCGCCACCGGCCCTGTTTCTTTGCGGCTATCATGCGCGCATGGTGATGGCACGGCTTCCACAGGACGAGATCGACCGCGCGGTCGAGGCATTGCGCGAGGGCGAGGTCGTCGCGTTTCCGACCGAGACCGTCTACGGCCTCGGTGCCGATGCGCAGAACCCGGCGGCCGTGCGCAGGGTGTTCGAGCTCAAGGGCCGGCCCGCAACGCATCCGCTGATCGTCCACATCGACCACCCGCGACAGCTCGAGCGCTGGGCGCTCAGCGTGCCGCCCGCGGCCCAGGCACTGGCCGAGCGCTTCTGGCCGGGCCCGCTGACGCTGGTGCTGCGACGTGCGCCGGCGGTCGACCTCGCCATTACCGGCGGCCAGGACACCGTCGCGGTGCGGGTGCCCGGCCACCCGGTGGCCCAGCAGCTGCTGCGGGCGTTCGGCAGCGGCATCGCGGCCCCCTCGGCGAACCGCTACGGCCACGTCAGCCCGACGCGAGCGGAACACGTGCGCGAGGAGTTCGGCGATGCGCTGAAGATCATCCTCGACGGCGGAGACTGCAAGATCGGTCTGGAATCCACGATCGTCTCGTGCGTGGACGAGGTGCCGCGCGTGCTGCGACCGGGCTTCGTCACGCTCACGCAGCTGCGGACGGTCGTGCCGGCGATCGTCGACGGCGGCGAGGCCGTCGCGCCGCGCGTCCCCGGTTCCGATGCGAAGCACTATGCGCCCGCGACCCCGCTCAGCATCGTCAACAGTCGCACGCTCGAGGAGGTCGTCAAGCAACTCACGGCGGACCACGAGAAGGTCGCCGTGCTGGCGATGCGGCCGCCGCGCGCGGCCAACAAGTTCATGACCTGGATCAATGCCGGACGACGCGCCGACCTCTACGCGCGCGAGCTGTACGTGAACCTGCGCGCCCTGGACAAGTCGGGTGCCCGGGCGATCCTGGTCGAGGAGGTGCCGGTGGGCGAGGCCTGGGACGCGGTGCGCGACCGCCTGCGGCGCGCGGCCTCGGCGGAGAACGTGGTGAGCGTCGATCCGGACATTGCCGCCCTGCGGGCGGATTTCGGCGAGGACGTCGGACGGTGATGAGGGATCGGTCGCACGGCGACGATCGCGATCCAGGGGCAGGGAGGGCGAGGTGAAGGTTGAAGTCTACGATCACGTGGCCGGGGCGCGCGAGGCCCGCGGCGTCGCGGTCATCATCGACGTATTTCGCGCGTTTTCCGTCGCGGCGTATGCCTTCGACGCGGGTGCCGCCCGCGTGCTGCCGGTCGGCGAGATCGAGGAAGCGCTCGAACTCGGCCGCCGCCTGCCCGGTGCGGTGCTCGCCGGCGAGCGCCATACCCGCCGCCTGCCGGGTTTCGACGCCGGAAATTCGCCGACGGAGATCCGCGCACTCGACCTGCGGGGCAGGACGCTGATCCACACGACGCACGCGGGGACCCAGGGCCTCGTCAACGCGGTGTTTGCGGACGAGGTGCTGACCGGGGCGTTCGTGAACATCTCCGCGGTGGCCGCTGACCTCCGGCGGCGTGCTCCCGAGCGCGTGTCGCTGGTGCGCATGGGCCACGAGGCCCGGGAGCGCTGCGCCGAGGACGACCTCTACGCGGAGTGCCTGCGCCTGATGCTCGAGGGCCGGCCTGCGCCGCTCGGGGAGGTGCGCGAACGCCTGCGGGACGCACCGGCTGCGCAGAAGTTCTTCGATCCTGCCTGCGACTGGGCGCCCCGTCCGGACTTCGACTACTGCACCGACGTCGACCGCTTCGACTTCGTGCTGCGCCTGAAGCGCGTCGAGGGCGAGCCACCGGAACTCGAGCGGCTGTCCGGGCACGCGTGACCGGCGTGGGAGGCGGGATGATTCGCAACGTGGTCTTCGACATCGGCGGCGTGCTCGTTCGCCTGCGTTACCGGCCGTTCATCGAATACCTCGCCGCCGCGGGTATCGACATGACGGACCTGCCGGCGTGGCTCGAGCGCGTGGACCTTGCGGCGCACGAGCGGGGCGAACTGACGGGCGAGGAACTGCTCGCGCGCGTCGCGGCGATGGCGCGCCGACCGCTCGATCCCGCCGAACTCGAGGCGCACTGGCTCGACATGTTCGATCGCGCGGGCGAGATGTTCGACCTGGCCTCGGGGCTCATGGACGAGTACCGCGTCTACCTGCTGTCCAACATCGGCGACCTCCACTGGCGGCACCTCGACGCGCAGTACGGCCTCGATCGCCTGGTGCACGGCACGCTGGCATCCTTCCGCGTCGGCGCCGTGAAGCCCACGGCCGCGATTTACCGCGAGGCCGAGCGCCGCTTTGCGCTCGAGCCGGCGGCGACCGTGTTCGTCGATGATCTCGCGCCGAACGTCGCCGGCGCCGAGGCGTGCGGCTGGAGGGCGATCCAGCACCGCGACCCCGCGGAAACCCGGCGCCAGCTGCGGGCCATCGGTGTCCGCTTGCCATCGCGATTCGCCGCGGGGTGACCTGTGCACGCACGGTGCGGTCTACTTCATCTTTCGCGAGTGAGGGTGCCGGGATGACCACCGCCATTCACCGTCGTGTCGCCGCGTGTCGTGCCGGCCGGGACCCCACGGCTGTCCTGCGTGTGCCGAGCGGCTGGGTCGTGATGGGAGACCCGCAGGTCCTGACCGGCTACTGCCTGCTGCTTCCGGACCCCGTCGTGCCGCATCTGAACGCACTGCCGGCGACGGGCCAGTCGGCCTTCCTCGCCGACATGGCCGCGCTCGGCCAGGCGCTGCTCGAACTCACCGGCGCCATCCGCATCAACTATGCGATGTTCGGCAACGTCGAACCCGCGCTGCATGCACACGTCTTCCCCCGGCGGGCGGACGAGCCCGAAGCGGTGCGGACCGCGCATCCCTGGAGCCTCGACTGGTCGACGGCCCGTCCGTTCGACCCGGCGGTCGACGGCCCGCTGGCCGCGGAACTGCGCCGCCGCCTCGGACGGACGCTTCCGTGACCCGTTGCGGATTTCAGCCAGGATGGGTGTGAAAAGGGGCTGTCTCCACGGCGGCGCCACGCTAGGCTTCGAGTCATGATCGCTGCACGAATGAGGGTGATCGGCGTGGTGGCAGTGTTGCTGGCGACGGCCATGCCGTCCGCGGCCCAGCAGGTCTATCGCTACAAGGACGCCGACGGCCGCTGGGTCTACACGGATCGGCCGCCCGCGAATCGCCAGCCGGCGGAGACGGTGAGCGTCGCCGTCGGCAATGCCTCGCCGCGCATCGTCGTCGAGCCGCGCTCGTCCGCGGCCGGGATCGCCCTGGTCGCGGTGAACGAATGCCGCTGCACGGTCGAGTTCGGAGTCCGGGCCGCCGGCGCCGACGGGCGGGAGCAGGGCGCGCGCGATGTCGTCGAGGCGCGCTCCGAAAAGATCCTGCTCGAGGTCCCGGCGCCACCGGGCACCGGCCAGATACGCTTCGACTACGGCTACGTCATCGGTGACCCGGCCGCCAGCCACGCGCCGCCGGGACCCTACCGGGCGCCGTTCGCGCCCGCGCGGACGTTCGTGGTCACCCAGGCCCCGCCCGACGCCGTCACCCACCGGGATGCCGGCAGCCGCAATGCGATCGACATCGCGATGCCCGTCGGCTCCGCCGTGCATGCCGCGCGTGACGGCCTCGTGATCAACGTCGCCCACAAGTTCTTCCGCGGTGGCATCACGCAGGAAACCCGCGACGAAGCCAACTTCGTGCAGATCCTCCATGACGACGGCACGACGGCCGTGTACGCACACCTGCAGATGGACACGGTCCGCGTTCGCCCGGGCCAGCGGGTGGCGCAGGGCGAGTACATCGCGAACTCCGGCAACACCGGCTACTCGAGCGGGCCCCACCTGCACTTCGTGGTGCTGAGGAACGCGGGCATGCGCAGCGAGTCCGTGCCGGTGAGCTTCGCGGGTCCGGGCGGGGCGAGCGTCACGCCCCGCAGCCGGGCGGCCCTGACCGCCTACTAGTCTGCGGTCGCCGCCAGGCGGCCCTTGAGCCGCACGACGCCATCCTTCATGACCCAGGCCACTTGCTTGAGCACGGTCACGTCCTCGAGCGGATCGCCGTCCACGGCGACGAGGTCGGCGCGCTTGCCGGGCTCGACCGAGCCCACGTCGGCGGACAGCCCGAGCAGGTCGGCGGCGTTCACGGTGGCGGCCTCGATGGCCTGCGACGGCGTCATGCCGAACTTCACCATCCATTCGAATTCGTCGGCGTTGCGCCCGTGCTTGCTGACGCCGGCATCCGTGCCGAAGGCTATCCTGACGCCGCGCGGCACCACCTTGCGCAGGGACTCTCCGGTGACGCGGATGCGCCAGTCCACCTTGGCCCGCACGGCCGGGGAATAGGCGTTCGGGTCTGCGGCGATGCGCTCCAGGTAGCCGTTGACGGTCGACATCGTGGGCACGTAGTAGGCCCCCGACTTGCGGAACAGCTCGATGCACTCGTCGTCCATGACCGTGCCGTGCTCGATCGAGTCCGCGCCCGCCGCGAGGGCGAGCTTGACGCCGTCCGCGCCGTGGGCGTGCACGGCCACCTTCTTGCCGTAGAGCCGCGCGGTCTCGACGATCGCCCGGGCCTCGTCCTCGAACATCTGCTGGCCCAGCCCGGCACCGATGCGGCTGTTCACGCCGCCCGTCGTGGCGATCTTGATGACGTCGACGCCGCGCGCGATCTGGCGGCGCACGGCCTGGCGACACGCGTCGGCTCCATCGCACAGGTTGGCGTGGCTATCGAGTGCCGGGCGGAGGTCGTCACGGAATCCGAGGGCGCCGTCCATGTGGCCGGAGGTCGTGGAAATCGACGTGCCGGCATCGACGATGTTCGGTCCGACGACCTGGCCGTCGCGGATGGCGTCGCGCAGCGCGAGCGTCACGCCGTCGCGGTCGCCGAGGTTGCGCACGGTGGTGAATCCGGCGGCCAGCGTCTTGCGGGCGTTGGCGAGTGCGTTGTAGGCCTTCGCGGCCGGGCTCAGCTGCACCGCCTCGAGCTGCGCCGCCACGCCGCCCGCGTCGGACGTCAGGTGCACGTGGCTGTCGATGAGCCCTGGCAGGACGAAGCGATCGCGCAGGTCGATCACGCTCGCCGCCGGGGCGCCGACGGCGGGTCCCGCGACGTAACCCTCGCGAACCTCGGCGATGCGCCCGTCGCGAATCACGATCGTGCTCGGGCCGCGCGGTGCGTGGCCGGGACGATCGAGCAGGCGGCCGGCCTGGACCAGCGTGACCTCTGCGGTCGGGGGTGCCAGGGCATCGGCCGCGGCGGCAGTGAGTGATCCGAGGGCGAGCAGCAGCAAGGTCCAGCGCATGTGTCGTGGTCTCCGGTCAGTTCTCGGGGTTGGCGGCGGGTGTCTCACTCGGCGGGCGCCTTGAGGGAGCGTACCAGCGCACCGAGCGTCGCCAGCGGCGGCGAGCAGGTGGTGCCACGGCAGACGTACGCGACCGTGGAGGACCCGGGACGCTTGTCCGCGAGGGCGGGGTGCAGGTCTCCGGCCTCGGCCGGGATGGCGAGCACGACGCGGCGAGGGTCATACAGCTTGTCCAGTTCGCTGCGCCAGGTGGCCACGTCGTCCCGCGGTCCGCGCAGGACGACGATCCGCGGCGGGTCGGTCCACTCGTCCAGGGCCATCAGCAGGCTGGTGTGCGCGTGCGGGTAGCGCTCGAGCAGCGGCCAGGCCGCGCGCAGGGTGCGCCCGGCGGCATCGAGGTAGCGCGGCTCCGCCAGCAGGAATCCCAGTCGCACCAGGAGGCGCGCGGCCACGCCGTTGCCGGCGGGCGTCGCATCGTCGCCGAAGGTCTTCGGGCGGAGGATCAGCGACTCGTGGTCGTCGGCCGTGAAGAAGAAGCCCCCGGCGTCGCGGTCCTCGAAATGCACGAGCAGCGACTCGGCGAGCTCGATCGTCCAGTCGAGCCAGGGTCCGTGCCAGCGGGCCTGCAGCAGTTCGAGCAGGCCCCACGCGAGACAGGCGTGGTCGTCGAGGTAGGCCGGGAAGCGGCTGCGACCGTCCTTATGCACGGCCAGCAGCCGTCCGTCGGACCAGCAGTGCTCGCGCAGGAACGCGACGGCCCGTGCGGCGGAGTCCGCATAGTCGTCGCGCGCGAGCGCTCGTGAGGCGGCGGCCAGGCCGGCAATCGCGAGTCCGTTCCAGCTGGTGAGGATCTTCTCGTCGCGGGCCGGCCAGGTCCGCTGGTTGCGTGCGGCGAGCAGCCGGCCGCGCGCGCGGTCGAGCCGCGCCTCGGCCTCCGCCTCGCCGATGCCGAGTTCACCGGCGACCTTCTCCAGCGGTTCGAAGGCGTGCAGGTGCCAGCTGCCCTCGAAGTTCGCCGCGCGATCGAGTCCGAAACGCCGCGACAGTACGGCGTACTCCGGTTCCTCGACGAGCGCCTGCGCCTGCTCCGGCGTCCAGACGTAGAAGCGACCCTCGTGACCCTCGGAGTCCGCGTCCAGCGTCGAGTAATAGGCACCCGCCGGACTTTCCATGTCGCGCCGTATCCAGTCGGCGGTTTCCTGCGTGACGCGGCGGAACAGCGCGTCGCCGGTCGCGACCGCCGCCTGCGCATTCACGGCCAGCAGCTGGCCGTTGTCGTACAGCATCTTCTCGAAGTGCGGGATCATCCAGTGCGGATCGACGGAATAACGGCAGAAGCCGCCGCCGAGCTGGTCGTAGAGACCGCCTTCGGCCATGCGCGTGAGCGTCAGGGTCGCCATGTACAGGGCCTGCAGGTCGGGCGCGTCCGTGTCGGACGTCGCCCGCCACGCGCGGAGCAGGAACTCGAGGTTCATCGGGTGCGGGAACTTGGGCGCGTCGCCGAAGCCGCCGTACTGGCCGTCGAAATCCCGCTGCAGCGCGGTGCGAGCGGTCCCGAGCGGCCCCCGGTCGAGGGTCGCGTCTTGCGGTGCCGGCGCAGGCAGCAGTTCGCCGAACACCTGTACCAGCGCATCGCCCTGGCGGCGGATGTCCTCGGCGTGCTCCCGGTAGTACTCCGCGACGCGCGTGAGGATGTCGCGAAAGGCGGGCATGCCGTATTTCGCCTCGTCCGGGAAATAGGTGCCGCCGAAGAACGGCCGCTGGTCGTGCGCGGACAGGAACATGGTCAACGGCCAGCCGCCGCCACGCTGCGTGAGCATCTGGTGCGCGGTCTGGTAGATGCGATCGAGATCGGGACGCTCCTCGCGGTCCACCTTGACGTTCACGAACAGCTCGTTCATCAGTGCCGCGGTCGCGTCGTCCTCGAACGACTCGTGCGCCATCACGTGGCACCAGTGGCAGGCGGAATAGCCGATCGACAGCAGGATCGGCTTGCCCTCCGCGCGCGCGCGTTCGAGGGCCTCCGGCCCCCACGGGTACCAGTCGACGGGATTGTCGGCGTGCTGCAGCAGGTAGGGGCTCGTTTCTCCGGCCAGGCGGTTGCGGTGCGCGTGCGGCAGGTCGGTTTTCATCGGGAGGCGCCGGGCGGTCGGATAGAATGGGTAACTATATCGGAACGAGACCTGCACGATGACGCACGCTGCCGAGGCACCCCCCGCGGGGCTTGCCCTGCCCGAACTGCGCCTCAAGCCACGGGAAGACCGTCGGCTCGTGGCAGGCCACCTGTGGGTCTTCAGCAACGAGGTCGATACCGCGCGGACGCCGCTCACGGCGTTCGCGCCCGGCGCACTGTGCCGCGTGATCGGTGATCGCGAGCGTTTTCTCGGCTACGCCTACGTCAATCCGCACGCGCTCATCTGCGCGCGCATCCTTGGCCGCGACGGCCGCTACCCGCCCGGCAGCTCGTTGCTCGTGCATCGCCTGCAGGTGGCCCTGGCACTGCGCGAGCGCCTGTATGCGGCGCCGTTCTATCGCCTGGCCTACGGCGAGTCTGACGGACTGCCCGGGCTCGTTCTGGATCGCTACGGCGACGTCGTGGTGGGCCAGGTCGGCACGGCGGGCATGGAGGCGCTCAAGGGCGACGTGGTCGCGGCCCTCGAGAAGGTCATCGCGCCGCGCTCCGTGGTCTGGAAGAACGATTCGGCGGCGCGTGAGCTCGAGGGCCTGCCGAGCTACGTCGAGACGGCGCTGGGGGACGCGGTGGACCACACCTGGGTCGAGGAGAATGGCGTGCGTTTCCGCGTGCCGATCGGCAGCGGCCAGAAGACCGGCTGGTTCTACGACCAGGCGTCCAACCGTCGCGCCTTCCTGAAGTATGTCGCGGGGGCGCGGGTCCTCGACGTCTTCAGCTACCTCGGGGCCTGGGGACTGGCCGCCGCGCGGACCGGGGCGGCAGACGTGACCTGCGTCGATTCCTCCGCCCCGGCGCTCGAGTTGCTCGAGGCCACCGCGGCGGCGAACGATCTGGCGGTTCGCACCCTGCGCGACGACGCGTTCGACGCGCTCGCCAGCCTGCGCGAGGCCGGGGAGCGCTACGACGTGATCGTCGTGGATCCGCCGGCGTTCATCAAGCGACGGCGCGACATCCCGAAGGGGCAGGCGGCCTATCGCAAGCTGAACCAGCTCGCGATGCAGCTGCTGCCGCGCGACGGCATCCTGGTCTCCTGTTCGTGTTCACACCACCTCGCCCAGGACGAGCTGATCGGGACCGTCCAGCAGGCGGCGCGACACGTTGGTCGCTTCGCACAGATCGTCGAGGTCGGTGGCCACGCCCCGGACCATCCCCTGCACCCGGCGATCCCGGAGTCGCGCTACCTCAAGGCGCTCTTCTGCCGCGTCGTGAACGACTGACCGGTTAGAATACGCGGCACATGTTCGTCTATCCCCATCCCGACCCGGTCGCGATCTCGATCGGGCCCCTCCACGTGCGCTGGTACGGGCTCATGTACCTCGTGGGCTTCCTCGCCGCGTGGTGGCTTGCCCGGCGGCGAGCGGCGAAACCGGGATCCACGTGGACTCCGGTCGAGGTCGACGACCTCATCTTCTACTGCGCGGTCGGCGTGATCCTGGGCGGTCGGCTCGGCTGGATGCTGTTCTACGGCACCGAGCGGATCCTCGCCGATCCGCTCAGCGTGCTGCGAATCTGGGAAGGCGGCATGTCGTTCCATGGTGGACTGGTCGGCGTCCTGGTGGCGCTCGCGATGTTCGCCGGTCGCCGCGGCCGGCGCATCGCGGACGTGTTCGACTTCACCGCGCCGTTGCCGGCGATCGGGTTCGGTGCCGGGCGCCTCGGCAACTACATCAACGGCGAGCTGTGGGGCAAGCCGACCGACGTGCCGTGGGCCGTCGTCGTGGACGGCATCCCCGTGCATGCTTCCCAGCTTTACGAGGCGTTTCTCGAAGGACTGGTGCTGTTCGTGATCCTGTGGTGGTTCACGGCGTCGCCGCGCCCGCGACTGGCGCCGTCGGGCCTGTTCCTGCTCTGCTACGGCGCCTTCCGCTTCGCGGTCGAGTTCGTGCGCGTGCCCGACGCGAACCGGGGCTACCTGTTCTTCGACTGGATGACGATGGGACAGATCCTTTCGCTGCCCATGATCATCGCCGGCGCGTGGCTGCTCGCAATCGCCTTCCGACGCAACGAGCGCTCCGGGAACTACGCCTGACCCATGCGCCAGTACCTCGACCTGATGCGCCACGTCCTGGAGCACGGCGCCCGCAAGACGGATCGCACCGGAACCGGCACGCTTGCGACCTTCGGCTGGCAGATGCGTTTCGACCTGCAGGCGGGCTTTCCGCTCGTCACCACGAAGAAGCTGCACGTCCGGTCCATCGTGCACGAGCTGCTCTGGTTCCTCAGAGGCGAGACCAACGTGCGCTACCTGCGCGAGCATGGCGTGACGATCTGGGACGAGTGGGCGGACGCGGATGGCGAACTCGGTCCGGTCTACGGCGTCCAGTGGCGTTCCTGGGGCAGCGCCGATGGCCGGTCGATCGACCAGATCGCCGCCGCGGTCGATCTCCTGAAGCGCGACCCCCACTCGCGCCGCATCATCGTCAACGCGTGGAACGTCGGGGAACTCGACCGGATGGCGCTCACACCGTGCCACGCCATGTTCCAGTTCTACGTCGCGGACGGTCGCTTGTCCTGCCAGCTCTACCAGCGCAGCGCGGACATCTTCCTCGGCGTGCCGTTCAACATCGCCTCCTACGCACTGCTGACGCTCATGATGGCGCAGCAGTGCGACCTCGGCCCCGGCGAATTCATCTGGACCGGTGGCGACTGCCATCTCTACGTCAACCATCTCGAGCAGGCGAGGCTGCAGCTCACGCGCGAGCCGCTGCCACTGCCCGCGCTCACGATCAGGCGCCGGCCCGACTCGATCTTCGACTACCGGTTCGAGGATTTCGAGTTTGCCGGCTATCAATCGCACCCAGCCATCAAGGCACCCATCGCCGTATGAAGAAGTCAAAGCAGTCCCGCCAGTCCGCGCACCATGCCCACATGCGCCACGCGTCACGGACCGAGAGCCGTCCCCGGGTGGCGCCGATGTTTTCCGTCCGTCGCTCGCGCATCCACGGCAGCGGCGTCTATGCCGCGCGCCGCATCCGCAAGGGGACGCGCATCGTCGAGTACCTCGGCGAGCGCATCTCCCACGACGAGGCCGACGCACGCTACGAAGCGAAGGGCGACGATGACGGGCACACGTTCCTGTTCGTCGTGAACGACCGGGTGGTGATCGACGCGGGCGTGGACGGTAACGACGCGCGCTACATCAACCACTCCTGCGACCCGAACTGCGAAACCGTCATCGAGGGCGGACGCGTGTTCATCGAGGCCGTGCGCACGATCCGGCCCGGCGAGGAACTCGGTTACGAGTACGGCCTCACCTGGGAAAGCACCGACGATCCCGAGGAACTGGCGAACTACAGCTGTCGCTGCGGTGCGAAGACTTGCCGGGGAACCATGCTCGACGAGGAGCCGCTCGACAAGAAGCGTGCGCGAAAGGCGGCCCGCAAGGCGCGCCGGACATCGGCAGCGAAGACCGCCGGCAGCGGCAAGACCGGCAGGACCGGCACGACCGGCAAGACTGGTAAGACCAGCAGGACCGGCAAGAAAGCCCGCCGGTGACGCGGGTCGCCGTCATCGTCGCGGTCGACGAGCACGGCGGCATCGGTCGCGACGGCCGCCTGCCCTGGCACCTGCCCGAGGATCTCAAGCGGTTCAAGGCGCTCACGATGGGGCATCCGATCGTGATGGGCCGCCGGACCTGGGACTCGATCGGGCGACCGTTGCCCGGACGGCGAAGCATCGTGCTGTCGCGACAGCCGGGTCTCGTCATCGAGGGCGCGGAGGTGGTGCCCAGCCTCGAGGACGCGCTGCGCGTGGCGGGTGCCGCCCCCGAGGTCTTCGTGATCGGCGGAGCGGAGATCTACCGCGAGGCGCTGCCGCTGGCGGACTGGATCCACCTCACGCGCGTGCATGCGACGGTGCAGGCCGACACTTTTTTCCCCAGGCTCGACGCCGCCGAGTGGGAAGAGGTCGCGCGCGAGGATCGCGCCGCCGACGAGCGGCACGCGCACCCATACAGCTTTGTCACGCTGCGCCGGATCCGCGCACGGAAACAGGCTCCGGGGCAGTCCCGTCCGACGAGTACAGGTTGACCGTCGTGCGCTCTCCGGGCGGCAGGATCGTTCGCACATAGACGAGGCCGATCTTTCCGAGCAGGCCGATCGATGCCGTATTTGCTGGCGACACGATCGCGAGGATGCGGGTCATCCCGAGGGGCCCGAGCGCGTGTGCGACCACGGCGGACGCGGACTCGAATGCGTAGCCCCGTCCGCGGAAGCCGGGCAGGAAGGCGAAGCCGATGTCCGGGTCGGGCAGGTAGGGGCGCCGCAGGAGCCCGCAGATGCCGGCGCGATCGCCGCCCGGCTCCAGCGAGACACGATAGAGACCGTGGCCGTCGGCGTCGCAGGTCGCCCTGCATTTCTCGATGTAGCGCCGGGCGTCGGCGCGGTTGCGAACTTCCCGATCCCCGATGTGGCGGATGAAGTCGGCGTCGTTGACCAGTTCCAGGATGAACGCGTCGTCGTCGGCCTCGAGGGGGCGCATGACGAGCCGCGGCGTCCGGGGGACCGGCGCGCGCAGATCAGAGCCAGCGGCGGACACGGCAGCAGTAATCCGAAAACCGGCTTCCGAATGCCGCCTGCAATGCACGTTCCTCGTCGGGAATCTGCCGGGTGTTCATCCACGCGATGAACGCCGGGACGCCGAGGAAAGCGACCGGGTGGGCGAGGAAGACCGCCCAGCCGAGCAGGCCGCAGGCGAACCCGAGGTACATCGGGTTGCGCGTCCGTGCGTAGATGCCTCCGGTCACGAGTGCCGAGGCGGCCTCCGGCCGGAGAGGGTTGGTCGTCGTCCGGGCGCGGCGAAACGAAATGACGCCCGCGATGCTGACCGCCAGGCCGATCCCTGCGAGCAGCAGGCCGACCACCGTCTGGCCCGCGAACTCCAGTCGCAGTGCAGGCAGGGCGCGGGCCGCCACCCACATCAGCGCGGCGGTCACCACGGTGGCCGCGAGCGGAGGCACCCTCATGGTTCTTCCCGCAAGGCCGGGTGCGCCGGGGATGTGTGCAACTCGTCCCGCAGCGCGTCCACGAAGCGCCAGATGTCCTCGAAGCCGTTATAGAAGGGTGCCGCCGCCACGCGGATCACGCCGGGCTCGCGCCAGTCGGGCACGAAACCCCGTCCGCGCAGGCCGTCGAACACTGCGCGCGCCGGATCCCGCGCCCGGTCGAGCCGCAGGGACAGCGCCGCGCCGCGCGCGGCGGGCTCGGACGGCGTGATGATCTCGACCGCCGCGCCGGCCCGTTCCCCGACCAGTGCCTCGAGGTAGCCGGTCAGGAGCACGGACTTGCGGCGCAGTGCCGCGAGGCCGACCGCGTCGAAGTGCTCGAGCGACGCGGCGAGCGGCGCCATGGCGAGGACCGGCGGATTGCCGAGTTGCCAGCCTTCGGCTCCCGGGATCGGCTGGAAGTCCGGCGCCATGCGGAAACGGGTTGCCTTGTCGTGTCCCCACCAGCCGGTGAAGCGCGGCAGGCCGACGGCCCGCGCGTGGCGTTCGTGGACGAATGCGCCGCCGGCCGCGCCCGGGCCGCCGTTCAGGTACTTGTAACTGCACCACGTCGCGAAATCCGCGCCGGCGCCGTGCAGGTCGAGTTCGACGTTGCCGATCGCGTGCGCGAGGTCCCAGCCGACGGTGGCAGCCGGCGCGGCGGCCGGCTTCCGTGATGGCCGCCACGTCGAGGACCTGCCCCGTCAGGTACTGGATCCCCGGGAGCAGGATGGTCGCGGTCCGCGGACCCTCGCGCTCGATGGCGGCGAGCACGTCGTCCGTCCTCAGGCACGCCTCGCCTTCGCGGGGTGCGATCTCGATCAGGTCGCGCGCGGGATCGAGGCCGTGATACCGCACCTGCGACTCGGCCGCGTAGCGGTCGCTCGGGAAGGCGTGCTTCTCGATCATCAGCGCGGTGCGCGCGCCCGCGGGTCGATAGAAACTCACCAGCATCAGGTGCAGGTTGACGGTGAGCGAGTTCATCGCCACCACCTCGCTGGTCGCCGCGCCGACCAGGCGCGCCAGAGTCGGCGCCAGGCGTTCGTGGTACGACGTCCACGCGTGCCGTGCCGAGAAGTGGCCGTCGACGCCGAGCGTACGCCAGTCGCGCATCACCTCCTCGACGTAATCGGCGGCCAGCCTGGGCTGCGCCCCCAGGGAATGGCCGCAGAGGTAGACGAGTTCCCGGCCTTCGCCGTCCTGCGGCAGCGCGAACCGGTCCCGCCATGGGCGCAGCGGGTCTGCCGCGTCGAGCGCGCGTGCGTGGTCGCGGTCGAGCCTCATGTCCCGCTCCCCGTGCGGTGGCGCATGGGCCGCGGAGACGGCCTTCTCACCGGCGTCCGCCCGCGAGCCGCCCGGGGCCGATCGTGTCTCGTGATCTCACATCCGCGCATTACCGGGATTTCCGCTCATGAGGTGGGTTCACCGCGTGTGGCAGTATAGACGTCGGGTTCAGATCGGCGACAGGAGGGGTCATGAGACGCCACTTTGCTTACCTGATGGCGACGTTCGTTGCGCTCGGCGCGGGCAGGAGCCTGCACGCGCAGGAGGCCGCCGGGCCCGTGGCGAAGAACGTCGTAAACGCGGTGTGGGTCGAGAAGGAAATCAACTTCACCTTCATGGGCGTCACGAGCTACTACTCGTGCGACGGACTGCGGGACAAGGTCGCCTGGGTTCTCGCGCAGATCGGTGCGCGGCCGGACTTCAAGGTGACGGCACGCGGTTGCGTGCAACTGACCGGACCCCAGGTCGCACCGGGTGCCCGGATCGTCGCGGCATTGCCGGTCGAGGCGACGCCCGAGGTGCTCGATCAACTGGCCGATGGCGCATCCCGACGTGAACTCGCGGCCCGGGCCACGGGCACCCAGGGCGCGGCGGCCGACGTCGCCTCGCCGTTTCCGGCGCGTCCCAGGCAGATCGAGTTCCGCGGCGAGAAGGGCGGGCCCCTGCAGGACGGTGACTGCGAGTTCATGGAACGGATGCGCGACCAGGTGCTGGTGCCGCTCGGCGCCAGGGTGATCGACGACGGGCTGCGCTGCGTGCCGCGGGCGGTGCCGGTCGGCAGCCTGCGGCTGACCATCGAGGTGCTGGAGCCCGTGCCGACCCCATGAGCGCCGGGAAGTCGATCTTCATCTCCGGCGCGGCCGCCGGCATCGGCGCCGAGACCGCCAGGCTCTTCGCCCGCAATGGCTGGCTGGTCGGTGCCTCGGACATCAGTGCCGACGGGCTGGCGAGGCTTGCCCAGGAGATCGGTCCGGACCGGGTGAGCGTCCACCCGGCCGACGTCCGCGACTTCCGGGCCGTCGAGTCGGCGCTGCGCGATTTCGGCGTCCGCACGGGCGGGCGCCTGGACGCGGTGTTCGCCAATGCCGGGGTGCTCTTCATGGGGCCGGACGAGACCCTCACCCGCGCGGAGAAGGACCTGCTGGTGGACGTGAACGTTCGCGGCGTACTGCACACGATCGATGCGGCATTTCCGTACCTCGCGCGCACGCCGGGCGCGCACGTCGTCGCAATGAGTTCCACGTCCGCGGAATATGGCTCGCCGCAGCATGCCGTCTACAGCGCCACCAAGTTCTTCGTCCGCGGGCTGACGGAAGCGCTGAACATCGAGTACCGGGCGCACGGCATCCAGGTCTCGGCGATCTACGTCGCCTACGTGCGGACCGGCATGGTGCTCGATGCGAAAGTCAGGCCCGCGTCGATCGAACGACTCGGCGTGAAGATCACGCCCGAGCGCGTCGCGGCAGCGGTCTGGCGGGCCGTGCACGGCGATCGCGTCCACTGGCGCGTCGGACTGGATGCGACGCTCATCAACGCGGCGGTGCGACTGCTGGGCGCCGCGGTCGCGCCGGTCTACGCGCGGCTCACCCGCGCGTGAACGACGCCCTGGGCTGGCGGCTCGCGACGGCCACGGGTGAAGAGGGGACGTCGAGCCGCCGGGCCGTGAGCGTCCCGCCCCAGACGCAGCCGGTGTCGAGGAGCAGCACGCCGTCCTCGTCGAGATAGCCGAGTGCGGACCAGTGTCCGCAGACGATACGTGCACCCCGCGAGCGGCGTCCCGCGACGCGGAACCAGGGGCTCGCGCCGGCCGGGATCTCGGATTCCTGCCCCTTGAACTTCAGCAGCAGGCGCCCCCGCGCATCGCAGACGCGCAGACGGGTGAGGGCATTCATGATGAACCGCAGGCGGTCGTCGCCCTCGAGGTCGTCCCGCCAGACGTCCGGTTGATTGCCGTACATCGCCTTGAACAGCCGGCCGCTGTGGTTGCCGCGCAGGGCGGTCTCCAGTTCCCGTGCGCAGCGGCGGGCAAGGTCGATGTCCCACTGCGGGGGCAGCCCCGCATGGATCATCGTGATGCCGGGCGCGGGTTCGTGGTGCAGCAGCGGGCGCGACTGCAGCCAGTCGAGCAGGCGTTCACGGTCGGGTGCCTCGAGGACCTGCCGCAGCGAGGCGTCGGGCCCGCGGGGTTCGGCGCCACCGCGCGCGAGGGCAAGCAGGTGCAGGTCGTGATTGCCGAGCACGACCGTCGCGGCGTCGCCGAGCTGGACGACCCGTCGCAGCACGTCCAGCGAGCGCGGCCCGCGGTTGACGAGGTCCCCGACCAGCCAGAGCCGGTCCCGCGCGCGGTCGAAGGCCAGCGTCGCGAGCAGGTCGTCGAATTCGTCGCAGCAGCCCTGGATGTCGCCGACGGCGTAGATCGCCATCGGTGCTCAGTGCAGCAGGCCGGGCACGGCAAGCGTAAAGGGCGCCACCGGCGCGTCGAAGTGCTCGCCGTCGTCGGCCACCATCCTGTACTTGCCCTGCATCGCGCCGACCGGTGTTTCGAGGATCGCGCCGCTCGAGTAGCGGAATCCCTCCCCGGGCTGCAGGTGTGGCTGCTCGCCCACGACGCCGTCGCCGACGACTTCCTGCACCTTGCCGTTGGCGTCGGTGATGATCCAGTGCCGTGACAGCAGCTTCGCGGGAACCGTCCCTTCGTTGCGGATCGTGATCGTGTAGGCGAACACGAACCGTCCGTCCCCCGGGCTCGACTGGTCCTCGACGAAGTTCGTCACGACGTCGACGCGGATGCTGTGGCTGGTCGTCATTGGGTCGCCGGCCTGGCGGTCATTCCTTGTGCAGGCGCACCGCCAGCACGTCGCAGGGGGCGGCATGCAGCACGGTATCCTCGGTGAAATTGAACAGGATCGAGACGCCGTGCCGTTCCCGGCTGCCGATCACGATCAGGTCGATGCCGCGCGTCTGCGCGATGCGGACCACCTCGGACTTGATGTTGCCGGTGTGCACGAGGCGTTCGCAATGCTCGAGCTCGAGCTTCGTCGCGAGCTCGGCGATACGGACCCGGGCACGGTCGACGAGTTCGCCCTCGATCTGCACCGCCGGCAGCAGCGCCTCGCCCATCGGCTCGACGGGCACGTACTCGACGACGTGCAGCAACGCGAGTTCGGCGCCTGAGCTCGTGGCGAGGGCCTTGGCGCGCTCGGCGATCTTCTCGCTGTCGTCCGTGAGGTCCAGGCAGAGCAGGATCTTCTTGTAGTTGTTCATCGAGCCACTCCAGCAGCCGCGCGCGTGCGCCGGGACGCCATTATAGGTCCCCGGGGCGGGGCGACCAATCGTGGTCGTCCTGCCCCGCAATTCCGGGGAGTCGGGCGGCGAGGTCGGCGAACTGGGCCGGCGCCAGGGTTTCCGCCCGTGCCGTCGGATCCACACCGGCCGCCGCGATCCCGGCGGGGTCCAGCAGGCCGGCGAGAGCGTTGCGCAGGGTCTTGCGCCGTTGCGAGAACGCGGCGGCCACCACGCGCGCGTAGGCTTCGCGGCTGCGGATGACAAACGGCGGCGCCGCATGCGGTCGCAGCGCGAAGAACGTCGAAACGACCTTCGGTGGCGGAGAGAATGCGCCGGTCCCGATGTCGAACAGTGGTTCGACGCGGACCGAGGGTGCAAGCATCACCGTGAGGCGCCCGTACTGCTTGCTGCCCGGCCGCGCGGCCATCCGCGCGACGACTTCCTTCTGCAGCATGAAGTGCATGTCCTGGATCGCGTCGAGCTGGGACACGAAGTGGAAGAGGAGTGGCGTGGAGATGTTGTAGGGCAGGTTGCCGACGAGGCGCAGTGGCGCGCCGCTGCCACGCAGTGCACGGAAGTCGAACTCGAGCGCGTCGGCCTCGTGGACGCGCAGTTCGCCCCGGCCCCGGCAGCGCCCGACGAGCACGGGTATCACGTCACGGTCGATCTCGACGGCATCGAGCTGGCCGGTGGCGTCGAGCAGCGGCAGCGTGATGGCCCCGCGGCCCGGTCCGATCTCGACCAGGCGGTCGCCCGCCGCCGGCGCGATGGCGCGCACGATGCGGTCGATCGTGCCCGGATCGTGCAGGAAGTGCTGGCCGAAACGCTTCTTTGCGTGTTTCAACGGCGGCGCGTGGCGCAGAGTTCGACGGCCAGGCGCACGGCGGCGTGCAGGCTGCCGGGGTCTGCACGGCCGAGGCCGGCAAGGTCCAGTGCGGTGCCGTGATCCACGGAGGTCCGCAGGACCGGCAGCCCGAGCGTCACGTTGACCGCGTGACCGAAGCTTGCGCGCTTCAGGACGGGCAAGCCCTGGTCGTGGTACATCGCGAGCACCGCGTCGTGACCCTCGAGGCGGTCCGGCAGGAACGCCGTATCGGCCGGAACCGGGCCCGCCAGGCGCAGGCCGTCCGCCTGCAGCCGCCGGAGCACCGGTTCGATGACGTCGATCTCCTCGCGGCCAAGGTGACCGCCCTCGCCCGCGTGCGGGTTGAGCCCGCAGACGAGGATGCGCGGCGTCGCGATCCCGAAGCGGGTGCGCAGGTCGTGGTCGAGCACGCGAAGCACGGCGGAGAGCCGCTCGGGCGTAATGGCCGCGCTCACCTCCGCGAGCGGGAGATGGGTGGTGGCGAGCGCGACGCGCAGGCCGCCGCCCACCAGCATCATCACCGGCAGCGCGTCGCCGGTCCGGCCTGCGATGTACTCGGTGTGCCCCGTGAACGCAACGCCGGCGTCGTTGATGACGCCTTTGTGGACCGGCGCGGTGACGATGCCATCGAAGCGGCCCGCGGCGCAGCCGTCGAGGGCGGCGTCCAGCAGTCCGAGCACGTACCGCGCGTTGGCCGGGTCGAGCTGACCCGGGACGCACGGGGCATCAAGGGGTCGATGCTCGATCGCGGGCGCAGGCAGCGACCGCCCGGCGCAGCGCTCGAGCAGGCTGCGGTCGCCGATCAGGACCAGGTCGCAGTCCCATTCCCGGTCGAGCAGTCCGGCACACAGTTCGGGGCCGACGCCCGCGGGCTCGCCCGTCGTGACGGCGATCCTCGGAACGGCGCGGCCGGGGCTCACAGTCGATAGTCGACGAAGGCGTCGTCGCGCAGGCGACGCATCCAGATCTCGGTTTCCTCGTCGGCCTTGGATTCCCGAAGCTGCGCGACGCAGCGATTGCGCAGCACGTCGTCGGTCGCGTCGTAGGTGCGACGGCCGAGGAGCTGGACGATGTGCCAGCCGAACTGCGTCTTGAACGGCTCGCTGATCTCGTTTTCCTCGAGCGCGTCCAGTTGCTCTTCGAAGGCCGGCACGAACGTCCCGGGTCCCACCCATCCCAGGTCGCCGCCCTTGGCGGCGGAGCCGGGGTCCACCGAGTTGACCGATGCGAGGGCCTCGAAACTCTCGCCGGCGAGGATGCGGCTGCGGAAGTCCGCGAGCTTCTGCTGCACGGTTGCGTCGTCTTCGACCGCGTTCGTCTCCATCAGGATGTGCCGGGCGTGCACCTGTGACACCAGCGACGCCGAGGCCGCGCCGCGCGTCTCGTTGACCCTGAAGATGTGCAGGCCGCTGGGCGTGCGGATCGGCTCGGAAACCTCGCCGGCCTTGAGCCCCGGGATGGCCTCTGCCGCGAACGACGGCAGCTGGTTTCCCCGGCGCCAGCCGAGCGCGCCGCCTTCGAGCGCCGTGCCGGCGTCCGAGTAGGAGATTGCCAGCTGTGCGAAATCCTCGCCCTGGCGGGCCCGCTCATAGACACCCTGTGCGCGCGCGACGCGTTCCTCGGCCTCCTGCGGCGTGGCCGCGGCGGGGACCGCGACGAGGATGTGGGACAGGTCGTACTCCACGTCCTCGCCCGGCGAAGTCTTGCGCCGGGCCACGCACTGCTCGACCTCGCGCGGCGAGACGTAGATGCGGGCGTAGACGTCCCGCTGCCGCAAGGTGTTGATGGCCATTTCCCGGCGGACGTTGTCACGGTAAGCACGGTAGTCGAGACCCTGCGCCTCGAGTGTCGCCGGAAGGTCGCTGAACTTGATGTTGTTGCGGCCTGCCACCTCGGTCAGCGCCTGGTTCACCATCTCGTCGGACACCTTGATGCCGAGCCGGTCGGCGCGCTGCATCTGTACCTCCTGGATCACGAGGCGCTCGAGCACCTGCTGGCGCAGGATGGCGCGCGGTGGCAGCTGCTGGCCCTGCTCCTGCAGGCGGTCGGAGATCACGCGGACCTGCTGGTCGAGCTCGCTGCGCAGGACGATGCCGTCGTTGACCACGGCTGCGATCCCGTCGAGCGGGACACCGGAGGTGCTCAATTCCGCCCCGCTCGCCGGCGACGCAATGGTCGCGGTCAGCAGCAGCGCGGCGACTAATCTGTTGAAAGTAAAGGTCATTCTATGAGCGGGGGTCGGGCGGGAGGGCGGAGTATCCCCGAATCGCATCGCGCAGGAAAGCTTCATTGTCCACTCCGACACTCGACAGTCCTTTCAGTTCCAGCTGCAGGCCGATCGAGGTGTCGGTGTCACCGGTACGGCTGCTGACGAATCGGCGCGTGATCACCCGCAGCGCCCAGCAGCAGGAGCCGTATTCCAGCCCGATGAACTGGTCCAGCGTCTTTTCCTCGCGCAGCGAGTACACCCAGCGGCCGAAACCCCGCCACTGGCCGGTGATGGGCCAGGCCACCGACACGTCGAACTGCTCCAGCAGGTCGCGGCGGAAGCGGTAGCCGGCATTGATGACATGGTCCGACGCCGGGCGGTACTGCAGGTAAAACTCCGATTTTTCGCTGCGCGTCTCGTCCGGGTTCCACTGGTAGCCAAACCGCGCGTTCCAGTGCTTGTACGCGGCAAGCTCGACCTCCGCGATCAGGTCGGACGTCGATCGATTGCGCACGGGTTCGTCAGGGAGGCGCACGCGCGGGTCCTCGAAGTAGAACGCCTGGCCGAGGGTGGCGCTGAGTAACTGGCGCCCGCCGCCGCTCTCGAGCAGTCGGCTCGTCACGCCGAAGCTCAGCTGGTTGGCATCGCCGACGCGGTCGGCGCCCACGTAGCGATTGGTACGGAAGAGCTGCACCAGGTTGAGGTCGGGGATGCCGGTGTCGAAAACCGGCAATGCGTCCTGATCGCGGTAAGGAACGTAGAGAAACAGTGCGCGCGGCTCGAGGGTCTGCAGCCGCTGGCCGCGCGAACCCGCATCCCGTTCGAGCATGAAGCCCGAGTCGAGACTGAACAGCGGAAGCGACCGGGTCGGCGATTCGTCGATGCCCGGCTCCGTGTCCGACAGCGTATAGGCCGTGGCACGCCAGCCTGCGCTCGCGGCGAGGTAGGTGCCGTTGCGCGCCGCGCGCCAGTCGAGCGTCGGCTCGACGTCGAAGCGTGCACCGTCCGGACCGGTCTCACGCTGGAAGTTCACGGCTTCAGCCTGCACGGTGCCGCCGAAACCGGCGCCGAGGTCCTGCCACCGCCCGGTCGCGGCAAGCTGCGGCAGGATGGAATAGGGCTGATCCTCGTCCGGCAGCGACCGGTCGAGCACCTGGTAGTTCTGCACCCGGCCGACGAACGACCAGTGCCGCGTGTCGCTGCGCGCTTCCGCGAGCTGGCCGAGGAAGGTGACGCTCGTGCCCTCGAAGCCGACGCCGAAATCCTCGAAGTAGTCGTCGTCGCTGGCATAGGCCCCGTCGAGCAGCAGTCGCGTCCTCGGTTCCAGGTGCGTCACGCTGCGCAGATCGACGAAACTGCGGGACCCGCCGTCCTCGAGGTCGTCGAACAGGTATTCGGCGCGCAGCTCGCCGCGGCTGCGTTCGGTGAGGACGCGGAACTCCGGATCCAGGCGCAGGCCGCGCGAGGAGAAGTACCGGGTCGTGACCGTTGCGTCGCGGTTAGGCGCGATGTTCCAGTACCACGGCACGGCGATCTGCGTGCCGGTCTTGCTGCTGCTGCCGATGGTCGGGAAGAGCAGGCCCGACTTGCGCTCGTCGCCGACGGGAAAGGTAATCCAGGGCGAATACAGGATCGGAACGCCCTTGAACTCGAGCCGCACGTCGCGGCCGGTTCCGATGCGGGTCTCCTGGTTGATCGAGATCTGGCCCGCCTGGAACATCCAGTCCTCGTTGCCCGGCGGGCAGGCCGTGTAGCGCACGCCGTCGAGGTCCAGTACCGTCCGGTCCCGCAGCCGAATGTCCTGCGCGGCGCCGCGCGCGGAGCGGTCGAGCAACTCGAATTCCGCGCCCTCGAAATTCCCCCCGTCCGGGCTGAATCCACCGCCCTGGCCGCGGACGTGGAGGGTCGGGTCGAGGTACTCGACCTTTCCCTGCAGGCTCACGGAACGCTTCTCGGCGTCGATCTGGGCGGCATCCGCGGTCAGCAGACGCTGCCCCATGCGGATCTGCACGTTGCCCGACAGGCTCGCGTCGCCGGCCCGGCCGAGTTCGCCCGTATCGCTGGTGATGTCGATGCTGGGATCGTCCGGGTCTGCCGCCAGCAGTTCCGCGAGCCGTGGGTCGACGGAGGCCGGCGAGCGGCACAGGAGGTCGTCCGCCGGGGCGCGCGGTGCCGCCAGTGCCAGCCCGGCGAGCACCGGGATCAGCCGTCGCAAGCGGGATCGACTTCGGTCGGACGGCTTCATCGGCACGATTATAATTGCCGCGCCCGCCCTAAACCGATTTTCCGAGGCCCCCCTTGCACGACCACCGCCGTGAAGATCCCCGGCTCGACCTGTTGCGCCACTGGCTCGAGCACGAGTTCGGCTGGAGCGACCTGCGTCTCGAGCCGGCTTCGGCCGACGCGAGCTTTCGCCGCTATTTCCGCGTGACTCGCGGCACCGGGTCGGTCGTCGCGATGGATGCGCCGCCCGACAAGGAGGACGTCGAGCCCTATCTGCGGGTCGCCGCAATGCTCGAGGCCATCGGGGTCAACGCGCCACGGGTGCTCGCGCGCAACGAGGCGGCCGGGTTCCTGCTGCTGACGGATCTCGGCGCGACGACCTATCTCGAGGCACTCGCGGATGCCGGACGCGCGGAGGCGCTGTATGCCGACGCGATCGCGGCGCTGGTGCGCATCCAGGCGCGGGGCGGCGAGGCCGCACGCTCCCTGCCGCCCTACGACGAGCGGTTGCTGCGCTTCGAGATGAGCCTGTTCACGGACTGGTTGCTGGAGCGGCATCTCGCGCTGCCGCTCGGCGAGGCCGGGCGGCGGGACGTGGCGCAGGCATTCGACACACTGGTCGCGAGCGCCCTGGAGCAGCCGCGCGTCTTCGTGCATCGCGACTACCACTCGCGCAACCTGATGGTCTGCCCGGGGAACAACCCGGGCATCCTCGATTTCCAGGACGCCGTGCTGGGACCGCTCACGTACGACCTGGTGTCCCTGCTCCGCGACTGCTACGTGGCCTGGCCCGGGCCGCGCGTGCTCGACTGGGCGCGTGGATTCAGGCGGCAGGCGCTGGCGGCCGGACTTCCGGCCGGTGGCGACGAACAGCAGTTCCTGCGCTGGTTCGACCTGATGGGCGTGCAGCGCCACCTGAAGGCGAGCGGCATCTTTGCGCGCCTGTGGCATCGCGACGGCAAGCCCGGTTACCTGCCGGACGTGCCTCGCACGCTCGAGTACATCGAGCAGGCCTGTGCGCGGCACACGGACCTCGCCGCGCTCGGTGAGATCGTCAGCCAGCGCGTGCTGCCGGCGATGCGCGAAAGCCTGCAGGCGGGCACCTCGTGAGGGCGATGGTCCTCGCGGCGGGTCGCGGCGAACGCATGCGCCCCCTCACCCTGGCCCGGCCCAAGCCGCTGCTCGAGGCGGGCGGCGCGCCATTGATCGTGCACCACCTCCGCGCGCTGGCGTCGGGTGGCTACAGCGACGTCGTCATCAACCTGTCCTGGCTCGGTGACCAGATCCGCTCGGCCCTCGGCGATGGCTCGCGCCACGGGCTCCGGCTGCATTACAGCGACGAGGGACCGGAGCCGCTCGAGACGGGGGGCGGAATTTTCCGGGCCCTGCCGCTGCTCGGACCGGGACCCTTCGTCGTGCTGAACGGCGACGTCTGGACGGACCTGCCCCTGGGAATCCTGCGCGAGCGCCTCGCGGCGGGCGACCTGGCGCATCTCGTGCTGGTTCCGAACCCCGGGCACAATCCCGGCGGTGATTTCGTGCTGGAGCACGGGCGAATCGTGGAGGCTTCGGGTGAGCGGCAGACGTTCTCAGGCCTGGGCGTCTACCGCCCCGAGTTGTTCGCGGGTTGCACGGACGGTGCGTTCCGGCTCGCGCCCCTGCTGCGCGCCGCCGCCCGGGTGGGCCGGGTGAGCGGCGAACTTTACACGGGTGCCTGGATCGACATCGGCACGCCCGCGCGTCTTCACGACCTCGACCTGCGCCTGCGTGGGCCCGCTCGCTGAACCAACCCGCCGCGTACAATGGGCGAAACCGGCATGAAACCATGAGCAGCATCAAGGGCATCCCAGTCGTTCCCGCGTCCGCTCGCAGCGGCCAGAAGTACCTGACGCCGCAGGGAACCACCGCGATCAAGGACGGCGTCAAGGCGAGTGCGCAGTCGGCGCCGCTGGCGATCGGCCGCAAGCCCGGGTGGTTGAGGGCGCCGATGCCGGGTGGCCCGCGTTTCGATGCATTGCGGCAGACGGTCCGCGAGCATCGCCTCGCCACCGTCTGCGAGGAAGCGAAGTGCCCGAACATCGGCGAGTGCTGGAACGCCGGGACGGCCACGCTGATGCTGATGGGGGAAGTCTGCACCCGCGCCTGCAGGTTCTGCGCGGTGGATACCGGCAATCCAAGGGGCTGGCTCGACGAGGAAGAGCCGGCCAACGCCGCCCGGACGGTGCAGCTCATGGGGCTGCGCTACGTGGTCCTGACGTCGGTCAACCGCGACGACCTGGACGATGGCGGGGCCGCTCACTTCGCCGCCTGCATACGCGAGATCAAGCGGCTCTGCCCGGACACGGCGGTCGAGGCGCTGACGCCCGACTTCCAGGGGGCGCTGGAGGACGTCGAGGTCGTGGTGGACAGCGGGCTGGACGTGTTTGCGCAGAACGTCGAGACCGTCCGGCGCCTGACCCACCCGGTGCGAGACCCGCGGGCCTCCTACGCGCAGACGCTCGAAGTGCTCCGGCACGCCAAGTGTCACCGGCCGGAGGTCATCACCAAGACGAGCCTGATGCTGGGCCTGGGCGAGACCGACGAGGAGATCCTCGCGACCTTCGACGACCTGCGCGGGATAAGCGTCGACATCGTCACCCTCGGCCAGTACCTCCGTCCGACGGTCAACCACCTGGCCGTCGAGCGGTTCGTGGCGCCCGGTGAATTCGAGCGTTATCGCGCCGCCGCGCTCGAGCGGGGCTTTCTCGAGTGCGTCGCCGGCCCGCTGGTCCGGTCGAGCTACCGCGCCGAGCAGGCGCTCGCGCGCAACAATGCGGGCCTGGGGCACGGTGGCGTCGCGGAACGCTGACGATCGGGGTGCGCCGGTCCTGCGCTGGTTCGGCTGCGTCGACTACGAGCCGACCTGGCGCGCCATGCAGCGCTTCGTCGAGCAACGCGGTCCCGCGATGGCCGACGAGGTCTGGTTCCTGGAGCACCCGCCCGTCTTTACGCTGGGGATGAACGCACGCCCCGAGCACGTCCTCGCGCCCGGCGACATCCCGCTCGTGAATGTGGACCGCGGTGGGCAGGTCACCTATCACGGGCCGGGCCAGCTGGTGGTCTACCCGCTGCTGGATCTCGATCGTGCGGGTCTCGGCGTGCGGGCGCTCGTCGAGGGCATCGAGCGCGCGATCGTCGATACCGTCGCGGCATGGGGCATCGTCGCGGCCGGCCGCAGGGACGCGCCCGGCGTGTATGTCGGGGGGCGCAAGCTGGCGAGCGTCGGGCTGCGCATCCGCAAGGGCCGCAGCTACCACGGCCTCGCGCTCAACGTGGCCATGGACCTCGAACCCTTCCGGCGCATCAACCCCTGCGGATATCCCGGCCTCGAGATGACTCAGCTGAGCGAGCTGGGCGGACCGGTGGATACCGGTGCCGTGGCCGATGCGCTCGCTCCCCGGCTGGTGGCGTCGCTCGGATTGCCGGGCGACGCTCAGAGCGCCACGAGCACCTGGCGGCAGGAGGTGAGTTCCGTGTAGACGGCGTCGAGTTGCGCCTTGCTTTCGGCCCGCACCGTGATCGTGAGGCCGAGATAGCGGCCGCCGCTGCTTGGCCGTTCCTCAATGCCGCCCTCATCGAGCGCACCGAAGTGCCGCGCCACGATGCCGAGCGCGAGGCTGCGGAACTCGTCCGTCGCCGGTCCCATGATCTTGATGGGGAAGTCACAGGGAAATTCGAGCAGCGTGTCTTCGGCCACGGTTCACAGCGCCGGGGTCGGGGCGATCTCGTCGAGATGCGCCTGGAGGCGCTCGTACATCCGTCGCCACAGCGGGCCCGGACTGCCATCGCCGATGGGTTCGTCGTTGACCTGCGTCACGGGCAGCACGCCGCGGCCGGCCGACGCGATCCAGAGTTCGTCGCAATTCGCGATCACACGCGCCTCCAGCGGGCAGACCTCGGTCTGCAGCCAGCCGTCGGCGAGTTCGAGCACCGCGTCCCGCGACGTTCCGGGGAGGATGTGCTGATCCTTCGGTGGCGTGACGAGCGTGCCGCCGATGCAGAGGAAGACGGTGCTCGACGAGCCCTCGAGCAGCAGCCCGTCGCGCACCAGCAGTGCCTCGTGTGCACCGCGGTCCGCGGCCTCCTGTCGAAGCAGAACATTGGCCAGCAACGCGATGGACTTGATGTCGCAGCGATCCCAGCGGATGTCCGCCAGGGTCACGGCACGCAATCCCTGCTCCAGGGTCTCCGCGGCGGGGACCGGAAAGGGGCTCGCGAAGGCGAACACGGTCGGCGCCGCCGCGCTCGGGAACAGGTGGTTGCGGCCCGGTTCGCGGCCTCGCGTCACCTGGACGTACAGCAGCATCTCCATCCCGCCGGCGAGCCGTGCCAGTTGCTGCAGGATCCCGTGCCACTCGCTCGCGCTGTGCGGATTGCGGAGCCGGATGCCTGCCAGGCTGTCGTCCAGCCGCTGCAGGTGCTCGCGCAGTCGGAAGGCGCGTCCGCGATGCACGGGAATGACCTCGTACACGCCGTCGGCGAACAGGAATCCGCGATCCAGCGGCGATATGCGTGCCGCTGCCAGTGGCTGGAACTCGCCGTCCAGGTAACAGGTGGCGTAGGGTTCGGCCACGTCAGTTGAACCAGAGGCGGACGCTATCCGACAGGCGGCGGAACCAGCCCCCGGCCGGCACGTCCTCGGCGGGGAATAGGTCGTGCGTCGCGATCGTTGCGCCGTCCACGACGATCTTCGCCTTGCCGATCGGCGTTCCCGCGGACAAGGGTGCAACGAGCCGATCCGGCAGTTCGAACTCCGCCCGGACGCTGCCCGCGTGGCCGCGCTGACCAGTGACGTAGAGATCGTTCCGCAGTGCCAGGCCCACCTCGGGCTTCGCGCCCTTCCAGACGCGCGCCGTCGTGAGTGGCTGCCCGGCGGCATACAGGCGCCGGGTCTCGAAGAAGTTGAAACCGTAGTTGAGCAGGGCGGCGTTCGCGTCTTCCCGGGCGCGCATGGAATCGGTGCCGAGGACCACCGAGACGAGCCGCATGCCGTCCCGCATGGCGGAGGCAATCAGGCAGTAACCGGCCGATTCGGTGTGGCCGGTCTTGACGCCGTCCACGGTCGGGTCGCGCCAGAGCAGGCCGTTGCGGTTCTGCTGCGTGATGCCGTTCCAGGTGAACTCCTTCTGCGCGTACCAGCGGTAGTATTCCGGGAACTCGTGGATCAGGGCGCTCGCGAGGATCGCCGCGTCCCGTGCCGTGATGTAGTGCTCCGGATCGGGCATGCCCGCCGAGTTCGTGAAGTGGGAGCCGCCCATCCCGAGCGACTGCGCGTAGGTGTTCATCATCTGCACGAACGTGGGCTCGGTGCCGGCGACGTGCTCGGCGAGCGCGACCGTCGCGTCGTTGCCGGACTGCACGATCATGCCCTGGATCAGGTTCTCCACGGAGACCTGCTTGCCGACCTCGACGAACATCCGCGACCCTTCCTGCTTCCAGGCGAATTCGCTGATGGTGACCATGTCGTCGAGCTTGATCCGGCCCTCCTTCAACGCATGGAATACGCCGTAGGCCGTCATGAGCTTGGTGAGGCTGGCCGGCTCCTGGCGCGAATCCGGGTCGAGCGCTGCCAGCACGCGTCCGCTGTCGTGGTCGAGCACCACGTAGCTGCGGGCCTTGAGTTCGGGCGGTGCCGGAATCGGTGTTGCCGCAGCCGGTGCGGCCTCGGCTGCGGGGGGCGCGGCCACCTCGGGCTCCCGGGAGCAGCCGGCGAGCGTGAGCGTGAGGCAGGCGAACAAGGCGGGGATCGCTGAAGGGGCTCGTCTCATGAGAGGTTTCGACTGATGACTGGACAAGGGTTCGGGGACCGAAGGTCGTCTCACTCGCCGAGCGAGGAGACCGACTGGAACGGCTGCGGACGCGCCGCGGCGGCAATGGCCTCGGCCAGGTCGTTGACGGCGCTGGCGTACAGCTGGCTGCGGTTGTAGCGGGTAATGACGTAGAAGTTCGTGAATGCCACACGATACTCGGGCCCGGACGCGCCGCTGAGCCGGACCAGCTTCGCGGGCGCCTCCGGCGGCAGGAACGTATCGAACGTCACGCCCCGCGCGCGTAGCGACTGCACGGTCTCGTTGAGCGCGAGGTCGCTGAAGTCAAGTCCGGTGAGGTCCGCGGCGCTCGCGTCGGCCGGCACCATCGCCGGTTCCCCGGCCCGCCAGCCGTGCCGCTTGAGATAGTTCGCGACGCTCGAGAGCACATCCCCCCAGCTCGCCCAGAGGTCGCGGTGGCCATTCCCGTCGCCGTCGACGGCGTAGGCCCGGAAGCTGCTCGGCATGAACTGCGGGATGCCCATCGCGCCGGCGTAGGAGCCGAGCGGGGCGAGCGGATCCAGCGACTCCTCGCGTGCCATGAGCAGGAACTGCTCCAGCTCCCGACGGAAGAACGGGCTGCGGGGCGGGTAGTCGAACGCGAGCGTGGACAGGGCGTCGATCACGCGGTGCTTGCCGGTGATCTGGCCGTAGAAGGTCTCGACGCCGACGATCGCGAGCAGCACCTGGGCGGGCACGCCAAGCGCCGCGGCCCGCTGCAGTGCATCGGCCTGGGCGCGCGAGGTCTCGACGCCGCGCGCGATGCGCCGCTCGGTCAGGAAGCGCTTGCGGTACTCGTGCCAGGTCAGCGTCTTCTCCGCCGGGCGCGACATCGCCTCGATGATCGACGACTGCGACACCACCTGCGTGAAAAGGCCCGAGAGCGCCGTGGCATCGAAGCCGTGCTGGCCCGCCATCTCCGCGACGAAGGTCGTGACCTCCTCGCGATCCGCGTCCAGGGCGGCCGCCGGGCCCGCGGCAAGCATGCATAGAACGGCGCAGACGATGGCGATCGGGTTGGCTGGCATCTTGGGCATCGGGAGGAGGCCGGTCACGTCGCGACCAGCTTGCGGCGGGAGTTAACGGACATGAGGATACCGAAGCCGGCCATGAGGGTCACCATCGAAGTGCCGCCGTAACTCACGAGCGGCAACGGCACGCCCACGACCGGCAGCAGCCCGGCGACCATTCCGCTGTTGACGAAGACGTAGACGCCGAAGGTGAGGGTGAGCGCGCCGGCGATCAGCCTCGAGAACGTGTCCTGCGCCTGCACGGCGATGTACAGGCCGCGGGCGATGATCAGCAGGTAGAGGAAAAAGAGCACACCGAGTCCGACCAGGCCCCATTCCTCACCGATCACGGCGAAGATGAAGTCGGTCGAGCGCTCGGGCAGGAACTCGAGCTGCGCCTGGCTGCCGTTCATGTAGCCCTTGCCGAACACGCCGCCCGAGCCGATCGCGATCTGCGACTGGATGGTGTGGTAGCCCGCACCCAGCGGGTCGTTCTGCGGGTTGAGGAAAGTGAGCACGCGCTGCCGCTGGTAGTCGTGCAGGAAGTGCCAGATCACCGGGACGGCGCCGACGAGCAAGGTGCCGAGGCCGAGCATGTAGCGCAGTTGCAGGCCGGCGAGCACGATCACCAGCCCGCCGCCCGCGGCGACCAGCAGCGAGGTGCCGAGATCCGGCTGCTCGGCGATCAGCAGTACCGGCACGAGGATCGCGGCCGCGACCGCGGCGAGCGTGCCGAGATCGGGTGGCAACGGGCGGTCATGCAGGTACCACGCGCAGGCGAGGGGCACGGCGATCTTCATGATCTCGGAGGGCTGGAAGCGGACGATGCCGAGGTCGAGCCAGCGTTGCGCGCCCATGGCGATGTCGCCGGTCAATGCAACGGCGACCAGCAGCAGGACGCCGATCGCGTACAACCAGGGCGCGCCGACGCGCAGGACGCGTGGCGGCACCTGCGCCACCACCAGCATCACGGCCAGCGCAAGGCCGACACGCGCGGCCTGGCGCAGGAAGATGCCGACGTTCTCGCCGGCCGCGCTGAAGAGCACGACGAGGCCGGCGGTGCAGACCGCGAGCACCGCCACGAGCAGCGGCCCGTCGATGTGCAGGGCCTCGAGCAGGCGGCCGGACAGGGTCAGGGTCCGCTGCGCGCGGCTCGAATAGCCGGGGCCGGCGATCTCCGCTCTCATTCCTCGTCCTCCGGCGCAGTCACGACATCCTCGATACCCGGTGGGGAAACGGCCTCATCCGGGGGCAGCAGGTAAGCGTCGAACACCTTGCGGGCGATCGGTGCGGCCGTGCCGCTCCCGCTGCGACCGTTTTCGACCACGACGGCCACCGCAAGTTTCGGATCGTCCGCGGGGGCGAACGCCACGAAGAGCGCGTGGTCGCGCATGCGTTCCTCGACCGCCTTCTCGTCGTATTTCTCGTTCTGGCCGACGCTGAACACCTGTGCCGTGCCGGTCTTGCCGGCAATCCTGTAGGGCGCGCCGAGCTGGCTCCGCCGCGCGGTGCCCCACGGGTCGTTCGTGACCCCGACCATGCCACCGATGATCACGTCCCAGTACGCCGGGTCACTGACCTGTACCGGCGGCAGCGGCTCCGGCGCCAGCTCACGGATTTCGCCCGTGGTGGAATCCCGGATCCTGCGCACGAGCCGGGGCGCGAATCGCTGCCCGCGCATGGCCACGGTCGCGATGGCGTGTGCGAGTTGCAGCGGCGTTGTCAGCATGTACCCCTGGCCGATGCCCGCGATGACGGTCTCGCCCGGGAACCAGACCTGCATGTCCTTGCGCTTGAACGCCTTGCGCTTCCAGTCCGTCGACGGTACGAGCGCCGTGCGCTCGCCGGCGATGTCGATGCCCGTCTTGCCCCCGAGTCCGAACTGCACCAGGAAGTCGTGCATTCGGTCGATGCCCATCTCGGCCGCGACGCCGTAGAAATAGACGTCGCAGGACACGGCGATGGCCTTGTGCATGTCCACGCTGCCATGGCCGGAGCGCTTCCAGTCGCGATACCGGTGGCTCGAGCCGGGCAGCTGGAACGCGCCGCGGCAGACGCGATGGTCCTCGGGCTCGACCACGCCGTACTCCAGGGCCGCGAGCGCGACGAGCGGCTTGATTGTCGAGCCCGGGGGGTAGACGCCGCGCAGAGCGCGGTCGTAGAGCGGCACGTCGATGTCGGTCGAGAGTGCCTCGTACTCGGCGAAGGTCAGGCCCCGCGCGAAGCCGTTCGGGTCGAAGGTGGGTGTGCTGACGAACGCGATGACGTCGCCGTTGCGCGGGTCGATCGCCACGATGGCCGCGCGCTGCCCCTCGAGGGCCGCCTCGGCCACCTGCTGCACGCGCGCGTCGACGGCGAGGTACAGATCGTTGCCGGCCACCGGTTCCTGCCGCTGCAGTTGCGGCGCGCTCAAGCCGACGCGCTCGACCCGCCGCCCCTGTGCGTTGACGAGCAGCTGCTGGTGGCCGGTCTGGCCGTGCAGTTCGTCCTCGAACGCGCGCTCGACGCCGAGCTTGCCGATGAAGGCCGTGCCGGCATAGTTCGCCTCGTCGATGCGTTCCTGGTCCTGCTCGCTGATCGAGCCGACGTAGCCGATCGCATGCACGCCCGTGCCGCCCTTCGGATAATGGCGTGTGAGGCGCGGCCGGACGTCGACGCCGGGAAAATCCGGCCGGTTCACGGCAAAACGTGCCAGTTCCTCTTCGGAAAGCTGCAGCCGGATGGGCACGGCGTCGAAACTGCGCCGCGAGCGTATCAGTCGCTGCGTGCGCTCCAGGTCCTCGGCCGGAAGGAGGCCGATTGCGACGAGGCGCGCGAGGGTGTCCTCGACGTCCGGTGTCTGCTCGCGGACGAGCTCGAGCTGGTACGCGGGCCGGTTCAGGGCCAGCGGATCGCCGTTGCGGTCGAGGATCAGGCCGCGGCTCGGCGGCACGGGCTCGATGCGGATGCGGTTACCCTGGGAGAGGTCGCTGAAGTACTCGTGCTTGACGACCTGCAGGTAGAAGAGCCGGCTCGCGAGCACGCCGACCAGCAGCAGGATGACGAGGCTCGCCGCGGCGACGCGGCGGCCGAACAGGCGTTGCTCGGCCCAGTGGTCTTTCAGTCGAACGGAGCGTGCCATGCCGGCGTATGCCGCCTCGATCAGCGCGAGCGACGCGTCAGCGTGTCGCCCGCCGCGACGATGAGTGGCCAGAGCAGCGCACCCGAGAGGACGGGCAGCCAGCGGTTCCAGCCGGTGTACCCATGCCCGGTGAGGCCGTCCGTCCAGAAAATCACGAAGTGATACACCGCGAGCAGGACCATCACCGCGCCGGCCTGGTGGAGGATGGGAAACATCCGCATGCGGAGCTGCGCGCGGTGCGTCAGGAAGGCCACCAGCAGGAAACCGAGCGCATGCTGCCCCAGGGTCATGCCGCGCAGCACGTCGAGGAACAGTCCCGCGAGCCACGCATAGCCGAGGCCGGCGATGCGCGGGCTGGCGAGGATCCAGTAGATCACCGCCAGCAACGCGAGGTCGGGGCGCAGCGCGTCCAGCCAGCCCGGCAGGGGCACGACGGCCAGCACGAGGCCCGCAGCGACGCTGGCCCAGTACATCAGGCGACGGGCGAAGTTGCTCGGTCTCATTCCGTGGCCCCGGGTGCCGGCGCCGGGTCGTCCGCGGGGGGCGCCGTGCCGCTCGCGTCCGTCGACGGGGGTTCGACGGGCGGCTCGGTCACGGCAGGCTCGGTCGGCAGGTCGAACCAGACCAGCAGTACCTCGCGGTCACGGTCGAGATGGGCCGTCGGCCGCGCCTCGACGAGGGCGAACGTCGCGGCCGGCGTGCGCTCGACGCGCGTGACCACCGCGACCGGATAGCCTCTCGGGAACACCCCGCCGATGCCGGTTGAAATCAGCAGGTCGCCCTGCTTCAGGTCGGACTCCACGGTGACGAAGGGCAGCGACAGCGTGGCGGAGTCGCCGGTGCCGACGGCAATGGTGCGCAGGCCACTGCGATTGGACTGGACCGGGATCGCGTGCTCGGCATCGCTGATCAGGATGACCTCGGACGTCTTGGCGTGGACCTGCGAGATCTGGCCGAAGATGCCCTCCGCATCGAGCACGGCCTGGCCCTTGAAGGCACCGTCGACCGCGCCCTTGTCGACCAGTACCCGGTGGCGGAACGGATCGAGGTCGACGTTCAGGATGGAGGCCACGAGCACGCGCTCGGCGACGCCGGCAGAGTTCTCACGCATGTCCCGCAGCCGACGGTTCTCGTCCTCCAGCGCCGCGAACCTCTGCAGCTGCAGGTTGGCGAGGCGCAGGCGCGCGGTCAGCTCGAGGTTGTCCTGGCGCAGGCGGCTGCGATCGGCGAATGAGCCGGTCACCCAGTCCCAGGCACGGAAGGGCAGGTCGACGCCGGCCTGCACCGGGTAGGCCGCGGCCGACAGCCAGGTCCTGACGCGTCCGAGCTGGTCGTAGCGCTGGTCGGCGACCATGAGCGCGATCGAGGCGATCGCAAGCGTGAGGAACGTCGCGCCGAGCGGAGGTCCGCGGCCGATGATCGGGCGGGAGTCGTGCGTCAGTTCGACCAAAGGAGCAGCAGGAACATCAATCCAGGCCGAACAGGCCCGGGCCGTGCTCGTCGATCAGCTCCAGCATCTTGCCGCCACCGCGTGCGACGCAGGTGAGCGGGTCCTCGGCGACCACGACCGGCAGGCCGGTCTCCTCCATCAGCAGCTTGTCGATGTCGCGGAGCAGCGCGCCGCCGCCCGTGAGCACGATGCCGCGCTCGGCGACGTCGGAGCCGAGTTCGGGCGGCGTCTGCTCGAGCGCTGCCTTGACGGCGCCGACGATGCCCTGCAGCGGTTCCTGCAGCGCCTCGAGGATTTCGTTCGAGTTCAGCGTGAAGCTGCGCGGCACGCCCTCGGAGAGGTTGCGTCCCTTCACCGAGATCTCGCGCACCTGCTGGCCCGGGTAGGCCGAGCCGATCTCGATCTTGATCCGCTCGGCGGTCGCCTCGCCGATCAGAATGCCGTAGTTGCGGCGCACGTAGTTGATGATCGCCTCGTCGAAGCGGTCGCCGCCGATGCGGACCGAGGCCGCGTACACGATGCCGTTCAGCGAGATGACCGCCACCTCGGACGTGCCGCCACCGATGTCGAGCACCATCGATCCGCGGGCCTCGTGGACCGGCATGCCGGCACCGACGGCGGCCGCCATCGGTTCCTCGATCAGGCGCACCCACCGGGCACCGGCACCCTCGGCCGACTCCTGGATCGCGCGGCGCTCGACCTGGGTGGACCCGTAGGGAACGCACACCAGCACCCGCGGGCTCGGGCGGATGAGGCGATTGCCGTGCACCTTCTCGATGAAGTACTGCAGCATCTTCTCGGTGACCGTGAAGTCAGCGATGACGCCGTCCTTCAGCGGGCGGATGGCGGTGATGTTGCCCGGCGTGCGGCCGAGCATGTTCTTCGCCTCGGTGCCCACCGCTTCGATCTTCTTGCCGCCGCGCGAGGGTTCCTCGCGGATGGCGACCACGGACGGCTCGTTCAGGACGATGCCCTTGCCGCGGACGTAGATCAGCGTGTTGGCAGTGCCAAGGTCGATCGACAGGTCGTTGGAAAAATAGCCCCGGAGTTTCTTGAACATCTGGACGACGGAAGAAGGGGTAAGGAGGGACGCGCCTAGCCGACGCGCAATCCGCCCAATTTAACCATTGTCAGGACTTTCGGCAAGGCGACGTGTATGATTTACCGCGCATTTTTCCCGTCTGACGAGCCTCCCGAATGAGCCTGACGCGCGCCCAGGTCGAGGGCATCGCCCATCTCGCCCGCCTCGAGATCACCGAGGAGCAGATGCCGGTGTACGTCGACAGCCTCTCCCGCATCATCGATTTCGTCGAGCAGCTCGCTGCCGCGGACACCGGCGGCGTCGAGCCCATGGCACATCCGCTGGCGGACCAGGTCCAGCGCTTGCGGCCGGACGCCGTTGCCGAGACGGACCAGCACGAGAAGTACCAGCGGAACGCCCCGGGCGTGGCCGCCGGACTCTACCTTGTGCCCAAAGTCATCGAATAAGCCCGATCATGTCGCTCCACACCCTGACCGTCGCCGAACTGGCCGCGGGACTGAAGTCCCGGCGTTTCTCCAGCCTGGACCTGACGCTGCACTTCCTGGGCCGCATCGAGCGGCTGGCGCCGGCATTGAACGCCTTCGTCACGGTGACGGCGGATCGTGCACTCGACGACGCGCGCCGGGCCGACGAGCGACTCGCGAGGGGCGAGGGCGGACCGCTCACCGGCGTCCCCGTCGCGCACAAGGACATCTTCTGCACGGACGGCATCCTGACCACCTGCTCGTCCCGGATGCTGTCGAACTTCGTCGCCCCGTACGATGCCACCGTCGTCGAGCGGTGGCGGGCGGCCGGCACCGTGCTGCTCGGCAAGACGAACATGGACGAGTTCGCCATGGGATCCTCGAACGAGACCAGCTACTACGGTCCCGTGCGCAACCCCTGGGATCCGTCGCGCGTGCCGGGCGGCTCGTCCGGCGGATCCGCGGCGGCGGTGGCCGCGTGCCTCGCGCCGGCCGCCAGCGGCACGGACACGGGTGGATCCATCCGCCAGCCGGCGGCGCTGACCAACCTGACCGGGCTCAAGCCGACCTACGGCCGGGTTTCGCGCTACGGGATGGTCGCCTTCGCCTCGAGCCTCGACCAGGGTGGTGTCCTGACCCGTTCGGCCGAGGACGCCGCGCTGCTGCTCGGTGCGATGGCCGGATTCGACCCCCGCGACTCCACCAGCGTGGATGCGCCGGTTCCTGACTACGTGGCCGAACTCGGCACCCCGATCCAGGGCCTGCGGGTAGGGGTGATCCGGGAGTTCTTCGACACGGGGCTCGAGCCCCGTGTGGCGGCACTGGTACAGCAGGCCATCGACCTGCTCCGGACCCGGGGCGCCACGATCCGCGACGTGAGTCTGCCCGCGCTGCCGCTGTCGGTCCCGACGTACTACGTGGTGGCGCCGGCGGAGTGCTCGTCGAACCTCTCGCGATTCGACGGCGTCCGGTTCGGGCATCGCTGCGACGAGCCGCGTGACCTGCTCGACCTGTACAGGCGCTCGCGTGGCGAGGGCTTCGGAGCCGAGGTGAAGCGCCGCATCATGACCGGCACCTACGTGCTGTCTGCCGGTTACTACGACGCCTACTACCTCAAGGCGCAAAAGGTCCGCCAGCTGATCGCGGCGGATTTCGCCCGCGCCTTCGGCGAGGTGGACGTCGTGATCGGTCCCACGGCGCCGACGGCCGCCTTCGAACTGGGCGCGAAGACGAGCGATCCGATCACGATGTACCTGAACGACATCTACACCATCGGCGCCAATCTCGCGGGACTGCCGGCCATCTCCGTGCCCTGCGGGTTCGTGCAGGAGGGCGGCCACGCCCTGCCGGTGGGGCTGCAGCTCGTCGGTCCGCACTTCTCGGAGTCGCGCCTCCTCTCGGTTTCCCACCAGTACCAGCAGGCGACCGACTGGCACCGGCGCATCCCGTCCGGCTACGAGTAACGATCATGGAATGGGAAACCGTCATCGGCCTGGAGATCCATGCGCAGCTGGCCACGCGCAGCAAGATCTTCTCGGCGTCTGCCACGACCTACGGCGCCGCGCCGAATACGCAGGCGAACCTCGTCGACCTCGGCTATCCCGGCGTGCTGCCCGTGCTGAACGGCGACGCCGTGAAGATGGCCATCCGCTTCGGGCTGGCCACGGGCGCCCGGATCGCACGGCGTTCGGTGTTCGCCCGGAAGAATTACTTCTATCCGGACCTCCCCAAGGGCTACCAGATCAGCCAGTACGAGCGTCCCGTGGTCGAGCGCGGCGTGCTCGAGATCGTGCTCGACGACGGCACGCGAAAGACCGTGGGGATCACGCGTGCGCACCTCGAGGAGGATGCCGGCAAGTCGCTGCACGAGGATTTCCACGGCCTGTCGGGCATCGACCTGAACCGGGCCGGCACGCCGCTGCTCGAGATCGTCTCCGAGCCCGACCTCCGCTCCGCGAAGGAGGCCGTGGCGTACATGAAGAAGATCCACACGCTGGTCCGCTACCTCGAGATCTGCGACGGCAACATGCAGGAAGGCTCCTTCCGCTGCGACGCCAACGTTTCCGTGCGCCCGAAGGGCCGCGCGGAGTTCGGCACGCGGGCCGAGATCAAGAACCTCAACTCCTTCCGTTTCGTCGAGCGCGCCATCAACTACGAGGTCGAGCGACAGATCGACCTGATCGAAAGCGGCGGCACGGTGGTGCAGGAGACCCGCCTCTACGACGCGGATCGCGGCGAGACCCGCTCCATGCGCTCGAAGGAAGAGGCCAACGACTATCGCTACTTCCCCGATCCGGACCTGCTGCCGCTGGTCATCGACGACGGGATGGTGGAGGCGGTGCGCGCGGACCTGCCCGAGCTGCCGGACGAGAAGGCGGCGCGGTTCGTCCGCGATTTCGGCCTGTCCGACTACGATGCGGGCGTGCTCACGGCGAGCCGCGAGATGGCCGCCTACTACGAGGCGGTCGCCGGAGGACCCGGAGTCCAGCACAAGCTGGCGGCCAACTGGGTCATGGGAGATCTGGCCGGTGCGCTCAACCGGGACGGGCTGGATGTCACCCGGAGCCGCATCCCGGCCGACCGGCTCGCGGGACTGCTGGCCCGGATCGCGGACGACACGATCTCCGGCAAGATCGCCAAGGACGTCTTCGAGGCGATGTGGTCGGACGGAAGTTCCGCGGACGAGGTGATCGAGGCGCGCGGGCTCCGGCAGATCACGGATACCGCTGCGATCGAGCAGGCGATCGACGACGTCATCGCGAGGAACCCGCAACAGCTGGCCGATTACCGCGCGGGCAAAGACAAGCTGTTCGGCTTCTTCGTCGGCCAGGTGATGAAGGCGACCCAGGGCAAGGCCAATCCGGCCCAGCTGAACGAACTTCTGAGGCGCAAGCTCGCCGGCTGAGCCGCCCGCCGCAGAGGCTGGCGTGGACGGCAGGCGGTAGACTGTGGCCCGTGGGAGCGAGCCCGGCGGCCGCCGCCCGGTTCGCGTCCCGTGGTTCACCGTGTCCTCACAGCCCAGGGTCCTGCCATGCCCGCCATCCGCGAATCCGACTTCATCCAGAGCATCGCCGACGCGCTGCAGTTCATTTCCTATTACCACCCGATCGACTACATCGAGCACCTCGGGCGCGCCTACGAGCGAGAGCAGTCGCCCGCCGCGCGGGACGCGATCGCGCAGATCCTCACGAATTCGCGCATGTGCGCGGAGGGCCACCGCCCGCTCTGCCAGGACACGGGCATCGTCAACCTGTTCCTCAAGGTCGGGATGGACGTGCGCTGGGAGACGAAACGCAGCCTCGCCGAGATGATCAACGAAGGCGTACGGCGCGCCTACAGCCATCCGGACAACACCCTGCGCGCGTCGGTCGTCGACGACCCGATCTTCGCCCGCAGCAACACGCGGGACAATTCGCCGGCGGTGTTCCACGTCGAACTCGTGCCGGGCGCCGAGGTCGACGTGACCGTCGCCGCCAAGGGTGGCGGTTCGGAGAACAAGTCGAAGTTCGTGATGCTGAACCCGAGCGACTCCCTGGAGGACTGGGTGGTCAAGACCGTGCCGACGATGGGTGCCGGCTGGTGCCCGCCCGGCATGCTCGGCATCGGCGTGGGCGGCACGGCCGAGAAGGCCATGCTGCTGGCCAAGGAAGCGCTGATGGATCCCATCGACATGCACGAGCTCATCGCGCGTGGCCCGTCGAGCAGGCTCGAGGAACTGCGCATCTCGCTCTACGAGAAGGTGAACGCACTCGGCATCGGCGCCCAGGGCCTCGGCGGCCTGACCACGGTGCTCGACGTGAAGATCCGCACCTACCCCACGCACGCTGCATCCAAGCCGGTGGCGATGATTCCGAACTGCGCCGCCACGCGGCACGCGCATTTCGTGCTCGACGGCTCCGGTCCCGCGGTGCTCGAGCCGCCCTCGCTGGAGCACTGGCCGGAGGTCACGTGGAGCGCGGGTCCCGGTTCGCGCCGCGTCGACCTCGACACGCTGACGCGTGCCGAAGTCGAGCGCTGGAAGCCCGGCGAGACGCTGCTGCTGAACGGCAGGATGCTCACGGGCCGTGATGCCGCGCACAAGCGGATTGCCGATCTTTTTGCGAGTGGCCAGGGACTCCCGGATGGCGTGGACTTCACCAATCGGGTCATCTACTACGTCGGCCCGGTCGATCCGGTGCGCGACGAGGTCGTGGGGCCCGCGGGCCCGACCACGGCGACCCGGATGGACAAGTTCACGGAGATGATGCTCGAGAAAACCGGGCTGATCGCCATGATCGGCAAGTCCGAGCGTGGTCCCGTCGCGATCGAGGCGATTCGCAAGCACAAGGCGGCCTACCTGATGGCCGTGGGTGGCGCGGCGTATCTCGTCTCCAAGGCGATCCGCTCCGCGCGCGTCGTTGCCTTCGCCGAACTCGGCATGGAGGCCATCTACGAGTTCGAGGTCCGGGACATGCCGGTCACCGTGGCCGTGGATGCGGAGGGCACGTCGGTGCACAACATCGCGCCGGCTGCCTGGGCCGAGAAGATCCGCACGCTGGGAATTCCGGTCCGGGTCGCGTGAAGCACATGGCCGAGCCGGACTCGCTCAGGCGCTTTGTCTTCGAGCGCTACCCGTTCCGCGGGCAGCTGGTGCACCTGGGGTCCGCGTGGGTGGCCATGATGGAACACCACGAGTATCCCGCGCAGGTGCGTGACAGCCTGGGCGAGGCGGTGGCCGCGGCTGCGCTGCTGTCGGCGACGCTCAAGTTCCAGGGCCTGCTCTCGCTGCAGCTGCGCGGCGAGGGTCCGATGCACCTGATGCTCGTCGAGTGCACGGACGGCTTGGCGATGCGCGCCGTTGCGCGCTTCCGCGATCCCCCCGAGTCGCGCGACCTGCGCACGTTGTCGGGCGACGGCACCCTGACGGTGACGGTCGAGAACGAGGGCGGCGCCCACCGCTACCAGGGGATCGTGCCGCTCGCGGGAGCATCGATGAGCGAGTGCCTGCGACAGTACTTCGAGCATTCCGAGCAGTTGCCGACGCGACTCTGGCTGCGTGCCGACGGCGACAGCGTGAGCGGATTGCTGCTGCAGCGGCTGCCGGTGACGTCGAGGCCGGCGGACGTCACGGAGTCGGGGCCCGGAGGCGTGGCGGAGGAGGAAATCGAGGACGCGTGGCGGCGCGTCCAGCTCGTCGCCGACACGGTCACGGCCCATGAACTGGCAACCCTCGCGGACCGGGACCTGCTGCGGCGCCTGTTCGCCGAGGACGACGTCCGTATGTTCGAGCCGGCCCCGGTGTTCTTCCGGTGCCGCTGCTCCCGCGAGCGCGTCGAGAACATGCTGCGGGCACTCGGTCGCCCAGAGGTCGATTCAGTGCTGGCTGAGTTCGGGCAGGTCGAGGTGCGCTGCGAATTCTGCAGCCGGGCCTATCGGCTCGATGCCGTGGACGTCGGTGCGCTGTTCGGTGACGGGTTGCGGTCGACTGGAGCCGGGCTACATTAGGGGCAGGGCGCGGTGGAGGTGGCATCCGGCGGCGGGTGGTAGACAAAAGATAAAGACATCCTTATATTCGCAAGGATGTCGCAATCGACAGATGAGGTTCTCCGGGGGTTGCGTGCGGCGGCCGAACCCACGCGGCTGCGAATGCTGGCCGTGCTTGCGCGCGGGGAATTCTCCGTCACGGACCTGACGCGAATCCTGGGGCAGAGCCAGCCCCGGGTCTCGCGGCATCTGAAACTCCTCGGCGAAAGCGGCCTCCTGGAGCGCTTCAGGGAGCAGCACTGGATCTACTACCGCGTGCCCGCCGACGGCCCGGGGGCGGCGCTGGTGCGTGCCCTGCTGGCGCTGGTCGATGCGGACGACCCGACCATCACCCTGGACCGCGAGCGCGCTCTCGCGACCCTGCACGAGCGCACCGGCGGCGGTGGCCAGTCGGCCGCCGCCACGAGTCCGGGGGCGGCTGACCGGGCCCGGCAACTGGCCGCAGCGGTTTCGCTCGACTTCGAGGGGCCCGCCGCCGAGGCCGTCCTCTACGCCGGCGCCGAACCCTCTGCATTGCTCGCCGTGATCGCGCCCATGGCGCGCCGCGTGGTGGGACTCAGCCCGTCACGCGAGGCCGTGCAGCGCGCGCGCGCGCTGCTGCATGGCCGCGGGCTCAGTCACTGCCTGCTGCAGCAGGGAGACCTGCGGACCCTGCCGTTTCCGGCCGCCGGTTTCGACCTGGTCGTCCTCGACCGGGTGCTCGCCGACGACGACCTTCGCCCGGCACTGCTGCGCGAAGCGGCGCGCGTGGTCCGGCCGGAGGGCCGCGTGATCGTCGTCGAGGACTACGACGGACTGTCGGAGCGGCTCGGCGGGGAGAACCCGCTTGCGGCGCTGCGGCAGTGGATCACCGACGCGGGCCTTAGATGCACCCGGTTGCGTCCCGTCGACCTGAGCGACCAGCACCTGCTGCTTGCCTCGGGGACGGCGGAGCCGGACGCAGTGGCCGCAGCCTGACGAACCTGCGCAGCGAGGAAGATCGAGATGGAACACGCGACGAGCAACGACGGGCAGGGTGCCGTGGACGCAGGGGCCCGGTCGCCGGTCTCCGTGTCGTTCGAGTTCTTCCCCCCGAACGACCCGGAGATGGAGCGGACGCTGTGGGCGTCGATCCAGCGACTGGCCCCGCTGGCGCCGCGCTTCGTCTCCGTGACCTACGGGGCGGACGGATCGACGCGCGAGCGCACCCACAACGTCGTGACGCGGATCCTGCGCGAGACGCCGCTCACGGCGGCGCCGCACCTCACCTGCGTCGGCGCACCGCGTGGCGAGATCCTGGACGTCGCGCGTGCGTACTGGGATGCGGGCGTGCGCCACATCGTGGCGCTGCGCGGGGACGCCCCGGCCGGACAGGCGACGTATGCGCCGCATCCCGAGGGCTTCGCGTACGCCGTGGACCTGGTGCGCGGACTCAAGGCGGTAGCCGACTTCGAGATCTCGGTCGCCGCCTACCCGGAAGTGCACCCGGAGGCGCCGAGCGCCGCGTTCGACCTCGACAACCTGCGCGCCAAGCTCGATGCGGGCGCGAACCGGGCCATCACCCAGTTCTTCTTCGACACCGACGCGTTCCTGCGCTTCCGCGACCGCTGCGCCGCCGCAGGGATCGATGCCGGGATCGTCCCGGGCATCCTGCCGATCACCCGCTTCCCGCAGATGCTGCGATTCGCCCGGCGTTGCGGCGCGAGCGTGCCCGACTGGCTGCAGCGCCGCTTCGACGGCCTCGACGACGACCCGGACACGCGGCGCATGATCGCCGCCAGCTTCGCCATCGAGCAGGTGCGGCGCCTGCAGGCGCACGGCGTCCAGGAGTTTCACTTCTATACCCTGAATCGTGCCGAACTCGCCTATGCGATCTGCCACGCGCTCGGCGTGCGTGCGCCGGCGGTCCGGACGGCCATGGAGGCTTGAGACGTGCTGAGACCCGAGCGAATCCGCGAGTTCCGCCGCCTGCTGGGAGAGCGCGTCCTCGTCCTCGACGGCGCCATGGGCACCGTCATCCAGTCGTACCGTCTCGAGGAAGCAGACTATCGCGGTGAACGCTTCCGCGACTGGCCGAAGGACCTCAAGGGCAACAACGACCTGCTGGTGCTGACGCGCCCCGAGGTGATCGGCGAGATCCACCGGCGTTACCTGGAGGCGGGCGCGGACATCGTCGAGACGAACACCTTCAACTCGAACGCGACCTCGCAGGCCGACTATGGCACCGAGGCGCTGGTGCGCGAGCTGAACCTGACCGCGGCGCAGGTCGCGCGCCGCGCGGCGGACGAGGTGACTGCGCGCACGGGCCGGCAACGCTTCGTGGCCGGCGCGCTGGGGCCCACGAACCGGACGGCGTCGCTGTCACCGGACGTCGGCGACCCGGGCTTCCGCAACGTCTCGTTCGACGAACTGGCCGCGACCTACGCGGAGGCGACGCGGGCGCTGGTCGAAGGCGGCGCGGACCTGATCCTCGTCGAGACGATCTTCGACACGCTGAACGCCAAGGCTGCGCTGTTCGCGGTGCGCGGCGTCCTCGACGAGTTGTCCATCGACCTGCCGATCATGATCTCGGGCACGATCACCGACGCGTCGGGCCGGACCTTGTCGGGACAGACCGTGGAGGCCTTCTGGAACTCGGTGCGCCACGCGCGGCCCGCGGTGATCGGCCTCAACTGCGCGCTCGGCGCGAAGCAGCTGCGGCCCTACGTCGAGGAGCTGTCGCGCATCTCGGACGCGTACGTCTGCGCCTATCCAAACGCCGGGCTGCCGAACGCCTTCGGTGAATACGACGAGACCGCCTGCGAGACGGCTGCGCTGATCCGCGACTACGCCGCGAGCGGTTTCGTCAACATCGTCGGTGGTTGCTGCGGCACGACGCCGGAGCACATCTCGCAGGTCGCGAAGGCGGTCGAGGGACTGCCGCCGCGCCGGCCGGCCGTGCTCGAGCCGCGTTGTCGGCTGAGCGGTCTCGAGCCGCTCAACATCGGGCCCGACAGCCTGTTCGTCAACGTCGGCGAGCGCACCAACGTCACCGGTTCCGCACGCTTCCGCCGGCTCATCGAGGCCGACGACTACGCCGGCGCGGTCGACGTGGCGCGCCAGCAGGTCGCGAGCGGCGCGCAGGTCATCGACGTCAACATGGACGAGGGCATGCTCGACTCCGAGGCCGCCATGGTGCGGTTCCTCAACCTGGTGGCGGTCGAGCCGGACGTGGCTCGCGTTCCCGTCATGATCGATTCGTCGAAGTGGTCGGTGATCGAGGCGGGGCTCAAGTGCCTGCAGGGCAAGGGCATCGTCAATTCGATCAGCCTCAAGGAAGGGGAGGGTGCGTTCCTCGAGCAGGCCCGGCGCGTGCGGGCCTATGGTGCCGCCGTCGTGGTAATGGCCTTCGACGAGCAGGGCCAGGCCGACACCGTCGAGCGCAAGGTCGGGATCTGCAGGCGCTCCTACCGCCTGCTCACGGAAGTCGTCGGCTTTCCGGCCGAGGACATCATCTTCGACCCCAACATCTTCGCGGTCGCGACCGGCATCGAGCAGCACGACCGTTATGCCCTCGACTTCATCGAGGCCACCGCGAAGATCCGCAGCGCCTGCCCGCACGCACTCGTGAGCGGCGGCGTGAGCAACGTCTCGTTCTCGTTCCGGGGCAACGACGTGGTTCGCGAGGCCATGCACTCCGTGTTCCTGTACCACGCGATCCGCGCCGGACTCGGCATGGGCATCGTCAACGCGGGGCAGCTCGCGATCTACGAGGAGATCGCGCCCGAGCTGCGCGAGCGGGTCGAAGACGTCATCCTGGCGCGCCGCGCCGACGGCACCGACCGTTTGCTCGAGATCGCGGGCCGTTACAAGGGCGAGGCCGGCCAGAGGCGGGTCGAGGACACCGCGTGGCGCTCCTGGCCCGTCGCGAAACGCCTCGAGCACGCGCTGGTCAAGGGTCTCGACGAGTTCGTGGTCGAGGACGCCGAGGCGGCGCGCCTCGAACTCGCGTCGCCGCTGGCGGTGATCGAGGGGCCGCTGATGGACGGCATGAACTTCGTCGGCGACCTGTTCGGTGCCGGGAAGATGTTCCTGCCGCAGGTCGTGAAGTCGGCCCGCGTGATGAAGAAGGCCGTCGCCCACCTCGTGCCGTACCTGGAGAAATCGCAGGATGGCTCCAGCCGCTCCAACGGCAGGATCGTACTCGCCACCGTGAAGGGCGACGTCCACGACATCGGCAAGAACATCGTGGGCGTCGTCCTCCAGTGCAACAATTTCGAGGTGATCGACCTCGGCGTGATGGTGCCGACCGAGCGCATCCTCGAGACCGCGGAACGCGAAGGCGCCGACATGATCGGGCTGTCCGGCCTCATCACGCCCTCGCTGGACGAAATGGTGCACGTCGCCCGCGAGATGCAGCGCCGTGGCTTCTCGGTGCCCCTGCTCATCGGTGGTGCCACGACGTCGCCAGCGCATACCGCAGTCAGGATCGATCCGGAGTACGCGGGGCCGGTGGCCTACGTCAAGGACGCGTCGCGCGCCGTGGGCGTCTGCCAGTCACTGGTCACGGCGGAGCAGCGGGCCGAGTACACGCGCAAGCTCAAGGCCGACCATGCCGAGCGCCGCGAGCAGCACAAGGGCCGCAAGGCCAAGGCGCCCGCCTTCACGCTGGCGGCAGCACGGGAGAACCGCTTCCGCTGCGACTGGTCGGCCTACCGCCCGCCCGTGCCACGCATGGCCGGCGTGCGGCGCTTCGAGGACGTGGCACTCGAGGACCTCGTCCGCTACATCGACTGGATGCCCTTCTTCAACGCCTGGGAGTTCGCAGGGAAGTTCCCGGACATTCTCACCGACCCGGTGGTCGGCGAGGCGGCGAGCAACCTCTACGCCGATGCACGCCGCATGCTGAAGCAGATGATCGCGGGTCGCTGGACGCGCGCCAGCGCGGTGATCGGCTTGTTCCCGGCCAATTCGGTGGACGACGACATCGAGGTCTACACCGACGAGTCGCGCGACGAGGTGAGCCACCGGCTCCACTGCCTGCGTCAGCAGAAGACCAAGCCGGCCGGGCAGCCGCACTACGCGCTCGCCGACTTCGTGGCGCCGCGGGACTCGGGCGCGCGGGACTGGATCGGCGCCTTTGCCGTCACGACCGGGATCGGTCTCGACGACAAGCTGCGGGAGTTCGAGGCCCGCCACGACGACTACAGCGGCATCATGTTCAAGGCGCTCGCCGACCGGCTGGCGGAGGCGCTCGCGGAACGCATGCACGAACGGGTGCGTCGCGAGTTCTGGGGCTATGCCCCGGAGGAGCGCTTCGGCAACGACCAGCTCGTGCGCGAGGAGTACCGGGGTATCCGCCCCGCGCCGGGCTACCCGGCATGCCCGGACCACACCGAGAAGGCGACGTTGTGGCGCATGCTCGACGTCGAGAACAACACGGGCATCCGCCTGACCGAAAGCTTCGCGATGTACCCGACGGCAGCCGTGAGCGGCTGGTACTTCTCGCACCCGGAGGCGAGGTACTTCCAGGTCGGCAAGATCGACGCGGACCAGGTCGCCGACTACGCGCGGCGAAAGGGCATCACCCTTGCCGAAGCGGAGCGCTGGCTCGCGCCGATCGTCGGCTACGAGCCGGGCTCGCGACCCGCCTGACGCAGGCGATGCCTATCTGCCGTCGTACGTGAATCCGGTCCGTACGCTGGCCGGCACGACCGAGCCCGCGGCGATCTCGACCTCCGTACCCGTCTTCGACGCACCGATGGCACCGGCGGCGCCGCCGATGATCCCGCCGATCACCTTGCCCTTGTCGTCGTCGATCTGGTGGCCGATGATCGCGCCCGCGGCGGTGCCGCCCGCGATCTTGGCGGTGTCTCGGCCCTTCTCGCTCTGGCCCTTCTGGTTGACGCGAATCGCGACCGGCATCGTGCCGCCGTCCGCAACGACGAGCTGCGTGAAGTCGATCTTGAGCGCCGGGACGGCACCGATCTTCCTGCTGCCCGACGTGACTTCGGTCACGGTGCCGCTGATCGGCGCGCCGGCCCGCGCCACGAGCCGCCCGTCGACCATGAGGTCGGAGGCGAGCTCCGCGTTGACGGCCTGGCCCACCGTCGCGGTCTTGGTCGAGTAGTCGGAATTGAGCTTGACCGTCAGTGCCGTGCCTGCGGGTACCGTCACGGGGGGCGGTGGTGGCGCCGCTGCCGGCGCCGGCGCAGGCGCCTGGGCCACCTCGACGGGTTTCGGTGCGGCGGCGGTCTTGGGCGGCGCCTTCGGCCTGGCGGCCGCCGCCGCGGCCTCCTTGGCCGCCATGTCACGCTCGCGCAGTTCGAGCTCCAGTTCCTTCGCTTTCAGTTCCTGTTCGCGCGCAGCCACCAGCGCGGCTTCCTCTGCCGCGGCGGCTGCATCCTCCCGGGCGGACTCTGTCGCGTCGGCAGCGGGCGCGGCCTCTGGCACGGGCGCCGCCGCCTCGGGCGTCGGAGTCGAAGGTCCGCCGCAGGCCGTCGTGCCCAGCACCAGAACCGTGGCGAGCACGAGAAGCAGGGGTGACGTCGAGGCTGGATGTCTTGATTGCATGGGTCACTCCGAGGGTTCGATGTTGGCGCCCGGCACGATTCCCGCCGAGCGACGGCCGTGCTCCTTAGTCCCTGCCTGCGCGAGCGAGTTCCGCTTCCGGGCTTGACGGTCCCGGCTGGCCATCGTAAGTAACAGCCACGGCCTTCATGGCCACCAACGAACGACGGGGAGACACGGATGACACAGGCGGTAGCTGCCGACGCGCTGGCACTCGAGCGACTGTACCACTGGGAGCGCAGCGAACCGGACCGTGTGGTGCTCACCCAGCCGCTGGGCGGCGGAAACGTGAAGGACTTCACATGGCGCGAGATCCTGGATGAAACGCGACGGATGGCCGCGCATCTGCAGGGCCACGGATTCGAGCCCGGCACGCGCATCGGCATCCTGGCGAAGAATGCCGCCCACTGGTTGATGGCCGATTTCGCGATCTGGATGGCGGGCTACGTGTCGGTGCCCCTGTACCCCACGCTCGCCGCCGGGACGATCCGCCAGATCCTGGAGCACAGCGAGGTGCGGCTGCTGTTCCTCGGCAAGCTCGACGGCTGGGACGAAATGCAGCCCGGTGTTCCCGCGGGCCTGCCCTGCATCCGGCTGCCGCTGTCGCCGGCGACGCAGGGCCCGGCCTGGGACGACATCGTCGCGGGCACCGAGCCGCTGCAGGGCCATCCGGTGCGCGATGGCGATGAGCTCGCCACGATCATGTACACGTCGGGCACGACCGGGATGCCCAAGGGCGTGGTGCACAGCTTCGCGACCTTCGCCTGGTCGACCGCCGCCGCCCGCAGGCGGCTGCCGTCCGACCTGGATTCGCGCATCCTGAGCTACCTGCCTCTCTCGCACGTGGCTGAGCGCACGCTGGTGGAGCACAGCCTGCTGGCGAGCGGCATGCACGTGTTCTTTGCGGAAGGCATCGAGACCTTCGCGGCGGACATGCAGCGGGCGCGCCCGACGCTGTTCTTCTCCGTGCCGAGGTTGTGGGTGAAGTTCCAGCAGGGCGTGCTCGCCAGGATGCCGGCGGCGGAACTCGACCGCATGCTGGACCTGCCGCAGGTCGGCGACGCCGTCCGCGCCAAGGTGCTGGGTGGACTGGGGCTGGACCGCTGCGAGGTGGCCGCGGGCGGCGCCGCGCCCATGCCGCCGGAACTGCTGCGCTGGTATGCGCGGCTCGGCCTCGAGATCATCGAGGTGTACGGCATGACCGAGAACTGCGGCGTCTCTCACTGCACGCTGCCGGGCAAGCCGCGACCCGGCACGGTCGGCTACCCGTACGACGGCGTGGAGTCCCGCATCGACCCCCAATCGGGGGAGGTGCAGATGAGGAGTCCGGGCGTCATGCTGGGCTACTACAAGGATCCGGCGCAGACAGCGCAGACGTTCACGGAGGACGGCTGGTTGCGCACGGGCGACAAGGGGGCGCTGGACGCCGAGGGCGGGCTGCGCATCGTCGGCCGCGTCAAGGACCTCTTCAAGACGAGCAAGGGAAAGTACGTCACGCCGGCACCGATCGAGGACAAGCTGGTGATGCACACGTCCGTGGAAGCCTGCTGCGTCACCGGTGCGAACCTCGGCCAGCCGCTCGGCATCGTGATGCTGAACGTCGAGTCCGGGAAGGCGGCCGCGGATCCGGACGGACGCAGGGCGCTCGAGGCCTCGCTGGCGTCGCACCTCGCGGCCATCAACGCAAATCTCGACCCGCACGAACGGCTCGACTGCCTGGTGGTCGTGGCGGAACCGTGGACCGTCGAAAGCGGGCTCATCACGCCGACATTCAAGGTGCGGCGCAACCGCATCGAGGACGTCTACGCGCCGCACTACGAGCGCTGGATCGTCGAGCGTCGCACGGTCATCTGGCACGATGCCTGAGTCGACGCCGGGTCGCCGCGTGTCCTCAGCGCGCGGTGTCGTAGACCGAGAGGTCGGCGACGCGCAGCATTCGCCGATAGCGGATCGTGCCGTGCGGCCAGTTGTTGGTGATGGTGCCGTCGGCGAGCTTGTACCAGCTCTGCTTGTCGGCGGCCCAGACTGACTTTGCCAGGTCGCGCTGCAGCCAGCGGTTGTATTCCTCCATCACGGCGCGCTTCACCTCCAGCCGCCGCAGGCCCTGCGCGTCCATCCGGCCGATCGCGTCGATGATGTAGTCGACCTGTGCCTCGATCATCACCAGGATGCTGTTGTGACCGAGGTTGGTGTTGGGGCCGTAGAGCATGAACAGGTTCGGGAACCCGCTCACTGTCACGCCGAGGTAGGCGTGCGCGCCGTGCCGCCATTCCTCGCGGAGGTCGCGGCCGCCCGAGCCGATGATCGTCATGGGCGCGAGGAAGTCGGTCGTCTGGAATCCGGTCGCGAAGATGATCACGTCGGCTTCGACGATCTCGCCGGTCGCGGTGCGTATCCCCGTCGGCTCGATCCGCTCGACGCCGTCGGTGACCATGCGCACGTTGTCGCGATTCAGCGTCGGATAGTAGTCGTCGTTGAACAGCACGCGCTTGGCGCCGATGGGATAGTCCGGCACCAGCTTCGCTCGCAGCGCGGGATCCCTGACCTGCCGTCGCAGGTGCAGCCGCGCGTAGCGCGTCGCCAGCCACTGCATGACGCGCACCTGCTTCATGAGGGGCGTCAGCTGCATCTCGCCGAAGAAGAACCACTGCAACCGGTGGCGGAGCCTTGCGAGCCAGGGCCAGCGGGCCATCCGGCGGTGGAGGCGGGGCGGGTAGAGGCAGTCCTTGCGCGGCAGCAGCCAGTTGGCGGAACGCTGGAAGATCGTGAGCCGCTCGGCGAGCGGCGCGATCTGGGGGACGAACTGCACCGCGCTCGCGGCGTTGCCGATCACTGCGATGCGACGGCCCGCGAGATCGACCTCGTGATCCCAGCGGGCCGAGTGGAACTGGGCGCCGCGGAATCCTTCGCGACCGGGAATCGAGGGTGTCGACGGCCGGTGCAGCTGCCCGACGCCGCTCACCAGGAACTGCGCCTCGACGACGTCCCCGCCGGCGAGTTCGATCCGCCACAGTGTGGCGTGCATCGTCGAAGCGGGCGGCGATCACCTCGGCGTTGAAGCGACAATGCTGCAGCACGCCGGACCTGACCGCGCACTCGACCGAGTAGGCGAGCAGCTCGGGCTGCCAGGCAAAGCGCCGGCTCCAGTCCGTCTTCTGGGCGAACGAGAAGCTGTAGAGGAACGACGGGGCGTCGCAGGAGGCACCGGGGTAGGTGTTGTCGCGCCAGGTTCCGCCGAGCGTGGGACCCTTCTCGAGGATCACGAAGTCGTCGAGACCCGCACGCTTCAACTGCATGCCCATGCAGATGCCGGAATGGCCGGCGCCGATGATCACGATGCGCGGAGTGGTCGTCATTGCAGGCTCGCTGCCACGGAGTCGATGGGTTCAATCCAAGTGTGCCAGATACGCCGGCCCGCCGAGCGCCGTCATCTGCCGCTGGATCCAGGCCTGCCGCTTGCGCACGTACGGCCCCGGATTGTCGGCGCGATAGCGCTTCGGCGACGGCAATACGGCGGCGAGCAGCGCGGCCTCGGCCCGCGTCAGGCGGGCGGCGTCCTTGCGGAAAAATGTCCGGCTCGCAGCCTGTACGCCCCAGGTGCCCCGACCGAATTCCGCCACGTTCAGGTAGACCTCGAGGATGCGCCGCTTGGGCCAGGTGAATTCGATCAGCACCGTGAGTCCTGCCTCGAGGCCCTTGCGGAACCAGCTCTGCCCCGGCCAGAGAAACAGGTTCTTGGATACCTGCTGGCTGATCGTGCTCGCACCGCGGACCCGGCGCCCGCGCTCGCGATCCTCGAGCGCCCGGTCGATCTGCCGGAAGTCGAAGCCGTGGTGCCGCGGGAACTGCTGGTCCTCGGCGGCGACCACGGCCAGCGCCGCGCTGGTCGAAATCTGGTTCCAGTCCCGCCATTCGTAACGGAACTCGTAGTGCTGGTCGCGGCTGGCGAGCGCCTGGACGCGATCGCGCAGCATGAATGCAGTCGTGGGCGGGTTCACCCAGCGCAGCGCAACCACCACGCCGACCGTCACGACCGCCCACGACAGGACGGCCAGCAGGAGCAGGCGTCCAAGGCGCGCGATCCTTCCCTTGCGGCGTTTCGCCACGGCAGGCGCGGCTCCGTGGGGAGCCTCCCGTCGGACTCAGGCGGCGGGCGTGACCCGACGCGCGCTCGTGACCTCGATCGGCGTGACCGGTACGTCCTGGTGCCCGCCCTTGCTGCCGGTCTTCATCGTCGCCATCTTGTCGACGACGTCCATGCCCTCGACGACGTGGCCGAAGACCGCATAGCCGGCGCCGCCACGGCCCGGATCGAGGAACGCGTTGTCCACGAGATTGATGAAGAACTGCGAGGTGGCGCTGTTCGGGTCATTGGTGCGTGCCATGGACAGGGTCCCGCGCCGGTTCTTCAGGCCGTTATCCGCTTCGTTGCGGATCGGGGCACGCGTCGGTTTCTGCTTCATGCCGGCATCCAGGCCGCCGCCCTGAACCACGAATCCGGGGATCACGCGGTGGAAGACGGTACCGTCGAAGTGGCCGGCATCCACGTAGTCGAGGAAGTTCTGCGCGGTGACGGGAGCATCGTCCGCGTACAGCTCGACGGTGAAGCCGCCGAGCGTGGTTTCGAATCTGATCATGACGGGGCCCGTGTTGACTCTGGAAACGGGGCGGAATAGTGAACGCGAAGGGGTCCGATGTCACGCGCCGCGGGCGCGGGACCCGGACTTTGGATGCGGATCATCGGGCGCCCGGAAGCGACTCGACTTGACGCGGTGGGCACTCCAACCGGTAACGTGACGGGCTGTCGTGGCCCGGGTCGACCCGGGCGAGGGAGCGGATTGCGCAAGTGCGGCGGGTGAGATTGCGAAGCATGGCCAGGTTGCCCGGTGACGGGCCTCGTTGCAGCGGGGCCCGCCACCCGTGAACCATTGGCACGGCACCTTCCAGTCGCAGTCCTGCGAGGCGCTCGACCCGCTGCAGGTCTTCGCGGCGGCCGGGCAGGCGCCACGGTTCTACTGGGAGCAGCCGTCGTCCCAGCGGTTTCGGGTGGGCGTCGGCTGTGCCGCGCGCATCGTCGTCGAGGGCGTGGATCGTTTCCGTCGCGCCGAGTCCGCCGCCCGCGAACTGTTCGAGCGCATGGCCTGGGACGGTCACGGGCCACGAGTCGGGCACGTGGTCGGGGGCTTCGCCTTCGCGCCGTCGAACCCGGCGGGCGGTGTCTGGAGCGGGTTCCCGGACGGCGAGCTGCGGCTGCCGGAGCTCGTGTACTGGCGCGAGGGCGATCGCTACGTGCGGGATGCCTGCCTCGGCAGCCCCTGGGCGACCCTGCAGCCACGCCCGCTGGCACTGGGTCATCCCGTGCGCGGGCCGGCCGAGATCACCAACGGCGGCCCGGACGCCTACGTCGAGCGCGTGCAGCGCGCCCTGGCGGGCATCCGTTCGGGTGCCCTGGACAAGGTGGTCGTGGCCCGTGCGGTGCACGTGACGGCCGGCTCGGCGATCGATCCGGTGGCCTGGCTGGTCGCGCTGCGCGAAAGGTTTCCGGCCTGCACGCTGTTCGCGGTCGGGGAGGGCGACGCGGTCTTTCTCGGGGCCAGTCCCGAGCGACTGGTCCGCGTCCAGGGGGAGCACGTGGAGACGGTGGCACTCGCGGGCACGGCGCCGCGCGGCGCATCGCAGGCGGCGGACCGGGCACTCGGGCTCGCCCTGTGCGACAGCCGCAAGAACGGTGACGAGCACGAGATCGTCGTGCGGCACCTGCAGTCGGCGCTGGCCGCGTGTTGTGACGGCGTCGAAGTCAGTGCCGAACCGCGGCTCCTCAAGACCCGCACCGTGCAGCACCTGTGCACCGAGTTGCGTGCGCGCCGGCGCCCCGATGCGCCGGTGTCACTGCTCGAACTCGCCGCGCGACTGCACCCGACGCCGGCCGTGGGGGGCGCACCGCGGGAGGCGGCGCTCCGCTGGCTGGCCGAGAACGAGGCGATCGATCGCGGCTGGTTCGCGGGTCCCGTGGGCTTCCTGCAGTCGAACGGCGACGGGGAATTTGATGTAGCCTTGCGCTCGGCCCTGGTGCGCGGACGCAGCGCCACGGCGTGGGCAGGCGCCGGCATCGTGGCCCGATCGGAGCCCCGGGCCGAATTCACCGAGACCGAGCTCAAGCTGCGCACCGTGCTGGGGCCGCTGCTCTGGGGAGCGCCCTGATGAATCATCCCGACCACGCGCGCGACACCGGCGCCGCCAACCTGCGGTTCGCACGGGCCCTGGTCGACGAACTTCGCGTCGCTGGTATCGCGGCAGCCGTCGTGTGCCCGGGGTCGCGATCGACGCCGCTCGCACTGGCGATCGACGGCGCGGCCGGGCTGTCCTACACGGTACACGTCGACGAGCGCAGTGCAGCCTTCTATGCGCTCGGTCACGCGAAGGCGAGCGGGCAGCCGGTCGCGCTCGTCTGCACGTCGGGGACGGCCGGGGCCAATTTCCTGCCCGCGGTGGCCGAGGCCTGCCACGCCCGCGTTCCCCTCGTGGTCCTCACCGCGGACCGCCCGCCGGAACTGCGCGCCTGGGCGGCGGCGCAGACCATGGAGCAGCGTTCGCTGTACGCGGGGTTCACGCGCTGGAGCGAGGAGGCGCCCTGTCCTTCGGAGGCAGGCGGCGGAGAGGCGTATGCCCGTGCGCTCGCCCGCCGCGCGGTCTGCGAGGCGACGGGTCCCGCGCCCGGGCCGGTGCACCTCAACCTGCCTTTCCGCGAGCCGCTGGTGCCGACGGTCGTCGAGGCCGATGCGCGGCCGACGCACACTGTCGTCGATGCCGCGCCATCACTCCTGCGCGAGACTTGGGCGGCGACCGACGGGCTCGCCCGCGAGCTGCGTGACCGGCCGAAGGGCGTCCTGCTCTTCGGGCCGGATGCCTGCGAGGCGGGGCTGGGGGAGGAGGTGCACCTGCTGGCGGAGTCGCTGGGGTGGCCGGTCCTGGCGGATCCGGCGTCGGGACTGCGGGCGGGCACGACGCTCGAGGGATCATTGATTCACGGTGCGGACCTGCTGCTGCGCGATCCCGCAACCGCGGCCGCGCTGCAACCCGACCTGATCGTGCGCTTCGGCAGTCCGCCCACGAGCAAGTCGATCGCCATGTGGATGATGCAGCACGCCTCGGCCGAGGTCTGGCTGGTGGATCCGGCGGCAGGATTCCGCGACCCGCTGCACCGCGCGCGCCGCATGTTGCGAGCGAACCCGCGGCAGTTCTGCTCGGCGGCCCGATTGGCGGCGGGCGCCGTGTCGACGGAGACCCAGGCATGGCGCGCTCGCTGGCAGCATGCGGGGCACGTCGTGCAGGCAGCGCTGGCCGAGTTGCTCGAGGCCGAGACGCGCTTCCTGACCCCCCAGCTCGCGCAGACAATCTGGGCGTGCCTGCCCGAGGCAGCGACGCTTTACGTGGCGAACAGCATGGCCATCCGCGAGCTGGACGCATTTGCGGGTCCGCGCCGGGGCGATCTGCGCGTCCTCGCGAACCGGGGCGTGAACGGCATCGACGGCCAGATCTCCGCCGCGCTGGGGGCTGCCGCCGCGTTGGGTCGACCGACCGTACTGTGGTGCGGCGACCTGGCCTTCCTGCACGATGTGTCGGGGCTGCTCTGCGGGCGCCTGCAGAACGCGGACCTGACCGTCGTCGTCAGTAACGACGATGGCGGCGGCATCTTCGAATACCTTCCCGTGACCCGCAGCGTGCCGCGGGAGGTGTTCGAGCGTCTGTTCGCCGTGCCACATGGCCTCGACGTGTGCGGCATCGCACGCGGCCTCGGTTGGGAGGCCGCCCGCGTGGAATCGTCGGGGGCATTCACAGGGGCCTTGTCCCGGGCGCTGGGAGGCGGGCGCCACGTGATCGAGGTCCCGGTCGACCGCGCCGCCAATACGGCGTTCCATGGGACTGTGCACGATGCCGTGAGCCAGCGCCTGTGCCGGGAGCCGGCCGCATGAGCGGGTCGGTGCTGCCGACCGTCCGCAGGGGCCGCGGACCGGCACTGATGCTGCTGCACGGCTTCGCCGGCAGCGCGGGCACCCTGGCGGACGTCGCAGGCGCATTCGAGCAGGAGTACGAGACGATCGTGCCGGACCTTCCCGGGCACGGTCGATCCGCGACGGTCGCCAGCGCGGCCGGCTATGGCTTCGACGCGTGCCTCGACGATCTCGTCGCGACACTGGAATCCACCGGGCACGCTCGCGCGCACTGGCTCGGCTACTCGATGGGCGCACGACTCGCGCTCGGTTGTGCCCTGCGGCATCCCGGCAGCGTTGCCTCGCTGGTGCTCGTCGGCGGCCGTGCGGGCATCGCCGACCGCGGCGCGCGCGAGGAACGGCGTCGCGCCGACGAGGCGCTGGCCGATCGCATCGAGTCCCTCGGCGTCGAGGCCTTCCTGGACGAATGGCTCGCTCAGCCACTTTTCGACACACGGCGTTGCCTCGAACCCGGGGTGCTTGCGAGAGATCGTCGCGCCCGCCTCGGCAATGACGCACGTGGCCTGGCCGCGTCCCTGCGCAGCCTGGGGCCCGGCGCGCAGCCGCCGCTGTTCGACGCACTGTCCCGCGTGACCGTACCGGTGCTGCTCGTCGCCGGCGCACTCGACACCCGGTTCGTGGAACTGGCCCACGATCTCGCGCGCCGCCTGCCGCTGGCGGAGGTCCGCGAGATTCCGGGCGCGGGCCACGCCGCTCACCTCGAGCGGCCCGAGGCCTTCATCCGCGTCGCACGGGATCATCTGCGCCGGACCGCGGGTGCGGCGTCCTCCGATTCATCGAATCCGCTCCAGGAGTTCACTTCATGACTGACACCTGTACGACGGCGGGCGTCCGCCCGGACTGGCAGGCGGTGCGCGCCTACGAAGATATCCGCTTCGAGCGCGACGGCGGCCTCGCCAGGATCACGATCTGCCGCCCCGAAGTGCGTAATGCCTTCCGGCCCAGGACGCTGTTCGAGCTCATCGACGCGTTCTCGCGGGCCCGCGAGGACAACACCATTGGCGTGATCATCTTTACCGGCGAGGGTGAGCTGGCATTCTGCTCCGGCGGCGACCAGCGCATCCGCGGCGACGAGGGCTACGTCGGCGAGGACGGCGTGCCGCGCCTCAACGTTCTCGACCTGCAACGATTGATCCGCTCGCTGCCCAAGGTCGTCATCGCCGCCGTCGCCGGCTATGCGATCGGCGGCGGCCACGTGCTGCACGTGGTCTGCGACCTCACGATCGCTGCCGACAATGCGCGCTTCGGGCAGACCGGTCCGCGCGTCGGCTCCTTCGACGGTGGTTTCGGTTCCTCCTACCTGGCACGCATCGTGGGCCAGAAGAAGGCGCGCGAGATCTGGTACCTGTGCGAGCAGTACGACGCGCAGGAAGCGCTGGCGATGGGGCTCGTCAACAAGGTGGTGCCGCTCGCGGAGCTGGAGGCGACGGCGGTCGCCTGGGGACGACGGATCCTGCAGCACAGCCCGCTCGCAATCCGTTGCCTGAAGGCCGCGTTCAACGCGGAACTCGACGGGCAGGCGGGTATCCAGGAACTCGCGGGTCACGCGACGCAGCTCTTCTACATGACCGAGGAGGCGCAGGAGGGTCGCGACGCCTACGTCGAGAAGCGGCTGCCCGATTTCTCGCGCTTTCCATGGCGTCCGTAAGCGCACGCTCGGCCTGGTGGCTGGCGATCCGGCCGGCGACGCTCACGGCGTCGGCGGCGCCGGTCCTCGTCGGCACCGGCGCGGCATGGGCCGACGGTGCGTTCGCCGCCGGCCCGGCGCTGGCGGCGCTGGTCGGTGCGTCGCTGCTGCAGGTCGGCGCCAACTTCGCCAACGACGTCTTCGACTTCGAGCGCGGCGCCGACAACGCCGACCGTCTCGGTCCGCAGCGCGCGACACAGCAGGGGTGGGTGAGCGCGGCGCAGATGAAGCGCGCGATGTGGCTGGCATTCGCCGGTGCGACCGCGGTCGGCCTGTATCTCACCTGGGTCGCCGGCTGGCCGGTGCTGGCGCTCGGGCTCCTTTCGATCGCCGCGGCCTACCTCTATACCGGTGGACCGAAGCCCTACGGTTACCTCGGGCTCGGCGACCTCGCCGTGTTCGTGTTCTTCGGGCCCGGGGCCGTGGCGGGCACGTACTACGTCCAGGCACTGAAACTGTCGCCCCTCGCGCTGCTTGCGTCCATCCCGATCGGCGCGCTCGCCACCGCCATCCTGGTCGTGAACAACCTGCGTGACATCGAGACCGACGCGCGCGCGGGCAAGCACACGCTTGCGGTGCGCATCGGCGACGGTCCGACGCGTACGTACTACCGGCTGCTGCTGATCACGGCGTATGCCGTGCCGCCGCTGCTCTGGTGGCGCGGGCTGGCGGATGCCTGGGTGCTGCTGCCGTGGCTGTCACTGCCGCTCGCCCTGCGGCTGGCCGGGCGCATGCGTCATGAAGGTGGCCTGGCGTTGAACGGATGCCTGGTACGCACGGCCCGGCTCGAGGTCGTCTTCGGCGTGCTGTTCGCCCTCGGTCTCGCCGTGTGAGGATCGTCGAAGCCCGCGTGATCCCCGTGCACCTGCGGTTTGCGCGACCCCTGCGTACCGCGCGGGGCGAGTTTGCCGGGCGCACGAGCACCGTGTTCGAGTTGCGGGACGAGGACGGTCTTGCCGGCTACGGAGAGGCGGCGCCGTGGCCGGGCTTCGGCATGGAGACCGTCGACGAAGCGGCCGCGAGGCTCGCCGACGTCGCGGGCCGCCTGAGGCGGGTCGAACTGGAGCCGGGCGAGTGGTCCGCCGGGATCGACGATCTCCTCGGCACGTCACCTGCCGCGCGAGCCGCCGTGCAGGGCGCGCTGTGGGACCTCGCCGCCCGGCGGGCCGGGCGATCGCTGGCCGAACAGCTGGCGGGCAGCGTCGGCTCGCTTCGGGGCGCGGCCCTGCGACGCGTGCCGGTCAGCGTGCTGCTCGTGCAACGAGAGCCCGACGCGCTGCGCCAGGAGGCGGTGGGTGCGCGCACCGCGGGCCATCTTGCGGTCAAGCTCAAGCTGGGCGCGATGTCGCTCGCCGAGGACGTCGCACGGGCACGTGCGGTTCGCGAAGGACTCGGACCCGACATCGCGCTGCGCGGCGACGCGAACGGTGCATGGGATGCACCGCTGGCGCTCAAGGCCCTCGAGGCACTGGCCGCGTTCCGCTTCGACTACGTCGAGCAGCCTCTCCCGGCCGACGATATTGACGGACTGGCTGAGCTGCGGCGGCGCTCTCCCGTACGCATCGCGGCGGACGAGTCGGTGGCGCTGGAGGCGGGCGCGCTGCGCCTGCTCGAAGCCCGGGCAGTGGACGTCGTGGTACTGAAGCCGGCCACGCTCGGGGGGGCGGCGCGTGCGCTGGAGATCGCCGTCCGCGCACGGCAGGCGGGCGTACAGGTGGTCTTCTCGCACGCGTTTGAAAGCGCGGTCGGCGCAAGGCACGTCCTGCATTGCGCTGCCGCATGGGCGGACCCGGACGGGGTTCACGGGCTTTGCACGGCAGGATTGTTCGCCTCCGACGTTGCCCCGTCGATGGAGTGCGAGGCCGGCTTCATCGACGTCCCGGAGGCACCGGGGCTCGGGTTGACGCTGTGATCGCGGGCGACGTCCTGCTGCGGCGTGCTGTCGAGATGCCCGATTCGCCGGCACTCGAGACCTCCACGGACACGTGGAGCTTTTCGCTGCTCGCGGATCGGGCGTGCCGCGGTGCCTCGTACCTGCTGATGACGGTCCCGCCGGGCGATGCACCGATCGCCCTGCTGCTCGGGGGCGGCGCCGGATTCGCGGCATGGTTTCACGCGGTCCGGCTGGCCGGCCGCATCGTGCTGCCGCTGAACGGCCGGCTGACCGCCGGCGAGCTGGCGCAGCAACTGGCCGATGCCGGCGTCACCCGGGTGCTCGGCGAGCCGGGTGACAGCCGACTCGAGGAGATCGCGGCACGCGTCCCAGGCCTGCAGACAGTCGTGGCGCCGCCGCTTGCGTCACTGCCGGCGCCTGGCGGACGGTCGCCGATTGCGCCCGACGTCGTCGCCGACGCAACGGCCGTCGTGCTGTTCACCTCCGGCACCTCCGGGCGGGCGAAAGGCGCCTGCCTCAGCTGGGACAACTTTCGATCGAGCGCGCTCGCGACCGAACGCCGCCTCGGTGCAGTGGTCGGCAAGCGCTGGCTCGCGTGCATGCCGCTGTTTCACGTCGGTGGACTGTCGATCCTGGTGCGCAGCGTGATGTTCGGCGCGCCCGTCCGCTTGATGAGTCACTTCGATGCAACAGCCGTGAGCGACGCGCTGGACGGCGGCGACATTGCGGGCGTGTCGCTGGTGCCCACGATGCTGTCGCGGATGCTGGCATACCGGGACGGACGCCCGGCGCCACGTGCGCTCGAGGCCCTGCTTCTCGGCGGGGCGGCCGCTGCGCCGGAGCTGGTTGCGCGTGCGCTGGCGTCGGGCTATCCGCTGTGCCCGACCTATGGTCTCACCGAAGCGACCTCGCAGGTCGCCACCGCCGCGCCGCCACCCGTCGGCGCGACGGCACCGTTGCCGATGCTGCCGCTGCCGGAGACGACGGTCCGCATTCTGTCCGACGGTCGCAACGCTCCGCCCGGCGTCCCGGGTGAGATCGTGGTACGAGGGCCGACCGTGATGCAGGCCTATCTCAATGACCCGGACGCCACGGCCCGTACGCTGCGCGGAGGATGGCTGCACACGGGAGACTTGGGTTACCTGGACGCCGCGGGGGGGCTGCACGTGCTCGACCGGCGCGACGACCTGATCGTCTCGGGGGGCGAGAACGTCTATCCCGCCGAGGTCGAGGCTGTCCTGCTGGAACATCCGCTGGTCGAAGATGCAGGCGTCACGGGCGTTCCCGACGCCGACCTGGGCGAGCGCGTCGTCGCCTGGTTCGTACCCGTCCAGGGCGCTGCGCCGGGGGTGGAGGCGTTGCGCCAGCACTGTCGCGCGCGGCTCGCGGGATTCAAGCAGCCGCGCGAGTTTCGCAGCGTGCTCGCACTGCCGCGCAACGCGGCTGGCAAGCTGCAGCGCAGGCGGCTTGCGGAGACTCCGTCGGTCCGCTGAGACCGGTACGGACTGCCGGCGACCGGAGGCGATCACCCGCTCGGCGGGCGTGGGTGGAGCGTGCTAGCCTCTGCGCCCCGCCGATGGCCTCCGCGAGGCGTTCTGGAGCACGTGCCATGATGGAAAAGTTGCGCATGCGGTGGTTGGAAGCGGTGCGGCGGGTCGGCCGGCTGCGCACGACCGCGGCGGCAAGCGTCGCGCATGCGGAGGTCATGGAGCACGTTCGCGAGGGCGGGGACCTGACGCCCAGGTTCGCACTGATGACGGTCCTGTCCTGTGGAATCGCGATCCTCGGCCTGCTGCAGAATTCGGCCGCGGTGATCATTGGTGCGATGCTGGTATCGCCACTGATGGGGCCGATCGTGGCGCTCGGTTTCTCGCTCACCACCGTCGACTACCGCCAGATGAAGCGCAGCGTACTGGCGCTGGGCGTCGGCCTGTTGCTGGCGCTGGTGATCTCGATCGTGATCGTTTCGGTCAGCCCGCTGCAGGCCGAGACTCCGGAAATCCTCGCGCGCACCCAGCCCAACCTGTTCGACCTCCTGGTCGCCGTGTTCTCCGGCCTGGCGGGTGGCTACGCCGTCATCACGCGCAAGGGGGAGGCCATCGTGGGCGTGGCCATCGCCACGGCCCTCATGCCGCCGCTCGCCGTGGTGGGCTATGGCGTCGCGACGCTGAAGATGCACGTCGCGACGGGTTCATTCCTGCTGTTCATGACCAACCTGCTCGCCATCGCGCTGAGCGTCGCGCTGCTGGCGCGCTGGTACCGTTTCACGTCCCGTGACAGCCCGGTGAACGTGATGTGGCAGACCGTGCTGACGCTGGTCACCTTCGCAGCGTTGTCGGTTCCGCTGGGTCTCGCGCTCATCGACATCGGCCGCAAGACGGTGATCAACGTCGCGGTCCGTTCCGAGGTCGAGCGCGAGTTCGACAAGCGCCGGAGTTCGATCGAGCGGCTGGCGATTACCGGCGGACAGGACGCCCCCCTCGACGTCGTGGCGACGGTGCTCACGCCGGAGTTCCGGGCGCAGGCCGAGTCAACCATTGAGACGCGCATTCGCCGGAACCTCGGTACGGAGGCCAACGTCACGCTCGACCAGGTCGTGATGAGCCACGAGGACATCGACCAGCGGATTTCGAGGCAGGCCGCCGAGACCGCGCTGCTGCGATCCGACCTCGAGCCGCTGGCCGCGGCGCAGCGGGCTCGGCAGGAAGCGGTCGGGGCCGTGAAGGCGGCGGTCTTCTTTCCCGTCCGCACCATGGACATCGAGCCCGAGGCACGGCGCATTCGCGTCGAGCCCACCGCCGACGCGGACGTCAGCCTCAATGCGCTGCGGCAACTCGAGACGTCGCTGCACGATCGCTTCCCCGGCTGGGACATCGCCGTCATGCCGGTGGTCGCGCCGCTGCCGTCGCTCTACTTCGAGACCGGTCGGGAGAACTTCCTGATCGGACAGCATCAGGTCGTGGACGACATCATCTGGGCCCTGAAGGCGTGGCAGGTCAAAGCCGTGACGACCCACGGCTTTGCCAGCACGTCGGGATCGGTGACCGCCAACCGGCTGCTGGCCGAGCGGCGTGCCGAGTGGGTAGCTGAGTCGTTGCGCGCCGCGGGCTTCGACGCAGTCCCGGTCGCGGACTTCCGGCCCCCCGACCAGCGTGACCTCGAGCGTCGCTTCGGGTTGACCTACTTCCAGCGCGTCGACATACGGATTGGCCACGGGCCGCAGCCGACGCCCGTCCCGGTCGCGGCGGAAGCGGGGGTCCTCGATCGTGGACCAATCGGGTCGGTCGGCGACGGCGATACCTAGCGCGAGGGTCGCGCGATTCCGGAGAGACGACCCTCCGTGCAACGCTCGCGCCCGGCGAGGTCGCGGCAGGTGTGCACGGCCCCGAACCCTGCCTGCCCGAAGAGTTCGCGGACCGCTGCGCCCTGCGTGTCGCCGTGCTCGAGTACCAGCCAGCCGTCTGGCAGCAGGTGCCTCGGTGCAATCGTCACGATCTCCCGCAGCGCCTCGAGCCCGCTCGGTCCGGCGAAGAGCGCCCCGGGAGGTTCGAAGCGGCGCACGGCCGGATCGACCCGGGGATCGTCGAGCGCGATGTAGGGCGGGTTGCTGACGATCAGGTGAAAGCAGCGGCCGGCGACGGGCGCGAACCAGGAGCCCTGGGCAACCTCCACGCGCCCGGCGAGGCCGAGTCGTGCTGCATTGGCGCGCGTCGTCGCGACGGCGGCCGGCGAGACGTCGGTCGCCGTGATTCGCGCGCGCGGCCGCTCGCTCGCGAGCGCAACGGCAATTGCGCCGCTGCCGGCGGCCAGGTCGAGTGCGTCGAAGGCGGCATCGGTCGCAAAATGGGCCAATGCGCGCTCCACGACGAGTTCGGTCTCCGGGCGTGGAACCAGCACGCCCGGATGGACGGCGATCGGCAGCGACCAGAATTCCTTCTCGCCGAGGATGTACGCGACCGGTTCGCCGTGCGCGCGGCGCGTGACGAATGCCTCATAGCGATCGGTCGCCTCGCAGTCGAGCACTTGCTGTTCCGGGTGCGCCAGCAGGTACGCGCGCGGGCGCCCCAGCGCCGCGCCCAGCAGGATCTCCGCCTCGTGACGCGGATCGTCGCCCACGCGCCGGAGGCGAGCAGCACCTTCATCGAGCAGCGTGCGGATCTCGGTCGCCAGGGGTCGAATCCTGCTCAGTCGAGTGTCGCGAGTTGCTCGGCCTGCCATTCCTGCTGCAGCGGACCGATGACCTCGTCGAGGGCCCCGTCCATGATGGACGGTAACTGGTAAAGCGTCAGGTTGATGCGGTGGTCGGTGACCCGGCCCTGGGGATAGTTGTAGGTCCGGATCCGTTCGGAACGGTCCCCCGACCCGACCTGCAGCTTGCGATCCTGCGCCTGCTGCGCCGCCTGCTTCTGCTGCTCGGCCTCGAGCAGCCGTGAGCGAAGCAGGGACATCGCCCGCGAGCGGTTCTTGTGCTGCGAGCGTTCGTCCTGGCACTCCACCACGATGCCGGTGGGCAGGTGGGTGATGCGGATGGCCGAATCCGTCTTGTTCACGTGCTGTCCGCCCGCACCCGAGGACCGGTAGGTGTCGATGCGCAGCTCGGCCGGATTGAGCGTCACCTCGTCGATCTCCTCGAGTTCGGGAAGGATGGCGACGGTGCAGGCCGATGTGTGGATGCGTCCCTGTGCCTCGGTGGCCGGCACCCGCTGGACGCGATGCGTGCCCGACTCGAACTTGAGGCGGGAATAGGCGGCCCGGCCCGCAATGCGGCTGATGATCTCCCGGTAGCCGCCGTGCTCGCCGGAGCTCTCGCTCAGCACCTCGACCTTCCACCCCTGCCGCTCGGCATAGCGCGCGTACATGCGGAACAGGTCGCCGGCGAAGATCGCCGCCTCGTCGCCGCCCGTGCCGGCACGGATCTCGAGGAAGATGTTGCTGTCGTCACGCGGGTCCTTCGGAACCAGTAGCCGGGTCAGCTCCAGGCCTTCCTGGTCGAGCTTCGCTGCGATGTCGCCGAGTTCCTCCTCGGCCATGACGCGCATCTCGGCGTCCGCACCCCGCGCCATCTCCTCGAGCGCCGTGCGTTCGGCTTCGAGGCGGCGGAACGTACTGAAGCGCCGGGAGACAGGTTCGAGTCGCGCATACTCCATGGACAGGTCGCGGAAGTGATTCGACCTGCCGATCACCTCCGGATCGGCGAGCAGGGCGCCGACTTCCTCGAACCGTTCTGCGGTGCGCTCGAGCCGGCGACGGATGGAATCCTTCATCACTCTCGGTCGAGCCGGTAGATGTCGGCAATCGTCTCGATGATCCCGGCATCGCCGCTCTCGGCCGCGTCGCGCAGTCGCTGGCTCGGTGGGTGCATGAGCCGGTTCGTCAGCGTGGCCGAGAGAAAATCGAGCACCTCCTCGACACTGCGCCCGGTGGCGAGCATGCGTCGTGCCTGCCCGAGCGTGTGCTGGCGGGTGCGTTCCGCCTCCTCGCGCAGCCGACGGATCGTGGGTGCCGCACTGCGCGTGCGCAGGCGCAGTTCGAAGCGGTCGACTTCGGTCGCGATCAGCTGGTCCGCCTCGCGGGCCGCCTGCCGCCGCGTTTCCATGTTCTCGTTGACGACCGACTGGAGATCGTCGACGGTGAACAGGTAGACGTCCTCGAGCTCCGCCACCTCCGGCTCGATATCGCGGGGCACCGCGATGTCCACCATGAAGATCGGTCGTCGCTTCCGGGCGCGCAGCGCGCTCGCGGCCATCTCGCGCGTGATGATCGCATTCGGGCTCGCCGTGGACGCGACGACGATGTCCGCCTCGCGCAGGTGGGCGGGGATGTCCTCGAGGCTGATCGCGAATCCCTGGAACTCCGCGGCGAGTTCCTGCGCGCGGTCGATGCTGCGGTTCGCGACGATCATGCGGCGCAGCCCGTCGGCGTGCAGGTGCCGCGCCGCGAGCGCGATGGTTTCGCCGGCGCCGACCATCAGGGCCGTGCGGTTCTCGAAGCTCGCGAAGACGGTCCTGGCCATGGCGACGGCGGCGGACGCCACCGACACCGCGTTGGCACCGATCTGGGTCTCCGTCCGCACGCGCTTTGCGACCGAGAATGCCGCCTGGAACAGTCGATTGAGCAAGGGTCCCGCGGTGCCGGCGTCCTGGGCCGTCCGATAGGCGTCCTTGAGCTGGCCGAGGATCTGCGGCTCGCCGAGCACCATGGAGTCCAGGCCCGAGGCGACCGAAAAGGCGTGGCCGACGGCGCGCATGTCGCCGTACTCGTAGAGGCAGTGATGGATGCTCGAACCGAGCTGGTGGTACCTCTGCAGCCAGTCGCCGAGCGCGACATCGCCCGCCTCCGTCACGCAGTAGATCTCCGTGCGGTTGCACGTCGAGACGATGACCGCCTCCTGCACCGGGGGCAGGCTCGCAAGCTCGCGCAGCGCATCCGGAACGCGCGCCGGCTCGAAGACCATGCGCTCGCGCACCTCGACGGGCGCGGTGCGGTGGTTGATACCGACGACGACGAGGGGCATCCGTTGACCGGTCGGAGAAATCGCGAAATTCTGGGTGATGGGAGTGTCCAACACAAGCTCGGCAGGGGTTCCGCTATAGTGATCGGTCTATGCGGAACCTCCTGATGCGATTTCCCGCGGCAGTCCTCGCCCTGTCGCTGACCCTGGTGGGCGGCTGCGCCACCCTGCCCGGCGACCGTACACCGCTCGAGGGCGTTCCGCTGGATCCGGATGCGCTGCTGGCCGATGCGGATGCCGCACTCGAGCGCAACGAGTTGCCCGAGGCGGCCCGCGCCTACCGGCGCGCGGCGGAGGCTTCCGATGACGAACTCCTGGCCGAGCAGGCGACCCGGGTGGCGTTCGACAACTCGCAGCTGCGCGAGACGGCGCTGGCGGCCGATCGCTGGCTGACCCTGAATCCGACCAGCGAGCAGGCCCGGCGCTATGCGGGGATCTCCGCGCTGGAACTGCACCGGCTCGACGACGCCGAACGGCATTTCGACGAACTGCTGACCACCGCCTATCTCAGCCCCGGCGTGGGCTTCTTCGCATTGCTGCCGGTCGTTTCGGACCACGGGACCGCGCCGGACGTCACGGAGCTGATGCGTCGTCTCGCCGCCCGCCATCCGACGGTCAACGAAGGCCAGTTCGCGCTCGCGTCGGCGGCACTGCGGTCGGAAAACTTCCGCCTCGCGCTCGATAGCGCGGAACGCACCATGCGCATGGCGCCCTACTGGGTGCCGGCGAAGATGCTGCATGCGCGAGCGCTCATCGCGAGTGGCGAGGAGACCGCCGGTCTCGCGGTCGCCCGGGATCTCGTCATGGCGCCGGACGCCGACGTTGCGACCCAGCTCGAGTATGCGCTGCTCCTGGCCGGCGTTGGCCGCGACGAGGAAGCGCGCGCGGTGCTGACGCCGTTTGCCTCCGGCAGGACGGTCATTCCCGGTGCGGTGCGTGCGCTCGGCGTGCTCGACCTGGAGCGCGGTGACCTCGATGCCGCCGCCCAGCGGTTCGACAGCCTGCTGTCCACGGGGGCGCAGTCCTACGATGCGCTGTATTTCCTCGGCAGCATCGCGGATCGCCGTGACGACAGCGAGCGCGCGCTCCGCTACTACTCGCGCGTGACCGGCGGCGACTACGCGCTCGCGGCGCAGGGCCGGGTCGCGCGCATCAAGGCCCAGCAGTCGGGCCTCGAGGCGGGCCTCGCGCACCTCGACGAGTACGCCCGGGCGCAGCCGCAGCGGGCGCCCGACGTCGTGGCGGCGCGGGCCGGGCTGGCATCCGGACTTGGCGACTCGCAGCGTGCGCTGGCGATCCTCGATGCGGGCCTGGCGCAGTACCCCGACTCCCTCGATCTGCGCATGGCCCGGGTCTTTGCCTACGAGCGCGCCGACCAGCCGGAGGCGGCGATCCGCGACCTGCGGCAACTGCTGAGCGAACGACCGGGCGACGCTGTCGTGCAGAACGCGCTGGGCTACACGCTGGCCGACCGCGACCGGCACCTCGAGGAGGCGGAGGCTCTCGTGCGCGCCGCCCTGCAGCAGACCCCCGACAGCGCCGCCGTCCTGGACAGCATGGGCTGGGTCCTGTTCCGCCAGGGCCGCCTGGCCGAGGCGGAGACTTACCTTGAGCGCGCCCGCACGCTCGGCAGTGATCCGGAGATCGACCTGCACCTCGGCGAAGTGCAGTGGGCGCGCGGCGACCAGGCGGCTGCCCGCCGGACGTGGCAGGAGGCGCTCGAGCGCCGGCCCGACGACGCGCGGCTCAAGGAGCGCCTCGAGCGCTCGGGACCGTGAGGCGGACCGTTTTCGCGCTGCTGGGGGCATGCGCGCTGGCAGGCTGCGCGGCGCAGCCCACCGCCACGCTGCCGCATGTACCGCCCGATCCGGACCGGCTTCGACACTGGACCGCCAGCGGGCGCATTGCCGTTGCGGCGGGAGACGAGGGGGGCAGCGGTTCATTCGTCTGGGACCAGCGGGAGACGAGCACGCGGCTCGGCCTGCGCGGTCCACTGGGTGCCGGCGCGATCGAGGTGATCTCCACGCCCGACCATCTCTCCGTGTCGGACGGATCCGGCCGCGCCTGGGACGCCGAAGCTGCGCAGGCCGAACTCCGGGCGAGACTCGGTGCCGACCTGCCGTGGCCGAGCCTGCGCTACTGGATGCTCGGCTTGCCCTCGCCTGACGAACCCGCCGCGGTACGGGATAACGCGGCCGCGCCCCGTCGTGTCATCGAGCAGGCCGGATGGGCCATCGGTTACGACACCTACACGAACGCGGCCGGGTGGACGCTGCCGCAGCGATTCGTGGCGACGCGCGGAGGCGTGCGCGTCAAGGTGATCGTGGACGACTGGGACCTGGTGCCCTGGCCGGGAAGCCCGGGCGACGGGGCGCCGTGATCGACCGGGCCGCGCCACTCGGCCTGCCTGAACCCTGGCCGGCTCCCGGCAAGCTCAACCTGTTCCTCCACGTGGTCGGGCGACGTCCCGACGGCTACCACCGGCTGCAGACCGCGTTCCAGTTCATCGACCTGCACGACGAGATCCGGTTCTGGCGGCGACCGCCCGGTGTCATCGAGCGCCTGGGCGAGGTGCCCGGGGTCGCGCCGGAGGCGGACCTGGTCGTTCGCGCGGCAAGACGGTTGGCCGGACGCCACCCGGACGCTGTCGGAGTGGCGATCGAGGTGCGCAAGCGGCTCCCTATGCAGGGAGGAGTGGGTGGCGGAAGCTCGGACGCAGCCACGACGCTGGTCGCATTGAACCAGTTGTGGGAACTCGACCTGCCTCCGGCAGAACTGGCTGAACAGGGGCTGGCACTGGGGGCGGACGTGCCGGTGTTCGTGCACGGTGTCGCCGCCTGGGCGGAAGGAGTCGGCGAGCAGCTGACCCCCGCCGATTTTCCCGAGCGCGTGTACCTGCTCATCCGGCCGGATGTCGCCGTGAGTACCGCCGATGTCTTTAAAGACCCTGAATTGACAAGGGATTCCCCGGTAATCACAATTCGCGGTTTCCTGGCGACGGGCGGGCGCAACGACTGCGAGCCGGTCGTCAGAAGCCGCTTTCCGGCGGTGGCGGAAGCGCTCGACTGGCTGGGCCGCTTCGCGTATGCGAGGCTGACAGGAACCGGATCCTGCGTCTTCGCGGCGATGCCGGACGAGAGACAGGCGCGCGAGGTGCTCGGGCGCCTGCCGGGCCACTGGACGGGATACGTGGTGCGCGGCCTCAACCGCTCGCCTCTGGTCGCACGGAGCCGGCTCGAGCGCGACCGGCGGGTGTCCGGCCGCTGACGAGTTCGCTGGGGTGTCGCCAAGCGGTAAGGCAGCGGGTTTTGATCCCGCCATTCGGAGGTTCGAATCCTTCCACCCCAGCCATTTAGGCTGATGGCGGAAAAAGGGGCTGCGCTCCTTTGCCGCCAGGAACAGGAGAATGTCCCCTGATGGACGGCGCGACGATGGCGGTGTTCACCGGCAGCGCCAATGCGCAGCTGGCGCTCGACATCGCGCGGTACCTGCAGGTGCCGCTCGGTCGCGCCAATGTCGGCCGCTTCAGCGACGGCGAGGTGACGGTCGAACTGATGGAGAACGTCCGCGGCCGCGACGTCTTCGTCGTCCAGCCGACGTCTCCGCCGGCGAACGACCACATCATGGAACTGCTGGTCATGGTGGACGCTTGCCGACGCGCGTCCGCCGGGCGGATCACGGCCGTCATCCCGTATTTCGGCTATGCGCGGCAGGATCGCCGGCCGCGCGCCACCCGCGTCGCGATCACCGCCAAGGTGGTGGCCAACATGCTGGCGGGCGGGGGCGTGCACCGGGTGCTGACGGTGGACCTGCACGCGGACCAGATCCAGGGGTTCTTCGACATTCCCGTGGACAACGTCTACGCGTCGCCGGTCCTGCTCGGCGACGTGTGGAAGCAGAAGTACGACGACCTGGTGGTCGTCTCGCCCGATGTGGGCGGCGTGGTGCGCGCGCGCGCGATCGCGAAGCGCCTCGACGACGCCGACCTCGCGATCATCGACAAGCGCCGTCCGCGTGCGAACGAGTCCGAGGTGATGAACATCATCGGCGAGGTCGAGGACAAGAGCTGCGTGCTCGTGGACGACCTGGTCGATACCGCGGGCACGTTGTGCCATGCGGCCAAGGCGCTCAAGGACGTCGGCGCGAAGCGCGTGGTGGCCTACATCACGCACCCGGTGCTGTCCGGGCCGGCCATCGAGCGCATCGACGCCTCGGTGCTCGACGAACTGGTGGTGACGGACACGATTCCGCTGCGCGAGAACGCGCGCGCCTGCCGCAAGATCCGCCAGCTGTCCGTCGCCGGCCTGCTGGCGGAGACGATGCGCCGGATCCGGGACGAAGAAAGCGTGAGCTCGCTGTACATCGATTGACCTGGCGCCGTCCGACTTGGTCGCGAGCGGACGGCATTGACTGTTGATAAACGGAGATATCCATGAAGACCTCTTTCGAACTCGTCGCCGAGTTCCGTGACGCCGAGGGCAAAGGTGCGAGCCGCCGCCTGCGTCGCGCGAGCAAGGTGCCTGCCATCCTCTACGGTGGCCATCGCGAACCGCGCGCGCTGGCGCTCGACCACACCAGGCTGCTGCTGATGCTGGACAACGAGCGCTTCTACTCGACGATCATCAACCTGCGCGTGGGCGACGTGTCCCAGGCGGCCGTGCTCAAGGACGTCCAGCGGCATCCGGCGAAGAACGCCGTGCTGCACGTCGACCTGCAGCGCGTGCTCGAGAACGAGAAGATCCGCATCACCATCCCGCTGCACTTCAAGAACGAAGCCGTCGCGCCGGGCGTGAAGGCGGGCGGTGTCGTCTCGCACCTGCGCAACGACGTCGAGGTGTCCTGCCTGCCGAAGGACCTGCCCGAGTTCATCGACGTGGACCTGTCGGGCGTCGAGATGAACCAGATGGTCTACCTCGCTGACCTCAACGTGCCGGAAGGCGTCGAGGTCCCGGAGCTCACCCACGGCCGCAACGCCCCGGTGGTGTCGATCCACCACGCGCGAGCCGAGGAGGCGGAAGCGGCTCCAGGTGCCGAGGCGGCCGCCGGCGCGGTGGCTGCGGCCACCCCGGCGACACCGGTCGCGGCAGCCGAGACGAAGGGCAAGGAAGCGAAGAAGTAACCGGCCAGCGGGCCGAGCGAGCCGGGCCGCCCGAGCGGGTGGCCCGGCTCTTTTCACTTTTCCACCATGCCTGGCACCCCACTGCAGATCATCGTCGGCCTCGGCAATCCGGGACCGGAGCACCTCCTGACGCGCCACAACGCAGGGTTCTGGTTCGTCGACGCGCTCGCGCGCGCGCAGGGCGCGCAGTTTCGCGCCCACTCCCGCTACCAGGGCGAGGTCTGCCGGGTGACGCTCGACGGGTGCGACGTTCACCTGCTCAAGCCGCAGACCTACATGAATCGCAGCGGTCTTTCGGTCAGGTCGCTCCTCGACTATCAGAAGTCGCCGCCGGGCGAGATGCTCGTCGTGCACGATGACCTCGACCTGCCGCCCGGCACGGCGCGGTTCAAGCTCGGCGGAGGCCATGGCGGGCACAACGGCCTGCGCGACACGATCGCGCACTGCGGGCCGGATTTCTGGCGGCTGCGCCTCGGAATCGGGCACCCCGGGGACAGGTCGCAGGTGATCGACTACGTGCTGCAGCGGGCCGCGCCGGTCGACGAGGACGCCATCGTACAGGGCATCGACGCAGCGCTGCAGGCGCTGCCGGTCTTCATCCGCGACGGCGCGGAACACGCCATGAAGCTCCTGCATACGCAGGGCAGGTAGGCAACGGGAACCATGGGCATCAAGTGCGGCATCGTCGGACTTCCGAACGTCGGCAAGTCCACGCTCTTCAACGCGGTCACCCAGGCGCAGAACGCCGCGGCGGCGAACTATCCCTTCTGCACGATCGACCCGAACGTCGGCGTCGTGCCGGTGCCGGATCTCCGGCTCCAGGCGCTGGCCGCGATCGTCAAGCCCGAGAAGGTGCTGCCGACGACGGTCGAGTTCGTGGACATCGCGGGACTGGTCGCCGGCGCCTCCAAGGGCGAGGGACTGGGCAACAAGTTCCTCGCCCACATCCGCGAAGTGGACGCGATCGCACACGTGGTGCGCTGCTTCGTCGACGACGACGTGGTGCACGTCGCGGGCCGGATCGACCCGCTCGCGGACATCGAGGTCATCAACACGGAACTCGCGCTGGCCGACCTGGAGACCGTCGAGCGCGGCCTGCAGCGGGCAGAGAAGGCGTCCAAGGCAGGCGACAAGGACGCGATCCGGCTGCGCGAACTGCTGAAGCGCATGCGTGAGCACCTCGACCAGGGCAATCCCGCGCGCACCCTGCCCATGGACGCCGCCGAGCGACCGCTCCTGCGCGAACTGCACCTGATCACGCTGAAGCCGCTCATGTACGTCGCCAACGTCGCCGAGGGTGGATTCAACGACAACCCTTACCTCGACGTCGTGCACAAGCGCGCCGCCGAAGAGGGAGCGGACGTCGTGCCGGTCTGCGCGGCGATCGAGGCCGAGATTGCCCAGCTCGATCCGGCCGACCGGCTGGCGTTCCTCGAGGAACTCGGGCTGCACGAGCCCGGCCTCGACCGGGTCATCCGCGCGGCATACCACCTGCTCGGGCTGCTGACGTTCTTCACTGCGGGCGTCAAGGAAGTGCGCGCCTGGACGACCCACACCGGGGCGCTGGCCCCGCAGGCGGCGGGCGAGATCCACACGGACTTCGAGAAGGGCTTCATCCGTGCCGAGGTCATCTCCTACGACGACTTCATCGCCTGCAAGGGCGAGCAGGGCGCCAAGGAGGCCGGCAAGATGCGCCTCGAAGGCAAGGAATATCCCGTCCGGGAAGGCGACGTCATGCATTTCAGGTTCAACGTCTGACGTCGATGCTGCCGGCGGCGCGCGGGAGGGTTGACTCCCCCCGGCCGCGCCGGGAAAATTCGCGCCCCCCGGCTGTCCGGGTACAATCCGGCAGCCAGCAGGCCAACCTCGTGGTGAGGTAGCTCAGACGGTTAGAGCGAGGGATTCATAACCCCTAGGTCGGCGGTTCGATTCCGCCCCTCACCACCACATCCCTCCTGGACTTCACCGAACCGCAACCACTGGATGGCAGTCTTTCGCTCTGGTTCTTCAATGACCAGGGTATCTTTGGGACAAGGACGACGTCCGCCTTGCCTCCCCATGGCGCGTGGCTTCCCGCATTCAGGATTCTGGTACTGCAGGTTCCCGAGCCGGGTACGTTGGCGTTGCTCGGCCTCGGTCTCGCGGCGCTCGGCATGAGCAGGCGACGCAGGTCTATTTGACCTCGTTCGCATCTCCCGCACGCAGGTCGGCATCGGAGACCTGATCTGCGTGAGTTGAGACCTCTTGCAGAGGTGGCACCAACCCCGGAAGCCGGTCACTTGTGCCCGACGGGATCCTGCAGCACGCCCCGGTTCAGCGCCTCCTTGCCGCACCGCTCACACAGCAGGACTTCGGCGTTCGGCCCGAAGAACATGGGCCCACCGGTCTCGGCGCGGGATTTCCCAAGGAATTCCGGGATGTCCTGCGCACGTTGCGGCACGACAAGCAGGTGCCTGCCACGTGACGGCAGTTCCTTGAGTCGCTGGTAACCGTTCTCGGCCGCCCAATGGGCGGGCACGTTCAACAGGCGCAGCGGGCCGGTCCGTGTCCTCACGGCGCATCTCGAGCAGGGTTCGCCCGGCCTGAAGACGAAGATGCTGCCATCGGCGGTCGGCACGTAGGCGCTGCCCACGAGTCGCTCGAGCAGGTGCCGCTCGAGTTCCGTGGTCGGTGCCTCGCGCAGCCCGGTGACGACGGTCGACTTGGTCAGTTCGTCCATGTCGAACTTCTCGTCACGAGGACGGAACTGGCTCTTCGCCAGTCCATCCGCCACCGTTTCGAGGACGCGCTCGATGTAGACGTCCTCTGCCTGGAGTTCCTCGCCGGACAGTGCCGCGGCCCGGGAGTGCAGTCCGGGTCGGCGCATCAGCCAGTAGGCAACCCACCAGAGAAGGGAGGCGGCCACGGCGGCGCCAAGGACGGCCAGCACGACGTGCAGCCACGGCAGGCTACGCCCCGCCACCAGCCGCAGGTATGCGAGCGTCCCCGCCGCGCCGACCAACGCGCCAATGACGCCGCCGACGTAGGCGAACGTCCACATGCGCTCCAGCGCGTCGCGCAGGTTCCGATAGAACTCGTTGACGTGCCGCTCGACCGCCAGCGTGAGGCCCTGCTCACGCAGCCATCGTCGCCAGTAGGCCGGGCTGTCTTCCTGGTGCCGCATCCGAACGCTCGACCGTCGAACCTTCGCCTGCCGTGCAGTGTACTTGGCGCCGCGCGAATTGCACTGCTAGCATCCCGTATGGCTGACATCGATTCCCGACTCGCCAACCGCATCCTTCTCGGGCTGGTGCTGGGCGCCGTGGCCGGAGCCGTCGTCCTGGCGCTCGGCAAGTTCTTTCCCGGCATGCTTGCCGGTGCCCAGTGGCTTTCCGACGCGCTGCTCGACCCGCTCGGGCAGGTGTTCCTGCGCATGCTGTTCTTCGTGGTGATCCCGCTGGTGTTCGCCTCGCTCGCGAACGGCATTTTGCAGCTGGGCGAGCTGACGCACCTCGGGCCGCTCGCCGGGCGGACGTTCACGCTCTTCTTCGCGAACATGATCATCGGTGCGACGCTGGGGCTCGTGATGATGAACGTGCTGCAGCCGGGCAACAGGCTCGACGACGAGACCTCGGCGCGGCTGGTCCAGGAATACAGCGGCCAGGCGCAGAAGCACGTCGAGACGAGCGCCGGGAGGCCGGCGATCACGCCGGCATCGGTCGTGGACATGTTCATGCCGCGCAACCTGTTCGGTGCCTTCGTCGGCAACCAGCGCAACATGCTCGGCGACGTGCTGCCGCTGATCCTGTTCGCGATCCTCGTCGGCGCTGCCGGCCTGAGCCTGCCCAAGGAGCGCCGGCACGGGCTGCAGCACGGGCTCGAGACCATCGCCGAGCTCATGACCGGCATCGTGCGGTTTGCCCTGCGCCTCGCGCCCTATGCGGTGCCCGCGATGATCTTCAGCGTCATCGTGAAGGTTGGCTTCGACATCATCGTCGCCCTCGGACTGTTCGTCGTCGGCTGTCTGTCTGTGCTGCTGCTGCACCTCTTCGGGACGATGTCCATCTGGCTCAAGTTCCTCGCCAAGCGGGACCCCGCGCAATTCTTTCGCGACATCCGCGACGTGCTGATCACGGCCTTCTCCACCAGCTCGAGCAGTGCCACCCTGCCGGCCGGGCTGGCGGTCGCCCGCGATCGCCTTGCCATCTCGCCGGCGACGTCCGGATTCGTGCTGCCCCTCGGTGCGACGATGAACATGAGCGGGACCGCGCTCTACGAGGGTTGCGTGGTGCTCTTTGTCGCCCAGGTCTTCGGGGTGCAACTGGACCTCGCCCAGCAGGTGACGCTGGTCCTGCTGGCCGTCCTGAGCGCCATTGCGGTTGCGTCGATCCCCGGGGGATCGCTGCCGCTGATCGCCGGCCTCATGGTGGCATTCGGCATCCCGCCCGAGGGTATCGGGATCATCCTCGGCATCGATCGGATCCTCGACATGACGCGCACGATGACCAATGTCGGGGCCGACCTCGTGACCGCGGCGATCGTTGACCGGCAGGCGCGTCCATCGCCCCCCGCCTGACGCCCGGACGGGACTGCGCGGCCCGCCAACGGCTTAGGTACAAGCCGCGAGCCGGGGACACGCCGTATCCGCGCATTGCGATCTATCCTGTGGGGTAGCGCAGGACCCTGACGACCGGTCATGGAGGTGCACATGGACGCACTCCGCAACATCCTCGTCCTGATGGAACCCGGCAGCGACGCGCAGCCGGCGTTCGAGGCGGCGCTCATGCTGGCACGTCGCTTCGGTGCCGGGCTCGAGCTGCTGATGGTCGACTACCAGGACCTGCACGCCGCCTACTTCTCGCCGGCGACCGCCACCCTGCAGGAGTTCCACGACTCCGTCATGGCGGCGCACCGACAGGTGCTCGAGCGGATGTCGCAACGCGCCGACGCCCAGGGGGTGCGGACCCTGGGCGAGGCGCTCTGGGGTACGCCATTTCACGAGATCGTGCTCGCGCGGGTAGCGGCCACGCATCCGGATCTCGTCGTCAAGCACAGCGTGCACCACAACCGCATCGAGCGCACGCTGTTCACCGGTTCGGACTGGCACCTGATCCGCGAATGCACCGCGCCGCTGTTGCTGGTGAAGGATCCGGGCCTGCTCGAGCGTCCGAAGATGATGGTGTGCGTCGATCCGCTGCACGCCCACGACAAGCCGGCGGCGCTCGACCACCGGTTGCTCAGAACCGCGGAGATGCTGGCAGGCCCGCTCGGTGGCGAGGTCCATGCGCTGCACGTCTTCTCGGTCCCGGCGCCGGTGGCGGTCATCGGCGACGCCTACATCGCCGCCGCGGCGTTGCCGCCGGCAGAGGCGACGGTCGAGACGGCCAGCGCGGCCTTCCGTGAACTGGCCACTGAACACGCGATCCCACCGGAGCGGACGCATCTCAAGGTCGGTGCGCCGGCGCGTGACATCCTCGCCGAGGCGCAGGCACTCGAGGCGGGACTCGTCATCATGGGCGCCGTGTCGCGCCGGCGGCTAGATCGCTGGTTCGTCGGCAATACCGCAGAGGCGGTGCTCGACCGTCTGGCCTGCAACGTCTGGGTCGAGAAGCTGTCGCAGGCCTGAGGCGGCTTCAGCCCTCGAGTCGTCTTCGCAGGGCCCCGGGGGCATCCTCCACGGCCGATGGCACGTTTGTGTCCACCTCGACGACGTGCGGCTGCTCGCGCGCGTCGAAGGGTTCCCAGAACGAAGGCTGTCGCTCGAGCACGTCGAGGCCCGCCTCCGAGGCGTCGTGGCGCCCGGCGCTTCGTTCCTCGACGCGATGCCGCAGCACCGTATCCGGGGCACGGCAGTGCAGGATCGCGGCAGCGGCCGATCGCTCTTGGGCCAGATCGAGGAACATCGCGCGTTCTCCGCGGCGCAGGAACGCGGCATCGACGACGATCGACTCGCCGGCCGCCAGCGCACCTGCTGCGCAGGCGAGCAGGCGCTCGTAGGTAAGGGCATTGAATGCCTGCGTGTAGATCCCGGCGTCCGGGGCCGAGCGCGAATCTTCCAGCGGCGCCAGTCCGGCCAGGCGCTTCCGCTCGACGTCCGAGCGCACGTGCAGCATGAGCAGGCGCGTACCCAGGACACGCGCCATCGAGGTCTTGCCGGAACCCGACAATCCGCAGGTGATGACGAGTGCCGGTCGGGCGGGTCGGCCGCGGCGCACGGCCCACGCGAGGTAGCGCCTGCATTCCTCAATGGCGTCGGCATGCTTCGGCGGCGCCGTCACCTGTCGTGCACGCAGCGCGGCGACCTTGGCCCTCACCAGCGCACGGTAGGCCTCGTAGTACGGCAGCAGCGGCAGCGCGGGGAACTCGCCGAGCGATTCGAGCCACGCCTGCAGGACGGCACGGCGCAGCTCCGGGTGCCGGCGCTCGGCGAGATCCATCGTCAGGAAGGCGACGTCGTTGACGACGTCGATGAAGCGCAGGGCCGGGTCAAACTCGATGCCGTCGAACGGTGTGAGCGTGCCGGCCCAGCGGACGACGTTGCCGCAATGCAGGTCGCCGTGGCACTCACGGATCCAGCCCGTCGCCCGCCGTTCCTCCATGAATCCCGACAGGGACCGGCAGTGGCCGGTCAGTTGCCGCTCAAGGCGGTCGATCTCGCTGCGCCACGGCGCGGATTCCGCGAGTCGGCGCAGTTCCGCGAAATTGTCGAGCGTGACGCGATGGACCGTAACGGAACTGCCATAAGCCGAATCCGCAGGGGGCGCGGCTGCAGTCGCGTGGAATCGCGCGATGGCCCTGCCGAGTGCGGCCATGTCATCGATCCCGACGCTGCCCGCCGCGAGCAGTGCGACGAGTTCGTCGCCGGTCGCGAACTGCCGCATCCGCACGGCGTGCTCGATTGCGGTCCCTGCGCCGTCCACCTCGGGGGAATCGACAGTTCCCGTGATCGGTGACACGCCGAGATACAGGTCTGGCGCATACCGGCGGTTCAGGCGCAGTTCTTCCTCGCAGAACTGTCGCCTGCGTTGCGCACTCGAGTAATCGAGAAAGCTCAGTCGCAGGGGTTTCTTGATCTTGTAGGCGATCTCGCCGGTCAGCAGGACCCACGAAATGTGCGTCTCCGCCACACGGATCGGCGCGTGCACGGGATGACGGTAGGCGCGGGCGTCGAGCAGGCCCGCAACGAGCGGTGGGAGGCCCGCGGGGACGTCCACGGGCGTCATGGGAACTCGAGATCGACGCGGTCCGCCAGCGCCCGCAGCGCGGGGGAGAGGCGTGCCTCGATCGGCGCCGGATCCACGATGCGGCGGCAGACCTCCGGAAGGGAGGCAATCTCCTGCCGCGCCATCTCCCGGGACGACTCGAGCAGTGGTGCCGGCAATCGCCGGCCACCGCGCATGACCGGCTGCAGCAGCGGTCGTCCGGGGAGCGACTCATCCGCAAGTGCGACCGTGTCGCGCAGGACAAGACCGTCCTCGCCGTACTCCCGGAACACCTGCTTGCGTCCGGGCCACGTGGCCTTGCCCGACGAGCGCTTTCGGCGTGGCTGGCCGGCGTATTCCTGCAGCTTGTAGACGCAGTCGAGATAGGGCGCGTCGACCGAAACGTCGAGGCGCGTGCCGACGCCAAATGCGTCGATGGGCGCGCCCTGGCGAACGAACCGTTCGATCTCGAATTCGTCGAGATTTCCGCTGGCGAGGATGTGGACCTTGCCGCAACCGCCCGCGTCGAGGATGGCGCGGACCTGGGCGGCGAGCGCGCCGAGGTCACCGCTGTCGAGACGGACCGCTTCGACCGCAAGGCCCTCGCGGCACAGTTCCACGACCTTGTGTGCGGCGCGGATCGTGTCGTAGGTATCGATGAGCAGCGTCACCCCGCGCGGGTGGACGCGCGCGAAGTTCCTGAAGGCAGACGTCTCGTCGTCATGTGCCTCGATGAACGAGTGGGCCATCGTTCCGGTGATCGGAATCCCGAAGAGCCGGCCGGCCTCGACGGTGGCTGTCAGGTCGAAGCCGCCGAGATAGCAGGCGCGTGCCGCGAGCAGGGCGGCCTCGGCGCCGTGCGCACGTCGCATACCGAAGTCGGCAAGGCCGCGGTTGCCGGCCGCGAGGCGGCAACGCGCGGCCTTGGTCGCGATCATGCTCTGGAAATTGAGCAGGTTGATGAGCCGGCTCTCCGCCAGCTGCGCTTCCGGCAGCGCCGCGGTGACCCGCAGGACCGGCTCGTCCGCAAAGAACACCGTCCCTTCGGGCATCGCGTCCACGTCGCCGGCGAAGCGCAGCCCGGCGAGCCGGTGCAGCGCGTCGGGCCGGAAGCGACCGGTTTCCGCCAGCCACTGCAGCTGCGCGGCATCGAATCGCACCGACTCCAGATAGTCGAGCGCCTGCTCCAGCCCGGCGGCGACGACGAAGCCGCGCTGCGACGGCAGTCGCCGCACGAAGAACTCGAACACGGCTTCCTGCTCCATGCCGAGCGCCTGGTACGCCGTGACCATGGTGAGCTGGTAGAGATCGGTGAGCAGCACCGAAGCCCCGGGCACGCCCGGTCCGTGGAGTCACGGGGCAGATTCCATGGCAGCGACCACCGCGTCGGTCGACGACATCTCGCAACCGGCTGCCGCGAGTTCTGCGAGGGCCCGATCCGCATCGCCCGGGGTTGCGTCGACCGCCGCAGACGGCATCGAGCAGTACCACGACATCGAGGCCGGCCGCGCGTGCGTCCAGGCCGGTGGCGCGGACGCAGTAGTCGGTGGCGAGCCCGCCGATCACAAGGCGCGTGACGCCGGCCTCGCGCAAGGCGTCAAGGAGCGGCGTGCCGTCCAGGGCGGAGTACGCGTCGCGGTCGACACGTCGTCGCCTTCGAGATCACCGTGTCGCGCGGCGAGACGCTCAGCTCGGACGACGAAGGCCGCACCGGGCGTGCCAGCCACGCAATGCACGGGCCATGGTCCGCCCTGTGCACTGAACGAGCAATGGCCGGGAGGGTGCCAGTCCCGACTGAGGAACACGGGCAGGTCGCGGGAGCGCCACGCGTGCAGCAGCCGATTGAGCGGAGGAATCACCCGGTCGCCCTTCTCGATGCCGAGCGCTCCGCCGGGCAGGAAATCGACCTGCAGATCGACGACCAGCAGCGCGTCGCCGGGTCCTGGTGCCCTCACGACTTTCTCACCCATGACGCCCGATTCGGACCTCGCCCCGGGCCTCGCCACCAGTGTACGCTTGCCTGACGCGCGGTGAGGCCCTGCGGGCAATACTTATTCTCGACAGGCGGCACCGTTCGACAATGAACCATCCCCTTCGGGGAAAGACAAAGCGGAGGAAGCAGAACCGTGACCATCCCCGTACAGATCACCTTCCGCCACATGGAATCCTCTCCTGCGGTCGAGACCCGCGTCCGTGAGCTCACGGACCACCTTGGGGTCTTCAGCGACCGCATCCTCGGTTGCCGCGTCGTCGTGGATTCGCCGCACCGTCATCACCACCAGGGCAAGGTCTTCAACGTCAAGGTCCAGCTCGCGCTGCCGGGCGAGGACGTGGTCGTGGACATGGAGCGTCCGGACCGCGACGGCCACGAAGACGTCTACGTCGTGCTGCGCGACGCCTTCGACGCCGCGGAGCGGCAGCTCAAGCAACGCATGGCGGCCCTGCGCGGCGACGAGAAACGACGCGAGAAGCTCTCATGACTGATCGCCGGGCCCGCGCGGCGGGCCCGGCATGCCGGTACCCGGATGGCTGACTGGCAGCACTTCCCCCATGGCGCCGACATCGGCATCCGCGGACGTGGCGAGACGCTGGCGGAGGCATTCGTGCAGGCCGCGGTTGCGCTCACGGCCGTCGTCACCGATCCCGCGCAGGTACGGTCCTTGTCGGTCGTCGACGTGCAATGCAGTGCGCCCGACCGGGAGTTGCTGTTCTACGAATGGCTCAACGCGATCGTCTACCTCATGGCCACGAAGCGCATGCTCTTCTCGACGTTCGACGTACGGATCGACGGCGACCGACTGGAGGCCGAGGCCGGTGGGGAGGCCGTGGACGTCGGGCGGCACGCACCCGCCGTCGAGGTGAAGGGGGCCACCATGACCGAGCTGGCCGTGCGCCGGGAAGCGGATGGAGCGTGGCTGGCGCAGTGCGTGCTCGACGTGTGATCCGGAGGTGAAGGAATGAACCCTGGCGAGTTCAGGCGCGAGTCCGAGTTCCGCTGGATCATCGACGCCGAGGGGTCGATGCGCGTGCCGGCGGTGCTCTACGCCGACGAGACGCTGCTGCGGGACATGGACGACAAGGTGCGGCAGCAGATCTGCAACGTGGCCAGCCTGCCCGGCATCGTCGGCGCCGCCTGCGCGATGCCCGATGCGCACTGGGGGTATGGCTTTCCAATCGGCGGCGTCGCCGCCTTCGATGCCGACGCCGGCGGCGTGGTTTCGGCCGGCGGCGTCGGCTTCGACATTTCCTGCGGCGTGCGCACGCTGGTCGCGACCTGCACGCGGGAGGCGATCGTCGGCGTACAGGAACCATTGGCGCACGAACTGTCGCGGGCGATTCCAGCCGGTGTCGGGAGCACGGGCCGCCTGAGTTTGTCGGACGAGGAGATGGACGAGATGCTCACCGGCGGTGCGCGCTGGGCGGTGGGACGCGGCTACGGCACGACGACCGACCTCGCACACATCGAGGAAGACGGCTGCGTCGCCGGGGCCGATCCGCGAGCGCTCTCGAAGCGCGCACGCGAGCGCCAGCGCGAGGAAATGGGCACGCTCGGGTCGGGCAACCATTACCTCGAAGTCCAGGCAGTGACCGAGGTGTTCGATACCGCTGCTGCGGCGGCGTACGGTCTCGAGGCCGGCCGGGCCGTAGTCAGCATCCATTGCGGTTCGCGCGGCCTCGGTCACCAGGTCGGCACGGACTACCTGCGGGACATGGCGCTGGCGGCGCCGTCGTTCGGCCTGCACCTGCCGGACCGCGAGCTGGCCTGTGCTCCGATCCGTTCCGACCTGGGCCGGCGTTATCTCGGGGCGATGCGCGCGGCGATGAACTGCGCGCTGGCGAATCGCCAGATTCTCACGCATCTTTGCCGCGAGGCGATGCACCGGCTCCTGCCGGGAACCGAGTGGCGCTTGCTCTACGACGTCTCCCACAACATCTGCAAGGAAGAGGAGCACGAGGTCGACGGCCGGAGTCGTCGGCTGTTCGTACACCGCAAGGGCGCGACGCGCGCCTTCGGGCCTGGTCACCGGGCGGTACCTGAAGACCTGCGCGCCGCAGGCCAGCCGGTACTGGTCGGCGGGTCAATGGGTACGGCTTCCTACGTCCTGGCAGGGGCATCCACCGGCGAGGCGCTCGCGTTCGGTTCCGCGTGCCACGGTGCCGGCCGCAGCATGTCGCGGCACCAGGCAACCCGGCAGTGGCGCGGTCGGCAGCTCGTCGACGAACTGGCCCAGCGCGGCGTCCTCGTCCGCAGTCCGTCCATGCGCGGTGTCGCCGAGGAGGCACCGGGTGCGTACAAGAACGTGGAACGCGTCGTGGACGTTGCCGAGCGGGCGGGGCTGGCGCGCAAGGTGGCGCGTCTCGAGCCACTGGTGTGCATCAAGGGGTGACCGAATGAACGAACCATTGGTTTTCGCGCCACAGGCGAGCGGACAGTTCGGCGCCCGGGTGGCCGCGGCACTCGGCACGGATCTGTCCCCGATGGAGGAGCGGGAGTTCGAGGGTGGCGAGCACAAGACGCGGCCGCTCGTCAGCGTGCGGGGCAGGGACGTCTACGTCGTTCAATCGCTGAGCGGGGACGGTGCGGGGAGCGCCAATGACCGCCTGTGCCGCTTGCTGTTCTTCGTCGCGGGGCTCAAGGACAGCGGGGCCGCGCGCGTCACGGCCTGCCTGCCGTACCTGGCCTACGGTCGCAAGGATCGGCGCACCAAGGAGCGCGACCCCGTCACGCTGAGGTACGTGGCCCAGTTGATAGAGGCGGTCGGTACCGACCACGTGCTGGGGCTCGACGCCCACAACCTCGCGGCCTTCGAGAACGCGTTCCGCTGCCCCGTGGACCATCTCGAGGCCGCGCCGCTGATGGCATCGCACCTGGCCGCTCGCGTGGGCAATGCGCCCGTGTGCATCGTATCGCCCGACATCGGTGGCGCGAAGCGTGCGCAGCGGTTGCAGGAACTGCTCGCCACCCGCACTGGCCGGGAGGTGGGCTTCGCAATCATCGACAAGCGTCGCAGCAGCGGCATCGTTTCCGGCGGCGACCTCGTCGTCGGGCCGGTCGAGGGCTGTCACGCCGTGCTGGTCGACGACCTGATCAGCGCGGGCACGACGCTCATGCGGGCGGTGCGGGCCTGCCGCAAGGCGGGAGCGTTGAGCGTCGACGCCTTCGCCACGCACGGCGTGTTCCTGCCCGAGGCGCGCCAGCTGCTCGGGCCCGACGGTCCCGAGTCCCTCGTGGTGACGGACTCGATACTGCCGACGCGCATCGGCGGCACCGAGGACGCGCGCCGAGTCGTCGTGCTCGAGGCGTCCGCACTCTTTGGCGAGGCGATCCGTCGGATCGCAAGCGGGGAGTCGGTCGTGGCGCTGCGGGAACTCGAGCCGCGCCCTCGCTAGGAGGCTGCCCGCATCGCATCCTCGCGCGCCGCCGCCAGGTAGTCGCGCGCGGTCGAGTACCAGACCTCCGGCGACCCGCCGTCCGGCTCGCCTGCGCGCCAGACGTAGAGCTTGGCGCGCGTCGCCGCACGATGGCTGCGGTAGAAGCGCAGCAGTCGTTCGGGCGCCGCGTCGTCGAGGCGCTGCAGGCACTCGCGGAGCAGCCAGCGCCCCGTCGTGCCATGCCCGAGTCGGGCGCATTCCAGTTCCAGGAAGCTGAGTTCCTCGGCACGGTCCAGGATCCTGAGGTTGCGGTCGAACTCCAGGCAGTCGATCACGGCCGGGGGGGTATCCAGCAGGATGTGCTCCGGACGCAGGTCGCCGTGCGCCTCGACGACGCACCCTTGCGTCGCGCGTGCCTCGACCAGTGCACGGTGCCGATCCAGAAACGCGACCTGTGCCCCGCAGGTGGCGGCGGCCGCATCACGCTCGAATCCATCGAGAACGTCGTTGTTGGCCATGACCTGCCGGCGAAGTCGGGCGTCGAGATCCGGCCCGTGCGTGAGCGCAGGGTCTTCCCGCAAATAGAAGTCCGCCAGCAGCGCGATCACCGGTTGCAGCGCGTGGTGTGACGCGGCGCCGCGCGTGAGCTGCACGTCGAGCATGCGGCTGCGATCCAGGCGCCGCATCTCCACGAGCCAGTCGACGATTTCACCGTCGCCGCCAATGGCGAACCGTCCCGAGGCGGCCCGGGTCAGGGGTCGGGTTCCCAGGTACACGTGCGTTGCGAGCCGCCGGTTGAGCCGGACCTCTTCCTCGGAGTCGTGGCGACGGGCCGCGAGCGTGCCGTAGTCCATCGTGTCGCGCCGTACCGGCTTGCGCAGCTTCCAGGCGCGCTCGCCAACGAGGAACACCCACGCGAAGTGAGTCTCGATCGCTTCATCGCCCGGGCCGAGCAGACTGCCCAGGTATCGCACCTTCGTGGCGATGGTGACGGTGTCGGCGCCATCCTGCGGCGGCCGTGGCGGGCGGCCCGGTGGGTTCATGGGCGATGGTTCCTGTCGGTCAGCATAGCACTTAGGTACATGCGCGAATGTCGGTGCGGTCGCGCGTGCGGAATATTCGGGAAGACACGGGAGACATCGCATGCGGCGCATCTATGCCGATCGTGCGGATGCCGGCCGGGCGCTGGCAGCCGCACTCCAGCGCTGGCGCTCTGCGCCCGACACTCTGGTCCTCGCCCTGCCGCGCGGCGGTGTGCCCGTGGCCTTCGAGGTCGCGCGCGAACTCGATCTGCCGCTCGACGTGGTCGTGGTGCGCAAGCTGGGCCTGCCGTCGCAGCCCGAACTCGCGATGGGCGCGATTGCCAGTGGCGGTGCTGTCGTCGTGAACGAGGACGTCGTCCGCTACCTCCCGGAGCGGGGTGATGCGTTCGAGGTCGTGCGCGCCCGGGAGCAGTCCGAGCTCGGGCGTCGCGAGCGCGAATATCGCGGCGACCGGCCTGCATTCGACGTCAAGGGCAGGACGGGCATCCTGGTCGACGATGGGCTGGCAACCGGGGCCACGATGGAAGCGGCCGTACGCGCACTTCGTGCGCTCGGGGCGAGCCGGGTCGTGGCCGCCGTGCCGGTGGCATCGAGCGAGGCCCGCGACCGGATTGCAGCGGTCGCCGACGAGGTCGTCTGCCTCGCAACGCCCGACTTCTTCAGCGCCGTGGGCCAGTGGTATCAGGATTTCGGGCAGACCTCCGACGGCGAGGTGCGCGACCTGCTCGCGCGCGCGCATGCTACGCTTTCGTCCGCGGACGACGCGGCAGGAGGTGGGCCATGACTGATCTGGGTCCCGAAGTCATCCGGATCGACGAGTTCAGCGGCAGCGAAGACGCGCTGGAGCTCGATCCGGCGCGCCTCGCGCCGGAAAGCCCGGTGCCCGCGCAGTTCGTCCGCAATCTGTTCACCGACGACACCGGCCGCTTCTTCGCCGGTATCTGGCGCAGCAGCCTCGGGCGCCTGGCGGGTCTCCTACACCGAGAACGAACTGTGCGTCCTGACGGAGGGCCGGGTGCGGATCTCGGATGACCACGGACACTCCTGGACGTTTGGACCGGGCGATTGCTTCGTGATGCCCGCGGGTTTCAAGGGGCTCTGGGAAGTGCTCGAGCCCGCCCGCAAGTTCTACGCGATCTTCGAACCCCAGACGGCCGTCTGATCGGCCGCCGATGATCCATGTCGGTGCGCGGCGGCGGCGCCGTTGCGCTGCTGCGGTGCAGTATCGACCTGTTCCGGCGCCAATCCGGCCATGTTGACTGGCATGCTTCATGCACATTCCGCGCCGACGTCCTCGGCCAGCCGGAGAGTGGGCTGAATCCGTATCACTTCTGATACACTGCCTCTACTAGCCGAATGAAACGTGTGGCTTTTTTGCAACGTAAGGGGTGCAACATGAAATTGAGTCAAGGCTTGGCGGCAGTCGCGCTGATGGCGTCGGCCACGGTGGCGAGCGCCGAGATCACGGGCACGGTGACGGCGGTCAGTGACTACGATTTCCGCGGAGTCAGCCTCAGTGCGACGGATCCTGCGCTGCAGGGCAGCATCGACTGGGCGTCCGACGGCGGCTTCTATCTCGGCGCCTGGGCGAGCAACATCGACTACGGCAACGAATTCGACGGCAACATCGAACTCGACCTGTACGGCGGTTTTGCCGGCGAGACCGAGGGTGGCCTCGGCTGGGACGTCGGTCTCGTCTGGTACACCTATCCGGATTCCAGCAGCAGCCGGACGAAGTTCTCGATCGAGGACTACCCGGAACTGTACTTCGGCATCAGCTACAGCTTCCTCGAGCTCAAGCAGTGGTACACGAACGACTACGCCGGCTCGGATGACGACGGCTGGTACACGGAGGGCAACCTCAGCTATGACCTGCCGGCCAACTTCTCGGTGTCGGCGCATCTCGGTTACAACTACGGCGACGCGTTCGACAAGAGCGAGTACATGGACTACTCGATCGGCGTGGGCTATTCGATTGCCAACTTCGACTTCGAACTGAAGTGGGTTGACAACGACCTGTCGAAGAACGACTGGCTCTACACCAAGGACGACGTCTTCAACACCGAAGGTCGCGCGATCTTCTCGGTGTCCACCACGTTCCCGTGGTCGAACGAGTAAGGACCTGATCCCGGGCTCCGGTCGAACCGGAGTCCGTGAGACGCGAACGCCCGGTCCCCGCGAGGGGGCCGGGCGTTCTTCTTTCCGGGAAGCGGCAGGATCGTGCCTGGTCAGGCGGTTTCCCGCAGCACTTCGGCCAGCTTGCCGAACAGTTCGTCCACGTGCGTCCGTTCGATGATGAGCGGCGGCGACAGCGCGATGATGTCTCCCGTGACGCGCACCAGGATCCCCTTCTCGAACGCGCGAACGAACACGTCGAAACCGCGGGCACCGGGCTTGCCCGCGATGGGCTCGAGTTCGACGGCGCCGATGAGCCCGAGGTTGCGCAGGTCGATGACGTGGGGCAGGCCCTTGAGCGAGTGCACGGCGTCGGCCCAGTCGTCGGCGATCTCCGCGGCGCGCGTCAGCAGCCCGTCGCGGCGATAGATCTGCTGCGTGGCGATACCGGCGGCGCAGGCAACCGGGTGCGCGGAATAGGTGTAGCCGTGGAACAGTTCGATGGCGCTGTCGGGACCCTGCATGAAGGTCTGGTAGATCTCCCTGCGGGCCGCGACGGCTCCCATCGGGATGGCGCCATTGGTGAGACCCTTGGCCATGGTGATCATGTCCGGCGTCACGTCGAAATGCTGCGCGGCGAAGGGTGAGCCGAGTCGCCCGAAACCGGTGATCACCTCGTCGAAGATCAGCAGGATGCCGTGCTTCGAGCAGATCTCGCGCAGGCGCTTCAGGTACCCCTGCGGCGGAATCAGCACGCCGGTCGACCCTGCGACGGGTTCCACGATCACGGCGGCGATGTTGCTTGCGTCATGGAGCGCCACGATGCGCTCCAGGTCGTCGGCGAGGTGCGCTCCCCAGGCGGGTTCGCCCCGGGTGTAGGCGTTGTGGGCCAGGTCGTGGGTGTGCGGCAGATGGTCGACGCCCGGCAACTGCGTGCCGAAGAACTTGCGGTTGTTGACCATGCCGCCGACCGAGATGCCGCCGAACCCGACGCCGTGGTAGCCGCGCTCGCGGCCGATGAAGCGGGTGCGCGTTCCCTCGCCGCGCGCGCGGTGGTAGGCGAGGGCGATCTTCAGGGCGGTATCCACGGACTCGGATCCGGAGTTCGTGAAGAACACGTGGTCGAGGCCGTCCGGCAGCCATTCCACCACGGCGTTGGCGAGTTCGAACGCGCCCGGGTGACCCATCTGGAAGGGTGGCGCGTACTCCATCTCCGCGATCTGGTGGCTCACCGCGTCCGCGATCTCGCGCCGGCCGTGACCGGCGTTGACGCACCACAGGCCCGCGACACCGTCCAGGATCTGCCGGCCGTCCGGGGTCCAGTAGTGCATGCCGGACGCCCGCGCCAGCAGGCGCGGCCTGGCCTTGAACTGGCGATTGGCCGTGAACGGCATCCAGAAGGCTTCGAGCTCTGCGCGATCAATCGTTGTCTGGGCTGACATGGGGCGTGCCGCGGTGGGTGGGGAAGGCCGGGATGATAAGAAAAATTGACACCCGCCTCAAACGGACCCGAAACTTCGGCCACTTACGCGGCTCGTGTGCAGGATATTGAACACCCCGTGGCAGCCCTGACCCTCGACGTGGGCGCGCACCTGCGCGCCGTACGCATCCTCTACGGACTCTCCCAGCGCGAGCTGGCCAAGCGTGCCGGGGTCACGAACGGACTGATCTCGCTCATCGAGCAGAACCGCGTGAGCCCCTCGGTGAGCTCACTGAAGAAGGTGCTGGACGGCATTCCCATGTCCCTTGCGGAGTTCTTCACACTCGACCTGTCGGCAAGCCCGCAGGTCTTCTTCCAGCGCGACGAACTCACCGACCTCGGCGACCGATCGGTGTCGTTGCGCCTCGTGGCGGCAAGACGTCCCAACCGGTCCATGTCCGTCATGCACGAACGGTACGCGCCCGGCGCCGACACGGGCGCAGACATGCTGCGGCACGAGGGCGAGGAGGGTGGCGTCGTCGTGCGCGGCCGCATCGAGCTCACCGTCGGGGGCGAGACCCGCGTGCTGAATCCCGGGGACGCCTACTACTTCACGAGCGCGATTCCGCACCGATTCCGTAACACCGGCACCGACGCCTGCGAGATCATCTCCGCCAGCACGCCGCCGACCTTCTGAGAGCCTCTACATGTCCACACCCAATGCAGACTGGCACGCGCGTGCCCGTTCCCTCACGATCAACGGTCAGGCCTACATCGACGGTCGCTACCGTCCGGCCGTCTCCGGCGAGACCTTCGACTGCGTGAGCCCGATCGACGGCCGGGTCCTCGCGGCCGTCGCCTCCACGGATGTGGCGGACGTCGACCTCGCGGTCGCCGCCGCCCGTCGCGCCTTCGAGTCTGGCGTCTGGTCCCGCCAGCCGCCCCGCGAGCGCAAGCGCGTATTGCTGCGCTTCGCCGAGCTGATCGTGGCGCATCGCGAGGAACTCGCGCTGCTCGAGACGCTCGACATGGGCAAGCCGATCTCCGACAGCCTGGCCGTCGACATCCCGGCGACGGCACGCTGCATCGCGTGGTACGCGGAAGCGGTCGACAAGATCTACGACCAAGTCGCGCCGACGAGCCACGACGCGCTCGCCTTGATCACGCGCGAGCCCGTGGGTGTCGTCGCCGCGATCGTGCCCTGGAACTTCCCGCTCATCATGGCGGCCTGGAAGATCGGGCCGGCGCTCGCCGCGGGCAACTCGTTCATCCTGAAGCCCTCGGAGAAGTCCGCCCTGACCGCGATCCGCATCGCGGCGCTCGCCGCCGAAGCGGGCATTCCCGACGGGGTGTTCAACGTGCTGCCCGGATACGGGCAGACGGCGGGACAGGCGCTGGCCCTGCACATGGACGTCGACTGCATCGGCTTCACCGGTTCGACGCGCACGGGCAAGCTGATGCTGCAGTACTCCGGGCAGTCGAACATGAAGCGCGTCTGGCTCGAGTGCGGCGGCAAGTCCCCCAACATCATTCTCGCCGACTGTCCCGATCTCGACCGCGCGGCGCAGGCCGCGGCGTCGGCCATCTTCTTCAACCAGGGCGAGATGTGTTCCGCCGGGTCGCGCCTGATCGTCGAAGAGCGGGTCCGGGACGAGGTGCTCGAGAAGGTCGTCGCGGCCGGGCGGCGCATGCGTCCGGGCGACCCGCTCGATCCGCAGACGCGACTCGGGGCGATCGTGGACGACGTGCAGCTGCGGACGGTGCTCGGCTACATCGAGGCCGGGCGGAGCGAAGGGGCCGTGCTGCTCGCCGGTGGCCAGCGCGCGCGGGAGGGCTCGGGCGGTTACTACGTCGAGCCCACGGTGTTCGCAGGCGTGACGCCGGAGATGAAGATCGCGCGGGAGGAGATCTTCGGGCCCGTGCTTGCCGCGATGACCGTGCGCGACGCGGAGGAGGCCGTGCGGGTCGGGAACTCCGTGATCTACGGGCTGGCCGCTGCGGTCTGGACCCGGGACATCACGCGGGCCCATCGCATGGCCCGCGCCCTGCGTTCCGGGATGGTCTACGTCAACTGCTACGACGCGGACGACATCACCGTTCCGTTCGGCGGGTTCAAGCAGTCCGGGACCGGGCGCGACAAGTCGCTGCACGCCTTCGACAAGTACACGGAGCTCAAGACCACGTGGGTCGATCTCTCGTGAGTGCGTACAGCAACGTCCCCTTCGGGGAACTGGAGATCGGCGCATCCGCCAGCGCCCGCCGGCCGCTGAGCCTCACCGAGATCGAGGCGCTGGTGCTGGTCTCGGGAGACATCGAGCCGTTCCACGTGGAGGAACAGCTTGCGGCGCCCGGCGAGTTGCTCGCGGTGGATGCCGTGGGTGTCGAGGCCGTGATCTCCGGACTGCTCGAGCGCCGGCTGCCGGGGCCCGGCACCCGAATCGTCTCGCAGCAGTTCGAGTTTGCGGGCAGTGTCCGCGTCGGCGACGAACTCGCCGCCTCCGTCACGGTCCGCGAGAAGCGGCCGGAGTCGGGCCTCGTGGTGTTCGATTGCGAGGCGCGCGTGGGCGAGCGGCGCGTGCTGTGGGGCACGGCCGTGGTCGAGGCGCCGCAGCGACGGATCGCCTACTCCGACATCGCGACGCCCGAGATCATCCTGCGACGCAACGACGTCTTCGCGCGGCTGCTGCGGCAGTGCGAACCACTGGAGCCGGTCACCTGCGCGGTCGCGCATCCGTGTGACCGGGATTCCCTGCTCGGCGCGCTGGAGGCGGCGCGTCGCAGGCTGATCGTGCCGGTGCTGGTCGGTCCGCCCGAACGGATCCGCGCCGTGGCCGATGCGCACGGCATGGACATCACCGGCGTCAGGCTCGTGGCGACGGAGCACAGCCACGCGTCCGCCGCCGCCGCCGTGGCGCTCGCGCGCAGCGGCGAGGTCGAGATGCTGATGAAGGGCAGCCTGCACACGGACGAGATCCTCACGCAGATCGTCGCCGCCGACAGCGGGTTGCGTACCGAGCGACGCGTCAGCCACGTGTTCGTCATGGACGTGCCCGCCTACCAGCGAATGCTCCTCGTCACGGATGCCGCGATCAACATCGAGCCCACGCTGGCCGAAAAGGCGGACATCCTGAGGAATGCCATCGATCTCGCGCAGGTCCTCGGCATCGCGAGGCCCAAGGTGGCGATCCTGTCCGCCGTCGAGACCGTCAATCCCGCCATCCGCTCGACGCTGGATGCCGCCGCACTCTGCAAGATGGCGGACCGGGGCCAGATCACGGGCGGTATCCTCGACGGTCCGCTGGCGTTCGACAACGCGGTGAGCGAGCACGCGGCGCGGACGAAAAGCATCGAATCGCCGGTCGCGGGACGCGCCGACATCCTGCTGGTGCCGAACATCGAGTCCGGCAACATGCTCGCCAAGCAGCTGCAGTACTTCGCGGGTGCGGACAGCGCCGGCGTCGTGCTGGGCGCGCGCGTGCCCGTGGTGCTGACGAGCCGCGCCGACAACGTCCGGATGCGCATCGGCTCGAGCGCCGTGGCCAAGCTGCTCGCGCACTCGCGGCGTGCAGCCTTGCCCAGGGTGATCACGTGACGCCCGGGGACGGCGCGATCGTCGTCATCAATGCCGGATCGTCCAGCATCAAGTTCTGCGCGTTCCGATGCTCAGCGGGCGGTCTCGAGCGCGAGTTGCGCGGACAGGTCGCACGGCTCGGCGTCGCACCGCGGCTCACGGCGACGCGGGGGGCAGCCACCGTTGCCGATCGGGAACTCTCCGCCGATCCGATGGCGCACGCCGACGCACTGGACGTGCTGCTCGAATTCCTGCGCGGCGAGCTGAAGGACCAGAACATCCTCGGTGTCGGTCATCGGGTGGTGCACGGTGGCCTCGAGTTCATGGCGCCGACGCGCGTGGACGCCGGCGTCCTCGAGCGGCTGGATCGCTACGTGCCCCTGGCCCCGCTGCACCAGCCGCACAACCTCGCCGCGATCCGCCGCATGCTGGAACGCCTGCCCGGCGTGCCCGAGGTCGCGTGCTTCGACACGGCCTTCCACCGCACGATCCCCGAGGTCGCGCAACTGTTCGCGTTGCCGCCGCGCTTCGCCGAAGCCGGCGTCCGGCGCTACGGCTTCCACGGCCTGTCCTACGAATACATCGCCTCGGTGCTGCCGTCGCTCGATGCCCGCGCGGCGCTCGGGCGGACGGTCGTCCTCCACCTCGGCAATGGCTCGAGCATGTGTGCGCTGGCGGCCGGACGCAGCGTGGCGACGACGATGGGCTTCACGGCCGTGGACGGCCTGCCGATGGGCACGCGCGCGGGCGCGCTCGATCCCGGCGTGCTGCTGTTCATGTTCGACGAGCTCGGCATGAGCGTACGGGAGGTGGAACGCCTGCTCTACCGCGAGTCGGGGCTGCTCGGCATGTCGGGCATCTCGGGCGACATGCGCGAGCTGCTCGCAAGCGACGCACCGCCGGCGCGACTGGCGGTGGACGTGTTCGTCTACCGGGCCCGTCGCGAACTGGGGTCGCTGGCGGCCGCGCTTGGCGGTCTGGACGCGGTGGTCTTCACCGCCGGCATCGGCGAGAACCAGGCGGAGGTCCGGCGCCGCATCTGCGAGGGGACGGCGTGGCTCGGCCTCGAGATCGACGCCGCGGCGAATGCCCGCCACGGGCCCTGCATCAGCGCGGCGGGCTCCGTGACGACCGCCTGGGTGATCGCGACCGACGAGGAGTCAATGATTGCGGGGCACGTCCTGCGATTGCTCCATTAGCAGACCACGCAATCGACGAGTGAAAGAAAGAGGGCCCCGTGAGGGGCCCCCTGCCGTGGATCAGCCGTGGCCCGATCCACTGATCTGCGTGCTCTGTCGATCAGCGCACCGCCACCTCGACGCGGCGGGCGTCCTCGAGCGATCCGGAGCCGGTCGTCTCGATCGGCTTGGTCAGCTCAATCCGAGATTCCTCGATCCCGGCCGCCAGCAGGACGTCGCGCACGGCGGCGGCGCGGCTCTTGGCGAGTTCCTCGTTGAACTCCTTGTTGCCCGTCGGGTCGTGATAGCCGGACAGCACGGCCATCGAGCCCGGATTCGCCTGCAGGTAGCCAATGACAGTGGCCAACGTTGCGTCGGTGTCTGCCGGCAGCTCCGAAACGCCCACGTCGAAGAAGACGTCGGCCGACGGTGCCGCGACGGGTACCGGCTCCGGCGCCGGCAGCGGGGCGGGCTCGACGGCCGGTGCCGGCGTCGGGGCCGGAGCCATTTCGACGGCCTTTTCGCGCGAGCCCATGCAGCGCGACAGCATGAACAGCAGGCCCAGCACGATCAGCAGGGGCAGCAGCCAGCGCCAGATCGAGGACTTGGGCGCCGGCGGCGGGGCTGCGTGGCTCGGAGCAGCGGGCGATGCAAAGTAGCTGTCGAGACGGGACAGGGGTCCCGGAACGGCCGCCATGTACTTATCCTTGTTGCCAGTGAGCAGGCCGACCAGGGACGACAGGTTGAGGTTGCCGCTTTTCACCGCCTTGCCGAGCATCGAGAGCACCAGCGGTGCCGCGACATTCAGCATCGACGTCGCCGACGCCGGACGGACGCCCGCATAGCTGCCGAGCGCGTTGCCCAGGTTGCCGAGATTGTTGCCGAAGAGGGACCCCAGCAGCTTTCCGCCCATCGCCATCATCGGCGAGGAGGATGCACCGGGCGCGAGCAGGCTCGAGACATTGCCGAGCAGGCTGCCGTCGTTCCTCGGGTCGCGAACCAGGTCGAAGAGGGTCGAGGCGAAGCTCGGCTCGCTCGCCCGTTGGGCCAGGCCACCGAGCAGGAGCGGGAATGCGGCGCTCATGCCCTTGGAGACTGCGGCCTCCGAATCGCCGAGCGTCGAAGCCGCTTTTCCGATGAGGTCGGGGGTGAGAAGCCCGGTCAGGCTCTCGAGAAGATCTGTCGACATGAGTTGCTCTCCCTTGGCTTGTTGCGTCGTGTCAGCGGAATGCAGAATGTCCTGCGCGGTCATCCCCCAAGCCGCGTAGCGCATCCAGCGCCTTCATTGTGGACATAATACGGCTGTGGCGCCAGTTGCCCTCAGCCTGAAGACCGCTAGACTCTGTCGCCCGCGCCGCCCCTTCCTGAGCGAGGTAAGAGCATGAAAGTGACGCTCGCCGCGACCCAGTTCGCCTGCTCGCCCGACAGCGCCGCCAACCTCGACCACGCCGAGCGCCTGGTCCGCAAGGCGGCGGCAGCCGGGGCCCAGGTCGTCCTGCTGCAGGAGCTTTTTGAAACCCCGTACTTCTGCAAGGATCACCTCGCGAGCCATTTTGCGCTGGCCCGTCCCGTCGCCGAAAACCCGGTCCTGGAGCGCTTCCGGGGGCTTGCGCGGGAACTCGGCGTGGTCCTGCCGTTCAGCTTCTTCGAGCGCGCGAACAACGCGTACTTCAACTCCCTCGCCATGATCGACGCCGACGGCAGCATGCTCGGCGTGTACCGCAAGTCGCACATTCCGGAGGGCCCGGGTTACCACGAGAAGTACTACTTCTCGCCCGGCGACAGCGGATTCCGCGTCTGGCAGACGCGCTACGGTGTCCTCGGGGCCGGCATCTGCTGGGACCAGTGGTTTCCCGAGTCCGCACGCTGCATGGCCCTGATGGGGGCGGACGTCCTGCTCTATCCGACGGCCATCGGCTCGGAGCCGCACGATGCGAGCATCGACTCGCGCGACCACTGGCAGCGCTGCATGCAGGGTCACGCCGCGGCCAACGTCACGCCGCTGGTCGCCTCCAATCGCACCGGTGTCGAGCGCGGCCAGCAGCACGAGATGACCTTCTACGGATCGTCCTTCATCGCCGGACCCACGGGAGAGAAGATCGCCGAGGCGGATCGCAGCGGCGAGGCCGTGCTGACGGCGACGTTCGACCTCGACCAGGTGCGCGCGCAGCGCCATGCCTGGGGCGTCTTCCGTGATCGCAGGCCGGACCTGTACGGGCCTCTCCTGACGCTCGATGGCTCGTCAGGACCCTGACCGCGTGGCGGCCGCGACGACGCCATCCGCAACGCTGGGCGCCCGGGTCCTGCGCGACCCGGTCGCCTGCGTGGATCTCGAGACGACCGGCGGGACGGCGGCGCAACATCGCGTGATCGAGGTGGGCATCGTGCTGCTCGACGGGGGCGAGGTGGTCGAAGCGTGGAGCAGCCTGGTGAATCCCGGGTTGCGGATCCCGGCGGGCATCGAGAATTTCACCGGTATCACGAATGAAATGGTGTCCGGCGCGCCGTCGTTCGACGAACTGAAGCATGAGGTCCGGCGCAGGCTCGACGGCCGGCTGTTCGTCGCGCACAACGCGCGGTTCGACTACGGGTTCGTTCGCAACGAGTTCCGCCGCTGCGGCGAGAAGTTCTCGGCGCCCGTGCTGTGCACGGTGCGACTGTCGCGTGCCCTGTTCCAGGACCAACCGCGCCATAATCTCGATGCGCTCATCGAGCGCCACGGCCTCGAGTGCGAACAGCGCCATCGAGCCCTGGGTGATGCGGCGGTGTTGCCAGCCCTGCTCGCGGCATTCGAACGGTCCGTCGGGGCGGAGCGTCTGCACGCGTCGGCCGCCGCCGCCATCGGCGAGTCGCGCCTGCCCCCGCACCTGCCAGCGGACCTGGTCGACGAGCTGCCCGACGGACCCGGCGTGTACCTGTTTCGGGGTGAAGGCGATGCGCTGTTGTACGTGGGCAAGAGCCGCAACCTGCGCAGCCGGGTGCTCGGTCACTTCGCCTCGGCGCAGCGATCCGCCAAGGAGGCCAGGCTCGCGCATCTGGTGCGCAGGGTTGAATGGATCGAGAGCGGCGGGGAACTCGGGGCGCTGCTGCTCGAGTCGCGGCTCGTCAAGGAACTCGCGCCGGAGGCGAACCGCCGGCTGCGCAAGCCCATGGGGCTGCACTGCGTCCGCCTGGTCGCCGGACGCGATGACGGCCTGGACGTCGCGATCGAGCCGCTCGATGCTGCCGCCGTGCACGACCATGCGGCAGCCTACGGGCCGTTTCGAAGCGAGCGCGACGCGCGGCGCGCGCTCGAGGGCAAGGCGCGCGAGGCCGCACTGTGCCTGAAGACGATGGGCCTCGAGACCGGCGAGGGCTCGTGTTTCGCCCTGCAACTCGGTCGCTGCCGGGGAGCCTGCGTCGGGCGGGAGCCGCGCGCCCTGCACGACGCGCGACTGCAGGTCGCCCTGGCGTCGCTGCGCATCCGGCCCTGGCCGTTCCCCGGGCCGATCGGCATCCGTGAGCGTGCCCCGGGCGGGACGGGCAGCGTGCTGCACGTCGTGGACCGCTGGCGTCATCTCGGTACGGCCGACAGCGACGAAGACGTGGCCGCCCTGCTCGAGCAGGGGTCGCCCGAACGCTTCGATCCCGACAGCTACCGCATCATCGCGCGGTGCCTCGATCGCCTGCCGCCGCGCGACGTCGTCGTGCTCGGTCAGCCGGACGCTGAACGATGATCGACCCCGTTGCCGAAGGAACCCGGAGCTTCTTCGCTGCCTGCCCGCGCCACGTGTCGGAGCTGCTGGCCACGGAGTTGCGTGCGCTCGGGCTGGCGGTGACCCGCGAGCACCCGGCGGGGGTCGAGTTCAACGGGCCGCTCGAGCACGGCTATCTCGCGTGCCTGGCCTCGAGAACGGCGAGCCGCATCCTGCTCACGCTCGGAACCGTGCCACTGGACTCGCCAGACTCGCTCTACGAGACGGTGCGGTCGATCCCCTGGGAAGAACACCTCGCACCGGAGGGATCCCTCGCGATCGACGTCGTCGGGCAAGGACCAGCCTGGCTGCGTCATACGCGATTCGCCGCGCAGAAGGCCAAGGACGCAGTGGTGGACCGGTTTCGCGAGCGCGATGGCACGCGTCCGTCCGTCGACCTCGTCGCACCAGACCTGCGCCTGAACCTCGCCCTCGCGCGCGACAAGGCGTCACTGGCGATCGACCTGAGCGGAGAGCCGCTGCACCGGCGCGGCTACCGGCAATCCGGGGTCGAGGCACCGCTCAAGGAGAATCTCGCGGCGGCGCTGCTCCTGCGCAGCGGCTGGCCGGCCATCGCCGAGGCCGGCGGTGCGTTCGTTGACCCGATGTGCGGGTCCGGCACGCTGGTGATCGAGGCGGCATTGATGGCAGCGGACATTGCGCCGGGACTGCTGCGTCGGCGCTTCGGCTTCGAGCGCTGGCTCGGCCACGACCCGGCGGCGTGGACGGCGGTCCGCGAGGCGGCGCTCGAGCGACGGAATCCGCAGTCGCTCGGACGGGGGCGCTTCCGCGGTTTCGACCGGGACCTGACCGCGATACGCGCAGCGCTGGCGAACTCCGGGCGCAGCGGCGTCGGTGACCACCTGCACTTCGAGCGACGCGAGCTCGAGTCGCTGCCCCGGGCGGGCGAGCCGCACGGGCTCGTCGTCGTCAATCCACCATATGGCGCGCGCCTCGAGGACGAGGGCACGCTCGGCCCGCTGTACGGGACGCTGGGGCGGCAGCTCATGGCGTCCTTCCCCGGCTGGGAAGCGGCCGTCTTTACGGGGAATCCGCCCCTCGGGCGGGCATTGCGCCTGCGCGCCTATCGCGCTCATACCTTCTTCAACGGTCCGATCGAGTGCCGCCTGCTGCGCTTCGAGTTGCGACCGGAGACCGTCGAGCCCGACCCGGAGACGGCGCGTCGCAACCGTCTCGAGGCAGCCCGCGCTCGGCCCGGGTCCTCGATGTTCGCCAACCGGCTGCGCAAGAACCTGTCGCGGCTCGAGGCCTGGGCGAAACGCGAGGACGTCGCGTGCTTCCGGGTGTATGACGCCGACATGCCCGAGTACGCGTTTGCGATCGACGTCTACGGCAACGACGGACGCTGGGCCTGCGTGCAGGAATACGCGGCGCCCGCCACCGTCGCGCGGGATGCGGCACGCGGTCGCCGCGACGAGGTGCTCGCCGTGGTGCCGGAGATCCTCGGGCTGCCGGAGGAACGCGTCGTCCTGCGTGTGCGCCAACGGCAGCGGCACGGCGAACAGTACGGGAAGGTGGGCGAGGAGGCCGAGTTCCATGCGGTGCGGGAGGGACCGTACCGGTTCCTGGTGAATTTCACCGACTATCTCGATACCGGGCTCTTTCTCGATCACCGGCTCACGCGGCGCCGGGTGGGCGAGCTGGCGGCCGGGCGCTCGTTCCTGAATCTCTTCGCCTACACGGGCACGGCGACGGTGTACGCGGCCGGGGGCGGCGCCACCTCCTCGACGACGGTGGACATGTCCCGGACCTATCTCGACTGGGCCCGGCGCAACCTCGCGCTGAACCGCCTCGACGGACCGCAGCACGACTTCGTGCAGGCAGACTGCCTGGCGTGGCTCGAGCAGCAGGGCACCGGCCCAGGTCGGCGCTACGACCTCGTCTTCGTCGACCCGCCGACCTTGTCGCGCTCCAAGCGGATGGAGCGCGAGTTCGACGTGCAGCGCGACCATGCGACGCTGCTGCGCAGCGTCGGCCGCGTGCTTGTGCCGGGTGGCACGATCCTGTTCTCGAACAACTTCCAGAAGTTCAAGCTGGACCCGGCGGTGGCCGGGGAGTTCGACGTGCAGGACCTGACGCGTGCCACGCTGCCGGAGGATTTCGCCCGCAACCCGCGGATCCACGCCTGCTTCCTGCTGCGCCCGCGGGCGGCGGACGGCGCGACGCGGGCCGCTGCCCGATAGGAGACACGCTTGGAGATCTTCAAGGCCTTCACCCTGGAGTCTGCGCACCGCCTGCCCAACGTTCCGGAGGGGCACAAGTGCGCGCGGGTCCACGGCCACTCGTTTCGGGTCGAGATTCACGTGCGAGGCCCGGTCGACGAACACCTCGGCTGGGTCATGGACTTTGCGGAGCTCAAGTCGGCATTCGAGCCGCTGTTCCTGCAGCTCGATCACCATTACCTGAACGACGTGCCGGGTCTCGAGAACCCCACGAGCGAGAACCTGGCGCGCTGGATCTGGAGAGAATTGCAGCCGCGCCTGCCGCGACTGTCCCGGGTCTTGGTGCACGAAACCTGCACCTCGGGCTGCTCTTTCAGCGGCGCAGGCTGACCGGGCATCCGCGGGTGTCTGGCGTGCGACCGGCAGACGGGAGCCTCGGCGCGGGTCGGGAACGGGTTCTGTTCGTCGTGTTGTACTTTGCGGAAGGTGTGCCCATCGGTTTCCTCTGGTGGGCCCTGCCGTCCGTGCTCCGCGAGCAGTCCATGGACGTCGCCAGCATCACTTCGCTGGCGGCTGCACTCACCATCCCCTGGACGCTCAAGTTCCTGGTCGGGCCGGTCATCGACCGCAGCGTCGAGCGGGGCCGGCGGCTGCGCGACTGGATCCTGGCCTGCCAGGTCGCCATGGGGCTGGCGCTGCTTCCGCTCGCGGCGCAGGGCGTGGTTCCCGCGTTCTCCGTGCTGCTGGCGCTGCTGCTCGTGCACGCCTGTTTCGCGGCCGTGCAGGACGTCGCCATCGACACGTTGTGCATGCGCACGGTTCCGCTCGAGCGCCTGGGCTCGATCAACGGCTGGATGCACTTCGGAATGACGGCCGGCCGGGCGACGGCGGCGGCCTCCGTGCCGCTGCTGATGCACAGCGCCGGTTGGCGAACCGTGATCTGTACGATGGTGCTGCTGATCTGGCTGCCGATGATCGTCGTGCTGACCATGGCGCGGGAGCCGGCCGTCCAGCCCGAGGCCGCGGGGTCGGAGCCGGGCCACTGGCGGCGCATGTTCGGCTGGGCGCTGCTGCCTGCGCTGGGCGTGGCGTTGCTCGCCGGCACTGGATTCGAGGCCACTGGTGCGCTGGCGGGTCCGCTCATGGTCGACCTGCGGTTCGACGTCGCCTCGCGGGCATTCTTCTTTGGCGCGATTGCGCCGGCCGCGCTCGCCGTGGGCGGCCTGGTGGCGGCACGCCTGACGGATCGCCTCGGGCTGCTCCGCGCCGTCGCGCTGGGCGTGCTGACCACGGCGCTTGCGGTCGCGGCGCTTGCTCGATCGGTCCCGGGCGAATCCGTGGCGGTCGGGGAGCAGATGCACCTGGCATGGCTCGGCCTCGTCTACCTCTGTGCCGGATTCCTGATCAGTGCCAGTTACGCCTGCTTCATGAGCGTTGCCAGGGGCCGCTGGGCGGCCACTCGATTCAGCCTGTTGATGGCGATGACGAACGCGTGTGAGTCGGGATCCGCCTTCGTCGCGGGCCGGCTCGTGCCCGCGCTCGGTTACGGCGGCGCGCTTGCAGCACTGGCGGTCGTGTCCCTTTTGTCGCTACCCTTCCTGAGCCGTATCGATCCGACGGGAGCACGAGCCGATGCCGAAGAAGACTGAAGCCTCCGAGCCGCAGGGCGTGCGCCTCGAGATACGCGAGGCCACGCTGGCCGATGTCGACGGGATCAGCAGACTCGTCGAACGGGTCTATCCGGAGATGCCGCCCTACCCGAAGGACATGCTCCGGGCGCAGGTGAGCAGTTATCCGGAGGGCCACATGGTTGCGGTCCTCGACGACGAAATCGTCGGCTATTGCGCGACCATCCGCCTGCCGGGCGACCGGGCGCTCGCGCCGCACAACTGGAAGCAGATCAGCGGTGGTGGCTACGGCACCACTCACGATGTCGAGGGGGATTATCTCTACGGCTACGAGGTGTGCGTCGATCCGCGCATGCGTCGCTACCGGATCGGCCAACGCTTCTATCGTGCGCGGCGGCGCCTGTGCCGCAGCCAGCGGCTGCGCGGCATCGTGATCGTCGGCCGCATCCCCAATTTCCACCGTCGCGCCAACGTCGTGTCGAGCCCGGAAGAGTACGTGCAGGGCGTCATCGACAAGCGCTTCCGCGATCCGGTGCTGAATTTCCAGCTGCGGCAGGGCTACGAGTTGATCGGCGTGCTGCCGAACTACCTGCCGCTCGACAAGGATTCGCGCGGTTACGGCGTGCAGCTCATCTGGCGCAACCCGGATTTCGACGAGCGCATCGGGCCGGCCGTCATCGAGAGGCGCAATCTGGTCGATCGGGTCCGGGTCGCGAGCGTCCAGTACCGGCAGCGACGCATTCGCGAGTTCGACGAGTTCCGCCAGTTCGTCCACTATTTCGTCGACACGACGGCCGACTACGGGGCCGACTTCGTGCTGTTCCCCGAGCTCTTCACCCTGCAGCTGCTGTCGATCGAGAACGAGGAACTGCCGCCGCACGTGTCCATCGAGCGGCTCACCAACTACGAGGAGCGGATCAAGGAGCTGTTCCACGACCTGGCGTTGAAATTCAACATCAACATCATCGGCGGGTCGACGCCCTCACTGCGCGAGGGGACCGTGCACAACGTGTCGCACGTGTTCCTCAGGGACGGTCGCGTGGTGAGCCAGGACAAGATCCATCCCACCCCCAACGAGCGTTACTGGTGGAACATCGTCGGTGGACAGACGGCCTCGCTGATCGACACCGATTGCGGCCCGATCGGCGTACTGATCTGCTACGACTGCGAGTTTCCGGAGCTCGTCCGGCACCTGGTGAACCAGGGCATCAACATCCTGTTCGTGCCCTTCCTCACCGACGAGCGGCAGAGCTACTGCCGGGTCCGATACTGTGCCCAGGCGCGGGCGGTCGAGAACCAGATCTACGTGGCGCTGTCAGGGAGTTGCGGCAACCTGCCCAACGTGCACAACAACGACATCCACTACGCCCAGAGCTGCATTCTCACACCCTGCGATTTTCCGTTCGCGCGGGACGGTATTGCGGCCGACACGACGCCGAACTCGGAGATGATCGCAATCGCCGACCTCAGCCTGAGGGCGCTGCGCGAGGCCCGGCAGCGTGGCACCGTGCGCAATCTGCTGGACCGTCGACACGACCTGTACGGCATCCAGTGGCATGGCCGCTGACCGGCGCCGCTAGAGCTGGTCGCGCAGACGGTACCAGAGCATCCCCAGCACCAGGAGCGGCGTGCGCAGCGCCCGCCCACCGGGGAAATCGCGGTGTGACAGCCGGGTGAACAGGTCGAAGCGCTCGGCCTGGCCGGCGATGGCTTCGGCGACCAGCCCACCGGCCATGCCGGTCAGAGCGATGCCGTGGCCGGAGAATCCCTGCAGGTAGTAGACGTTCGGGGCAATGCGATTGAAGTCCGGCGCCCGGTTCATGGTCACGTCCAGCCAGCCACCCCAGGCATACTGGACCTGGACGTCGGCGAGCTGCGGGAAAACCTTGATCATCCGTGCGCGGGTAGCGCTACGCGTATTGAGTGGATCGAGCCCGGAGTAGCTCACGCGCCCGCCGAACAGCAACCGGTGGTCCGCCGAGCAACGGAAGTAGTCGAGGACCCAGTTGATGTCGGTCACCGCGACGTTGTCGCGGATGATGCCGCGCAGCCGCTGCTCGCCGACGGGCTCCGTCGCGACGATGTACGTTCCGACGGGCATCATCCGGGCACGGATGCCGGGCACCAGTTCCTCGAGGTAGGCGTTGCAGCAGATTGCCGCGAAGTCGGCCACGACGGCGCCCTGCGACGTTTCGACGCGTACCTTGCCGCCGGGCGTCAGGCGGGTCACCAGGGAATCCTCGTACAGCGTGGCGCCTGAACGCTCCGCGGCTGCCGCGAGTCCCAGCGTGTAGTTCAACGGGTGCAGGTGTCCGCTGCGCGGATCGTAGAGTCCGGAGTTGTACCGCTCGGTCGCGAGCCACTCGCGGACCTCGGCCTGCTGGAGGTAGCGCGTACCGGTGTAACCGTAATCGCGCTCGAGTTCCTCCTGCCAGGTCAGCAGTTCCTGCGGATGTCGCGCCCGCACGCCGACATGCATCTGCCCCCAGTGCAGGTCGCAGTCGATGCGGTGCTGCTCGACGCGCCGGCGCAGCAGTTCCACGCCCTCGACCGAGATGTCCCACATTCGCCGTGCTTCGTCCCGCCCGACCTGGCCCACCAGCGTCGACATGCTGGTGCCGAAGCCCGGCAGCGCCTGGCCGCCACTGCGTCCCGACGCTCCCCAGGCAATCCGTCGCCCCTCGAGCAGAACGACGCGGTAGCCGCGCTCCGCAAGATGAAGCGCTGCCGAGCATCCCGCGATGCCGCCGCCAATGACGCAGACGTCGGCCGAGACCTCGCCCGCCAGCGGCGCCCGGGCCGGTGCGGGGTTCGCCGACGCAGCGTAGTAGGAGTCGATGTGCTGCATGCTTCAACTCGTGGTCAGGTACCAGGAATACTCGAGCGGGGACACGTAGGAGCCGAAGTCCTGCATCTCGCCGCGCCGCGTCTGCGCGTAGAGCCGGGCGAAACGCTCGCCGAGGCAGTCGCGCGCAAACTCGCTGCGCTCGAAGACCGTGAGCGCCTCGGACCAGCTGAGCGGGATGGTGGGCGTCGAGTCGCGGTAGGCGTTGCCGGCGAGCACGGGGCCGGGGTCGAGTTCGCGCTCGAGGCCGTGCAGCATGCCGCCCAGCACCATGGCCGCGAGCAGGTAGGGATTCGCGTCCGCCCCTGCGACGCGGTGCTCCACGCGGCGGCCCTCCGGCGGGCCGGCCGGCACCCGGAACGCCACGCCCCGGTTGTTCACGGACCAGCTCGGATTGAGCGGTACGTAGGCTTCCGGCTGGAAACGACGGTAAGAGTTCGCCGTCGGTGCGCACACGGCGATCGTGTCGTTGATCGTCGCGGCGAGCCCGCCGATGGCGTGGCGCAGGGCCGGGGTGCCCGTCGGATCGTCGGCCGCGAAGATGTTGCGCCCCTCGCGGTCGAGGAGGCTCACGTGCAGGTGCGTGCCGCTGCCGGCGTGGTCGCGATAGGGCTTTGGCATGAAGGTCGCGTCCAGCCCCTGGGCGAGCGCCACGCCCTTGACCAGCCGCTTCAGGCGAATCGCGTGGTCGCAGGCCAGCCGCGCGTCATCGACGTGATGCAGGTTGACCTCGAACTGCCCCGGCCCGTACTCGGCCAGCACCGTGCCTGCTGGCAGGTCCTGTGCACGGGCCGCGGTGTCGATCGCCATCAGCACGGTGGAGTATTCATCCAGCTCCGCCATGGAATTGATCTGCGTCTTGTCCTCCCGGCGGCCCGATCGCGGCTGGCGCGGCGGTTGCGCGCAGCCGGCCGGTGTGCGCTCGCGGTCGACGAAGTAGAACTCGAGTTCCACGGCCATCACGGGGCGCAGGCCGCGCGCGGCGTAGCGCTCGAGCACCTGGCCGAGCACGTGCCGGGGATCGCCGAAGAACGGGCTGCGGTCGTGCTCGTACATCGCCACCTGCATCTGCGCGACGTGCTCGCCCAGCCAGGGCACGCTCGCCAGCGAATCGGCCAGCGGCAGGCAGACGCGATCGGCGTCACCTTCGTCGAAGCCGAGGCCGGTCGACTGGATCGTGCCGCCGAGCACGTCGAGCGCGAACATCGATGCCGGCAGCAGCAACCCGTCGCGATGGACAGCCTCGAGCTCGGAGACGGTCACGCGCTTGCCGCGCGGAATGCCCATCTGGTCGGGAAGCAGGAGGTCGACGTAGCGCACCGCCGGGTGCCGGCTCAGCCAGGCCTGCGCCCGCTCAAAATCCGCGATCTGCGGCATGGGAACCCCGAATGTTTAGGATTTAGTGACGGCTTGGCCGCCTGTATGGCCCGAGCATAGCCGCTCGCAGGCGAGGCCGGCAAGCGTCCGCCGCCTGGCTGCTCGAACGGTAAGTGACTGTTTTGCATGCCGAATGACTGGTTTTTTGCGCTGCTTGGCGACGGCCACGGGGGTGCTGTGGTTTAATCCACTCCGCCTTGCCCCAGCGGCCCGCGTTTGGCTGTCTAGGATCTTAAACGTGCCTCGCTTGAAACCCCTGATCGGCATTCCCGCGGATCGCCGGATCCTCGGGCCGCATCCGTTCCATTGCGTCGGTGAGAAGTACATCGTCGCGGTGGCGGAGGCGGCAGGGGGCATTCCGGTGCTGGTGCCGTCGCTCGGCGAAGCGGCGGATCTCGATGCCATTCTCGACAGCGTGGACGGCATCCTGTTGACCGGCAGTCCGTCGAACGTCGAGCCGCACCGTTATTCGGGTCCGGCCTCGGCGCCGGAGACGGCGCACGATCCGCATCGCGACGCCACGACGCTGCCGATGATTCCGCGGGTAATTGCCGCCGGAATGCCGCTGTTCGCCATCTGTCGCGGCTTCCAGGAAATGAACGTGGCGTTCGGCGGAGCGCTCTGGCAGAAGATCCACGAGGTGCCGGGGCTGGCGGACCACCGCGAAGACAAGGAACTGCCGCTCGAGACGCAGTACGGGCCGGCACACGAACTGGAACTCGTGCCGGGCGGCGAACTGCAGAAGATTGCAGGTTCCGACCGGGTCGTGGTGAATTCTCTGCACGCGCAGGGCGTGCAGCGGCTTGGCGAAGGCCTCGAGGTGGAGGCGCGGGCGCCGGACGGCCTGATCGAGGGCTTCCGGGTGCGCGGTGCTCCCGGATTCGCGCTCGCGGTGCAGTGGCATCCCGAGTGGCAGGTGATGAAAAACCCATTCTCGCGGGCGTTGTTCGCGGCCTTTGGAGAGGCCGCGAGGGCGCACGCCAAAGGACGACGAACATGAGCACGCCGATTCGGCAATTCTTCAAGGAACACGGCATTTCGGAAGTCGAGGCCGTGGTTCCGGACATGGCGGGTATCGCCCGCGGCAAGGTCATGCCTGCGATGAAGTTCGCGGAGGAAGAGGGCATGCGCATGCCCGAGAGCATCTTCCTGCAGACCGTCACCGGGGACTACCCGGAGGACGACCGCGCGATCAACCCCTCGGAGATCGACATCGTCCTCAAGGCCGACCCGGGAACGACGCGCGTCGTTCCCTGGGCCGCCGAGCCGACGGCGCAGGTGATCCACGACAGCTATTACGCGGACGGCCGGCCGGTGACCATGGCGCCGCGCTATGTGCTGCGGCACGTGCTGAACCTGTACGAGCAGCAGGGCTGGAAACCGATCGTCGCGCCGGAACTCGAGTTCTACCTCGTGGAACCGAACATCGACGCCGACTATCCGCTCAAGCCGCCCATCGGGCGCTCCGGACGGCCGGAGGTCGGGCGCCAGTCCTACAGCATTGCGGCCGTGAACGAGTTCGACCCGCTGTTCGACGACATCTACGCCTTCTGCGAGGCGCAGGAGATCGAGATCGACACGCTGATCCACGAGGACGGTGCGGCGCAGATGGAGATCAACCTGATCCACGGCGACGCGATGTCGCTCGCCGACCAGGTGTTCATGTTCAAGCGCACGGCGCGCGAGGCCGCGTTCCGCCACAAGATGTACGCGACGTTCATGGCCAAGCCGATGGCACGCGAGCCGGGCAGCTCGATGCACATCCACCAGAGCGTGGTCGACAGCAAGACCGGTCGCAACGTGTTCAGCGACGGCGACGGCAACCCGAGCCCGCTGTTCTTCTCGCACATCGCCGGCCTGCAGAAGTACCTGCCGTTCGCGATGGCGCTCTTCGCGCCGAACGTCAACTCCTTCCGCCGGATCATCCTCAGGCACCTCGCGCCGATCAACACGCAGTGGGGCTACGACAACCGCACCGCCGGACTGCGCGTCCCGATCTCGAATTCGGAGGGACGGCGCGTCGAGAACCGGCTGGGCGGGGCCGATGCCAATCCATACCTCGCGATCGCCGCCTCGCTCGCCTGCGGCTACCTCGGCATGACGGAGGGCCTCAAGCCCTCGGAGCCCGTGTCGGGAAGCGCCTACGACATGCCGTTCGGCCTGCCGCGCAACCTTGAGGAGGCCGTGCGCCTGCTGCGGGACTGCCGCCAGCTGGTCGAGATCCTGGGCGACCGCTTCGTGCTCGCATACACCGCCGTGAAGGAGAGCGAGTACGACACTTTCCTGCAGGTGATCAGCTCGTGGGAGCGCGAGCACCTGCTCCTGAACGTCTGAGGACCGCGGACAATCATGACCAGCGCCACACCCTACGTCGCCGACCGCAGCACGGCCGCCTGGCAGGAACTCGACCGCCAGCACTACCTGCACCCGTTCACGGACTTCAAGTCCCTCCATGCGAAGGGGACGCGGGTCATCGTCAAGGCGGAAGGCGTCTATCTCTACGACTCCGAAGGCAACCGGATCCTCGACGGCATGGCGGGGTTGTGGTGCGTCAACCTCGGGTACGGACGGCGGGAACTCGCGGAGGCCGCCTATCGGCAGATGCTCGAGTTGCCGTACTACAACAGCTTCTTCCAGACCGCGCATCCGCCGGCCATCGAGCTCGCCAAGCAGCTCGTGGACCTCACACCCCCGCAGTTCAACCGGGTCTTCTTCACGGGCTCGGGTTCCGAGGGCAACGACACCGTCGTGCGTCTCGTGCGCCGCTACTGGGACCTGCTCGGCCAGCCGCAGCGCAAGGTCATCATTTCCCGCGTCAATGCCTACCACGGCAGCACCATGGCGGGCGCGAGCCTGGGCGGCATGGCCTTCATGCACGAGCAGGGCGGCCTGCCGATCCCCGACATCGTTCACATCCCGCAGCCCTACTGGTTCGGCGAGGGCGGCGACCAGTCGCCGGACGAATTCGGCCTCGCGGTTGCCCGGGAGCTCGAACGCAAGATCGAGGAACTCGGAGCGCAGCGCGTCGCGGCCTTCATCGCCGAGCCGATCCAGGGCGCGGGCGGCGTCATCATCCCGCCGGAGACGTACTGGCCCGAGATCCAGCGCATCTGTGACCGCCACGGCATCCTGCTCGTCGCCGACGAGGTGATCTGCGGCTTTGGCCGTACCGGCCACTGGTTCGGCAGCAACCTCTACGGCATCCGGCCCGACCTGATGACCCTCGCCAAGGGTCTCTCCTCGGGGTACCTGCCGATCGGCGGGGTGATGGTGGCCGACCGGGTGGCGGACGTCCTCATCGACAAGGGCGGCGAGTTCGCACACGGCTACACGTACTCGGGCCACCCGGTCGCCTGCGCCGTGGCCAGCGTCAACCTTGCACTGATCCAGCAGGAGAAGCTGGTCGAGCGGACGCGCGACGAAACCGGCCCCTACCTCGCCGGCAAGTGGCGGCAGCTGGCCGAGCATCCGCTGGTCGGCGAGGCCCGCTCGGTGGGGCTGATCGGTGCGCTGGAGCTCGTCCAGGACAAGCGCACGCGACGATTCTTCGACAAGCGCGGCGAGGTGGGCACGATCTGCCGCGATTTCTGCTTCCAGAACGGGCTGATCATGCGCGCGGTCCGCGACACGCTCATCATTTCCCCGCCGCTGGTGATTTCGCACGAACAGATCGACGAACTCGCCGAAAAGGCCTGGCGCTGCCTCGACCTGACCCTCGAGCGGTGCCGGGCGGATGGCCGGATCTAGGGCCGGCGAGCGGCGGCGTCCCGGCTCGTGACCTCCGTTGGGCTTGGCTTCGCGGCGTGAGTTGCGCTATACATTCACCCTTGCCCAGCGTGCCTTCGTGGCCGCGTCATCCGTCCAACTCAAACGGGGAATCTTCAAGATGACCATCAGCATTCGTGCCGGGCTTGCGGGCCTGGTCGTCGCAACGGCCCTCGTCGGCTGCGGCAAGAAGTCCGAGCCCCCTGCCCCTGCGGAGACAGCGGCGGCACCCGAAGTCGCCGCCCCGGCAGAGGAGGCGGTCGTCAACGTCTACAACTGGTCGGACTACATCGACCCGGCGACGCTGGAGCAGTTCACCGCCGAGACCGGCATCAAGGTGAACTACGACGTGTTCGACTCGAACGAGGTGCTGGAGACCAAGCTCCTCGCCGGCAACACTGGCTATGACGTGGTGGTGCCGTCGGCCTCGTTCATGGAGCGGCAGATCAAGGCCGGCGTGTTCCAGAAGCTCGACCGCTCGAGGCTGCCGAACTGGTCGAACCTCGACCCGGAGATCCTCGAGCGCGTCGCGCTGCACGATCCGGGCAACGAGCACTCGGTGAACCACATGTGGGGCACCACGGGCATCGGCTACAACGAGGGCAAGGTCAAGGCCATCGATGCGAACGCCCCGGTGAACAGCTGGGACCTCGTGTTCGACCCGAAGCAGGCCGCCAAGTACAAGGATTGCGGCATTTCCGTCCTCGACGCGCCGAGCGAGATCGTCGGCGTCGTGCTTGCCTGGAAGGGCAAGGATCCGAACAGCCAGAACCCGGACGACCTCAAGCTCGCCGAGGACGTGATGATGTCGATCCGCCCGTACATCCGCATGATCCACAGCTCCAACTACATCGATGCGCTCGCCAACGGCGAAATCTGCATCGCGGTCGGCTGGAGCGGCGACATCCTGCAGTCGCGTGACCGCGCCGAGGAGGCGGGCCAGGGCGTCGTGATCAAGTACGAGGTGCCCAAGGAAGGCACCATCGTCTGGTTCGACATGTACGCGATTCCGGCCGATGCCCCGCACCCGAACAACGCGCACGCCTTCATCAATTTCATGATGAAGCCCGAGGTGGCGGCGGCCAACTCCAACTTCGTCAACTACGCGACCGGCAACGCCGCTTCCGTGGCGCTGGTGGACGAGAGCGTCCGCAATGACCCGGGCGTGTACCCGCCGCCGGAGGTCAAGGCCAAGCTCTTCCCGGACCTCGCCGAGTCGGAGGAGTTCACCCGCCTGCTGAACCGCTCCTGGACACGGTTCACCACCGGCCAGTAAGCGGCGGCGCGGAGATGCAACGGGGCGGCTGGGCGAACGTTCAGCCGCCCCGTTCTTTTGTGGCGATCTACACTTTGCGGGGTCGCTGAGCTATAACCTGCGGGGCGGCCGCCGGGGGTGACGGGCCGTCGTCGCACAAGGGAGATCGAATGAAGCGAGTCAACCGGATCGCGGCCGCCGGACTGCTGTGTGTCGCTGCCCTCACCGGCTGCGGGCAGAAGCCATCGGAGCCGGCCGCAGGCAACGCCGACGCGGCGGCCGCCGAGGAAAAGATCCTCAATGTCTACAACTGGTCGGACTACATCGACCCGGCCGTGATCGAGGATTTCCAGAAGGAAACCGGCATCGCGGTGAGCTACGACGTCTTCGACTCCAACGAGGTGCTCGAAACGAAGCTGCTCACGGGCAACTCCGGCTATGACGTGGTCGTACCGAGCGCCTACTTCCTCGAGCGGCAGATCCAGGCCGGCGTGTTCCGCAAGCTCGATCGTGCGCGGCTGTCGAACCTGGCGAATCTCGATCCGGGCCTGCAGGCGCGGGTCGCCGTTCACGATCCCGGCAACGAGCACTCGGTCATCTACATGTGGGGCACGACGGTCATCGGCTACGACGCTGCCAAGGTGGCCGCGATCATGCCCGACGCGCCCACCGACTCCTGGGGCCTCGTCTTCGACCCCGCCGTCATCTCCCGATTCAAGGACTGCGGCGTCTCGCTGCTCGACGACCCGACCGACATGGTCGCCACCGCACTGGTGTGGCTCGGCAAGGATCCGAACAGCCAGTCCGAGGCCGACCTGCAGCTGGCCGAGGACGCGTTGCTCGCCATCCGGCCGTACATCCGCACGATCCACAGCTCGCAGTACATCGAGGATCTCGCCAATGGCGAGATCTGCATCGCCGTGGGATACAGCGGCGACATGCTGCAGGCCCGTGACCGCGCCGAGGAGGCTGGCACCGGCGTGGAGGTCAGTTTCACCATCCCGCAGGAGGGTGCGCTGATGTGGTTCGACACGCTGGCGATCCCCGCGGACGCCAGGCATCCGGGGAACGCGCACGCGTTCATCGATTACCTGCTGCGACCCGAGGTGGCCGCCGCGAACTCGAACTACGTCAACTATGCCACGGCGAACGCGGCGGCGATGGCCCTCGTGAACGAGGAGCTGCGCAACGATCCCGGCATCTTTCCCACGCCGGAGGTCAAGGAGCGCCTGCAGCCGAACCACGCCAAGTCGGCGGAGTTCACGCGACTTCTCAACCGGTCCTGGACGAAGTTCATGACGGGTCGCTGACGCGCGCCTCGCACACTCCCCTGATCGAACAGTCCGCAAGCGACAACCACCGCCAGGAGCCCCATGGCCACCTCACCGCGTGATCCCCAGCTGAAGTTCGAGCCCTGGAACGACGACGATGCCCAGCCCTACGTGCGCATCGACCGCATCACCAAGAAGTTCGGCGAGTTCGTCGCTGTGGACGACATCTCGCTCAACGTCTACCAGAAAGAAATCTTCTGCCTGCTCGGCGCCTCCGGCTGCGGCAAGACGACGCTGCTGCGGATGCTGGCGGGCTTCGAGCGGCCGACCGCCGGCCGCATCTACATCGACGGCACGGACATGACCGAGCTGCCGCCCTATGAGCGGCCCGTGAACATGATGTTCCAGTCCTACGCGCTGTTCCCGCACATGACGGTCGAGCAGAACGTCGCGTTCGGTCTCAAGCAGGACAAGATCGCCAGGCCCGAGATCGCGAAGCGCGTGACCGAGATGCTCGAGATGGTGAAGCTCGGCCAGTTCGCCAAGCGCAAGCCCCACCAGCTCTCGGGCGGGCAGCGGCAGCGCGTCGCACTGGCGCGTGCCCTGGTCAAGAAGCCGAAGCTCCTGCTCCTCGACGAGCCGCTGGCGGCGCTCGACAAGAAACTCCGGGAGCACACGCAGTTCGAGCTGATCAACATCCAGGAGACGCTGGGCGTCACGTTCATCGTGGTCACCCACGACCAGGAGGAGGCGATGACGCTCTCGAGCCGGATCGGCCTCATGGACCACGGCGAGATCGTGCAGGTCGGGACGCCCACCGAGATCTACGAGTACCCGAATTCGCGCTTCGTCAGCGAGTTCATCGGCTCCGTGAACGTGTTCGAGGGGTGGTTGACCGAGGACGAGCCGTCCTACGTGCGCATCAAGTCCGACGAACTCGAGGCGCCGATCTACGTGGATCACGGCGTGAGTTCCGCGCCGGGCGCGACCGTGTGGGCGGCGATCCGTCCCGAGAAGATCCACATGTCGCGGGAGAAACCCGACCGATCCGACAACTGGACCGAGGCCATGGTGCGCGACATCGCCTACATGGGAGACCTGTCCATCTACCTGCTGCGGCTGCCGTCGGGCAAGATCGTCCGCGTCACGCAGCCGAACGTCTACCGGCGCTCGGACGAGCGGGTCACCTGGGACGAGCAGGTCTACCTGCACTGGGATTCCACGAGCCCGGTCGTGGTGACCAAATGATCCCGGATGTGCTCAAGCGGTGCTGGCCCCGCGGCCGCGCGCTCGTGTCGGCCGTGCCGTTCTTGTGGCTGTTCCTGTTCTTTCTCGTCCCGTTCATCATCGTCCTGAAGATTTCCTTCTCGGACGCGCAGATCGCGATGCCACCCTACCAGCCGCTGCTGCACTGGGTGTCCGACAAGGCGCTGCAGGTCCAGCTCAACTTCGGCAATTTCGCCTTCCTGGTCGAGGACAACCTCTACTGGAAGGCGTATCTCAACTCGATCAAGATCGCGGGCGTCTCGACGCTGCTCTGCCTGCTGCTCGGGTACCCCATGGCCTACGCCATGGCGCGCAGCGCAGCCTCGACGCGGAATATCCTGCTGCTGCTGGTCATCCTGCCCTTCTGGACGTCTTTCCTGCTGCGCGTCTACGCATGGATCGGGATCCTCAAGAACAACGGGCTGATCAACAATGCGCTCATGGCGCTCGGCATCATCGACCAGCCCATCCAGATGCTGCAGACCGACTTTGCCGTGTACATCGGCATCGTCTACTCCTACCTGCCCTTCATGATCCTGCCCCTCTATGCCAACCTCGAGAAGATGGATCTCACCCTGCTCGAGGCCGCGGAGGACCTCGGCTGCCGGCCCTGGGAGGCATTCCTGAAGATCACCCTGCCGCTCTCGGTGCCGGGCATGATCGCGGGTTGCCTGCTGGTGTTCATCCCGGCCGTCGGCGAGTTCGTCATCCCGGCGCTGCTCGGCGACCCGGGTATCCTCATGATCGGCAAGGTGCTCTGGACCGAGTTCTTCAATAACCGCGACTGGCCCGTCGCGAGCGCGGTAGCGATCGCGCTGCTGCTGTTCCTGGTGATCCCCATCATGTACTTCCAGCGTGCCCAGGACGCCGAGGCGGGCAAGGGAGCGCACCGATGAAACTCGGCCGCACGTGGTTCCGGACGCTGTCGCTGATACTGGGATTCGCGTTCCTGTACATCCCGATCATCTCGCTGATCGTGTTCTCCTTCAACGAATCGCGCCTGGTCACGGTCTGGGGCGGATTCTCGACGAAGTGGTACGCGGCGCTGGTCCGTAACCAGCAGATCCTCGACGCCGCGTGGCTCAGCCTGAAGGTGGCCGCCATCTCGGCCACGATTGCGGTCGCGCTCGGGACGCTGACGGGCATGGCGCTCGCCCGCTTCGGGCCGTTCCGGGGCCGTACGATGCTCTCCGGAATGGCAACCGCGCCGCTGGTGATGCCGGAGGTGATCACGGGGCTTTCGCTGCTGCTGCTCTTCGTCACCATGGAGCAGCTGATCGGCTGGCCTGCGGGGCGCGGCATGACCACCATCATCATTGCGCACATCACCTTCGCCATGGCCTTCGTCACGGTGATCGTCCAGTCGCGCCTGGCGCAGTTCGACGAGTCGCTGGAGGAGGCCGCCCAGGACCTCGGGGCGCGTCCAGCCAAGGTCTTCTTCCTCGTGACGCTGCCCATCATCTTTCCGGCGCTGCTGTCGGGCTGGCTGCTTGCCTTCACGCTTTCGCTGGACGACGTGGTCATCGCGAGCTTCGTGGCCGGCCCCGGGTCGAGCACCCTGCCGATGGTCGTGTTCTCCAAGGTGCGCCTCGGTGTCAGCCCCGACATCAACGCGCTCGCCACCATCATGGTGGCGGTCGTCGCGGTGGGGGTGGTGGTCGCCGGCGTCGTCATGAGCCGGCAGCAGAAGATCCGCGACCGGGACGCGCAGATGGCGCTCGCGGCGAACCAGCAGATGATCGAGAGTCTGAAGAAGGGTTGAGCCGTGGGTGGTTCACGCATTCTCGCTTTCGATGTCGGCGGCTCGTTCGTGAAGGGCGGTCTCGTCGACGTCGAGGCCGGCCGGGTGGACGGCGACGTCCTGCGCCGCCCGACACCCGCGGACGCCGCCCCGGAGGCGGTGATGGATCTGCTCGCCGTCATGGCGCGCGATTTGCCCGCGACCGGACCGGTGGGCCTGGCCTTTCCGGCCGTGGCCAAGCGCGGGGTGGCATTGACGGCGGCGAACGTGGACCGTCGCTGGATCGGCACCGATGCCCGCGCTCTCTTGGAGGCCCGTGTCGGACGTCCGGTGGCGTTTCTCAATGATGCCGATGCGGCCGGCGTGGCGGAGATGACGCTCGGTGCGGGACGTGGGCGCGATGGCACGGTGATGGTGCTGACGCTGGGTACGGGGATCGGGACCGCGATCTTCATCGACGGTCGGCTGCTGCCGAACACTGAACTCGGCCACCTGGAGGTCCGGGGCGAGGAGGCCGAGCATCGGGCCTCCGCCAAGATCCGCGTGGACCACGGGCTCGGCTGGCAGGAGTGGGCCGAAGCCGTCAACGAGGTCCTGGCGAGCTATCACGCCCTGCTGTGGCCCGACCTTTTCATCATCGGCGGCGGCGTCACCGAGAACTGGGAACAGTTCGGGCGGCTGCTGCGCAGCCGTGCGGAGATCGTGCCGGCGCATTTCCGCAACGACGCCGGCATCATCGGTGCGGCGATGGCGGCGGCTTCGTTGCGCCAGCCGCCAGCGGGACCATGAATTTCGGCAAGGGCCGGGAGCGGACCCCATCCGCGTCTGACGGCATGCCGTCTTGATACCGCCTGCCTCCAAGCTGCCGGACGTCGGGACGACGATCTTCACGGTCATGTCGCGGCTCGCCGCCGAGTGCGGCGCCATCAACCTGTCGCAGGGATTTCCTGACTTCGATCCGCCGACGCGGCTGGTCGAACTGGTCACCGAGAAGATGTGCGCAGGCCTGAACCAGTACGCGCCCATGGCGGGCTGGCCGCCGCTGCTCGAGGCGGTTGCCGCGAGGGTCGGCACGCTCTACGGGCGGCGCGTGTCGCCGGAAGCGGAGATCACCGTCACCTCGGGCGCGACGGAGGCGCTGTTCTGCGCCATCCATGCAGTCGTTCGGCCGGGTGACGAGGTGATCCTGCTCGAGCCGGCCTACGACTCGTACGAGCCCGCGGTGACGCTCGCGGGCGGGCGCGTGGTGCGGGTGCCGCTGCGTCGACCGGACTTCCGGGTGGACTGGCAGCGCGTGCGCGACGCGTTGAGCGGGCGAACGCGGCTCCTCGTGGTGAACTCGCCCCACAATCCGACCGGGTCCGTGTTCGCCCCGGAAGACCTCGATGCGCTCGAGTCGGTGCTCCGCGACAGCGCGGTGCTGGTCCTGTCCGACGAGGTGTACGAGCACATGGTGTTCGACGGTCGCGACCACCAGAGCCTGTTGCGCCGCCCGGGTCTCGCCGAGCGCAGCTTCGTCGTCTCGTCCTTCGGCAAGACCTGTCATTGCACCGGCTGGAAGGTGGGATACTGCGTGGCTCCCCCGTCGCTATCCGTGGAGTTCCGCAAGGTGCACCAGTTCGTGCAGTTCGCCGTGGCCACGCCATTGCAGGCGGCGCTCGCGGAGTTCGTCACGGAACAACCCGGGCACGCCACCGGGCTTGCGGAGTTCTACGCCCGCAAGCGCGATCATTTCGGCCGGTTGCTGTCGGCGACACCGCTACGCTTCACGCCGGCCGCGGGGACCTATTTCCAGCTCGCCGACTATTCGGTGGTCAGCGAGCTGTCCGACGTCGAGTTCGCCCGCTGGATGACGCGCGAAATTGGCGTGGCAACGATCCCGGTGTCGGTGTTCTCCGCCGGCCCGGCGCAGGAGCGCATGGTGCGTTTCTGTTTCGCCAAGAGCGACGCGACGCTCGACGCGGCGGGCGAGCGCCTGTCGCGGCTCTGCAAGCCCGGAGGATAGGCATGAATTCACATCTGCGCGTGACCCTGGTACAGACGGAACTCGCCTGGCAGGAGCCATCGGCCAATCGCCGAAGCCTGGCGGCGCACTTCCGCGGGCTGCTCGGGCACACGGACCTCGTCGTGCTGCCCGAGATGTTCTCGACGGGCTTCAGCATGGACGCCGGCAAGCTCGCCGAACCCATGGACGGCCCGACCATCGGCTGGATGCGCGAGGAAGCCGCGGCGCTCGGTTGCGCCATCACAGGCAGCCTGATCGTCCGCGACGGCGAGCGCTGCTTCAACCGGCTGATCTGGGCCCGGCCGGACGGGACGATCGAGCACTACGACAAGCGGCACCTGTTCCGCATGGCGGGCGAGCAGGCGCACTACGGCGCCGGAGATCGTCGCCTGGTCGTAGACATCAAGGGCTGGCGGGTCTGCCCGCTGATCTGCTACGACCTGCGTTTCCCAGTCTGGAGCAGGGCGCTCGGCGACTACGACCTGCTGCTGTACGTCGCCAACTGGCCGCAACGCCGTGCGCAGGCATGGTCGACGCTGCTGCGGGCGCGGGCGATCGAGAACGCGTGCTACGTCGTCGGCGTCAACCGTGTCGGCCGGGACGGCAACGGGGCGAGCTATGCGGGCGACAGCGTGGCCCTGGACTTCCTGGGTCAACCGCTGTCGAGCGAAGGTGGAGGCGACCGGGTCGAGACGGCCGTGCTCGACCTCGAGTCGTTGCACACCTACCGCGAGAGCTTCCCGGTGCATCTCGACGCGGATCGATTTGATATCCGGCCGTGAGCCACGGCGGATGAAGAAACGTACGCGCGTCACGCATCTGCCCGACGTGGCCGTGCCTGGGGACAACCGGCCGCTGGTGGCGCCGATCTACCAGTCGGTCAAGTTCACCTTCGACGATGTCGGTGAGTCGCAGCGCTACTTTGCGCGCGAACGCGAGGGATTCTATTACTCCCGCGACTCGAACCCGACGCTGCGACAGCTCGAGCTGGTGCTGGCGGAACTGCAGGGACGCGACGCCTGCCTGCTGACGGGATCCGGCGTCGCGGCCGTCGCGCTGCCGCTCCTCGGCCTGCTGCGTAGCGGCGACCACGTGGTCTATTTCGCCGAGATGTACGGGCCGACGCGTTCCCTGATCCGGCGCCTGCTCGGACGCTACGGCGTCACGAGCACGATGCTCTCCATCGACGATGCAGAATCGCTCGAACGGACGCTGTCCGGGCGTCCGACGCGACTCGTGGTCTTCGAATCGCCGACGAATCCGGTGCTGAAGATTGCGGACATCGAACGCATCACCGGTCTCGCACGGGGTCACGGCGCGCTGACGCTGCTCGACAACACCCTCGGAGGCCTGCACAACCACGGCCAGTACGACGTGGACCTGTACGCGCACAGCCTCACCAAGTACGCCTCCGGCCACGGCGACGTGATGGGTGGGGCGGTGATCGGCTCGCAGGGCCTGCTCGAGTCCATCCGCGGCGACTTCACCATCGTCGGACCGACCCTGGACCCGCATGCGGCCTACCTGATCCTGCGTGGCCTCAAGACCTATTTCCTGCGCTGGGACGCACAGTGTCGCAACGCCAGGCGGGCGGCGGAGTTCCTCGCCGGCCGTCCCGAGGTGACGCGCGTGCGCTATCCCGGCTTGCCGGACGATCCCGGCCACGCGCTCGCGGCACGCCAGATGGACGATTTCGGGACGCTGGTGACGTTCGACATCGTCGGTGGCGAGTTGCCCGGGACGCGCTTCGCGGAGGCGCTGGAACTCTTCAGCCTCGCCGCCAGCCTCGGTTCGACCGAGTCCCTGGTCGTCGCGCCGGCCATGCAGCAACCGCGTGGCTTCACGGCCGAGCAGGTCGAGTGGTCGGACATCCGGCCGGGAACGGTGCGCCTGTCGATGGGCATCGAGGATTCCGAGGACCTGATCGACGATCTCCGGCAGGCCCTCGAACGTAGCGCGGGCTGAGGCCCGGCGGGGCCCATTGCGGGCGCGCCGGCGAAAACCGCGATTTCGTCTGCTATTCTTCTTCCGCACAAGGGCATTACGGTCGCGAGGCCATGGACGCCAACGGCCTTAGCCATGATTTCAAGCTCGGAGACTGGCGGGTTCAGCCGCGCATGTCGCTGATTGCGGGGCCGGACGGCGCTCGTGCGCTGAATCCGGACCAGCTTGCCATCCTGCTGTGCCTCGCCCGGCGCCGCGGGGAGATCGTCGGTCACCGCGAGTTGTGCGAGCAGGTCTGGCCGGGGCAGGAGCACACGGAGGAGCGACTGACCAGCGGCATCGGCTCGCTGCGCGAACTCCTCGGCGGATCGGTGACCGACCAGCACTACGTCGCAAACGTGGGAAACGACGCGTTCGCGCTCGTTGCACGCTACGAACGGATCGAGAACCCGCCACCGTCCATGCCTGCCGCCGCGCCCGACGCGGGCGGTGTGAGTCGCGAACGGCGCACGGCCTCGACCCACCTGCAGTCCTTCGTCGTGGAACTGAAGCGCCGCAGCGTATTCAAGGTCGTGGGTGCCTACCTCGTCGGCATGTGGATCGTGCTTCAGGTGGCGGAGGTGACCTTCGAGCCGCTGCGCTTCCCGGACTGGTGGATGACCGCACTCACGATCCTGGCGGTGCTGGGCCTGCCGATCGTGAGCGTCCTCGCCTGGTCCTACGAAATCACGCCGGGCGGCATCGTGCTCGATTCGGGACTCGAAGGCGGCGTCCGGCTGCCGCGCGCCCGCCGCGCGATCGCGCCGGCGCTGGTTGCCGGGGTTGCCCTCATGGCGGCCGTGACCGGCTTTGCCTGGTTGCGCACGATCAGCGAACCCGTGGTCGACGCCGCCGAGACTCGAAGATTCGAACCGAGCGCGCAGTCGATCGCGGTGCTGCCGCTGGTGGACATGAGTCCGACCGGGGAATCCGCGTACCTCGGTGACGGACTGAGCGAGGAACTCTCGAGCGATCTCGCCAAGCTGCCGGGCCTGCGGGTGGCCGCCCGGACGTCGGCGTTCGCGTTCAAGGGCAAGGACATGGACGTGCGCAGGATCGGCGAGGAACTCGGCGTGCGCTACGTCCTCGAGGGCAGCGTGCGCCGCGAGGGCGACCGTGTGCGGGTCACCGCGCAGCTCATCGACTCGATCAGCGGATTCCACGTCTGGACCGAGAGCTACGACCGTCCATGGCAGGACCTCATCGCGATCCAGCAGGACATCTCCGGCGCCATCGCGGTGCAGCTGCAGGCCGTGCTGACGCCGGAGCTGGCCGCGCAACTGAAGACCGTGCCCACCCGCGACCCGCGTGCCTACGATTTCTACCTGGCCGGGCTGTCGGAACTGCGCCAGGCCGGGGCGCTGAGCGGAATCGCCGAGGCCGAGTCCCTTTTCAGGCGCTCGCTCGAGGCTGATCCTGGCTTTTCGCGGGCGCAGGCCGGACTCTGCCAGGTTGCGGTCACGCGCTATGAGCGCACCAGTGCCGTCGATAACATGGAGGATGCCGAGAACGCCTGCCGCGCTGCGCTCGAAGCGGATCCGACCCTCAAGGAGACCGAGCTCGCGCTCGCGAGACTGTATGGCGCCAGCGGCCGGAACGAGCAGGCGGAGGCCGTCTACCGAACGCTCATGACCCGGTCACCGCGTGATGCCGAGGTGCACATCGGGCTCGGCAAGGCGCTCCAAAAGCAGAACCGCGTCAAGGAGGCGGAACGCAGTTTCCGGGAGGCGATCGTCGTGGAGCCGGGGTACTGGGCGGTCTACAACGCACTGGGTGGGTTCCTCTTCGGGCAGGGACGCAACCGCGAAGCCGCCGAGGCGTACGCGCACGTGACCGAACTCGCGCCCCGCAGCGCTGCGGGATACAACAATCTCGGTGCGGCGTTGCTCGCCTCGGGTGAATTCCAGGCATCGGCGAAGGCATTCGAGACCTCGACCGAGATCGAACCGTCCCGAAGCGCATACTCGAATCTCGGCACGTTGTACTACTACCTTGGCCGGCTCGAAGACGCGGTCGGGATGTATGGCAAGGCCCTCGAGATCGCGCCTGAGGACTACCAGCTCTGGGGCGCGCGTGCCGACTCGCTGTGGTACCTGCCGCAACAGCGGCAGAGGGCGCTGGAGGACTATCGGCGTGCGGTGGCCCTGGCCGAGAAGAACCTTGCGGTGGACGCGACGGATGGCGAAGTCTGGGCGCTGCTGGGGTTCTATTATGGACGCCTCGGCGACCATGAACGGTCCGTGCGCTATGTCGATCGTGCGATCGAGCTCGAGCCGGGCTCGCCCTATGTGAACTACTTCGCCGCCATCAGCGCGGCGGACAGAGGTGATCGGAAACTGGCGACGCAGCGCATTCGACAGGCGATCGAGTCGGGGTACTCACGGCTCCTCGCCGTGCCGGACCCGGCCCTGAAGGGCATTCCGATCGGCTGAGCATCGGCGGCAACAATGAACGACCAGGGGGAAACGATGTCGGTACCTGCAATCGAAGCCTGTGCTGGGCGAACGAGAGCCGGCGGGTGATCACGGACCACGCCGGACTGAGTCCCGTCGAGCGCCTGCTGACGGTTTTCACGCGCGTGCGGCCCGGCGAGGGCCGCAGCCTGCAGTTGTTCTTCCTGCACGGTTTCCTGCTGCTCTTCTCGTACATGATCGTGAAGGCCCTGCGGGAGGCCTTCATGCTCACGAAGTTCTCGGCCGAAGTGCGTGCCTATGCCGTGGCCGTGATCGCACTCGTGCTGATGGGGGTGGTTCCGGCCTACGGCGCCGTGCGGCGCAGGCTCGATGGCGCGCGGCTGCTGCACGCGGTGACGGTTTTCTTCGTCGTGAACATGGCGGCCTTCGCGGCGCTGGCCTCGACCGGCGTGTCGATCGCCTTCCCGTTCTTCGTCTGGGTGAGCATCTTCGGCGTGATGATGATCGCCCAGTTCTGGGCGTTCGCCGCGGATACCTACAACCTGAAGAGCGGGCAACGCTTGTTTCCGCTGATCATGGTGGGCGCGAACCTCGGTGCCCTCGCCGGTGCCAAATGCGCGCAACTTGCTGTGGGTGCGCTCTCGCCCGTGGGACTGATGCTGGTCGCGACCGGTGTACTGGCACTGACCCTGCTGCTCGCGGGACCGGCGCGTCGCGCCGTCCCGGAGGGCTCGCTGGCGGTCGTCGCGGAACACGGCAAGCCCGTCCCGCGGCTCATGGGCGGCATCGGGCTGGTGCTGCACGATCGCTACCTGCTGCTGATCGCGATGCTGGTCGTGCTGCTCAACTGGATCAACACGACCGGCGAATTCATCCTGGCCGACTTCGTCCAGCGCGATGCGCTGGCCGTGGCCGGTTCGAGCGGCGGCAAGCTCGATGCCGGCGAACTGATCGCCGCGTTCTATGGTGATTTCCAGTTCTGGGTGACCCTCGTCGGGCTGGCGATCCAGCTGTTCCTGGTGTCGCGGATCTACCGGCATCCGGCCATCGGCGTGCGCGGCGCGCTGCTCATTCATCCCGCCATCGTCGCGGTGGGCTACGGGCTGCTGGCGATTTCACCCCTGATCGTCGGGTTCGTGCCGATCTTCACCCTGCTGCGACTGGTCAAGATCGCTGAGAACAGCATCGACTACTCGCTGATGAACACGACCCGGCACGCGTTGTTCCTCCCGGTGGATCGCGACTCCAAGTACGACGGCAAGACAGCGATCGATACCTTCTTCTGGCGCTTCGGCGACCTCATCCAGGCAGGCGTCGTCTACGTGGGGCTCCATCTGCTCGGCTGGGCCGCACCGCAGTTCGCGCTGCTGAACCTCCTGCTGGCACTGGTGTGGATCGGCCTGGCCGTGGCGATCGGGCGCGAGTTCGGCCGCAAGGCGCGGGAGAATGTCATCAACGTCGCGCCGGAGGTCGGGAACCCGATCCCGGACCTCGCCTACGTGCCGGGCCGACCGTTCGCGCATACCGTCGGCGGAGACGCGTTCGTCGATGCGGATCCCGGTGACGTGCTGCATCTGACGGCACGCCTGGCCGACGGCGAGCCGTTGCCGGGCTGGCTCAGGTTCGACCCGCGCTCGCGACGGTTCACCGGCAATCCACCCGGTGATGCTCAGGCCGAAATCATCGTGACGGTCGTCGCCAGCGACGTCGACGGCCTCGAGGCCGAAAGCACGTTCGTGCTGCGCTGCGAACTGCAGCGAGACCGTTGAGGTTCAGCGGCCCGCGCCCGTGCCGGCGCGGGCCACTTCCAGGATCCGGTCGCGCCGCTCGAGCAGGGCCTTGATGTCACGCCGGTCCACCCACTCGCCGATGACGGTCTCGAGTTTCGCGGCATCGAGCCTGCGCAGCCGTGCCTGCAATTCCAAACCGGTCTTGGCAAGCGCTGTCTCCAGCGCGCCGGGCACTTGCGCGGAGGTGCCGAAAGCGTTGCCGTGTCCTGTCAGGAATAGCGTGGCCGCGTCGACGTCGTATAGATAGCGATCGAGGGTCCGGCCCTTGTTGTCGATCAAGGCGTCGAAGGCGTAGGCCAGCTGGTATTGCGCGCCGACGTCGCACCATCCTCCGCCCGGCAGCTTCGGTGCGCGGCCGTCCGCCGGTGCCGGCCGTCGCGCGGGCTCCGCCTGCGGGGAGAGGGAGATCGTCTGGCAGGCGAGGCCGGCGGCCTTGCCGTTCTTCGCATTCTGGCGGTCCTGCTCACTCGCCCATTGCGCAGGTCGACCCTGCAGGATTCCCGCCTGACCATCGTGAGTGCGGGCGACCGTGGCCGGTACGAGGCCGAGCCCCAGGAGCTGGTCGAGCTGGTATGCCGCCAGCTCGCGGTTCACGAGTTCGGCTGACGCCGACTCGAAGATCGCGTTCACGCTGCGTCCGTCGAGCGATACCTTCACTTCGAGCACGCCGGGCGCGCAGGTCTCGCTGACCGTGATCTTGCCGCGGACCAGGACCTCGGCGACGTCGGATTCGCCGATGCTCTGTGAACTCAGGTACAGCGGCTCGGCGGGCAGGGCGGCGGGCGGTACGACCGGCATCGCGTAGGCGACGCGCGACCCCGAGGCATCGGAGACCAGCGCGGCGGGATGGCCCCCGTAGACGGCCCGGTTCATGCCCGCATCCAGCTTCACGACCGCACCGTCGAAGCGCGAGACGACGGTTCCATTGCGCGCGACCGTGTGCCCGATCACGACGCGCCGCGCACCAACCTGTGCAAGCCAGGGCTTCAGGACGTCGGCCTCGGCACACTCGTTGCAGAAGGCCGCGCCCCGATACCAGTTGGGGCCTGCAGGCCCGAGCAGCGGGGCTTCGTCCGCAGCCTTGAACCGCGCCACGGCCGCGGCGAGCGCGGTTCTGGCATCGCCGGCCGGCATCGCGTCGAGCCGGGCCTGGGCGGCCTCGGGCCGCTTGCCGTAGCCGTCCTCGAACTGGAGCAGCCCTGCCTCGCGGAGCACCGTCTCAGCGCTGAGGTACTCGGACACGGTGGCCGCATACTCACGGTTCAGTTGTTCGATGCTGCGGTCCGCGAGCAGCACGGACGGGCCGCCGTGCATGTAGACGGTGTCGTTGACGACGACGGCCACCGGCTGCGCCAGCAGCCACTTTCCGTACTTTCCATCGTGACCGAGCAGGCGGCGATGGGCGAAGAAGCCCGGTGGGAAAGCGCGCTCGAAGTCGGCCTCGGTGGCGGAGGGCTGGCGCGCCAGGAAGGCGGCCTTGTGCCCGGCACGCTCGGTGGCGTCCTCGTCCGTCGCGTACGCCGCGAATTCGCCCGCTGCCACGTAGCGCAGGTCGCCGAGCACGTTCATCGCCTCGTGATTGCCCAGCGCGACGTGGAGCCTGCCGCCCGCGGACGCCGCCTCGTCCTGCAGACGCATGAGCAGGTCCATGACCTTGCGGGAATCGTCTCCCCGGTCGAGCAGGTCGCCGAGACTCACGAGATGCGTCCTGCCCCCGGTCCAGCGCAATTCCCCGTCGACGACTCCGACCGACCGCAGCAACGTCGTCAGTTCCTCGTAGGCCCCGTGCACGTCCGCGAACGCGACGACCTTGTCGACCCCCTGCCACGCCGACGGTCCGGCTTGCGCGGCAGCTGCGGTGCCTGGGATCAGCTGCAGCAGGACGCAGGTGACGGCCAGCCAGCCACGGCCGCGGATGAGGATCGATCGGAGCTTGCGGGGCATCTGCGGGCCTCCGGTTCAGAACGTGGTTACTCGACCTTTGTCGACCTGCTGCAGCAGGCGTTCGATCTGGCGGTGGATCTGCTCGATCTCGGACTTTCGCAATCCCATCTGCACGATTCCGTCCTCCTGGCGAACGCCGCGCTGAGGGGAGAGGTTTGCCCCGGCGGGCATTGGCTGCCAGCGACCGTCCTCCAGTCGCCATTGCGCAAGGACGCCCAGCCGGCGGTGCAACTCTTCCTCGGTCGCGCCACGCAGGCGCTCGACGGCGTCGGCCGGCAGGCGATCCACCCGCAGGGACTTCCAGAGATGACCGCGGTCGCTTTCGTTGTAGGCGAAGGCCACGCCGTTGTCGATCGAGAACACGCGGGCTCCGACGTCGGCGCGGGAGATGAGAAAGTTACCGACGTTCGAGTCCCCGTGCTCGATCAGGTAGGTGAAGATGTTGAGCTGCCCGATGTGACGCGCATATTCGGGATCGGCCGCGAAGCGTCCGGCGTCGTAGACGTCCGCGATCACCTTCACCTCGTGCAGCCAGTACTGCAGGACGCCCAGTACCTCGTCCGAGCCCTTGAACGTGGGCTTCACGCCTCGCGAGTACTGCTGGAAATCGGCGAGCGGGATCATGCGCAGTGCGGTGGGCGGCACGACGTACTCGGCCGGGTCCAGGAAGACTTTCTGAAGCTCGTAGGCCGCGAGATCATATCGGGGTCGATTGTTGAACTCCTCGGCACCGGGCTCGGACTTCCTGAGCTTGACCCGGTACGGAGGCTGTTCAGCAAAAGCGACCTCGGCCTTGAGCGTGATGTCGCCCTTGGCCTTCGGGCGACTGATCTCGGCCGAGACGATCCGGAACGGCTCGCTCGCCAGCTGCCGCTCGAGGACCTCCACCGGCTCCGGGATGTTGAGGTCCTGGGCCTGGGCCAGCGCCGGCCCGATCGCGACGGCGAACGCGAGTGTCGCCCTGCTCAACCACTTCATCTGTGCATCCTCCACGTGGCTGCCGATACAGGGTAGCCCGTCGTGGCCGGCGCCTGCAAAAACCCCGCTCCGCGGCCGTCAGGGGCTGCCTTCGAGGCGCAACAGCTCGGCCTTGATGTCCTCGACACGACGTTCACGCTCGCGAACCAGCGTGTCGTACGGGGGATATCCTTCCAGGTTCCTGAACCACGGCAGCTGTGGTTGAAAACCCGGCGGCAGGTCGCCGCAGCGCAGGGCGCCCTGCAATGCGTCCACGGCCTCGTCCTTCAGTCCCTCGTTGGCCGCGAGGCTGGCATAACGCATCCACGCGGCCGGCATGGACGTCCACTCGCAGCCGTCCCCGACGGCCCGACGTGCGGCGCGCAGCGCCGTCAGCAACTGATCTACCCGGCGCCGGGCGTCCGCCTGGCGACCCGTCGCCCGGTAAATGCGCACCTGGGCTGTTTCCATGAGACCGTAGGACGCGTCACCGCCCATCACCGGCGGGACCCACTCCTCCGGCACGGGTTCTGCGAGCGCGAGCGACGTCGCGGCTTCGTCGTAGCGTCCCTGGACGGCGTGCCAGAACGCCATGACGGAGCGCACGCGAGGGTTGTCGGCACCGACGCGTGCCTGCAGTGCCCCGAGGTCGCGGTCCACGGCCGCGAAGTCGCCGCGGAGCCCGGCGATGTCGGCGTGCAGGAAGAGTCGCACGACCTCCATGTCTACGTTGCGGCGGGCGGCCGCGTGATCGGGGATGGCTCGTAACGCGCGCTCCGGGTCGACAGCCAGCCAGGCCCTCACGTAATTGATCCACACCGGCAGGTCGGCGTCGTTCGGCGACCCCTGCTTGACTCGTGCCGCCTTCATGACCTCTATTGGAAAGCCAGGCGTCGAGAGCGTGGGCAGCGTGAACCGGTCCACCGCGGACGGCATGTCGCCGACCATTCGCAGCGCACGTTCGAATTCCTCCCGGTAGCGCTGGCTGCGCGGGTCCCCAAGATTGCCGAGGTAGTTCGCCCATGTCGCCGGTTGCCGCGGATCGAGCTCGAGGGCACGCGTCGTGGCGCGATTCGAATCGAGGGGTCGCTGGGCCACGTTCGCCAGGTAGACCGCGTAGTCGTGCCAGGCCGCCGCGTTGTTCGGGTTCAGCTCGAGCGCACGCCGGTACTGCTCTTCGGCCCCGGGGCGGTCGGTGTCCCGCAGGAGATTGGCATAGACGCCGTGAGCCTCGGAAAGATCCGGATCGAGAGCGAGCGCCGCGTGGATCGCCGCTTCGGCCCGCCGCAGCAGTTCGGCCGGATCGCGCGCGCCAGTTGGATTCCCGAGGACATGTGGTTGATCTGGGCCCCGCTCACCGGCGTACAGTCGCTGGAACAGCAGTGCAGCCGCCAGTTGTGCCTGTCCGCGTGCAAAGTCAGGATCGAGCCGCACGGATTGCGCGCTCAACTCGACCGATTTGTCGATGGCTTCCGGGGTCCGCAGGTTCAACTGCGTACGGGCGGCGAGGTACAGATCGTAGGCGTTCAGGTCGGAGGTCGGTGGGGGTTCGGCCGTTGCGACGGCGCCCCGCGCGGCGGGGATGATCGCCTCGACGATCGCCGCCGCGAGCTCCGCCTGCACGGCGAAGATGTCGTTGAGTTCGCGGTCGTAGCTGCCCGACCAGGCCTGCTGGCCGGTGGCGCCGTCGATGAGCCGGGCGCTGAGACGCAGGCGCTTGCCGTCGCGACGCACGCTGCCCTCTAGCACAGTCGTCACGCCGAGCCTCTCCGCGATGGTACGCACGTCGACGTCCTGGCCCTTGAACCCGAACGAGGAGGAGCGGGCGATGACCCGCAGGCCCGGAACCCGGCCGAGGCGGTCGAGCATTTCCTCGGCGAGGCCGTCGGAGAAGTATTCCTGTTCCGGATCATGGCTCAGGTTCTCGAACGGCAGCACGGCGATGGCCGGGTTGGCAGGAGGTTCGGGCTTGCCGAGATCGGACTGCCGTACCAGCAGCACGCCGACGGTGACGAGCAGGGCGCCGATGACGACGATGTCGGCATAGCGACGGACGCCGTGCACCGTGGGTCGCGCGACACCGGCCGGTGCCGTGTCGCGGTGGATGCCGTCGTCGCCGATCTCGTAGAACCAGGCGAGCAGCACAGCGACGGGGAAGCCGAAGGCCACCGCGACGATCAGCGCGCTCATCGCCCACTTCGGCGCGCCGAGGGGCTCGAGCACGACGTCGGCGATCTGCAGCAACAGCCAGGCGATGACCGCGTAGCTCGCCGCGACCCGCAGCACGCCGCGGCGACGGGCGCGGGCGAGGAGCCCCTCGGGCCCAGCGGCAGGCTTTGCGGTCGAGGGCTCGCCGGAGTCGTCGTGCATCCAGCGGACATTAGCCGAAACCCCGCCGTTGGCAAGCGCCGCAGGTCGGCGGTGAACCCGGCGCGCTTGCCGGTTGCGCAGCAATGACATATACATTGCGAGACCCGGATTCCATTGGACGTCAGAACGACGCATCCAACAAGAACAGGGCAACGGAGGCGGACGCATGAGCGAGACGCTCTGGCAAAGCCGATCACGAGTGGCGATCGTGTCACTTGCACTCGCGGTCCCGGGTGCTGCACTCGCGCAGGATGCCGTGCTCGAGGAAGTCATCGTCACCGGATCCCGGATCGCCCGACCCGACTTCGTTTCGGCAAGTCCCATCGTCAGCGTTACCGAAGCGGCGTTCGAGCAGACGGCTTCGACCAGCGTCGACACCGTCATGAACCGGCTGCCGCAGTTCGTCCCGGACATGACCGGCAGTTCGAATAACCCGGCTAACGGCGGCCAGGGCAACCTGCAGCTGCGCGGACTCGGCGCACAGCGGACACTCGTGCTGCTCGACGGCCGTCGCCTGATCCCGGCCAACGGCACCGGCGTCGTGGACGTGAACATCATCCCGTCCACGCTGATCGAGAGCGTGGAGGTCATCACGGGCGGTGCGTCCGCGGTCTACGGGTCGGATGCCATCTCGGGCGTGGTGAACTTCAAGCTGAGACGGGACTTCGATGGGCTCGAGTTCGACGGGCGCTACGGGCTCAGCGACAAGGGCGACGCCGACGAATACTCGGCGGGCATCACGGGCGGACTCGAGTTTGCCGGCGGTCGTGGGCAGGTCTATGGATACCTCGGTTACTCGGATCGCGAGGCGCTGACCTACAGCCGGCGCGATTTTTCGAAATACGCCCTGGGGTACTTTGGTCCGGATGCAGGGGGCGTCGGGCCGGATAAGGGGTTCCTGCCGCTGGGGTCGACTTTGATCGCGGAGGGGCGACCGAGCTCGGTGCGCGCCAGCCAGCAAGCGTACGACGCGCTGTTTTCCTCTTACGGCTTTCCGCCAGGTTCGGTGCCGTATCAGACGTTCTTCGGCGTGAACCCGGACGGGTCGCTGTTCACGATTGGCACGCGGCAGCCTGGCTCCGTGGTGAATTTCCGGGGCTCGCGTGATCCGGTGCTGTTTAACGATCGCTTGTACACCTACAACTACGCGCCCTGGAACTACCTGCAACTCGGGCTGGAACGCATTTCCGGGTTCGCGGCGGCCAGTTTCGAGTTCGGAGCGGGGCACGAGACCTATGCCCAGGCCCTGTACGCCGATTACTCCGCCGACCAGGCCCTCGCGCCCACGCCGGCCAATTCGATCGTCATGCCTGCGACGAACCCGTACGTTCCGGCGGATCTCGCCTTCCTCCTCGAATCACGGTCCAGTCCGGCGGCCGACTTCCGCATCGCCAAGCGCTTCGCGGAGCTCGGACCGCGCATCGCCTCGAACCAGTACGACGTCTACCAGCTGACGGCGGGTGTGCGCGGCCCGATTGGCGATCGCTGGAGCTACGACGCGTACGCGCAGTACGGCGAGAATGACCAGCAGCAGAGTCAACGAGGCAACGCGCTGCGTTCCCGCATCAACGACCTGACCTACGCGCCCGACGGTGGAGTGTCCATCTGCGGCGAGTTCAACATCTTCCTGCTCAACCGAATCTCGCGCGAGTGTGCGCAGTACATCGGCGCAGGCGGTACCAATCGATCAGGGTACGAGCAGGCGATCTTCGAGGCGTCTGCCACGGGGCCGGTCTTCAGTCTGCCGGCAGGCGACGTGCAACTCGTGATCGGGGCGATGCACAAGCGTGACGAGTTCTTCTACCGTGCCGACCCGATCGCCAGCGTGATCCTCGAGGACGGGCTGCCGGACATCATCGGCTTCAATGCCTCGGACGACATCGAGGGCTCGGACAGCAACACGGATGCCTACCTCGAGGCGCTCGTACCGCTGCTCGCCGGTCTGCCTGGCGCCGAGCGCCTCGACGTGGTCCTGGGATTCCGGCATTCCGAGTACGAGGCGGCCGGCGGGGCTGATTCGTGGAAGGCGGAGCTGCTGTACCAGCCGATCGAGCCCTTGCGCTTGCGAGGTTCGCTGCAACGCGCCGTCCGGGCACCGAGCGTCTTCGAGCTGTACCAGCCCCGACTGCCCTTTTTCTACGGCATCGAGAGCGATTTCGGCGGCGTGCCGGATCCGTGCACGGCCAATAGTCCGGAGCGGAGCGGGCCAGACGCCCCGCGGGTCGAGACGCTGTGTCTTGCCCAGGGCGTTCCCGCGGCGCTGCTCCCGGATTTCGAGGACGTCGACCAGGTGCATCTCGGGGTGAGCGGCGGCAATCCTGAACTCGATCCGGAAACGGGGGACACGCTGACGCTCGGCTTCGTCGTCGATTCGACGGCGACGCATCCATTGCTGGCGCGGATGCAGTTGTCGGTGGACTGGTACCGCATCGAGATGGAGGATGCGATCGAGTACGTGTACGCGGCGAACTACGTCCCGCGCTGCTTCGACGCAGCCACCAACCCGGAGTTCGACCCCGCGAACCGGTGGTGCGGGTTCTTCTCGCGCGACGCCGTGAGCGGGGAGATCGTCGATTTCCAGGACGTCCTCGTGAACATCGAAGGCTTCGAACTTTCGGGCGTGGATCTGCAGTTCAACTGGTCGTTCGACGCCGGGCCGGGAACCGCCGGGCTGAACGTGCTCGCCTCCTGGCTCGACGAGTTCACGCTCGTGCCGCCCCCCGGCGTCGCGGAAGTCGACTCGGCGGGGACCGTGGGAGGCAAGGTCGGCGGCTCGCTGCCGGAGTGGAAATTCAACGTCGATGCCCGCTACGAGTGGCACACGCTCACCGTCGGGGCGCAGTGGCGCTACGTCGACTCCATGGAGGACATCGACCCGGAGCTCGACTACGAGGTCGCGAGCCGCGACTACCTCGACCTCTATCTCGCGAACGAGTTCGGGTCCGGCCTGTTCGACGGACTCACGCTGCGTATCGGCGTCGAGAACGTGACGGACGAGAGCCCGCCGCTGGTGCCCACGCAGGTGCAGGCGAATACGGACCCGTCGCAGTATGACGTGCTCGGTCGGCGCTATTACGTCAACCTGAAATACCGCTTTTGAACGGCCTTCGCCAACAAAAGCAGACTCGGTGCGGCGGTGTCGCGCTGTGTTTCGGTCACCCGGCACCGCCTCTCGCTAGCGTCTGTTCACCGCTCCCGACGTCTCCCCCGGCAACTCAACCTCAAACTGAATGCCGGCGAGCTGCTCGTCGGCGACGCCGAAGCGCTGCAACATTGCCTGGCCACGCTCGGTCTCGAGGACGGGGCGCAGGAACGGACTGGTCCAGTCGAGCGGCAGTTCCCACGGTGGCATGGCGCTAGCGGCGACCCGTTCGGCCTCCGAGAGAGCCCGATCCAGCTCACCCCGCCAGGCGTAGACTTCGGCGGCCAGCCCCGCGGACCTGGGTGTCTGCTGCGCCTCGAGCCGGGCCAGTTCGGCCCGTGACTCCTCCTCGCGCCCCAGGCTGTGCAGGGCCATCGACCGTCCATGCAGGCGCCAGGGGTCGTCGGGATTGGAGATCCTGGCAAGGGCCTCCAGTGCGCCCTCACCGTCGCCCTGGAGCAGACGGGTCGTCCCAATCGTGTGCCAGCCGCCGAGATTGGTCGCCAGCGCAAAGTTGAGCATCGTTCGTTCCGCGTCCTCGAGTTGCCCGTCGTCGCGGTAGGCTCTTGCCAGAAAATAGACGCACTGGGTACACAGGGGGTCTCGTGCGACGACGTATTCGCCGAGCCGGACCGCGATGTCCGGCCGGCGGATGACGCGCGTGAACAGCGTGGCGGCGCGCAGCACGTCGGTCTTCGTCGGATCCAGTCGCAGGGCCCGCTCGATGAGCCGGGCCCCCCTGGTCCAGTCACCCTCCAGGAAGGCCGCCCGCCAGCCGAGGTACGCGGTCGCGACCGCATCGTCCGGATCTCTCGCCAACGCCTGCTGCAGGTAGTCAGCCGAGCGTTCCCTGGATTCCGCGATCGGGAACTGCCGGCAGAATTCCATTTCGTCGCGATCTGACAGCCAGCCGCATCGGAACTGCACCCAGGACAGCCCGGTCAACGCGTCCACGTAGCCGGGATCGATTTCCAGGGCCTGCTGCAGCAATGCATGTATGCGGCCCAGGTCGTCCCAGCGGTCGAGCATCTGCCGTGCCTGCATGAACAGCACGTAGGCCTGCGGGTCGACACGGCGGCTCTTCGGCACCTCGCCGAGCAGCTCGAGCCGGAGCGCGGCGACGACCCTCCCGGCGATCTCGTCCTGGACCTCGAACACGTCCTCGAGGGTACGGTCGTAGGTCTCCGACCACAGGTGCGAGTCGGTCTTCGCATCGATCAGCTGGGCGGTGATCCGGATGCGGTCGTCGGATCTGCGCACCGACCCCTCCAGGACGTGCGAGACCTTGAGTCGATCGGCGATCTCGCCGACGGACAGGCTCTTGTCCTTGAAGGAAAAGGCCGACGTCCGCGAGATCACGCGCAACTCCGGGATGCGTGCTAGCAGATTCAGCAGTTCCTCGGCCATGCCGTCGGCGAAGAACGCCTGCTCGGGATCGGTACTCAGGTTGGTGAACGGCAGTACCACGATCGAGGTATCACCCAGCGACTCCTCGGATGCCTCGCTGCGACCCTGCTCGAGGGCCTGCTCGACGCGGACCTGCTCGCGAGCAGGACTGAGGAAGAACTTGTCGATGGCGAAATAGGTAACGCCAAGCCCGAGCAGCACCACGATGGCACGGTCGAGCAGGCGGTTGGTGCGGGCGACCAGCGGGCCGGACCGGTCGAGGTCACGGTCGCGCTTCACGCCCTCGGGGGTGAGTTCGAACACCCAAGCCAGGGTGACGGCGGGTACGAAGCCGATGGCCAGCGCCAGGATCAGCAGGCGCAGTGCGCGATCACCCAGTCCGAAGGCGGGGAAGCCGATCTCCGCGACCTGCATCACGAGCCACGCGACCGCCACGTAGGCCGCGGCGGCCCGGAACACGTTGCGGCGCTTGAGTTCGCTCAGGAACGACACCGGACTCGTCCCTCCGTGGCCTCGCTTTATCTTGGGCGAGGCTATCACGGAGTACAAGGCCGGGCGGTCGACGGATCCCCCGGGCTGTCACTCCGCGCCCGGCGGGGCGGTCCGTGCAGGCGCAATGCGGAACAGGACGATGCGGTTGCCGTCGCCCTCGAAGTCGCCGATGCGCTCCGGGCGGGCGCCCTCGCATCGGTCCACTTCGGACAGGAACTTCTCGATCCGGCTCTCCTTGAGCGCGTATACGTTCGATTCCCGTTCGGAGAGTTCGGTACAGAGTTCATCGGGCGCGACAAGTCGCGACAACTCGTGTGTCTGCTCTCCGAAGTCGACGCTCTCGATGCGGACGTCCAGATAAAGGCTCAGGCCGTAGAACGCGCGCATGCCCACGAAGGCGATCTCCTCGATGCCGTGCAGGTCGACGACCTGTGCGATCGAGCGCGCCATCTGTCTCGCATCGCGGTCACCGGGCCAGTGCGCGGCGGTGCCCTTGAGCGAAACGAGTGCAATGGCCGTGGCGGCCGCGATCCACGCCATTCTCCGCGTGGTCAGCCATCCCCAGTGGCCGAGCGCACGCCCGAGCATCAGCGAAAGCGGCACGAAGAGCGGCAGTACGTACAGTTGCAGGCGGGAGCGGGCGAGGATGAAGACAGTGAGCGGCAGGAAGAACCAGGCGGCGAGCAGCAGCCATGCTCGGTCACGATTCCGCAGGCGGACGCGGAATGCCGCCCACGCAGCGCGAGGTCCTCCGGCGGCCACCAGCGCGAGGACCCACCACGGCAAGGCACCGACCACGAACATCGGGCCATAGACCTCAATCCAGTCGTACCACCCGGAGTTGCGGTCCTGCTTCGCCGTGAAGATCCGGTCGTAGACCTCGTAACCCAGGAAGTACCCCAGCCGGTCCGGATCCTGTGCAATCAGGATCCCGAACCAGGTGAAGGCAACGACTGCAAATGCGGCGAGGCCGACCGGGTCGAGCAGACGCCTGAGCGACGCGCGATCCTGCCATGCGAGCAGCAGTACCACGGCGAGCAGCGGAATCAGGCCGGGCGGTCCCTTGGTCATGAAGGCGAGGCCCCACATCACCCACATCGCGCGGACCCACCTCCGATCCAGCGGACCGTCGCGATGCCATGCCGCGACGAAGGCAAGCATGGCGGCCGTCTCGAAGAAGGTGAGCAGGGTGTCGGTCGACACCACGTTGGCACCGATGTACGGAGCGAGACTCAAGGCGTGGATGACCGCCGGCAGCCACGGGCGCGCAGGGCACAGGCGCCGCCCGAGACCGAGGAGCAGCAGGCCGGTACCGATGAATGCCAGCGCGGCTGGCAGTCGGGCCGCCCACTCGTTCATGCCGAGCAGGCCGAAGCTGGCCGCCAGCGCCCAGTAGGTCAGGGGAGGCTTCGTCAGGTGCGGATGCTCGCCATCGACCGTGGGCAGCAGCCAGTCGCCGCTCTCGAGCATGTTGATGCCGGTCGAGGTGTAGCGGCCCTCGTCGGGTTCCCAGAGGCCGCGGGTGCCCTGGAAGGCGAAGGCCAGCACGACCAGCAGGGCCAGTACCGCCCAGGCGGGTCGCTTCATGATCAGAGACTCGAGAAAACGCGCACGCGATGCTTGTGGTAGGGCAGGACCTCGAGCACGTCGCCCTCGCGCAGGCGCTCCTGGATGCCGCGCCACCACTCCGCCGTCAGCACCTCGCCGTGCGCGTCGAGGAAGATACGCTTCAGGTGCGGGTCGAAGCCGAGGAAATTGATGAACGTCTCCGGGAACACGTCGTTGTCGGCGACGTAGTACCAGGTCTCCGCGCGCATCTCGTCCTCGTCGTACCGGGACTCGGGAACTTCCCGGAAGCGGCAGTCGGTCACGAGGCACAACTCGTCGTAGTCGTAGAAGATCACGCGTCCGTGGCGGGTGACGCCGAAGTTCTTCAACAGCAGGTCACCCGGGAAGATGTTGGTGACCGCGAGATCCCGGATGGCCTGGCCGTAGTCCAGCACCGCCTTCTCGGCCTGCTCGCGCGTGGCCGTACGGACGTAGAGGTTGAGCGGCGCCATGCGCCTCTCGATGTACATGTGGTCGATGAGGAGCTGGTCGCCTTCCTCGTGGACCGTCGCCGCGGTCTCGGTGAGGAGTTCCTCCAGCAGGTCGGGTGCAAAGCGCGCCTTCGGGAACTTGAGTCGCTTGAACTCCTGCGCATCCACCAGGCGTCCCGCCCGGTCGTGCTTGAAGACGAGCTCGTACTTCTGCAGCACGTCCTGGCGCAGGATGTTCTTCTGGTACGGAAACTTGTCGCGGATGAGCTTGAACACCACGTCGAAGGAGGGCATCGTGAAACAGACCATCACGAGACCCTTCTCGCCGGGCGCCAGCACGAACGGCTCGTCGGACTGCTGCAGGTGGCGGAAGAGTTCCCGATAACGCTCCGTCTTGCCCTGCTTGGCGCGGCCGAGCACGGTGTAGAGCTCGCTCACCGGCTTGCGCGGCAGGATGTCCTTGAGGAACTTCACCACCTCGCCGACGTGCGCGAGATCCACGTGGAAGTAGGAGCGCGAGAAGCTGAACAGCACGCTCACCGTGCTCTCGTCGAGCATGATCGCGTCCACCAGCACGCCGCTTTCCTGATTGCGCAGCGCGACCACGAACGGCAGCGTCCACCCGCGACCGGAGATGCGGCCGACGAGGTAGGCCCGGGTCATCTGGTAGAAGACTTCCTTGATCACCTCGAGACGCTCGATGGTGCGCCGCTCGCCACCGCCCTCGAGCGAGGCCCTGAGCTCGTCGGTGACCGTGCGCACGCTGCGGTCGAAGTCCCGGTAGGGTGCGCGGAAGCGGAAGTCGGCCAGGAGTTCCTCGACCAGCAGTTCCACCGAGCCCCGGTTCACGTAGACCTGCGTCTCGACGTTCGTCGTGACGCTGCCGAGCGGATCGAGATCGAGCGCGAAGAACTCGACGGCCGCGTCGACGCCGGTCGTCCCGAAGGTCATTCGGGTGACCGAACTGAAGAAGGTCTTGGGAAACTCGTTGTCCGGCAGCGGGTCGATGATCTCGGCAAACCGCCTCTTGATGCTCGACCACAGGGCGCGTTCGTGGACGTCCTCGCCGAGCTTTCGGGCCATCAGTTCGACGGCGTCGTCGACGTAGCGCGAGTAGAGGTCGATGCGCTCCACGGCGTCGCGCTGGCTGCCGTGCCAGTCGCGCGACTCGAAGCGCTTGCGCGCACGCTGCGTGACGGCCCGGAACTCCGCGTTGTACTCGGCGAACGCGTCGACGAGGGCCTGCGCGCAGTCCTGCACGAGGTCGTCGCGCGAGCGGGCGCTGGCGGCCGGCAGGTTCAAGCTTGCGGTCTTCCTTCGTGGTGCGCCGCGGGACATGGAGGCCGGCCTGGGGCCGGCCTCCGACGCGCTACAGGTTGCGTATCAGCGCGTCGCCGAACTCGCTGCACTTGACCTCCGTGGCGCCCTCCATGAGGCGTGCGAAGTCGTAGGTGACCGTCTTCTGGCCGATGGTGCGATCCATGGCGCCGATGACGGCATCGGCCGCCTCGAGCCAGCCCATGTAGCGCAGCATCATCTCGCCCGACAGGATCACCGAGCCGGGATTCACCTTGTCGAGATTGGCGTACTTCGGCGCCGTGCCGTGCGTCGCCTCGAACACCGCGTGCCCGGTCATGTAGTTGATGTTGCCGCCCGGCGCAATGCCGATGCCCCCGACCTGCGCCGCGAGGGCGTCGGACAGGTAGTCCCCGTTCAGGTTCATGGTGGCGATCACGTCGAACTCGCTCGGGCGCGTGAGCACCTGCTGCAGCGTGATGTCTGCGATCGCGTCCTTGATGAGCACCCTGCCCGCGCCCATGGCCGCGTCCTGCTCGGCGTTCGCCGCCTTCTCGCCCTTGTCCGCCCGCGTACGTTCCCACTGGTCCCAGGTATAGGTGTGCTGCGGGAACTCCCGCTCGGCCAGCGCGTAGCTCCAGTTACGGAAGGCGCCTTCCGTGAACTTCATGATGTTGCCCTTGTGCACGATCGTCACGCTCTTGCGCTTGTTGTCGATCGCGTACTGGATGGCGGCGCGCATCAGCCGCTCGGTGCCCTCCCGGGACACGGCCTTGATGCCGATGCCCGAGGTGTCGGGGAAGCGGATCTTGCCGTAGAGCTTCGGGAAGGCCTGCTTGAACAGCTCCTGGAATTTCGCGTTCTCGGCGCTGCCGGCCTCGAACTCGATGCCCGCGTAGATGTCCTCGGTGTTCTCGCGGAAGATCACCATGTCGACCTTCTCCGGCGCGCGCACCGGGGAGGGCACGCCCTTGAACCAGCGCACGGGGCGCAGGCACACGTAGAGATCGAGCATCTGGCGCAGGGCGACGTTGAGCGAGCGGATGCCGCCGCCGATCGGGGTCGTGAGCGGGCCCTTGATCGACACGAGGTAGTCCCGGCACGCCTGCACCGTTTCGTCGGGCAGCCAGGTGTTGTAGAGGTCGTTCGCCTTCTGGCCGGCGTAGACCTCCATCCAGTGGATCCGGCGCTTTCCACCGTAGGCCTTGGCGACCGCGGCATCCAGGACGCGCACCGAAGCACGCCAGATGTCCGGGCCCGTCCCGTCGCCCTCGATGAAGGGAATGATCGGCTGGTCGGGCACCTTCAGGCGTCCGTCGTCGATGGTGATCTTCTGGCCCTCTGCGGGCACGTTGAGCTTGAGCGCGCTGGTCATCGATCGTGCTCCGATGGTTCGCGGGAACTGGAAAAAGCGGGTTGGATCCTAGCACACGGGGGTGCCCGACCGGGATCGGTGCCGCGGGGTCAGGGCAGCCTCGCGTGCGCCGTCCGCACTCGTGGCGGATCGCCGGACTCTGTCCACGCGAACAGCAGACCGTCACCGGCCCTGACCATCTGGGGAAATCCGGACGAGCGGGCCACACTCGCGCGGGCGATGACGGTGGCTGGGCCGGCCACACCCGATCCCGTGAAGGCCTGCGCCCGTATCTCGGCGCCTGACGGCCCCTCCGACAGCCAGCTGACGATGGCCCGAGCGTCGTCCAGCAGGACGACGTCCACACGTCCGGCCACCCTTCCGCTCGCCACTTCCACCGGTCGGCCGAAGGAGCGTCCGCCGTCACTTGAGAATGCGACCCGCACGCGCGGACGGTCGGGTGCCGTGAACCAGGCGACCACCACGTCCGGCCCGCGCGCGTCGACGGCGGGTCCGTTCACCGGGCAGGCGTCGATGCGCCAGCCGTCCTCGTGCACCTGGATCGGCGCGGACCATGCACCGTCCACGCGGCGGACGACGGCGATGTCGCGCACTTCCCCCGGGCCGCGGTCGCGATACACGGCGACCGGCCCTTCGTCAGTGATCGCGACGTCGGTCTGGCAGCAATCGCAGACCCTGGAATCGATTTCGGAGTCGGACCCGATGACGGAGCCGTTGCGAGCAATGCTCGCGCCTCGCAAGGTCATGGCGCCGCCAGAGCCACCCGAGTGCTCGTGTTCCCCCGTGGTATGCCGGCCGTCCAGCCACACCGCATGCAGGGCGTCCTGCGCCGGATACAGGGTGACGAAGCCGTGCTCGGTCGGAGTGCCGTCGTCGTGAGGCGACACGGGATCGGACCACGTCATCCCCGCGTCGGCGCTCACAGCGATGCGGACGTCGTACGAGTAGACGTTGCCGGGCTTCTGCTGCAGCCAGTGCGCGGCACGGACGTCTCCGGCCACCGGTACCACGGACGGGAAGTCGGCCCAGTTGATGAACCAGTCCTCGCCCGAGGCGACCGCGAGCGACGGTGTCCAGCGCTCACCGTCCCACTCCGAGAATCGCAGTTCGAAGGCGTCGCCTGCGGCGGGCTGGAGCCAGGACAGGATCGGGCGCATGCCCGGAGACGCCGCCAGGTGCGGGTAGCGACCGCCCGCGTCGGCCGGCGCCGGGATGCTGCTGACGTCCCAGGGTCGGCCAGCCGGACCGCCCGCGTCGCTGCAGGCGGTTGCGCCGCCGACCATCAGGGCGAGTACCGGGATCAACGCGCGTGTCATTTCAGTCATCCGCGCATTGTGCCCGATCGGTACGTGCATCCCGAAAGTCACCGGTCGTGACCCCCGGCAGCCTTGCGACTTCGGCCGCGTCGCGCTAGTTTCGCGACCAGAGGTATCCGGCTTGGTATTCGGGCTGCAATGGGTCAGGCGGCGACAGCGCTCCCTCGCGAAGGGCGTCGTGGCGTTGTTTTGCCTGGCGTGGCTGCAGGTCGCTGCGCTGCCCTGCGTCATGGCGCACGACGGCGCATCCTCGCCCGTGACTGCGGCCAGCCACGTCGGGCATGGCGGCTCGCCGCAAGGCATGCCCGCGTCGCACCCCGGGACTCCGGGGGAACATTGTCTGTATTGCCCGCCCGGCACGCCGGCGACGCCTGATTGCGGCGAGCATGGTGGCTGCGCCTACCCGCACGGTCCACAGGTCGACGCACGCCTGGCCACGTCGTTCTTCGTGCCGCTGGTCGGGACGGTGTCGGTGCGGACCGTCGATGTTCGTATGCTCGACCGCACGGGCGTGACCGTCGAGCCGCTGCGGCTGCCGTCTCGCGTTCCCCTTTCAGTCAGTTACTGCAGGTTCATCGAGTAGATCTCCCCGGCTGACGTCCCCCGCGGACGCCGATCCGTTTCCAGCCCGGGAGATTGACCATGGCACAGGTACGTCCGGCGCCTTCAGAAGGCCGGTTCGATGGTTGCAGGTTCGCACGCCGGCGACGGCTGGGCGTGCTGTGCACGCTGCTCGTGTTCCCCGTCGTTGCTCCGCTTGCGGCAGGACTGTCGCTGGCCGAGGCCGAGCGCCTCGCGGTCGAGCGCGATGCCGTACTGCGGCAACTCGAATCCGAGTCGCAGGCGATGGGCGAGCGCGCCGTCGCCGAAGGCCAGCTCATGGACCCGAGACTCCGCTTCGGCGCGGTCAACGTGCCGGTGGACTCGTTCAGCCTCGACGCCGAGGACATGACAATGGTCGAGTTCGGCGTGAGCCAGGAATTCCAGCCGGGGCGCATGCGGGAATTCGCCCAGCGGCAGATGAAGGATTCCGCTGCCGCGGCCCAGGCCACCGCGGACGATCGCCGCCTCGCGGTCCGGCGGGAGGTCAGGCGCGCATGGATCGAGCTCGCCTATCTGTCGCGGGCGCGCGAACTCCTCGCCGACCAGCAGTCGTGGGTCGAGCAGATGCGCGCCGCGGCGCGGGCTCGGTACGCCGCCGGCGCGGGCAAGCAACTCGACGTCCTCCAGGCGGGACTCGACGTGGCCATGCTGCGCGAGCAGCTGCTCGATCTCGACCGTGACGAAGCGATGCGACGCGCCCAGCTCTCGCGATGGATCGGCGCCGAGGACGCCGCGCGGGCCGGCCCCTTCAGTCTGCCGGCAGCCGGCGAGTTCGAGCCGCTCGCGGTGCTGGCTCGACGGCTGCTGCATCACCCGGCGCAGCTCGACTACGAGCGACGGCTCGAAGCGGCCGAAGCCGCCGTGGACCTCGCGCGGCAGCGCTATCGGCCGGGCTGGATGCTCGACGTCAGCTATGGCCTGCGCAGCGGGTCGATGGGCGGTGAACCGCGTTCAGACATGCTGAGCGCGATGGTCAGTTTCGACCTGCCGCTGTTCCGCGGCAACCGGCAGGACCGTGAGGTCGCGGCGGCCCGCGCGGACGCGCGTGCTCTGCATGAGATGCACCTGGACCACCAGCGGGAGATGGAGGCGATGCTGGAGGAAGCCTGGACCGTCGCGGACCGTACGCTGCGCCTCGAACGCTTCTATGAGACGGACCTCGTGCCGCTGGCCGAGCAGTCGGTCCAGGCGGCGCTGCTGGCTTACCAGTCGAATCGCGCCATGGTCGACGAGGTGATCCTCGCGCGGCGCACGGCGCTCGAGACATGGTTGAAGCACCTGCGACTCGCGGCCGATCGCGCGCAGGCGCAGTTCGATGTCGACTACCTGGTGGGAGAGACGCCATGAATGCCTGGCGACGACGAATCAGCACGCTGCGGACGGTGGGGACCACGATGCCCGGCCGCAGGTCTTGCGCGGCATCGGCGCTCATCCTCGCGGCCGTTGCCATGGTTATCGCAGGATGCGGGCGCGGCCCGGAGTCCCCGGGAGCGTCGGGGCCCGCGAGCCCCGCCGCCGGCAACGGAGCGCCAGAGCACGCCCTCGAGCATGCGGACCCGCTCTACCGTTGCCCGATGCACCCGGACGTCGTGAGCGACGAGCCGGGGACCTGTCCGATCTGTGGCATGGACCTCGTCAAGGTCGAGGCGGAGCCAGCGGCGACGAACGATGGCGCGCCGGCGTATTACCGTCACCCGCACGATCCGAACCGAACCTCACCGGTGCCGAAGAAGGACGAGATGGGCATGGACTACGTGGCCGTGTACCTGGATGCGGCGGGCCCGGAGGTGCGCATCTCGCCGGCAGTGGTCAACAACCTCGGGGTGCGCACCGCCGCCGCTGAGCGCGAGGCCCTGGCGCACCGCGCGGAGACTGTCGGCTACGTCAGCTACGACGAGCGCCGCCTGCAGCAGGTGCGGCCGCGCGCGGAGGGCTGGATCGAGGGGCTCACGGTACGGGCGGTGGGGGAGACCGTTCGCGCCGGCGAGCGCCTGTTCACGATCTATTCGCCGACCCTCGAGGCGGCCCAGCAGGAATACCTCGACGCGCTCAGGATCGGTAATGCCGACCTCATCGAGGCGTCGCGCGAACGGCTGCGTGCGCTCGGTCTGGACGCCGGCACCGCCTCACGCCTCGCAAAGGCGGGCCGGGCCTCGGGACGCGTTCCATTCCACGCCCCGATCTCGGGGGTCGTCACCGGGCTCGAGGCCCGCGAGGGCGCCATGCTGACCCCCGACATGATCGCCATGACCATCACCGAGCTCGCGAGTCTCTGGGTGATCGCGGAGGTGCCGGAATCGCAGGCCGCCTGGGTCCGCCCCGGCACGGACGCCGAGCTCGGGTTTCCGTCGCTTCCGGGCGAGACCGTGAGGGGACGCGTCGAGTACGTCTACCCCGAGATCAGCATGGACACGCGCACGGTGCGGGCGCGCATCACGCTGGACCAGCCACCGGCGGCGATCCGGCCCAACATGCTGGCGACCGTGGTCCTGGTCGGAGAGCGGGGCGAAGACGCGTTGACGATCCCGCGGAGCGCACTGATCCGGACAGGCGCCGACAGCCGGGTCGTCATTGCGCTCGACGGCGGGCGATTCGTGCCGCGACGCGTGGTGGCCGGCGCGGAGGTCGGGGAGCGCGTCGTCATCAGCGACGGCCTGGCCGAGGGCGAGCGTGTCGTGGTCGCGGGGCAGTTTCTCCTCGACTCGGAGGCGAACATGCGGGCCGGGCTCGCACGTCTCGGGAGTGACGGCACGGAGCCGACGGCGGAGGCCGAGGACCCCGGGACGGCAGGTTCCGGCGAACCCGCACCGCCCGAGCATCGTCACTGAGTTGGCGCCACGGCCATGATCAACTGGATCATTCGTGCCTCGCTCGACAACCGCGTGCTGGTGCTGCTGCTGGCGGTGATGCTGGCTTCCATCGGCGTGTACTCGCTCAACCACACTCCGGTGGACGCGCTCCCCGACCTCTCGGACGTCCAGGTGATCGTGCGTACGTCGTATCCCGGCCAGGCTCCCCGCCTGGTAGAGGACCAGGTGACCTACCCGCTCACGACGGCGCTGCTGTCGGTGCCGGGTGCAACGACGGTGCGCGGCTATTCGTTCTACGGCGACTCGTTCGTGAACGTGCTGTTCGCCGACGGCACGGATCCGTACTGGGCGCGCTCGAGGGTCCTCGAGTACCTGAGCCAGGCCGCGTCGCGGCTGCCCGAGGGCGTCCGGCCCGCGCTGGGTCCCGACGCCACCGGTGTCGGCTGGATCTACCAGTACGCCCTGGTCGACCGCAGCGGAGGGCACGACCTCGCGCAGCTGCGCTCGATTCAGGACTGGTTCCTCAAGTACGAACTGCAGGCGGTTGCCGGCGTAGCGGAAGTCGCGACCATCGGGGGGATGGTGAAGCAGTACCAGGTCGTCGTGGACCCGCTGCGACTGCAGGGCTATGGCATCCCGCTGATGATGGTCGAGCAGGCCATCCGGTCGGGCAACCAGGAAATCGGGGGCGCGGTCGTCGAGATGGCCGAGGCGGAGTACATGGTGCGGGCCACTGGCTACGTCAAGAGCATCGAGGACCTCGAGCGCATCCCGTTGATGACGAGCCGGACCGGAGTCCCCGTGCTGTTGCGCGACGTGGCAGAGGTCCGTCTCGGGCCCGAGATGCGCCGCGGCATCGCCGAACTCGACGGTGAGGGCGAGGTCGTGGGCGGCGTCATCGTGATGCGCAACGGCGAGAACGCACGCGAGACGATCGCGCGCGTAAAGGACAGGCTAGAGGCATTGCGCGCCGGCCTGCCCGCGGGAGTCGAGATCGTCGAAACCTACGATCGCTCGGGGCTCATCCAGCGTGCCGTCGACAACCTGAAGCGCAAGCTGGTCGACGAGTTCGTCGTGGTGGCACTGGTGTGCTTCGTCTTCCTGTTCCACGTCCGCTCGGGCCTGATCGTGGTGATCGTGACCCCGATCGCCGTGCTCGGTGCCTTCATCGTGATGCACCTGCAGGGCATCAACGCGAACATCATGTCGCTCGGTGGCATCGCCATCGCGATCGGCACGCTCGTCGACGCCGCGATCGTGATGATCGAGAACGTGCACAAGAAGCTGGAGCACGGCACGTTCACCGAATCACAGCGGCTCGAGGCCATCTACCAGGGCTGCCGAGAAGTCGGGCCGTCGCTGTTCTTCTCGCTGATGATCGTGGCGCTGTCCTTTCTTCCGGTGTTCACGCTCGAAGCGCAGGAGGGCCGGCTCTTTGCGCCCCTCGCGTACACGAAGACCTATGCGATGGTCTGGGCCTCACTGCTGTCGATCACGCTCGTGCCGGTGCTGATCTACTGGCTGGTGCGCGGCCGGATCCGGCCCGAGACGGCCAACCCGCTCAATCGGGCCACGATCGCGGGCTACCGACCGTTCCTCGAGCTGGCGCTGCGGCGGCCCTGGGCCGTGACCGTGGTCGCCGCAGTGCTGGTGCTCGCGACGCTCTGGCCGGCGTCACGGCTGGGGACCGAGTTCATGCCCGAACTCGACGAGGGGGACCTGCTCTACATGCCGACGACGCTGCCCGGCCTCTCCGCCGACGCCGCACGTGCGCTGCTGCAGCAGACCGACAAGCTGATCCGCACGGTGCCGGAGGTGGAGCGGGTCTTCGGCAAGGCGGGTCGGGCGGACACGGCCACGGACCCCGCGCCGATCGAGATGTTCGAGACGACCATCAGGCTCAAGCCCCGCGAGCAGTGGCGCCCCGGCATGACGCCGGAGAAACTCAAGGCCGAGCTCGACGCGCTGGTGAAGCTTCCCGGGGTGTCGAACGCCTGGGGCTACCCGATCAAGATCCGCATCGACATGCTCGCGACGGGTATACGCACGCCGGTGGGCATCAAGATCATGGGTCCCGACCTCGGCGTGATCCAGGACCTGGGGCGTCGCATCGAGGACCTGCTGCGCACGGTGGAGGGCACGACCTCGGTCTACGCGGAGCGGACCGCGACGGGACGCTACATCGACATCGACATCGACCGGGTGGCCGCCGCCCGCTTCGGCCTCAACGTAAAGGATGTCCAGGACGTGGTGGCGAGCGCCGTCGGCGGCATGACGGTGAGCTACACGGTCGAAGGGCTCGAGCGCTATCCCGTCAACCTGCGGTATCCGCAGGCCTTCCGCGACTCGCTGCAATCGCTGCGGCGCCTGCCGATCGTGACGCCCACCGGCGCCAACGTGACCCTTGACGACGTGGCGCGGGTCGACGTCGCCGACGGTCCCGCGATGATCCGCAGCGAGAATGCCCGTCCCTCGGGATGGGTGTTCGTGGACCTGCAGGGGCGCGACCTCGGCGGATTCGTGCGGGAGGCGAAGTCACGGATCGAGGCGGACCTCGAGCTCCCGGCCGGCTACAGCCTCGGCTGGTCGGGCCAGTACGAGTATCTCGAACGAGCGGCCGAGCGCCTCAAGACCGTGGTGCCGTTCACGCTCGGCGTCATCGTGCTGCTTCTCTACCTGAACTTCCGCAATGCCCGCGACGTGCTGCTGATCCTGGGGGCGCTGCCGTTTGCGCTGGTCGGGGGCGTGTGGCTCCTGTACCTGCTCGACTACGATCTGTCGATCGCCGTCGCGGTGGGTTTCATCGCCCTCGCCGGCGTTGCGGCCGAGACCGGCGTCGTCATGGTGATGTACCTCGAGCACGCCTGGGCCGATCGACGCAGGTCGGCGGAGGCCGAGGGCCGCACGCCGACCCGCCGCGACCTGCGCGAAGCGATCGTGGAAGGCGCGCTGCTGCGACTGCGGCCGAAGCTCATGACGGTGATCACGATCATCGTGGGCCTGCTGCCGATCATGTGGGGTTCGGGCACCGGATCGGAGGTGATGCGCAGGATCGCGGCGCCGATGGTGGGCGGCATGGTCTCGGCAACCGTGTTGACGCTGGTGATCCTGCCGTCGATGTACCTCATCGTGAACGGCTGGCGCCTGCAGAAAGCGTAAAATTCGCGCATGAACGAGCATAAGCACGAGGCGGCGGGGTGCTGCCACGCCGGAAACGCGCCAGCGCCGGAGGCGTCGACGACCCATGACGACGGCCACGTCGCTGCCAGCACCGCGCCCGCCCACGAATCGCAGGGCCACGCGTGCTGTCACGCGGCAGCGACCGAAGCGGCGCCGATGGGCGTCCGATCGACGCCGGGCCGCGAGGGCGCCGGGCTCTACGTCTGCCCGATGTGCCCCGGCGTCGAGAGTCCGGTCCCGGCGAGTTGTCCGAAATGCGGCATGGCACTCGAGGCGGCGATGCCGGTGGCATCCGAGGGCCCGGACCCCGAACTCGTCGACATGCGCCGGCGCTTCTGGATCGCGCTCGCGCTGACCCTGCCGCTGGTCGTCTTCGAGATGGCCGGAATGGCCGGTCTGTCGCCGGGCGGCCTCGCCGGGCACGGTGCGGCCTGGGTGCAGTTCGCGCTCGCCACGCCCGTGGTGCTCTGGTGTGGCTGGCCGCTGCTCGTGCGCGGCTGGCGTTCGATCGCCAACCGCAGCCTGAACATGTTTACGCTGATCGGGCTGGGTGTCGCGGTGGCGTACGGGTTCAGCGTCGTCGCGATCCTGGCGCCAGACTTCGTGCCGCAGGCGTTCCGCAGCGGTGGGCACGCGACGCTGTACTTCGAGTCGGCCGCCATGATCGTGACGCTGGTGCTGCTCGGGCAGGTGCTCGAGTTGCGTGCACGGCACCGGACGGGTGCCGCGCTGCGCGCGTTGCTCGATCTCGCCCCGCGGCAGGCGGTCCGGATCGCCGATGACGGCAGCGAGGCCGCGGTGCCGCTCGAGACGGTGCGACGTCGGCGATCAGCTGCGCGTCCGCCCCGGCGAGCGCGTGCCGGTGGACGGCATCGTGGTCGAAGGCCGGGGCCCCGTGGACGAAGCGATGGTGACCGGGGAGTCCCTGCCGGTGGAGAAGACTCCGGGCGACCCGCTCGTCGGCGGCACGGTCAACGGCCCGGCATCACTGGTCATGCGGGCCGAGAAGGTCGGCCGCGACACGCTGCTCGCGCGGATCGTGCAGACCGTTGCCGAGGCGCAGCGCAGCCGGGCGCCGGTGCAGGCGATGGCGGATCGCGTCGCGGCATGGTTCGTCCCGGTCGTCGTGGCGGTCGCGGTCCTGGCAGCGCTGGTCTGGCTGGCCGTCGGGCCCGAGCCCCGGCTCGCCTACGCCCTCGTCGTGGCCGTCAGCACGCTCATCATCGCCTGCCCCTGTGCACTGGGCCTCGCGACCCCGATGTCCATGACCGTCGCGATGGGACGCGGTGCCCAGGCGGGCGTGCTCTTCCGCAATGCACAGACGCTGGAGCGCCTGCGGGACGTCGACGTCCTCGTGCTCGACAAGACCGGTACGCTCACCCAGGGCCGGCCCGAAGTCGTGAGCGTGATCCCGGTCGACGGGGTGGCGGAGACTGAGTTGCTGCGCTTCGCCGCCAGCCTGGAGCAGGGCAGCGAGCACCCGATTGCCGCGGCGGTCGTCGCGACGGCGAACTCGCGCGGACTGCGCCTGGGGCGCAGCTACGGATTCACGGCGCTCGCGGGCAAGGGCGCCACCGGCGTCGTGCAGCTGCGCAGCGTGGCCGTCGGCAATGCGGCGCTCATGATGGACGCTGGCGTCGACGTACAGGCCATCGAACCGGAGGCCCACCGACTGCGCGCCGACGGCCAGACGGTGGTCTATGTCGCGCTCGACGGCGCGGCCGTCGGACTGCTCGGAGTGGCGGATCCTCTCAAGCCGGAGGCCTGGGAAGTCGTCCAGGCCCTGAAGTCGGAGGGGCTGCAGCTGATCGTGCTGTCGGGTGATCACGAAGAGTCGGTCCGGGCCGTGGCGGGTCAACTCGGCATCGAGGAGGTCGCGGCCGGCGTGCTGCCCGAACAGAAGGCTGAGCGCGTGCGGGCGCTGCAGGGGGCGGGGCACGTGGTCGCGATGGCGGGTGACGGGATCAACGATGCGCCTGCGCTCGCGGTGGCCGACGTCGGTATCGCGATGGGTGCGGGCACCGACGTCGCCAAGCAGACGGCCGGCGTGACGCTCGTGAGTGGCGACCTCCACGGCGTCCTCAAGGCGATTCGTCTCAGCGAAGCGACGATGCGCAACGTCGGGCAGAACCTGCTGTTCGCCTTCGGCTACAACTCGATCGGCGTACCCATTGCGGCCGGCGTGCTTTACCCGCTCAGCGGACTGCTGCTCACGCCGGCCTTCGCGGCGGCGGCGATGTCGCTCAGTTCCGTCAGCGTGATCGGCAACGCTCTGCGACTGCGGAACGTGCGTCTCTGAGCGGGTTTGCCGGCGGTCACGGCGTGTAGCCCGATTGTCGAAGGCGGCCGCTTCTCGCGCCGCCGGGATGCAGAAGCGCGGATGCATCCGAAAGCAATAATGACTTTATAAAACATCATAAAATATTGTTTTTATTATATTAAATAATGTTGATGAGCCGATTCGTCCGCGGCGTCCGCAGCGCCTCCGCGGCGCGTGGATGCCGGACCGGGCTCCCGGCTTCGATCTGTCGGCCCCCCACGCATGAGCTGACGTCCAGGCGGCGCGTCTTCTGGCCGATCGGAGTCCCGCCCCGGTACCATCGCCGACACTGCATCAACTGGCACGGCGACTCCCATGGCCCGAACACTGGACAGCGACCCGCGTCGTGACGGCTACCGGATGCCAGGCGAGTTCGAGCCGCATTCCGGTTGCTGGATGCTCTGGCCGGAGCGTCCCGACAACTGGCGACTGGGCGGCAAGCCGGCGCAGGCCGCCTTCGTGTCGGTGGCCGAGGCAATCGCCGCCAGCGAACCCGTCTCGGTCGGCGTCTCGGCCGGGCAGTATGCGAACGCGCGTCGCCTGTTGCCCGGCACGGTCCGGGTGGTCGAGATCTCGAGCAACGATGCGTGGATGCGGGACGTCGGCCCGACCTTCGTCGTCAACGACCGCGGCGGCGTGCGCGGTGTCGACTGGCAGTTCAATGCCTGGGGCGGGCTCGACGGGGGGCTGTACTTCCCCTGGGACAGGGACGACGCGGTCGCCGGGAAGGTGCTGGAGATCGAGGGGCGGGACCGTTATCGCGCGCCCTTCGTGCTCGAGGGCGGCGCGATCCACGTCGATGGACAGGGCACGCTGATCACGACCGAGGAATGCCTCCTCAATCCGAACCGCAATCCCGGCCTGTCGCGTGCCGGCATCGAGCGGCAGCTCGCGCGCTACCTGAACGTCGACGTCGTCATCTGGCTCGATCGCGGTGTGTACAAGGACGAAACGGACGGCCACGTCGACAACCTGTGTGCCTACGTCAAGCCTGGCGAGGTGGTGCTGACCTGGACCGACGACCGCAGCGATCCCCAGTACCGCATCTCGCGCGATGCCTACGAACGCCTGCGGTCGGCCCGCGATGCGCGCGGCCGCCCGCTCAAGGTTCACAAGCTGGTCCAGCCTGGCCCCCTGCACATTCACGCGGACGAGGCGGCAGGCGTCGATGTGGCCGAGGGTACGCAGCCACGGCAGGCGGGTGAACGACTCGCGGCCTCGTACGTGAATTTCTATCTCGGCACGAAGCGTGTCGTCGTGCCGCTGCTCGATCCGCGTCGCGACGCTGCGGCCCTGCGCAAATTGAAGTCGCTTTTTCCAGGACGGGAGGTCGTCGGCGTCGCGGGACGGGAGATCCTGCTGGGTGGCGGCAACGTGCACTGCATTACGCAGCAGGTGCCGCTGGGCCGGCCGCGGAAGCGATCCACGCGAGGGGATTGCGCCTGGTGGTCAACCGGTAATGACTGGCAATCGCGGCGCTGCTGCGCGCCGTCCACGGCGACGTGACGACGCTCGATATCGACGCCATCGTCAACGCAGCCCGTCGCTGCTCGGCGGCAGGATGATTCAAGCAGAATCATCCAGCGGTTGATCGTTCAGGGGAGCATGAGCCATGCACGCGCTGGTCACCGGAATACTTGGAATCCACCTGTTCGTCGCGTTGTGCGCGATCGTTGGCGGGCTGCTGGTGCTGCTCAGGGAACGAAACCGGCACGGCGGCCGGAGCACTGGCGGGGACTGATCCCGTCTGCCCGAGTCAGAACCACCCTGAAACGAACAGGCGCAGCACGTCCGCGTCGAAACCGTAGAGTTGTTCCGTGCCCGGCGCTCCCCCGGCCGTGACGTCGCGGAAGTCGTCGTATTCGTAACGGATGCGGTCGTAGAAGAGGTTCACGGTGGAGCGCCGCAGGAACTTCCAGCCGAACGAAGGCAACTCGTAGGTCGCTCCCGCGCTCAGCATGTGGCTCGTGAACGTGCTCAGCTCCTTGTCGCGCCCCATGAAGTTCTGGGCGTCGGGGCGGTCAAAGAGGTCCGAGTAGAAGTCGGCCGCCGACTGGTTGTACCAGCGGTAGCCGGCCTCCAGGATCCACTGCTTGCCCAGCGGATGCGTGTAGCCGATCTGCAGCGTGCTCGCGTCGATGCCCCAGGTGTCGGTGAAGTAGCGGTACTCGCCGTGCACGGCGGCCCGATAGGGCAGGAAGTAGCGGGCGCTGAGCGCGGCCGCGTTGCTGGTGCGCGTCCGCGGATACACCTCGGGCTGGTAGGCATACCCGGCGGGGCTGTCCGGATCGAGATAACGGACCGAGCGGTACGGGTTGTTGAGGAAGCCCTCGTCGGTGACCGTCTCGAAGGCGAACCCCATCATGAGCGTCGGCGTCAGGATCTGCGACAGTCCCAGCCGGTAGCTGCGCCGGTCCACGGGCTCGTTGAAGTCGGCGTCGCCCCGCTTGCGCACCTCGTCCCAGCCGCGACTGAAGCCGATCGAGAGCGTCGTCAGATCGCCGAACAGGTCCTGGCTGAGGTCGAAGCTGGCGGAGTTCGCGGTGTAGTCGTTCTCGTCGCTGTTGCTGACGCTGACGCTGTACTGGGTCTTGTCGTTCAGCATGTCGAACGCGAGGCTGCCCTGCGTCCGCTCTTCCTTGTAGGGACTCGCGGTGGTGACGACGTCGATGGACGCGCTCGACACCATGTCGACGTAGTAGTTGGCCGACACCGAGTACTTCTCCGCGAACTTCTTGCGGACCAGGAGCGACGGACCGTCGATGGTCACGCCGCCGCCGTCGTAGCGGTGGTAGAGCACGTCGGCACGATCCTCCGGCAGCACCCCGCCGGACGCCGGCGTGGCGACGGCCGCCGCCGCGAGGACCAGGAAGTATCGCGTCGTCTTCATGGTGTCCTCAGTTGCAGCCGCAGCCGCCACCGTGGCTGCCCAGTGCGCCCCGGGCGCCCTCGCGGGCCTCGAAGACGTGGTTGAGGTAGGCCGACGACACCGGGTCGCGATCGGCGCTCATGATCGGGTCGGCGAAGTTCTGCCGCTCGTAGGGCTTGACCCAGGGCTCCACGCCGCTGCAGCCCGTGGCGCCGGCGAGCAGCAGCAGGATGGCCGTGACGCGCGCTCGCACAGGGTCACTCCTTGACGAGGCTGCGGATCATGTCCGCGTACTGCGCTTCATCGCCGGGCTTGTAGCCGCGGTGCACGTGGCGTACGCGGCCTTCGCGGTCGACGAACACCGAGCTCGGCATGCCTTGCACCCCGAAACGCTCGGCGACGGCGTTCTGCGTATCGAACAGGATCGGGAAGCTCACCGGCACCTTCTCCAGCCAGGTCGTGGCCGGTGCACTGTCGGGCTCGACATTGACGCCGAGCAGAGTGAAGCCGAGCGGTTCGTATTTCGCCTGGATCTGCTCGAGCAGCGGCATCTCCTGGCGACACGGGCCGCACCACGTGGCCCAGAAGTTGATCATCACGACCTGTCCGCGGAGGTCGCTCAGGCGGACGTCGCCCCCGTCGCGGCTGGGCAGGGAGAAGTCGGGCGCCGGCTCAGGGGCCGGGGCCGTGGCGCCTGCAGCGAGGCTCGTCGCGAGCAGGAGGGCGGGCAGGAGGTTTGCGGGGCGCATGGTGAGGGTCCCGTGGGTCAGAAGAAGGCGGTTACGGCGAGCGTGAACTGCAGGTTGTGGGTGAGCTTGCTCTTGCCGAGCAGGTCGCTGTCGAACGCGAGGTCGCGGGCGTTGAGATGCACGGCGAGCCAGTCGGTCGCGAGCAGCCGGAATCCGGCGCCGATCGCGACAGTGAAGTGATCGTCGCCTGCGAAACGCGTGCTGCCCGCCCCCAGGGTGAGGTAGACGGCGCTCGGCATGGCGCGCTTGCCGCCGAAGAACACCTCGCCCGGCAGGGCGTTCCAGCCGATGGAGAGGTCGTAGTGGGTGAACCGCCGCTCGCTGTCGGTCAGGAGGTCTGCCGAGCCGCTCAGGTCCTCGTAGCTCGTCCTGCCGGCTTCCGCCGTGCCGATGGTGGCCTCGGCGAACACGTCCTCGGTGAAGTGATAGGCGATGCGGCCGCCGTAGGACACGCTCGCGCCGAAGTCCTCGATGCTGATCGTGCCGACGAAGAGCCCGGCCTCGAAGTTCTCGGTGTCGATGGCGGCCGGGTGCACATCGCGCCGCTTTACCTGCGGCTCGACCACCTGCGGTGTCGCGGCGCCCTGGCCCACGGCGTCCTGGGCCCGTGCCGAAGGGGCGACGAGGGCCGCGGCCAGCGAGGCGGCGCTCAGAAGAAGTACGTGAAGCCCACGGTCCATTCGTCGATCTCCTCGTTGTCGTCGCGGCTCGTGAAGACCACGAACTGGCGGTACTCCGCCTGCAGCAGGAAGCGATTGGTCAGGTAGCCGCGCAGGCCGACGCCGGCATAGGCGGCCGTATCGGTGCGGTCCTCGGGCTCGACCAGCGTGGTCTTCGGCTCCACGTGCAGTGCACCGCCGCCGATCCCGACGAACGGCGACACCCGCCATTGCGGCATGAACACGTGTGCGATGCCGACGGTGCCGAGCCAGCCGGTCGAAAAGTTGCCGAGCAGGTGCGCGACGTCGCCCCGCAGCAGCAGCGTCGGGGTCAGGGCATAGGCGCCGCTGACCGACACGACGCTTGCACCGTCGAGGTCCCCGGTGACGAGCCCGATCTCCCAGCGATGCCCGGCGCGGTCCTCGGGCGTCGGGGCGGGCACCACGACCGCGTCGCCGCCAGGGGTGAGCGTCTGCTCCAGCTGGCTGCGATTGACCCAGCCTTCCTGGCCGCCCGCATCGCGCACCTTGATCCAGTCGGTGCGCCGGCGCAGGAGTGCAACGTCGGCGCCGCGGTCGATGACGTGGAACACCGGGTACCCGCGCCCGGGGCCGCTGCGAAGCTCGAGGTAAGCGTCCTGGACCACCACGCGCTCGGGGTCGCTCGAGGCCTGGACCGCGGCGGGCAGCAGGGCCCCCACCAGCAGGGCGGCGATCGTCAGGCCTCGGGTCATTTCGCTAGTTGACCGGCGCGGTGAACGGGTCGTTGAAGTATTGCGCCCCGATGTCCACCCATTCTGAGACGAGCTTCAACTCGGCAGGCGTCAGGCGGCCTTCGTGGCTGCCACCGCCAGCAAACTTTGCGAAGAAGCGCACAGATGCCGTTGCGCTGCCCGCCGTGACGGGCGGGGGACCCAGGCCGTCGTCGTCCGCGAGCAACTCGCGATAGGCGAGCTTGTGGTCCGGCTCCGCGGCGGAGGCTTCGTCGGTGAGCTGGAGGTCGCCCGCGGGCTGCCGCGGCATGCCCGCCGCATCGAGCGTGGAGTGGCAGTTCGTGCAGGTGTCGTCGGCGAGCACCGTCACGCCGTCCGGCCCCAGTGTGATGCGGGGCTTGCTCCAGAGCGGATGGATGTGGGTCTCGTAGTGCAGGGTGCTCCTGCACAACGCTCGCCAGGAGGTGAGGCAGTCGGGGCTGCTCACCGGGGCCGCCGTGTCGAGGTCGGCATACCGGTAGGCAAACGCCGCGTCGGGTGGACGGCCCGCCGCGACCGGGTCGGTCCACACGTCCTCGAACACGAGGTCGACCACGGGTTCGAGCGCTGCGCAGTCGGTCTGGCAACTGATGCGTGCCCGAGTCTGCGCCATCGTCTCGCCGAAGTCGGCGAAGAGCGCGGGGCGGGTGTTGGGGAACGGCAGCCCGGTCGTCGGAGCGCCGGCCCAGGCGGACGCGAAGAGGTCGGAACGGCCGTGCGAGAGCTCGCTGTCGCGATCGTGACAGCCGTTGCATCTCAGTTCCTCGCCCGCCCGTACCTGCAGCCAGTTATCGTGACGCTGACTGATGCGCTGACCGTTCGCATCCAGCACCGTGATCGCGAACGGCACGTCGGCGGGCACCTTGATGCGCACGGAACCGTCCGGTTCGACCGGGGCGTAGCCGAGGATCTCGCGCATCCCGAAGGCGCGCGTGACGCCGAAGGCCGAGTTGCGGAACTCCCTGACGTCTTCGTCGGGCAGGCTCACCGGCTTCTCGATGCGCAGGAAGCGGGCCGGGCGATCGGTGGCGAGCGTCCGTGCCGGGTCGGCAAGCGTCGCGATGCCGCCCGTCGCCACGTCCACCCCGTCCACGTCGTAGACACTGCGGACGTCGAGGATGCCGACGCCCTCCGCGGCGAGTTCGGCATCGAAGTCCACGCCGGGAACCCGGTCCAGCAGCACGGGAGGCAACGGCAGCGGCTGCAGCGCCACGACCTGCGTATACACGATGCCTTCCTCCGGCGGAACCACCGGACGCTGCGTCCGCTCGACGGGGTCGTAGAGCCAGATTCCGTAGAGCGGCGGTGCTGCGACGGCGGTTCCGGTGGCGAGCCGTTCCTCGGTACAGGGCACGATGGCCTGGTTCTCGAGCAGCCTGCACGGACTCCAGCTCACCAGCAGCCGGCGCGTGCCGTCCCGCAGCGGATAGGCCGAGCCGTAGCGGCCGCCCGGGGACGGTGCGTCGTCGGTGCGGACCACGTTGGTCGTGGCCGCGACCTGGGCCGGTCCGGTCAGTACGCCGAGATTCGGTTGCGTCGGTTGCGCGATCTCGACGTAGTTGGCGACATCGATCTCGAGCAGGTCGCCGCCAGAGTCCGGCGACTGGAAGGGTTGCGCGCGCGCCAGGACCTGTCCCGACGACGTGCCGGGTCGCGGCTCCAGGAAATGTACGACGGATCCGTCCGTACCGGTCGCGTGGCTCTGGGCGCCATACAGGAGCTCGAGTGCCGTGCCGTCGGGCCGTACCGCGTACAGGTTGATCTCGTTGTTGCGGCCCGCATTGTCCCAGCGGCTGAAGACGATGCGCCCGTCGTCGAGCACGGCCGGATCGAGGTCGTGGCTCTGGTTGAACGAGATCTGCCGGAGGCCCGAGCCGTCGGCGTTCACGACGTGCAGCACGAACGCGTCCTCGCGGCGATCCTCGTCCTGGGCCGCGAACTGCGGCTTGCCTTCGTCGAGGAGGACGGCACGTGACTGGCGTTGCCGCGTCGAACTGAAGACGATGCGGCCGTCCGGAAGATAGTGCGGGGCGACGTCATGGCCTTCCTCGGCGATGATGTCCGATGCGATGACGCGGCGCAGGTCCCGGGTCGTGACGTCGTACTCCCAGAGGTTCCAGGTCGGCTGGTCTTCCTCGTCCGCGCCTTCGATCAGCGGTTCACGCATGGCGAAGACGAACTTCCGGCCGTCGTAGGACGGCTCGACGTCCCGCACGTCACCTGCGCCGGTCGTCATGGCGGCCGTGACGTTACGGGCGACGGCGCTGGGTGACGCCCCGTCGCGCACGAACAGGTCGGCGCCCGGCTCGAAGCTGAGCACGCGCCGCACGTCCGCGGCCGGGGCGTCCGGCGCCGGTGCGGGGCGCCGCACATACGCGATCGGGAAATCGAGCACGAACGGGTCCGGGGCCTGGCCGGAGCCGGGCGAGACGCTGCCACCTCCGCCGTCGCTGCTGGTGCAGCCGGCGCCCGCGAGCAGTGCGAGCATTGCCGTCGCCAGGCGGCGCGCTGGCGCCGTCCGGCGAGATTCCCGATTGATTCCGCGCATCCGACGATCCTCGAGGCATGAGTGCGTCGAGACGCGCACGAAGCGCGCCACGTCGGCACTCTGTCCCATGGGGACGCATCGCTCCATGCGCTGCGTCACGATGTGTGAGCGCGATCGCAGAACGCCCGTTGTGTGAGCGGCCTCTCAGAACGGTGCGCGACGCTTGGCGTGGGCGGCCCGGACCGCCACATTGCGCCGCGTGATGCTCGCAACTGCCAGGCGAGCGGAGGCCGCGAGATGTGCATGGAGTCCCCGGACGGTGATCGACCCGTCGCCTCGTGGCGCGCGGCGGTGCGCCGTCTGCCGGTCTGTCTGCAACGCCTGCTGCCGGTTTGCGCGGCGATCATCGTCGTGCTGCACCCGGCGACGGCGATCGCCGACGCCCGGACCCAGGCGAAGCGCGTCCACGATCGCCTGGCAGGCGTGCCACCGTCGGCGGCGGTCCTCGACGCCATGGAGAGCGGACATTGCCGCGGGCCGCACCGTGGATGCGGCCTACCGGGCGATGGAGCACCGCTCGTTCTACGACGTCACGCTGAAGAACTTCGCGATGCCGTGGACCAATCGGGACCAGACGGTGTTCGCACCGCTGAACGACTACGTGGCCACGGTCATCGGCATGGTGCGCGACGACGTACCGTTCAACCAGGTGCTCTCCGAGGACATCCTGTACGTCGGCCAGTCGGGCCTCGGTCTGCCGTCGTTCTCCTTCGGCCGGCAACGACCACTACGAGGCGCTCGAATCGAGCGGTGCAAGCCTCAAGGACGCGCTGGTGCGCACCACGCAGTCGGCCGCGACGGGTCTTCCGCCCGACGCCACGGCAGGCGTCATGACCACCCGTGCGGCATCGCAGGCGTTCTTCGTCGCGGGCACCAACCGCGCCATGTTCCGTTTCACGCTGATGAACCACCTCTGCGTGGATCTGGAGCAGGTCCAGGACCCGACGCGTCCTCCGGACCGCATCCGCCAGGACGTGAGCCGTAGCCCCGGCGGTGACAGTCGCGTGTTCCTCAACAACTGCGTCGCCTGCCACAGCGGCATGGACCCGATGGCGCAGGCGTTTGCCTACTACGACTACGACGAGGCGGCAGGCCGGCTGGTCTATACGCCCGGGCAGGTGCGCCCGAAGTACTTCAACAACGACGAGACCTTCCGTCCCGGGTTTGCGACGCCTGACGATCGCTGGGACAACTACTGGCGGCAAGGGCGCAACTCGCTGCTCGGCTGGGACGCCTCGCTCCCCGGGCGCGGCCAGGGCGCGAAATCGCTCGGTCGTGAACTCGCCGGCAGTGAGCGCTTCGCCCGCTGCCAGGTCGAGAAGGTCTTTCGCAACGTGTGTTTCCGTCCGCCCAGCGACGCAGCCGACCGCCAGCGCGTGGCTGCCATGACGGCGTCGTTCGAGTCCAGCGGTTACCGGCTGAAGCGAGTGTTCGCCGAGGCCGCGACCTACTGCATGGGAGAGTAGGAGATCGCCATGCAAACCATTCGACGGTCGCCGCGCGCGATTCGACTGCTGGTCCTGGCGGGGCTGCTCGCGCTCCTCGCGGGCTGCGGGGGCGGTGCCAAGACCGTCGAGAACCCGGTCACCTCCGGAGGGGCGGCGCCGTCCTACAGCGGCCCGGCGCCGGCGACCGCCGACGTCCAGGCTTTCAAGCTGAACGTGTGGGACAACCTGAAGGCGAGCAATCGCTGCGGACAGTGCCACACGGCCGGTGGCCAGGCGCCGGAGTTCGTGCGCCAGGACGACATCAACCTGGCCTACGCGGCGGCGAACGGCATCGTGAACCTGTCGTCGCCACGCGATTCGAGGATGGTCGCGAAGGTGGCCGGCGGCCACAACTGCTGGCTGGCGAGCACCGACGCGTGTGCCGACATCCTGACGACCTGGATCTCGAACTGGGCGGGCGCCGCCGGGGCGGCCGCTGCCGGGGTCGAACTCGAACCGCCACCGCTGCGCGACCCGGGCGCGAGCAAGAGCTTTCCGGACGCGCCGGCGCTGTTTTCCAGCACGGTTCATCCGCTCCTCGTGGAGTACTGCGCGCGCTGCCACACGTCCTCGGCGGCGAATTCGCAGTCCCCGTTCTTCGCTTCGAGCGACGTCGCCGAGGCCTACGCCGCCGCCCGCGTCAAGATCAACCTCGACCAGCCGGAGGCCTCGCGGCTGGTGCTCCGGCTGCGCAGCGAGTTCCACAACTGCTGGAGCGACTGTGCCTCGAACGCCAGCGAGATGGAGGCGTCCATCCGTGCGTTCGCCGACGCCATTCCGCTCACGGAGATCGACCCGACGCTGGTCCTCTCGAAGGCACTCACGCTCTATGACGGCACGGTGGCGAGCGGCGGCAACCGCTACAACGCAAACATCATCGGCCTGTGGGAGTTCAAGACCGGCAGCGGCACGGTGGCCTACGACACGAGCGGCGTCGAGCCGGCACTCAACCTCAACCTCTCGGGTGAGGTGGACTGGGTCGGCGGCTGGGGCATCAACGTCCGCAGCGGGAAGGCGCAGGGCGCCACCTCGGCGAGTCGCAAGCTGCACGACCTGATCAAGGGCACCGGCGAGTACACGGTCGAAGCCTGGGTGGCCCCCGGCAACGTGGCGCAGGAGGAGGCGCGCATCGTGTCGTACTCGGGCGGCGTCGCGACGCGCAACTTCATGCTGGGCCAGACGCTCTACAGCTACGACTTCTTCAATCGCACCAGCACCACCGGCCAGGCGGGTGATCCCGCGCTCACGACCTCCGCCGACGACGAGGACCTGCAGGCGACGCTGCAGCACGTGGTCGCGACCTATGATCCGGTCAACGGGCGACGCCTCTACGTGAATGGCGAGTACACCGACGATCTCGATCCGTCGGCCGGCGGAACGCTGGCCGACTGGGACGACACCTTCGCCTTCGTGCTGGGCAACGAGGTGTCGGGCGACCGGCAGTTCCAGGGCGTCTTCCGGCTGGTCGCCGTCTACAACCGGGCACTGACGCCGGACCAGATCGACCAGAATTTCCAGGCGGGCGTCGGCGAGAAGTTCTACCTGCTGTTCTCGATCAGTCACCTCGTCGACGTCCCGCAGGCGTACATCCTGTTCGAGGTCAGCCAGTACGACAGCTACAGCTATCTCTTCGACAAGCCCACCTTCATCAGCCTCGACGCCGCCGCGCGGCCCGGCAACATTCCAATTGCCGGACTCCGGATCGGCATCAACGGTGCCGAGGCAGACGTCGGGCAGGCCTACCGCACGCTCGATGCGACGATCACCGACTCCGAGTACGCGCCGTCCGGCCAGCCGCTCTCCCAGATCGGTACCGTGATCGGCTTGCAGAAGGGTCCCGAGGCCGACGAGTTCTTCCTCACCTTCGAGCAACTGGGCGACCGCTACAACGTGCGCACCGAACCGGTGCCGCTCGCACCGGCGCCGCCGCCTGACGTCCAGCGTGCGGCCGACGTTGGACTGAGGGTGTTCGACGAGATCAACGCGACGATGTCGAGCCTCACCGGCGTCAGTACCGCACAGTCGTCGGTCCAGGCCACCTACGAACAGGTGAAGCAGGCGCTGCCCACGGTCGAGAGCATCGACACCTTCGTGTCCGCGCATCCGGTCGCAATCGCGCAGCTGGCGATCCAGTACTGCGACGCCCTCGTGGAAGACCCCGGCGCGCGGGCCGCGTATTTCCCGGGATTCGACTTCGGGGCCTCGCCGTCGGTGGCTTTCGGTCCAGCCGGCCGGGCGAGCCGTGATCGACGCCCTGGCCGGTCGCATGCTGTCCCGGAACGTCGCCACCGAGCCCGACGGCGTGGCCGTGCGCGGCGAACTCGACGCACTCATCACGCGCCTGTCGGCGTGCGGTTCGAGTTGCCCGACCGGCCGCACCGCCACGGTCGTCAAGGCCAGCTGCGCGGCACTGCTCGGCAGCGCGGCCACGCTGGTGCATTGACCGTGTCCGAACGCCGCGATCCGAGGAAGGAAGCATGATCATCCGCAGGTCAAATCCACGGCAGCTGGCACTGGATGAGCCCATCCGGCACCCGGAAGGCCACAAGCGGCCCATGACGCGACGCGACTTCCTCGCGCAGGGCTTCAGCGCCGGCCTCGGGACGGTCGTTGCGCCGACGGTCTTCGGTCTGTTCGCCAATCCGCGCGAGGCGATGGCAGCGCTGTCCCCGGACCTCGAGGCGCTGCGGGCGAGCTGCGGCATCGAGGTGCTCGGCGCGGGCAAGATTCCCTTCATCTGCTTCGACCTGGCGGGCGGCGCCAACATGGTGGGCTCGAACGTCCTGGTCGGCGGCCCGGGCGGGCAGCTCGACTTCCTGTCGACGGCCGGCTACGCGAAGCTCGGGCTGCCTGGCGACATGGTGCCGTCGCTGATCAATCCGGCGACCGGTCTCAGCTTCACCGACACCACCCTGGGCCTCGCGTTCCATTCCGACAGCGCGTTCCTGCGCGGCATCGTCGAACGCGTGTCGCCCGGGACGGCTGCGAGCGTCAACGGGGCGGTGATTGCCGCCAGGTCCGAGAACGACACGGGCAACAATCCGCACAACCCCATGTACGGCATCTACCGCGCCGGCGCCAACGGTTCGCTCGCCACCCTGGTCGGGTCGCGGGCGTCGGACTCCGGCGGCAATTCGATGGCCCCGGCCGGCCTGGTCGACCTCTCGGTCCGCCCGACCAAGGTGGACCGCGCGAGCGACGTCACGGGTCTCGTCGATACGGGGCAGCTCGCGCAGCTGCTCAGCGTGGACGACACCGTGGCGGTGATGGAGTCGATCCAGCGGATCAGTGACCGCAAGATGCAGGTCGTCGACCCGAAGCAGCCCTGGCCGGATCCGAAGAAGGCGCCGATCACGCGCAGCGAAGTCGTGCGCGAGCTGGTGAGCTGCGGCTACGTCAAGGCCGCGGACGTCGTCGATCGCTTCGGCGATCCCTCGAGCCTGAATCCCGAACTCGACCCGGACATCGTCGGCGGCTCCGGTATCTTCTCGCGGGCCGAGTACGACGCCGACGCCGAGTTCCGCAAGACGGCCGCCGTCATGAAGATGGTCATGTCCGGCTACGCGGGGGCCGGCACGATCACGATGGGCGGCTACGACTACCACGGCCAGGGCAGGGCGACCGGCGAGGTGCGGGACCTGCGTGCCGGACGCTGCATGGGCGCGTGCCTCGAGTACGCGGCCCGTCGCGGCGTGCCGCTCATGCTCTACGTGTTCTCGGACGGCTCGCTCTCCGCCAACGGCCAGGTGGACAATTCGCCCGACGGGCGCGGCAAGTTCATGTGGAGCAGCGACAATCAGTCGACCGCTGCCTCGTTCTTCCTCGTCTACAACCCGCGCGGCCGCCCGCAGCTGCTCGACACCGGCGCGGGCGGCGCCGCGCGGCACCAGCAGATCGGCTATTTCCGGGCGGACGCCTCGGTCGAGACGGGTTCCAGCCCCGCGGCCAACAACGTCAACCTGCTGGTCGAGACGGTGGTGCTCAACTACCTTGCGCTGCACGGCGAGCAGGCACTCTTCGCGCAGCAGTTCCCACGGCACGGGCTGGGCACGTCCGCCCTGCAGGACAGCCTGATCGCTTTCAATCCGGTCGTCAGCGGGCGCATCGGCTGAGTCCATTCGTGCTAGGGTCGCTTCCCGCGCGATCCTCGAAGCGTCCGGACGATCCGGCGCGGATCCGCACTCCGTGCATGCCGATGCAAGGTCCGGCCCTGCCGCTCGATCTCCTCTGCTGCCCGACCTGTGGCGGCGCGCTCGACGACGGCCGGGCGGAGATCCGCTGTCGAGTCGTGCGAGGCCGCCTACACGTACGTGGGTGGCATACCGTGGCTGTTCGCGGATCCCGCGGCAGCCCTCGGCGAGTGGCGCGCGAGAATCCATGCATTCCTGGGCGACGTGGACGCGCAGGCCGCACGCTACCGTGCAGCGCTCGGCGACGACGTCATCCGGGCCAGCACCCGCAGCCGCCTCAAGCTCCTGTCTGCGGCCTGCACCGACCATGGGCGCCGGCTGCGGGCCGTGCTCGCACCGCTGCTCGCCGAGGCGCCCGCGGCCGCGCAGGAGGTGTATCGAGGCCTCGGTGTCGAGCTTCCCGGCGGCCAGGCCCTGACCAGCTACTACGCCAACCTGCATCGCGACTGGTCGTGGGGGGCGACGGAGAACGAAGCGACGTATCGCGTCCTGGACGAGGCGCTCGGCGACCGGCCGTCCGGACGGACGCTGATGCTCGGCGTGGGCGCGGGCCGCCTCGCCTATGATTTCCATGGTCGACGCCGGCCGGATTGCCTGCTGGCGGCCGACCTGAACCCGTTGTTCCTGCTGGCAGCCCGGCGCCTGTATGCCGGTGACGCGCTCGACCTCTACGAGTTCCCGGTCGCGCCGCGTGATCTCGCGAGCCATGCGGTCCTGAGGCAGCTCCGCGCGCCTGCGCCGGTCGGCCCGGGTCTGCACCTGGTCTTCGCGGATGCGACGCGGCCACCCTTCAGGCCGGGTGCGTTCGACACGGTAGTGACCCCCTGGTTCGTCGACATCGTGGACGAGGACCTGGCGGTGTTTGCCCGACGACTCAACGCCTGGCTGCGTCCGGGCGGCTGCTGGGTGAACAGCGGTTCGCTGGCATTTTCCGGGGCAGACCCGGCGCACCGGTATTCCCTCGAGGAGGTCCTCGAGATCGTCTCCGACGCGGGCTTCGGTGCCGTGGAGCTGCGCGAGGACGAGGTGCCGTACCTCGCCTCGCCTGCGAGCCGGCACGCGCGGCGCGAGACGATCGTGACGTTCACCGCGGTGAAGGAGCGCGAGGCGCCTGCGGCCGGCGTGCAGCGGGCGGCGCCCGAGTGGCTTGCGCGGACCGATCTGCCCGTACCCCTGTTGCCGGAAATCGCCGGCCGGCAGCTCGAGATGCGCGTGCTCGCCTTCGTTGCCTCGCTCGTCGACGGGCGACGCTCGGTCCAGGACATCGCCCGCGTGCTCGCGGAGAAGCGCATGATGACGCTGCAGGAATCCGAGCCCGCGGTGCTGGGATTCCTGGCCCGCCTGCACGCGGAATCGCGTGCTTCCTCGCGACCGCCGTTGTGAGCCGCTCCGGCCCACGCCAGGCTGGCGCCCGCGCTCACGCCCCAGGACAGCTTGCCATGCGGATCGGGCTTCATCTGCCGGCCTTGGCCGTGCTCCTCACGCTGCTTGCGGCGCCCGTCGCCCACGCGGACTGGTTCCAGCGCGAGGAAGCCATCATGGGCACGCGCGTGGCCGTCGAGCTGTGGGCCGACGACCCGGTGCTGGGGGAACGGGCGATGGCGACCGTCATCGACGAGATGCGGCGTACCGACGAACTCATGAGCACGTACAAGCCGGAGAGCCAGCTCTCCCGGCTGAACGAGCGTGGTTTCGAGCGGCCAGTGGTGCTGGATCCCGGGATCATCGAGGTCGTCGAGCGCGCGCTCGAGATGTCGCGCATCAGCGACGGCGCATTCGACGTCACCTACGCGAGCGTCGGCTACCTCTACGACTATCGGGCACATCGTCGGCCGACGGACGAACAGATCACGGCCGCGCTGCCGGGAGTCGACTACCGGCAGGTCGAGGTGGATCCCGGAGCCTCCACCATCCGCTTCCTGCGCAAGGGCGTGCGGATCGATCTCGGCGGAATCGCCAAAGGCTACGCAGTGGATCGCGCCATCGAGAAGCTGCGGGCACTCGGGATCGACCACGCCATGGTCAATGCCGGCGGGGACACGCGGCTCCTCGGCGACCGTCGCGGCAAGCCCTGGATCGTGGGCGTACGGGACCCGCGCAACGAAGGGCGGCTGGTCACCCGGTTGCCGCTCGAGGACGAGGCCATCTCGACCTCCGGCGACTACGAGCGCTACTTCGAGGAGGACGGTGTCCGTTACCACCACATCCTCGTACCAGGCACGGGCCGTGCGGCCCGCGAGGTCCGCAGTGCGACCGTCATCGGCCGGGATGCGACACTCACGGACGCCTTGTCGACCACGGTTTTCGTACTCGGCGTCGAGCGGGGAATGGCGCTCGTGGCACGGATGGCGGGAGTCGAAGCCGTGATCGTCGACGCAGAAGGTCGCATCTATTACTCGAGCGGACTCGAGCCGCCGCAATAGACGAAGTGCGCCGGCAGGGCCGACGATGGCGGCGTTCTGTGACGCAGTTCCGGCTGTGCAATTCTTCCCGGCCACTTCGTTGACACTGCCCGCGCTGGCAGACAACGATCCCCAGGTCTGAAAAAGGCAAACCCGTCGAAAGACGGGGACGCAAAGCTTCCGGTCTTCGGGTGGAGCCCATGACAGCGGGGTTACCGGCGTGGATTTGAATGATCTCAAGGCGCGTGCCCGGATTGCGGCGCTCGCGCAGACCATCGCACTGCTGCTCGCGGCCATCGCGGGCATGCTCGCCTATCCGTTGCTGACGCACGCGACGCCCGCGAGCGGCGTGTCCGCACCGGACTTCGCCCTCAAGGACTCCGACGGCCGGAACCAGCGCCTCTCGGAGCACCGCGGCGACGTGGTGGTGATGACCTTCTGGGCGAGCTGGTGCGGCCCCTGCCGCGAATCACTGGCCGGGATCGAGCGGATCGTCGGTGAACTCGGCGATGCCGTCGGCGGTCGCACTCACGGTCAACCTCGACGGCGACGCCGGTCGCGCCGGCGCGGTCGCGCAGTCGATGGGACTGGGTCGGGCGCCGCTCGTCGATGCGAAGCAGGCCGTCGGGCGGCTCTACGACGTCGGTCAGCTGCCGCTCACGCTGCTCATCGATCGCGAGGGCGTCGTCCGGCAGGCATGGGTCGAGGATCCCCCCTCGCGCGACGCACTGGTCCAGGCCATCCGGGAGCTACAGCCCGTGAACTACATCAGGCCCCGTCCGTCGCCGGATTCGACTCGCCGTGCTCGCCTGTGCAGCGGCGGTGCTCGTGCCCGGTGCCGCGCTGTTCCATGCGTCTGCCGCCGCGACCGAGGCGACGCCGGATACCCGTTCCCTGGACCAGGACGTCCAGGGGCTGAAAAAGGAACTCATCGATCTCAACCGGGACCTGTTCCGGCTGGAGGAAGAACTCCTGTACCCGGCCAGCACCCAGGTGGCCGTTTTCCTGTCCGTGAACCTCGGTACGTTCTTCGCGCTCGACTCCGTCCAGCTCAGGCTCGACGGCAAGGAAGTCGCCAACTACCTGTACACGGATCGCGAGGTGGAGGCCCTGCACCGTGGCGGCGTGCAGAAGCTCTATCTCGGGAACCTCAAGGCGGGCGAGCACGAACTGGTCGCGGTGTTCACCGGCAAGGGACCGCATGACCGCGACTATCGTCGCGGGACGTCCGTGAGCTTCGAGAAGTCGGTCGGAGCGAAGTACGTCGAACTCCGCATCACGGATCGCGAGGCGTCATTGCAGCCGGAGTTCACCGTCCGGCAATGGGAATAGGGCGCCAACGGACCCATGTCGCGCTCGCGTCGCCACCGGCTGGCCGTCGTCGTCGCCTGCTGCACGGTGCTGGCCTGCGGCGCGCGTGCGGCGGATAGCGCGGCCAGCGCACCGGACCTGCCGCCGCCCGCGAAGATCGACGACCTCGATTACGGCGACGTACTGTTTCACTTCTTCCAGGACGACTACTTCGAGGCACTCGTACGCCTCGAGGCCTCGCGGGACATGGCGCGGCTCGGGCCTCACGCCGCCGATGCCGACCTGCTGTCGGGCGGCCTGTACCTGTCGCTCGGCATGCACGCCGAGGCCACCACGATCTTCGATCGCCTGCTGGCAGGCCCGGTGCCTCGGTCGGTGAGCGACCGCGCTCACTTCTACCTCGCACGCATCGGCTACCAGCGCGGTTATTACGCGGAGGCGTGGCGGAGCCTCGAACGGATCCACGGAGTCCTGCCGGGCCCGCTCGAGGCCGAGCGACGGCTCCTCGCCGCCAACGTCCTGATGGCGGCGGAGCGATTCGGCGAGGCGGCGACGCTGCTCGAACGCTGGTCGGACGACTCGGGATGGTCGAGCTATGCGCGCTTCAACCTCGGTGTTGCGCTGGTCCGTTCGGGGGATCCGGCACGGGGACGCGCGTTGCTCGAGGTGGTCGGTTCGATGGCCCCGCGCGATGAGGAGCAGCGGGCACTGCGCGACCGGGCTAATCTGGCGCTGGGCTTCGCCTTGCTGCAGCAGCACGACGCCGAGTCGGCCGTTGCAGCGCTCGCGCGGGTGCGGCTGACCGGACCGTTCACCAACCGCGCCCTGCTCGGGCTGGGCTGGGCCGAGGCGGATGCGAACCGCCCGGAGCGGGCGCTCGTGCCGTGGCTCGAGCTGCGCGAGGGGCGCGTGCTGGATGCCGCCGTCCAGGAGTCGTTCCTCGCCGTCCCCTACGCGTACGCAACACTCGCCTCCACCGGGCAGGCAGCGGAGCAGTACCGGCTTGCGGTCGCCGCATACGGCGCCGAGTCCGTGCGCATCGACGAGTCGATCACCGCGATCCGCTCGGGGGGCTTCCTCGACGCCATTCTGGAGGCCACGCCCGAGGGGGAGGGGGTGGGCTGGCTCTGGCAGCTGCAGAGCGCACCGGACGCGCCACACACGCGGTATCTCTACCACCTGCTGGCTTCGCACGAGTTCCACGAGGGTCTGCGCAACTACCGCGACCTGCGGATCATGCGCGGCAATCTCGAGCGCTGGTCGGGTTCGCTCGAGGTGTTCGACGGGATGATCGAGGCCCGGGAGGCCGCGATCGCCGATCGTCTGCCGCGTAAGGCGCGGGCGCTCGAGGCGCTGGATGTAGATCAGCTCGAGCGACGTCACGCCGAACTCGTCGCCCGGTTCGCGACCGTTACCCGCCGGCGAGACGTCGTCGCGCTCGGCAGTGAGGAGCAAGCGCGCCAGTGGCAGCATCTCGAGCGGGCGGAGGCGCGGGTCGCCGCCCTACCGCCCGGCGATCGTCGCGACGCCCTGGCCGAGCGGGTGCGCCTGTTGCGAGGCAGCGTGCTGTGGGACCTCGACGCCGCCTACAAGCTCAGCCTCTGGAAACTGAACGCATCGCTCGGCGAGACCGCCGCCGCGCTGGACGAGCTGCGGCGGAGGCGCGACCTGGTGGAAGCGGCCGCAGAGTCCGCCCCGCGGGGAACCGAGGGCTTCGCGGATCGCGTCGTCGAACTTGCACGACGAGTGAAGCGGCTGCAACCCCGGATCGAGGCGGCGGCGGCCGCGCAGGAACGGCTCCTGGCCAGCCTGGCGATTCGCGAGCTCGAGGCACAGAAGGCCCGTCTCGCGAACTACGGGATGCAGGCTCAGTTCGCACTGGCCGCGCTGTACGACGGCGCGGTGGCCGAGGCCGCGCCATGAGCCCGCGTCTCGTCGCCTCGATCCTCGCGTGCCTCGCCGTTGTCCCCGCGGCGGATGCCGCGCGTAAGTCGCGCGAGCCGCCCACGCTGGCGGAGCTCGCAGGGCGCAGCGTTGCCGTGGACCCGACAACGGTCGTGGTGGTCGACCCGGGGCAGGCCGCGCGCGGCTACGAGGAATTCCTGCGCATCGAAGGTGCCGACGAGGCTCTCCGCGCCCAGGCGCTGCGCCGGCTCGGCGACCTGCGCCTCGCGGAATCGGAGGCCATCGCCGCGCGTGACGGCGCGGAAGCACCCGCGGCGGCGCGGGCCGCCCGGGAGGCGATGGACGCCTATCGTCGCCTGCTGCGCGAGCAGCCGGACGATGCGAACCGGGACTCGGTGCTGTATCAACTCGCACGGGCTCTCGAACAGACCGGTGACAATGCAGCGGCACTCGCCGCGCTCGACCAGCTGGTCGCCGCACACGCCGACAGCGTCCACTATGCGGAGGCCCAGTTCCGGCGTGGCGAAACTTTCTTCAGCGCACAGCGCTATGCGGACGCGGAGCGAGCCTACGCCGCCGTGCTCGCGGCGGGGCATTCCTCGGACTTCGCACAGCAGGCGCAGTACAAGCTCGCCTGGTCCCTGTTCAAGCAGTCCCGCGACGACGAGAGCACCGCGGCGTTCCTGGTGCTGCTCGATGGCCTGCTGCAGGTCGACGGACGACTGCGCGCGGGGATGACGTTGTCCAGACCCGAGCAGGAACTCGCCGACGACGCACTCCGGGCGCTGGCGATCACCTTCGCCGCCGGCGACGGACCCGACAGCCTGCAGGCCGCACTGGTCCGGCACGGCCCGACCATGTACGAGTCGCGGCTCTACGGCGCGCTCGGGGACCTGTACGTCGAGAAAGAGCGCTACCAGGACGGTGCCGAGGCTTACCGGGCCTTTGCACGACGGCAGCCGGCCAGTCCCGAGGCACCTCTGCTGCTCGTGCGGGCGGTCGACGCGTACGCGAAGGGTGGGTTCACGTCGCTGGTGCTGGACGGCAAGCGCGAACTCGTCGGCCAGTATGGTCCACGCAGTGCGTTCTGGGCCGCCCAGGGGGACGGGCTGGATCCCGATGTGAAGGCAGCCATCGAGTCGAACCTGCTCGATCTCGCGCAGCACCATCATGCCCTCGCCCAGAAGCACGGTGGAGCGGAGGACCGTGCGGCGGCAATCCGCTGGTACCAGGACTACCTCGACGGGTTCGACGACCGGCCGCGGGCACCCGCCACACGGCTGCTGCTCGCCGACCTCCTGTTCGAGGGCCAGCAGTACGAGAATGCGGCGACGCAGTACGAACGCGCCGCCTACGGCTACGCCGACAATCCAGAGGCCGCTCGCGCCGGATACGCGGCACTGGTGGCGTACGAGAAGGCGCGGCCGCAGGCATCGGGTCCGGCACTGGCCGCACTCGAGGCGCGGGCGATCGAGTCCTCGCTGCGCTTCGCAGACACGTTCGCGCAGCACCCGGAGGTGCCGGGTGTGCTGACCCGGACGACCAAGGCGCTGTTCGACGCCAACGACCGCGAGCGGGCCGAGTCGGTGGCACAGCGCGTCCTCGCCCTGGGCGCGCGTGCCGATGCCGGGCAGCAACTCGTCGCCTGGACGGTCCTCGCACATACGTACTTCGAATCCGCGCGCTACGTGGAGGCCGAGGAGGCCTACGCCGAACTGTCCCGTCGCCTGCCGATCGACGACCCGCTGCGCTCCGAGGCGACAGAGCGCCTGGCAGCCTCGGTCTACAGGCAGGCCGAGGCCAAAGCAGCGGCGGGCGATACCATGGGCGCGGTGCGTGAGTTCCTGCGCATCGCGCAGGTGGCACCCGCGTCCCCGGTGCGTGCCACCGCCGAGTTCGATGCCGCGACGCTGCTGCTGAACGAACAGGCCTGGACCGAGGCGGCCATGATCCTGGAGGCCTTCCGGCGCACCCACCCCGATCATGCGCTGCAGCCGGAGGTCACCCGCAAGCTGGCCGTTGCCTACGTCGAGGGGGACCGTCCGCAGCAGGCCGCGGTCGAGTTCGAGCGGGTCGCTGCCACGGACGCCGAGCCGATCGAGGTGCGTCGTGCGGCGCTCTGGCAGGCCGCCGAACTCTACGATTCCATCGCCGACGTCGGCGCCGCGCGCCGCGCCTACGAAGCGTACGTGACACGCTTTCCGATACCGTTTGATGCGGCGATCGAAGCCCGCAACGAGCTCGTCCGGCTCGCTTCAAGCGCGCGTGACGAGGCGGCACGCCTCCACTGGCTCGGCGAGCTCGTGGCGGCCGACGCCGCCGCCGGTTCATCGCGAACCGAGCGCAGCCGTCTGCTGGCCGCGGACGCATCGCTGGAACTGGCGGGCCCGCTCGATTCGAACGCGCGTGCGGTGCGGCTGGCGGTTCCCCTCGATCGCTCCCTGCTGGCCAAGAAGAGCGCGCTCGAGGCCGCGCTGGCCGCGTACACGCGGGCCGCGGGCTACGGCGTCGTGCCGGTCGCGACCGCGGCGACGTTCGCGATGGCCGAGCTGTACCGCCATCTCGGCGCGGCGCTGCTCGAGTCCCAGCGACCGCCGGACCTGTCCGTCGAGGAACTCGAGCAATACGATCTCCTGCTCGAGGAGCAGGCCTTTCCGTTCGAGGAAAAGGCCATCGGTATCCACGAGCGCAACCTGCGCCTCGCTGCCGAGGGTGTGTACGACGAGTCCGTTCAGCGCAGCTACGCGGCGCTGGCGGAGCTGAATCCCGGTCGCTATGCGCGCGTCGAGCGGGACGCAGGGGCCCCGGCGGGACCCGCGGACGTGGCGCAGCTCGAGGCCGCGCTGGTCGCCGAACCGGCGCGTGCCGACCTGCTCAACCGGCTCGCCATCGCCCAGCGACGTCTCGGACGCTTCGCAGAGGCGCGTGCCACCTACGCACAGGCGATCGCGATCGATCCGCTCCTGGCGGACGCGGAACTGAACCTCGCGGTGCTGCTCGACCTGTACCTCGGCGACCCGGACGCGGCGCTGCCGCATTACGAGCGCTACCTGTTACTGACGGGCGGCTCGACCGACGAAGAGGCGAGGTCGTGGCTGGCTGAACTGCACACCCGGCTCGGGCGGGTGCAGCGTACCGCGGAGACCGCACCATGAATTCGACGGGACTGATCATCCTGGTCCTGACCGGCACTCTCCACGCGGGTGCCGTCTTCGCCACGGAACCGCCGCCTGCCGCCGCCGCGGAGCGTGGCGCAGTCGATCACCTGAGACTCGAGGCGACGGCCGTGACCGGCAACCGCGAGTTGCCCAAGGTCATGAGCATCGTTCCATGGAAAGCGCCCGAGCCACTGGGCGGGCCCGAGCGTCCCATGGGCAGCCTGATCGAGGAGGTCCTCTCGCCGCTGGATCGTGACGAATTCCGGCGCGAGATCACGTATTTCCGCGACCTGACCCCGCAAAGTAACCCCATCGGGGCGCCACCCGCCGCCGCAGCGGCGGCCGGCGCCTTGCCTGAATCTCGCCGGTCCGATCCGTCCGGCCCACCTGGAGCGTCGATGCCATGAATTCGGTCGATATGGTCGTGAACTTCTTCAAGCAGGGCGGGCCGTTCCTCTACCCGATTGCCGCCGTCTTTGCGGTGGGTATCGCGGTCGCCATCGAGCGGCTCATCTTCCTCACCCGGGTCTCGAGCCGCAATCGTCGCCTCTGGACGCAGCTGGCACCGCAGATCCAGTCCGGCAACTTCCGCCAGGCGCTGGAGATCGCGGATCGCAGCGATGCGCCGCTCTCGACCGTCATGAAGTACGGCATCTCGCGCATCCCGACCGCGCATCGCCAGGAGGACATCGAGCGGGCCGTCGGCGAGAGCCTGATCGACGTCGTCCTGCGCATCGAGAAACGCACGCACCAGCTTTCGTCGCTGGCGAACATCGGCATGCTCATGGGACTGCTCGGTACGGTCGTGGGCCTGATCAACGCGTTCGCGGCCGTTGCCAACGTCAATCCGGCGGAGCGGACCAGCCTGCTCTCCGCCAGCATCTCGGTGGCGATGAACAACACCGCACTCGGTCTCGGTCTCGCGATCACGCTGCTGCTTGCGCACATGTACCTCGAAAGCAAGACCACCGCACTGGTGAACGGTCTCGAGGTCGCGTCGATGAAATTCCTGAACTCGGTCGCCGAGCGTCGCGGCGAGCCGCAGCGCACGCTGACGCCCGCGGAGGTGGCCACGCAGCTCGGCGGTCAGGCAGGGAACGCGAGACGCGTGGCACCGGCCCGGTGACCCTGCCATGAAGGCGACCTCACCGCTGGCGTACGGCCTGCTGCGCGACCACGCGCGGCAGCGGCGCAGCAAGGACCTCACCATCATTCCGATGCTGGACGTCATGGTGATCCTGGCCTTCTTCCTGATCTTCACCGCCGTGTTCAGCCGGACCAACGTTCTCGAGATGCACCTGCCGGGCCCGGGCGCCGCCGTTGCAGCGGACGCCGCGGCGTTCGAACTCGAGGTCATCGTCCGGCGCGCTGGCGTGCAGGTGGCGGAGCGTCGTGCCGGCGTGCTGCAGACCATCCCTGCAACCGCCTCGGGCCAGGACGTCGTGAGCCTGTCGAGGCACCTGGAGGACCTCAAGCGCCTGCACCCGCAGGAGACCGGCGCCACGCTGCTCATCGCCGACGACGTGGACTACGACACGATCGTCCAGGTCATGGATGCAGTGAGCGTTCGGCAGCGGCTGGACGGCGGCAAGGTCGTCCGCACCGAATTGTTTCCGCAGGTCTCGCTGGGAGACGCCCCGACATGATCCACAACGGGCTGCTGAGCCAGACGCGCAGCGCGCGCAGCGGCGGTGGCGGGCACGGTCCCCTGTCGCTGGTGCCGATGATCGACATCCTGATGATTCTCGTGGTCTACCTGCTCGTCCACACGGCCGACGCGGAGATGCTTCCGAACCCGCGTAACGTCTCGATGCCGATGTCGGTGTCGGACCTCAAGGCGCGTGAAGCGACGGTGGTCACCGTCAGCCATGACACCCTGTACGTCGACGGGGAGGCCGTGGCGGCCGTGGCCGACATCCGCTCGAGTGCCGAACCCGTCATCGAGGCGCTGAGGGTGGCGCTCGCGGGCGACGGACCGGAGCCGGAGGACGCAGGTCCGCGCGAGATCACGGTCATGGCGGAGAAGTCGCTTCCGTACCCCGTGCTGCGGCGGATCGTGGCGACCGCCGCCGCAGCCGACTACCGCAAGGTATCGTTCGCGGTCGTCGAGCGGGAGCAGGCATTCAGCGGCCTGCCGGGCGTCTGAGGTCCGATCTCCGTGACCGCCGTGGCAATGTACCGGGACTTCGCGCTGCCGTGGACGCCGTCCGAGGACGACGAGCGCAGGTTGCGTCGGGTGATGGCCACGGTGTTCGCGCTGTTCGTCGTGTGCGGCGTGGTGATTCCGCTGCTGCCCGTGCCGCCACGTGCTGCGCCACCGCAGCTCGCGCCGGTACGCGTCGCCGAGTTCCTCCTGCCGCGAATGGCGCCCATGCCCGAGCCGGAGCCCGTCGTGGAGGCGCCACGACCGGTCGAACCGCCGAGGCCGGAGAGCCGCGCCGTGACGCCGCCGCCGCGTCCAGCGCCACAGCCGTCCGTGGAGGCGCCGCCAAAACCGGATCCGCGGCAGAAGGCGGCGAGCGCCGGGCTGCTCGCCCTGTCGCGACAGCTCACCGAGTTGCGCGAGCGCGAGGTCGACACGCCGGTGGATTCGCAGGCCATCGGTGCCGCCGCAGCCGAGAGGGCCACGGTGGACCGAGCGCTGCTGACGGCACGGGTGGGCGAAAGCAGCGGGGGCATCACCGTGGCCGAAACCAGCCGGGGATTCGGCGGCGGTTCGACGGACCTCCGGGGACACGAAACGGCACGCGTGGCCGCGAGCCCCACGACGACCGCGGCGCCTGCCGAGGTCGAGCGCAGCGGCCACAGCCGCAAGGCGTCGCGGACGCGCGAGGAGGTCGAACTCGTCTTCGACAGCAACAAGTCGGCGATCTACGCGCTCTACAGCCGGGCGCTGCGCGAGAAACCGGCATTGCAGGGCAAGGTGGTCCTCGAGGTCACCATCGCTCCCTCGGGGGCCGTCACCGAATGCCGGGTCGTCTCGAGCGAGCTCAATGACCCCGATCTCGAGCGCAAGCTCGTGGCCCGTGTGCGGATGTTCCGCTTCGAGGCCCGGGACGTCGCGGTCATGACGACCACCAAGCCCATCGAGTTCTTCCCCGCCTGACGGGCCGCCGCGCCCTCTCGAGGTCGATCGCAGGCGTGAACTGCGAGACGAATCACACTCGTCGTCTTGCCTGCGCATCCGTTGCGGGGCCATAGTGACCCTGCGATTCAGACAAGGGCAAAGCCATCGAAAGGTGGCGACGCAAAGTCTCCGGTCTAAAGGGCTACGGCCCCAGGATAGCGGGACCGCCGGAATCCAGTCCGCTGCGCGGACTGCTGTCTCGGTGTGCATTGCCCGCGGTTTCGCCGGTTTGGGTGCATCGAGGACAGAAGAAATGCCAATAACTTCCCGGATTCTTGCCCGCGTACTGGCCTGCGTACTGGCCTGCGCCTGGATGGTGCCCGGCTGGGCGGCGACCAGCACCGACCGCGACCAGATGAAGGGACTGGACGAGCAGGTCCAGGAGGTCAAGTCCGACGTCCTCGGCATCGCGGCGGAGCTGAGCCGGCTCGAGGAGAAACTGCTCTATCCGTCCAATACGCAGGTTGCGGTCTTTGTCGCGCTCGCCGCCGGCGACACGATGCGGCTCGACGCGGTGAAGATCCAGATCGACGGCCAGCCGGTCGCGCACTACATCTACAGCTTCAAGGAACTGGACGCGCTCCGTAAGGGTGGAGTCCAGCGCATCTATGCCGGCAACGTCACCACCGGTCAGCACCAGATCGAGGTGTCGGTGTCGGGCAAGCTGCCCGATGGAGAAGACTACGACCGCACCGAACGGTTCGCCTTCGAGAAGGGCATCGAACCGAAGCTGGTCGGCGTGACGCTCGCGAGCCCCGAGACCGGCACGCCGGCGATCGCGCTCGGGAACTGGTGAAAGCGATGGCGCGGGCGCCCTCGCGCTTGCTCGTCCTGGGCCTGGCTGCATCATTCGCGGCGGGCCCGTCGCTGGGCGACGAGCTCAGGGACCTCTATTTCGGGGAGGCGCTCTTCCACGCCTACCAGGGCAGCTATTTCGACGCGCTGCAGCGGCTCGACACCGAACTCGGTCAATACCACGGGATCGACGAGCCGCAGTACGACTCGCTGCACTACCACATCGGTGCCGCCGAGTTCGACGTCGGCGACTTCGAGCTGAACTACCGCATGCACCATCGCGCCGGACGGGCCATCAAGGCGGTCCTGGAAGGCGATGTCGAACCCGCTGTCCGCAACGAGGCGGCGTTCCGCCTGGCACGCATCCATTTCCAGAAGGACCAGCCGGAGGAAGCCCTGCATGCACTGCAGAGAATCGAGGGCCCGGTCCCGGAGCACATCCGCGACGACGTCGAGTTCCTGCGCGGCAACGTCTACATGGCGCTCGGGCGCCCGGGCGACGCCGTCGAGGTCCTCGAGGCCCTGCAGCGCTCCAAGGTCCTGACCGGCTTCGCCGCCTACAACCTCGGCATGGCCTTGCTCCAGGACGGCCGAACGGCCGAGGCCATCGAGCAGCTCGACCGTGCCGGGCAGGTCGACGTCTCCGACCCGGCCGGCGAGGCGATCCGTGACAAGGCGAACCTGATCCTCGGCACGATGCTCTTCGAGTCGGCGGATTACGACCGGGCCGGACGCTCCCTGGACCGCGTCCGGCTGGAGGGACCGTTCTCGAACCAGGCGCTGCTGCGTGCGGGCTGGGCACAGGTGACGGCGGGCAATCACGAGCGCGCGCTCGTGCCCTGGAACCTGCTCGCCGCGCGCGACGTCACCGACCTCGCGGTGCAGGAAGCGTTGCTCGCGGCGCCCCATGCGTACGGACAGCTGAACGTCCACGGCCGGGCGGCGCTGATGTACGGACAGGCGCTCGAGACCTACAGCCACGAACTGGAGCGGGTCGACGCATCGATCGCCAGCATCCGCAAGGGCCACTTCCTCGAGGCGCTGGTGCGCGAGGAAATCCGCCAGGTCCCCGACTGGGTCGTTCGCCTGCGTACGCTGCCCGAGACGCCGGAGACCTACTACCTGACCACCCTGCTGGCCTCCCACGACTTCCACACCGGTCTGCAGAACTTCCTCGACCTGGAGGACCTGAGGGTCCGACTGGTGTCGTGGCGCGCGAGCTTCGACGCCTTCGAGGACATCATCGGCCTGCGCGAACGCAACTACGCGCCACTGCTCCCCGACGTCGACGCCCAGTTCCGCGAGCTCGATTCGCAGATCCGCCTGCGCATGGAACAGCGGGAACACCTCGAGCGCCGGCTCCACGACATGCTGACCGCTCCCCGGCCGGAGTATCTCGCGGACGCGGATGAACGGGTCGTGCTCGAGCGTCTGGCACTGATCGAGAACGGCCTGTCGGCGGACGTCGACGATGCCGCGCAGCAGGCGCTGCGCGAACGCGTGGCACGGATCCGCGGGATGCTGACCTGGCGTCTGCGGACTGAGTACCACGAGCGGTTCACGCAGGCCCACGAGCACCTGCGGGAGCTGAACGGCGTCATCGACACGATGACGCAGCGATACGAGAGCCTCGTGCGCACCCGCCAGGCGGCGACGCACAGCTACGTGGGCTACGACGTCCCCATCGGCCGGTTGCGCACGCGCGTCGATGCGGCGCTCGAGAAGGTGAACCGGCTGATGGCGCGCCAGGGACACCTCCTCGAGACGGTTGCGATCGAGGAACTCCAGGCGCGACGCGAGCGGCTGGTCGGCTACCAGTCACAGGCGCGATTCGCGGTGGCTGACAGTTACGACCGCGCGACCCGCCAGCAGACCAGCGAGGTGCGTGACTGATGCGCAATCTTCGCCTCATCGGTTTGATCGTACCAAGCGTGCTGGCCGCCTGCGCCGGCGCCCCGGAGCAGGGGACGCTCGCACAACTGCACGGGATGCCGGCGGACGTCGCCGAGGTCGAGGTCGACCAGGGTCTCGACAAGGCCATGCAGGGCTATCGGCGCTATCTCGAAGAGACACCGAGCACCGAGATGACGCCGGAGGCGATGCGGCGGCTGGCGGACCTGCAGCTCGAGAAGGAGTTCGGCATCCACGGCGACGGGCAGCTGATCGAGCTGGCGGCGCCGGAGGCGGCCGGCATCGAGGATGTACCGCCCGCACGGACGGCCGCGACGGGCATCGCGGGGCCGGCCGAGTCGGACCTGGAATTCGAGCAGCGCACGACGCAGGCGCGCGACGTCGGATCGGCCGCCGATGCACCGGCGGGCACGCCCGTCGTGGCGGACGGAGCGGCGGTGCCATCGGGACCGCTCGAGGCCATCGCGATCTACGACCGGTTGCTCGACGAGTACCCGGACTTCGAGCACAACGACCAGGTGCTCTACCAGAAGGCACGGGCCTACGACGAGCTCGGACGGACCGAAGAAGCGATGGAGACGATGGATCGCCTGGTCTCCGCCTATGGTCACTCGATGCACTACGACGAGGTGCAGTTCAGGCGCGCGGAGTACTTCTTCACGCGCCGGAAGTTCCGTGACGCCGAAGGTGCGTACGAGGCGATCATCACCATGGGGCCGTCCTCCTCGTACTACGAGCTGGCGCTCTACAAGCTGGGCTGGACGCTCTACAAGCAGGACTTCTACGACGAGGCCCAGCATCGGTTCATCGCGCTGCTCGATTACAAGGTTTCGATCGGCTACGACTTCGACCAGTCGCACGAGGAGGACGAGGAGCGGCGCGTCGCCGACACGTTCCGCGTCATCAGCCTCGGCTTTTCGAACCTCGGCGGGCCGGAGACCGTCCAGGAGTACTTCGCCGCCAACGGATCCCGCGGCTACGAGGATCGCATCTACGAGAACCTCGGGGAGTTCTATTTCGCGAAGCTGCGCTATGACGACGCGGCGACGACCTACAAGACCTTCGTGTCCCTCAATCCGTTCCACCGCACTTCGCCCCGTTTCGGCATGCGGGTGATCGAGATCTACGCCAGGGCCGATTTCCCGAAGCTGGTGCTGGAGGCCAAGAAGGACTTCGCCTCGAGGTACGGCCTGCAGGCCGAGTACTGGCGCCACTTCGACGTCAAGGACTCGCCCGAGGTGCTGAGCTATCTCAAGAGCAACCTCAGGGACCTGGCGAATCATCACCACGCGCTGTACCAGAACGCGGAACTGGTCGCCGAGCAGCCTGCCAATTTCACCGAGGCGCAGCACTGGTATCGCGAGTACCTCGCTTCCTTCCCCACGGACTCCGATACGCCGCCGATGCACTACCAGCTGGCCGACCTGCTGCTCGAGAACCGGGACTTCGGCGAGGCGGCGCAGCAGTACGAGCGCATCGCGTATGACTATCCGGTCCACGCGCAGTCGGCCGCGGCCGGCTATGCCGCCGTCTTCGCGCATCGCCAGGATCTGAAGCACGCCGCCGAGGACCGGCAGGCGTCGATACGGACCCTCACCATCACGAGCTCGCTGCGCTTCGCGGAGGCATTTCCAGAGCACGAGCACGCCGCGGCGGTGCTCGGCGCAGCGGCGGACGACCTGTACGCGGTCCGTGATTTCCGCCCGGCCCTCGCGGCTGCCAGCCGACTCATCGAGCGCTATCCCGGCGCGGACCTTCCGCTCCGGCGCTCGGCGTGGACCGTCGTGGCGCACGCGTCGTTCGATCTCGGCGAGTTTCCCCCGGCGGAGCAGGCCTACGGCCAGGTCCTCGAACTCACGCCGCAGGACGATCCGGGCCGTGCCGCGCTCGTCGACAACCTTGCCGCCTCCATCTACAAGCAGGGCGAGCAGGCCGGTGCCCAGCAGGACTATCGGGCGGCGGCCGCGCACTTCCTGCGCGTCAAGCAGGCGGCGCCGTCATCGACCATCCGGGCGGCAGCGGAGTATGACGCTGGCGCGGCACTCATCCGGCTCGAGGACTGGTCGGCGGCGGCCGGCGTACTCGAGGCGTTCCGGAGCGATCACCCGGATCACGAACTCGCCGGCGAGGCGACCAAGCAGATTGCCTTCGTGTACCGCCAGGACGGCCAACTCGACCGGGCAGCGGGCGAGTACGAGCGTGTCGCAGCTGAATCGAGCGATGCCGGCCTGCGTGGCGAAGCGATGCTGCTGGCCGGCGACCTCTACGAGCAGTCGAACGCCATGCCGCAGGCGCTGGCGGCGTATACCCGCTACGTCGAGGAGTTCCCGCAGCCGATCGACACTGCGGTGGAGATCCGCTCCAAGATCGCCGGAATGTACCGGGACGCTCGCGACACGCCCCGTTACCACGCGGAGCTCGAGCGAATCGTCCGTATCGATGCCGAGGCCGGATCCGAGCGGACGAACCGCACGCGGACCATCGCGGCCCGCTCGGCACTGGTGCTGGCCGAACGGGATTTCGAGCAGTTCGCGTCGCTGCAGTTGAAGCAGCCGTTCGAGGCGAGTCTGAGCGAGAAGAAGCGGCGCATGGACGAGGCTGTCCAGGCGCTCGAACGGCTGGTCGACTACCAGGTGGGCGACGTCACGGCCGCGGCGACGTTCTACATGGCGGAGATCTACTTCGGGCTGAGCCGCGCACTGATGGATTCCGAGCGCCCGGCCGGGCTGTCGGCCGCCGAGCTGGCGGAGTACGAGCTGGCCCTGGAGGACGAGGCCTATCCCTTCGAGGAACGGGCGATCGAGGTGCACGAGAAGAACATGGAGCTCATGCGCACCGGCCTCTACAACGCGTGGATCGACCGCAGTCTCGGCAAGCTCTCCGGCCTGATGCCGGCACGTTATGCGAAGGGCGAGATCAGCAGCGGATTCCTCGGCTCGATTGACCGGTATGCATACAGCGCCCCCGCCGCCCTGCAGCCGTCCACCACGGACGAGACCGGCGAGGCAGCGGGCGCGGGCCCAGGGGCGCAGCCCGGCGATTCACCGCCGCCCGCGCCGACCCCGGCCGAGGAGTCGGCACAGACGTCGAGCCGCGATGACCGGCCGCAAGCCCGGGAGGTGTCAGTTGCACACACAGACTGAAGCGACATACGCGTCGGCGCGGGTGCTGCGCACCGCATGGCTGCTGTCCGCGCTGCTGGCGACCTGTGGCCCGGCAACTGCCGGCGCCCGCCGCGACGCCGCGCAAGCCGCGGAGATGGAGGTCACGCGGGAAGCGACGGGCTTCACGATCACTCAGGACCTGCGTGTCAGTGGCGCCGTGCGCAGCGACTACGAGTCCGCCATCCGGCTGCTGGAGCAGCAGCAGATCGAGCAGGGCATCGCGCTGCTGGTGAAGGTGACCGGGGAGGCCCCGGCCGCGATCGCGCCACACATCGACCTCGGCATCGCGTATGGCCTCACGGGCGACCTCGACCGGGCCGAACTGAGCCTGAAGCGGGCGCTGGAACTGGATCCGGGCCATCCGATCGCCAACAACGAGCTCGGCATGGTCTACCGCAGGAAGGGCCAGTTTGCCGAAGCGCGTGCCAGCTATGAGAAGTCGTTGGAGCTTTACCCATCCTTCCACTTCGCGCACCGCAATCTCGCGATACTTTGTGACCTGTATCTCCAGGATTTCGGCTGCGCGCTGGAACACTACGAGGCGTACCGGCAGGCCGTGCCGGACGACCAGGACGCCACGAGATGGATTGCCGACGTCAACAGCCGGGCCGATCAGTAGGAGTCAGCATGCTGCAGGTGATCACGATGCTTGTCCTGATGCTGCTCGGTCCGGTCGCAGGCGCCGAGGAGGGCACTCCGGCCGGGGAGCCGGTGGCCAGCGCGACCGCCGGCGACAAGACATTGTCGGGCATGTCGATCCTGGGCAACCAGGAGGCGCCCAAGGCGCTGGTGATCGTGCCCTGGAAGAGCTCGCGGATCGGGGACAGCCTCGGCCTGTCGGACAGCCTCGACGACGCGCGGCAGCCGGTCGACAAGGAGGTCTTCATGCGGGAGCTCGCCTACTACGAGATCAGGTCCCAGTGACGGCGCGCGGCGCCGTGGGTGTGTGGTGAACAGGCAATCAGGAACAGTGACACGCTGAGTGCTGGAGGAATCGACGATGGACATCATGTATTCGATAGTGAAATTCTTTCGTGGCGGGCGGGGCCTTCATGTACCCGATCCTGCTGGTGTTCGCGATCGCCGCCGCGATCGCGGTTGAGCGCTTCGTCACGCTCACCCGCGTGCGGAGCAGGAACGAGAACAGCTGGCGCAAGCTGCAGCCGGCCCTCGCCGAGGGCGAGTTCGAGAAAGCGAGGGAAATGACCGAGGACGACGCCTCGACCGTCTCGAGGCTGCTCGGCACCGGGCTCGCGCGCCAGGGTGCCGTCCGACGCCGCGAGGACATCGAGATCGCGATGGAGGAGAGCATGATGGAGATCATTCCACAGCTCGAGAAGCGCACCGCGTACGTGGCGCTCGGCGCGAACGTCGCGACGCTGCTCGGCCTGCTCGGGACGATCATCGGCCTCATCCAGGCGTTTACGGCCGTCGCGAACGCGAATCCGGCCGAGAAGGCTGACCTGCTGTCAGCGAGCATCTCGGTGGCCATGAACACGACGGCCTTCGGCCTGGTCGTCGCGATCCCGCTGCTCGTCACCCACTCGGTGCTGACCGCGAAGACCGGCGAGATCGTCGATGGCCTCGAGATGGTCTCGGTGAAGGCCCTGAACGTCATTTCGACGCTCGCGAAGCGCCAGGTCCAGGCGTAGACGACATGGCCAGGGCACATCACTACCGCCGGCGCCAGAAGGAGGTGCCGGAGCTCGACATGACCACCTTCCTGAACCTGATGGTGGTGCTGGTGCCTTTCCTGCTGCTCACCGCGGTGTTCTCGCGGATCACCATCGTCGAACTCGACCTGCCGAGCGCCCAGGCGGCGGCGCCGACCGAACCCACCTTCCGGGTCGAGGTCGTCGTCCGCGAGCAAGGCATCGAGATCATGGACGGCACCCAGGTGATCGCCGCGATTCCGAAGGTCGACGACGACTACGACCTCGGGACGCTCACCGAGTACCTGACGGCCATCAAGCGCGAGTATCCGGCCAAGGAAGACGCATCCGTGCTGCTGGAGCCACACATCGAGTACGACCACCTGATCGCGGTCATGGACACGGTGCGCAGCACCGAGGTCCGCGAAGGCGACGAGTTGAAGCGCGCAGCCCTGTTCACTGCGATCTCGATCGGAGACGCGCCATGAAGAAGAGCCGACGCATTGCGCGAATGTCGCGCAACCGGGCGAAGATTCCGAAGCTGAACCTCACGTCGCTGATGGACGTGTTCACCATCCTGCTCTTCTTCCTGATGTTCCATTCCGGCACCAGCGAGCTGCTGCAGGAGCCGAAGGACGTGGCGCTGCCGGATTCGGTGGTCGAGTCGAAACCGCGCGAGAGCGTGGTGATCGTGGTCGGCCGGGACGAGGTGCTGGTGCAGGGCGAGGTCGTCGCGACCGTCGCGGAGATCGCGGCGCGACCGGGCGAGGAAGTCGCACCGATCAGCACGCGCCTGGCGGAGCTGAGCGCGAGCGTGATCGGGTTGAACACGCTGGCAGTGGCCGAAGCCCGCGAAGTGACGGTGCTCGCCGACAAGTCTGTGCCGTTCAACGTGGTGAAAACCATCATGTCGACCTGCACCGGCCAGGGCTATACCCGGATTTCCCTGGCCGTGACCCAGAAAGAGACCCAAACCACCTCCACCTGACGGTGGTCCCACGACGTGGACGGTACAGTGGCCCAGGACAACACAACACTACGCGCGCAGATCGACCAGGCCCGCGGCCAGCTGAGCGAATTCGCGGCCGACCTGCGCGCCGTCGACGACGAGCTTGCGGCGCTGGCACCGCGCCGCCAGCAGCACGAGTTGCTGGAGCAGGCGTGCGGATCGATCGAGGCGCTCGAGCGGCTCGGCGGCGCCGATCTCTTCTGGGGCGAACGAGCCGATGCGCCGGCGACGGCCGATCAGCTCCGCCGGGTCCGCGAGCGGATCGAGGCATTTCGCGCCGAGATCGGCGCGCTCGAGACGCGGCGGCAGGGCGTCCTGGCGGCAATCGGGCGAACCGAGGAAGCCCTCGAGATTCTCGGCGAGGACCTCTACGACGCCGAGCAGCAGGAGGCGCGACGGCGCGAAGAGTGGATCGTCGAGCGCGAGGTCAGTCCGCTGCCGAAGCGCATGCCGGTCATGCCGTGGGCACGCGGGGGCGAGGATGACTGGCGTTTCCGCAAGGCGCTCGCGACGGCGGTGCTGGCGAGCGTTGCCGTCGGCATCCTCCTGCCGATGATCGACGTGCCGATGCCGAAACGCAGCGACCCGATCGTCGTGCCGGAACGGCTCGTGCAACTCGTCAGGGAGGAGCAGGCCAAGCCCGTGCCGCCGCCCAGGCCTGTCGAGGTTCCGCCCGAGGAGCGCCAGGCGCAGGAGCCGAAACCGACCGAGCGGAAATCGGACCCCACCAAGGACCCGGCGCCGGCCGCGCCGCGTGGTCCGGGGCCGGACCAGTCCTACGCGGCCTCGGAGCCGCAGGCACCGAAGGTCGGCAAGCCCGGTCTGCTGGCGTTCCGCGATACGTTCGCGAGCCTGGCGAAGGACGACGTCGCGCCGAAGCTCGGATCGGGCGCACGCATCAACGACTCGGACGACGCGGCACCGGCTCAGGTGCAGCGGGCGATGCTGACCACGAACGCGCCCGGATCCAGTGGCGGCATCAACCTCGCATCGCTCAGTCGCAACGTCGGTGGCGGCGGGGGCGGTGGCGCGGGCGGCGCGGGCGGTGCAGGCGCCCTGGCGGGAGTCCAGGTCGGCCGTGCATCCAGCTCGATCGGGGGCGGTGGTGGCGGCGGCGGCGGCGGTGGAGCATCCGACCGGCCGCTCGCCGGTGGTGTCGGAGCGTCGCGCACGGACGAGGAGATCCAGATCGTCTTCGACCGCTACAAGGCGGCACTCTACCGTCTCTACAACCGCGAGTTGCGCAAGGATCCGAGCCTGCGTGGCCAGATGGTGCTGCGGCTGACGATCGAACCGGATGGCCGCGTGTCGATGTGCGGGCTGCAGGCGTCCGACATGAACGCGCCTGAGCTCTCTGCGCAGGTCGTGGACCGGGTACGGACGATCAACTTCGGGGCGAAGGACGTGGAGGCGATCACGATCGTCTACCCGATCGATTTCCTGCCGGCAGCATGACGGCGGCAACGACTCCAGTCGGCCGGCGCGCGCGCCTTGAACGATTCGACGAGAGGTGATGCAACGAGACGCAAGTGAAGTTTGACTCCTAGTTGAGACGCGATTCAGACAAAGGCAAAGCCATCGAAAGGTGGCGACGCAAAGTCACCGGTCTACCGGGCTTCGGCCCCAGGACAGCGGGACCGCCGGAATCCAACCCGACCTGCGGGTTGCCTCGGTCCCTTTGGCGACGAGATCGCTCGGTGAGTGGAACGAGGGTGTAGATGACGACCAGCAACACGATCGGTGCACGGGCAGGCGGCGGCCGGACGGCCAGGTGGCTGCTCGCCTGCGTGTTGCTGCTCGGCGCATCCTTCGCCGCCCGGGCGGAGAACTGCTCCGACTACCCGGGCGGAATCATCGACGGCGCCGCCGGGACCCCGGCCCCGAGCCAGCTGCAGGTCGATCGGAACTGCACGATCCGGAACTTCCCGGCCTCCAATCCGCTCGGCACCAATTTCAGCTTCTACACCAGCCCCGGGCAAAGCGACCGGCGGTGGCTGGTCATCTTCGACAACGTCGTCCACACCGGCCAGATGGCCTGCGACGCCGTCCACGAGCACCGCATCTGGTTCGTCAACGGATCCTCGACCGCAATCAAGGAGGGCTGCCAGAACTACCTGATCCCCGTCGAGAAGATCGACAAGCAGACGCCCGCGGGCCAGACGACGGCGACGGTCGGCGTGCCGTTCACCTATCGGCTCACGATGCCCGTCCTGTACGCGCCGGCCACGAACGTCGTGATCGACTACAGCGGATCGGCCGACGACCTGCATGGCGTCACGCTGACGGACGACCTGAACGCAACCGGTGCGGTCCTCAGCTACGTGAGTCACGTGGCGTACTGGGAGGGCAGCGGCACCGCGGTTCCCCACAGCTTCTCGAATGCCGGTGGCCTGCTGACCTTCGACGGCTTCCCCGTCATCCCCGCCGGCGAGCAGATCATCATCGAGCTGACGGTCGTGCTCGAGGACACGCCCGCCAATACCCTCGGGACGCAGTTCGTCAACACCGCGAAGTGGCAATTCGGCCGGCTCATCGACGGGGTGTTCTACGAACCCTTGCCCGGCGAATGGGGCATCTCTCCGCCGCTCACGATCGCCGCACCCAATCTTGTCGTCGACAAGACGGGCCCGGCCTCGTTGAACCTCGGCCAGTTCGGGCAATTCGCGATCGACGTGGTCAATACCGGGCTGAGCGACGCGTGGAACGTCACGATCAACGATCGCCTGCCCGAGGCGCCGATCGGCGGCATGTGCGAACTGGCGCCGGAACTCCTTTCCCTGACGCTCGCGGGCAGCCCGCTCACCGACGGCACGCACTACACGGTCGACTTCACGGGCTCGCCGGCCTGCATGCTCACGCTGACCCTGCTCGATGCCGCCGGTCCGCTCCGGCCGGGCGAGAATCTGGTCCTGTCGTACCGGACCAAGCTCGACCCGGACACGCCGAACGGTGCCGTGCTCACCAACGTCGCCGGAGCGACGCAGTGGTTCAACGGCGACAGCACCGTCGCGGGTCGCCTGCCGTACCTGCGGACCCTGACGAACGGCACCGTCGGCACGTCCGACCACCAGGACGCGCACACCGTGAACGTGGTGTTCTCGGGCTACTTCTTCGAGAAGACCGTCGCTGATCTCACCACGGGAGCCACGCCGACGACCACGGCCGCACCGGGACACACGCTGCGCTACACATTGAGCCTGCGTTCCGCCGAGGCGATGACCGATGTGCGGATCTACGACGAACTGGATGCCCGCAACGCGCAGGGTTCGTTCGTTCCTGGCTCGCTGAGGCTGGCGGCCGTGCCGCCCGGTGCGGACAGCAGCAACACCAGTGCCACGGGCGGCGCGCGCGGTACCGGGGTCGTCGACATCCGCAACGTCGACGTGCCGGCCGGCGGGCAGGTCCAGGTCCAGTTCGACGTCGTGATCGATCCGTCGGTGCCGATCGGCAGCGTTCTCGAGAACCAGTCCGCGCTCAGGTTGGCAGACGGCTCGCCGTTCGGGCTCAGCGACGATCCCGCCGTCAATGGCCAGGCCGACCCCGCCGTCGCGGGGGACGAGGATCCCACGCGGGTCGTCATCGTTCCCACGCAACTGGTCTTCGAGAAGACGGTGAGCAACGTCACCAGCGGCGCCAGCCCGGCGGTCGACGCAACGCCGGGAGACCGCCTGCGATACCGCTTGCGCATCGAGAACCAGAGCGACTTCGCGCTGAACGGACTGACGCTGCGTGACGAGATCGACCGCCTGAACGCGGATCCGGCATTCCAGCCGGGGTCGCTCACGCTCGTCTCCGCGCCCTCCGGGGCGGACACGAGTGCGACGAGCGCGACGGGCGGGACGAGTGGTACCGGCCTCCTCGTGGTTCGCAACCTGGCGCTGCCCGCCTCGGGCGGCAGCGCGGTGATCGAATTCGAGGTGACGCTGGCGCCGGTCATCGACAACGGCATGCTGGTGCTGAACCAGTCGCAGCTGCTCATCGGGCCGGACGTGGTGCTGGCGGTCAGCGACGATCCGAACGTCGACGGTGCCGCGGACCCGGCCATCGGCGGCGATGAGGATCCCACGCGCGTCCGCATCACCTCGGCTCCCGTCTTCCGGGTCCTCAAGACCTCGACCGACCTCAGCGCAGATCCGGCCGTCCTGCTCGCCGGGGAGACGCTGCGCTACACCATCACGGTCGGCAACGTCGGCACCTCCAACGCACGGGACGCGACGCTGCGCGACCAGATTCCGGTCAATACGGCCTACGTCGCCGGCAGCACGACGCTGAACGGCGTCGCGGTGGCGGACTCCGGGGGGACGTCGCCGCTGGTCCAGGGAATGCTGGTCAATGCGGCCTCGAACTCGACGGGCGGAGCGATCCCGGCGGATGCGACGGGGGCCGCTGCCAGCCTGGCGACAGTCACCTTCGACGTGGTCGTGGACCCGGACGCGGTCGACGGCACGGTGATCGCCAACCAGGGCTTCGTCAGTTCCGTTGCAGACCTGGTCACGGACGTTCCGTCGGACGATCCGACGACGCCCGTCGTCAATGATCCGACGCGCGACATCGTCGGCAACCTGCCGCTCCTGTACGCGGACAAGCGGGCCGTCCTGCTGACCGACCAGGGGTCGCCCGGCGTCGTCGACCCGGGTGACGTGCTGCGCTACACGATCACGGTGCAGAACACGGGCTCGACGCCGGCCACGGGCATCCGGCTGGCCGACGCCGTTCCGGTGAACACCACCTACGTGGCGAACTCGACGCGGCTGAACGGACTCGAGGTCGGTCAGCCCGACGGCGGCGTCTCACCGCTCGTTGCGGGCATCGACGTGAGTTCCGCGGACCTGACGCCGCCGCTTCCGGGCGCGGGTCAGGGCACGGTCTCGCCGGGGGCCGCTGCGGTCGTGCAGTTCGACCTGCGTGTCAACGACGGCGTGCCGGCCGGCACGCTGATCAGCAACCAGGCCGCGGTCTACAGCAACGCGCTGCCAAACCTGTTGACCGACGGCGACGGCAATCCGGCCACCGGGCCCGAACCGACCGTCGTCGTGGTCGGCGGCGGCCAGCAGCTCTCGATCACCAAGCAGGTCGCGGTCGTGGGTGGCGGACCGGCGCTGCCCGGCGCTGTCCTCGAATACGTCGTCACGGCCACCAACATCGCGGCGACCCCCGCCACGGGGGTCGTCATCACCGACGACCTCGATGCAGTCCAGCCCGGCTACCTCGCCTACGTCGACCTCTCGGCGACGATGAACGGCGGAACCGCCGGCGTGAGTTTCGCGGGCAGCACGATCACGGCCAGCTACTCCGCCGTGAACGGGCCACTGCCGGTCGGCGCGAGCGTCGTGCTGCGCTTCAGGGCGGTCATCGCGGCCGGACTTGCGATGGGCACGCGCATCACCAATACCGGCGTCGCCTACTGGAACGACCCGGTGCAGAACGCCAGCGCCAGTGTCTCGGTCGACGTCGGGGGCGTGCCGGGGGCCGGCATCCTGAATGGCACGGCCTGGCACGACGCCGATTTCGACGACGTCCTGGACATGGGCGAGCGGCTGCTCGAAGGCTGGACGGTCGATCTCTACCGGGATGGCCAGCCGCTGCATTCGACGCGGACGGATGCCAACGGCGCGTACCGGATCAGCGGGCTCGCGCCGAACTATGCGAGCGGCGAGGCCTACGAACTGCGCTTCGTCGCGCCCGGCGCAGTGGCCACGACGGCGGCGCTCGGCCGGGCGGCGTCCGACTTCACGAACTACCTGCAGCGGATCGCCGACATCGTCGTGCCGGCCGGCGCCAACCTGCAGGGCCTCAACCTGCCGATCGATCCGCACGGCGTCGTCTACAACTCCCTCACGCGTGCACCGGTCGCCGGGGCGGTGCTGACCTTGCTCGACGCCTCGACGGGTTCGCCCGTTCCGACGAGCTGCCTCGATGATCCGGCGCAGCAGAACCAGGTCACGCTCGCCGGCGGCTACTACAGGTTCGACCTGAACTTCAGCGGCCCCGGCTGTCCGAGTGGTGGTGCCTACCTCATCGGCGTGACGGCGCCGGGGTCGGGCTACGTCGCGGGCTACTCGCAGCTGATCCCTCCGGTCTCGGGACCGACCACCGCACCGTTCTCGGTCCCCGCCTGCCCGGGGAGCGCCGACGACGCCGTCGCGGCGACGGCGCAGCACTGCGAAGCACAGCCCTCGGAACTGGCTCCGGCCGCCTCCGTTCCTGCGCGCAGCCCCGGTACGGCACACCACGTTCACCTGACGCTCGATGACAGCCAGCCGCCAGGCTCCAGCCAGCTGTTCAACAACCACCTGCCGCTCGATCCGAACCTCGACGGTGCGATCGGCATCAGCAAGACCACGCCGATGCTCAACGTCACGCGGGGCCAGCTGGTGCCCTACGTCATCACGGTGAACAACCAGTACGGCGCGGCACTGACCGACGTGACGCTGGTCGACCGGTATCCGGCAGGCTTCACCTACGTCGAGGGCTCGGCGCAGATCGACGGTATCCCCGCGGAGCCGACCGTGGCCGGCCGCGAGCTCGCCTGGAACGCCCTGACGCTCTCCGGGTCCGGCCAGCACACGCTCAAGCTGCTGCTGGCCGTGGGCGGCGGCGTGACCGAGGGCGAGTTCGTCAACCGTGCCCAGGTCGTGAGCGGCCTGACCGGCAATGCGATGTCCGGAGAGGCCAGCGCCACGGTGCGTGTCGTCCCCGACCCGACGTTCGACTGCACGGACGTCACTGGCAAGGTGTTCGACGACGCCAATCGCAACGGTCTGCAGGAAGACGGGGAGCAGGGCCTGGCTGGAGTACGCGTGGTCACGGCACGCGGCCTGACCTCCACCACCGATGCCCACGGGCGGTTCCACATCACCTGTGCGACCACCCCGGCGGAAGGTCGCGGCAGCAACTTCGTCCTGAAGCTGGACGACCGCACGCTGCCGAGCGGGTATCGGCCGTCCACGCGACCGACAGCCATCCAGCGGGCAACCCGCGGCAAGACGCTGAAGTTCAATTTCGGTGCGTCGGTCCATCGCGTCATCGGCCTCGACATCGCCGACGCGGTGTTCGAGCCGGGCAGCACGCAGATGCGCGTCCAGTGGCAGCCGAGGCTCGATCTCCTGATGGAGGAGCTGCGCAAGGCCCCGGCCGTCCTGCGGCTGTCCTACCTCGCCGACGTCGAGAATGCGGAACTCGTCGAGCGGCGCGTCGAGGCCGTGCGGCAGCAGATCGGCGCGGCGTGGGAAGCACTGAACTGCTGCTATCGCCTCACGATCGAGAATGAAGTCTTCTGGCGCCTCGGAGCCCCGCCCGGGCAGCCGGTGGTGCGCGAGTCATCCGGCAGGTGGCCCGAATGATCAGGCGTATCCCGCTTCTGCTGCTGGCGTCCGCGTCCTTCGCGACGGCAGGCGTGCACGCCGCGCCGGTCAACGACTCCGCAATCGGAGAGCCCGTCGAGCGGCACCTGTCCGATTACCAGCCCTTCGGTCAATGGGCCCACGATCCAGCCCTGCTCGAGACGCAGGCGGGCGATCGACTCGAAACCCGGCAGGTTGCCGCCGAGGAACTCGAAACCGTCAAGCTGACGGGGCTCGTCGCGCCGATACGCTTCGAATCCGGGGTGGCTGACATTCCGGCAGGGTACGTCCGCAAGCTCGAGGAAATCCTCGAGACCATGCGCGACCGGCGCAACGTGCGCCTGCACTTCGTCGGTCATGCCGATACGCAGCCCCTGTCCGACGCGCTCGCTCGCGTCTACGGTGACAACCAGGGCCTGTCGCGCGAGCGGGCGGGCGAGGTGGCGGAGTTCTTCAAGCTGGCGCTGGCACTGCCGCCCGAGGCGATCTCCTTCGAATGGGCCGGCGACTCGCAGCCCGTGGCGACCAACGCGACCGAGGCGGGCAGGGCGCTCAACCGGCGCGTCGAGGTGGAAGTCTGGTACGACGAGGCGAGGGAGGGTCTGCGGGAGCAGGAAGTGCTTGTTACCGACGACTTCAAGCGCGTCAAGGTGTGTCGCGTCCAGACGGTGTGCAAGCTGCGCTACCAGGAAGGACACGCGCGCCGGGCCCGCGTCCGGAACCTGGTCGCCCCGCTGCGCTACGAGAGCGACTCCATCGGCCTGACGGACGAGTTCACCCGGCAGGTGGGCCAGGCACTGGAGAACCTGCGCGACAAGCAGAATGTGCGGGCCCGCTTCATCGGCCATTCCGATGACACGCCGCTCTCCGGCCGGACGGAGTCCATCTACGGCAATCACCTGTCCCTGTCGAAGGCGCGCGCGCATCGCGTCGCACTGTCGATCCAGGAGACGCTCGGCCTGCCAGGCGCCATGATCGAGAGCGACGGTCGCGGCGCGAGCCTGCCCGTCGCATCCAACGAAACGGCGCAGGGACGCGCGCTCAACCGGCGAGTCGAGGTGGAGTTCTGGTACGACGATCCCTTGCAGGAGCTGCCGGACGAGCCGCAACTGTGCCCGGCGGACGCCGGGGAGGAATTGCTGACCCGGGTATACGATCCGCCCTGGGGTCGCCTCGAGCCACTGCAGCTCGAAGGTGGTCGCGCCGTGTTGCCACCGGGTTACACCGAGAGCCTGAAGCGGGCGATGACGGACCTTGCGGGTCGCCGGAACGTGCGGCTGCGCTTCATCGGCTACACCGCCAACGAGCGCCTCGACCGCCGTACGGCGACGGTCTACGGCGACGACATCGGACTTTCGGCATCGCGTGCGCGGCGGGCCATGGAGACGGTGGCCGGCGAGATGGGGCTGTCCCCATCGCAGGCGGAGCACGAGGGGCGGGGCTTCGTACACTCGGACGACGTGGTGAACGCCGGATTCCTGACGGGTGAGACGTCGTTCGTCCGCGTGCAGGTCGTGTACGACGAACCCGCGCCGCTCGACGACTACGACGGCGTGGACATCACCCGGCTCACGCGCGAGATCGCGCCGAAGAGCCCGTACGAGCTCAACCTGATGCGCATCACCGTCGACGGCGTGCCGATCGACGATCCGAGCCGCAGTTCCGCGGACATCCAGCGATGCACCGACGTCGCCCTGGACAAGGCGCAGATCGAGCTGCAGTTCGACAACCTGGAATCCCGACCGCGGCTCAGTGTCGCCGCCTCGCCGGCCAGCGTGAACCTCGCGCAGATGGGTGACGGCACTCTCGCGGGACCGATGGTCCGCTTCCGGATGTACGCCAACTACGGCGCCTTCATCAATCGGTCGGAAGTGCGCATCTTCGAGCGCGGGCAGTCTGTCCAGTCCGCGCCGATCGATGTCCTCGAGATCGATGCGGCTGGCCTGGCGGAGTGGCAGCCTGAGGCAGAGCGTTTCCGCGCTCCGGCGTTGCGGGAACTGCAGTACGTTCTGCGCGCATACGACGGGAAAGGCAACTTCGACGAGACGTCGCCTCAGCCGCTGTGGCTGTTGCACGGGGACGAAGACGATGACGGGCAGGCGCTGGAGTCCGGAGCAGACGCCCCGTTGCACGACGGCCCGTTGCTCGCGGGCTACGGCGAGAGCAGCCTGGCCATCCGCAACATCCAGCTCGGCAGCGGCACGATCACGGTCCGCGGCACCGGCGTCCCGGGTGGCCACCAGGTCTGGGTTGCGGGGCAATGGGTGCCGGTCGACGGGCAGGGCCAGTTCGTCGCAGAGTCCATCCTGCCGACGGGCGCGCAGTCGGTCGAAGTTGCAGTGCTCGACGCGGATGGCAACGGCACGCTCTTCCTGCGCGACCTCGAGTTCAAGCGCAACGACTGGTTCTACGTCGGCATCGCCGATCTGACGGCGTCGGAGGGCAGCACCAACGGACCGGCCAAGCTGCTCCAGGGCGCGAACGCCCCTCAGGATCCCGACTCCCCGCTGGACGGCCGGCTGGCGTTCTACCTGAACGGCAAGTTCGGCGAGGACTGGCGGCTCACGGCGAGCGCGGATACGCGTGAAGGCCCCGTGGAGGATCTCTTCAGCAACCTGCTCGACAAGTCGCCCGACTCGCTGTTCCGCCGCATCGATCCCGACTACCACTATCCCACCTTCGGTGACGACTCCATCGTCGACGAAATGGCGCCCACGATGGGCAAGCTCTACGTCCGCCTGAGCCAGCACGAGAACTACGGGCAGTGGGGCAACTTCATCGTCGGCTATCGGCAGAACGAACTCGCCCAGGTGGATCGCGGGCTCTACGGGGCCAACCTGCACTACGAGGCCGCGACCTCGACCGGTTTCGGCGAACAGCGTTATGCAGTCGACGGCTTCGCGGCCGAGCCGGGCACCGTTGCCAGCTACGAGGCGTTCCGCGGGACCGGCGGCTCGCTCTACTACCTGCGACGCCAGGACATCCTGGCCGGCTCCGAGAGCGTGCGCATCGAGTTGCGCGACAAGGATTCACAGACCGTGACGGGCGTGGTCAACCTCCGTCCGTCCATCGACTACGACATCGACTACCTGCAGGGGCGCCTCCTGCTGTCCGAGCCCCTGTCGTCGGTCGCGGATGACAGGCTGCTGGTTCGCAGCAGCGGACTGAGCGGGGACGAGACGTTCCTGGTGGTGCACTACGAGTACACCCCGGGATTCGACGAGATCGATTCAATGGCAGGCGGTGGCCAGGGCCACGTCTGGCTGAACGAGCACGTCAAGCTTGGATTGATGACCAGCGCCAATGACGGTGACCAGGACAGCAGCCTGCATGCCGCGGACCTGACCCTGAGGAAGAGCGCCGAGTCATGGATCAAGCTGCAGGCCGGTCGCAGCGAGGGTCTCGTCACCGCGGGGATGCGCTCGGACGACGGTGGCTATGGCTTCTATGGTTACGACGATGCCGGGTTCACCGATGCCAGTGCAGACGCCTATCGCGCGGACCTGAGCGTCGCCGTCGGAGACTTCCTCGAGGGTGGTCGCGGGCGCCTGACCCTGTACGCCCAGACGCTAGGCGAGGGTTACTCGGCACCCGGTCTCGCGACGCTGGCGGACACCGACTATCTTCGGCGGGACCTTCGACCTGCCGGTCACCGATCGGCTGCACGTCCTGGCCAAGGCGGACCAGCGCGAGCAGGAGGCCGGACTCAAGACCAGTGCACAGGAGATCAACCTCGCCTACCAGTTCAACTCCGCCTGGGCGTTCAGCACCGGCGTGCGTAACGATCTGCGCGACGACCGGTCGACCGTCGTCCCGCTGACCCAGGAGGAAGGTGAGCGCACGGATGCCGTGGCGCAGGTGACCTACGACTCCGGGGCGGCCTGGAACGCCTATGGCTTCGTCCAGGAGACCCTCTCGAAGACCGGAGACCGCGAGGACAACGGACGGATCGGCAGTGGCGGCTCGTACCAGTTCGGCGACCGGCTCCGGGTCGACGCAGAGGTGTCGAGCGGCGACCTGGGTCCCGGAGGCCGCCTCGGCACGAACTACCTGCTGTCGGAACGCACCAACCTCTACCTGAACTACTCGCTCGAGAACGAGCGTACGGACAACGGGCTGTCCGGGCGGCGGGCGAACCTGGTCTCGGGCCTCAAGCGGCGCCTGTCGGACGCGACGAGCGTGTACATCGAAGAGCGTTACCAGGAGACGGAGTCCCTGGAGGGCCTGACCCACGCGACGGGGCTCAGCCTGGTCGCGAACGAGCGGTGGACCCTGGGCGCCAATGCAGACGTGGGCACGCTGACGGATGCGCAGACGGGCGCCGAGACCGACCGGAAGGCAGGCGGCCTCCGCGTGGGTTACGGCCGCGATGCGATACAGCTCTCGAGCGCGATCGAGTACCGCCTCGACGAGACCGAGCAGGCGGATACCAGCGTGTACGAGCGCAAGACCTGGCTGTTCCGCAATACGCTGCGTTACCAGCAGACGCCCGACTGGCGCCTGATCGGCAAGCTCAACCACTCCGTGAGCGACAGTACCCAGGGTGATTTCTATGACGGCGGGTACACGGAGGCCGTGATCGGCTATGCCTACCGTCCCGTCCGCAACGACCGGCTCAATGCGTTCACCAAGTACACGTACTTCTTCAACCTGCCGACCACCGACCAGGTGACGCTGCAGGGCACGCCGGCAGAATTCATCCAGAAGAGTCACGTGGCCTCGGTCGACCTGACCTACGACCTCAACGCAGCCTGGTCGGTCGGCGGCAAGTATGCATACCGCCTCGGGCAGGTCAGCCTCGAGCGCGAGGACCCGGAGTTCTTCGACAACACCGCCCAGCTCGTCGTGCTGCGCACCGACTGGCGTTTCCGCGCGGGATGGGAGGGACTGGTGGAGGCACGGACGCTCGACCTGCCCGACGTCGATCAGCGTCGCTCAGGTGCGCTGGTCACGGTGTATCGCTATCTCGGTGAGCACTTCAAGGTCGGTGTCGGCTACAACTTCACGGATTTCTCCGACGACCTGACGGACCTGAGCTACGACCACCAGGGCGTGTTCATCAACATGATCGGCTCGATGTGATGCGGCGGGCCCGTCAGGGATCGTGCCGCCAGGCGATCTCGGCGAACAGCGCCCGGCCCCGGCCGGGAAAGTAACGGTAGTTCCCGAAAGCGTAGTCCGCACGGTCGGCATAGTCGCGATCGAGCGCGTTGTTCAGGCGGACCGCGACCGACCACCCGGGCGCCACCTGCCAGCGACCGCGCAGGTTCAGCAGTTCGTGGCCGGGATAGCGGTGTGCGTTCGCCGCGTCGAGCCAGTACTCGCCGACCACCAGCCACTCGGCCTCGAGGACCACCGGCGAAGCCGGCTGCCAGGCGATGGCGGCGCGGTGGACGTCGCGCGGAGCGGTGTCGATGTCGTTGCCGCTGACGATGGTCTCGCCGCCCTCCACGGCGCGCGAGAACTCATAACGATGGCGCGCGAACGTTCCCAGGCCCGACAGTTCGAGGTCCTGCACCGGACGCCAGCGCAGTTCGTACTCCAGGCCGCGGTGGGACGTGCGGCCGTCGCCCACGTTGAAGCCGCTGGCCTCGCGCAGGATGACGTCGCTCTTGCGCATGTCGAAGAGCGCCAGCGCCAGGTCGAGCGATTCGGAGGTCGACTTGATGCCGAACTCGAGCGCATTCAGCTGCTCGGAATCGAGGTCGGCGACGCGTTGTCCTCGCTGGAGCCGGTACAGTTCCGTGATCTCCGGCGGGCGGAAGCCCAGCGAGGCGGCCGCATACGCAATCACGCCCGGGTGCAGTTCGGCGGCGAGACTGAGTTTCGGCGCTATGTTGACGAAGGCATCGGTCCGATCGGCCGGGCGTGTGTATAGGCAGCCGCTGCCGCCGCAGGGCATCCCGTTCTCGTCGGTGTTCCCGGCCAGCATCCGGTTGTCGTAGTCGTAACTGACGGACTCGGCGCGGATTCCGCCCGTCGCACGCCAGCGCTGGCCGAAGCGTCGCTCGCCGTGGAGGTACAGTGCCGCGACGTACGAACGGACCTCGTAGTCGTAGTGCAGCCCCGCCGGGCGGATCTCGATGGCGGCAGGCGGCGCGCCCGTGGCCGGGAACGGCTGGTCCTCCTCCAGGAATGAGTCTGCCAGTTCGAGATCGAGGCCGGCGATCACGCTCCAGTCCGGGTCCGCGTGCCAGGCGAGGCTGCTGAGCAGCCCGATGCTCTCCTGTCCATTGCGCTCGATCGGCTTGCCGATCAGGAAGTGCTGCAGGAATTCCATGCGCGAGGTGCGCAGGTAGGGTCGGAGTTCGAGCTTGCCGGTCCCGGCGACGGATGGCTCGAGCAGTCCCGTCAGGCGCACCGCGCTCGCTTCCCGGTAGGCCTCAGGGTTGAGGTTCTCGCGGCTCAGCTGGTCACTCCGATAGGCGTCTTTGCCGACGATGAATCCCGCGGTGTCCTGATCGAGCGACGTCGCTGCCAGGTCGAAGCGTGCGGGCATCTCGCCCCGGCGGAACTCGGCCACGGCATTGAGCTTGGCCTCGTCGTACCCGGAGTCGTCCCGCCAGCCCCCGTCGTGTGCGTACAGGCCGGCGATCCCGTAGCTCGCATCTGTCGCGGCCGAACTACCCTCGAACTTGATGCGGCCATACGCGGAGGGTCCCGCTTCCAGTCCCGCGGCGCGCGCCGGCCGCTCAGCCGGTGCGGGCTGCAGGACGTTGACCATCCCGTGCATCGCATTCGAGCCATAGACGGCCGTCCCCGGGCCGCGCAGGACCTCGATGGCGTGCGCCTGCTCCGTGTTGATCTCGAACATCTCGTTCACGTTGCAGAAGCCGACGGGTCGAATGGGGATGCTGTTCTCGAGGAACAGGAACGCGCCGCAGGAGCCTGCGCCCGTCAGGACCGGCGAGCGAATGGCCGTGAGGCTTTCCTGGCCGCTGCCACGCTGGATCATCGCGCCCGGCGTGCGATTCAGGATCTCGGCGTGATGCGTGGACCCGACGAGCACGATCGCATCGCGGTTGACCGAGCCGAGGCTGAGCGGGATCGACAGCTGCGCCACCGGCTGCCGCACCGCGGTGACGACGATCTCCTCGAGCGCCGTGGCCGATGCACGCGGGTCTGCTCCGATGCAGGCCAGCATGGCCGCGACGGCGAACCGGATCCTGCCCCGCGCGGCCGTCGCAGGTGGGTGCGATGACCAGGGCGCGGAGACGGCGGGCGGGTGATGCAGGCTCATCGAGGTCGATTATCCAACATTGCCGCGCGGGTCGGTGCGCGCCAAGCGTTTGCTAGTATCGCGGCCACGCGATCCGGAGCGATGCACATGCTGAGTCGATACGTCCTGCTGGCAACCGTCGTCTTCGGCCTCGCGGCACCCACCGCGATACAGGCGGCTACCGCGGTTCAGGCGTCCGGGGATGCACGCAGCGCGGCCGAGCCGGAGCGACCGCGTATCGGCCTCGTGCTGAGCGGCGGCGGTGCGCGGGGCGCGGCACATGTGGGCGTAATTCGAGCGCTGGAGGAACTGCGGATTCCCATCGACGCCGTGGCTGGAACCAGCATGGGCGCAGTGGTCGGCGGGCTGTATGCCGCCGGCCTGAGCGGCGCGGACATCGAGAACCTGTTCCGCGAGCTCGACTGGCAGGAACTGCTGCGCGACCGGGCCCCGCGGCGCGAGCTCGTCTTCCGGCGCAAGCAGGACGACCGCAGCTTCCTCGCGCGAGGCGCCCTCGGCTTTCGTCAGGGCGAGGGCGTGGTGCTGCCGCTCGGTCTCGTCCAGGGCCAGAAGATCACACAGCTGCTTCGCGATGCGACACTGGGCGTCGCGGAGATCGAGGATTTCGACCGGCTGCCGACGGCGTTTCGCGCGCTCGCCACCGATCTCGAGACCGGCGAGCCCGTGGTCCTGAGCAAGGGGGACCTGGCGACGGTGCTGCGCGCGAGCATGTCTGCCCCCGGCGTGCTGGCACCAGTCGAGATCGGCGACCGCCTGCTGGTGGACGGCGGTCTCGTGGACAATCTCCCCGTCAGCCTGGCGCGCCAGATGGGCGTGGACGTGCTGATCGCAGTGGACGTCAGTTTCCCGCTCGCGACGCGCGACGGACTGGAGTCTCCGCTCGACGTCACCAACCAGATGATCGGCATCATGGTCCGGCGCGGCACCATGGAGTCGCGTGCCGAACTGACCGGGCGCGATGTCCTGATCGAGCCGGAACTGGGACGCATGACCGCCGTGGATTTCGACCGCGTGCCGCAGGTGATGACCGCCGGGGAGTCCGCGGTCGGCGCGGTGCGACCGCGGCTCGAGGCCTTTTCGCAGTCCCGCGGGGATTACGACAGCTACCTGGCCGGGCGGCGGCGCGTCCACGACCCCTCCGAACGCCTGGCGTTCGTGCGGGCAGGCCCCAGGTCGCAGGAAGACGCGGCGCGGATCGAAGCCGTCTTCGGCGGACTCGCGGGCGATCCCCTCGACATTGAGGCGCTGCAGCGCAAGCTCGGCCGCCAGTACGGACTGGATCGTTACGAGGCGCTGGACTACCGGCTGGTCCGCGAGGACGGTGCGCTCGGGCTCGAAGTCGACGCACGCCGCAAGTCCTGGGGGCCGAATTTCCTCCGCCTCGGCGTGAGCGTGGAACAGGACTACGACGGCGGTGCGGCGGCCAATGCCGGGCTGCGGGTGCTCATGACCGGACTCAACCGGTATGACGCGGAGTGGCTCACCGACGTGCAGCTCGGCGAGGAGCCGCGTTTCTTCACGGAGTTCTTCCAGCCGCTGTCGCTGACGAGCGACCTGTTCATCGCGCCGAGCGTCCGCTACGAGATGGAGACCCTGCAGGTGGTCGAGGAGGGCGACCGGGTCGCACGATACCGGGTGCGCGACTCGGAACTTGCCGTCGCGATCGGTGCGGAACTGTCGAACTGGGGCGAGGTCCGCCTCGGGCTCGCGCGCGGCGACGGCAGCAGTCGCGTGCTGGTCGGCGATCCCGGGCTCCCGCAGCAGGAGTTCGACCTCGGCGCCGGCTTCCTCATGTTCGGCTACGACCGACTCGACAGCGCCTACTTTCCCCGACATGGCCAGGCCTTCCGCGCGGCCTGGCGGGCCGAGCGGACGTCGCTCGGTGCGAGCGACGATGCCGACCTGCTGCAGGCGGAATGGCTCATCGCGCGATCCCACGAGCGCTACAGCGTCGTCCTCGGCATCGAGGGCGGATCCGCGCTCGATGATCGCGTCGTATCGCCGCAGCAGCTGTACACGCTCGGCGGATTTCTCGAGCTGTCCGGGCTGCCGGCCGATGCCGTCGCAGGGACGCAGTACGGGCTGGCGCGGGCCATCGCCTATCGACGCGTCAGCCGTGGTGGAACGGGTTTCTTCGAGTTCCCGGCGTACCTGGGCGCCTCGATCGAGGCGGGCAATGCCTGGCGGACGCGCGACGACGTCGACTGGGGCTCGCTGGAGATGGGCGGCAGCGTGTTCCTCGGCGCGGAAAGTCCGCTCGGCCCCGTTTATCTCGCTGCGGGTTTCGGCGAGGGCGGAACCCGGGCGTTCTACCTGCTGCTCGGCCGCACCTTCTGACGGCAGGGGCAGGGTACGGCGCGCGGCCGTCGCTGTATGATGAACGGACGACCGCCGTCCGGACCTGTCATGGCCACTTGTCACGCCCACAATCTCCGCGAGCCACTGCCGACCGAGCGCCCGTTCGGGATCCGCGTGCGACTGCGCAAGGGCGACCCGTTCCGTGCGTTGCTCGGCGACGAATGGACGCGCGAGCACTGGTTCGCCTCGCGCGCGGAGCGTGACGCGATGCTCGGGCAGATGAGTGGACGCTACGTCTACTTTCGCCCGGGGGACCAGCCGGCGCTCGATTTCGAGGCTCTCGATCCCTAGGTTCCGCCGCGGTCGCCCGCACCTTCGCGGTCCGACCAGCCCAGCACCGACCGCGTCAGGAATCGATACACCGGCTTCCCGGTGCGCGCCCACGTGGCCGCCAGGGGCGAGCGGTGCGCGAGGATGGCCCGCTCACGAGCGGTGAGGTGCCCGGCGCAGTAGGTGCGCTTGTGCTTCAGCAGGTGCCGGAGATCGTCGTACGCCAGCATCCTGAACAGTCGCCCCCGGTAGCGCGGGCGCATCGCCAGCTGGAAATCCACGAGCGCAGGCCGGCCCTGCGGCGTCACGAGCCAGTTCGGTTCCTTCGCGAGGTCGTTGTGCAGCACGCCGGCGGCGTGGAGCCGGCGCAGCAGGCGCAGTGCCTCGCGGAAGTACCGCGGTTCCACGCCTCCCGCCCGATGGAGGGGTACGCCGGGAACCCATGTTCGTCGCAGGCACCGGCCGTCCCAGTTCACCAGCCGGGGTACGCCGGGCACCTTGCGCAAGGCCTTCAGGGCGCGCGCCTCGCGGGCCGCGAGTCGTCGCGCCAGCCAGCCGACGGCGGGCGCGGCCTGCGTCGTGTCGCGCTCGACCCACTCGCTCGTGCCAGCACCCGGCTCGGCGGGACGACGTCGAACGACGCCGAAGAGGTCTCGCTTGAGGAGGGACCCGTCGCCGGCTTCGGTCACGGCAGGGTCACGAGGGTGGGGATCGCGCCTGCCACCTGCAGGGCGTCCGCGAGTCGCAGCAGCGCGTAATAGCCGAGCAGCGAGCCTGCATCGAGGAAAGCCTTCCAGAGCACGCGCGGACGCACCTCCAGCGTCTCCGGTACCCGGTAGGTCGACCAGGTCGGAAGAAAGGACCGGGCGCTGGCCCTGAATCGCTCGAAGACCGGGCCGTGCACCGCGAGCAGGTGGGCGTCCTCCTCGCGCGCCGCGGCACGGTAGACGGCGCCGAACACGGCCAGCAGTCCCAGGGTGATCGTCAGGCTGCAGGTCGTGAGACCGACGCCGGCCATCGCCAGCAGCGACAGCGCATACAGCGGATGGCGCAGCATCGAGTAGGGCCCCACCTGCACGACGCGCGAGTCCTTGAATCCGGCGATGAACACCGAGGTCCAGACGCGACCGAGCGCCGCGCACGCGATGCAGGCGAAGCCGGCCAGTTGCAGCGCCTCGCCGGCGAGCCCGCGGGCCCAGGGACGGTCCGAAACGGCCACGAGCAGCAGCACGGTGGCCAGCAGCATGGCCGTCATCCGCAGGCGCGGTGTGCTTCGCGAGGTCGACATGCGGCGATTCTAGCGGCCGGTTAGAGTGCGCACATGAACTGGCTCACCGCATTTCTCGGATACACGGCCGGGGCCGTGCTCGCGATCCTGCCCATCGTCAACCCGCTGGGCGCGGTGCCCCTGGTGATGACGGTTGCGTCGCACCTGCCGGAGGAAGAGCGCCAGCGGCAGATCCGGCGTGCCTGCGTCTATACCTTTGTCCTGATGGCGAGCTTCCTCGTCGCGGGCAGTCTCATCATGAACTTCTTCGGGATCTCGATGCCCGGTATGCGTATCGCGGGCGGCATGATCGTCGCGTTCCTCGGCTTCCGGATGCTGTTTCCGAGCGCGCCCACGGTCGCGAGCGAAGTGGCGGCCCGGGGCGAGATCAAGTACGACATCGCATTCACGCCGCTCGCGATGCCGGGACTCAGCGGTCCGGGCACGTTCGCCGTGGTCATGAGCCTGTCCTCGCAGGCAACGGCGCGGCAGGGCTGGGACCGGATCGCGGATTTCCTCGGCGTGGCCACCGGCATCTTCCTGGTCGCGCTGCTCTCGTGGTTCGTGCTGCGGGGCGCGGAACGCTTCAACCGCCTGCTCGGTGCCACGGGCATGGTCGCGCTCACCCGCCTGATGGGATTCCTGATGATCTGCATCGGCGTGCAGTTCATCATCAACGGACTCATGGTCGTCGTTGCCGATCCCCTGCTGTGGTCGGGGCTCGCCGAGGCCCTGCGACAGGGACTCGATTGACGAGTGGCAGGACTCCCGGATGCGCCCGCAGGCGCGCCGACCCTGCGCGTGCGTCGCGCGGCCGCGAGCCGTCCTGATCACTCAGGCGGCGGTGCGCCCGGTGCGGGATCCTCCATCGGATACGTCGTCGCCCCCTCGCCAGCGGGTACCGTCGGGGCGACGGGCGCGGGTGGCGGTGCGATGGCCGGTCCGTCTGCCGGAGCCGGTGACGTCGTGCCAACTGTCGCCCGATCGAGTGCCTGCGTGAAGGCAATGGCCGGCGGTGGCGGCGCGGCCGCCTGTCCTTCGAAGATCTGCGAGGCGAGAATTCCCGAGACGCCGTAGGCCGAGGCGTTCGCGCCGTCGTCGACCGCGATCACGCTGCCGTCGAGGGCCACCCCGACAAAGATCCCTTCGCTGCGGGAGTACGCCAGCACCTGGGCTTTCAGGGTTGCATCGGTCGCCGCGGCCGCTGTGCGACCGATGGGTCCGGCCGCGACGCTCGCGTCGGCGCCCAGCGTGACCTTGCCGCCTGCGATGCCCTCGACACTCTTGCGGGACATCAGCACGAACACGACGTCCGTCGACTGGACGCCCCACTGGAAGCCGATGTTCGCACCGCCGAGCGTCACGAACACGGGGTTGCTCCACGAGCCATCCGGTCGACGCACGGCCATGACGCCTTTGCCGCCGCGGCCGCCGATGATCAGCGCTCCCTTGATCACCCTCGGGATCACGACGATGCCGTAGGCTCGCTCGAGCAGCCACGTCGGGATGGCCTGCTCGGACAGGTTCGAGAAGGTCTCGAAGACGCGGCGCGACTCGTCGAGCCGCTTGTCGGTGGTGGCGGATGCGTGGCTCGCCGGGCTGGCAAGCACGACGGCGAGCAGGGAGAGCAGGAGGGCGATGGTTCGCTGCATCGGGACTCTTTGTCAGTGGCGTCTGAAGCGGCGATGTTAACAGAACGGGCTGGGCGGAGCTTCCTGCGCCGGGTTATCCTCGCCGCCACAAAAGGGCTGAAAATCAGAGACATGACGCGATCCAGGCTGGTCACCGCCATGATCCTGCTGGGGTGTCACCCGGCTGCCGGTGCAATGACAGTTGCCGAGGAGGTACTCGCCGCGGACGCCGCCTTTGCGGCCCGGTCCGTCGAGGCGGGGCAGCAGGTCGCGTTCAGCGAGACCCTGGCCGACGACGCGATTCTCTTCCGTCCGGACCCTGTTCCGGGCCGTGAGTGGCTCGGTTCGCACGAGCCGGCGACGGGAAACCTCAACTGGGTGCCCGCGGCGGCGGCGGCCTCGTGTTCCGGCGCGAGTGCAGTCACGACCGGGCGCTGGCAGTACACGAATGCGGCCGGCGGCGAGCCGGTCGAAGGTCATTACCTCACGGTCTGGCGGCGCGACGGTGACGGCGAGAACGACGTCACCTGGCGCGTGGTGCTCGACCACGGCATCGACCATCCGAGCGAGGCTGCGCCGTCCGAACCGCTCGCGGCGGTCGTCGAGGGCCTGTGGCCGGCCAGCACCGGCGCGCCCTGCACGGGGGAAGGGTCGCTGCCGGATCTCGTGAAAGCCGAGCAGGCCTTGAACCGCTGGATCGGTCGCAAGGGGTTGCCTGCCGCTTTGCGGCGAGCGGCGGTGCCAGGCGCGTTGGCGTACCGGGATGATTCCGCGCCGATGCGCATCGACGAGGACTGGCCGTCTGTCGACGCGCAGTTCGGCCGGCGCAGCGAGGCCCGGTCCGCCGGTCACATCGTCGACGGTGCGTCCGACCTGGCCGCGACCTACGGGACGATCGTGGCCCCGGCTGGCGAGGCGGGTGCCGTCAGGAAAGTGCTCTACATCCGGATCTGGCGGCGCGATGGGCAGCAATGGCGGGTGGCGATCGACATGGAGACGCCCTTGCCGCTCGCGCCGGAATCTTGACGCCGGTCGGCTGCGGGACGGACTACGCGGCCCCGCAAGCCTTGAGTTGCGCGATCTCCTCGGCCGAGAGACCCGCCTCCCGCAGCACCTGGTCGGTGTGCTCGCCGAGCGTCGGTGCCAGGCGTGACGGCAGCCGCGCGCCGTCGAGCTTGATCGGGTTGGCGAGGACCCGGAAGTCGGGCCGCGCCGGGTGGGGCAGCGGCCGAACCATGCCGATCTGCCGGGCGTACGGATTGTCGAGCGCCTGGGGCAGGTCGTGCACCGGTGCGACGGGCAGCAGGCCCTGCAGCCGTGCCAGCCAGTGCCCGGTCGTCGCGCGCTGGAACTCGACATCCAGCACCGTCGTCAGGGCGTCACGATTGTCGCGACGGGCCTGCGCGTCTGCATAGCGCGGGTCGGCCGCGAGGTCGTCGCGGGCAAGAACACCCAGCAGTGCGCGCCAGAATTTTTCGGTCATGCACATGACGAATATCCAGCCGTCGAGCGTCCTGAAGAGCTGTACCGGCACGGCGGACGGGTGGGAACTTCGCGCCAGGCGCTCGGTGAGGTGGCCCTCGTTCAGGTACCAGTTGCCCGGGTAGGTGAGCTGGTGCAGCGCCACGTCGAACAGGGACACGTCGATGTCCCGACCCCGGCCGGATTTCATGACCCCGATCAGCGCGCCGAGCACGGCGACTGCGGTCGTGATGCCCGTCATGAAGTCGACGATCGACAGGCCCATGCGCGAGGGCGGCGTGCCCGGTTCGCCCGTGAGGTGCAGGTATCCAGCCTCGGCCTGCATCAGGTAGTCGTATCCGGGCCAGCCACGGCGCTCGTTGTCGCGACCGTAGGCCGAGAGGTGTGCGCAGAGGATGCGGGGATTGAGCGGTCCGAGCGACGCATAGTCGATCCCGAGCTTCTCAGGCTGGTCGCCGCGCAGGTTGTTCATCACGACGTCCGCGGTCCGGGCCAGGCGCCGGAAGGCGGACGAGCCCTGCGGATGCTTCAGGTTCAGCGTGACGCTCTTCTTGTTCAGGTTGAAGGTCTGGAAGAAATGGCTGTCGTGCGGGCCCAGGAAGAAAGGGCCCATGCCGCGCGTCGCGTCGCCGCCCTGCTCGCGGTTCTCGATCTTGATGACTTCGGCGCCGAGGTCGGCGAGGTACATGGAACCGAAGGGTCCCGCGCCGAAATTCTCGAATGTGAGGACGCGTATGCCCTCGAGCGGCAGGTGGTTGGTCACGCGGGATTCCCCTCGAAGACTTGCCGGGCAGTGATCATTGGCTGCATCGCACTTGCCATAGGGACGATTGCCGGCTGCGACGCATCCGGACGGCGATGTCCACCGGTATCGTACCGGCGCTGCAGCGGGACCGACAGGCGCGGAAGGCGCCGTCGCGGGCATTGTCGATGCGCCGGGCGATGGAAGCCGGCAGAATCACGGGCTCAGCCCGGAGACGGGTCTTGAAGTCAGGCGACACGGGAAGGTCGTGGCTTTGGTAGCATTCGGCAACAGTACCCATCCCGAGTCAGCAGGCTCGTTGCAGCTGACGCCCCCAAGAGCGCTTGCTTCCCCGTAATCCGCGGCCATGGCCCGCAAAGGCATTTTCTTCCCCCTGAAGGACGCCGCCCTGCGCGACGACGTCCACATGCTGGGCGAACTCGTCGGCGAGGTCCTCAAGGACCAGTGCGGGGAGGCGCATTTTGCCGCCGTGGAGGGCGACCGGCAGGCCGCGATTGGCCGCCGCCAGGGGGATTCCGACCAGACCGTTCAACTCGTCGTGCGCACCCGGGGACGCACGCCCCGCGAGTCGCAGGACCTGATCCGCGCATTCTCCACGTGGTTCCACGTCGTCAACCTGGCGGAAAAGGTGCATCGTGTGCGCCGACGCCGGCAGTACATGAACGACAGCAGCACGCCGCAGCCGGGCGGGCTGCACGAGTGCTTCGCGCGGCTCAAGGCGCGGGGCATGAGCCTGGAGCAGGTCGTGGCGCTGCTCGGTCAGCTGAGCGTCGAGCCGGTGTTCACGGCGCATCCGACGGAGTCGACGCGTCGGACCCTGCTCCGGCAACAGCAGCGGGTCGCCCGGCTGCTGATCGGTCGTCTCGATCCAACCCAGACGCCGGCGGAGCAGCGCGCCACGATCGAGCGCGTGCGCACCGAACTCACGACGGGCTGGCAGACGGCCGGCAACTCCCGCGAGCGACTCACCGTCGCCGACGAGCGCGAACACGTGCTGTTCTTCCTCGTGGAGGTCATCTACGAGGTGATCCCGGGGTTCTACGAGGAGATCGAAGAGGCCCTGAGGTCGGTCTTCGGCGAGGGAGCGACCGGCGTGCACGTGCCCGAGATGCTGCACTTCGGGTCATGGGTCGGCGGCGACATGGATGGCCACCCCGACGTCCACGCCAAGACCATACGCGAGAGTTGCGCCCGTCATCACCAGTTGATCGTGAATCGCTACTTCCTGGAGACCCAGGCACTGGCCGAACGGCTCAGCCAGAGCGGCAGCCGGGTCGAAGTCTCGCCCGGAGTCGTGGCCCGGATCGAGCAGTACCGGAGCATCGTCCCGAGTGCGCGCGCCGCGACGCCGGCCAGCCACGACCGCATGCCTTACCGGGTATTCCTCGGCCAGGTCGCGGAGCGGCTGCGCGCCACCTACGACGGTCGCACCGGGCAGTACGAGCGGGTGGACCAGCTGATCGAGGATCTCGAACTCATCGCCCAGAGTCTCGAGGAGCACCAGGGCCTGTTCGCCGGGCTGTTCCACGTCAGGCGCATGCTGCGCCGGGTGCGCACCTTCGGTTTCCACCTGGCGACGCTCGACGTCCGGCAGAACGCGGACGTGCACCGCGAAATCGTCGGACGGGCGCTGGCGGAGGAGGACTGGGCCGCCCGTACGCCGGAGGAGCGACGACTGCGGCTGGGGGTTGCGCTCGAGCGGGATGAGTCACCGGTGGCGGACCTCGATGCTGCGGCGAAGCGGGCACTGTGGGTCTTCGAGGCCATGGAGTTCTGCAGCCACCGTTACGGGATTCCAGCCGTCGGTTCGTACGTGGTCAGCATGGCGAACGACGTGGACGACGTGCTGTCCGTGCTCCTGCTGGCGCAGTGGGCAGGGCTGGCAGATGGACCGGACGGCGTGCTGCCCCTCGACGTCGCGCCGCTGTTCGAGTCGGTGGCGGCGCTGGAGAATGCCGGCCAGATCGTGGGCCGGCTCCTGGCGGACCCCGTCTACCGGGCGCATCTCACGACGCGCCGGAACCGGCAGGTCGTGATGATCGGCTACTCGGACAGCAACAAGTCCGCCGGCATCGCGTCATCGCGCTGGCTGCTGAGGAAGGCGCAGGCGGCCATGGTCGCCGCTTGCGACCAGGCGGGAATCGAGCTGGTCATCTTCCACGGGCGAGGCGGGTCGATCAGCGTTGGCGGCGGGCGCACCGAGGCGTTCGTGCGCAGCGCTCCGTCCGGTGCGATCCGTGACCGCCTGCGCGTGACGGAACAGGGTGAGAGCATCAACGAGCGCTACGGTCTGAGGCCGATCGCGCTGCGTACGTTCGAGCAGGCTGTCAACGCGGTGGCGCTGACGGCGGCGGGGTACTACGCGCCGCCGGCGGTCGATCCCCGCTGGCAGGAGGCGATGACCCTGCTCGCACGCGCCAGTCACCAGCGCTACAGGGGTGTCGTCCATGAGGATCCTGGATTCCTCGAGTTCTTCCAGGCCGTGACGCCCGTGGACGTGATCGAGCGCATGCAGATCGGCTCCCGGCCCGTGACCCGGTCCGCCGGTGGCGGCGTCGAGGCCATGCGCGCCATTCCCTGGATGTTCGCCTGGTCACAGAGCCGCCACATGCTGCCGGGCTGGTTCGGGGTGGGGACCGGGTTGCAGTCCGTCGTCGACCAGTTCGGGCCCGACCTGCTCGGCGAGATGTACGCCGGCTGGCCCTACGCCGCCGCACTGTTCGACGACGTCGAGGTCGTGCTCGCCAAGGCCGACATGGGGATTGCCGAGTTCTACGAGCAGATGGCGCCGCGGGAGCAGGGGCATTGTGCCGTCGCGATCCGCAGCGAGTTCCAGGTCTCGGTCGAGCGGATACTGGCGGTCAAGGGCTGCGCCCGGCTGCTCGATTCCGAGCCCACGCTGCAGCGATCGATCCGCCTGCGCAACCCCTACGTTGATCCGATTCATCTCATGCAGGTGGACCTGCTGCGACGTTGGCGGGAGGCGGGCCGGCAGGACCGCGAGGCGTTCGACGCGCTGGTCGCCTCGGTGAACGGCATCGCCCTGGGGCTGCAGGGCTCGGGCTGATTGCATCTTTCCCCGGTTGACTCCGGATCGTTGCTGAACTAGCGTCCCGTGCGAGCAGATGCAAGCGCGGCCGTTGCCGCGTCGCGATCAACCGAGGGAGTCTCAATGGCAGCGAAGAAAAAGGCGCGTCGAACGACGCACCGCAGCAGCAAGGGCAAGAAGCTTTACGCCGTCCGCGATGCCAAGGGGCGGATCAAGGACATCCAGACCTACGAGCGGGCACACGCGGCGGACCTGAGGAACAAGGCGAAGGGCGAGGGCGGAAAGAAGAAGTCGAAGGCCAAGGCCAAGACGAAGGCCAAGGCAAAGGTCAAGGCCAAGACAAAGGTCAAGGCCAAGACGAAGGTCGCGGCGAAGTCGAAGACGAAGGCCAGGGCCAAGGTCAAAGTCAGTCGCGCCAAGACCAAGGTCAGTCGCGCCAAGGTTGCGAAGACCAAGCGCGCGGTGCGCAAGTCCGTCAAGAAGGCTCCGGCACGCGCAGCAAAGCGCGCATCTGCCGTCCGCACGGCCATCAAGAAGGCGCCGGCCAAGACACGGCGCGCAGTCCGCAAGGCCATCAAGAAGATGCCGCCGCAGACGCAGAAGGCGATCGCCAAGGCAGAGAAGGAGTTCGGCAAGGTCGAGAAGCAGTTCGCCAAGACCGTCAAGGACGTGCAGAAGAAGGCCGCGTCGACTGCGAAGCAGGCAGAGTCGGTCGTTTCCAAGGCACAGGACTCGGCCGAGAAGACGGCCTCGACCGTTCTGGACCAGGCGAAGGGCCTGTTCAAGAAGGCCAGCGAGGCCGTCGAGACGGCCGTGGAGAACGTCATTCCCGGTCAGTCGAAGTAAGTTCGGCCGCTGACGATTGCTGCCACCCGGCAGCTGACCCGCGAGGCCCCGGCACGCCGTGTCCGGGGCCTTCGCTTTACTGGCGGACGCTGCGCTCGCGGGCCACGGTCAGGCACGAGCGGCGCCGCAGCAGGTGCGGTGGGAAGCCGCCGGCCGGTTGGCATCCTTCGCCGGCGATCGACGCATATCCCGCATCCCAGGGCATGACCACCCGGAAGGCATCCTCGCGAGCCTCGATGCGCGGCATGACGGGAGGCGTCGCCCGGCCGCGCTCAAGCTCGAGCATGGCCGCGAGCCCGCCGTGCCGGGCGTGGCTCTCGCCCAGGTCCTCGAGAGTCAGCAGCGTGGGAGGCACGACGCGAAGTTCGCCACGCTCGAGCGTCGCCTGAATACCCGACGGTCTCACCCAGGCATGCTCCGTCAACTCCGATAGATCGGCGCTCACCGACTGACCGGCCGGCACTGGGATGGCAAAGAAGCGGGTGTCGTATCGCTTCGGCTCGAGCGAGGGCGTGATCCAGTGTGACCAGTACAGCAGCGGGCCGATGTCCAGGAAGAGGTCCTCCTCTTCCAGTAACGCCACGAACGTCGCCGCATGTGCGGCGACCTCCAGCCGTCGCGACTGGAGTGCCGCAACGCGCTCCGGCGTGCATGGGGCGCCGTGGCGGTCACGCGCGAGCAGGACCCCCGACTCCTCGAAAGTTTCCCGGCAGGCGGCGACGTGCAAGGCGATCGCATCGTCGGCCGTGAGGCGCTCGCCCTGCATGGTCAGGAGCCGATCCTTGCAGCCCTCGAGCGCCTCCATCGACACCCGCCGGCGGACGGCGGCGGAGGCGTCGGCCTCGTCCACGCGGCCGCCGGGGAAGACCCACATGCCGGCCATGAATGACAGTCCGGTCCCCCGGTGCAACATCAGCACCTCGAGGTCGCCTGGCACCGGCTCTCGGAGCAGCAGGACGGTGGCGGCGGCGCGCATCAGTTGAGGCTCATGGGCTAATTCAGTGTCGGGATGAAGCGGATGATGTCACGCCCGCCATTGCCGGGCACGGACATTCCTGAGTTGCCAGGGCTGGGCGGGGTCCAGTTCCTCGTCGAACAGTTCGCCGCGTCCCTGCAGGGGCGTCCAGTCGGTATAGGCGCCGACCAGCCGGCCCACGTATGGACGTGCAATGGCGAGACATTCCTCGAAATCGAGGTCGTCGGCCTCGAGCACCCCGCGCTGCGGATGACGGATCGCTGCCACTGTGGCCGCCAGCGCTCCGGCGGCGACCTGGAGGGTCGTCGCATTGGCATGCGGTACGTGCCGGCGTGCTTCCTCGATGGAGAGCTGCGAGCCGAACCAGTAGGCATTGCGCGGGTGCCCGGCCAGCAGCACGCCGAGTTCGTCCATGCCCGTGACGAGTTCGCTCGTGAGTACGCGTCGCGAGGGCTGCATCTGCCAGCCGCGGCCTTCGAGTTCGAGCGCGGACAGCATGGCGTCGTCGCAGGGGTGATACACGAACATGACCGTCGGGCGATAGGCGAAGCCGCGACTGTCGCGCACCGAGAGATGGTCGGCGATCGAGAAGACTTCGTCGTGCGTCATGAGCAGGCCCTGGAACCCCCCGAGCGAGGGCAGCCAGCTGCGGGCGAAGGTCGCGCCGCCCGGGCGTTTCAGGTAGACCGAGCCAGAGCCACGTCGATGCCACAGCGCGCCTTGCGGCTTCTTCGGCTCGCAGGTCCCGAGCGAAAGTTCGGCAGGCTGCATCAGTTCGTCCACGAAACCGTCGATCGACCAGGTATTGACGAATTCGTTGGGGCGCTTGGGGCGTTCGGCGGCCTGGGTGTCACGCTCGGACACCTGGATCAGCGTCACGCCGAGATCGCTGGCGAGCACCGCCCATTCCGCCTGGGTTCGCGGTCGTTCGCCGTTCTGTCCCAATGAGCCGGCAAGGTCCAGCAGCGCCCGCTTCACAAAGTGCGACACGAGTCCGGGGTTGGCGCCATGGTCCACGATCGCCGTCGTCGAGGATGGCCCGAGGCGCCGGCCGAGTCGGAGCATCCGCTCGCGAGTCTGGTGGTTGGTGCGCTCACGCACCGTCAGCATCGGGTTGTCGAATACGCCGGGCCAGGGCTCGATCGACGTGTCGACGTAGAGTACGCCGTGCTCGGCGCACCACTCGACCAGGTCCAGGCTCGAGACGTCGACCGACAGGTTGAGCAGCAAGTCACCCGGGGCGACGTATCGCTTCAGGTCGCGCTGGAAGCTTCCCGGTTTCAGGTGGCAATGAATGAAACGGGCGCCCTGGGCAGCGGCAATGCCGCGGCCGCGCTCGTCGGCCGCCAGCACGGTCAAGCCGCCCGTCGTTTCCACGTGCCGTGAAAGCAGCGGCAGCACGGCCTGACCGATGCTGCCGCACCCGATCATCACGATCTTGCCGCCCAGACGGGCGGTCTCGAGCCCGGGCGGCGCAACGGGGTCGAAGCTCTGCATGGTCGGCCCTCCGCCGCGAGGTGAACTGCCACCGTAACAGGCCACGCGGGTCAGGTGAACCCTTGCGCCGTCACGCACCCCGGTCGCGGATATCATGGCGCATACCTCACGGGACGCACGACCAGCCGCCATGGACTTCACGCTCATCCTCGCCCTCGTTGCATTGAACGCGGTATTCGCGCTTTCGGAAATGGCGGTCGTCGCTTCGCGCGGCGCGCGTCTGCAGCAGTTCCAGGACGAGAACCGACGGGGTGCGGAGGCCGCGGTCGCGCTGCGCCGCGACCCGTCGCGATTCCTGTCCACCATCCAGATCGGAATCACGACCGTCGGCGTGCTGGCGGGCGCCGTGGGCGACAGCGCCCTCGCCCGGCCGCTGGCCGAGCGCCTCGCCAGCTACCCGGCGTTCGCACCGCAGGCGGCGGCGATCGGCTTCCTCGTGTCCGTCGCGTTCGTGACCTGTCTCACCGTCGTGCTCGGAGAGCTGGTGCCGAAGCGGCTCGCGCTGCTGGCCCCCGAGCGCATCGCACTCGCTGTGGCAGCCCCGATGAAGTGGCTGGAGCGCCTGGCAGCGCCATTCGTGTGGCTGCTGTCCCGCTCGAGCGACGCCGTGCTGGCGCTGCTGCCGGGTCGGCCGGAGCGCGAGCCGCCGGTCACGGACGAGGAGATCGCGGTCCTGATGGAACAGGGGGCCGAGGCAGGCGTGTTCCATGAGCGGGAGCAGGCCTACGTGACCAACGTGCTGCGACTCGACGACCGGCGCGTGACCAGCATCATGACGCCGCGGCAGGAGTTCTACGGCGTGGACCTGGACGACCCCATCGAGACGACTCGTGAGCGGATCGCGCGTTCGCCGCACACGCGACTGGTGGCCTGCAAGGGCGGTGTCGACAACGTGCTCGGCCTGGTGGAGGTCACCGACCTGCTCGCAGACGTGCTGTCCGGCCGTGCGCTCGACGTGGCCGGGCGCATTCGGGATCCGCTACGGGTCCCGGAAACGGCCACCACGACTTCCCTCATCGATACGTTCCGGGCCCAGGGGCGCCAGGTCGCGCTCGTCATGGACGAGTACGGCGAGGTCCAGGGGCTGGTGACCGATTCGGATTTCCTTGGGGCCATCGTGGGCGAGATCGGAGGCGAAGGGGCTCCCGCCGCGCCGGGCATCGAGCCGCGCGACGATCAGTCCTGGCTCGTGCAGGGTGGCCTGCCCGTCGAGGACCTGCAGGACGCACTCGACCTGGAGTCGCTGCCGGGACAGGAGGAGCATCAGTACACGACCATCGCCGGCTTCGTGCTGCATCAGCTCGGCCGCATCCCGCAGGAAACCGACCAGTTCATCTGGAACGGGCTGCGCTTCGAGGTCGTCGCCATGGACGGGCGGCGCGTGGACAGGGTGCTCGTGAGCCGAACGGCGTCGTCCTAGCCAACCGTAGGAATCGCGCCGGGCAGCCTCGAGCCGATACGCCGGACGGCCGTGAGTGAACACCCGGCGCCCGTCGACTTATTTGACAATTCACGAGCCGCACCGCCAGTGGCGCCGTGTGAGTTACTGAAAATGCTCGGTTTCCAGGCGCTGGCGTAATTCTTGCTTACATAACAGCTGAACACAGGCGGCCGCAGGCAGCCAACGGAAGGGATGCGTGGGAAGGGTGGCTCAAGCCCGTTCCGCATCCCGAGTCGATCGCGCATGCCTCCTGTCGAGCTGCCGCGTTCCGGGCGATTGATCCACAGACCGGTCGATCGCCCAGGAGGCCATTTCAGAAAGGGGGAGCGCAAATGCCTAAGAATTTTGCCAAGCGCCTGGTCGTCGCACTCACAGCCGCAAGCCTGGGATTGGCGAGCATCTCCGCCAACGCCGTTCCATTCTTCTGGACCGACTGGCTCGGGAGCGATCTCGATACGGGCCCGGGTTTCCAGGCGCAGGGGATGATCACGACGTCCACGGCCACGGTCACCGTGACCTATACAAATCCAAGGGGGGTCGGGTTCTACGAGTCCGGCGGCGGTTCCGACTGGTTCGCTGGGGGATCGGGACCGACCTCACCGTACACGAGCAGCCTGGTCGACAATCGTCCCCCGGGCGGCGACATCGTCGCACTGCAATACGCCGGCACCCAGACGCTGCAGTTCTCCGAGGCGATCGCCAATCCGGTCTTCGCCTTCGTCAGCCTCAATCGCAATGGCTATGGGTTCGACCAGGACTTCGAGATCCTGAGCCTCGGCGGCGTGGACGGCAACGCGTGCGGGGTCTGGGGCTGCGGTGGCGCCGTCAAGCAGGTCGTCGATCTCGGTGGCGGTAATTTCGAGTACCGGCTGGTCGCAAACGACGTGGGTGGTACCGAGCCGCACGGCGCCCTGCGCTTCACCGGCGCCTTCGACACGGTGACGTGGAGAAGCCTCACCGACGAGTACTGGAATGGCTTCACGGTCGGTGTGCAGGGTACTGCCGTCGAGGTGCTCCCCTGCGAAATCGATCCGTCATTGCCGGAGTGTGGCCCGACTCCGACGCCGGAGCCTGGCACGCTGCTGCTGCTGGGTCTCGGCCTGCTCGGCCTGGGCGCGGCGAGGGAGCGAAGGTCGGACTGAGCGGTTGATTCGTCAGAAAGCGACAGCCCGACCCTGCGGTCGGGCTGTCTGCTTTCTGCGTCGGTGTTCTGCTGGACGGGCGCCCCTGTGTGACGGGCTTGCGGCGCGCCGCGGATTGGTCGGGATGAAAGGATTTGAACCTTCGACTCCTACGTCCCGAACGTAGTGCTCTACCAGGCTGAGCTACATCCCGATGCCGGACCTGCCGGGATCCGGGTCAGAACGAACGTCCGACCGCGAATTCCGCGAGCGCTCTAAGCGCCTGGGTGTGTACCGACTCGGGTAGCCGGCCCAGGGCCTCGATGGCGAGATCTTTCTCGCGCTGCGCGAGCCGGGCAGTGTACTCAAGGCCTCCGGCTGATTCAATCGTCCGTGTGATGACCGCGAGGTCGTCGAGGCCGCCGTTCTCCACCGCCACCCGCAGCCGCGACGTATCCTCGATCGAGGAGTGGGCCATGGCGTAGATCAAAGGCAGGGTCGGCTTGCCCTCGGCGAGGTCGTCGCCGACGTTCTTGCCGAGTTCGGCGCTGTCAGCGTTGTAGTCGAGGGCATCGTCCACCAGCTGGAAGGCGGTTCCCAGGTGGCGTCCGTAGTCGATCATGGCCTGCTCGACCTCACGAGGCGCGCCGGCGAGGACCGCCGCCATCTGGGCCCCGGCCTCGAAGAGCTTGGCCGTCTTGCGATAGATCACCTCGAGGTAGCGCTCCTCGGTGGTGTCCGGGTCGTGGGCGTTCATGAGCTGCAGCACCTCGCCCATGGCGATGGTGTTGGTCGCGTTGGCCATGACCTCGTGGATGCGCAGGTCGCCGAGGTCCACCATCATCTGGAAGGCGCGTGAATAGAGGTAATCGCCCACGAGGACGCTCGCCTCGTTGCCGAAGACGTGGTTGGCCGTGTCGCGGCCGCGACGCAGGTCGGAGCCGTCGACCACGTCGTCGTGCAGCAGGGTGGCGGTGTGGATGAACTCGATGATTGCGGCCGCGTCGACGTGCTGTTCGCCCGTGTAGCCGCAGGCCCGTGCCGCCAGCAGGACGCTCAAGGGTCGGAGGCGTTTGCCGCCGGCACCGATGATGTACTGGGACACCTGGTTGACGAGCACCACGTCGCTCGCGAGGCGGGCGACGATCACCTCGTCGAGGCGGCGGAGTTCGTCCGCCACCGGCTGCCTGATCTGCTCGAGTTGCATCCTCGCCACGGCCCCTGAAAAATGACGGCGCATGGTACCCGGACCGCCTTGGCCAGGGAATGGCTGGATTCCCGTAAGCGCTTGATTCGGGCGGGCAGGCCCCGTAAACTTCCGCGTCTTTCTGCCGGGGCGTGTCCCTGGCCCCTGTGGAGTTCCAAGGATATGTACGCGGTCATTGCGACGGGCGGCAAGCAGTACCGTGTCGCCGAAGGCGACGTGGTGCGTTTCGAGAAGCTCCCGGCCGAGCCGGGCGCGGACGTTGAGTTCGATAAGGTCCTGGTCGTGGGCCAGGGCGCGGACATCAAGGTCGGCAAGCCCTATGTCGAGGGCAGCAAGGTCATCGGTACCGTGCAGTCGCACGGCAAGGGCGACAAGGTGCGGATCGTCAAGTTCCGGCGCCGCAAGCACTACCTGCGGCAGGGCACGCATCGCCAGCACTACACCGAAGTGAAGATCACGGGCATCTCGGGCTGAGCCCGAGATGCCGCTGAAGGAGACGAGCCATGGCACATAAGAAGGCAGGCGGCAGTACCAAGAACGGCCGCGAGTCAGAGAGCAAGCGACTGGGCCTGAAGAAGTTCGGCGGCCAGCGCGTGGTGGCGGGCAACATCCTGGTCCGCCAGCGTGGCACGCAGTACCGGGCCGGCGACAACGTCGGCATCGGCACGGACCACACCCTGTTCGCGCTGACGGACGGTACGGTACAGTTCCGGCGCAAGGGCCCGCAGCAGCGCGTCCACGTGTTCGTGGACCCTGCGTCGAACTGATCCGGCCGACATCCCGAGCATCGCGAAGGCCCCGGCAACCCCGGGGCCTTTGCTTTTCCGGGGCGCCTGTCTTTCACTACCCCCACGTCCACCCCGCAGTTTCCCCAACATGAAGTTCGTCGACGAAGCCACGATCAAGGTCCAGGCCGGCAACGGCGGGCGCGGCATGGTGAGCTTCCGCCGCGAGAAATTCATCCCGTTCGGCGGCCCGGACGGCGGCGACGGGGGCACCGGCGGCAGTATTCACCTCGTCGCGCAGAAGGGGCTCAATACGCTCGCCGATTTCCGCTACAAGCGCAGTTTCAAGGCGCAGAACGGCGAGCCCGGCGGCAGCGCCGACTGCAGCGGCCGGGGCGGGGAGGATCTCGAGGTCGTGGTGCCGGTGGGCACGGTCATCTACGACACCGAGACGGACGAGACGCTCGGTGACCTGACGCACGACGGGGAGCGCATCCTCGTCGCGCGCGGCGGCCGGGGCGGCCTCGGCAACCAGCATTTCAAGAGCAGCACGAACCGCGCGCCGCGCCGGGCAACGCCGGGGTATCCGGGGGAGCAGCGCGAGCTGCGCCTCGAACTGAAGCTCATCGCCGACGTCGGCCTGCTGGGACTGCCGAATGCCGGCAAATCGACGCTCATCAGCGTCGTCTCGGCCGCGCGCCCGCGCGTCGCCGACTACCCCTTCACCACGCTGCACCCGAACCTGGGGGTCGTGTACGTCGGCGAGCACAAGAGCTTCGTCATGGCCGACATCCCGGGGCTGATCGAGGGCGCTGCGGAGGGCGCCGGGCTCGGCATCCGATTCCTGAAACACCTGCAGCGCACGCGACTGCTGCTGCACCTCGTCGACATCGCACCACCCGACCCGGAGGCGGACCCGGTCAAGGACGTGCGTGCAATCGCGGCCGAGCTCAAGAAATTCAGTCCCGAACTCGCCGGCCGCGAGCGCTGGCTGGTGCTGAACAAGCTCGACCTGATGCCGGCGGCCGAGGGCGAGAAGCGCTGCAAGGAGATCGTGCGGCGCCTGCGCTGGAAGGGTCCGGTGTTCCGGATGTCGGGCGCGACCCGCGCCGGCACCCAGGAACTCTGCCAGGCCGTGATGCGACGGCTGGACGAACTGGCCGCCGAGTCGCCGCGGGCCGAGGCCGAGGACTGAAAGCGGTGCGGTTGCCGCCGCTCGCGGCCGGTGTCGCCGTCCTGGCCTGTGTTCTCGGGGTCCAGGCTGTCGCCGCCGTGCGGGATGTGGCGACACTGCCCGGCATCGCACAATGGGCGTCGGTCATCCAGTCGAGTCCCGCGGAACGACGGCTGCACGAGCAGCGCCTGCTCGACTGGGTCCGGCAAGGCAACGATCCGCGGGCGCTCGCCTACCTCGATGCGCTTTCGGAAAAGCAGCCGGCCGTCGCGGCCGCGCTGCACGAGACACTGGCCGGCGTGTACGTCCACGACCGCCGGCTCTTCCGGGCGACGCAGCATCTCGATGCCATTCCGGCCGACCTGACGACGGACCAGTCGCGCTACCTCGGCGCCGTCATCGCGGCCCGGCAGCAGCGCCTGGAGGACGCCGGGCGGGCGTTCGACGAACTGGCACGACGCCTCCCCGACGACCCCGTCATCGCGCGTGACCAGGCGCAGATTGCATCGCTGCTCGGTCGGCATGCCGTGGCCGCGGCCGCCACCGAACGTCTGCTGAAGCTGCAGCCCGGGAATGGCTGGGCGACGCTCGTGCTCGCCCGTGCCCGCATGCAGCAGGGACGCGCCCAGGATGCCGAGCGCCTGCTCGAGGGATTGCTGGCCCGGGAACCTCGCAACGGCCAGGCGGCGCTTACGCTCGGGCTGCTGCAACTGGCAAGGGGCTCGGTGCAGGAGGCGCGGACGTCGTTCGCGCGCGCGCGGGTGATCGGGGCGGGCGATGCCACGCCCTACGTGGCGGAAGCCGCGGCAGCGCTGCTGCTGGGCGAGCGAGCGGCTGCGCGGGCCGCGTCGGCGGGTGCCTGGAAGCAGAACCCGGCCGACCCGCTGGCCGGGTTGTCCGCGGTTCTCGCACACGAGGGCGCGCTGCCTCCGCCGATCCGGGGCAGCGCCCGGTCGGTGGCCGCGAGCCTGTACCCGGACCTCGAGACCGAGCCATTGGCGGCCGTGGTTGGCACCGAACTCGCCTCCACGGGCCAGGCCGCCGAGGTGGCGACGGCCAGCCTGCTGGCCAAGGCGTGGTCCCCACGGGCCGCCCTGGACTGGCTCGCTGCCCGGCCGGCCGAGGGTGCGGCCGGTCCCCTACGGCAACTGACGGCCATCCGGGCGGCCCTCGAGGCGGGAGACCTGCGGCGGGCCGGGGACGGCATCGCCGCCCTGGAGCGCGGCTCCGGTCGGGGCCTGGTCGGGCCCGCCGTGCAGGCGGCCGCGCTCGCAGCACGCCGCAACGATGCCGCGGGCGCCCGCGCCGCGATGGATCGTGCCGCGGCCCTGGCGCCCGGGTCCGCGCGGATCGCGGCGCTGGCGGGGGATCTCGAGCTTGCGCTGGGCGAACCGGCGAAGGCCGTCCCATTCTTCCGGGCGGCACTGGAGGGGTGGCCCCGCGATCCCAGGCTGCTCAACCAGCTCGCGGCGTCGCTGGCACTGGTCGGTTCGCGGAGGGACTGGGAGGAGGCGCTGTCGCTGGCCGAGGCTGGGCTGCGGCAGCAGCCTCACTACCTGCTCCGCGCCAACCTGCTGGATACCCGCGCCGACCTGCTCCACCGGCTCGGCCGGACGGGCGAGGCCTACGCTGCTTATCGCGAGCTTTCGACGACGGTCGGGGGCATGACCACGCCGGAACAGTGGCACCGGCTGGGCGAGCTCGCGATGGCGGCCCGGAACTCGGCGCTTGCACGCAAGGCGTTTGAGGAGGCCCTGGACTATGGTCGCGAATACCCCGGTCGTGACAGGGCCGTCGCGGGGCTCGATTCGCTGTCGTCGTCGCCCGCTCCAGAATGAAAAAGCCGGCGCGAGGCCGGCTTTTTCGAGACTCTGCGCAGTCCGCTCAGCTGGCGGCGAGCGCCTTGACCTTCGCGTTCAGCTCGCGCTTGTGCCGCGCCGCCTTGTTGCGATGGATGATGCCCTTGTTGACCATCGTGTCGATGACGGGCTGCGCGGCCTTGTAGGCCTCGACTGCCTCGGCCTTGTTTCCGGCGCTGACGGCGTTCAGCACCTTCTTGACGGAGGTGCGCAGCCGGGAGCGGGCGGCCATGTTGTGGGCGCGGCGCTTGACGGACTGCTTGGCGCGCTTTTCCGAGGACTTGATGTTCGCCACGAATCGGTCTCCAAATTGAGCCGCGCATTCTGGCGGAGGATGCGATTCCGGTCAACCCTCGCTATAGTGCCGCCGGCATGCCGACCACTCCGGCCGCCCGAGCCCTGACAGTCATCGAGGACACCGCTTGAGCGGCGGCTTTTTCAAGAGCACGAGCATCGTCGGCGCCTTCACCCTGCTGTCACGGGTGACCGGCCTGCTGCGCGACATGGTCTATTCGCGCATGTTCGGGGCGGGCGTCCTGATGGACGCCTTCCTGGTGGCGTTCAAGATCCCGAACTTCATGCGGCGCCTGTTCGCCGAGGGGGCCTTTTCGCAGGCCTTCGTCCCCGTCGTCTCCGAATACAAGATACGCCGGTCGCACGACGAGGTGCGGGAACTCGTGGACGGCGCGGCGGGCACCCTGGCGTGGTTCCTCACGGCCGTGACCATCGTGGGAGTCGTTGCCGCGCCGCTGCTGGTGCTGCTCTTCGCCCCGGGATTCCGCCTCGACGCGGGCAAATTCGACCTCACGGTCGAGATGCTGCGCTGGACGTTCCCCTACCTGCTGTTCATCTCGCTGGCGGCGGTCGCCGCCGGCGTGCTGAACAGCTACGGCCGGTTTGCCGTGCCGGCGCTGACCTCGACGCTGATGAACCTGGTGATGATCGTGTTCGCGGCGTGGATTGCCCCGGGATTCGAGCGACCCGGCGTCGTGCTCGCAATCGGCGTGTTCGTGGCGGGCGTGGTGCAGCTCGCGTTCCAGGTGCCGTTCATGGCCAGGCTCGGGCTGCTGCGACGGCCGCGCTGGCGCTGGGGACACGAAGGCGTGCGCCGGATCGGCCGCCTGATGCTGCCCGCCATCTTCGGCTCCTCCGTCTCGCAGGTGGCGCTGCTGCTCGACACGCTGATCGCGTCCTTCCTCGCGACGGGCAGCATCGCGTGGCTGTACTACGCCGACCGCCTGATGGAGTTTCCGCTCGGCGTGTTCAGCATCGCTCTCGCGACCGTGATCCTGCCGGGACTCGCGGCGCACCACGCGGCGCAGGCCCCGGAGCGGTTCACCGCCACGCTGGACTGGGCGCTGCGCCTGACGGTCGTCGTGGTCCTGCCGGCGACCGTGGCGCTCGTGGTGCTGGCCGGACCGCTCACCGTGACGATCTTCCACTACGGCAAGTTCGACGAGCACGACGTGCGCATGTCGTCGCTGGCGCTCATGGCCTACGCAAGCGGCCTGCTCGCGTTCAGCATGGTCAAGGTGCTTGCGCCGGGATATTTCGCGCGGCAGGACACGCGCACGCCGGTGCGGATCGGCGTCCAGTCGCTCGGCGTGAACATCGGGCTCAATCTCCTGATCGTCCTGCCGCTCGCCCTGGCGTACCCGGGACGGCCCGGACTGCACGCGCTGCTCGCCCTCAACAACGGCATCGGCGCCTGGTACAACTCGACGATGCTGTATCGCGGTCTGCGCCGGCAGGGCGTGCTGCACCACGCCTCCGGCTGGCGGCGAATGTTGTGGCAGGTGGCGGCCGGCAACGTGCTCATGGTGGCCTTCCTGTGGTGGGTCGCCGGGGACACGCAACGCTGGGTCGAGATGGGTGCCTGGGCGCGCGCGCAGTGGATGACCCTGCTGGTCGTGGGCGGCGGCGGCATCTATTTCGCCACGCTGTACATTCTCGGCATGCGCGTCCACGAGTTGCGCGTGCGGCCGGCCGGGCCTGCGCCGCAGTCCGCTGCGCCGCAGTGACCGGCGCGGCGGCAACACCAGAAGTTCAAAGGCCGGCACCGTCGATGGAACTGATCCGAGGCATTCACAACCTGCGCGGGCGACACCGCGGCTGCGTCGTGACCATCGGCAACTACGACGGCGTGCACCGCGGCCACCAGCACATGATCGCAGCGGTGCGCGAGAAGGCGACGGAGCTCGGTGTGCCGGCGGTGGTCGTGACGTTCGAGCCGACGCCGCGCGAGTTCTTCGAGGGCGCGTCGGCACCGTCCCGGCTCACGCGCCTGCGCGAGAAACTGGAGGCGCTGGCACTCTACGGCGTGGACCGTGTCGTGGTCCTGCGCTTCGACCGGCGCATGCAGGCCATGGGCGCCGACGAATTCATCGAACGCCTGCTGGTGAACGGCCTCGGTGTCCGCCACATGGTCGTGGGCCATGATTTCCACTTTGCCCGCCGGCGCGAAGGCACGGTCGCGACACTGCACGCCGCGGGCTCGGCGCACGGGTTCACGGTGGAGGAGGTCGACCAGTTCCTGGTCGACGGTGAGCGGGTGAGCAGTTCGCTGGTGCGCGAGGCGCTCAACCGCGGCGATATGGAGCGGGCCACGCGCTTGCTCGGTCGCCCGTACCGCATGGCGGGGCGCGTCCGTCTCGGCAGGAAGCTCGGGCGAACGCTGGGATTCCCCACCGCCAACCTCGCACTGCATCGCAAGGTCGTGCCGCTGTGGGGCATCTTCGCGGTGCGGGTCAGTGGGGCCGGGCTGTCCAATCATCCGGCCGTGTCGAGTCTCGGCACCCGCCCGACGGTCAACGGCACGGATCCGCTCCTCGAGGTGCACCTGTTCGACTTCGACGACGACCTCTACGGACAGTATCTGGACGTGGACTTCATCGCGCGCCTGCGCGACGAGCAGAAATTTCCGTCCATCGAGGCGCTGGTCGCGCAAATGCATCGCGATGCGGCGGCTGCCCGCACGGTGCTGGGCATCTAAGCGATGGAAAAATAGAGCAATTTCCGTCAGGATGCTCCGTTCGCCCTCCCGTCTACCCCCGACCACGATTTCCCTCCGCGATGGCCGACTACAAGACCACCCTCAACCTGCCAGCGACCGATTTCCCGATGAAGGCGGACCTCGCCCGTCGCGAACCCGAGATGCTCGCCTGGTGGGAGCAGCAGTCGACCTACCCGAAGCTGCGCAGCCTCGCGAAGGGCCGTCCACCCTTCATCCTGCACGACGGTCCGCCGTACGCGAACGGCGCGATCCACATCGGCCACGCGGTCAACAAGGTGCTGAAGGACATCATCGTCAAGTCGCGGACGCTCGACGGGTACGACTCGCCGTACGTTCCGGGCTGGGACTGCCACGGTCTTCCGATCGAGCACCAGGTCGAGAAGGCGGGCGGCAAGGAGACGCGGGCGCTCGACGCCCGGGCGTTCCGGCAGGCCTGCCGCGAATATGCACTCGCACAGGTGGACGTCCAGCGGGCCGACTTCGTGCGCCTCGGCGTCATGGGCGACTGGGACAATCCCTACCTCACGCTGCAGCCGCGCTACGAGGCGGAACAGCTGCACGCGTTTGCGCAGATCATCCGCAACGGCCACCTCTACAAGGGCTACAAGCCCGTGCACTGGTGCCTCGATTGCCGGTCTGCGCTGGCCGAGGCCGAGGTCGAGTACGAGGAGCGAACGTCGCCGTCGATCGACGTGCGCTTCGAGGTCGTCGAGCGGGACGATCTCGCACGGCGACTGGGGTCCGCGGACTTGCCGGCGCATCGCGCCAGCGTCGTCATCTGGACGACCACGCCGTGGACGCTGCCCGCGAACCAGGCGGTCGCATTGCATCCGGAATTCGATTATTCGCTGCTCGCGATCGAGTCGTCGTCGGGTGCGGAACTCGTGCTGCTGGCCACGGAACTCGCGGCCCCGGTGCTGCAGCGGGCCGGCGCGACGCAGTCGCGCGAGGTGGCGCGGGTCAAGGGGGCGGCCCTCGAGGGCCTGCGGCTGCGCCACCCGTTCTACGACCGCGAGGTGCCGGTCATCCTCGGCGACCACGTGACGCTCGAGAGCGGCACGGGCGCCGTCCACACGGCCCCGGGTCACGGCCAGGAAGACTTCATCATCGGCCAGCGCTATGGCCTGGCCGTGGACAACCCGGTCGGCGGGGACGGGCGCTTCCTGCCCGCCACGCAGCTCTTCGCGGGCGAGAAGGTCTTCGATGCGAACAAGCACGTGGTGGAGGTGCTGGCCGAGCGCGGCGCGCTGCTGCACCACGAGCCGTTCCGTCACAGTTACCCGCACTGCTGGCGCCACAAATCACCGGTCATCTTCCGCGCGACGCCCCAGTGGTTCATCAGCATGGAGCAGGCGGGTCTGCGCCAGGCGGCACTCGCGGAGATCCGCAAGGTGCACTGGATGCCCGACTGGGGCGAGCAACGCATCACCGGCATGATCGCGGGCCGTCCCGACTGGTGCATTTCGCGCCAGCGGCGCTGGGGCGTCCCGCTTGCCCTGTTCACGCATCGCGAGACGGGCGAACTGCATCCGCGCACGGCGGAACTCGTGGAGCACGTGGCCGCGATCGTCGAACAGGGTGGCATCGATGCCTGGTTCGATCTCGACCCGCGTTCACTGCTGGGGGACGAGGCGGAACACTACGAGAAAGTGCCGGACATCATGGACGTCTGGGTCGACTCCGGCGTCTCGCACCATTGCGTGACGATGATGCGCCCCGAGGTACTGAACCCCGCCGACCTCTACCTCGAGGGCTCCGACCAGCATCGCGGCTGGTTCCACAGCTCGCTGCTCACCTCCGTCGCCCAGAAGGGCCACGCGCCGTACAAGGCGGTGCTGACGCACGGGTTCACGGTGGACGAGAAGGGCCGCAAGATGTCGAAGTCGCTCGGCAACGTCGTGCTGCCGCAGAAGGTGGTGAGCACGCTCGGCGCCGACGTGCTGCGCCTGTGGGTCGCCTCCACCGACTACGCGAACGAGATCAGCGTCTCGGACGAGATCCTGAAGCGGATGTCGGACTCATACCGGCGCATCCGCAACACGGTGCGCTTCCTGCTCGGCAACCTGGCCGGGTTCGACCCCGCGCGCGATGCTCTTGCGCCCGCGGACATGGTGGATCTCGACCGCTGGGCGATCGCGCGTACGCGCGAGCTGCAGGACGAAGTCGTCGCGGCGTATCGAAACTACGACTTCCACCTGATCTACCAGAAGGTGCACAACTTCTGCGTGTTGGACATGGGTGGGTTCTACCTCGACGTGATCAAGGACCGCCTGTACACGACACCCGCGACGGGACGGCCGCGACGCTCGGCACAGACCGCGATGCAGGCGATCGTCGAGGCCATGGTGCGCTGGCTTGCACCGGTCCTCTCGTTCACCGCCGAGGAGATCTGGCGGCACATGCCGGGTGAGCGGCCGGAGTCGGTGTTCTTCTCCACCTGGGCACAGCTGCCTGATGGAACGGCGACGGGTTCGGCGATCCAGTGGCCGGCCGTGCTCGAGCTGCGTTCCGCCGTGCTTCGCGAGCTGGAGCGCCTGCGCGTCGCCGGACAGATCGGCGCGCCGCTCGACGCCGTCGTGGATATCTACGCCACGCCGGCCCTGCGATCGTCCCTGGCACCGCTGGGGGACGAGCTCAGGTTCGTGCTGATCACCTCGGAGGCCCGCGTACACCCGGCCGAGGCCCGTCCTGCCGACGCCGTGCCGTCGTCGGCGGATGGCGAGGCGACGGCCTGGATCCGCGTCCAGCCGTCGACGGCCGCGAAGTGCGTCCGCTGCTGGCACAAGCGGGACGACGTGGGCTCGGTCGCGGCGCATCCCGAACTCTGCGCGCGCTGCGCGGTCAATGTGGACGGACCCGGCGAGACGCGGCGGTTTGCCTGAGATGAGCAACGACGACCAGACTCCCATCCCGATGACCACTCCCGTGCCGGCGCCGGCCCAGCGCACGCATCCGGCGGCGTGGCTGTGGCTGTCGGCGACGGTGATCGTGCTCGACCAGGCCACGAAGTTCCTGGTGACCCGGTTTCTCGAGCTCTACGACCGCGTGGAAGTGCTGCCGGTGCTCGACTTCACGCTGCTGCACAACACCGGGGCGGCCTTCAGCCTGCTGGCCCAGGCCTCCGGCTGGCAGCGCACGTTCTTCATCGTGCTGGCGTTTGCCGTGAGCGCGCTGCTGCTGGTGTGGATCTGGCGGACGCCGCGCGGCGAGAAACTGCTGCCCTTCGCGCTGGCGCTGATCCTGGGCGGCGCGCTCGGCAACGTGATCGACCGCATCTTCCACGGCTACGTCATCGACTTCATCCACGCCCACTGGGGCGACGCGTACTTCCCGGCGTTCAACATCGCGGACAGCGCCATCACGATCGGCGCGGCACTCCTGATCCTGGACGCATTCCGGGAGAAGCGATGAGGATCCTGCTCGCCAATCCGCGCGGCTTCTGCGCCGGTGTCGACCGCGCCATCGACATCGTCGAGCGGGCGATCGAACTCTTCGGCGCCCCGATCTACGTGCGCCACGAGGTGGTGCACAACCGGTTCGTCGTCGACCGGCTGCGAGGGCTCGGGGCCGTGTTCGTGGACGAACTCGACGAGGTGCCGGCGGACGCCACGGTCATCTTCAGCGCGCACGGCGTCTCCAAGGCCGTGCAGGCCGAGGCCGGCCGGCGCGGACTCCGGGTGTTCGACGCCACCTGCCCGCTGGTGACCAAGGTCCACATGGAGGTCACGCGCTACGCGCGCGAGGGTCGCGACGTGATCCTGATCGGCCACCAGGGGCACCCGGAGGTCGAAGGCACGATGGGCCAGTTCGACGAGTCGCAGGGCGGGCGCATCAGCCTCGTCGAGGACGTCGCCGACGTCGACGAGATCGTCGTCCGCGATCCGTCGCAGGTCGGCGTCGTCACGCAGACCACGCTCTCCGTGGACGACACCGCCGACGTGCTGGCCGCGCTGCAGCGTCGCTTCCCGACCCTGCGCACGCCACGCAAGGAGGACATCTGCTACGCGACGCAGAACCGCCAGGACGCGGTGAAGAAGCTCGTGGAGGCCTGCGACGTCGTGATCGTCGTCGGCTCACGAAGCAGTTCGAACTCGAACCGCCTGCGCGAGATCGCCGACAAGGCGGGGAAGCCGGGCTATCTGGTGGACGGTCCCGACGACCTCCGGCCTGAATGGGTCGAGGGTCGGCGGGCGGTCGGCGTCACGGCCGGGGCCTCGGCCCCGGAACTCCTGGTGCAGCGCGTCGTCGAACGGCTGCGAGCGTGGGGCGGGCAGACGGCGGAGGAGGTCGTCGGCCGCGAGGAGAGCGTCGTGTTTGCGCTGCCGCGGGAATTGCGGCCACAGCCAGTCGCTCCGGGCAGCGGCGGATCAGTCCCAGCAGACCGCTGAGGTTGCGGTCCTGACGCCCTCGGCCGTCAGCGTGAACGTCGCGCAGTCGGTGTCTGCTGTCTGGGTGCCCGTCGCGGTCGCCGTTGCGCTGAAGGTCGCGGCATTTGCGCCGTTCGCGATTGCGATCGTGTACCAGCCGTTCTCGGTGGTGGCCGACAGGCCCAGTCCGGCCGGAGGGGCGGTCGTGAGCACCGTGTTGGCTGCGTACGTGTTGTTCTCGAGGTAGAACTTCTCCTGGGCGGCCGCGAGATTCAGCAGCGCCGTCTTCGCCTCCACGCGGTGCGAACGCAGCACGTATTGCCGATAGCTCGGCACGGCGATGGAGGCCAGGATAGCCACCACCACGATGACGATCATCAGTTCGATGAGCGTCACGCCTTTCATCCTGAACCGCATGCCTTGACTCCTCGTTGGGTACACAGAGGGACGGGGCTGGATGCCCCGTCCCCCGTCGATTCAGTTCGCGCCCCGCTGGCGCCAGTACGTACGCACCGGCGGGTTGATCAGGCCGAAGCCGCAGGTCTCGAGCCCGACCAGACAGACTGGCGGCAGCGCCGCTCCGGGCTGCAGCGGCCAGGTCGTCGGGTCGTCCGGGTCGCATCCGGCGATTTGCGCGCAATTTGCAGGTGGTTCGCTGGGTCGAACGTTAGGCGGTGTCGGGAAGATGAAGACCACCTCAGGGGCGATGCTGCCCTGTGACAGGTCACGGCTGCGATCATCGACCGCCTCGCCGACCGATTCGTCATCGACCCGGATCGGGCGCGCATCCACCGCGTTCACGATGTACAGCTTGTTCAGGCCGAAGGTCGTGCCACAACCATCCGCCGTGCTGCCGCGCGTGACCGGCGAGTAGGTCGTGAAATAGACGTCCCCCTGGAATGTCCGGGACTCGACCAGCGTCTTCTCGCCTGTCTCTTCGAGTGCAATGCGCCAGCCCACGGACCCGTTTGGCACCCCGACGGGCACGCTGGTCGTGGCCGTCGCGCCAACGGTGTTGGTCAAGTCGACGAGGTCGTCCTCCAGCACGATCTGGTGGCACGGAGTGGTGGCGCCGGTACAGTCGTCCGTGTACCAGCTGGACCGCAGTGGCGTCAGCGTATTGTAGTCGCGGACGCTGAAGAACCAGTTCTGGACCGTCTTGTCAGTGGCGGGCAGTTCACGATGCCCGGAACCGATAGCGACGTTGATGTACGGCGGGCCTGGTTGAGAAATGAGCGCGGGGTCTGGCGAATAGAAGAACCGGATCGTGTTCGTTCTCGTCGGCCCCGTGCCGTCTCGGCGTTGCCGAGCGAAGCCAGCATCCCGCCCTCGACGAGCCGGTCACCCTCCGTCGAACTGCTTGCACTCTTCCCGTTGAAGATGTCGAAGCGCCAGATCCGACCGCCGAGATCGGCCGCGTAGATCCGGTCCGCCAGTCCGTCGCCCGACAGGTCGACGACCCGCACATCTCCGGGATTGGCATGCCGCATTGGCCTCCGGGAGCTCGCAGGTTCGCACCGGAATCCGGTGCGCCAGCTCGCCAGATGAGGTTGCCGGTCTGGGCGTTCACCATGTAGATGCCGGCGCCCTCGTCGTCCTCGACGTAGTCCTGGGCATCCTCGTCCGGATCGTAGCCGCCGCCGAAGACCAGCACGTCCGTGCTGACGGTGCCAAGTTCGGACCTTGGCGACCTGGGGAACGGGACCAGGATTGACCCGCGCCTTCGGACGCATAGTTACCTGTCCACAGCAACTGCGGGGAAGTCTTCCGCGAGACATCGACGGCGTAGTAGTTGCCGCCGCCTCGCCGCTGGCCAAAGTACAGGTATACCTTGTCGTGCTGCCGGTCGGCGTCGCGTCGGGGCTCGACGGCTCGATGATGCCGTTGTTGTTGTTGTCGATGCGCAGCACGCGGATGTTGCTGTCGAGTCCGTAGCCGCGGTCCTCGGGCGCCGTGAGATCGGGGTTGTAGTAGAGGTTCTTCATGCGACCGACGAAGCCGCGCGGCATGAAGGCCCAGTACTCGGTTCCCGCTGCCGACTCGTTGCTCGGGTTGGTCGGGTTGATGGCGTGCAGCACGCCGTCATTGGTGACCACGTACAGCGCGTCGTCGTAAAGATCGGGCGTCGTGCTGTTTCCGCCATAGATGACCGTCACCGGTCGGCTGTGCAGCGGATCGCCCATCTCGTACCGCGACTCGGTCGTATCCGTATCACCGTCCGCATCGGCCACGTCCTGTCCGTAGAACCACGCGATCAGGCTGCTGGCCGTCAGCTGTCCACTGGTCGAATTGCCGGCCTGGACATAGTCGGCCGCCGTGATGCCGAGGTCGGCATCGGTGAAGCCAGCAGCGCTGGCAGTTCGACGATGTTGCCGTTGCCGTCGGTGGTCTTGATGGATCGGCCGGTGTGAGCCATCTTGCTTGCGGCTCCGCCGAGGGCGATGTCGTTGCCGTCCGCCAGACCCGACCAGAAGCTGCGCGAGCCCGTCCGGAAGAAACCGCTGGCCGGATCGACGGCCGGGCTTCCGTTCGCGTCCAGGATGTCGCCGTCGAACGGGTCGATCTGGTAGCGCTTGACGTTGCCGACCCAGCGGTAGTTGAAAGCTGGGCGGAACAGCGACATGTAGAGATCGTTCAGGTTCTGCGTACGATTGAACGCATTGACCGTCACGGCGGGCGCACTGAACGACGTGTTCTCCGTGAGGATCTCTCTCACGATCTTGCCCAGGGCATCCTCGAGCGCGACCGTATTGCCCGCTTCGAAGAACTTTCCACCACCGCGCGTGGCCGTCTCCCGGAGCAGGTTCCGGGCGGCGTTGCCGGACGGGTCCGTGCCGAGCCGGAAGCCGACCGTGTAGGTGATGACGTTGTTGAGTCCCTCGACGCCCGAGCGCATGTCCGTCTCGTACATGTACTCCGCCATGTCGTCGACGCATTGCGAGGGAGGAGGCGTGCCCGTGACGTCCAGGTACGGGTCGTCGTCGCAGCTCTTGCTGCCGGTGACCGTCTGGAAGCCCGGGAGCCGCTGGATCGGACCGTCGATGTCGTTGTCCTGCTCGGTCGTACCGTCCGACAGCAGGACGATGAAGTTCTTCGCGCAGGACTGCGTCACGGGGCTCTTGTAGCATCTCCGATCCGTCGACGCGCGACTGCTCGACGCTCGGGTAGCTGAAGGTCGAGCCGAAATCGTTGTTCTTGCCGTACTTCTGCGTCCACTGCTGGCCGCTGTAGTACAGGAACGCCTCGTGCATTGCGCCGGCGATCGGCGAGCGTCCCGCCGCCGCAAACAACGGGATCGGGCAGGTGTTGCCGCCACCCTGGACGATCTGGAAGCCGCGCTCCGGCATCCGAGAGCGTCTCGTCGACGTTCCACCCCAGGTTCTTGGTCCTCTCCGACGCCAAGCTGGTAGCGCAACTGCGCGCGACCGTCGTCGCCGAGGAAGCCGGTGACCTTCGTCCCGTCGAGGTCCGTGACCGGGAAGACCATCGGCGCACCGTTGCTCGACCGCGAGGCTTCGTCATCGGCGTCGATCACGTTGTCCCCGTTCTGGTCGGGTTCGATCTGGCAGACCTTTCCCGTCAGGTCATTCTTGGTATCTTCCGTGTAGATCTGCGAGCCGTCGAAGCCGTAGCGCATCAGCCCGACCTTGATGCCGTCGGTATTGGTGATGACGCGGCCCACCGCCTCGCGGATGAGGTCCATGCGGTAGGCCTCGCCGGTGGCGGTGTTGGCCCAGTTGAGCCAGTTGCCGTCATAGAAAGTGACTGACTGTACCGGGAAGGCGGGCTTGCCCTTGCTCTTCGCGTCCCAATTGATCCGGGACCGGCGAGGTGTCGCCCTGGCAGGCCGTGAGTCGCTTGACCTGTGATACCCGGAGGCTGGCCCTTGAGCGTTAACCCACTTCGAGCCGTCGTCTCTGCGCGACCTTGAGTCGTTCGTGAGCGACAGCCGGAACTCGCGACTCCTGGCCACGCCAGCTCGGGCAGTCGAACTCGGTGGTCGAGATCCCGGCCCAGTCCGCGCTGCAGGTCGGCAACGTTCCGGCATCCGCCGTCCAGTAGTACGCCGGTTGACTCGATCGTATGCGCAGTTCCCTGATCTGCCCGGTTCGCGTAGGCTGTTCAGGATCGGCGAGAGCTTCCCGCTCCTTGATCCACATCGAGTTGCGAAGTGTCGAGGATGAACAGCACGTTCGGCGTTCGCCGAGACCTCGGCATCCGTGGTGAAGAACACCTCGATGTCGTCGGCCACGGCAGACCGGTGGCGTCACGAGTCCGGCGGTGAACACCGTTGCGGCGACGACATGCCCAGGCCCAATCGCTTCAAGGTCGCCATGGGGAACTCTCCGATGGAATTGGCGACAAGGTTCCGGGGTCGCGGTGGAGCGGTGGTTCATCACGTGCCTCCCGGGCCGACGATGTAGAAGCTCGGCTGGTTCTGCGACTGCGCACCGCGCTCTGCGACGCCGACGCTGTCCACGACGAAGTGATAGGCCTGCAATCCGGTGCCGAGGCTGTAGCCGCCGCCCGGGACGGGCGTGATGCCCGCGGCCTGGTCGAAGCGTATGAAGTACTCGCACTGCCCGGACGTCGCGGCGCCCTGGTCGGCAGCAGTTGTCGATCTGCGTGCCTCGTCCGCGGATCGGCACGGGATCGATCGAGTTCGGCGCCGTGTACTGCGGCGGGCAATTGCGGCCGGGTCAGTCGTGTAGATGCCCGCGTCGATGGCCTGTTCGATCCCGGATTCCGCCGACTGGAATGCACGCTCCTGGTACTGCTCGTTGCCGGCCATCTGCAGTTCGAGCGTCGCCGTCGTCATGCCGGAGATCGCGAGGATCGTCAGGACGAGCAGCAGCAGCAGGCCGACGACCAGCGCGGCACCGGACTGGCGTCCGATCGGTCCTCGGCCCCTGGCGGGCAGGCGGGTCTGGGTCTTCATGAGCGGGTGTTTCCGCAGCTGGATGGTCTTGGAAACGACGATGCGGCGGTAGTTGTCGGCCGGGGTGACGGCCGTGATGTCGGCGTACTGGTAGGTGTTGCCGTCGACGTGGGAGAAATCCCGGTCCTCGGAACGAACACGCAGCCAGATCGTCGCCGAGACCACGTCCGCCCCGAGCGGAATCGGCGTTTGGTTCGACGTTACTGGTCGACGCTGAGTCCGTCGTCCGTGGCCGCTGATCCCGTTGGTGTCGATGCCGAAGCGGATCTGGAAGGTCCTCGATGCCGGGCACGATTTCTTCATCCGTGATGGCATCGGCCGCCGTCCCCGCATTGACGTTGCCAAAGGACTTGCGCCGCAGGGACGGCACGTCGTTGCGCAGCGTCGACCGGGTGGAGACATAGTAGGCGTGCACGGTCAGCTCGCGCGTCTGCGACGCGGGCGGCGAGTATTCCGCCGGAATGCAGGCGGGATTCGTCGGGACGGTGCAGCCGACGGTCGGAACGAACAGCGTTCCCTGGATGCGGCTCGTCTGCAGATAGATACGGTTGGGATCGAGCGCAGCGGGCTGCGCCTCGCCACCGCGGCGGATGACGAGCGTGTCCGCCGTGGCGCTCGCGGCTCCATCGAAGGCAGCACATCCCAGACCATAGCTATTGTTCGATCCGACGATGTACTCGTCGAGATTGATCGCCCAGTTGCTGTCGGTCACGCTGCCGCACTGGTTGATGCGGGCGGCGTGGGCGGTCGTGAACGGTGCCGGAACGGCGACGCCGGGCGTGCCACGGTTGACGATGTAGTCCGCCTGGTTGCCCAGTCCCCAGTAATTGGCCATGCGGATGTCGGCCTCCAGCACGTCCATGGCCAGCCTGGCGGCTTCCTGAAGGCGCGCCACGGATTCGGTGGTGCGGAACGTCGTCCGGCTCTGCTGATAGATCGTCACGGCGCCGAAGATCAGGAAGAGACCGATGATCAGTGCCACCATCAGCTCGATGAGGCTGACACCAGACTGTTGACGTCGAATATGGGTCGGGTTCTTCACGCGAGCATTCCTAGATCTCGACCCGCAGCTGGTAGCTCAGCGGGTTGGCATAGCCGATTTCCGTCCAACTGACTGAGATGACGTAGACGTTCGGTGCATTCGCCGCGGCGGCGGTGTAGGTGATGTCCGCCGCGCCGCCCGGCAAGGTCGCGGTGACGGCTGTCCGCCAGGCGTTCAGGTCGGCCTGCGCAATTGCATTCACGCCCTCGTTGGCGTCGCAGGTGCCGCCACAGTCGTAGTTGTTGGCCGGATTGCGGTTTGAGCGAATCTTGTCCGCGATGTCGGACGCCAGGGTCACGGCCTCGGTGCGAACCAGCGCCTGGCGGCTGGCCCGCAGGCTCTCGAGGTATAGGGCAGCGATGCCCAGCATGCCGATCGACAGGACGATCAGCGCCACCAGGACTTCGACGAGCGTGAAGCCTTTCTGTCGATTTCGACGACGGAAACTGCTGGGTTCATGGAAGTGACTCATGGGCATCCCCCGAAGCCGCCGCTGGCGACGGTCGCCTCGATGACCGCCTTGTCTCGGGTCACCGCTGCACGACCCGTCGCTGAAACCGTCACGCCTCTCGCAGCGGAAACCCCGCCGACACTGATCGCGCTGCCGCGGGCATCGCAGAACAGCAGTCGTGTCAGACGATTCGCACCGTCGGCGACGGGGAAGCCCGACGGCTGGTAGATGAGTCTGTGGCCGGCCGCCGGGGCGGTGAGCGTCGCCGAGACGGTACGGTCCTTCAGGATCAGTTCAGCAATGCCGTCGACTTCGCCATCACCGTCGTCTGCCACATTGGCGGCCGGGTCTGCATCGTCAACAAATACGATCCAGCGTCGGAAAGGTGACGTCGCGCTCGTGTCACACGACGATCCGTTCGCCGATTTGCACAAGGTGACCGGGACACGACGCTTGACCGATTCGGACCGCGCGAGGTTGACGTCCGTCAGCAGGTCGTTGGCCGCCGACGTCAATCGGCTGTTGCGGACGAAGTCCCGGAAATTCGGCACCCCGATGCCGAGCAGGACCGCCAGCACGACGATCGTGAACATCAGCTCGATGAGCGTGAAACCGGCTTGTTTCGCTTTCATGGCAGGACGAAGCATAGGTCGGTGGCGCGTCGATCAAGGCTCTCCCCGACGAGCGGCCCATGTACCCCGACAAGCGGTTGATTGATTTGACTAAATACACGTCAACGGTCCATTGGACGCGCTGCGGTCCGACACCCGCGGTCGGCCGGTCTGGCTGATGATCACCGCCCGTGCGGCGGCGGGGCCGCGGTCGTCGCAGAAGGTGAAGGTGGCGGTCACGCCCATCTGCCCGAACGGCCGGAAGGAGAGGGTGGCCCGGTTGGCGTTCACTGCACCGCGATCCCACGGCGCATAGACCCGCAGCAGGTCCTCGTCGTCGTCCCGCACGGCGGGCGAGTCGCGATCGAGGTTCACGAACACGATCCAGCCACTGTGCCAGGGCGCACCGGGCGGGGCGCAGCGATCGCCGTCGAGGCTGGGGCAGAGACTCACCACGCCGTTGCGCTTGATCGCCTCGCTGCGGGCGAGATAGACGGCCTGGATGAACTGGTTCACCTCGCGGGTCCGGGCCGCATTGCGCTGGAGGTCCCGCAACGTCGGCACGCCCCAGCCCAGCAGCCCGAGCGCGATCGCCATCGTAAAGACGAGTTCTGGAAGGGTATAGCCCCGCTGCCGATCCATGGCAGACCCTCTTTCCGGTCCGTGGGGCACCGAGGGTAGGGGCCGCCCAGGCGCGATTCAGCTGGGATTTCGCGCCGGAATGCGCCAAAACACTGGCCGTTCGGCGGGTCGGACGTATAATTTGACGCCATGAATGACACTGCGCCCACCACCGATGCCACCGCGGCCCGTGCCCGGCTGATCCTGGAGCAGCACGGTATCCGACCCACGTCGCAGCGCCTGCGGGTGGCGGAGATCCTGCTGACCACCCCGCGACACCTCACGGCGGAACAGATCCTGGGTTCGTTGCGGGAGACCGCGGGCCACGTGTCGAAGGCCACCGTCTACAACACGCTCAACCTGTTCGTGGAGCAGGGCCTGGCTCGCGAGATCCACGCGGATCCGGAGCGCTGCGTGTACGACTCCACGATGACCCCGCACCACCACTTCCAGAACGTGGAGACGGGCGAAATGATCGACATCCGGCCCGAAGACCTGTCGTTCGCCCGCATGCCCGAGCTGCCGCCCGGCACCGAGATCGAGAGCGTGGACGTGGTCATCCGGGTCCGGCACAAGGCCTGAGCTTCACGATCCGGGGCGGAATCCGTATACTTCGCGCCCCTCCCGCCGGAGTAGCTCAGTTGGTAGAGCAATCGCTTCGTAAGCGATGGGTCGGGGGTTCGAGTCCCTCCTCCGGCACCAGTCTCCCGCCCGCACTCCGCGGTCGCGCGAGCCAGGGTTAAGATCCTGGCGAGTCGTCGGGCGCCTGCCGGGGCTGTGGGCCTCGCCATCGGCCCGGCCGCATCAGGATGCCCGGTCTAGCGGATGCTTCGTTTCCTGTCCCTGCTGCCCCTGTCGGTGCTGTACGCGATCTTCGGAGCCGTGGCCTGGCTGCTGCGCGTGGCGGGCTGGCGTCGTGGGCTGGTCGACGACGGGCTCGCCCGCTGCCTGCCGGAGTGCGAGGCCGGCGCGCGCGATCGGACGGCACAGGCGTTCTACACCTGGCTTGGGCAGCTGGTGGCCGAGGTGGCGCACGGCGTCCGCATGACGCCCGAGGCCCTGCAGGAGCGGATGCGCTTCGAGGACGAGGCAGTCGTTCGCGAGGCCCTGCAGCAGGGTCGCCGGGTCCTGCTGCTGGCGGCCCACCACTGCAACTGGGAGTGGCTGCTGCTGCGCTGTTCCACGGCTTTCGGCGAGCCGCTGGCGGCGGCGTACAAGCCCGCGAGTCGTGACGCCGCGGATCGCCTGCTCCGCGAAATGCGCGGCCGCCTCGGGGCGACGATGATCCCCGCCGGCGAACTCGTGCAGCACCTGATCGCACAGCGGGGCGAGGTTCGCCTGCTCGCCATGCTCGCGGACCAGTCGCCGGCCGCGAAAAGCGAGCAGCAGGCCTGGCTGCCATTCTTCGGGCAGGACACCGCGTTCTTCCAGGGACCGGGCTGGATCTCCGCCAGGCTCGGCTTCCTGCCGGTATTCATCGCGATGCGCCCGGACGGCCGGGGTCGCTACGTGGCGCGCTTCGTGCCGCTCGCGGCGCCGGGCGAACGTCTCGTCCCGACGCAGGTCCTGCAGGCCTACGTCGGTGCCCTCGAGGAACAGGTCCGGGCCCATCCGGCGCATTATTTCTGGGCCTACAACCGCTGGAAGCGGACCCGGCGCCTGTATGAGTGACGGCTTCCGGCTGCGCACGTACTACGCCGTCATGCGCCTGGTCGCGTGGACGGCCTATCGGCTCGCCGGCCTGCGGCGCTCGACGATCCGGGGCAACCTGTCCCGGTCCTTTCCGGAGTGGTCGCGCCGTCGCGTCCTTGAAGTCGAGCGTGACTTCATCCGGCGGCAGGGGGAACTCGCCGCCGAGATCCTGTACGCCTCGCACATCGGTGCCGACGAACTGCGCGCACGGGTGTCGCTCGCGAACCCCGAAGTGCTGGCTGCCGCCACGGCGCCCAGGCCGACGATCTTCGTCGGCGCCCACCACGGCAACTTCGAGTGGATGGTGCAAAGGCTGTCGCTCGATCTCGGCGAGCGGCTCGTCGCCCTGTACAAACCGATACGCAACGCGCGGGTCGACGGCTGGTTCCGCGGCATGCGGGCCCGCTTCGGGGCTCGGCTGGTGCCGGCCAAGTCGGTGCTGCCGGTCCTCGCGCGGGCGCGCGACGTCGCCGCCGTCGGGCTGATTGCCGACCAGGTGCCGAGGACGAGCCCGGAGAAGCACTGGGTCGAGTTCCTGGGGCAGGACACGGCGTTCTACATGGGGCCCGAGCTGCTCGGTCGTGCATTGCGCTCGCAGGTCTGCCTGGTGCGCATGCGTCGCCTGGCGCGCGGCCGCTACGAACTCGTGTTCGAGCCGCTCAACGCCGCCGGAGAGAAACTCCCGGGCGGCGAACTGACGGAGCGCTACGCGCGTGCCCTGGAAGACTGGATTCGCGACGATCCCGCCGGCTGGTGGTGGTCGCACCAGCGCTGGAAGCTGAGCCGCAACGTCTACCAGGAAAACGCGCCGGGCTAAGCCGCGGCCAGCTTCTGCTCCAGGTGCTTCGCCAGCTGGCTGACGGTCGGGAAGTCGAACAGCTCCGTCAGGTCCACCAGTCCGGGGTAGAGCTCGTCGATCTTCTCGTGGATCTGGATCAGCGTCAGCGAGCTGGCGCCCACCTCGAACAGGTTGTCGTCGACGTCGACGTGCTTGCCCGGCAAGGCCTCGTCGACGATCGCCTTGAGCTGCCGCTCGACCTGTCCCTTGGCCGCCCGGCCGTGGCCGTGGGCCGCTTCCCAGGCGGCGTCGAACGCCGCCATCTCGCCGTCGAACTCGCCACTCTCGTAGCCCTGTGCGAGGGCGGTGCGCTGCAGCTTGCCGCTGGTGGTCTTCGGAATGCGCTTCACTGGCACGACGCGCGCCACTTCCACGCCCGCGTGTTCGTTGACCAGGTGGATGGCCCGGGTCGCGATCGGCAGGAAGTCCGCCATGTCGCTGCGATGGAGCACAAAGAGCACGAGGTCGTCGGTGGGCGAGTGCGGGTTCCTCACGCCGGCGGCCGCGACCTTGCCGAGTTCGAGTCCCGGCTCCTGCTGAAGGAGGGCTTCGAGGTCGTGCGGGTAGTAGTTCTGGCCGTTCACGAAGATGATCTCCTTGGAACGTCCCGTGACGTAGAGATCGCCCTCGTGCCACAGGGCCAGGTCACCCGTGCGCAGCCAGCCGTCGGCGGAAATCGCCGCGGCATTGGCGTCGGGGTTCTTGTAATAGCCCCGCGTGACGTTGTCTCCGCGAATCAGCAGGTGCCCGACGTGGTCCGGGGCCACCTCGGCGCCGGCATCGTCCAGAAGCGCCACGCTGGTGTAGGGGATCGGCCGGCCTTCGCACATGAGCTGCAACGCATTCGGGTCGTCTGCCGGCACCACGACCGCTGCCGAGCCCACGCCGAGCGAGCGCCGATCCACGGTGATGTATCGATACTCGGAACCCGGTGGCGGAAAGCTCACCGCGAGCGAAGCCTCGGCCAGGCCGTACACCGGGTACATGGCGTTGCGACGCAGGCCGTAGGGCGCCATGCGCTCCAGGAACTCGCCGGCGAGTTCCACCGAGATCGGCTCCGCGCCATTGAAGATCAGGCGAATCGAGGCGAGGTCCACGCCGTCGAGGGTCTTGTCGCCGAGCGCGCGCAGGAAATGCCGGTAGCCGAAGTTCGGCGAACAGGTGAGCGTCACGCGCTTTTCGGAGGCGAACTTCATCCACAGCAGCGCACGGCGCACGAACAGGTCGGTGGGCATCAGGTACTGCCGCACGCCCGCGTAGATCATCATGAGATGAAAGCCGATCAGTCCCATGTCGTGAGTCAGTGGCATCCAGCTGAGCGACACGTCCTGCTCCGAGAAATGGGCACCCTGGCGCGAGCCCTCTGCGTTGGCGAGGATGTTGCCGTGCGTCAGCACGACACCCTTGGGATCGCTGGTCGAGCCCGAGGAGAACTGGATGAATGCGGTCTGGTCGGACGTCGTACGGGCCGGCTTGCCTTCGCGCGAGATGTCGTCGAGCTGGTCGATGAGGAACGTGCGCGGCTTGAGCGCCGCCCACGCCTCGGGTTCGCCCTGCGTCGCCGCGAACGTCGCCAGGCGTTCGCGCAGCTTCCGGTCGGTATAGAGCAGCGGATTGCCGAGCTGCTTCGCGATGCGCAGCAGCTTCTGCTTGTGTTCGTCGCTGATGCCCACGGCGACCGGCACCGGCACGATGCCGCCGTACAGGCAGGCCCAGTAGGCGTCAATGAACTGCTCGTTGCTCGCCACGTGCAGGATGAGCATGTCACCCGGTTGCGCCCCGATGCGCTGCAGGTGGTGGAGGATGCCGAGCGCGCGCTGGCGCAGCGCCGAGAGGGGGAGGGTCTTCTCGGCCCCTTCGCCCTCCAGGTAGCCAATGGCGCCGGCGCCCGCGGCGCGGTGGTCGAGCATCTCGGTCAGGGTCTGGTACTGGATCATCGCTGTTCGACTCGCATGTAGAGGTCCCGCGCCGGGCGCAGGTTGATTCTGGCTTCGACCGCTACGGGACCGGGCTCGATGGCTCGCAGCCGGTACCGACGGGTCGCGCCCTCCAGGTGCAGCAGCATCTCGAAGATCGCGAGATTCTGGCCGACACAATGGCGCGGCCCGGCCGCAAACGGAATGTACGCGAACTTGTCGTGCCCTGCAGCGCGGGGCGGGAGGAAGCGACCGGGGTCGAAGCGCTCCGGGTCCTCCCAGAAGCCCGGGTGCCGGTGGATGAGGTAAGGGCTCACGAACACGTCGGTCCGGGGCGGCACGGCGTATCCGCCGAGGCGGTCGGGGCCGATCGTCCGGCGGGTCAGCAGCCATCCCGGGGGATACAGGCGCATCGCTTCCTGCAGCACGGCGTGCAGATAGGGTCGCCGGTCGATGTCTGCGTAGCGTTCGACGCCGAGGTCGGCCGTCGATGGCTGTTCCTCGTGGATCCGCGTCTCCACGTCGGGATGCTGCGAAATCAGCCACCAGGTCCAGTTGAGGGCCGATGCGGTCGTCTCGTGGCCCGCGACGACGAGCGTCAGGATCTCGTCGACGAGTTCCCGCTCGCTCATGCCCTGGCCGGTGTCGGGGTCCGTCGATTCCATCAGCATCTGCATCAAGTCGAAGGCGCGACGGCCGGCTGCGCGCCGATGCCGGATGATTCTCCGCACCACCGTGCCGAGCTGGCGGAAGCGATAGGCAAATTGCGGGTCGCGCCTGGTTTCCCGCGCCACGATCATGAACGGATTGTCGTCGAGGTCCTGCACCAGTCGGCCCAGGTCTTCGCCGAAGATGGCCTCGAGCACGACGCCGAGGGTGAGTTCGCTCAGCGATCGCGACAGGTTCAGCGGTTCGCCCGACGCGGCGGCCGCGGACCAGCGCTCGAACATGACTGCGTTCTGCCGGTGGATCACGGTGACGAACTTCTCGATCACGGCGCGATGGAAGGCCGGCTGAACCATGCGCCGCTGGCGGCGCCAGAACTCACCCTCGCTGGTCATGATGCCGTTGCCGAGCAACAGCCGGACGCGGTCGATGCCGACGCCCTTGGTGTAGTTGCGGTGATTGAGCGACGAATACGCGCTTGACGTCCGCCGGGTGATGAATCACCCACGTCCAGGCGTCACGGTCGGTGGAAAAAACGCGATACGTGTCGCCGTACTCGCTGAACCAGCGCTGCAGGAGATCGATGGTCGTGTCGGTGGTGCCGATCTCGTGGGAGTCCGACGGGCCAGGCGGGACCGTGCGGACAGGACTCGGGGAGAGCGGCGTCATTGCGGGCCGACTGGCGGGGTTCGACGGACAGGCCGAGAATCGCTGCGGATGAGCGCGGTTATCGTACTACACGCCCGGCTGCCCGGGCATTTCGACCGGCAGCGCGCCGATGCACTGCTGCTGCGCCTGCCGTACGCACGGCGCCTCGAACTCGAACGCCACGAGGCCGGCGCGAGGGTCGCGAGCCTGGTCGGCCTCGAGCTGGTGCTCGCCGGAACCCGCCGCCTACCGGCCGGACCGGTTCCTCCGTCGCGGTGGCGATTTCCCATGGGCGAGAAGCCGTACTTCGACGGCGGCCCGTTCTTCAGCATTTCCCATACGCCGACGCGGGTCGCGGTGGCGCTCAGTGCCGACGGCGAGGTGGGCATCGATCTCGAGGATCTCTGCCGCGATGAGGCGGAGCGTGATGTCCGGCACCGCGAGCTGCGGCGCTGGACGGCCACCGAGGCGACGCTCAAGGCGCTCGGCGCGGACCTGCGCGCGGTGGCGGGGGTCCGGCTCGCCCCGGATCTCCAGACGGCCGAACTCGCCGGCAGACGCGTCCACCTGTGCGCACTCGACTTCGGGGCGGACGCCGTGGCGCAGCTCGCGACCGCGGAGCCGGTGATCGCGCTGTCGATCGAGGAAACGGTGCTATGAGTCGGTAGGCGCCAGCAGCGCGGCCCTTGCCTCTGCCTGCAGCGCCTGCAAGCTTGCGGCCATCTCGGTCTGCATGCGCGACAAGGACTCGGCGTCGAGTCCGCGGGGCATTCGCACGGGCTCGCCGTAGGAGATCACCACCCGGCTGAACGGCAGCGGCAGTTCGAAGCGGTCCCAGGTGCGGAACCGCAAGGTTCGGGACGCCGCGATGCTGACGGGCAGGATCGGCTTGCCGGTGATCTGCGACAGCATGACCGCCCCCGGCTTGAACTCGTGGATCGGCCCGCGAGGCCCGTCCGGCGTGATCGCCGGGGAGATCTCCTGCTTGACGATCGTCTCGTAGTAATCGCGCAGCGCCCGCGCACCAGTGTGCGTCGATGAGCCCCGGATGACGTGACCACCGATCCTGCCCACGAGCATCGCAGGTGCCGTGCCGTCCACGGATGGGCTGATCAGGAACCCGACCTTGAGTCCGTCCTCGCGCAGGTCGAGCAGCGCGCGCACGCCGAACAGCGTGTGCTGGTGCCAGTAGACCGGGATCACGGAGCGACTTTCCCGGACGGTGGCGCGCGCGGCCTCGAAGCCCGGCCGGGCCTGCACCCGGCACGTCGCCCAGAACAGGCGCACGAGTTGCCACGCGACGACGACGGCGACTCGGTAGAGGAGCAGGCGACCGCGGGTGAGCCGGCGCCGCCCCCGCGTGACCTTGCGATACAGCGTGTTGCGCAGTTCCGGGGTGCCGTGATCCGCCGCCGCCGACCTGTCCTGCAACAGAATGCCGGCCGACTTGCGCAGCAGCGACCAGGCGCTGCCCACGATCAGCAGCGCGACCAGCACCGAGAGCAGGGGATCGATCGGCGTCCAGCCCGTTGCCAGGATGACCACCGCGGCGATGGTCGCACCGACCGAGCCCAACAGGTCGCCGATGACGTGCAGCCGCGCCGCCGAGACATTGAGATTGCCGTCGTCGTGACCGCGCAGCACCCGCAGGACCGCCAGGTTGGCGAACAGTCCGAGCACCGCGACCCCCAGCATGGTTCCACCGGCGATCTCGCGCGGTGCCTGGAATCGTTCGGCGGCCTCCCAGAGAATCCAGCCGACGACTCCGAGCAGGGCCAGCGCGTTCACGAAGGCGGCGAGCACCTGGGCCCGGTGATGGCCGCCCGGTGCCACTTCCTTCGTCGATCCTGCGGTGAAGTGCGCGGCGAACCAGGCGAGTCCGAGTGCAGCGGCGTCGGTCAGCATGTGGCCGGCGTCGGCCAGCAGCGCCAGTGATCCCGAAAGCAGGCCGCCCGCAACCTCGAGCAGCATGAACGAGGCGGTAATGCCGAACGCCCACCCGAGGCGCTTCGCGTCGGAATCGATTTGGAGGTGGGCGGGATGGTCTCTCAAGCGGCAAAGTCCGATCGGCAAGCGGCTATACTACCGTCCCTTCGGACGAGCCCACACCTTGACATCTCCCCGCGACAAGGCGTCCAGCCAGGACCTCCAGGTCTCGGTGGTCATCCCGGTCTGCAACGAGCAGGAAAACGTCCTGCCGCTGGCCCGTGAGATCCACGCAGCACTCGAGGGTCGCTACCGATTCGAGACGATCTTCGTCGACGACGGCAGCACGGACGGCACCGCGCAGGCCGTGCGGGAGGCCAGGTCGTCGGGGCTGCCCGAAGTGCGCCTGATCCGCCATTCGGTCCGCTCCGGCCAGAGTGCCGCCGTGGCCACCGGGGTGCGCGAAGCGAGGGCGCCCTGGATCGCGACACTGGATGGCGACGGGCAGAATGACCCGGCCGACATTCCGCAGCTGCTCGACACGGCGCTCAACGCGTCGTCGCCGCGCCTGCGCCTGGTGATGGGCAACCGCACCACGCGGCGCGACACGTGGTTGCGGCGACTTTCGTCGCGGGTCGCCAACGGCGTGCGCGGCGGGCTGCTCGAGGACGGGACGCCCGATACCGGCTGCGGCATCAAGGTGTTCGATCGCTCGGTGTTCATGGACATGCCCCGCTTCAATCACATGCACCGCTTCATGCCGGCGCTGTTCCAGCGCGAGGGCTACGAGGTGGTGTCGGTGCCGGTGAACCATCGGGAGCGCACGCGCGGCCAGTCGAAGTACGGCCTGCACAATCGGCTCTGGGTCGGCATCGTCGACCTGTTCGGCGTGATGTGGCTCATCCGCCGCGCATCGCCTCGGATCCAGATCGACGAGGACGCCTGAGTGACGCCGGTGACGGGCGGCCCACCGGATCTGCTCGCGCGGCTGCTGCGGCCCGGCCGTGCTGCGCCACGCGACGTCCTTCTCGACCTCGCGCTGCTCACCGGATTCGCGCTCCTGCTGATGGCGACGGGCCTTGGTTTGCGCGATCCCTGGCCCGCCGACGAGCCGCGGTTCGCGCTCGTCGCGCAGGACATGCTGCGCAGCGGCGACTGGCTGTTTCCGCGGATCGGCGGCGACCTCTACGCCGACAAGCCACCGTTCTTTTTCTGGCTGCTCGCCGCCAGCATGGCGCTCACGGGCTCGATGAAGGTCGGCTTTCTGCTGCCGTCGCTGCTGGCGGGCATCGGGACGGTCCTGCTCGTCTACGATCTCGTGCGCCGCGCGCGCGGCCGCGAGGCGGCCCTGTGCGGTGCCTTCATCCTGCTCATCACGTTCCAGTTCGTCTGGCAGATGCGGCAGGCACAGATCGACGGCGTGCTCTGCTTCCTGACCACGCTCAGCCTGTACGGGCTGCTGCGGCACTCGATCCTCGGGCCGGCGCCCGGCTGGTATCTCGCGGGCTGGGCGGCGGCCGGCCTCGGCGTCATCACCAAGGGCGTGGGGTTCCTGCCATTGCTGGCCTTGATTCCGCTGGCGCTGCTGGCACGCCGCGGGTGGCCGACGACCCTGCGGGGAATGCGTGGACTCACGCTGGCCGGGTTGGCGGTGTTCCTGATCGCGATCGGCCTGTGGTTCGTGCCGATGATGGTGGCTTCCTCCGCCGGCGGCGACCTGCTCGACTATCGGAACGAGATCCTCTTCCACCAGACGGTCACCCGCTACTCGGACGCATGGCACCACCACGAGCCGCTCTGGTACTACTTCACCAACGTCCTGCCGGTCCTGTGGCTGCCGCTGATCGCGCTCGTACCCTGGCTCTGGCCGCGCTGGCGTGCGGCGCTGCGGGAACGGGACACCTTGCTGGCCGTCCTGCTCGCCTGGGTTGTGATCGTCCTCCTGTTCTTCACGGCCAGTTCGGGCAAGCGGGGCGTCTACGTCATCCCCGCCATTCCGGCGCTCGCCATGGCCGCCGCAGCATGGTTGCCTGAACTCCTGCGCGCCCGTGGACCGCGACGCCTGGCGTTCGTCCTCGCGGTCCTGTTGACCGTTGGCGCTGCGGTCGGGACGGTCTATTTCGCGCTGGACGGCAGTGCCATGCAGAGAGTCGTGGACGACTATGCGCTGAACCCGGTGCTGCCGCTCGCGCTCGCTGCACTCGCCGGCGCGATCGCACTGCTAGTGTTTCGCCTTCGCCATGCCTGGCTGGCGTATGCGGGGACGCTGGCCGGCGTGCTGGTCACGATCGGGCTGGTCGTCTACCCCAGGATCGATGACGAGCGTTCGGGCCGTGCCTTCATGGCGCGCGTAGAGCAGGCGAGTGCCGGGATCGACGAACTCGGTCTGGTGACCGCGAAGGAGCAGTACCTGCTCCAGTTACGGCGGCCCAGCGTCAATTTCGGTCACGCCCGGTGGCGGGAGCGCGAGGTCGAGGCGGCGGACGCGGCGGCCTGGCTGTCCGAACGTCCGGGCCGTGCGCTGGTGATGGATCGTCGTTCTCTCGAAGCCTGCTTCCCGGCGGCGGAGGCGATCGACCTGGGTCGGGAGAACCGCCAGCACTGGTTCCTGGTCTCGGGTACCGCGGACGAGTCCTGCGTGGAGCGCGGGGACCGTTCGCGCGCCATCCTGTACGTCCCGCCGAATGCTTCTGTTAATACAGAGAGTTAGCTTGAATTCCTGATCCACTATGCCAGAATGCCGCGCAAGTGGTTGGCCAAGAAGCACTCAGAACTGCGCAGTAGTTCCGCTACGGGGCGTGCCGGGCTGACACACTGAGGCAAACCGGAAGGGGTCCGAACGAACGAGATGGGCATCTCCCCACCCGAGGGCGGCGACGAGCAGGACGGCACGGACTTCCTCTCCACACAGGTTGTCTTCGGGAACGGCAATCGTCCGGCCGTCGGGCTTGATGTGCTCGCCACCAAGGTCGCGGTCGATTTCCAGGCGCTCACGAGCGAAGGCGGCGACAGCTGCGTCAAGCGCAACCTCGAGGCGCTACGCGAGGCCACGGGGGTGGACGCGATCTGCATCGCGCTCTTCGATCCCGACAAGAAGGTCGTCGAGCGGGTGTCGAGTGCCACGGCGCTGTTCACGCCGTTCGACCCCCAGGTGATGAAGGGGGACTCCCTCGAGCGCCTGCCGCTGCTGGCCAACGGCCTCGAGCACCTGAGGATCGTCGAATTCCGGGACACGCTGTCGCCCCGCCGGGAACAGGCGCCGGACGCCGCGCGTTTCGCGGAACTCGGCATCCGGTCCCTGCTGGTCTGTGGATTTGCCCTGAACGGCCGCGTCTGCGGCTTCATGGCGCTGTGCTCGACGCAGCCGCGCGACGGCTGGGACGCGAACCTGCACCTGCTGCTGAAGCTGGTGGGGTCGAGTTTCGCCGCCGGCCTCGAGCGCCTTCGCGTCCACCGCTACCTCGGCCGGCTCGAGGAGCGCAACGACCTGTCGTTGCCGTCCGCGAACGACGGGCTCTGGGACTTCGACGTCGAGAACAACACGGTCTATTTCTCGCCGCGCTGGCGCAAGATGCTCGGCTACGACGAGCACGACCCGCACGTGTCCCCGGACTGGCGGCGACTCGTGCACCGGGACGACATGGCGCGCGTCCAGGCGCTCATCCGCGACCATATCGCGGGCAAGATCCCGATGTTCGAGAGCGTGCACCGGATGCGCCACACGAACGGCGAGTGGCGCTGGGTCGTGAGCCGCGCCAAGGCGCGCGTGGATTCGAGTGGGCGCCTGCGGCGACTGGTCGGCGTCGAACTCGACATCACGGAGCGCAAGCTCTACGAGGACGCCCTGTTCAAGGAGAAGGAGAGCGCGCAGATCACGCTGCAGTCGATCGGTGACGGCGTGATCACGACCGACGCGCACCTCGTCATCGAGTACCTGAACCCGGTTGCAGAGGACCTCACCGGCTGGCGCTTCGAGGAGGCCCAGGGCCGGCACATCGACGACATCTTCCGCGGCTTCCACGAGGAGACCTGCGAGCCGCTCGAGAATCCGCTCTCGGTGGCGATCCGCCGCAGCCGGGCGATCAAGTCGGTGCGGCCGACGCTGCTCATCAAGCGCGACGGCAACGAGATGTACATCGAGAGCACCGCCTCGCCGATCCGCGACGGTTCCGGCGCGGTGTCGGGCGGCGTGCTCGTGTTCCACGACGTGAGCGAGAGCCGGGAACTCAACCGCAAGCTGTCCTACCACGCGAGCCACGACATCCTCACCGGCCTCGTCAACCGTCGCGAGTTCGAGGCACGCCTCGAGCGGGCGCTCAGGAGTGCGCGGGCGCGCGAGACCTCCTATGCGCTGTGCCATCTCGACGTGGACCAGTTCAAGATCATCAACGACACCTGTGGCCACAGCGCCGGCGACGCGCTGCTCGGGCAGGTGGGGGCGCTGCTCAAGACCAAGATCCGCTGGCGCGACACGCTCGCGCGCCTCGGCGGCGACGAGTTCGGCGTGCTGCTCGAGAGCTGCTCGCTCGACGAGGCGCTGCGCATGGCGGACCAGCTGCGCGAGACCATCAGCAACTACAAGTTCGTCTGGGAAGAGCGCACGTTCCGGCTCGGGTGCAGCCTCGGCGTGGTGCCGATCACCGGCGACAGCGAGGACGTCGCGGGCGTGCTCTCTGCCGCGGACAGCGCCTGCGCGGCGGCGAAGGAGGCGGGTCGCAATCGCGTCTACAGCTTCCAGGAAAACGACATCGACCTGATGCGCCGCCGCCGCGAGATGCAGTGGGCCGCGCGCATCAACAATGCGCTCGAAGAATCGCGCTTCGAACTCTATCGAATGACGATCCAGCCGCTGCAGAAGGCCGATCCCGGCGCGCACTACGAGCTGCTGCTGCGCATGAAGGACGAGGCGGGCAAGATCGTCTCGCCGGACAACTTCATCAATGCCGCCGAGCGCTACGGCCTCACGCCCGCGATCGATCGCTGGGTGATCGAGAATGCGCTGCGCTGGCTGGTCTCGGAAGCCGACGAGCGCGAGCGACTGACGATGTGCTCGATCAACCTCTCGGGCCAGAGCCTCGGCGACGACAAGTTCCTGCCGTTCGTCATCGACCAGTTCCACCGCAGCGGCATCGACGCCTCGAAGATCTGCTTCGAGATCACCGAGACTGCGGCCATCGCGAGCTTCTCCCAGGCGAACCGCTTCATCCAGGCGCTCAAGGAGCTGGGCTGCAAGTTCGCGCTCGACGACTTCGGCACGGGACTCTCGTCATTCGGCTACCTGAAGCACTTCCCGGTGGACTTCCTGAAGATCGACGGCAGCTTCGTGAAGGAAATTCTGCACGACCCGATCGACCGCGAAATGGTGCGCTCGATCAACGAGATCGGGCACCTGACGGGCAAGCTCACGATCGCGGAGTTCGCGGAGAACGCCGAGATCATCACGATGCTCAGGAACCTCGGCGTCGATTACGCACAGGGCTACGGTATCGCGTCGCCGCAGCGGATCATGAGGATCGCGGCGAACGCGTAGGCGCAGTTCGCAAGTCTCCCTGGCCGGTCGCTTCGGGAGTCACAAGGGTTGTAGCGTGCTGTAGCGGTTGTGTCCCGAGTCGCGCGCGGGGCGCGCTTGGTCGGTACACAGCCGCTACAACGCGCCGTTGACGCCGCGCCTGAGCTGCGTCTCCCTGCGGGAGACTTCGCACGGCGCAGGTAGTGGTGAGGGGGTCGAGCATCACGGGCGGCGGCACGACCTGTGTCGGGTTAGAGCCCTTCCGACATTCGGCACGCTGCGTGCGCCGTGCGGGCTTTCGCGTCCGCGCGAAGGCCCGCCCAGGCGCCGAGTGTCCAGCGGCGAGTCCGGTGTGCTGTCCAGCGGGCATGTCCTCTTCGCCCGCAGGACAGCACACCGGACTCACCGCCATCAACCCGAAGTGAGATCGATAGCGCCCTACGCCGAGGCGCCGAACTCGAAGCGCATCGACAGGTCGACCGCCCGGACATGCTTGGTGAGCGAGCCGATGGACACGAAGTCGACGCCTGTCTCGGCGATTGCGCGCAGGGTGTCAAAGGTGATGTTGCCGGAGGCCTCGAGCTTCATCGGACCGCGCGCATGCGCGCGATTCAGGGCCACGGCGCTGCACAGGTCGTCGAGGCTGAATTCGTCGAGCAGGGCCATGTCCGCACCCGCATCCAGCGCCTGCCGCAGTTCGTCCAGAGTCTCGACCTCGACTTCGACGGGGACGCTGGCGCCGGCGATCCTCGCGGCGGAGACCGCGGCCTCGATCGAGCCTGCCGCCACGATGTGGTTCTCCTTGATGAGGATGCCGTCGTACAGCCCCTTGCGGTGATTGCTTCCCCCCGCGCAGAGGACCGCATATTTCTGAGCCAGACGCAGGCCGGGCACCGTCTTGCGTGTATCGAGGATCCGGCAGCGCAGGCCCGCGACCAGGTGCGCATACCGCCGGGTGGTCGTGGCGGTTCCCGAGAGTGTCTGCAGGAAATTGAGCGCCGTGCGTTCGCCGGTGAGCAGCGGCCTCGCCGGACCCTCGACCCGGCAAAGTCGCTGGCCGGCGGAAACCTCGTCGCCGTCGGCGGCATCCCAGTACACTCGTGCCGACGGATCCAGTTGCCGGAAGACTTCGTCGAACCATGGGCTCCCGCACAGGATCGCATCTTCGCGGGTGATCACGGACGCCCGTGCGGTGCGCTCGACCGGGACAAGTGACGCGGTCAGGTCGCCGCTGCCGACGTCCTCGAGGAGCGCACGCGTGACCTGGTCGCCGAGATCCGGTGGCGGGACGATGGCCATGGGGCGTCAGGCCGGCCGGCCGTGTCCCGGGACGAATCCGGTCGCGCTCGCGCCACGAACCGAGTCCAATGGGTTCATTCGGAGAGTCTCCAGGACCCTGGGCTGGCAGCGCCCGCTGCAACGCTCGCCGGCGAAGGGGCCGCTGAAAGGCGTTTGAAGAATAGGCGAGGCATCCCCATAATTCAACGCCTCTCGGGGCGGGGCGGCTGTATCTGATGGCTCGAACGGGTCCGACTTCTCCCTGCATCAGCGTGTGCGTGCTCGACGAGCGGAATTGCTGCACGGGCTGCAGGCGCACCGTCACCGAGATCGCGCGTTGGGGCCGCATGGGTCCCGACGAGCAGTGGGCCGTGATCGCACGGATCGAACAGTTGCGCGTCGACGAACGGCGCGACGTCATGGCCGCCGCAGGCGCGGCGGAGGGATAAGCACGTGGACGTCAACCAGAGAATCCAGGAACAGCTGAAGTCGAATTCGGTCGTGCTGTACATGAAGGGTACGCCCGACTTCCCGCAGTGCGGCTTTTCCGCCGCGGCCGTCAGGACGCTCGAGGCCTGCGGGGCGAGCTTCGCCTACGTGAACATCTTCGAGGATCCCGAACTGCGCGAGGCACTGAAGCGCTACTCGAACTGGCCAACCTACCCGCAGCTCTACGTGAAAGGTGAGCTGGTCGGCGGATCGGACATCCTGAACGAGATGTACCAGAAGGGTGAGTTGCTGCAGTTGCTGCAGGAATCCGGGGCGACGGCGAAGGCCTGAGGCCCGGGATCACCCAAGTGGGGGCGCCGCCTTCTTCCCGTCGGGCGGCGCGACGAGGGTCGGGCCCCCATTGATTCACGGCAGAAAGTCGGTTCGGTCCGGATCGTCCGTCGGGCCGCCGGGTACTCGTTCGAGCGCTTCCTCGTACATGAAGCGGAACCGGTTGCAGACGGAGCAGAAGAGTTCGGCCGTGCGTTCGGCATCGTAGATCGCGGAGTGCGCACCCGCGGGGTCCCAGGCGAAGCCCGCGGCCGTCACTGCGCGGGAAAGCACGGTCTGGCCCAGGGCGACCCCACCCAGCGTCGCCGTGTCGAAGCTGGAGAACGGGTGGAACGGATTGCGCTTGATGTCGGTCCGGGCCACGGCCGCATTGAGAAAACCCAGGTCGAACGACGCGTTGTGACCCACCAGGATCGCTCGCGTGCATTCCGTATCCCGGACGGCCTTGCGCACCTCGCGGAACAGCTGCGTGAGGGCTTCTTTCTCCGGCATCGCCGGCCGCAGGGGATGGTGGGGGTCGATGCCATTCACGGCCAGCGAAGCCGGATCGAGGCGCGAGCCGTGGAATGGCTGGACGTGATAGCGGAAGGTTGGGCCGGGCCGCAGTTCGCCGCCCGGCGTCATCTCGATGATCACCGCCGCAATCTCGAGCAAGGCGTCGGAGGATGCGTTGAAGCCGCCGGTCTCGACGTCCACGGCGACCGGCAGGAAGCCCCTGAAGCGCCTTGCGATGCGCGCGCCATCGTCGTGCATGTTCACGCGCTGACCACCCGCCATGCCACGCGCCCACCGGCCCGCATCGGCACCACCCGGTCGTCCGCAAACGGATAAGCCTCGGGCACCGTCCATTCGCGCCGCTCGAGCACGAGCTGGCCGTCGTTGCGCGGCAGGCCATAGAAATCGGCCCCGCGCTCGGCCGCGAACGCCTCGAGCCGATCCAGCTTTCCCGCCGCCTCGAAAGCCTCGGCGTAGAGTTCGATGCCGGCGTGCGCCGAAAATATGCCTGCGCAACCACAGGACGTTTCCTTCGCGTGGCGGGCATGCGGCGCGCTGTCCGTGCCGAGGAAGAAGCGCGGGTCGTCGGCCGTGGCCGCCTCGAGGAGCGCCTCGCGGTCACGCTCGCGCTTCAGCACCGGCAGGCAGTAATTGTGGGGACGCAGGCCGCCCTCGAAGATCGCGTTACGGTTCAGGAGCAGGTGCTGCGGTGTGAGCGTCGCCGCCACGCCCGTTCGCGTGGAGCGCACGAACTCGGCGGCCGTGGCGGTCGTGATGTGCTCGAACACCACGCGCAGCCCGGGAACCCGGTCCACGACGCGCGCGAGGACCCGGTCGATGAACGCGAGTTCGCGATCGAAGACGTCGATGCCCGGGTCCGTCGTCTCCCCGTGAACCTGAAGTACGAGGCCCACCTCGGCCATGGCCTCGAGTGCCGCCCAGACCTTGTCGATCGAGGTCACGCCCGAATCGGAATGCGTCGTAGCGCCGGCCGGATAGAGCTTCGCACCGACGACGAAGCCGCTGGCCCGCGCACGGCGGATCTCCTCGGGCGACGTCTGATCGGTGAGGTAGAGGGTCATGAGCGGCTCGAAGCGGAGTCCCTGGGGCAGAGCCCCCAGGATGCGGGCCCGGTAGTCCCCGAGCGCCGTCGTCGTCGTCATCGGCGGCTTGAGATTGGGCATCACCAGCGCGCGCGCGAAGCGCTGCGCCGTGAACGGCAGCACCGCCGCCAGCTGGGCACCGTCGCGCAGGTGCAGGTGGAAATCGTCGGGCCGCCGCAGGCGCAGTACCGTCACGCGCGTCGCTCCGCCTGCGCCAGAAACTCGCCGTCGTCGAGGAGGTGCATGGCGTAGCGGACGCCGAACCCGGTGAATTCCGTCGGGATGTGGGCGAGGCCGTGCTTGCGTTCGCTGGACGACAGGTCGACGTGGACCCAGGCGATGCCATCGCCCACGAAGCGGCTGAGGAACCGTGCAGCCAGGATGTGGTCGCCCTTGGACTCCATCGTGCACTGCATCACGTCGGCCACGCGGCTCTCCAGTTCCCGGTCGAAGTCCTCGTCCATCGGGAAGCACCAGACGCGCTCGCCGCTGCGGCGGCCGGCCGACTGCAGCGACTCGTGCAGGTCGGGCCGGTTGGTGAACGCGCCGCTGTAGCGGTCGGTCAGCGCGTTGACGCAGGCGCCCGTGAGCGTCGCGAAATCGACCAGCACCGCGGGTTTCGCGCGCGAGGCGAGCGCGAGCGCATCGGCCAGCACCATGCGGCCCTCGGCGTCGCTGTGCACCACCTGGATGGTGACGCCATTCATCGCCCGCACGACCTCCTGAGGGCGGTACGCCCGCGGACCGATCTGGTTCTCGGTGAGCGCCAGCCAGCAGTCCACCTCGACGGGCGCCCGGGTGCGGCTCAGTGCGAGCAGGGTGCCCACGGCCACGGCGCTGCCCTGCATGTCGCCGTGCATCAGGTACATGCCCTTGTGCGCCTTGAGATTGATGCCGCCGGTGTCGAAGCAGATGCCCTTGCCGACGAGGCCGATGCGTCGAGCCGGCCTGCGGCCGCCCGGTCGATAGCCGAGCCGTACGATACCGGCGCCGCGATGCTCGTTGGCCCGGCTCACGGCGAGAAAAGCGCCGGCGCCGAGTCGTGCGAGCGCGCGTTCGTCGTAGAACCGGAAGCTCCAGCCCTCGCGCCGCGCGAGTCGCTGCAGGCCGCGTCGATACGCCACGCAGTCGAGTTCGTTGGGAGGCAGGGTTGCGAGCCAGCGCGCGAGGTGATTGCCGTCGGCGGCCGCTTTGCATGAAGCGAGGTCGATCGACCGTGCGCCGTGCACCTCGACCGTGCGCAGGTCCGAGGGTGGCACCGGCGTCGCCTTGCACTGCGGCATCGGTGCCGCCGCCGCAAGCGCGGCGCTCAGCACGGTCTCGAGCACTGCGGCGGATTCCTTCTCCTCGAAACCCAGCGCGTGGCACTGCATCCGGGAGACGCCGGGCTTGCAGACCTCGCGCGCAAGTTGACCGGCGACTTCCAGGCGCTCGAAAGTCGTCGCTCCAGCGCGGACGAAGCCCACGGCGACGAGCGTATGGCGTGCATTGGGAAGGCGGCAGACCAGCCGCGGCGTCCCGGGCGCACGCTTCGCATCGCGATACAGCGCTCGCCAGAGCTCGGCGTGCGGCATTCGTGCCAGCGCGGCTCGAGGATCCGAGTCCTCGATGACGAACACGGCGGCGTCGGCTCGCGCGAGTCCCGACTCGCTCGGTCCGGACACCGACCGGCGCACCGAAACGGCGGATTCGGGCGGGAGAATCTGCATCACGGGCTTGCCTTGACCCCTCGGGGAGCAGCGCGGATCATTGCGCGTCGGCATGCTATCAGGGCGTGTCGCGCAAATCATTACCGCGGGCCCGCACCATGTTCGAAGCTTCCAAGATCGAGGACTCCGATCCGGCCGAGACGCGCGAGTGGCTCGAGTCGATCGACTCCGTGCTGCGCGTGCACGGGGCGGAACGGGCGCACTACCTGCTCGAGCGGGTGATCGACTACACGCGACGCTCCGGAGCGTACCTGCCCTTCAAGCCGAACACGGCCTACGTCAACACGATTTCCACCGCCCAGGAGACGGAGTATCCGGGCGACCGCGCGCTCGAGCGGCGCCTCGAGGCGTACATCCGCTGGAACGCGATGGCCATGGTGGTCCAGGCGAACCGCCAGAGCTCCGAGTACGGCGGGCACATCGCCACCTACGCGTCGGCGGCCACGCTGTACGAAGTGGGCTTGAACCACTTCTGGCGGGCGCCCGACGGCGAGCACCCGGGCGACATGGTCTTCATCCAGGGTCATTCCTCGCCCGGCATCTATGCGCGTGCCTACCTCGAGGGACGCCTGTCCGAGGACCAGCTCAACCTCTTCCGCGAGGAGGTGACGGGCAACGGGCTGTCGTCATATCCCCATCCGTGGCTGATGCCGGATTTCTGGCAGTTTCCGACCGTCTCGATGGGGCTCGGCCCGATGATGGCGATCTACCAGGCGCGCTTCCAGCGCTACCTCGAGCATCGCGGCATCGTCCCGGAGAGCGACCGCAAGGTCTGGTGCTTCCTCGGCGACGGCGAAATGGACGAGCCGGAGTCGCTGGGGGCGATCACGATGCCCGTGCGCGAGCGACTCGACAACCTGGTGTTCGTGGTCAACTGCAACCTGCAGCGCCTCGACGGGCCGGTTCGCGGTAACGGCAAGATCATCCAGGAACTCGAGGCCGCCTTCCTCGGCGCGGGCTGGAACGTGATCAAGGTGATCTGGGGCTCGCGCTGGGACCCGCTGCTCGCGCAGGACACCCGTGGATTGCTGCGCCGGCTGATGATGGAGTGCGTGGACGGCGAGTACCAGAACTTCAAGGCCAAGGGCGGCGCGTACACGCGCGAGTATTTTTTCGGCAAGTACCCGGAACTCAAGGAGATGGTGGCCAACCTGACGGACGAGGACATCTGGCGCCTGAACCGCGGCGGTCACGACGCCCGCAAGGTCTACAACGCCTACCTCGCCGCCAGCACACACAAGGACCAGCCCACGGTCATCCTGGCGAAGACCGTCAAGGGCTACGGCATGGGGCGCGCCGGCGAGGGTCAGAACATCACCCACCAGCAGAAGAAGCTCGACGACGAGGCGCTCAGGGAGTTCCGCGACCGGTTCAACATCCCGGTGTCGGACGACGATCTCTCGCGCCTGCCGTACTACCGTCCGGCCGAGGGCAGCGAGGAACTCGAATACCTGCGCGGGCGCCGCCGCGCGCTCGGCGGGCACCTGCCCCAGCGTCGTACGACGGCGCCCATCCTGCAGGTCCCGGGGCTCGAGGCCTTCGCCCCGCTGCTCGAGTCGACGGGCGATCGCGAGATCTCGACGACCATGGCACTGGTGCGGATCCTGTCGATCCTGGTGAAGGACAAGGCCATCGGCCGGCACGTCGTGCCCATCGTGCCTGACGAGGCGCGAACCTTCGGCATGGAGGGCATGTTCCGCCAGATCGGCATCTATTCTTCCGCGGGTCAGCTGTACACGCCGCAGGACGCCGACCAGCTGCTCTACTACCGCGAGGACAGGAAAGGGCAGATCCTGGAGGAGGGCATCAACGAAGGCGGTGCGATGTGCAGCTGGATCGCGGCGGGCACGGCCTATTCGAACCACGGCGTGAGCATGGTGCCCTTCTACATCTACTACTCGATGTTCGGCTTCCAGCGCGTCGGCGACTTCGTCTGGGCCGCGGGCGACATGCAGTCGCGCGGCTTCCTGATCGGCGGGACCGCCGGGCGCACGACGCTGGCCGGCGAGGGACTGCAGCACCAGGACGGCCACAGCCAGCTGGTGGCCACCACCATCCCCAACTGCGTGGCCTACGATCCTGCCTACGCCTACGAGCTCGCCGTCATCGTCCAGGACGGGCTCCGGCGCATGTATGCGGCCCAGGAGAACGTCTTCTACTACATCACCTGCATGAACGAGAACTACGTCCACCCGGCCATGCCGGAGGGCGTGGAGCAGGGCATCCTGAAGGGTATCTACCGGCTGCGCTCTGGCGGCCGAGGCAAGGTTCGCGTCAACCTCCTCGGCTCCGGGACCATCCTGCGCGAGGTGCTGGCCGCCGCCGACCTCCTCGAGAAGGAATTCGGCGTCCCCGCGGACGTGTTCAGCGTCACGAGCTTCTCGGAACTGCGGCGCGAGGCGCTGGACGTGGAGCGCTGGAACCTGCTGCATCCTGGCGAGCCGCCGCGCACGCCACACCTGAGCCAGTGCCTCGCGGGACATGCCGGGCCCTTCGTGGCGGCCACCGACTACATGCGCACGGTCGCGGACCAGGTGCGCCAGTGGATCCCCGCCCGCTACCACGTGCTCGGCACGGACGGTTACGGGCGCAGCGATTCCCGTGCCGCCCTGCGGGGCTTCTTCGAGGTCGATCGGCGCTATGTCGCGCTGGCGGCGCTCAAGGCGCTGGCCGACGACGGGATGCTCGACGTGGCCACGGTGAGGAATGCGATCGAGCGCTTCGGTATCGATCCCGACAAGCCGAATCCGGTCACGGTCTGAGCGGCACGCAGACATGGCGAAGCTCATCGAAGTGCGGGTGCCGGACATCGGCGACTTCAAGGACGTCGAGATCATCGAGGTCTCGGTACAGCCGGGAGACGCCGTCGAACTTGAAGCTCCGCTGATCACGCTCGAAACCGAGAAGGCGACCATGGACGTGCCGTCCACCGTCGCAGGCGTGGTGCGTGAGGTGAAGGTCCGGCAGGGCGGGCGGGTTTCGCAGGGTGACCTCATCGCCGTGGTCGAGGCCGAGGCACCTGCCGAGGCCGGCGCCGAGGAGCGCGCGCGACCCGCGGCGGCGCCGCCCGCGCCCGAAGCCGCAGTCGAGTCCGGTTCGGCCGCAGCCGCTCCGGCGACCGGACAGGCCGTGAGTCCGCCGGCGACCCGCGCCGAGGCGCAGGGCGGCGCGGCACGCGACATGCCCGTGGACGAGCCCGGATTCTCGCGCTCGCACGCGAGCCCATCCATCCGGCGTTTCGCCCGCGAGCTCGGCGTCGAGCTCTCCAGGGTCCCCGGCAGCGGCACCAAGGGCCGGATCACCGAGCAGGACGTCAAGGCACACGTCAAGCGCCTGCTCACCGAGCCGGGCTCACGTACCGGGCTGCCAAGCGTGCCGGCGGTCGATTTTGCCGCCTTCGGGCCGGTCGAGCGGCGCCCGCTGACCCGCATCCAGAAGATCTCGGGACCGCGGCTGCATGCGAGCTGGGTCAACGTGCCGCACGTCACCCAGTTCGACGAGGCGGACATCACGGCGATGGAGGAGACGCGCGCGCGCCTGAAGGACCAGGCCACGTCCCGCGGCATCAAGCTCACGCCGCTCGCATTCGTGATGCGCGCCTGCGTGCAGGCGCTGCAGGCATTCCCGCATTTCGGCGCATCGCTCGACCTCGAGGCGGGCGAACTGGTGATGAAAAAGTACCTGCACGTGGGCTTCGCCGCGGACACGCCGAACGGGCTCGTCGTGCCGGTGGTCCGCGACGCCGATCGCAAGGACGTCTTCGAGCTGGCGCGCGAACTCGCGGCGCTGAGCGACAAGGCCAGGGCAGGCAAGCTGTCCGCGGCCGAGATGCAGGGCGGGTGCTTCACGATCTCGAGCCTCGGTGGGATCGGGGGCACGGCGTTCACGCCGATCATCAATGCGCCGGAAGTCGCAATCCTCGGCGTTTCCCGTGCGAGCCATCGCCCGATCTACGAGAATGGAAACTTCGTGCCTCGCCTGATGCTGCCGCTCTCGCTGTCCTACGACCACCGTGTCATCGATGGAGCGGACGCGGTTCGCTTCACCAGCTTCCTCGGCAAGGCGCTGGCCGACGTGCAGGGACTGCTGCAGGCGATCCCGTGACGGGCGCGGACGCCGCGGACGTCAAGGAGTAGATGCTTGAATTCATCCAGGGAACCGAGCTCACCGACAGGGGTGGTCCTGCGCATTCCCGACCTCGGGGACGTGAAGGACGTGACGGTGCTCGAGGTACTGGTCAAGGCGGGCGAAGCGGTCGAGGTGGACACGCCGCTCGTGACACTCGAGAGCGACAAGGCGACGATGGACGTGCCGTCCACCGCGTCCGGTGTCATCGCGAGCGTGTCGGTCGGCGCAGGGGACAAGGTCTCGAGCGGATCGGTGGTCGCGACGCTGGTTGCGGAACCGGTGGCGCCGGCGTCGGCAACCCCGGCCACGGACGACACGGCGATGCGTGCCGCGCTGCGCGCGTCGGAGCCCTATGGTGGCGAACCGTACCTCGATACCGTGCCGATGACGCGGATGTCGGGCGCCGTCGCAGGCGCTCCCGGACCGGGGACTGCACCGGCGCAGGTCGAAGCGACGGCGGCCCCGTCGTCGCGAGGCGCCCGGCATGCGTTTGACTTCGATCTCCTGGTGCTGGGTGCGGGGCCCGGCGGGTACACGGCGGCCTTCCGAGCCGCGGACCTCGGCCTCTCCGTTGCGCTGGTGGAGCGCTCGCCGCGGCTCGGTGGCGTCTGCCTGAACGTCGGATGCATCCCGTCGAAGGCGCTGCTGCACGCAGCCCGCGTCATCGAGGACGCGCGCGCCATGGCGGATTTCGGCGTGCGGTTCGGCGCGCCGGAGATCGACGCCGGCAAGCTGCGCGACTGGAAGGACTCCGTCGTCTCGCGCCTGACGGGCGGCCTGGACGCGCTGGCCCGCCAGCGCAAGGTGACCGTGCTGCATGGCCAGGCATCCTTCGCGTCGGCCAACGAACTACAGCTGGACGGGGGCGAGTCCGCTCGTCGCGTGAGCTTCGACCAGTGCATCATCGCCGCGGGATCGGAGTCGGTCCGACTGCCGGGCCTGCCCGACGACCCCCGGATCATCGATTCGACGGGGGCGCTCGAGCTCGATCTTCCCGAGCGACTGCTCGTCGTCGGCGGCGGGATCATCGGCCTCGAGATGGCCACGGTGTACGACGCGCTCGGTGTCCAGGTGAGCGTCGTCGAGCTGACGCCCGGCCTGATGCCCGGCTGCGACCGCGATCTCGTGAAGCCGCTCGAGAAGCGCATCGCGGCGCGTTACGAGCGCATCCTGCTGGGAACCCGCGTCGCGTCGGTCGAGCCCTCCGCAGACGGATTGCGCGTCCGGTTCGAGGGGGAGGGCGCGCCGGCGCCGCAGTCCTACGGCAAGGTGCTGCTGGCGGTGGGGCGGTCGCCGAACGGTGCCCGTCTCAACGCGGCCGCCGCAGGCGTCGAGGTGGATGAACGCGGATTCATCCCGGTGGACCGGCAGATGCGCACCCGCGTCCGGCACATCTACGCCATCGGCGATGTGGCCGGACAGCCCATGCTCGCGCACAAGGCCACGCACGAAGGCAAGGTGGCGGCCGAGGCGGCCGCCGGTCTCAAGAGCCATTTCGACGCTCGCGTCATACCGTCCGTCGCGTACACGGACCCGGAGATCGCGTGGGTCGGCCTGACGGAAACCGATGCCCGGGCCCGCAACGTGCCGTTCGAGAAGGCGTCGTTTCCCTGGGCAGCCAGCGGCCGCTCGCTGGCCATCGGCCGCGACGAGGGCGTCACCAAGCTGCTCTTCGACCCGCAGTCGCACCGCGTGATCGGTGGCGGCATCGTCGGCTCCAATGCGGGCGACCTCATCGCGGAGGTGGCCCTGGCGATCGAGATGGGTGCCGACGCGGCCGACGTCGCACTCACGATCCATCCCCACCCGACGCTGTCGGAGACAGTCGCCTTCGCAGCCGAGGCCTTCGAAGGCACGCTGACGGATCTCTATCTGCCGAAGCGCAGGAAGAAAGGCACCGGGGGCGGGGCGTAGCGCGGAGGTCGGCGCGTGGACCGGCGACAGTGAAAAGCGGCGTCACGCGTGCACTGCGCCTTGTCGGCCTGCTCGAGACCGGTCGGCGGCTGGAGCTTCGCTGGCGCGCCCGCCAGTCACGGGCACTGCCGGGCGCCGTCATTCTCGGTGCCCAGAAATCCGGTACCAGCTCGCTGCACTACTACCTGACGCAGCAGTCCGGCGTCATCGCGCCGCTGCGCAAGGAAGTGCACTACTTCGATCTCAATTACACCCGCGGCGAGGACTGGTACCGCGCGCATTTCGGCCGTGTCGACCAGGCGGGACTGAACCTCGACAGCAGCCCGTACTACCTGTTCCATCCGGCGGTGCCGCGGCGACTGGCCGCCTTGCTGCCCGAGGCGAGGCTCATCGTGCTGCTGCGCGACCCGGTGCGGCGCGCGTATTCGCACTACTGGCACGAGCGGGACAAGGGACGCGAGACACTCGATTTCGAGGCGGCGATCGCCGCGGAGCCGGACCGCATCGGGGAAACGCATGCGCGGCTCGCCGACGACACGCTTGCGTACAGCCACGCGCACCAGCACTTCAGCTACCTGGCACGCGGCCGCTACGCAGAACAGCTAGAGCACTGGTTTGCGACCGTCCGGCCCGAGCGCTTCCACATACTGCGGTTCGAGGATCTCGCCGAGCACCCGCTCGACGCGCTGAACGGCACGCTCGCCAGCCTCGGGTTGCCGCCCGCGGCGTCCGTGGACCTCGAGCCACGCAACACGCGACGCTATCCGCCGATGGCCGAGGCGACGGCGGAACGACTGCGCGAATATTTCGCTCCGCACAACCGGCGGCTGGAGGCCCTGCTGGGCCGACCGATGGGGTGGTGAGTCGCCGCGTCGCGCCAGCGTGGACTAGCGCCGGCCCAGCAAGCGGCGCAACGACTCCAGGTAGGCGGCCTCGTCCGGCGGCCGCCCGCTGCGCTGGCTGAGCCAGAGGGCTTCGCCCAGGCACTCGATCATCCGATGCTCGGCCTGGTGCGGGTCCGCCAGCCTGAGCGACAGTTCCCGGTGGATGGCCGTGATGCCGGCGGGGCGGTCGGTGCCCGCCTGCTCACGGATCGCGAGATGCAGGCCCATGTGCAGGAACGGGTTCGACTCGCCCGATTCGGGTGCGAACTCGCGCGTCAGCGCCGAGTCGCCGCTGTCCTCGAGCAGCCGGTGATACTCGGGGTGCTGCTCGATTACGGTCACGACCTGGTGCTCGAGCGGTTCGAGCGGCGCGCCTGCGCGGTGCTTGCGCCAGGCGGCCACGTAGGTGCGACGCAGGTCGCTGCGCTCCTGGTCGTGGAAGACGGGCATCAGGATTGCCGCCTTCGGATCCTGCGACGGGGCGTCGCGACGCCCGCGGCCGGTGGCGTCTTGTCGGGATAATCGCACAGGTCCGCGATCGGGCACGCCGGGCAGTCCGGCCTGCGCGCCTTGCAGACGTAGCGGCCGTGGAGGATGAGCCAGTGGTGAGCGTCGCCCAGGTAGGCCTTCGGCACGCGTTTCACCAGAAGGTCTTCCACTGCACGGACCGTCCTGCCGGGTGCGAGACCGGTCCGGTTCGCGACCCTGAACACGTGGGTGTCGACGGCAATGGTCGGGTGTCCGAAGGCCGTGTTCAGGATCACGTTGGCAGTCTTGCGCCCGACGCCGGGCAATGCCTCGAGACTCTCGCGGTCGTCCGGCACCTGCCCGTCATGCCGTTCGACCAGGATACGGCACGCAGCGATGATGTTGCGGGCCTTGCCCTGGTAGAGGCCGATGGACTTCACGTGCGCCGCGAGCCCCTCGACGCCGAGGTCCAGCATCGCCTCGGGCGTGCTGGCCACCTTGAACAGGCGGCGCGTGGCGACGTTCACGCTCTTGTCCGTGGCCTGCGCGGAAAGGATCACGGCGACGAGCAGCTCGAACGGCGTCGCATATTCGAGTTCCGTCTGCGGATGAGGATTGGCCGAACTCAGCCGCTCGAACATGGCCCGGCGCCGCGCCGGGCTCATGACGCGGGCTCCGCGACCGATGCCCCGGACGCGTGTCCCGCGCGACGGCGGGCCGACGACCACGCGTTCATCATGGCCAGCATCAGCCCGAGGAGCACGAACGCCCCGGGCGGCAGCAGGGCGAGCAGCAGGCCGTGCCGCTCCGGGAACAGGCGCCAGCCGCTCCCCGCGTCACTGCGACCGAGCAGGAGGTCCATGCCGGCGCCGAGCGAGCCGTGTCCGATCAGTTCCCGGCCAGCGCCCAGGGCCAGGAGCACCAGCAGGAAACCGAGCCCCATCGCCAGCCCATCGGCCAGTGCGTGTGCGAGCGGCTGGCGGGACGCGAACGATTCGGCTCTCGCGAGCACGAGGCAGTTGGTGACGATCAGCGGCAGGAAGATGCCGAGCGAGTCGTGCAGGCCCGGCCACCAGCCCGACATCGCAAGCTCGACGCTGGTGACGGCGGCGGCGATCACGAGCACGAATACCGCCAGCCGGACTTCGCGGGGCAGCCACGGACCGGCGAGGGCCGCGATGGCATTGCTGGTCACCAGCACGGCGAGCGTGGCCACGCCGAGGCCGAGGGCGTTGGCGACGGATGTGCTCACCGCCAGCAGCGGGCAGAGGCCGAGCAGCTGCACGAGCCCGGGGTTCTGGTCGCGCAGGCCGTTGCGCAGAATGTCGCTCAGGACCATGCGCATATTCTAGGGCGTCCCGTCGCGTGCGGCGTCAACCGCCAGGAGTTCGTCCCGATGCCGCTCGAAATAGACCAGTGCATTGCGCACGGCACCGACGATTGCCCGCGGAGTGACGGTTGCGCCCGTGAGCTGGTCGAAGTCCCCGCCGTCCTTGCGGACACGCCAGCGTTCGATCGCGGGATCGCCCAGGGCTCGACCGTCGAATACGTGGATCCAGGCCGAGCGGCGTTCTTCGATCGCGTCGCCTAGACCGGGGGTTTCCCGGTGCCCGGTGACCCTCACGCCGATCAGCCGGCCCGCGGGATCGATGGCGACCAGCAGCTGGATGGCCGCCGTATAGCCGCCGGGCGCGACGACATTGACGAGTGCTGCCACCGGCTTGCCGGCGAGCCGTACCCGGTGAACCAGCACCGGCGCCGCCGTGCCCAGGAGTTCCGCATCCCTGACCTCGATCGTGTCGGTCAGTGGATCGTTGTCGTAGCGCATGGCGCCCAGCACGCCGGTCAGCTGGGCCAGGCGCTGCGCGCGCTGCGTCGCCTCGATCCGGGGCTGCGCCAGGTCGTGGATCCACGAGACCAGTGCCACGGCCAGCACGGTGGCGATGGCGAGCGTGGCGGCCGCACGCGCCGCCCGACGCGTCGGCGATTCAGCGCCGGGGGTGGCCATGGATCCTCGGGACGGTGTAACGGTCGAGCAGCGGTACCGCCAGGTTCATGAGCAGTACGGCGAAGGCAAGGCCGTCGGGATAGCCACCCCAGGTGCGGATGGTCCAGGTGAGCAGGCCGATGCCGGCGCCGTACACCAGCCGCCCGCGATCGCTGGTCGCCGCGGACACTGGATCGGTCGCAATGAAGAACGCGCCCAGCATCGTTGCGCCGGACGCGAGGTGGAATGCGGCGCCGGCGTGGGCGCCGGGATCGAGGGCGTGCAGGATGGTCGCGGGAACGGCGAGTCCCATGAGCATTGCGAGCGGGATGTGAAAGCGAATGATCTTGCGCAGCAGCAGGTAGGCGCCGCCCGCAAGGGCGGCCAGGTTGATCCACTCGCCGCCCCTGGATCCGAGCGAGCCGAAGGCGGGCCCCGACAGTATTTCCTGCATCGTGTAGCTCTGGCGCAGGCCGTTGCGCAGCGTGTCGAGCGCGGTCGCGCCTGTCAGGGCGTCGAAACCCGGGCCGGGGACTGGCCAGCGCGTCATCTCCAGTGGGAAGGAGACCAGCAGTACGGCATAGCCCACCATCGCCGGGTTGAACGGGTTCTGTCCCAGCCCGCCATAGGCATGCTTGGCGAGGAGGACCGCGATCGCGGTGCCGAGCGCCGTGAGCCACCACGGGAGCAGCGGCGGTACGCTCAATGCGATCAGCGCCGCCGTCACCAGCACGCTGCCGTCCCGCAGCGGAAGGCGGGTCGGGCGATTCTGCAACCGGAGCGCGAGGCCCTCCGAGCCCAGCGCGGTCGCGCCGGCCACTGCGATCTGCACCAGCACGCCGGGCCCGAAGACCAGTGCCTGCACGACCGTGACGGGCACCAGCGCCAGGAGCACCTGGTACATCACGCGAGGGACCGTGAAGCCGGCGACGACATGGGGAGGCGCGGAGGTCTTGAACTCCAAGGGTCCGCTACTCCTGCCCGGCATCGCGCGCGCGTCGCCGCGCGGCCTCGAACGACTGTCGCTCCGCCGCCGCCTGCTCTTCCCGACGCCGTTCGTGGCGCTCGAATCGCCGCCTTGCCTCCGCGGCGCGCCGGCGCTCCGCGTCGTGCAGGTCGAGCCGGCGGCGCGCGTCGTGGAAGCCTGCGACGAGCGGGAGATGACTCGGGCAGACGTAGTCGCAGCATCCGCATTCGATGCAGTCCCGCAGCCCGTAGCGTTCGAGTCCGGCGCGGTCGTCCGTCGTGGCGGCGCGGTACAGCTGCTGCGGAAGCAGCCCGGGCGGGCACACGGTCGCGCAGTCTCCGCAGCGTATGCACGGCATCTCCTCGCCGCGACGCCCGAGGTCCGAGGAAGTCGCCGCAATGATGCAGTTCAAGCCCTTGGTGGTCGCGATGGCATCGCTCGGGAGTGCCTGCCCGGTCATGGAGCCGCCGGCGATCAGTCGTTGCGGATGGCCGCGGTAGCCCCCGCAGGCGTCGATCAGGTCGGCGATGGGCGTACCGATGCGGACCTCGACGTTGGCGGGACTGGCCACGCCACTGCCGGTCACCGTCACGATGCGGCTGACCAGGGGCCGCCCGCGATCCACGAGCTGCGCGACGGCGGCGGCCGTGCCCACGTTCTGGCAGACGACGCCGACCGCGGGTGGCAAAGCGTCGCCTGGCACCTCCCGGCCCGTCACCGATTCGATCAGCTGTCGTTCAGCCCCGAGAGGATAGACGGTCGGCAGGATCTCGAGACTGAGGCGATCGTCCGCCGTTGCCTCGAGCACGCCGGCCAGCGAGGCGGCGGCCTCGGGCTTGTCCGACTCGAGGACGATGGTGCAGTGCCGGGCGCCGCAGGCGGCCAGCATCACCCGTGCGCCCAGGACCACGTCCGCCGCCCGTGTGCGCATCAGCACATCGTCACAGCAGATCCAGGGTTCACATTCGACGCCGTTCAGCAGCAGGAGATCGACGTCCCGTGCCCGTGCCAGCGCGAGCTTCGCGGCCGTCGGGAACGCCGCGCCGCCGAGTCCGACGATTCCCGCCTCCCCGATGCACTCGATCAATGCATCGGCATCGAGCGATGCCCACTCGACGGGGGTCAGGCCGGGATCGGCCGCCTCCAGTCCGTCGTTGTCGATGACGAGACAGGGGCCAGGGCCGGAGAGCGTCGTCCGCGTCTCGACGCCGCGCACGACTCCGGAAATCGGCGAGTGCAGTGGGGACGACCCGGGTCCGCCGGCCCGTGCGACCAATGATCCCAGGCGTACGCGGGCCCCCGGCCCGACCAGCGGTCGAGCGGCATCACCCGTGCCCTGGTCCAGCGCGAGCACCGCGACAGCGGGTGGGGACGCCACGAGCAGTGGCCGCTCGAACGGCCGGGCCTTGTGAGCCTCGAGCCCGAGTCCGGCAGGCGTCCGTGCGGAGCTGCTCATCGGCCGTCCGGCGCCTCGTCCGGCACCGGTTGCGATGCGTCCGTGCAGCGCAGCTCGATGCAGTCCACGGGGCAGGGCGCGAGGCACAGTTCACAGCCCGTGCAGTGTGCCGCGATCACCGTGTGCGTGAAGCGCGGCGCACCGACGATCGCGTCCACCGGGCAGGCGGGCAGGCACAGGGCGCAGCCGATGCAGCGCTGCTCGTCGATGAATGCCACCCGCGGCGGCATGGTCTGGCCGACCGCGGGATCGACCGGCCCCGGTTCACGATCGAGCAACGCAGCCAGTGCCGCGACGGTCGCGTCGCCGCCGGGCGGGCAGCGGTCGATCGCCGCGTCTCCGCGGGCGACCGCCTCGGCATACGGGCGGCATCCGGGGTAGCCGCACTGCCCGCACTGCGTCTGGGGCAGGAGGGCGTCGACCTGCTCGACGAGCGAGCGCGGGTCCGGCCGCAGGCGTGCCGCAGCCCAGCCGAGGGCGGCCCCGAGCGGTATTGCCAGCACTGCCGCCAGTCCAGCGGCAGGAATCAGTGTCTGGCCACTCATCGTCCGCCCAGCCCGCCGAAACCCATGAACGCCAGCGCCATGAGGCCGGCGGTGACCAGTGCGATCGGCGCGCCGCGGAATGCGGCGGGAACGTCGCCGGCGTCGATCCGCTCGCGCAGCGCCGCAAACAGCAGCAGCGCGAGACCGAAGCCCGCGGCCGCTGCCGCGCCGAACACCAGCGACTCGAGGAGCCCGTGCTGCCGCTCGAGATTCAGCAGCGCGACTCCCAGCACCGCACAGTTCGTGGTGATGAGCGGCAGGAAAACGCCGAGCAACTGGTGCAGCAGTGGGCTCGTGGCACGGATCAGAAGTTCCGCGAACTGGACGGCGGCGGCGATCAGCAGGATGAACACCAGCGTCCGCAGGTAGCCGAGACCCAGTGGCTCGAGCAGCCAGTGGTAGGCGGCATAGCTCGCGCCCGAGGCGAGCGTGAGGACGAACAGTGTCGCCAGCGCCATGCCGGCCGCCGCCTCGTAGCGTCGGCTGGCGCCGACGAACGGGCACAGCCCGAGGAAATTCGTCAGGACGAAGTTGTTGACGAGGCTCGCGCCGAGCGCCAGCAGCAGCAGGTCCGTCACGGAGGTACTTCCGCCAGGCGGTGGAGTCTCGAGACTACTTCACTTTCATGCCGGGCTGGGCGCCGGAATCGGGCGACAGCAGGAAGATGTCCTGGCCGCCGGGTCCCGCCGCCAGCACCATGCCCTCGGAGGTGCCGAACCTCATCTTTCGCGGTTCGAGATTGGCGACGACCACCGTCAGGCGGTCGACGAGTTGCTCCGGCGCGTACGCCTGGCGGATGCCGGCGAATACCGTACGGCGCTCGTCCCCCAGGTCCACCTCCAGCCGCAGCAGCTTGTCGGCGCCTTCCACGTGCGCGGCGGCGACGATCCTCGCGACGCGCAGGTCGATGCGCGAGAAATCGTCGATCGTCACCCGCGCCGGTTCGGCGCCCGCAGCGGCCTTCGTGGCGGGCGCAGTGGCCGGCGCTTCGGTCGCGGTCGGCGTGGCCGTCGGCGTTCCCGTGGGCTTCAGGCTTTCTGCCGCCGCCGCCAGCAATGCCTTGGTGGCCGCGGGGTCGACCCGGGTCGCCAGAGGCTCGTAGGTATTGATGGTGCGGCCGAGCAGTGGCTCGCGGATGTCCGTCCACGCCTGGTCCCCGAGGCCGAGGAACCGCTCCGCGCCGGCGGTCAGCCGGGGCACGATGGGCTTGAGGAACAGCGCGAGCACCCGGAACAGGTTCAGGCCCTGCGTGCAGACGCCCTGCACCTCGGCGGACAGGTCCGGGTTCTTCGCCATGAGCCAGGGCTTCTGCTGGTCGATGTACAGGTTCGCCCGGTCGGCGAGCAGCATGACTTCGCGCACCACGCCGGCGAGATCACGACCCTCGTATGCCTCGCCGATGCGTTCGGCGGCTGCCACGAACTCGGCGTACAACGCGGGGTCCGGCAACCGCTCGGCGAGCCGGCCCTGGTGGCCGCGGGCGATGAACCCGGAGCAGCGGCTCGCGATGTTGACGAGCTTGCCGACCAGGTCCGAGTTGATCTTGCCGGTGAATTCCTCGAGGTTCAGGTCGAGATCGTCCACGCCGGGACCGAGGCGCGAGGCGTAGAAGTAGCGCAGGTACTCCGCCGGCAGGTGATCCAGCCAGGCGCGCGCGGTGATGAAGGTGCCGCGCGACTTGGACATCTTCTGCCCGTTCACGGTCAGGAATCCGTGGGCGTACACGGCCGTCGGCGGTCGCATGCCGGCGCCATGCAGCACCGCGGGCCAGAACAGCGTGTGGAAGTACACGATGTCCTTGCCGATGAAGTGGTACACCTCGGCGTCGGATCCGGGTGCCCAGTAGCGTTCGAAATCGAGTCCTGTCCGCCGACACAGCTGCAGGAAGCTGCCGAGGTAACCGATCGGCGCGTCCAGCCAGACATAGAAATACTTGTCTTTCTCGCCGGGAATCTCGAAACCGAAGTACGGCGCATCCCGGGAAATGTCCCAGTCGCGGAGCCCCGCGCTGAACCATTCTTCGAGCTTGGCGGTCACCGCGGGCTGCAGGCGCCCCGAGCCGGTCCACTCGCGCAGCATCCCCTCGAAGTCGCCCAGCCGGAAGAAGAGGTGTTCGGAGTCGCGCTGTACCGGGGCCGCGCCGCTCACGACGGACACCGGATTCACGAGGTCGGCCGGCGTGTACGTCGCGCCGCAGCTCTCGCAGCTGTCACCGTACTGGTCGAGGGTCCCGCAGCGGGGGCAGGTCCCGCGCACGTAGCGATCCGGCAGGAACATCCGCGCCTGCTCGTCATAGGCCTGCCGGATGGTTTCGCGGCGGATGTGCCCGCCCTCGACCAGCTTGCGGTAGATCCGCTCCGTCACCTCGCGGTTCTCGTCGGAATGCGTGGTGTGGAAGTTGTCGAAGGAAACGTCGAAGTCGGCGAAGTCGCGCCGCTGGACGGCGCTCATCTGCTCGATCAGCTGCTCGGGCGAAATGCCCTCCTGTCGCGCCTTGAGCATGATCGGCGTGCCGTGCGCATCGCTCGCGCAGACGTAGAGGCAGTCGTGGCCGCGCAGTCGCTGGTAGCGTACCCAGATGTCCGTCTGTACGTACTCGACGATGTGGCCGAGGTGCGGCACGCCGTTGGCATACGGCAGGGCGCTCGTGACGAGGAGGGTGCGTCGTTCGGCTGGCTTCATGGCGCGGGGACGGTCGGGCAGGGCGGGCAATTATGCCACGCATCCTCCGACCGGACCGGCCGGTCCCGCCGGTCCGGTCGCCTCCCCGCCGGGGGGCTTCAGTCCATTTCCTTGAGCTGTTCGAAGCGCTGCTTGTTGCTCGCCTGCTCGTAGGCCGAGCGACCCGAGATCAGTCCCTTGTCGAGCATCTCCTGGATGGCCGTGTCCATGGTGCGCATGCCGTGCTGCGCTCCGCTCTGCATCGTATTCTCGAGCTGGTCGAGCTTGCCCTGTCGCAGCAGGTTCGAGACCGCGGGGGTGTTGATCAGGATCTCGAGTGCCGCGACGCGCCCGCGCTTGTCGGCGCGCTGGATGAGCTGCTGCGAGATCACGCCGCGCAGGGATGTCGACAACATCGTGCGGACGTGTGCCTGCTTGTCGGAGGGAAACGCGTTGACGATGCGGTCGACCGTCGCTGCCGCGCCGTTGGTGTGCAGCGTGCCCATCACGAGGATGCCCATCTCGGCCGCGGTCACCGCGATGCTCATCGTCTCGAGGTCGCGCAGCTCGCCCACCAGCACCACGTCCGGGTCCTCGCGCAGGGCCGAGTGCAGCGCCTCCGCGAACCCCGGGCTGTGCACGCCGACCTCGCGTTGGCTCACCAGGCAGTTCTTGCGCGGATGCACGAACTCGATCGGGTCCTCGATGGTGAGGAGGTGGCCCTTCACGCGCGTATTGATGTCGTCGATCATCGCGGCCAGGGTCGTCGACTTGCCCGAGCCGGTCTTGCCGGTGACCAGGATCAGGCCGTTGTTCGTGCGGCAGAGGCTGCGCACCGACTCCGGCATGTTGAGCTGGTCGAGCGTGAGCGCCTTGGAGGGGATGGCGCGGAAGACGCCGCCCAGCCCGCCGATGTGACGGAACACGTTGACGCGGAAGCGCGATACACCCGGGATCGTGTAGGCAAAGTCCGCCCCGTCCTGCGCCTCGAGCCGGGCCTGCGCCCGGCGGGTCATGATCTCCGTGAGCGCCTCGCGGACCGCGTCCTGTGCAAGCGGCTCGTCGCGCAGGGTCTGCAGCTCCCCGTAGAGCCGGATGCGCGGCGGGTCCCCCGCGACGAAGTGCAGGTCCGAACCGTTCTTCGCGAGCACCTCGCGAAGGTACGTGTCGATGCGTCGCGGCGTGTGCGGCGTCTCTTCGGCTGCGGTGATTTCGCTGCCACCGGTGCTCATCACAACACGCCCTGGGTGACATCGGCCTTCAGGACCTGCGTGCCGTCCGGCACGAACCGCGTAAAGGGCCGCTTGTCCACCGCGTAGGTGAACGCGTCCTCCGGGTCGACTGCGCGGCTCTGGATGGCCGCGAGCAGAGCCTGGTCCATCGTCTGCATGCCGGCTTCCTTGCCCGTCTGCAGCTGCGACGGCAGCATGTGCGTCTGGTCGGTCATGATCAGCTTGCCGATCGCGCGGTTCATCACCATCACTTCGCAGACCGCGCGCCGGCCGCGCAGGTCCGGCGTGCGCACCAGCACCTGAGTCACCACGCCGATCAGGCTCTGGGACAGGAAGCTCTTGGTCTGCTCGCGCTCCTCCGCCGGAAGCGCGTCCACCATGCGGTCGATCGTCTTCACGGCGCTCGTCGTGTGCAGCGTGCCGAGCACCAGGTGCCCCGTCTCGGCGGCGGTCATGGCCCAGCGCACCGTGTCCGCATCGCGCAGCTCGCCGACCAGGATGACGTCGGGATCCTCGCGCATCGCCGCGCGCACGCCCTCGGCGAAGGAGGGCAGGTGGGTGTGCAGCTCGCGCTGGATGACCTGCGAGAGCTTGCTGCGATGCACGAACTCGATCGGGTCCTCGAGGCTCACGATGTTGAGCCGACGGGTCCGGTTCAGGTGGTCGATCATCGCGGCGAGCGTGGTCGACTTGCCGGTGCCGGTCGATCCCGTCACCAGCACCATGCCCTGGTGATAGTCGCAGAACGTGCGCACCATCGGCGGCAGGTCCAGCGAGTCGAGGCCCGGCACCTCGGTGGGGATGGTGCGGAAGACCGCGCCCACGCCGGTGTCCTTGCGGAACACGTTGACGCGAAAGCGGGAGCCGCTCTCCGCGACGTACGAGAAATCGATGTCGTGGCCCTGGTGGAACTGCTCCTGCTGCGAGGGGCTGAGGATCTCGGTGACGTAGCCTTCGAGTTCCGCGTCGCCGAGGTTGCGGAACTTGATCGGCAGGAGGTCGCCGTTCATGCGCAGCATCGGCGGCACGCCGACCGCGAGGTGCACGTCCGAGCAGCCCTGGGCCGCGCCGAGCTTCAGGAAGGCGTCGATGCGTGCCATCGGTGGGCTCCGCTCACAGGTATTTCTCCAGGGCCGCGCGCAGTTCGTCCATGCTCTGGAAACGGCGCGCCTTGTCGACGGACATGGCCTTCATGACGATCTCCGACAGCCCCGGCGGGATGTCTGGCTTGATCTCGATCGGCGGCTTCGCCTTGCCCTGCACGTGCTGGTACATGACCGCCATGTGGTCGCCGCGGTGGTAGGGCGGCTCGCCGGTGAGCATTTCGTAGAGGATCACGCCCAGGCTGTAGATGTCCGCTCGCTCGTCCACCTTCTTGCCGAGGATCTGCTCCGGCGCCATGTACTTGGGCGAGCCGATCACGTAGCCGGTCTTGGTGAGTTGCGTGTCGCCCTGGTGCTGGGCGGCCGCCACGCCGAAGTCCACGATCTTGAGCAGGCCCTCTCCGTCGATCAGGACGTTGGCGGGCTTGAGGTCGCGGTGGATGATGCCGGACTGGTGGGCGACGGACATGCCGGTGGCGATGTCGGCGGCATAGCGCACCGCCCGGTCGAGTGGCAGCGGTTTCTCGTTGACCTCGTTGCCCAGCGTATGCGACTCGAAGAACTCCATCGAGATCGCGTAGTTGCCGCGGATGTAGAGGAAGTCGTAGATCCGGATGACGTTGCGGTGCGTGATCTTGCGCGAGTAACGCAGCTCATGCACGAAGCGCTTCATCATCTCCTCGTCCTGGGAGACGTTCGGATTCAGGAACTTGAGGACCAGCCGCTCCTCGACGACGGTGTCCTCCATCAGCAGCACGGTGCCGAAGGCGCCCTTGCCGATCTTCTTCACGAACTTGTAGCGGCCCTCGAGCACGTCGCCCGGCTTGAGCGTGGAGACGTCGAGGCGCTGCTGCTCGCGCGACTGGCGCATCACGCCCTCGATGTCGGCCCGCTCGACGAGCAGCGTCCGCGCGGGTTCCGCCATGCGCGCCGCCTCGTCGCGTACCGCCACGGCGCCGCTCGAGAAGCGGCTGTCGAGGTCCTCCACCGCGCGCAGCGCCGCGTGGCTGACCGTGGGGTCCGGCACGGTCGCGCTGACCGCCTCGAGACGGGCGCGCACCGTGTCCGAGGTCCGGTCGTCGACCAGTCGCGTCAGGGCGGTGATGACCTCGATGCGTACTTCCTTGGCGGGGTGGTCGAGCAGCGGCAGCAGTCGCGTGATCTGTCCGCCGCCACCGAGCTTGCCGATGGCGCGCACGACCGTCGGCAGCGAGCGGTCGTCGCCGGTGTCGAGCATGTCGACCAGCGCCGGGAGCGCGGCCCGGCTGCCGATTTCGGCGAGTGCGTCCACGGCGCGTTCGCGCACCCACCAGTCCGGGTCACGCGTCGCGTCGATGAGGAAGCGCACCGCGCGCTCGTCCTTGGTCTGGTTCAGGATCTCGATCGCCGCGCGCCGGATCTCCTCGTCCTTGTCGCGGATGAGTTCGAGAGCCGCCTCGATGACTCGCGGCCCGCCGATCTTCGCCAGCGCGTCCGCGGCGCGGCTCCGCACCCACCAGTCGTCGTCCTTGATCGACTGCAGAAGGAATTTCACGTGCTGCGGCGTGCCGATCTCGTTCAGGACCTCGACGGCCGCGCGGCGGGCACCCTCGTCCTCGTCGCGCAGGACCTTGACGAGGTGCTGCATCGTATCGGGGTGGTTGGCCCGGACCACCGCGTCGATGGCCTTCTGCTGTGTCTCGACGTCCGGGTCGCGCAGGACCTCGCAGAGCAGGCCGACGTCCACGTTGCCTTCGAGCCGCGCCAGGGCGTTCAGCACGGCCTGGCGCACGAACTTGTTGGTGTCCTTGAGCTGTGCCTGCAGCGCCTCGCCCACCTCCGGGCGGTTGAAGCGTGCGAGGATATTGATGATATGGGTGCGGGCGATGGGGTCCTTGCCCTCGAGCCGGCTCACCAGCTCCGGAATCAGGCTGGCATCCGCGATCTCCGCGACGACCCTGAAGAGCGCTGCCTTCTCGGCAGGTTGCTGGCCATAGGCGTGCTTCAGCACCTCGCGAGCCGTCAGCCGCGCCTTCTGCGCCGCCAGCGCGCTCACGATCGGGGCCTTCGGCGTCGCCGGGTCGTCCAGCATCGCGAGTAGCAGCTGCGGGCTGTAGCCTCGCGCGCTGGAGAGCGCCCAGGTGACGGCTGCGACCGTGCGCTGGTTGCCGTCGTTGAGGCCGGCGACCACGTCCGGCAGGGACTTGTTGTCGAGCAGCGATGCGAGGACGGCGACGAACCCCGCGGTTTCCTGCTTGTCCGCGTTCGCCAGCGAATCGATGATCCTGGGGATGGCCGACGGTCCCAGTCGACCGAGCTTCTCGAAGGCCTTCTGGGACGCCTGTGGGTCGCCGTCGCCGGCCGCCTTGATCTCGGCGATCAGACGCTCTGCCCGCAGGTTAGTGAAGAAGCTCATGTGCGCTGTGGGTCGGTCGGTTCGGCCATGCCTAGCGGCGCTGCAGTCCAGGTCGGTCGAGGGGAGCCCGCGGACGACGAACGCCCGCCGGCCGACATCGAAGTATGCCATGCAGCCGGCCGCTTGCCGGGCGGGAGTCGGGACGGCAGGTCACCGGTGCTTTCCGCTACAATCCGCGGCTCCCGGCCCATGCCATGACCCCTCCGAAGTTTTCGTGACCAATACATCAGACGATCGCTCGAGCGAAGCCCGCCTTCTGGTCGGGAATTATGTCGAACCCCACCTCGGGATGCCCCTTGGGGAGGCCAAAGCTGTGAAGTCCGTCCGGTCGGGGGCCGACGGGACGGTCGTCGAGGTCGAACTCGGCTTCCCGGCGGGGCGGTACGGCCCGGTGCTGGCGGCGACTCTGGAGCAGATCCTGGCCGCGAACCCCGGGATCGGCCCGGCGAGGGTCGAGGTCCGCTGGAAGGTCGAGCCACAGGCCGTCCAGGGCGGTCTCAAGCCCCTTCCCGGTATCAGCAACGTCATTGCCGTCGCGTCCGGCAAGGGCGGGGTCGGCAAGTCCACGACCGCGGTCAACCTCGCGCTGGCGCTGGCGCTGGAGGGGGCAAGGGTCGGATTGCTGGATGCCGACATCTACGGCCCGAGCCAGCCGCGCATGATGGGCCTGCAGGGCGAGCGGCCGTCGTCCAGCGACGGGCGGCGTATCGAGCCGCTCGAGGCCTACGGCGTCAAGGTGATCTCGATCGGCTTCCTCATCGAGGAGGAGCAGCCGATGGTCTGGCGCGGGCCGATGGTCACGCAGGCACTCACGCAGCTGCTCGGGGAGACGAACTGGGGCGAACTCGACTACCTCGTCGTGGACATGCCGCCGGGCACCGGGGACATCCAGCTCACGCTGTCCCAGCGCGTGCCCGTGAGCGGCGCCGTCATCGTGACGACGCCCCAGGACATCGCGCTGCTCGACGCCCGCAAGGGCCTGCGCATGTTCCAGAAGGTCTCCATCCCGGTCCTCGGCGTCATCGAGAACATGAGCACGCACGTCTGCTCCAGATGCGGGCACGAGGAGCCGATCTTCGGCGAGGGCGGGGGCGCCCGCATGGCGGAGCAGTACGGCGTTGCCCTGCTGGGCCAGTTGCCGCTCGACATCCGCATCCGCGAGGAAACCGACGCGGGCCGACCCACGGTCATTGCCGACCCGGACGGCCCGGTGGGACGTGCCTACCTGGAAACGGCACGGCGCGCGGCGGCACGGCTCTGCGTGGCCGGCGGCCCGTCCGGTCCGCGGATCACGGTCGAGGACACCTGAGCGTGAGCATCAAGTCCGACCGCTGGATCCGCCGCATGGCGGACAGCCACGGGATGATCGAGCCCTTCGAGCCGGGGCAGGTGCGCATGGCGAACGATCGGCGCATCGTTTCCTACGGCACGTCGAGCTACGGCTACGACGTGCGCTGCGCCGCCGAGTTCAAGATCTTCACCAACATCAACTCGACGATCGTCGATCCCAAGGAGTTCGATCGCGGGAATTTCGTCGACTTCGGCGGTGATGTCTGCCTGATTCCGCCGAACTCCTTCGCGCTTGCGCGCACCGTCGAGTACTTCCGCATCCCGCGCAACGTGCTGACGGTGTGCCTGGGCAAGTCGACCTACGCGCGCTGCGGCATCATCGTCAACGTGACCCCGCTCGAGCCCGAGTGGGAAGGCCATGTCACCCTCGAGTTCTCGAATACGACGCCGCTCCCGGCCAAGATCTACGCCAACGAGGGTGTCGCGCAGATGCTGTTCTTCGAGTCCGACGAGGTCTGCGAAGTTTCCTACAAGGATCGCGGCGGCAAGTACATGGGCCAGCGGGGAGTGACGCTGCCCAAGGCCTGAGGGCTAGCCTCGCTCGAGCGACACCAGCGTCATCTGTACTTCGGGCTGCCCCTTGCGGTACTGCAGCGCCTGGACCGGGACGTAGCCGAGCGAAGGCGCGTGCCAGACCTTGGTCACGCGGGTGGAACCGTCCCGCTGGCTGGCCCAGATGACGGTGTCGAGCCGTCCGAAGGGTGTATCGACCGTCTCACGGCCCTCAGGCCAGTAGCGGTAATGCCGGAGCTTGCGCCCGGTGAGGATCGGGAAGCCGGTGGGTGTCCGTCCGGCCAGCAGTTCGACGATCATCGCCGCCTGCACCGAGGCCGTGTCCTGCGTGTCCGGCGGAATCTCGAGGTCGAGCGGCTGGCCCTCGACCTCGCCGCGCACCCGGCCCGCTTTCCAGTCGAACGTGAAGCGCACGTCCTTGGACACGTCGGCACTGCCGTCGTCGAAATTGAACGTCATCGGGCGCACGCCCGCAGCGGTCACCTGCATCGAGCTGCGTTCACGTGCCTGCGGGCTCACGGCGATGCGCCCGAAGAGATTCGGATAAGCCCGTGTCTCGTACCGCCACAGGCCGGGCTCGGTGCCCCGGCTCAGCGCGCTGGCGATCTGTCCACCGCTCAGGCCCCGATAGCTGACCTGGTAGCGGGCCGCATAGGGCTGCAGCGCGCGCGGACCGTCGGGTTCGGGCCCCGCGGCGTGCGCCGCGCCGAACACGGTCGCCGCGGCGACGAGCGCCAGCACGATGACCTCAGGCCGCCACTTCACCGGACGCCTCGAAGATGATCGGGGATTCGAGCACGCGGCCGTCCAACAATGCGGACCCTGCCCGATAGAGAAGTCGGCCCTCCGCGAACCAGCCGATGCATTCGGGATAGAGTCGGTGCTCCTGCCGGAGCACGCGCGCGGCCAGGCTGACCTCGTCATCGCCCGCGAGCACGGGGACCCTGGCCTGCGCGACCACCGGTCCGCCGTCGAGTTCGCGCGTGACGAAGTGGACGCTCGCGCCATGCTCGCGGTCCCCGGCCTCCAGTACCCGCCGGTGGGTGTGCAGGCCCCTGTATTTCGGCAGCAGGGACGGGTGGATGTTGAGCATGCGTCCCGCATAGCGATCCACGAACGCGGCGCCGAGGACGCGCATGAAGCCCGCCAGCACCACCAGTCCCGGCTGGTACTGCTCGATGCACCCTGCCAGTTCACGGTCGAACGCATCAGCGTCCGGGAACTCCCCACGCGGCACCGTGATCGCCGGGATCCCGGTCCGGGCGGCCCACCCCAGTCCCGGGGCGTCCGCGCGATCGCTGACGACGGCCCGGATTTCGACGGGCAACGCGCCGCTCTGCGCCCGCTCCGCGATGGCGCGCAGGTTGCTGCCCGAGCCCGAGATCAGGATCACGATCGGCAGCCGCTGTGCCCGCTTGCTCATCGCTCGATCATGACACCGCGGTTGCCGCTACGCACCTCGCCGATCACGCTGGCCTGTTCGCCGTGCGCACGCAGGACAGCGAGCGCCCGATCCGCATCGTCGGCGGCCACGAACAGTGTCATGCCCAGGCCGCAGTTGAACGTCCGGTGCATCTCCTCGCGCTCGATCCGGCCGGCCTGCTGCAGCCAGTCGAAGACCGGCTGGTGCGGCCAGAGCCGCTCGTCGATCACCACCTCGAGGCCTGCGGGCAGCACCCGGGGGATATTGCCGGTGGGGCCGCCGCCCGTGATGTGCGCGATGCCGTTCACCGGGACCTCGGCCATCACCGCCAGGACGGACTTGACGTAAATGCGCGTCGGGGCGAGCAGCAGGTCGAAGAGCAGCTGGTCGCCGAGCCGCGTCTCGGCCGACGCGCCGCTCATGGCGAGCAGCTTGCGGATCAGTGAATAGCCGTTAGAGTGCGGACCCGAGGACGCCAGGCCGATCACGACGTCTCCGGCTTTCGTCCGGCTGCCGTCGATGATCTTCTCCTTCTCGACCAGGCCGACGCAGAAGCCGGCGAGGTCGTAGTCGTCCCCCGCGTACATGCCCGGCATTTCGGCCGTCTCGCCACCGACCAGGGCGCAACCCGCCAGCAGGCAGCCCTCGACGATGCCCTTGATGACGCGCTCCGCGACCTCGACCTGCAGTCGGCCGGTGGCGTAGTAGTCCAGGAAGAAGATCGGCTCCGCGCCCTGCACCACGACGTCGTTGACGCACATCGCCACGAGATCGATGCCGATGGTGTCGTGGCGCCCGGTCTCGATCGCGAGGCGCAGCTTGGTGCCCACCCCGTCCGTGCCGGACACCATCACGGGGTGCCGGAAACGGTGCATCGGCACCTCCACCAGGGCGCCGAAGCCGCCGAGGCCGCCGAGCACCTCCGGGCGCATCGAGCGCTTCACCGCCGGCTTGATGCGTTCGACGAGCGCGTCGCCCGCGTCGATGTCCACGCCTGCGTCTCGGTAGGTGGTCGGTCTGGTGTCGGCCATGCGGATCTCCCGTGGGCAGGATGCCCCGGGGTTGGGATCGAGGCTGTGGTATTTTACACGCGAGCCGGCAGCGCCGAATGCCCTCCTGACCCATGCAAAGACAGACACGCACCGTCCTGACCGACGGGCCGGCCTTCGTAGCAACACTGCTGTGCGCACTTGCGCTGGCCGCGCCGGGCATGGCGTCGGGCGAGGTTCCGGTTTACGAGGTCGCGGTGCCGCTGGCCGGGATGACCGAGACGGATCGGGCGGCCGGCTTTGCGGAGGCGCTGCGTGCCGTGGCGGTGCGGGCCTCCGGGCGACGGGAGGCCGCCACCAGTCGTGCCGTCGAGTCCGCGGATCCGACACGCTACGTGCAGCGATACTCGACGACCTCGGACAACGTACTGAAGGTCGGCTTCGACGCCGACGGCGTCGAGCGTCTCCTGCAGCAGGCGGGCCTGCCGGTATGGCCTGCCGAGCGGCCCGTCACGCAGATCGTCGCACCCGGCGCGGATCGTGCTGCCCTCGAGCAGGCCGCGCAGTGGCGCGGGCTGCCCATCGAATGGTCGTCCCGCCCGGCAGACGCCGACCTGGACGGGGCAGCCGGTGGCAGCGCAGACGCGCGGCTGACCGGGGCCTCGGGCGGCGGGCAGACGACCTGGACTTTCACTCACGCAGGACAACGGGCGACCGCCGTGGGCGGGCCGCAGGCCGGCATCGACCTTGCCGCGGACACGCTCGCCGAGAGCTATGCCCCGGCCTCGACGCGTTCGATCTCTGCGTTCAGCCTGCGCATCGGCGGTGTGGGCGGCCTCGCGGCTTACGCCGGCCTGCTGTCGTACCTCGATTCTCTCAGCCTGGTGCGCGGGGTGGACGTGGAGTCGCTGGACGGCGACGTCGTGACGCTGCGCGTCAAGGTCCGGGGCGACGAGGCCCTGCTCGGTCGCATCGTGGCGCTCGATTCCCGGCTACATCGCAGCGGCACGACGACCGACGGAGCGTCGCCGGTCGTCGATTTCATGTACCTGCGATGAGCCTGCGTTTCCTCCCCAACCTGCTCTGCATCCTGCGCATCCTGATGGTCTATCCGGTGGCGCACTGGATCCTCGTCGGCCGTTATCCCGCCGTCATGGCGCTGTTCGCGGTGGCTGCCTTCACCGACGGTCTGGACGGTTTCCTCGCCAAGCGCTTCGGCTGGACGAGCGAGCTCGGCAAGGTGCTGGACCCGCTCGCCGACAAGCTGTTGCTCGTCACGGTCTTCATCTGTCTCAGCATTGCCGGGCTGGTGCCCTGGTGGCTGACCGCGCTGGTGCTGCTGCGGGACCTCGTGATCACGTTTGGTGCGCTCACCTACAAACTGCTGTTCGGGCCGGTCAGGGGCGCGCCGACCGCGGCCAGCAAGATCAATACCTTCTGCCAGATCGTCTTCTGCCTGGCCGTCGTCGCGCAGGCGGCCTATTCGTGGCCGGGGGACTCCCTGGTGACGGCGCTCGGTGCGCTGGTCGCCGTCACGACCGCGGTCAGCGGCATCGACTACACGCTGACCTATTCCCGTCGCGCGGCCGGCGTCACGCGGGCACGGGCGGCGGCGTCCCGCTGATCCTCCATGCAGCAACTGCCCCTCGGCGTGCGCTTGAGCAAGGCGGCACGCTTCGACAGCTTCGTCGCCGGTGACAATCGCGAGGTGGTCGAACGCCTCGCCGGAGCGGTGCCGCCGCGGGTCCTCTGGCTGTGGGGTCGTGCGGGTACGGGCAAGTCGCACCTGTTGCAGGCCGCGTGCGCCGATGCGGGCGAGCGGGGCGGGTCAGCGACGTACGTCGATCTCGAGACGGCGACGAACCCCGCGTTGCTCGAAGGCTGCGAGTCGCTGGACCTGGTATGTCTCGACTCGATCGACCGAGCCTCCGACGATCCGGCCTGGAATGCCGCGATCTTCCGACTGCACACCTTGATGCAGGACGGCGACTGGACGGATGCTCGTGGCGAGTACGGCGCCCCCGGCCTCGTTGCGTTTCCAGCTGCCGGACCTGCGTTCCCGACTGCTCGCGGCCCCGGTCCACCAGCTGTGTGTCGCTCGGTGAAGAAGACCAGATCGCGGCCCTCGAGCGACGTGCGGCGACGACTGGGCCTCGAACTCCCCAGGGAATCGGCGTCCTACCTGCTGCACCATCTGCCGCGCGACATGCACACGCTGTGCGCCATGCTCGACCAGCTCGACGAGGCGGCGCTTGCCGCGCAGCGTCGCCTGACCGTGCCTTTTCTCAGGCAGGTCCTGGACGGTCACGGGAGCGGCACGTCCTGACCGGCCGGCCGGCGGCCGGGTCGCGACAGTCGCAGGTAGTGCACGAGGGCGACGAACCACGCCAGGCTCGCGAACAGGATGGCCGCTGCGGGCATCCGGACGGCCGGGTTTGCGACGACTTCGGTGACGCCATAGATGAAGTAAGGCGCGACGCACAGGGTCGCCCAGGCATGCGTGCGACGGTCACCCCGCAGCAGGCCCGGCAGCGGCAGGAGCACCGGCAGCAGTGCCACCGCCGCCCAGCCAAGGCTCACGGGCCAGCGGCCGGCCGCAAGCGTGGTCGCGGCGACGCAGGCCGCGAGCGCGGCCGCCGTCAGGAGTACCCATCTCCGCTGCGCCCGGGGTGACGACGGGATCACGGACGCTGGCTGCGGACAGTGACCGCCAGTTCGGCAACGCGTCGACCAAGCAGCCTCGCGAGGTCGCGCTCGTCATCGCTCAGCCGGGGCGCGCCACCGCCCGGGGCGGCGGCCAGGTGACTGGCTCCGTAGGGGGAGCCACCGGTCCGGGTGCGATTGAGTGCGTCCGCCGTGAAAGGCAGCCCCACGAGGTACATGCCGTGATGCAGCAGTGGCAGCATCATGCTGAGGAGTGTGGACTCCTGGCCCCCGTGCATCGAACCCGTCGACGTGAACACGCCTGCCGGCTTGCGGTCGAGGCCGCCGTTCAGCCACAGGGCGCTGGTGCCGTCGAGAAAGTACTTCAGCGGCGCGGCCATGTTGCCAAAGCGCGTGGGGCTGCCGAGCACGAGGCCGTCGCAGGCCCGAAGCTCGTCATAGCTGGCGTAGGGCGGTCCGGACTCCGGTACCGGCGGCGCGGTGGCCTCGCTGGCCGCGGAGACGGGTGGCACGGTCCGCAGGCGGGCCGTCGCACCGGCGACGGCTTCGATGCCACGGGCAACCTGCCGCGCGAGTTCGGCGGTGGCGCCGTGTCTCGAGTAGTAGAGCACCAGCACTTCCGCCATTGACGATCGTCCCCCGGCCAGTCGCCCGGAAATCTACGGGCGAGCGCAGGATACCCGGTCCGCCGGTGTTGACGGTACACTGTGCAGCGGCTACGGTCGATCAGCCTTCCGACGCCCACGTGATGCAGCTCCTCCGTCGATACACTCTGTCGTTCCTGCTGGCCACGCTCCTGTTGGGCGGCGCGCTTGCGGGATGCGCGGGCATGCCCCTGCAGGAACTGAGCGATGCGCGTCAGGCGGTTCGTGCGGCCGAAAATGCCGGCGCACAGCAGCACGCTCCCGAGCTTCTCGCCGAGGCCAAGCGGCTGGTCGAGAGTGCACGGAACAATCTGCAGAACGGCGAGTACCGCCAGTCGCGCGACGACGCCGAACTCGCGCGCGAGAAGGCAATGGAGGCTCGGCGCATCGCCGAATCGGAATCGGGTGGCGGCCCCGCCCAGGCACCGTGACGTCGGCGATGGCGGGGTGGATTGCGCGACGCTGTCTGGTGGCCGGCCGGGTGCAGGGAGTCTTCTACCGGGCCAGCACCAGTTCCCGCGCGGAATCGCTCGGCGTGACCGGCTACGCGCGCAACCTCGACGACGGACGGGTCGAGGTCCTGGCCTGTGGCGAGCCCGATGCCGTGCAGGCGCTGTGCGACTGGCTCTGGGAAGGCCCGCCCGCGGCCCATGTCACCTCGGTGGACGTCGATCCGGTGGCAACCGAGTCGCTGGGGTCGCGGCCCCGGGGGTTCGTCACCGCGTGAGGCGTGCGTCGTCAGTGTTCGTAGCGCCAGCGTGACAGCAGTCGGTCGATGACGAGATCCGAGTAGGTCGGCCGGCCCAGGCTGCCGTTGTAGCGCTGCAGCGCCCGCAGGTAGTTGCCCCGCTCCTTGCGCAGGTAATAGCCGAGGATGGTGGTGCCCATGCGCACGTTGTCCGGGATGCGCACCAGCTGCTCGTTGCTCATGCCCAGTTCGCGGGGCCAGAAGGGCATGACCTGCATGAGGCCGACGGCCCCCGCCGGCGACACCGCGTAGCGGTCGAAGCGACTTTCGACGTCCATCACCGCCAGCACGAGTTCCGGCGGTACGTCGACTCGACGGGCTTCGCAGTGGACATGGTGCAGGATCTGCTGCCGCTCCGACGGGTCCGCGACATATCGCTGCAGGCGCGGTTCCATGTACGCGAACCAGACCGCCCGCTCATAGCGGTCGGCGAAGCACTCCCCGGGCGTCATGGCCCCGGCGATCACGCCACGGAGTTCCGGGTCCATCTGCCGGTCCGCGCGGGCCGGGACCGCGGTCGACACCGCGATCAGGCAGAGGCTTGCGAGGATTCCCGGGCGCACTCCGCGTTCAGCGGCCGGCGCCGCTCCTCTCGCGCAGGAACTGCGGCACCGAGTCGATCGGGACGTCCGCGCTCGTGCTGCCGTCGCGCGACTTGTACTCGAGGACGCCGCGTTCGAGACCCTTGTCGCCCACCACGATGCGGTGCGGAATGCCGAGCAACTCGTCGTCCGCGAACTTCACGCCGGGACGGGCATCGCGGTCGTCGAACAGCACCTCGACGCCCTCCGCCTGCAGTTCGGCATACAGGCGCTCGGAGACCTCGCGGACGCGGGCGGACTTCTGCAGGTTGATGGGAATGAGCGACACCTGGAACGGGGCGATCGGTTCGGGCCAGAGGATACCGCGCTCATCATGGTTCTGCTCGATCGCCGCCGCCACGACGCGCGTCACACCAATGCCGTAGCACCCCATGTACATGGCGACCGACTGGCCCTGCTCGTCGAGCACCGTGGCCTTCATCGCCTCGCTGTACTTGCGGCCGAGCTGAAAGATGTGCCCCACCTCGATGCCGCGCGCGATGCCGAGGGTGCCGCGGCCCGACGGGCTCGGGTCGCCCGGGCGGACGTTGCGGAGGTCGGCCACCTCGGGCTCCGGGAGGTCCCGCCCCCAGTTCACCCCGGTGAGATGTGCGTCGCGCCGGTTGGCGCCACAGACGAAATCCGCCGCCTGCGCGGCTGAACGGTCCGCATAGAGCTTGAGGTCGAGCCCGACCGGGCCGAGGAAGCCGGGCTCGCAGCCGGTCGCGGCGCGCACCTGCTCGGCAGAGGCCATCCGCAGCGGTGCATGCACGCCCGGGAGCTTCTGCGCCTTGACGGCATTCAGTTCGTGGTCGCCGCGTACCACCAGGGCGACGATGCCGCCGTCGGTGCCCTCGACGAGCAGGGTCTTCAGGCAGCGCGAGGCGTCCACGCCCAGGTGCGCGGTCAGCTCGTCAATTGTCCGCACGCCCGGTGTCGCGACCTCGGTCAAGGTGGCGGTGGCGGGACCGCGCGGCTGCGCCGGTGCGAGCGCCTCGGCCATCTCCAGGTTCGCCGCGTAGTCGTCCGCGTCCGAGAACGCGATGGCGTCCTCTCCGGAGTCCGCCAGCACGTGGAACTCCTGGGAGGCATTGCCGCCGATGCTGCCCGTGTCGGCCCGCACGGCACGGAACCGCAGGTTCATGCGGGTGAAGATCCGCGTGTACGCCTCGAACATCGCCTGGTAGCCCTGCTCGAGGGAGGCCTCGTCGACGTGGAACGAATAGGCGTCCTTCATCGTGAACTCGCGGGCCCGCATGACGCCGAAGCGCGGTCGGATCTCGTCCCGGAACTTGGTCTGGATCTGGTAGAAGTTCACCGGCAACTGCCGGTAGCTCTTGAGTTCCCGGCGCGCGATGTCGGTGATCACCTCCTCGTGCGTCGGTCCGTAGCAGAACGGCCGCTCGTTGCGGTCCTTCAGGCGCAGCAGTTCCGGCCCGAACTGGTCCCAGCGGCCGGATTCCTGCCACAGCTCGGCCGGCTGTACCGTCGGCATCAGCAGTTCGATCGCGCCGGCGCGGTCCATTTCCTGCCGGATGATGGTCTCGACTTTTCGCAGCACCCGCAGGCCGATCGGCAGCCACGTATACAGTCCGGCCGCGAGCCGGCGGACCAGGCCTGCCCGCAGCATGAGCTGGTGGCTCACGACCTCGGCGTCGGCGGGCACGTCGCGCAGCGTGTTGATCGGATAGCTTGAAAGTCGCATGAGGGGTCCCGGGCTCGGAAAACGGGCGCGGTATGTTAGCAGAGGACCCGGCAGACCCCGTCGGCGGCGGCGGCTGCGCCGGTCCGCGTTGTGCCGCGGTCACGCGCTACCTACTATGTAGGCTCCAGACACGCCGGGTGGGCCCCATGACGAGCGATTCCTCAGCCGCGCCAGAGGCAGTGCCGGTGCGCCCGCGAAACCGTGGCATCTACCTGCTGCCGAACCTGTTCACGACGGCGGTACTGTTCTCCGGCTTTTACGCGATCGTGGCCGCGACCGACGGCAACTTCGACCGCGCCGGTATCGCGATCTTCATCGCCATGGTCTGCGACGGTCTCGACGGTCGCATCGCACGCTGGACCAATACGCAGAGCGAATTCGGCAAGGAGTACGACAGCCTGTCCGACATGGTCGCGTTCGGCCTGGCGCCGGCAATCGCGGCCTACCAGTGGGGCGTGGTGCGGATCGCGGAATATGGCTCGGTCTGGGGCAGGCTCGGCTGGCTGGCCACCTTCTTCTATGCGGCCTGCGCCGCGTTCCGGCTGGCGCGGTTCAATTCGCGCGTTGCCGGCGCCGACAAGCGTTATTTCGAGGGACTGCCGAGCCCGTCAGGCGCCGCACTGCTGGCCGGCTTCGTCTGGATGTTGAACGACCTCCAGCAGGAAGGCCTGCGTGCGCTGGTCATGGCCTTCGCGGTCGCGCTGGTGGCGGGCGGCCTGATGGTCAGCCGCTTCCCGTACCTGAGCGGCAAGGATTTCAACCTGACTCGCCGCATTCCGTTCGCAGTCCTGCTGCTGGTGCCGCTCGGATTCGTCATCGTGGGATCGAGCCCGCCCGAGATGCTGTTCGGACTGTTCGGCGTGTACGCCCTGTCGGGTCCCGTCGTGTGGCTGTGGCACCGGCTGATGCGCAGGCGCCGCTCCAAGCGCGGCCCCGGACCGGCGCCGTCTGGCTGAGCGGACGCGCGGACCATGGATGCCCGCCGGCTTGCGTATCTCGACGCCCTGGGCGTCGACGTGTATGTGCGCCGGTCGTCGACGTCCGCCCAGGAACCCGCGGTCTGCGACCCTCCTGAGGGAGTGCCGACGGTCTCCGACGTGGCGACACCGCCTGGCTGGGAGGAACTCCGCACCACGGTTGCCGGGTGCACGCGCTGCGTGCTGCACACGACCCGCACGCAGGCCGTGTTTGGCGTCGGCAACCCGCAGGCGCAGTGGATGTTCATTGGCGAGGCGCCGGGTGCCGACGAGGACCGCCAGGGAGAGCCCTTCGTGGGGCGTGCCGGCCAGCTGCTGACGTCGATGCTCAGGGCACTCGGTTTCCGGCGCGAGGATGTCTACATCGCCAACGTGCTCAAGTGTCGTCCCCCGGGCAACCGCGACCCGCGGGCCGAGGAGGCGCAGGAGTGCCGCCGCTATCTCGATCGGCAGATCGAACTGGTCGCCCCCACGATCATCGTGGCCGTCGGGCGCATCGCGGCGCAGACGCTGCTCGGGACCGACGTGGCGCTCGGGCGGCTGCGCGGCGAGGTGCACCTGCTGGGCGAGCGGCGCTGGCCGCTGGTCGTCACCTACCATCCCGCCTACCTGCTGCGCAGCCCGGGCGAGAAGCGCAAGGCGTGGCAGGACCTCCTGTTCGCCCGGCAGGTGTTCCGGCGCCTGGGCGCTGGCGGGCAGCTGCCGCCGTGAGTGCTGCACGCGATGCCGGATTTGCGGGGCAGGCCCGGCTGGTCAAGTTCCGGGCGATGACGCCGGGCGACCTTCCGGCGGTCGCGACCGTGGAGCGGGCGTCCTACGAGTTCCCATGGAGCGAAGGTATCTTCCGCGATTGCCTGCGCGTCGGATACCTCTGCCGGGCGGCGGAACTCGATGGCCAGGTGGTCGCCTACGGGGTCGTCGCCATGGGCGCCGGGGAGGCGCACATCCTGAATCTTTGCGTCCGCGAGGACCTGCGCGGCAGGAACATCGGCCGGCAGATGCTGATGCTGCTGCTCGAGCGCGCACGGCAGGCCGGCATGACGGACACGTTCCTGGAGGTTCGGCCATCGAATCCCCACGCCATCGCCCTGTACCGGTCGGTCGGCTTCGAGCAGGTGGGGCTTCGCAAGGGTTACTACCAGGCCGTCGAGGGTCGGGAGGATGCGCTCGTCTTCAAGCTCACGCTCGACCCGGACAGGGCGCTGCTCCCGGCCTGATAGAATTGCGGCCCCGTTCGCGACCGACCGACCCGACCGATGAACTCCATCCGCGACGAAGTGGCGCGCCGCCGCACCTTCGCCATCATCTCGCACCCGGACGCAGGCAAGACCACGCTCACCGAGAAGCTGCTGCTGTTCGGAGGGGCGATCCAGCTGGCGGGCACGGTGAAGGGACGCAAGGCCGCGCGACACGCGACGTCGGACTGGATGCGCCTCGAGCAGCAGCGCGGGATCTCGGTCACCTCGAGCGTCATGCAGTTCCCTTACGCGGGACGCGTCGTCAACCTGCTCGACACGCCCGGCCACGAGGACTTCTCGGAGGACACCTACCGCACCCTGACGGCCGTGGACTCGGCACTGATGGTCATCGACTGCGCCAAGGGCGTCGAGGACCGTACGATCAAGTTGATGGAGGTCTGCCGGCTGCGCGACACGCCGATCATGACGTTCATCAACAAGCTCGACCGCGAGGGGCGCGAGCCGCTCGAACTTCTCGACGAGATCGAGAAGGTGCTGAAGATCGCCTGTGCGCCCGTCACCTGGCCCATCGGCATGGGGCGAGAGCTGCGCGGCATCTACCACCTGCTCGAGGACCGCATCTACGTCTACCGGCCCGCGGAGAAGGGCCGGGCGGGCACGAACGAGACCATCGACGGCCTCGGCAGTGTCGCGGCCGGGGAATTCCTCGGCGACCGGGCGCAGTCGTTCCGGGACGAGATCGAGCTGGTGCGCGGCGCTTCCCACGTCTTCGATACGGGTGAGTATCTCGCGGGACGACAGACGCCGGTGTTCTTCGGCTCGGCGATCAACAACTTCGGCGTCACGGAGCTGCTGGCGGCCTTCGTCGACTACGCGCCTTCGCCGCGGCCACGCGCCACGACGACGCGCGAGGTGCAGGCCGGGGAGGAGCCTCTGACCGGCTTCGTCTTCAAGATCCAGGCGAACATGGATCCCGGTCATCGCGACCGCATCGCCTTCATGCGCATCTGCTCGGGGCGCTATCAGAAAGGGATGCGCTTCTTCCACGTGCGTCTCGGCAAGGAAATGCGCGTCGCCGATGCGCTCACCTTCCTCGCGGCCGACCGCCAGAACACCGAAGAGGCGCACGCGGGCGACATCATCGGTCTGCACAATCACGGCACGATCAACATCGGCGACACGTTCACGGAAGGCGAGAAGCTGATGTTCACCGGCATCCCGAACTTCGCGCCCGAGATGTTCCGCCGCGTGGTACTACGCGACCCGCTGCGAATGAAGGCGCTTCAGAAGGGCCTCGACCAGCTTTGCGAGGAAGGCGCCACGCAGGTGTTTCGCCCGCTGCGCAACAACGACCTGATCCTCGGCGCCGTCGGCATGCTGCAGTTCGACGTCGTGGCATTCCGCCTGCAGGACGAGTACGGCGTGCAGGCTGCCTGGGACAACGTGAACGTGTACACGGCGCGCTGGGTGTACGGCGCGGACGCGAAGAAGCTCGAGGAGTTCCGCAGCAAGGCCTACGAACACGTCGCGCTCGACCACTCCGGCGCACTGGTCTACCTCGCGCCCACGCGTGTAAATCTTCAGCTCACGCTGGAGCGCTGGCCGGATCTCGTCTTCCAGGAAACGCGTGAGCACCTCGCCGCGGCCGCGTAGCGCGCTCCTGCGCCGGCCGGTAGTCGGCTGGGCGCTCTACGACTGGGCCAACTCCGCGTTCGCCACGACCGTGATGGCCGGGTTTTTCCCGGTGTTCTTCAAGCAGTACTGGAACGCGGGAGTCGCGGCGACGGACAGCACGTTTCGCCTCGGAATGACCAGCGGCATCGCGAGCCTGTGCATCGCGCTGCTTGCGCCGGTGCTCGGCGCGATCGCAGACCGTGGCGGCGCGCGGCTGCGACTCCTGATGACCTTCACGGTCCTGGGCTCCGCGGCTACGATCGCGCTGGCGCTGGTGCCGCAGGGGCAGTGGTGGCTTGCCGCAATTCTGTTTCTCGCGGCCTCGCTCGGCTTCTGGGGCGGCATCGTGTTCAACGACTCACTGTTGCTGCACGTCGCGGAGCCCGAGGAGTACGACCTCGTCTCCGGCTTCGGCTATTCACTCGGCTATCTCGGCGGTGGCCTGCTTTTTTCGGTCAATGTGCTCGCGACACTCAAGCCGCAGTGGTTCGGCCTGGCGGATGCCGCGCAGGCCGTGCGCTGGTCGTTCGTGAGCGTCGGCGTGTGGTGGATCGTCTTCGCGCTGCCCTGCGCGTTGTGGGTCAAGGAAAGACGCGACGACCGGCTGCGCCTGTCGGCCGCCGAGGCCGTGCGGGCCGGTTTCCGTGAACTCGGCGGTACGCTGCGCGAGATCGCGCGCTACCGGCCGCTGCTGTGGTTTCTCGCGGCCTACATCCTCTACATCGACGGCGTGAACACCATCATCAAGATGGCGGTGGACTATGGGTTGTCACTCGGCTTCGACCAGTCCCACCTGATCAAGGCGCTGCTGCTCACGCAGTTCGTGGCCTTCCCGGCGGCGCTCGGCTTCGGCTGGCTCGGCGGGAAGATCGGTGCACGCAAGGGCATTTTCATCGCGCTCACGGTGTATCTCGCGGCAACCTGCTATGCCTACTTCCTGAACGAGGCCCGCGACTTCTATGTACTCGCCTTCGTCGTCGGCCTGGTGCAGGGTGGCATCCAGTCGCTGAGCCGCAGCTACTACGGGCGGCTGGTGCCGGAGGGCAAGTCGTCGGAGTTCTTCGGCTTCTACAACATGATGGGCAAGGCCTCGGCGATCATCGGGCCGGCGCTGGTGGGGAGCGTGGCCGCGTTGACCGGCGACTCGCGGCTGTCGATCCTCTCCATCGTGCTCCTGTTCATCGCGGGCGGGACGCTGCTCGTCGTCGCTGCGCGCTCGGAGCGGCGCGCGGCCGTCGCGAGCGCCTGACGCGGCTCGCATCGCTGGCGGGGTCTGCGTCCGAAGGCGCGGGGAGGTCGAATTCTCGGATCCGGGTCCTCAGGCCGGCGCCGGGACCCCCTGCGACGTCCAGCGCGCGGGATCGAGGCCGTAGAACTCCTGCAGCAGCCCGTACAGGCGCGCATGTGCCGCCAGCAGGTCGCGCGGTCGCTCGAAGAAGTCCTCGGTCGCGACGGCGAAGAACTCGGCCTCGTCCTCGGCGGCGTAGGGGTCGAGAAACGTGTAGCCGCCACGGTCCACGGTGTCGAGCAGGGACTCGAACTCCCCGGCGATCTCGTCCGCCCACCCGGCGAGCGGACGCGGACTGCCTCCGAGGCCGAGGCCCTCGGCGTCGAGATAGTGCGCGAATTCGTGCAGCGCGACGTTGTAGCCCTCGCCTGGAAATCGCGCGGCCTCCAGCACGTCTTCCCACGAAAGGATGATTCGGCTCGCTTCCCAGGCTTCGCCCGACAGAACGCGCCGGCGCTGCTCGACTACGCCGGCCTCGTCCTCGACCTCGTCCTCCACCCAGAACGCGGTCGGGTAGACCAGGATCGAGTGCAGCTCGTCGTAGTGGCCGCGGCGCCCGAGCACGAGCAGGCACGCCAGCGCGGCTATGGTGGCGCGCATCTCGTCGGTGACGGCGAGGCCGTTGCAGCCGACGAATTCCTTTTCGGCCACGAAGGCATTCACCAGCCCGTCGAGGCGTTCCCGTAGCGCCGGCGGCAGGCGGACGATGGCGGGCACGTTCCGGTCGATGGCCGCGATGGCATCGGTGGGCAGCGGCTCGGCCATCCGGGCGGCCCGTTGACGCGTGCGCCACCATGGCGCCGCGATCAGCCAGGCGAGGACGACTGTCGCGAGCAGCCCGATCGCGACGAGCGGCGTCGACGGCACGTCAGCCGTAGGTCTTCTTCAGTCGCTCGACGAGCTTGACGTACGACTCCATCGCCTTCTGCGTGTCCGTGCCCTTGAGCCTGGCCCAGGCGTCGTACTTGGCACGGTCGGCGAAACTGAACGCGCCCGGGCGCTCGCCCTGGACGTCGCCAGCGGTCGACTGCTTGTACAGCGAGTAGAGCCTCAGCATGTCCTCGTCGTCCGGACGCTTCGTGAGCTTCTGGACATCCGCGCTGGCCGATTCAAACTTCTTCTTCAGGTCCGACATTCGAATGTTCCCCCGATCAGGAGGGCCAAGCATACCTGAGCCGCGTTCAGGGTCGCAGCCGGTTCACCTCGTGCTTGAGGCGACGGAGATCTTCGTCTCTCGGGCTGGGTCCATAGCGCAGGCCGACGTACAGGTTGCGGATCGCGGCGAGGTCGCCGGCGAGATCCGGGCAGGCGACGGCCGCACGCTCGAGAAACGCGACAGGCCCCTCGGCCGGCCCGGGGATCACCCCGCGTCGCCGCAATCGCCGCGCCGCCTGGGCATGCAGGCGCGAGGGCCAGTCGCGGGCCGGCTCCCGGAACCTCCACGCCAGGTACGCCGAGAGCCCGACGAAGAACGCCGCGAGGCTCGCGGCCAGGCCCAGTCCGAGCGTACGCCAGTCCGGATCGTCGAACCCCAGTCGCTCGAGCAGGTCCATCTGCTGCGTCGCGTTGAAGCGGACCACGCGTTCGTTCCAGAAATCGTTCAGCGTGTCCCAGGTGAGTGCCACCTGCAGCCAGAGCTCGCTCGCCTCGCGCAGGCGGCCCGGGGCCGGTTCGAGCGTACCGACCGCCCCGAGGAGTCCCCGCTCGATGCGCTCCGGCGCCACTGCGGCGGTCGGGTCGATGCGCGCCCATCCACGCCCCTCGATCCAGATCTCGGACCAGGCGTGGGCGTCGGACTGCCGCACCATGAGGTAGCCGCCGAGCGGGTTGAACTCGCCGCCCTGGTAGCCGGTCACGACGCGCGACGGGACGCCGGCAGCCCGCATCACCACGGTGAAGGCGGCGGCATAGTGCTCGCAGAAGCCGCGTCGCGTATCGAACAGGAACTCGTCCATCGCGTTGTCGGCGAGCTTCGGTGGTTCCAGTGTGTAGACGAACGGCTGCTCGCGGAACATCTCGAGCATCGCCCGCGCGATCGACGGCGCGTCGTCGTATCTTGCGGCGAGTTCGCGTCCCAGGGCGAGGCTGCGCGGGTTTGCCTCCGCGGGCAGCTGCGTGTCCCGGTTGCGCAGGGACTGCGGCAGACTCGTGCCGGCGACGTAGCGCGGATGGGAGCGCAACCGGTAGGAAGACACCTCCGTGAGCCGCCGCGGAGCGACCAGCTGGAAATCGTAGGTCCGGGCGGCCTCACGCTCGGGCCACGCCGCCGGCAGGTCGAGTGCGAGGATCCATGGCCGGTCGGTGGGCTCGAGCGTGATCTGGTAGTCGACGGGCGTGCCGAGCAGGATCACTTCCTGTTCCGGGAACACCTGGGCCCGCGGGCGACGCCAGCTGCGTCCGTCGAACTCGTGCAGCACGGGTCCGCGCCAGTACCGCTCGGCCGGCGGCGGGAGCGCCCCGTCGAAGCGTACGCGGAACGCGACGTCGCCCGAGACGCTGAGATCCGAGATGTCGCCCGGCGTCATCTCGTCGCCAAGCCCGGTGCGAGCGGAGTCCGCGGCGGCGATGCCCCAGAAGGGACCCGGCAAGCGCGGGAACAGGACGAACAGCAGGGCCGCGAGCGGCAGCGCCTGGAGCATCAGCAGCGCCGTCCGGACCAGTACGTCGCGCGGCGAATCTCCTGCCGTGCCTGCGTGGACCCGCATGAGGGCGGCCGTCGTGAAGACTCCGCCGGCCAGCAGATAGGGCAACTGGGGCAGCCGCTGGTCCCGCAGCAGCGCGGCATAGAGCAGGAAGTAGGCGATGAAGACGACGACCGTGAGGTCGCGCGCACCGCGGGTCTCGACGAGCTTCACGCCGCCCAGCAGCACCAGGAACACGGTGCCCGCCTCGATGCCGTTCAGCGTCCGGTAGGTCGCGAGCACGGCGACCGTGGCCGCGACTGCCAGTGCGATGCGCAGCCAGCGCGGCGGAAGAGGCCAGCCGCGGCGATCCGCCGTCCAGCGCCAGGCCAGCACCGCGAGCATCAGCAGCGACACCCAGGCCGGCAGGTGCGCCAGGTGCGGCACGATGGTCACCGCGAGTGCGGCGAGCACCCACGGCAGTCCGCGCAGGCTCCGTGCGTTTCCGTCAGCTGCGCGCATGGCCGTCCTCGAACAGCGCAAGTGCGTTCAGGCAGCGCTCGAGATGCGCGGTGCCGACATTCGGTTCGATACGGGTGCCCGGCAGCCGCAGTCCGAACGCCTCGCCGCAGTCATGGGCGTCGAGCACCCATCGGCACAACTGGGACAGGCGCACTTCCGTTTCGAGCGCGGGCAGACTGTCCCAGTCGAAGACGTGGGAGACCACGTCGGTGCCGGCATACTGCTTGGTGTGCAGCCCCTGCCCGCGTGCGTAGGCCTTCCATGCGATGCGGCGCAGCGAGTCGCCGGCCTCGAAGGGCCTGAGGCCCACGAAGTCGTGATCGCCGTGGGCCCGGTCCTGGGCGCCCCCCGTATCGGTCTCGAGTCCGGGAGGCGTGCGGCCGCGCGCGGCCGGGGCTGGCCAGGCGATGGCGTGATGCTCGAAGTGCACGACCGCCCAGGCGCGAAACAGGCCGAGCGGGTGCCGCGTCGCAACGACGAGGCGATCGAGCGGCACGCGGCCGCGGCGTGCCGCCGTCACCCGCAGCTCGCCGTGGGCAGAGCCTGCCGCCGGAACATCCGTCACGCAGGTGACGGTGCCGTTCGTCCCCAGTTCGATGCGCGGACGGGGGATCCGCGCACGATTGTCGAGCAGCACCCGGAAGACGACGTCACGGCCAGCGAACGACGACTCTGTCCCGGCGAGCCTGAGCCCGAGGCCCGACAGCGTGCCGTGGCAATGGTGCATCGTGACCAGCCCGAGGCTCACGAGCACGAACGCCAGCGCGAGTCCCAGGTTGTTTCCATAGTTGAGTCCGCCCAGCACCATCGCGAACAGCATCGCCGCGTACGCCAGACCGAGCGCCGTCGGGAGGATGTAGATGCGGCGTCGCTCCAGGCGGAGCGGGTCGGGGTCGATGCCTTGCCGTCGCCGGATCCAGGCCTGCGCACGTGCATCGAGGGCCGATCGCAGGCGGCGGAACGGGCGCGCCATCGACGGTCAGGGCACGGGCACGGCTTCGAGAACGTGCTGGCCGATCTGCGCGGCACCCCGGAAGCGGGATTCGTCGCGCGGGGCGAGCCGATGCCCGACCACGGCACCCAGGACCGCCTGCACGTCCTCCGGCAGTACGCCCGTGTGCCCGTGCATCAATGCCCAGGCCTGTGCCGCGCGCAACAACGCGATGACCGCGCGCGGCGACAGCCCGGCCTCGAATTCGGCCGACTCGCGCGTGAAGCGGGCGATGGCCTGCACGTAGTCCAGCAGGGCATCGGAAGCGTGAACGCGCGGCACGGCGCCCTGGAGTCGCAGCAGCTGTTGCGGCGTGAGGGCGGGCGCCATCGTCGCCAGCAGGTCGCGCCGGTCGCGGCCGAGCAGCAGTTGCCGCTCGAGCGCGGGCTCGGGATACCCGAGGTCGATTCGCATCAGGAATCGGTCCAGCTGCGACTCGGGCAGGGGAAACGTTCCAACCTGGTAGAGCGGGTTCTGCGTTGCGATGACGAAAAAGGGCTCGGTGAGCGGATAGGTCTGGCCGTCGGCCGTGACCTGGTGCTCCTCCATCGCTTCGAGCAGCGCGCTCTGCGCCTTCGGCGTGGCGCGATTGACTTCGTCGGCCAGCACCAGCTGCGAGAACACGGGGCCGCGATGGAAGCGGAACTGGCCGCCTTCCGGCTCGAACACCGACACGCCGATGATGTCGGCCGGCAACAGGTCGCTGGTGAACTGGATCCGCTGGTAGCTCAGGCCCAGCGTCGCGGCGAGTGCGTGCGCGAGCGTCGTCTTGCCGACGCCCGGAATGTCCTCGATCAGCAGGTGGCCGCGGGCCATCAGGCATGCCAGGCACAGGCGAAGTTGCCGTTCCTTGCCGAGGATGATCTCGCCCAGGCTCGCGACGGCCGATCCGACCAGGCCGACCGAGTCGGCCGGCGCGACCGGTCCTGCCTGCGTTGCAGCATTCATGGCGCAGGTGCCGCCTGCACGGCCTCGAGTCGCCGCATCTGCTCGCCGAGCTGGTCCAGCTGGCGCTCCAGGTCGGAGACGCGCTCGCGTTCCCGGCTCACCACTTCCGGCGGTGCGTTCCCGACGAAGCTGGCGTTGCCCAGCTTCGCGACGCTCTTCTCCCGATCCAGCGCTGTCCTGGCGCGTCGTTTCTCCAGCCGGGCGATTTCCGCGGAGACGTCGTCGACCAGTCGCGCGAAGGGCGCGAGCACGGCACGTCCGTCGACGATGGCGATGGCGCAGGGCGGCAGTTCTGCCTCGGAGGAGACCAGGGTCACGGACTCGAGGTTCCCCAGCCGCGCGATCGTGGCGGACAGTGCCCCGAGCGCCTCGGCGTCCCCCTCACGCTCCGAGCGGACGTAGACGGGGGTGACCCGGGAGTGCGGAACGTCGAGTTCGCCACGTATCTGGCGGATGCCGAGCACGACGGCCTGCAGGGCCGCGATCTGGCGCTCCGCCACCGGATCCGCGAGGAACCCGGTCTCGTGCGGATACGGCTCGAGCATGATCGTCGGTCCGGTTCGTCCCGCGAGTGGACCCACGCGCTGCCAGACCTCCTCCGTGATGAAGGGCATCAACGGGTGCAACATCCTCAGCGTGGCCTCCAGCACCTCGACCAGCGTGCGGCGTGTCCCGCGCTTCGCCGACGCGGTTGCGTCCGGTGATTGCAGCACCGCCTTCGACAGCTCCAGGTACCAGTCGCAGTACTCGTACCAGACGAACTCGTAGATGGCCTGGGCCGCGAGGTCGAAGCGGTAGGAGGCGAGGTTCTGGCGCACCGACAACACCGCTGCGCCGAGCCGGCCGCGGATCCAGCGGTCCGCCTGCGTCAGCTCCGTCGCCTCCGTGAGCAGGCCGTCCGCGTGCTCCTCCGTGTTCATGAGCACGAATCGGGCGGCATTCCACAGCTTGTTGCAGAAGTTGCGGTAGCCCTCGACCCGCCCGAGGTCGAAGCGGATGTCGCGGCCCATGGTGGCGAGTGCCGCGAAGGTGAAGCGCAGCGCGTCCGTACCGTACGACGGAATTCCCTGCGCGAACTGCTTGCGGGTGGCCTTCTCGATCGCGCTTCTCATCTGCGGCTGCATGAGGCCGCTCGTCCGCTTGGCGACGAGCGCATCGAGCTCGATGCCGTCGATCAGGTCGAGCGGATCGATGATGTTGCCCTTCGACTTCGACATCTTCTGGCCGTGCTCGTCCCGGATCAGGCCGGTGATGTACACCTCCCTGAACGGCACCTCGCCGGTGAACTCGAGGCCCATCATGATCATCCGGGCGACCCAGAAGAAGATGATGTCGAAGCCGGTCACGAGTACCGTCGTCGGGTAGAAGGATGCGAGCTCCGGCGTCCGCTCGGGCCAGCCGAGCGTCGAGAACGGCCACAGGGCCGAGCTGAACCACGTGTCGAGGACGTCCTCGTCCTGGCGCAGCGCCACGTCGCGCCCGTGCTGGCGCGCAGCCGCCGCCCTGGCGCCGGTCTCGTCGCGGGCGACGTACACGTTGCCCGCGTCGTCGTACCAGGCCGGGATGCGGTGGCCCCACCAGAGCTGGCGGCTGATGCACCAGTCCTGGATGTTGCGCATCCACTGGAAGTAGGTCTTGGCCCAGTTGTCGGGCACGAACCGGATCCGTCCGTCCTCGACCGCCTGGATGGCCGGTTCTGCGAGCGGGCCGATGCTGACGTACCACTGGTCCGTGAGCCACGGCTCGAGGACCGCGCCACTGCGGTCGCCGCGAGGCACCGGCAGCGTGTGCGCGTCCGTCTTCTCGAGGAGGCCCGCGGCCTCGAGGTCGGCGATGACGCGCTTGCGTGCTTCGAACCGGTCGAGCCCGCGATAGGCGGACGGAACCTCGTCGCTCATGGCGGCGTCGGCCGTCAGCACGTTGACCATCGGCAGTCCGTGGCGCTTGCCGATCTCGTAGTCGTTGAAATCATGGGCCGGCGTGATCTTGAGGCAGCCGGTTCCGAACGCGGGGTCCACGTACTCGTCCGCGATGACCGGGATGAGCCGGCCGGTGAGCGGCAGCCGAACCTCGCGGCCGACGAGGTGGCGATAACGCTCGTCCTCCGGATGCACCGCGACCGCGGTATCGCCGAGCATGGTCTCGGGCCGGGTCGTCGCGACGACCACGTGCCCCGACCCGTCCGCGAGCGGATAGCGCAGGTGCCACAGGTGACCGGGCTCGGGCTCGGAGACGACCTCGAGGTCCGAGAGCGCCGTGTGCAGCACGGGATCCCAGTTCACCAGGCGCTGCCCGCGATAGATGAGTCCCTTCTCGTGCAGCCGCACGAAGACCTCGGTGACGGCCGCCGACAGCCCGTCGTCCATCGTGAACCGCTCCCGCGACCAGTCCACCGAATCGCCGAGGCGCCGCATCTGCCGCGAAATCGTGTCCCCCGATTGCTGCTTCCACTGCCATACGCGTGCGACGAACGGCTCCCGGCCGAGGTCCTGGCGCGTCGTGCCCTCGGCGTTGAGCTGGCGCTCTACGACCATCTGCGTGGCGATGCCCGCGTGATCCGTACCCGGCTGCCAGAGAGTGCTTTCGCCTTCCATGCGGTGGAAGCGCGTGAGCGCATCCATCAGCGTGTGCTGGAAGGCATGCCCCATGTGCAGCGTGCCCGTCACGTTCGGCGGCGGGATCATGATGCAGTACGGCGCGCCGGAACCGGCCGGCGCGAACCAGCCGGCCGTCTCCCAGCGCGAATAGATGCGGGTCTCGATGTCGCGGGGCGAGTAGCTCTTGTCCATCCGGGTCAGTTCGTGCGTGCAGGTCCGTGGAAGTGCTCGTCGACGATCCGGGCGACGAGGGCTGGAAGCTGGGCGCGCAACCGGTCCGAGACCTGTTCGAGCAGCAGCGCCTCCATTTCGCGGCAGGCGTTGTGGACGAGTTCGTCGGCCTGTTCGTGGATCGCCGCCGTCAGGTGAGCCTCGAGCTCGCCGAGGAACAGCATCGTGCTGTCGATCGTGGCGACGGCGCCGAGGTCGTCCTCGACGATGTCGGTGAGTACGGGAATGGCGTCGAGCGACTGGCTCATGGCGTCCTCGTCGGTCAGAGTTGGTGCGACTCGGGGGCAAGGCCGGCGTCGCGGTAGCGGCGCCAGCGCGCGCGGGCCTGCTCCCGGGCGGGTTCGTCCACCGCGACGATCTCGCACACGCGGGCGTAGCCCGCAGTCTGCGGGACGGCATCCGCCGCCAGGTTGATCAGGACGTCTCGATGAGCGTCGGGCAGGGCGCCGCTCGTGATCAGCACCGGGGTCTCGTCCGCGACGTCGGGCTCCGCAGGCCAGACGGCGTGCGGCACGAAGCTGCGGTCGCTGAAGGTCCACATCAGTTCGTCGAGCTCCGCGGTCTCGGCGGGGCTGGACGTCCGGACCGCCACGCGCAGCCCCTGGTCGTGGGCCTTCTCCGCCAGCCGGCACGCGGTCGTCAGGCGTGCGCGCGGATCGGGTGCGCCCAGCAGGTAGAAGTCGACCTTGGATCCGGGCACGTTCAACGGTGGTGCAGCAGGAAGTCCACCAGCAGCGGCACCGGCCGACCGGTGCTGCCTTTCTGGGATCCCGACAGGTAGGCCGTGCCGGCGATGTCGAGGTGCGCCCAGCGCAGTCCCTCGGTGAACTTGGCCAGGAAGCAGGCGGCCGTAATGGCGCCGCCCTCACGGCCGCAGGAATTGGTGAAGTCCGCGAAGTTGCTTTTCAGCTGCTCGTGGTATTCCTCGGCCATGGGCATGTGCCACGCGCGATCCTCCGCCCGTCGGCCGGCTTCCTCGATCTCGGCCGCCAGGTCGTCGTCGTTGCTCATGATCGCGCTGGTGTGGGCGCCGAGCGCAATGACACAGGCGCCGGTCAGGGTCGCGACGTCGACGACCACGTCGGGCTTGAAGCGGCGTGCGTAGGTGAGGGCATCGCAGAGGATGAGCCGGCCCTCGGCGTCGGTATTGATCACCTCGATGGTCTGTCCCGACATGCTGTGGACCACGTCACCCGGCTTGGTCGCGCGCCCGCTCGGCATGTTCTCGCAGGCCGGGACCACGCCGATGACGTTCGCCTCGAGCCCGATCTCGGCCACAGCCTTTACGGCCCCGAAGACGCTGGCGGCGCCGGTCATGTCGAACTTCATCTCGTCCATGCCCAGCGGCTGCTTGAGCGAGATGCCGCCGCTGTCGAAGGTGACACCCTTGCCGACGAGTACCACCGGCGCTGCCCCCGGCTTGCCGCCCTGGTAGCGCAGCACGAGCAGCTTCGCGGGTTCATCCGTGCCGGCGGTGACCGACAGGAATGCGCCCATCTTGAGCCGCCGGAGTTCGGCCTCGCCGAGCACCTGGGTCTTGATCGAGCGATGCTGCGTCGCCAGTGCCCGGGCCTGCTTTGCGAGATAGGACGGCGTGCAGACGTTGGCCGGGAGGTTCGCCAGGTCCCGCGTGAGCGACATCCCGGCCGCGATGCCCCGGCCATGCTCGAGCCCTCGCTCGGCGTCGGCCTGCTGGTCCTTCGCGGGAACCGCGATACCGAAGCTGCGCAGTGCCGGCGCCGGTTGCTTTCGCTTGCTGCGGATCGCCGGGACGCGGTAGACGGCGCTGCCGACCGCCTCGGCCGCGAGCCGCCCGCGGTAATAGACGTCGGTCTCGAGCACCGGTTCGGTCGACAGGTAGCTGACCGCGTCCTTGGTGCCCGTCCGCGCCAGTGCGGTTGCCGCGGCGAGCACGGCCTTGCGGTACTGCTTGCGGCCGAACGAGGGCTTCTTGCCGAGTCCGACGATCAGCACGCGCTGGCACGGTCCGTGATCGGCGTCGAGCAGCACCGTCTCGCCGGCCTTGCCACGGGCATCGCCACGCTTGACGAGTCGTGCGATTCGCCCGCCGATTGCCGCGTCGAGTTGCGTGGCGGCGGCCGTCAGCACGCCGGATTCATACACTCCGACGACCGCGCAGTCCGTGCGTTGTCGTGCGGCCGAGGTGCTCACGGCGTAAAAACGCATCTTCGTGTCCTTGCTCTATCGGGTTGCTACACTTGCGCCGCGCGCGGCGGGCGCGGGTCCCGAGGGCGGACCGGCCGGCGGCGCGCGGACGCCGAAGTCTACCGTTTCCCGCCTGGAGCCGCGACCTGTGCTCACCCGGCTAGACCGATACCTGCTGCGCGAAGTCGCCCAGACGTTTGTCGCCGTCACCGGGGTCCTGCTGGTCATCCTGCTGTCGAACCAGCTCGCGCGCGTGCTGGGACAGGCGGCGCAGAGCGATTTCCCCGGCAGCGTCGTGCTGGCGCTCATCGGGCTCACCACGCTGCAGCAGCTCACCGTGCTGGTGCCCATCGGACTGTTCCTCGGCATCGTCCTCGCGCTCGGGCGGCTGTACCACGAGAGCGAGATGACGGCCATGGCAGCCTGCGGTGTCGGTCCGCTCAGGATCTATCGCCCGATCGCGCTGCTCACGCTGCTGGTGGTGGTGCTGCTCGCGCTGCTGTCGTTCCGCATCGTGCCGGCGGCGGGCGAGCGGGCGCAGGCGATAAGGGTTCAGGCGCTCCGCGCCGCGCAGTTCGGTGCGCTCGAGCCCGGTCGGTTTCGCTCCTTCGCCAGCGGCGACGCGGTCTTCTATGCCGAGAAGGTGCAGAAATCCGGGCAGCTCGAGGGCGTGTTCGTGCAGCGGCGCAGCGGCGAGCGGCTCGAGATCGCAGTGGCGGAACGGGCCGAGCAGCGCGGCGCCGGACTGGCGGAGCAGGTCTTCGTGCTGTTCGACGGTCGCCGCTACGAGGGTGTGCCCGGCGAACGCGAGTGGCGCATCGTCGAGTTCGCCGAACACGGCATTCCAGTGCGACTCCCCGAGTTCAAGCCGAAGCGCGAGCGCAGGGAGCTCAAGTCGACGCGCGCGCTGGCGGAATCCGCGGAGGGTCCGGACCGGGCCGAACTGGCCTGGCGCTTCGCCGTCCCGGTGATGGCGGCGGTGCTCATGGTGCTCGCGGTGCCGCTCGCCAGGCTCAGACCCCGCCAGGGACGCTTCGCTCGCGTCGGGATCGCCGTGCTGGCCTACTTCGTCTATTCGAACCTCGTTGCCACGGTGCGCGTCTGGATCGAGAAGGACAGCCCGGGCGGAGCTTTCGGCCTGTGGTGGGTGCACCTGTTGCCGCTCGTGGCCGCTGCCTGGCTGCTCTGGCGCGAGGAGCGGCCGGGACCGCTCTGGCGGCGCTCGCGGGCAGGGGGCTGAGATGCCGCTCCTGGGCAATTACATCGTGCGCACGGTGCTCGGCTACACGGGCCTCGTCATGCTGGCCTTGCTGGCGCTCGGTGCGCTGTTCCTCTTCATCGGGCAGCAGGACGACATCGGCACCGGCACCTATTCGGCGAGCCAGGCGATGCTGTTCGTTGCGCTCAACCTGCCGAGCTACGTCCACCAGCTGCTGCCGATCGGCGCGCTGATCGGTGCACTGCTCGGGCTCGGCAACCTGGCGCGTGGCAGCGAGCTCATCGTGATGCGGGCATCCGGCGTCACGACGGCGCGATTCTGCTGGTGGCTGGGCATCGCCGGCTTCCTCCTCGCCGTCGTCATGGTCGGGCTCGGCGAATTCGTGGCGCCGCCTCTGGAGAAGTACGGTCGCCAGATCAAGGTGTTCAGCAAGTTCAGTGAGTTCAGTTTTGCAGGCAACCGCGGCACCTGGGTGCGCGACGGCAACACGATGATCAGCGTGGCGCAGCAGTCGGCGGATTCCCTGTATGGAGGTGTCCAGCTGTTCACCTTCGGTGACGACCGCCGGCTGCTGAGCGTGGGCCGGGCCGAGTCCGCGCGGGTCGGCAAGGCGAACGACTGGCAGCTCGAGGGCTACTCGGAGACCCGTTTCACCGACGGCAGGACGGACGTCTCGGAATCGCAGGCGCACGAAGTCCGCTCGAACCTGTCGGCGGATTTTCTCGGGCTCGCGGTGGTCGAGCCCGAATCGATGGGGTTTCGTGACCTGAGGTCCTACATCACGCACCTGAAGCGCAATGAACTCGACTCGAGCGCCTTCGAGACGGCGTTCTGGTCGCGCATCGCGCGCGTCGTGGCGATGGTGATCGTCGTCGTACTGGCGCTGCCGTTCGCATTCGGCCCGATGCGTTCGTCGGGGCAGGGCGCGCGAATGGTGATCGGCATACTGATCGGTGCCGGCTTCATCCTGATCAGCCAGACGCTCGAGAACAGTGGCCGGCTGTTCGACATTCCGCCCTGGGTCATCGGCTGGGCTCCGACCGTCCTGCTGGCCGCGCTTACGCTCTTGCTGCTCGCCCGCGCGCGCTGAAACCGTCAGCGGCGAGGCACCCTGGGCATGACGAGGATGCGGGTGCCGCTCAGGCGATCGTGCCAGGCGCGTCGCTGCGGATCGATGAGGATCCACAGGTAGCCGAGGCCAAATGGCAGCCAGGAGAGCAGGGCCGCCGCCAGGCGCCTGACGGTATGCCCCCACGTCAACGTGCCACCGTCCTCGCGCTCTATCCGCAGACGCCACGACGCCATGCCGAGGGTCTGGCCCCGGCGGGTCCAGAAGACGCCGAAGAATGCCACCGTGACCAGCAGCAGCGTCGCGCGGTAGATCCACTCCAGCACGGGACGTTCCTGCGGGTCGAGTGCACGGCCACCCGTGAACGGGAGAAACAACGCCGTCGTCACCATCAGGACGGCCACGAGCAGCAGGCCGTCATACAGCACCGCGCCGAGCCGACGGAGCAGCCCGGCAGGCACGGGACGCACGGCAGGAACGGTGGCGTCTGGCACGTCAGCGTCAGAATTTCTCGGGCCGCAGCACGCTGACGTCGTGCAGGAAGAGGATCATCGCGTAGTGGTCGTAGTAGCGCTCCCGCAGCCGCGCCGCGACCTGCTCGGCCAGCGCGGGTTCGCAGACGATCTCGATGCGGATATTGGCTTCCTGCGCCCATTCCGACTGGCGCGTTCCGCGGCTGCCGCGGCCTCGCGCGTCGGTGATCGTATATCCGCGCACGCCGAGTGCCGCGAATTCCGCCAGCAGCTCGCGTTCGAGCACAGCCTCGGTGACGATGGTGAGCAGGCGTCGCGGGAAATGCTCCATGGGGCCTCGTCCTCAGCTGCCGAGCGCCGTGGCCAGGCGCTCGTACAGTGGAATGCCGATGATGATGTTGAAGGGGAACGTCACGGCCAGCGATCCCGTCAGCGCCAGCGCGGGATTTGCCTCGGGCACGGCCGTGCGCATGGCGGCCGGTGCCGCGATGTACGAGGCACTCGCCGCCAGGGTGGCCAGCACCGCGATGCCCCCTGGCGACAGGCCGAGCGCGCTGGCGAGCAGCGCGCCCGCCACGGAAGACGCGAGTGGCATGAGGACTCCAAAGGCCACGAGGAACAGCCCGTAACGGCGCAAGGTCGGCATCTGGGCCGCGGCGATCAGTCCCATCTCGAGCAGGAAGAGCGCCAGGATGCCCTTGAACAGATCGAAGAACAGCGGCTCGATGGCAACGGCGCCCTCGGGACCGGATGCCCAGCCGATCGCGAGCCCACCGAGCAGCAGCACGACGCTGCGTCCAAGGAAGAGCTCCCGCAGCAGGCGTCCCCATGCGACGTCGCCTGCCATGCCCCGGGCCATCACGATGCCGGCGATGATCGCCGGTACCTCGAGCAGGACGACCCACACCGGTGCGCGTGCCTCGACGGCGATGCCCCGGGTCGCGAGGTATCCGATGACGACGGCGAAGGTGCCGACGCTCACCGAGCCGTAGTGTGCGGCCAGCGAGGCCGCGTCGGCACGCGGCAGGCGCCCGATGCGCCATGCGACCAGGAACGCCGGCATGGGCAGCACGAAACCCAGGAGCAGGACACCGGCGACTTCCAGTGCAGGGACACCGCCCGAGTCGCGGGCGAGCTCTACGCCTCCCTTGAGGCCGATGGCGAGCAGCAACACGGTGCTCACGAAGTCATAGATTGGTCCCGGCAGGCGCAGGTCGGCCCGGGCGATCCCGGCGACGATGCCGAATACGAAGAACCAGACGACAGGATCGAGTGACGGCATGCCGCGACCGGGCGAGAGTGGGCAGGCGCGCAAAGGTATTAGAACTTGGAGCGGGAGTCACCACCGGGTTGCTAGAATCGCGGCATCGTGGGAGCTGACTTGCCGACCACCCGCCGCCTCGTCTGGGACCTGCCGGTGCGCGTCGCGCACTGGGCCCTGGTCGCCTGTGTCGCCGGCAGCTGGTTGACGCACTATGCCGGCGTCGAGTGGTTCGCCTGGCATCGGCGCTGTGGCTACGCGGTGCTGGTGCTCGTGTGTTTCCGCGTGGTGTGGGGGTTCGTAGGCACCCGGCACGCTCGATTTTCGGGCTTCGTGCGCGGGCCACGAGCCACTCTGGACTATCTACGGGGGCGCGTCCGTGCGGAGCCCGTCGGCCACAACCCGCTCGGAGCGCTCAGCGTGCTGGCGCTGCTGGCCGCGTTGCTCACGCAGGCGGTCACCGGCCTTTTCGCCAACGACGAGATCATGAATGCCGGTCCGTTCTACGGGTGGGTAGCGCCAGACCTGAGCAATCGCGTCACGAGCCTGCACCGCTCCAGCTCGGACTGGCTGCTCGCGCTGCTCGCGCTGCACCTCACGGCCGTTGGCTGGTACGTCCTCGTACGCCGGCGACCGCTGGTGCGCGCGATGCTCACGGGCCGCAAGGATGCCAGCGACGTCGGGGCCGGCGATGCGATCGACGGCTCGCGGACCGCGCGAGCCGTCCTGATCGTGCTGCTGCTGTCCGGGGCGCTCGCCCTGGCCGTGCGGGCGGCACCCGAGGCGACGATCGCGCTCTTCTGACTCAGTCGGCCTTGTACTTGTCGTGGCAGGCCTTGCAGGCATTCGCCATGTCGAAGAACGCCGCCTTGGACTTCGCCGCGTCACCGCCCTTCGCCACTTCGGCGAGCGTCGCGCTGCGATCGACGAGATCCTGCATCTTGGCATCGAAGTCGGCACGGTTGCTCCACAGCTCCGGCTTCGCCTTGGAGCCGGTCACGGTCCGCGACTCCGGCGAGTAGGACTCCGAAAGCATGGGGGTCAGCGCTGCGACGCGCCCGGCCCGCATCGCGAACTCGTCGGCGTCGTATGGCACCTTGTCCTGGGCCATCGCGCCCATCGGTCCGACGTTCCAGGCCATCGCCTGATAGACCGCCTTGCGGTACTTCAGGGCTTGCTCGCCCTTGCTCGGCTGTCCCTGTGCAAAGGCAAGGCTCGAGGCGGCGAGGGCGAGGCAGGCAATGGGCAGCGCGAGGCGCCGGGCGCGGGACGAGTCCATGGACGGTGTCCTCCTTGGGTGGGGCGAATCAGCCGCGGACCTTACCGCAGTCGCCCGTGGCGCGCCAATCCGCTGCTCAATCGAGCCGGCGCCCGGCCTTGGCCTCGATCGCGGCACGATGTCGCCGCAGGATCTTCCAGACCTCCTGCTCCGGCGGTCGGTCTGCGAGGCGCGCGATCAGACCCGCCAGCTGCGGCCACTCACGGCCCCAGTTGAGCAGGCGCACGGCATCGGCGACCACGGTAGCGGCAATCCTGTCGACGTCCGGTGGCGGGGCCTGCGCCGGACGGCGCGCGGTCGCCGCCGCCTTCGGTGCAGCACGAGGCGGTGGTTCGGCCTTGCTGGAGGGTGTAGCCCTGGCGATCGTGGCGGGAGATTTCTTCTCCACGGGGGGCAGGGCGAGGGGAACGAAGCGCTCGACGTGCTCCGAACCGAGCAGATTCGCCAGGAACCCCATCAGTTCGAGCGCCTCGGCAAAACCATCGTCGTCGAGCTTGCGGCGTTTGGCCAGGAGTCGCTGCAGTTCCTGGAGGCGGGTTCGGGCCAGGTCCAGCACCCAGCGCGTCGGACGCTGGTGCGGCGGCCAGTCCTGCGCCTTCGCGTAGGCGGCATCGTCCAGTTCGAGGTAGCGGGCGTGCAGTTCCACGCTGGCCAGCCATCGGTCCAGCAACTCGGCCACGCGCTTGTCCGCTGTACTCATGGTGCATCCGGCAGGGTCGTCCGGCCCAGTCTACGGCGCCTCCCGCCGCTCGGCGACGGGGGATTGGCGTCACGGCAAGGCCTGGGACGCAGTTCCCGTTCGTGAATCTCCGACGCCGACGGATGCCCGGTACCATCCCGGAGCCAGGCGTTCTGCCAAACAAGTCTCATTTGCGCGAAATGTCGCGTATAGTCGCGCCGACGCCGTCCACCGGCATCGGAAAGAAAGCTGCGCGACGGCGGCTGATTTCGGCGGGACGGGGCTCATCGCGAGTTCGACCTTGTGCGGCTTTCTACGTCGCGGGGTTTCCGGCAGGGCAGTCGCCAACCGGCCGAGCGGCCCGACATCGCGTCAATCCATGTACACATCCAAGAACTTCGTTTCGGCAAAGGAATTCCGCATGCGTGAGACAACGGACCGGTATGCACTGCTGGTCTCGATCGTGACGCTGGCCACGGTGTGCGCGCCGCGAGCATGGGGTCAGGCGCTCCCGGACCAGCTCCTCGACCGGGTGAGCGTCGTCAGCCCGGCTGCGGTGCTGGAAATGTCGTTCGACGACACGAGCCGGGTGCCGCAGTTCGAGACGCCGCCGGTGTCGGCGGGGCAGGTGTCTTCGTGCCAGCTCACGGCCACCCGCGGCCTCTTCTGCCTGGACCAGTCGAACGGCATCAAGGGCAGGGTGGTCAGGCAATGGAATCCGGTCGAGACCGGCAGCGACCGTATCGTCTTCAGCTGCGAGGATTCGGCGCTCGGCTTCGACACGAAAGGGACGGTCGAGACCTGCACGGCGTTGACCGTCGGCGACGATGGATCGATCTGGGTTGCCGGCAAGAAGAAGAGCACCTACAGCCTGGCCAAGGTCGTCGAGAAGGAAGGCACCTGCGCCAACGGCGAGGGCTGGTACGACCTGCAGCAGGAACCCACGACGCAGTACTGCTTCAAGGAGTATGCAAGGGACCGGCCGCTGCTGGTCGACATCACGGCGACGAAGCTGGTTCTTCCCGGGCAGCGCCAATGCGCCGGCGTCATCGGCCTCGAATTGAGGCGGACCCTCAGGTTCTTCGCTGACCCGGAACTGAACCCGGACGAAAACGATTGTCCGACCCTGGCCGAAGAGCCGGTCGCGATTGCGACTTCCAAGACCTGGGGTCTCAGGGGTCCGGAGCTGCTGCAGAGCGTATCGCTGTTCACGTTCCGACCGGAGTCGCCAGAGTCGGGTGAGCTGCAGGACTGGGTGAGCGTGGCCCTGGCCGCGTCCACGGCCGGACGCATCCTCGCCAAGGACACGACTGACCTCGAGCTGGTGGCGACGCCGGTGTTCGACGTTCCGTCGGAGCGTGCTTCGCGCAGCACGCTGTTCCAGCCGAGGCAGTGCGTTGCCGGTGGCGACAACCAGTATGGCATCCGCGCCGCTATCCGGACCGGCCGCGTCTTCGTCACGGACTACCAGTGGTGCGAGGTGCTCGCGCTCGAGCCGACGGTCCCGGGCAATCCGTTGTCGGGACTCAGGAATGTCGTCGTGGACGGCGTCGACCTGACACTGTCGACGTTCGCCTGCCCTTACCCCGGCGCTACGCAGGACGACGGCACGCCGTGCACGAGCGCAGCGTCCTATCCGCCCCTGCAGCCCACGCTGGCTCCCGGGGACAGCCTCGATCTCTCGAAGTGCACCGGGTCCTGTGCGATTGTGCGGACCCAGCAGGGTGATGCGGCCGCCTCGCTCAGCCAGGTCCGGTTGATCAGCTCGGAAACTGGCGCGACGATCTTCCAGATCGTCGACATCCCGGATTGCCGCTGGCTTGCGCAGGATGGCCTGCCGCTGCCGGAAATCTGCGATGGTGCCATCGTCGGCAGCGGCGATGCGCGCGAACAGTCGCTGGACGTGAGCAAGCTGCTGCCGGACGAAGTCACGGACCAGTTCGTCAGGAATCCGCTGCCGGCGATGCTTGTTTCGCCGGAGTACCGTGCTCAGGTCAGGGGCAAGCCGGCGGTGGCCCCTCGGTACTACTTCGACGCGTTCTTCGCGATCCTCGAGCCGGGCGTGGTCTTCAAGGATACGTTCGAACTGGAATTCTTCGTGGAACTCCTCTCGGGTTCGGGCACGAGCCTCGGCTGCGAGTCGAGCTATCCGACCAACGAATGGCCGGTCAGTGTCAGCTCGCTCCTGCAGTGGGACGTGATGCTGAGGATTTCCGAGAACTACCCGACGATCGTGGGTCCCGACGACGCGCCGGCGCTCGGCTTTGGCGACATCCTGAGCAACACGGGTTGTGGCAGTTCGAAGGGGGGCGGACCGTCGCTGTCGTTGTATGCCTTCAACCTCGAGCTGACGGACGGCTCGGAGATCGTGTTTGCGCGGCAGGTCAAGTCGCTGTTCTACGGTCTGTACGAAGCGCAGGCGCAGACGGCCTGCCGCGCAGTGCGCGAGGACGGTAACGCGGCCGGGACGACGCCCTTGACGGCGTCGGCCTGCGCCACCCTGTACGCCCAATGGGACGGCGCACGGGACAAGTTGAGCAAATGCATGCTCGCGTCCGACTACCCGAAGCAGAGCGAGGCAGTGCGCAACTGCCAGGCGTTCAGCAGCCAGATCGACGGCTACCTGGCCAGCCTGACCTCGACGCCAGCATGCGTCGATGCATCGTCCTGCACCGACCGGGGCAATCGTCGGGGCGAACTGATGGTGCGCGTGATGGTGCTGAAGCACGTGTTCAATGACCGCTTCCTGCCATCGATCCCGAGTGAGGGTTTCCGGGATCCGGGGTATGACGCCGTCATGATCCTGCCGGCCCGGCCGCCGCTTTGAGGGACGACGGCCGGTCGCGGCGCCGGAGACTCCGGCGCCGCGACCAGCACTGCCCGGGGGCAAGAGGTGCAGGCACGACCCGGTTGCGGTAACGTCGCCGCCGCATGAGTAATTTGCCCGGACCGCTCGAGTCCGTCCCGTTCACGGCCGCGCCGCAGGACCTGGCACTGCGCGGCGCAAGACGCAGCTATGCCGTGCCGCTCGTGGTGGCCGTCACCGGCCATCGTGACCTCCTGCCAGCGGAAATCCCGCGCATCCGCGCTCGCGTCCGGGAGTTTCTCGGCCACCTGCGCGACGCCTATCCCGACCGCGTGGTCGCGGTGATGTCGCCACTCGCAGAAGGGGCCGACCGCATCGTCGCGGAGGAGGCGATCAGCCTGCGCATGCCGCTGACCGTCCCGCTGCCCATGCCCAAGGACCTGTATGTCCGCGATTTCGCGACGCCGCAGTCGCGGGCCCACTTCGAGCAACTCTGCGCGGCGGCGGTCGATGTTTTCGAGCTGCCGATCACCCCGGGCAACACCGCCGCCTCGATCCGCGACTCCGACAAGAATCGCGCGCGCCAGTACGCACAGGCCGGCGTCTTCATGTGTGCGCACTGCCACGTGCTGCTGGCGCTCTGGGACGGCAAGGCTTCGGAGCAGCTCGGCGGCACGAGCCAGGTGGTGCGCTTCCATCACGACGACGTGATGCCGGGCTACACGCCCCGCGCCACGGCGAGTCGCCTCACGCTGACGGACGACGAGAGCGACCTCGTCTATCACATCGTCTGTTCCCGGGACCGCCCCGACGGTGCGCCCGCCGACGGGCTGGTGCCCCTGGATGCATGGTGGTTCACGACCGATGAGCGCCAGCCGAGGGTCCGCGAGATGCCCGTCAAGCATCAGCTGGTCTTCAAGCGCACCAACGAGTTCAGCCTGGATGCCCAGGGAAACGCCGCGGCCATCGATCGCGAACGGTACCCGTTGCTGACCGATGAGCAGGCCGACGAGCTGCCCCCGGGCCTGCAGGACATCAACCAGGTGTTCTGTGCTGCGGACTGGCTGGCCATCCGCTACCAGAAGCGCGTGTTGTTCACGCTGCGCGCGATGCATGCCTTCGCCTTCCTGACCGGCCTGGCGTATGTCTCGTACTCCGATCTCGGCCTGGACTCGACGCCGGTCCTGATCATGGTCACGCTCGGCCTGATGATCGCGGCGGCCGGTATCAGTTACCTGGCCAATCGCGGGTCCTGGCATCGCAAGTACCTGGACTACCGGACACTGGCCGAGGGGCTCCGCGTGCAGTTCTACTGGGCCGCCGCCGGCGTCACGAGCGGCAACGTCACCAAGTTCGCACATGACAACTTCCTGCAGATGCAGGACCCCGAGCTCGGCTGGATCCGCAACGTCATGCGTGTGGCGGGCACCGAATGCGACGTCACGCCGAACAAGGATCCGGCGGGAATGGCGTTCGCGATCCGCGAATGGATTGGCGACGACGGTTCAGGGCAACTGGGCTACTACCGGCGCAAGGGTGCGGAGCGCCTGCGTCGGCATCAGACGACGCAGCGCGTCGGCAGGCTGGGCCTGCTGGCGACCGCCACGGCGCTGGCCACGCTGCTGTTCGTCGGCGCCGGCATTCCCGGCGAGGTGCAAGGGCCGGTCGTGTATCTGATGGGCTGCGTGCTGCTGCTGGTCGGCGTGCGCCAGTCCTACGCCAAGAGCACCGCGGAAAGCGAGCTGATCAAGCAGTACGAGTTCATGCACCGGATCTTCTGCAACGCGCGTAGGCGTCTCGACGTCGCCGGGAACGACGGGGAGCGGCGGCACATACTGAAGATACTGGGCGACGCGTCGCTCGAGGAGCACGCGCAGTGGATCCTGATGCACCGCGAGCGCGGGATCGACCAGGAGGATGCGGGCCGACTCGGCTGACCGACCCCATGGACACCGAGTTCAAGTATCGCGCATTCATCAGTTACAGCCACGCCGACGAGGAGTGGGCGAAATGGCTGCACCGGGCGCTCGAGACCTACCGGGTACCGAAGCACCTCGTTGGACGGGAGACGGAGTTCGGGCCGGTGCCCGAGCGGATCGCGCCGGTGTTCCGTGACCGCGACGAACTCGCCACGGCGACCAACCTCGGCGACACGCTCACGCGCGCGCTGCGCGAGTCTGCCTTCCAGATCGTCATCTGCTCGCCCAAGGCCGCCCGTTCGCGCTGGGTCGACGAAGAGATCCTGACGTACAAGCGCTTCGGTCGCGAACGCCGCATTTTCGCCCTGATCGTGGACGGCGAACCGGGCGGTTCCGCGCAGCCGGAGACCGCCGGGATCGAGTGTTTTCCGAACGCGCTGATCTACAGGATGGGTGAGGACGGCGAACTGACGCCGGAGCGCAGCGAGCCGATCGCCGCGGACGCCCGGCCGGGCAAGGACGGGAAGCTCGACGTCAAGCTGAAGCTGGTGGCCGGCATGCTGGGCGTCGGACTCGACGAGTTGAAGCAGCGCGAGGCGCATCGGCGACAAGTCCGGATGATGTGGCTGGTCGCGGGTTCCGTGGCGGGCATGGCCATCACTTCGACGCTCGCGACGGCCGCCTGGTTCGCGCGCAACGAAGCGGAACGCCAGCGAGCCCGCGCGGCGGCGGAGGCCGAGACCGCACGACAGACGACGCGCTTCATGGTGGATCTCTTCAAGGTCTCGGACCCGAGCGAGGCGCTCGGCAACAGCATCACGGCGCGCGAGATTCTCGACAAGGGTGCGGCCCGCATCGAGAAGGAACTGTCCGATCAGCCGCTGATCCAGGCGACGCTCATGGACACGATGGGCACGGTCTATACCAGCCTGGGTCTCTACGAACCGGCGATCACTCTGGTCAGCCAGGCCTACCAGAAGCGGCTCGACGTCTTCGGGCAGGAGCACGCCGAGGTGGCCAGCAGCCAGAGCCATCTCGGGGAGATCCTCAGGCTGACGTCGGACTTCGACAAGGCGGAGGAGAACCTGCGCAGCGCCCTGGCGACGCGCCGCAGTCTCTTCGGAGACTCGAGCGCCGAAGTTGCCGATACGCTGACCCGACTGGTCGAGCTGCTGTCGGACAAGGGTGAGTACACGGCGTCCGAGCCACTGGTGCGGGAGGCGCTCGACATCCGGCGCAAGCTCTACGGCAAGTCGCACCCGGACATCGCCCGGAGCATCGAGGATCTCGGTCGCAACTACTACGAGCGGGGCGAATACGAGCAGGCCGTGGCCTACCTGCGCGAAGCGCTCGCGATGCAGCGCGAGCTGCACAAGACCACGCACCCCGCGCTGGCGCAGGCGCTGGCGAACCTGGCCTGGGCATACATCGGCCTGGCGAAGTTCGACGAGGCGGAGCCACTGTGCCGACTGGCGCTCGCCATGGATCGACAGCTGTACGGAGACGTGCACCCGGAAACCGCGACAGCCCTCAACAACCTCGCCTTCGTCCTGCAGTCCCGCGGCGACCTCGACGCGGCGGGCAAGGCGTATCGCGAGGCGCTCGACGTCAACCGCAAGCTGCTTGGCGAAAGCCATTCGAGCATCGCACTCAACCTGAGCAACATCGGCTTCGTCGAGCTCGCCAACGGCAATGACGCGGAAGGCATCGATCTGTTGCGCCAGTCGCTGGAAATGACGCGACAGGTGTCGGGTGCGGACCACCCGGACCTGGGCAGCCGGGCGACCACCCTGGCGTACTGGCTCATCGAGACCGGTGACCCGACGCAGGCCGGTCCATTGATCGAGGAGGGGCTGGCAATTCGACGCAAGGCGCTCGGACCCGAGCACCCGGCGGTCGCCCTCACGATGACGGTCAAGGCCAACCAGATGCTGGCGCTGCGCCGCTACGCGGAAGCGCGCGAGCTCGCCGCGGAAGCGCGACGCGTGTTCGGACTCAGTCTGCCGGCGGACTCGTGGCAGGTTGCGGCCGCGATGGCCACCGAGGGCGCGGCACTGACCGGGCTCGGCGACTATGCCGGTGCGGAACCGTTGTTGCTCGAAAGCCAGGCAGGGCTCGAACAGTCGCCAATTCCGCGCATGGCGGAACGCGGCCGCATCCGGATCGTCGAGCTCTATACGGCCTGGGGCCGGCCGGAGGAGGCTCGCCGGTACGGCGGGACGAAATGACGCGACCAGAAGTGCAGGTTCCGGGAGCCGGCGCCCCTCACTGCGCCGCGGACGCGATGAGGCGGGCATAGAACCCGGTCATGCGCTCGAGATTGTCGAACGTCAGGTGCTCGTTCGTGCCGTGGATCATCTCGAACTCGCGCATGCTCGCGACGATCGGCTGGAAGCGGTAGATGTCCGTCGCCACGGCGGTGAACGAGCGACTGTCCGTGTAGGCAGTGACGAGTCCCGGGGCGACGGGTAGCGAGCCTCCCTCGCTGGCCAGGGTGGCGATGATCCGGTAGCCCGCCGAGCTGGCCGAGGACACCGGCGCGGGCTCGTACGGTGGCTGCTCCCATTCGATCGTCACGTCCAGCCCCTGGGTTGCGTCGCGCGCGTGGTCGAGCACTTCGCCGGCGGAGTGCCCCGGCGCGATCCGGTAGTTGATCCAAGCAGCCGCATCCTGCGGCAGCACGTTTTCCTTCGGGCTGCCCCGCAGCATGGTCGGCGCGATCGTGGTGTGCAGTCCGGCTGCCCCGGCCGGTGTCGCCGCGATCTGGCGCACCAGCAGCGGTGCGAATAGCCAGCTGTTGGCGATGGCGGCCCGCACACCGAGACCTGTCTCCGGCGCCAGGGTCCTCACCATCTCGGCCGCGGGCCCCTCGAACCGCATCGGGAACGGGTTGCCGCTGATCGCGAGGATGGCCCTGGCCAGCACTTCGACCCCCGTTGCCGGCGGCGGGGCGGAAGAGTGCCCCCCCTTGGCGGGGGCCGTGACGCGCAGCGTGCCGTAGCCTTTTTCGGCGATTCCGATCAGCGCGACGGGGCGTCCGAGGAGCGGATAATCCGCTATCACGGCCAGCCCCTCGTCCAGTACGAACTCGGCCACGACGCCCCGCGACTTCAGCAGGTCGGCCGCCGCCTGCGCCCCGCTGCCGCCGGCTTCCTCGTCGTGGCCGCTCACGATGATGACGGTTCGTCCAGGCTGGAATCCCGTCGCAAGCAGCGCTTCGACCGCCTCGAACAGCGCGACGAGGGAGCCCTTGTCGTCGACGGAGCCGCGTCCCCAGACCGCCTCGTCCGCGATGACGCCCTCGAACGGCGGGTGCCGCCAGTCGGTCTCGGTGCCCGGCGTGACCGGCACGACGTCGTGGTGTGCCAGCAGTACGATCGGCGGACGCCGTGGGTCCCGTCCAGGCCACGTGTACACCAGAGTGTGGCCGGCAACGATCTCGCGCTTCAACGCAGCGTGCGCCCCGGGATAGGTGGTCTCGAGCCAGGCCCGCAAGCCGCTCCACTCGGTCCAGTCGTTCTCCCCGGCGTCCTGGTGGCTGATCGTGCGGAACCGGACGGCCTCGGCGAGATGCCGCACGGCTCTGCCCGTGTCCACGGGTGGGGCGTCCGCGAGGGCGACGCTCGCCGGATCGAACGCAGCGGGCGCGCGGAAGGTCGCGGTGCGTACTGCGACCACGCCGGCGACGACGACCATCAGTCCGAGCAATCCAACGGCGATTCTGCCAGCTGTCCGCATTGCCATTCCCATCTCCATCCCGGGCATCCTGCGTGCACCCGGCATCGTTTCTGACGGGGATCCGTGGCGTCGTCAAGCCCAGGCTTGCGGTTCACCGGCACTTCGCGGAGCCTACCGCGCGTTGCAGGGAGATCGAATGGACGACGTTGCGGCCAGACCCGCATCCCGCGGGCCCCTCGCGGGGGCGATGTTCCTGATGGCCACGAGCGCTGTCGGGCCGGGCTTCATCACGCAGACCACCCAGTTCACCGCCCAGCTCGGCGCTGCATTCGCGTTCGCGATCCTGGTGTCGGTGCTGGTAGACGTCGCCCTGCAGCTCAATGTCTGGCGCGTCATCGGGGTGTCCGGTCTGCGGGCGCAGGAACTCGGCCACCGGGTGCTGCCCGGCCTCGGGCACGTGCTGGCACTGATCGTGGCGCTGGGCGGCCTCGTGTTCAACGTGGGCAATGTCGCCGGCGCGGGCCTCGGGCTGGACGCGCTGCTTGGGTTGCCGCCGCGCTGGGGAGGCGCCGCCTCGGCGGCCGCTGCCATTGCGATCTTCCTGTCGCACCGGGCGGGGGTCGCGATGGATCGCATCGTCGTGGTGCTCGGGGCACTCATGATCGCCATGACGGGATACGTCGCCGTCGTGTCGGACCCTCCCGTCGGCGCTGCGCTGCGCAACGCCGTGTTGCCCGAGACCGTGGATTTCCTGGCCATCACCACCCTGGTCGGCGGGACGGTGGGCGGATACATCACCTACGCCGGCGCGCACCGCCTGGTGGACGCGGGCGTCCACGGCCCGGCGCGGGTCACCGAGATTTCCCGGGCATCGGTGACCGGCGTGCTGGTCACGGGGGTGATGCGAGCGCTGCTGTTCCTGGCCGTGCTCGGCGTCGTCGCGGCAGGCGTAACACTCGATGCCGGGAACCCGACCGCTTCGGCATTCGAGTCCGCCGCTGGACAGTTCGGCCTGCGCGCCTTCGGCCTGGTGCTGTGGGCCGCGGCCCTCACCTCGATCATCGGCGCTTCGTACACCTCGGTGTCGTTCGTCGCCAGCCTCTGGTCCGGCTTCGAAGGGCACCGCAACGCACTGGTCGTGGCGTTCATCGCGGCCTCCGCGCTGGTCTTCCTGCTCGCCGGTGCGGCGCCCGTGCCGCTGCTGATCTTCGCCGGCGCGTTCAACGGGCTGATCCTGCCCGTCGGCATCGCCGTGATTCTCTGGGTGGCACTGCGCCGGACGGACCTCCTGTCCGGATACCGCTACCCGCCATGGCTCGCGGGCATCGGGCTCATCGCCTGGCTGCTGACGATCTACCTGGGGTGGCGATCGATCGGCAGCCTGGGCGCGCTCTTCGCATAGCGGCGGCCTACGAACTCGCCAGCAGTTCGACGACCTCGCGATCGGTCAGCTCCCGCGGAGCCGTGTCGGCCTGTCCACCGGGGGCCTTGATCCGCGGAACCACGGGCGCGTTGTCCATGTCGATGCGGCCGCACATGGTGGCGCCTTGTTCGATGGCGACCTTGCGGGCGAAGACATCGCCCTTGACCGTGGCGCCCGGACGGACCGTGACGCTTTCGAGCGCGTGCAGGTTGCCATCCACGGTGCCTTCGACGATTACCCGACGGGCGCGAATGTCGCCCTGGACGCGGCCTTGCCCGCCGATCGTGAGGGTTCGCGTGTGGAGAATCGATCCCTCCACCTGACCCTCGACCAGCAGGTCCTCGTCCGCGACGAGTTCGCCCTTGAAGCGAAGCGTCACGCCCAGGACGGAACCCCTGGGCGCGGGCGGGGAGACCGGCGTCGCGGCGGGCACAGCCACGCTCGCGGCTGGCTGGGTTGGGGGTCGGACGTCGGTGCTCGGGACGGGCGGCGCGTCCGTCGTCAGGACGTCCTCGAGATCCACGCGCTCGGTTCGTTCACGTTTCCACATCTGAGGATCTCCCGGGTGTCACTCGTCGGTGCCGGTGCGCGCGAAGGCTGCGTTGCCCGCGTCGGCCGGACGCAGGTCGGTCTCCTTGCGGCCGGGTTCCATGCGGAGACTGCCGTTCACGAGCGCACCCTCCGCAACGATGATCACGGGGGCCGCGAGGTTGCCGCGCACGTTGGCCTTGTCGCGGACAGCGATCGACACCCGGGCCGTGAGATCGCCGTCGACCTGGCCCTCCACGACGATGACGTCCGCCGTCACGCCGGCCTTGATCTGCGCCTCGGGACCGATGGTCACCGTCGGTGCAGGACCAACCGTGCCCTCGATCTGCCCGTGGATGACGAGATCCTCCTCGGACGACAGCTCGCCCTTGAAACGCAGGGTCGGCCCCAGGATCGAGGACTTCTCGGAAGTGGACTTGTGCGGCGTGTGCATGGGCTTGACTCCTTGGCGAACCGGTCAGGTGGTGTGCTCGATGGGTCCGACGGCTTGTCGTCCGTGGGACTGCAGGATCCGCTGCTTGCTGGCCTGGTAGGCCTTCTCGGAGAGGACGGATTCCCCGAGCAGGCGGCGGTGTTCACGCAGCTCATCGCGCAGGAACTGCTGCCTGGACTGCTGGCGAGTTCGGGCGCCCTCGATCCGGCTGACCAGCGCCGCGGCGAACGAGGCGACGGCGCGCGAACTGCCCAGGCCGCCTGTGATCTCGGCGAGCCTGGCCCGGCCATGAAGGCTCAGGAACTCGATCCTTTCGTACGTCCGGTACAGGGCCAGAACGCCCACGCCGATGGCGATGGCGATCGATGCCAGCCAGACGGGCACACGCAGGTGCAGCCAAGGCGGTGCGCCGTCCAGGGTCGACAGCCAGCCACTTAGAACAGCGACAGTGGCGAGTGCTACGCACCCCTGCCAGCAGCGCACCGCGATCCTGCGGCCAATGACGGGAGTGCTGTCGACGAAGCGCAGGTCGAGAACGTACCGCCGTTCGAGCTGGCGCGGGCGTCGGCTGCTGACCGCCAGTCGATGTCCTTCGAGCACCGCAAGCTCGGTTTCGCAGCCCCGGAACCGGTCGACGATCCGCAGCGAGGGGCCGATCTGCTTGCCGCCGAGTCGACCATCGACGACGGTCTCCTCGGTTTCCAGGCAGATGTGCTCGGCCTGGATTGCCTCGGCTAAATCCAAACGAATGGTCCCGGGAGGTGTCACCGCCTGAATGCTAGGAAAGTCTCTGCCGGTAAGCACGAGACGCAGGTCACACTTGGGTGCTCGGGTCCGTCGCGATGCGACGAGACTCGCATGGCTCGGCAAGTCCAAGGACGCGCGGACCATTCCGAGCACCTCGAGGGCCGGGCGCCAAGGGTGTACGGCTCGGTTCGACGGGTTCGGACCGTCGGGATTTCTTACAGACGGCGACGCATTCTGATTGCTGCGCTGCAGGCTGCTTATGTGAAATCAGTATCTTGGAAGTCTGGCACGCATGTTGCTGCGCATACGCGTGCCACGGGGAGGATACGCAATGCGATCAGCCATGGTTCTCGCAGCTCTGCTGCTCATCGGACCCACCGTCGCTCAGGCAGTCCCGGTGCGCGCGATTCCGGGTCTGGTTTCCGTGACGTTCTATGAACGCACGGGCGGTGTCGCTCCGAATGCATTCACCTTTGCCGTCGACAGTTCCCAACTCACGACGCGCCTGCCGGATCCGCTGGGCGGCTCGGCGAACTTCGACATTGCAGGGGCGAGCACCGAGTACTACGACGTCTTCTTTTCCAACGGGGACGGGACATTCAACCTCGACGGCGAGTACCTGTCGATCGAGGGCGTCTTTCTGCAGACGCTGCCCGCAGGAGGCGGCCTGAACCTCGTGGGTTCCGGCGAGCGACTGCGCGATGACCCTGGGGTTCGAGTCTTCCAGCGGACCGCCGCCCACGCCGGCGCCCGAACCCGGCACGCTTGCGCTGCTGGCGCTTGGCCTCGCGGGTCTTGGCCTGAGCAGGCGACGACTCGCGGTATAGACAGCACAGGAGCCCGAAGTGCCTATGTCCGACAAAGGCAAACGGCTCGCAACTAGAGTGGAGGGCAACACAGCAAAGGGCGGCGCCTCTCGCTGAGGCTAATAGCTGCGCCGAAAAGGCGGTGGAACACCAAACGGAACCATCGTTGCGCCCAGTCTCCATGACGCATCAAGGGATATGTGGCTGCTATCGAAATAGATGAGCCTTCCAGTTTCGTCCTTCAGGGGGCAACTGTTCTTCGGGCACAGAATCGAGTTGGCATCAAAATACGATACATTCTGGATGTCTCGAGACATCTCGGCTAACCTCCCGTTGACTTTTCCGACGTCTTCGGCAAGCGGTACGTCCGGATACTCGCACTCTAGCAAGGGCATCATTATTGCTTTCTGCTTGCAGCGCCGGTCGTAGCCGGGTATCACCGGTCCCTTGCCGATTATGACGACGCGCCTCCCGTCGCGAGCAATATCCCGGACCGTGGCTTCGAATGCTGGCATGAACCGGTCCGATTTGCGTTCATAGGTTAACCAGTCGGCCGCAATCCACACGACCGAATACTTGAACAGGTGAGACCTGATCGCTTCCATGGACGCGCCGCATTCAGGCAGCTTGTTGGCGTTCACGATTCTGTCGAGATCGTGAAGCACCGGTGGGCAGCCCGAGGCTTCGACATTACGGAACGAGTAGCCTTCGTTCTCGGCAAATGCACCCAACATCCCGACATAGTGGGCTGCATTGGAGTCACCCCAGAGGATGATGTCCGGCTCCGATGTCGTTGTGCGACCCACAACGCAGTCGGGATTCACCAGATGTTCTTCCTTGATCAACGAGCGCTGGCAGATGTAGTTGGATTCCCAGGCAGCCTGCGTTTCCATCTCGGCGGCGGCGAGACGATTTCCAATGGTTGGGATCAGCAAGCGCGGGCCGTATCCGTCCGTGAGTTTTGCCGCGACACAGAGTACAGCCAGTAGACCTGCGGGAGCGACATACTGCCTCCATGCCACACGGGGAAATGATAAGCGAGTTCGCCTGGCTGGCTGCTCGATGTAGCGATAGCTGAGCCAGGCCAACAACATCGTGCTGACGAAGGCGATAGCGCCGAGAGCAGGTCCAAACTCGATTCCAAAATACCGAGGAACTGAAAGAACGGGCCAGTGCCACAAGTAAGCTGAATACGAGACGACTCCGACCCAGACTAGTGGTTTCCAACGGAGTATTCGCGTAACGACTGTTGGTCGATAGTGGCCAGCCACGATCAGGATGGCCGATCCCAGTGTCGGCGGTATGGCGCGCCATCCAGGAAAGGCCTCTGTCGCCGGCGTCCAATAGCACGAGCCAATGGCAAGTGTGGCGCCGATCGCAGATAGCCATTCTGCTCGCTGGCTGATTTGCACGTCGGTCGGGCGTCGAAGGATCAGTTGCGCAGCGAGCGCGCCAAGAAGCAGTTCGCCTGCACGCGTCGGCAGCATGTAATAGACAAAGGAACTGTCATACGGAAAGAGCAGGTCCCCGAGCAGGAACGATGTTGCGGCGACGATGGCCCCGACAATCACGAATCGCTTCGCGCTCCGCACGCTATAGAAAGACATCAGGAGCAACGGCCAAAAGATGTAGAACTGCTCCTCTACTCCCAGCGACCACAAGTGAAGGAACGGTTGTTCATCGGTTGACGCGGCGAAGTACGAGACGTCAAGAAACTTCCAGAAGTAAACGTTCGCAAGTGAAAAAAGCGAGAAGAAGGCGGCCTCGGCGGCGACCTCGGCATCATCTGGTACGAAGAGGGTCTGCGTCGCAGCCAGTGTGACAGCAACGACAGCCAGCATCGCCGGTGCAATCCGCTTGATTCGCCGCCTGTAGAATTCGGCAAGCGAGAACTGTCCTGCCTCTATCTCGCTGAAAATGTGGAGTGATATCAGATAGCCAGAGATGACGAAGAAGATATCGACGCCAACGAACCCGCCGGGTGCAAGGCGACTGTCGATATGGAACAAGATAACGGATAGGACGGCTATGCCACGAAGCCCGTCAATGTCCGTCCGGTAGTCTTTGCCTATTGCTGCCGGAGCAATCGGGTTCTTCATCCGTGATTCGCCTTGTTCATGCAGCTAGTCGAGAAGATGTTGCGAGGTTAGCTTTGCCGGGCGCAACCGGAATGTGTCTGAAGTACAGGAATAAAGTGTTGATCTGCCCCTGGCTCTAGTACCACTGCAAGGTTCACAGGTGAACCGTTTGAACCGCTTGCCTTCGTCGGGCCACCTGTAAGGATAGATTTCGCCATAGCGGAGAGCTCGACCTATTCGCCGGGTGGGTGTGAGGGCGCTCGACGGCAGCATCAAGTGGCAGCTTGAGGTGGCGCAGGCCGGGATGGAGCAGAAGCGAGTTTGCGAGGTCAAGGCCGTGACGGTTGGCAGTGGCGCCGGCGGCGGCCACGCGAGGCCCGAGATCGTCGGCTCGCAGATCGAGTCCAGACTGCGGCTGCTCAGTCCGTTCCGCTCGCTGGTGCGCAGGATAGGACAGCCAGGGCAGTACCTGTCGCAGCTGGGCCTCGTAGCCGGGCAGCCGCCGACGCTGTTTGCCGTCCCATCGCGCTCACGGGTGCGATGCCGGCAATGACCTCCATACGACAACGTCTCGACGCCCGGGCATCAGAAGTTCTACGGCCAGGGATCGTCGGCGAATGCGTCTACGTCCGCGAGGTGATGAAGCTGCACTAGCGTACGGCGATCAACTGTTCGAGCGTGCTGCACCTAGTGTGCTTGACGTATGGCCGAGCCTTGCCCGGTCGCGCAAGTGAGTTGTGGGAACAGGACCGGACCGACTTCATCGGGCAGGGGAAAGCATGCAGGTAACCACACGTCGCGCGATCGTTGAAGCCGTGACGGTGCTGGCCGTCGCAATCGGTATTTCAACAATGTGAGCCCAGCAATGCGCAGGCCTTTCGGTCTCTCCACGTTCCCGGCACAAATGCGCGGCGACGCCCTGGCTGATAGTGCCTGCATAGCGGTGATGGGCGGCACCGCCCGGCACGGCCATTGCGCAGCGGTTCCTGGTTTCGACCACTTCAGCGGTACGGGACGGGTACGCGACACGTCTCGCGGGCATTGGTGGACGAACGAAGGGGCTGGAAATTGAGAGGCGGTAAGGATGACCGCGCCGGATTCCTTATTTTCGTACCGGCGCTTATCTAAGCCTTTGTTTTAATTGGCGCTCCCAGAGGGATTCGAACCCTCGTACCAGCCTTGAGAGGGCTGTGTCCTGGGCCTCTAGACGATGGGAGCGTGCCTGGACCGGCGGATTAACGAGTCCGCGTGAGGGCGCGTATTATACGCAGCCGTTTGCCCCGGTCCAGCGGAAGCCGAATCATTGCACCCGATAGACGAAGAAATCCCCTCCGGCCATCCGCCGCCCGTGATCGTTCCGCGTGCCGGACACTGCATTTCGCGCGCCCGGATCTCATCGAACGCGCTCAAGGTCCTCTACCGGCTGAAGGACGCGGGCTACCAGGCCTTCCTCGTCGGCGGGGCCGTGCGTGACCTCCTTCTAGGGCTGAGCCCGAAGGACTTCGACATCGCGACCAACGCGCATCCGGAGGAGGTCCGCAAGCTCTTCCGGAACTGCCGTCTCATCGGTCGGCGCTTTCACCTGGCGCACGTGCGATTCGGCATGGAGATCGTCGAGGTCGCCACCTTCCGGGCGGCGCACACCGAGTTGGACGAGGACCACTCCGTCGACGAGGTCGGCCACCGGGTTCTCGACGAGCACGGACGCATCCTGCGCGACAACCTCTACGGCACCATCGAGGAGGATGTCTGGCGTCGCGACTTCACGGCGAACGCGCTCTACTACAACATCGAGGATTTCTCGATCTGGGACTACGTGGGTGGCGTGCCGGATGCCGAGGCGCGCGTGCTGAGGCTCATCGGCGACGCCGAGACGCGTTATCGGGAGGACCCGGTGCGCATGCTGCGCGCCGCCCGCTTCGCATCGAAGCTCAACTTCACGCTGCACCCCGAGACCGAGGCGCCGCTGCACCGTCTCGCCTACATGCTGGACAGCGTGCCGCCGGCGCGGTTGTTCGACGAAACCATGAAGCTCATGCTCGCCGGCAGCGCGGTCGCCGCCTTCGACCTGCTGGTCAGGCTGGAATTGCTGCCGCACCTGATGCCCGACGTGGCCACAGCGGTCGCCGAGGCGCCGGCCTCGCCCGGTGCGCGCCTGCTTCGGCTCGGTCTCGGCAATACCGACGACCGGGTCCGTGCCGACAAGTCGGTGACGCCCACCTTCCTGTTCGCCGTGCTGCTGTGGCCCGCCATCCTGCGCGCCGTGGGTGCGCCGAACGGCCCGTTGCCGACGGAGGATCCGCAACTCCTGTCCACCGCGATCGACACGGTCGTCGGGCGACAGCTGCGCAGGATGACGATCCCCAAGCGATTCAGCCTGCCGATGCGCGACCTGCTGCTGATGCAGCCGCGCTTCGAGCGCCGGTCGGGGCGTCGTGCCCTGCGCCTGCTCGAGCATCCGCGCTTCCGCGCCGCCTACGATTTCCTGCTGCTGCGCGCGGAGTCGGGGGAGGTGGATCCCGAGCTTGCGGCGTGGTGGACGCGGCTGCAGGGATTGCCGGAGTCCGAACGGCTCGCCGAAGTCGAGAATCGTCCGGCGTCCGAGGCCGAGGCGGCGCCCCGCAGGCGGCCGCGTTCCCGGCGCCGCCGCCGTCGCCCCGTCACCGAATGAACGGGCGGGGTGCCCTTGGATAATGCACGGCTGATCCCGGCCTATGTCGCCGTCGGCAGCAACCTCGATGATCCGCGCGCCCAGGTCGAGCGCGCCTTCGAGGGCCTCGAGACGCTGCGAGGCACGCGCAGTGTGTTGCGTTCGTCGTTGTTCGCCTCGCGACCGATCGGTCCTGTGGAGCAGCCGGACTACGTCAACGCCGTCGCCGGCCTGCTGACCACGCTTGAACCGATGGACCTGCTCGGGGAACTTCAGGCGCTCGAGACGCGGCTGGGACGGCACCGTCCCGCCGTGCGCTGGGGCCCCCGTCGCATCGACCTCGACCTCCTGGTGCACGGCACGTCGCAGGTCGACGCGCCGGAACTCAAGCTGCCGCATCCGGGCATTGCCGAGCGTGCTTTCGTGCTGGAGCCTTTGGCCGAGATCGCGCCCGACCTCGACATCCCTGGAACCGGTCGCGTCCGGGCGTTGCTCCGGACGGTCGACCGGACGGGCCTGCGGCGGCTTTGCGCATGAAGCCGCCCGTCAAGAGCGACGACGTCGTGCGGACGCCCCACCGCTTCGTGGTGGTCGAGGGACCGATCGGAGTGGGCAAGACGAGCCTGGCGAGAAAGCTCGCGAGAAGCTTCGGCAGCGAGCTCGTGCTCGAGCAGGGCGATGAGAATCCCTTCCTTGAGCGCTTCTATCGCAATCCCCGCGCGGCGGCATTCCAGACCCAGCTCTACTTTCTGTTCCAGCGGGCCCGCCAGATGCAGGAGCTGCGGCAGGCGGACCTGTTCGAACGGGTGAGGGTCTCGGACTACCTGCTCGACAAGGACCGGCTGTTTGCCCGCCTGACGCTCGACGAAGAGGAATTCGGGCTCTACGAGCAGGTCTACGCGCGCCTGGCGATCGACGCACCCGTGCCCGATCTCGTCGTCTACCTGCAGGCGCCGGTGGACGTGCTGCTCGAGCGTATCGCGCGCCGCGGCATCCACTACGAGCAGGCGATCGAGCGCCGCTACCTCGAGCGCCTCGTGGGGGCGTATTCGCGCTTCTTCCTGGAGTTCGACGCCGCGCCGGTCCTGATGGTCAACGCGGCCGAGATCGACCTGGTCGGCAGCGAAGCGGACTACGCGGGCCTGCTTGCCGAGGTCGCCCGGGCACGCAAGGGTCGGCACTACTTCAACCCGATGAAGAGCCTGCTGTAGTCCCCGCCGTTGATGTTTCGAGGCCGCTCCGTCATCCTTGCGGCCTCAGCCGAGGCGGCCCGATGTATACACAACTCCAACTGCGGGACTCAGCCCGCCCGCCCGTCAACGTCTCGACTCTCCGCCGCATGAAGGAGCAGGGCGAGAAGATCGCGAGCATCACCTGCTATGACGCGAGCTTCGCGGCACTCGTGGACGAGGCGGGCGTCGACGTGGTGCTGGTCGGCGACTCGCTGGGCATGGTGATCCAGGGCCATGACACGACCGTCCCGGTCACCCTCGATCACGTGGTCTACCACTGCCGGGCCGTCGCAAAGGGACTGTTCCGGCCGTTCCTGATGGCTGACATGCCGTTCATGACCTACACCTCGCGCGAGCAGGCGCTGCAGAACGCCATCCGCCTGATGCAGGAGGGTGGCGCCAAGATGGTCAAGCTCGAGGGCGGCGCCGGGCAGGTCGAGATCGTCGAGTTCCTGGCGCGGCACGACATTCCCCTGTGCGCGCACCTCGGTCTGAAGCCGCAGTCGGTGCACAAGACCGGGGGCTTCCGGGTCCAGGGTCGCGAGAATGCCGCTGCCGAGCAGATGAAGCACGATGCCAAGGCCCTGCAGGACGCGGGTGCCGACGTCGTGCTGCTGGAGTGCATCCCCTCCGAGCTCGGTGCCGAGATCACGGCCGAGTTGCAGGTGCCGGTGATCGGGATCGGCGCCGGTCCTGAAACAGACGGACAGATACTGGTTCTCTATGACGTGCTCGACATCACGCCGGGCCGCAAGCCGCGCTTCGTCAGGAACTGCATGGCCGGGCACGACAGTCCGCTCGCCGCCATCAAGAGTTATGTCGAGGCGGTCAAAGACCGGTCGTATCCGGCCCCGGAGCACTGCTTCTAGCCCTGGCCCCGATGCAGACGATCTCGCGCCTCGACGACCTGCGCGCGCTCGTACGCGAGTGGCGCTTCGCCCGCGAAAGCATCGCGTTCGTGCCGACCATGGGCAATCTTCATGCCGGGCACGCGAGCCTGATCGGCGCGGCGCACCTGCATGGCCGTCGCGTCGTGGCCAGCGTGTTCGTCAATCCCCTGCAGTTCGGCCCGACCGAAGACTACGCGGCGTACCCGCGCACGCCGACCGAGGACTTCGCGCTGCTCGATGGACAGGGCGTGGACGTGCTGTTCCTGCCGACGGTCGCGGAGATGTACCCGCAAGGCACCGCCGGCAGCACGATCGTGGACGTGCCCGACCTGTCCGGCATCCTGTGCGGCGCGTACCGACCCGGGCATTTCCAGGGCGTCGCCACGGTGGTCATCAAGCTTCTCAACCTCGTGCAGCCGGACGTGGCGATCTTTGGCGAGAAGGACTACCAGCAGCTGACGATCATCCGCCGTTCGGTCGAGGATCTGTGCCTGCCGGTGAAGATCGTCGGTGCTCCCACGGTGCGGGCCGATGACGGGTTGGCGCTCAGTTCCCGCAATCGATACCTGAGCCCGGAAGAGCGGGTCGTCGCGCCGCTGGTCTACCGTGCGCTGGATCAGGCACGACGTCGCCTCGAGGCGGGCGAGACCGACATCGCGGGCATCGAGCGGGAAGGCATCGAGTCCCTGCGTGCCGCGGGGATGCGACCGGACTATTTCGAGGTGCGCATGGCCGGCTCGCTCCACAAGCCCCAGGGCCGGAACGTGGACGTGGTCGTGCTGGCCGCCGCGCGGCTTGGACGGGCCCGGTTGATCGACAACGTCCAGTGCCGGGCGCTCGGCCAGATCCGCGCGGCGTGATCAGCCGGCCGTTCCGCCGCCCTTCTTCTCCAACTGGATTCTCTTCTTCTCGAGCGCCCACCCGACCGATTCCCGCACCACCGCCTGCGGATCGTTGCGGCGTCTTTCGAGTGCGGTGACGACATCGTCCGTCGCGGGTGCATTGCCGAGCGCGATGGCGATGTTGCGCAGCCAGCGCAGGTGCCCGATGCGTCGGATGGCGCTGCCCGCCATGCGCTCCAGGAACTCGGACTCCGTCCAGGCAAAGAGTTCGACGAGCCTCGCGCGGTCGAGTCCATGCCGCGGGTTGAAGTCGGACTCCGCCGTGACCTGCGCGTAACGATTCCAGGGGCAGACCAGCTGGCAATCATCGCAGCCGTAGATGCGGTTGCCGATCGCCGCGCGGAATTCCTCCGGGATGGCGCCATCGAGTTCGATCGTCAGGTAGGAGATGCACCGCCGCGCGTCGAGCTGGTAGGGCGCGACGATGGCCCGCGTCGGGCAGACCTCGATGCACGCCGTGCAGCTGCCGCAGTGCGACGTCACCGGTGCGTCCACCGGTAAGGGGAGGTCGGTAAAGATCTCGCCGAGGAAGAACCAGGACCCGTCGTGGCGATCGAGCAGATTGGTGTGCTTGCCGATCCAGCCGAGGCCGGCTTCGCGCGCGAGCGCCTTCTCCAGGACCGGCGCACTGTCGGTAAACGCGCGATAGCCGGTGCCACCGGCGGCCCGCGCGAGCCGCGCGGCCAGCCGTGCGAGCCGCGACCGCACCACCCGGTGATAGTCGCGGCCCACCGCATAACGGGAGACGTAGGCGAGCGCCGGGCTCGCCAGCACGGTCTGCGGGTCCGCGCCCGCGGGCAGATAGTCCATGCGGGCCGAGATCACCCGCAGCGTGCCCGGCACGAGTTCCGCCGGGCGTGCACGCCGCGTGCCGTGTCGGCGCATGTAGTGCATCTCGCCGTGGCGGTCGGCCGCGAGCCAGTCCAGGAGTCGCCGCTCGTCCCCGGGCAGTTCGACGGCGGCGATGCCGACCTTGCGGAAGCCGAGTTCCAGGCCCCAGGCCTTGACCTGGGCTGCGAGCGCTGCGGGATCCATGGTGCGTTGCGGGTCGCCGCGAGGGGGAGGGCGGCGGCCAGTATAATGCCCGCCATGCAAGCGCCCCCCAGCGCCCTGTACACCGCGAGCCAGGTGCGCGAACTCGATCGCCGGGCCATCCATGACCTCGGCATACCGGGCTACGAACTCATGACCCGTGCAGGGCATGCCACGTTCGATGCGCTGCGACGGCTGTGGCCCGCCACGAGGTCCCTGGCCGTGCTCTGCGGCCCGGGCAACAACGGCGGCGACGGTTACGTGGTCGCGCGCGTCGCGCGAGCCGCAGGCTTGGCGGTGCGTGTGACGGCGGCGGCGGATCCGGACCAGCTGCGGGGCGATGCACGAAAGGCCTACGAGGACTTCGCGGCCGCGGGCGGGCGCTGCCAGGCCTGGTCCGCGGACCTGCTCGATGCCGACGTGATCGTGGATGCGCTGTTCGGCACGGGACTGACGCGCGAGCCGCAAGGCGCGGCGGCGCAGATGCTCGACGCCGCCAACGCTTCGGGCCGACCCATCGTCGCGGTCGACATTCCGTCCGGCCTGCATGCGGACACCGGTGCCGTGCCCGGCATCGCGGCGCGTGCGAGCCTGACGGTGACGTTCATCGGTCGCAAGATCGGCTTCTACCTCGGCCAGGGGCCCGAATACGTCGGTCATGTGATGTTCGACGACCTCGGGGTACCACCGGCGACGTACGCCGGCCAGATCCCCGCCGGGCAGCTGCTCGGCGAGAACGATGTCGCGTCCGCGCTGACACGTCGCCGGCGGACGGCCCACAAGGGCGACCATGGCCACGTGCTGGTGATCGGTGGCGGCCCCGGCATGCCGGGCGCCGCGCGTCTCGCCGGCGAGGCTGCGCTGCGTGCCGGCGCCGGGCTGGTGACGCTGGCGGTGCACCCGGACAATGCCGCCGCCGCGGCGGTTCGTCCCGAGCTCATGTGTACCGCGGTCCGCACGGGGCCGGATCTCGCCGGTGTCTTGTCGCGCGCAACGGTGCTTGCCATCGGCCCGGGTCTTGGGCTCAGCGAGTGGAGTCGCGAACTCCTGGCGGCGGCACTCGACTCAGGCTTGCCGGCCGTCGTCGACGCAGACGCGCTCACGCTGCTTGCGCAATCGCCGCTCAGGCGCGACGCCTGGGTGCTGACCCCGCACCCTGGCGAAGCGGGACGCCTGCTCGGCGTCAGCAGTCCGCAGGTCCAGGCGGATCGCCTCTCGGCAGCCAGCCGGCTCCAGGCCAGCTACGGCGGGCACGTCGTCCTCAAGGGCGCCGGGTCGATCGTGCTTTCACCCGGACGGTGGCCGTGCATCTGCGATCGAGGCAATCCGGGCATGGCGTCCGGCGGAATGGGCGATGTGCTGACCGGCGTGATTGCCGGTATTGCCGCACAGTGCGGCGACCTTGGCCTGGCCGCCCGTGCCGGCGTCTTCGTCCATGCCCAGGCGGGTGACCTCGCGGCGCGCCGCGGCGAACGAGGCCTGCTCGCGGGCGACGTGCTCGATCAGGTGCGCGCTTGCGTGAATCCATCCGGCGCCTGACCGCGTCCGACGCGGACCAGACCCGTGCGCTCGGGGCGCGTCTCGCGGACGCGCTGACCGCGGCGAACGTCCCCGGGCCGCTGCTGATCGGCCTGTCCGGCACACTGGGAGCAGGCAAGACCACGTTCGTCGCGGGGCTGCTGCGCAGGCTCGGGCACGAGGAACCAGTGCGCAGCCCGACCTACACGCTGGTCGAGCCATATCGGCTCGCCATGCGGGACATCTACCACTGCGACCTGTACCGCCTGCGGCATCCGGATGAACTCGAGGATCTCGGCCTGCCGGACCTCGTGGCCGGACGCAACTGGCTGCTCATCGAATGGCCGGATCGGGCGGGCGGACGCCTCGGGGAGTTCGATCTCGACCTGCACTTCGAGTATTCGGGCGAAGGACGTCAGCTGGCAGTCGCAGCGGGGACGCCCGCTGGGCGGAGCGTGCTCGAGAACCTGCGCCTCGACCCATCCTGACGAAGCGACTGTATCCTCATAATTTCGTTGGATTATTGCTTCTCGGAAGGGTAGATTACGCCGCATGCGATTTCGCCCGGCCCGGATGTGGAGCGTGTTCGTTGCGGCGTCCGGCCTGTGCGCGGCGGCGTTGGCGTGGTCGGCCGCGCCCGCGCGCGTCTCGGACGTGCGGCTGTGGTCGGGTCCGGAAGGCACGCGGCTCGTCCTCGACCTGTCTGCGCCGGCGCGCTACGAGGTCTTCACGCTCGAGAACCCGGATCGCGTCGTCATCGATCTCGCGCGGACCGAACTGGCCAGTCGGAAGGCGCTGCCGGCGGGGCAGGGTCCGGTCACGGGGATCCGCAGCGGACCACAGAAGAACGGCGGCCTGCGCATCGTGCTGGACCTCGCGGCCCGTCAGCCGGTGAAGTCCTTCACCGTCGCGCCCGACGGCAGCGCCGGTCACCGCCTGGTGGTCGAACTGCCACCAGAAGGCGGGGCGGGTTCCCCGGCGCCGGCGGCCAAGCCCCTGGCGCAGCAGGTCCTTGCCTCGTCGGCCACGACCCTGTCGCGGGAGACGGCCCGGATCAGTCCGGTCAAGACGGTCGCGGCCGACGCGAAGGGCCGTGACCTGGTGGTCGCCATCGACGCGGGTCACGGTGGCCAGGATCCAGGCGCCATCGGCCGCGGTGGCACGCGCGAGAAGGACGTCACGCTGGCGATCGCGCGGCGGCTGGCCAAGGCCATCGACGCCGAGGACGGCATGCGAGCCGTGCTGATCCGCGACGGTGACCATTTCATCTCGCTGCGTGGCCGCTCCCGCAAGGCGCGCGAACTCGGCGCCGACATGTTCATATCGGTCCATGCGGATTCGGTACGGAATCGCGGTGTCAGCGGTTCGTCGGTCTACGTGCTGTCGCTGCGTGGTGCGACGGACGAGGCGTCGCGATGGCTCGCCGAGCGCGAGAACGCGGCCGATCTGATGGGCGGCGTATCGCTCGACGACAAGAACGACGTCCTCGCGTCCGTGCTGCTCGACGTGACCCAGAAAGAAGCGGTGAGCAACAGTGTCGAGGCCGCCGACAGCGTGCTGGCGGCGCTGCGCCGTGTCGGAACGGTGCACGGCCCGAGGGTCAAGCACGCCGGCTTCATGGTGCTCAAGTCACCCGACATCCCGTCCATGCTGGTGGAGACCGCCTTCATCTCCAATCCCTCGGACGAGCGGCGGCTGCGGGATGCGGCGCACCAGCAGCGACTCGCCGAGGCGATCCACGCCGGCGTGCGCAGCTATTTCTACGAGAAGCCGCCACCGGGCACCAAGCTTGCGGCCATCGTCGCCGCGCGGCAGGGCGGCAGCGTCGCGCCGCAGACGCTCGCGGAGCGCTGACCGCCACCACGTTTGCTATCCTCCCGGCCCCTGCGCGAGGCCGACCCTGCCCATGTCCATCCGGGTCCTACCCGAGCAACTGATCCACCAGATCGCCGCCGGCGAGGTCGTCGAGCGACCGGCGTCCGTGGTGAAGGAACTGGTCGAGAACAGCCTCGACGCCGGCGCAACTTCGGTCGAGGTCGAGATCGAGGGCGGCGGGGCCGCACTGTGCCGCGTCCGTGACGATGGGGCCGGAATCCCGCGCGAGGAACTGGTGCTTGCGCTCGCCCGGCATGCGACCAGCAAGATCGTCGGGATCGAAGACCTCGAGGCCGTGCGAACGCTGGGCTTCCGTGGCGAGGCGTTGCCGAGCATCGCGTCGGTGTCGCGGATGAAGATGGTGTCGCGCACCGCAGACGCGTCCGTTGCCTGCGCGGTATCGGCCGCGGATGGCATGGTCACGGGGCCCGTGCCACAGCCCCACCCGCCGGGAACGACGGTCGAGGTTCGCGACCTGTTCTTCAACGTCCCGGCGCGCCGCAAGTTCCTGCGCTCGGAGCGCACGGAACTGCGACAGATCGCGCGGCTGGTGGAGCGTCTCGCGCTCAGCCGGTTCGACGTCGCATTCCGCTTGCTGTCGGCACGCCGAACCCTGGCCGACTACCCCGCGACCCGCGACGAGCGCGGGCAGGACGCGCGGGTGGCCGCCGTTCTCGGGGACGAGTTCATCGGCAGCGCGCTCAAGCTCGATCACGAGGGTTCGGGGCTGAGGCTGCACGGGTGGTTCTGCCTGCCCACCTACGCACGCAGCCAGGCGGACCAGCAGCACTTCTTCCTGAACGGCCGCCCCCTTCGCGACAAACTCGTGTCCGGCGCCGTGCGGCTCGCGTACCGCGACGTCCTCTATCACGGAAGGCAGCCAGCCTACGTGCTCTACCTGGAGATGGATCCGGCGCGGGTTGACGTGAACGCGCATCCGCAGAAGCTCGAGGTGCGTTTCAGGGAACCCGGGCTCGTCCACGACTTCATTTTCCGCACGGTCGAGCGCGCGCTGGCCCAGACGCGCCCCGTGCAGGCGGCCGGGACGGCGATTCCCGCGGCACGCTTCGACCCGGGCGGCCGGATCCCGCTCGAGGGGCCGCGCACGTCGGCGCTGGACCTGTACGGCGCGATGGCTGACGGCGTCCGCGACGCAGGGTCGGGGCTCGAGATCGTTGCCGCCTCGCAGGGGACTGCGGGCGCGGCCTTGCCCCCGTCCATGGCAGGCGCGGCAGAGCATCCACTGGGCTATGCCATCGCGCAGTTGCACGGCATCTACATTCTCGCCCAGGCACAGGGCGGCCTGGTGCTCGTCGACATGCACGCGGCGCACGAGCGGACGACGTACGAGCGCCTGAAGTCCGCGCTCGCTCGGCAGCGGATCGCGAGCCAGCCACTGCTCGTGCCCGCGTCGATCCCGGTCTCCGTCGCGGAGGCGGATGAAGCCGAGGCCCGGACCGGCCTGTTCGACGACGTCGGCATCGAGATCTCGCGCGGCGGGCCAACCCGGTTGCTGGTCCGCGCGCTGCCCGCCCTGCTGACCGCCGCCGACCCGGCGGTGCTGGTGCGCGACATGCTTGCGGACCTGCGCGCACAGGGCGACGGCGGGGCGCGACATGCGCTCGATCGGGCACTGGGCACCCTGGCGTGCCACCAGGCGGTGCGCGCGAACCGTCGGCTGTCCATCCCCGAAATGAACGCGCTGCTGCGGGAGATGGAGACGACGCTGCGCGCCGACCAGTGCGTGCACGGGCGCCCGACCTGGTCGTTCGTGAGCCTCGACGACCTCGATCGCCTGTTCCTGCGCGGGCGATGAGCCCGGATCCGTCGCGACCGGTGGACGCGGTGCTGCTCGCGGGGCCGACCTGCGCCGGCAAGAGCGCGCTCGCGCTGGCGGTCGCGGAGCGATTCCCGGTCGAGATCGTCAGTGTCGACTCCGCCCAGGTCTACCGTGGCATGGACATCGGGACATCCAAGCCGTCACGCGAGGAGCAGGGACGCGTCCGGCATCACCTGATCGACGTCTGCGACCCGGCCGAGGCGTACTCGGCCGGCCGATTCAGGCGCGATGCGCTCGCCCTGGTGGAAGGCATCCGTTCCCGGGGACGGATCCCGCTGCTGGTGGGGGGCACGATGCTCTACTTCCGGGCACTCACCCGGGGTATCGCGCCCTTGCCGGCGGCCGACGCGACCGTGCGGGCGCAGATCGACGAGCGTGCGCGGCGCATCGGCTGGCCGGCGCTGCACGGCGAGCTCGCGTCGCGGGACCCGGCGGCGGCGGCCCGCATCCGCCCGACGGATGGCCAGCGGATCCAGCGCGCGCTCGAAGTCCTGCAGCTCACGGGTGAACCGCTCTCGCAGCTGCAGCGACTCACGGCACCGCCGCCACTGGTGTTTGCCGCATTCGCCCTGGCACCGGATGACCGGGCGCAGCTCTATGCCCGGATCGATGCTCGGTTCCTGGCAATGATGGAGCAGGGGTTCCTGGAGGAGGTGCGCGGACTCCGCTCGCGCGGCGACCTGCACCCGGACCTGCCGAGCCTCCGTTGCGTCGGTTACCGGCAGCTCTGGGCGCACCTGGCCGGGGAATGCGACCTTGCGACGGCGATCGCCGCCGGCCAGCGGGCCACGCGCAACCTGGCCAAGCGGCAACTGACCTGGATCCGCTCCGAACCGACGTTCTGTCGCATCCGGGGCCTTGAAGATCCGGCACTCGCGCCCATGTTGGCGGAATTGGCCGCTTTGGCGGGCCGCAGCTGAGTGGCCGGCGTGATAGCATTGGACGCGTTCTTGTTCGTCGAGGCGACGGGCGTCATGGCCGTGACACGGAAGAATGCGCGGCAGGAACGGACCAGCATTACCAAGAATACGGAGACTCGATCATGGCCAAGGGCCAGTCCCTGCAAGATCCCTTCCTGAATGCCCTGCGCAAGGAGCGGATACCGGTGTCCATTTACCTGGTCAACGGCATCAAGCTGCAGGGCCAGATCGACTCGTTCGACCAGTTCGTCGTGCTGCTGCGTAACAGCGTCAGCCAGATGGTCTACAAGCACGCCATTTCCACGGTCGTCCCGGCGCGCAACGTGCGCCTGCCGATGGGCGACGAGGACGCGCCGGTCGAGGACGCCCCGGCCACGTGAGCCGGGCAGCCGACGGGCGGGGAAAAGGCGAGTTGTTCGAACGTCCGGGAAGCGGTGAGCGCGCCATCCTCGTCTGCGTCGGGCTCGGCCACGCACCGGAGCCGGATCGCGTCGAGGAATTCGTAGCGCTGGCGCGTTCGGCCGGTGCGCAGGTGCTCGAGGTCCTGACTGTCACCCGCAAGGTGGCGGAGCCGCGCTTTTTCCTCGGCACGGGCAAGGTGGCCGAGTTGCGCGAGCGCATCCTCGCGCTCGGGGCGGACCTGGTCGTGGTCGACCACGCGCTGTCGCCCGGACAGGAGCGCAACCTGGAGAAGGAACTCCAGTGCCGCGTGCTGGATCGCAGCGGCCTCATCCTCGACATCTTCGCCCAGCGCGCGCGCACCTTCGAAGGCAAATTGCAGGTGGAACTCGCCCAGCTCGAGCACATGTCGACGCGACTGGTCCGCGGCTGGACCCACCTCGAGCGTCAGAAGGGTGGCATCGGCCTGCGGGGTCCCGGTGAAACGCAGCTCGAGACCGACCGTCGACTGGTCGCGCGACGTATCAAGACCCTGAACGACCGGCTCGACCGGGTGCTCGTCCAGCGCCAGACCACCCGGCGCGAGCGCCAGCGGGGCGAGGTGCCGACCGTCGCGCTGGTCGGCTACACCAATGCCGGAAAGTCGACGCTCTTCAACCGGCTGACGGCCGCCGATGCCTACACCGCCGACCAGTTGTTCGCGACACTCGATCCGACCGTGCGCAGGCTGCACCTGGCCCCGGGTCTGGAGGTTGCGCTCGCCGACACGGTCGGGTTCGTGCGCGACCTGCCACACGAACTCGTGGCCGCGTTCCGCTCGACGCTGCAGGAGGCCAGGGAGGCCGATCTCCTCCTGCACGTCATCGATGCCGCGGATCCCGAGCGCGCCGATCGCATCGCGCAGGTCGACGAGGTGCTCGAATCGATCGGGGCCCGGTCCCTGCCGCAGATCGCCGTGTACAACAAGATCGACCGGACCGGCGAGGCGCCGCGCGTCGACTACGACCCGGACGGTCGGGTCGACCGGATCTGGCTCTCGGCGCACACTGGCGAGGGTATCGACCACCTGCTCGGGGCGCTGCACCGCCAGCTCGGGACCGATCTCTGCCATTGCGTCCTGCGGCTGCCGCCGCGGGAGGGTCGTGCCCGCGCCCGATTGTTCGCCGCGGGCGCGGTGCTGCGCCAGCGCCCCCTCGAGGATGGTGGCACCGAACTCGAGGTGAGCCTGCGCCGGCACCAGCTGGAGCGGATCTGCCGGGAGGCGGGCATCGAGGTTCCCGCGGGTTCCGCGCCTTGTGCGGGCCCCGACGCGTTCCTAAAATCCCCGGGTTGCATACCCGCGAGCGCCGTTCGATGAAGCGGGCACGCGGGCGACGGTCCGGAATTCCCCCTACCTAACTGACGAAATCACTCGGGAGCAATCAATCCCATGGCCTGGAACGACCCGGACAGGAACCGCAGCCCCTGGGGCAACCGCCCCGACAGGGGGGCGGCCGACCTTGACGAGGCCCTGCGCAACCTGCAGAGACGACTCGCGGGCATTTTTGGTGGCGGTGGTGCCGGAGGCGGCGCCGCAGGCGGCGGCGGTGGAGGCGCGATGCGCGGTTTCGGCGCCGGCACGGTCGGCCTCGTGCTCGTCGCCATCTGGGCGGCCACCGGCCTCTACAAGGTGGACGCCGCGGAGCGCGCCGTGGTGACCCGCTTCGGCCAGTATGTCGCGACGACGGAACCCGGCCTGCGCTGGCACATGCCGTGGCCGATCGAGGCACGCCAGATCGTCAATGTCGAGAGCGTGGAGGGCTTCAGCGACCAGACCCGCATGCTGACCGCGGACGAGAATCTCGTCGACATCAACATCGCCGTTCAGTACCGGCGAGCCGAGGCCAAGCCCTACGCCTTTAACGTGCGCGACCCCGAGTCGACGCTCGGCGAGGTGAGCGAGAGCGCGATCCGGGAGATCGTGGGCCAGAACGGCCTCGAGTTCGTGCTCGAGGAAGGGCGGCAGGAGATCGCCGCGCGCACCAAGGAACTGATCCAGAAGACGCTCGATTCCTATCTGACGGGCATCGAGGTCACGTCGGTCAACCTGCAGGGTGTCGGAGTGCCCGAACAGGTCGCGACTGCGCAGAAGGACGCCATCAAGGCCCGCGAGGACAAAGAACGCCTGGGGCTCGAAGCGCAGGCGTACGCGAATGACATTCTGCCCAAAGCGCAAGGCTCCGCAGCGCGCCAGATGGAGGACTCGCAGGCCTACAAGGCACGCATCGTGGCAGATGCGGAGGGCGAGGCGGAGCGCTTCGCAAAGTTGCTCCAGGCCTATCAGCGCGCGCCGGGAGTCACGCGACAGCGTCTCTACTACGAGACGATCGAAGAAGTGCTCGGCAACACCAACAAGGTGCTCGTGGACACGGAGGGCACGGGGAACATGATCTACCTGCCGCTCGACAAGCTGACGGAGCGCCGCACGCAGACCCTGACCCTCGATGAGCAGCGACAGGTGCCCGCCACGCGCGCACCGGCGACGCAGCCCGAGTCGATCGAGACGGTCGAATCACGTCGCGAGCGGGGGACCCGCTGATGAGTAATCGCAGTTACCTCGCGGTCATCGTCCTCGGCTTCCTGGCGCTGGTGCTCTCGATGGCGGCGTTCACCGTCCGCGAGACGGACCTCGCGCTCAAGTTCCGCTTCGGCGAAATTGTCCGCGCCGAGTACGAGCCTGGCCTTCATTTCATGTTGCCACTCGTCAACAACGTGCGTAAGTTCGACAAGCGTATCCTCACCGAGGACTACCCGTCCGAGCAGTTCCTCACCAGCGAAGGCAAGATCCTGCGCATCGACTTCTTCGTGAAGTGGCGCATCATCGATGTCTCGCGCTACTACACGTCGACAGCCGGTGGCAGCGAGGACGTCGCGAACCGTCGCCTGGGCGAAATCGTCAAGGATGGCATCAAGGGCGTGATCGCGAAGCGAACGATTCAGCAGGTCGTGGCCGCGGAGCGCACGGAGTTTCTGAGCGAAGTGCGCAAGGTCGCCGAAGGCAATGTGGCAGGGCTCGGCATCACCCTGATCGACGTGCGCGTGAAGCGCATTGACCTGCCGGAGGAAGTGAGCGAGTCGGTGTTCAACCGAATGCGTCAGGACTTCGCCCGGCAGGCGGCGCAACTGCGAGCAGAGGGTTCGGCGGTTTCGGAGCGGACTCGCGCCGAGGCCGACCGGCAGCGCACTGAGATCCTCGCCAACGCCTATCGCCAGGCAGAGATTGTCAAGGGCGAAGGCGACGCGGCGGCGGCCGACATCTACGCGAGCGCGTATGGCCGCGACACGGAATTCTATTCCTTCTTCCGTGGACTGCAGGCGTATCGGCGCTCGCTTGGCAAGCAGGGTGACATCCTTGTGCTGGCGCCGGACGGCGAGTTCTTCAAGTACCTGAAGGACTCCGGCCGCTGACCGCGTGGTCAGCGACGGCGCCCGGATGGACTGGAGCGATCTCTGGGCGGCGTGCGCCCTCTACCTCGTGCTCGAGGGCCTCATGCCGTTCGCCAATCCTGGCGGCATGAAGCGCGCCCTGCTGCAGCTGTCCCAGCTCGAAGAGCGGACGTTGCGCATGGCCGGGCTCCTCAGCATGATCGCCGGCGCCGTCGTGCTGTACATGGTGCGCGGCACCGGCTGATCTGACACCGGACAACTCTCATGGCCAGTAATCTCGTCGTGATCGGCGCCCAGTGGGGCGACGAAGGCAAGGGCAAGATCGTCGACCTGCTCACGGAGCGGGCCGCCGCGGTGGTGCGCTTCCAGGGCGGGCACAATGCCGGGCACACCCTGGTGATCGGCGGGGCCAAGACGGTCCTGTCGCTGATCCCGTCCGGCATCCTGCATCCCGGGGTCCACTGTCTGATCGGCAACGGAGTCGTGCTGTCGCTCGAGGCGCTGCTGCGCGAGGCCGACGCACTGGTGCAGAAGGGCGTGCCCGTGTACGAGCGGCTGCGCATCAGTCCGAACTGCGCGCTGATCCTGCCGTCCCACGTCGCGCTCGACCGGGCGCGTGAGCGCGCCCAGGGCGTCAACGCCATCGGCACGACGGGACGCGGCATCGGTCCCGCCTACGAGGACAAGGTGGCCCGGCGGGCCGTGCGGGTCGCCGATCTGTTCCAGCGTGACCGCCTCGCGGCGCGTCTCGGCGAGGTCCTGGATTTTCACAATTTCGTCCTGAGCCGCTACTTCAGCGCCGAGCCGGTCGAATTCCAGCGCGTTCTCGACGACCTCGTCGCCCAGGGCGAACGCATCCAGCCGCTGGTCGAGGACATCAGCTTGCGGCTGCGCGCGGAGATGCAGCGTGGTGGCAACCTGCTGTTCGAGGGCGCCCAGGGGGCGCTGCTCGACAACGACGTCGGCACCTATCCGTTCGTCACCTCGTCTAACACCATCGCCGGCGCGGCCGCCGTGGGCACCGGCCTCGGGCCGCGAGACATGCACCGCGTGCTCGGCATCGTCAAGGCCTACACGACCCGCGTCGGCGCCGGCCCGTTCCCGACGGAGCTCTTCGACGAGAACGGCGAGCACCTCTCCCGCGTCGGTCACGAATTCGGGGCCGTGACGGGCCGGCCGCGGCGCTGCGGCTGGTTTGACGCCGTGGCGCTGCGCCGTGCCGTCCTGCACAACAGCCTCTCCAGCCTCGGCGTCACCAAGCTCGACGTGCTCGACGGACTCGACACGCTGCGCATCGCGACGGGTTACCGGATCGACGGGGAGGTGCGCGAGCAGCCCCCGCTGCTGCCGCACCGCTACTCCGAGTGCGAACCGGTGTACGAGACGCTGCCCGGGTGGTCGGAAAGGACGATCGGCATCACCGAGTTCGCCGGCCTGCCGGAGAACGCCCGCAGGTATCTTGCGCGCATCGAACAGCTGGCCGGCGTGCCGATCGACATCGTCTCGACGGGTCCCGATCGCTCCGAGACGATCGTTCTCCGACACCCGTTCGACTGAAGACGCTGCCGGGAGACCAACGATGAAGCCTTTCGAGTCGCCGTGGATGGATGACGACCTGCGCATGCTGCGGGAGGCGGTGTCGCGCTTCGTCGAAACCGAGATGCTGCCCCACGAGCCGCGCTGGCGGGAGCAGCACCACGTCGACCGGGCGACCTGGCGCGCGGTGGGCGAGGCCGGCTTCCTGCTGATGGACGTTCCGGACGAGTACGGCGGCGGGGGCGGCGACTTCCGCCACGAAGCGGTGCTGTACGAGGAACTGAACCGGCGCGGCATCTCGGGCTTTGGCCAGGGCGTGCACAGTATCGCCGCGCACTACGTGCTGAACTACGGCAGCGAGGAGCAGAAGCAGCGCTGGCTGCCGCGCATGGCGCGTGGCGAGCTGATCGGTGCGATCGCCATGACCGAACCCGGTGCAGGATCGGACCTGAAGGGCATCCGGACGCGCGCGGTCCGTGATGCCGACGACTACGTCGTCAACGGCTCGAAGATCTTCATCACCAACGGCTCGATCGCCACGATCCTGATGCTCGTCGTGCGCACCGACCCGGGTGACCGGAGTCGCGGCCTCTCCATCCTCATGGTCGAGACCGAGGGCCTCGAGGGCTATCGTGTCGGTCGCGTGCTCGACAAGATGGGCATGACTGCCCAGGACACGTCGGAGCTCTATTTCGAGGACGTGCGTGTCCCGGCCGACTGCCTGCTCGGTGGCGCCGAGGGCAAGGGCATGCACCAGTTGATGGGCGACCTGCCCTACGAGCGGCTGACCATCGCGCTCGGCGGAGTCGCGGCCATGGAAGGCGCCGTGGCGGAAACCGCGCGCTACGTCAAGGAACGGAAGGCGTTCGGACGGGCGATCGCCGAGTTCCAGAACACGCGTTTCAGGCTGGCCGAGGCCGTCACGTTCACGCGGGTCGCGCGGACCTTCGTCGATCGCTGCATCGAGCAGCTGGTCGCGGGCGAACTCGACACGGAGACCGCGGCGATGGCCAAGTGGTGGATCACCGACATCCAGCAGAAGGTGCTGGACGAATGCGTCCAGCTGCACGGCGGCTACGGATACATGAACGAGTACCTGGTCTGCCGCATGTTCGCGGACTCGCGCGTCCAGCGCATCTACGGCGGCACCAACGAGATCATGAAGGAACTGATCTCGCGGTCGGTCTGACGGGATGCTAAAGTCCGGCCGGTCGGCCGGATGGTGCCCAGGAGAGGACTCGAACCTCCACGGTGTTACCCGCTAGTACCTGAAACTAGTGCGTCTACCAATTCCGCCACCTGGGCTTCGGTTGCGGCTCGGCCCCCGGGGCCGGCTGGAAGGTGGCGCAATTTACTGGCGCTCCCAGGGGCTGTCAACGAATACTGACGCCTGAGCGCTCGCGCCACCTGGATTGACATGCAAAGAAAACGTACCCGCCGTTCAAAGAGCACCTCGCAGGGCGCCGCCCGGCCACGCGCCGCGCAACGGGCTGGCCCGGGCGCCGGTGCCGACATCATCAGCACGCTGCGGCGGGCCGGCCGTCCGTTGCGGCTCGACGAGATCACGGCGACGCTGGGCCCGGCCGCGGTGGCCGAGGCTCCGTCGCAGCTCGCGGCGCTGGTCAGGAACGGCGACCTGGTCCTGAACCGTCGCGGGCAGTACTGCCTGCGCGAGCAGCTGCCCGGGCTGGTCGTCGGTACCCTGCAGGCGCACCGCAGCGGCGACGGGCAGCTGCTGCCCGACGACGCTTCGGCCCCGATCCACCTCTCAGCGCACGAGATGCGCGAGGCGATGCACGGCGACCGCGTGGCGGTGCGGGTCGAGGGTCCACGCTTCCGCGGCAAGCCGCAGGGCAGCATCGTGGAGGTGCTCGAGCGCCGCACGCGGGAGGTCGTCGGGCGCCTGCACATCGACTCGGGCATGGCCTACCTCGTGGCGGACAACCCGCGCATCACTCACCGGGTCCTCGTCCCGGCGGCGGACCTCGCGGGCGCCGTCCCCGGACAGGTCGTGATCGTCGAAGTGACACGACCGCCGAGCCGCAATACGCCGCCCGTCGGGCGGGTCGCCCGCGTCCTCGGCGAGCACGGCGCCCCCGGCATGGAGACCGAGATCGCGATTCATTCGCACGGGCTGCCGTTCCAGTTCCCGGACGCGGTGCTCGGCGCGGCGGCGGCCTTCGGCGAGCGCATCCCGCAGGATGCGCTCGAAGGCCGGGAGGATCTGCGGGACGTCGCGCTGGTCACGATCGACGGGGACGATGCGCGCGATTACGACGACGCGGTCTATTGCGAACGGACGCGCGGCGGCTGGCGACTGATCGTCGCCATCGCGGACGTCGGCCACTACGTCAGGCCTGGCACGGAGCTCGATGCCGAGGCGCGCGAACGTGGCACGTCGGTCTATTTCCCCAATCGCGTGCTGCCCATGCTGCCGGAGGCACTGTCGAACGGCCTGTGTTCGCTGGTGCCTGAAGAGGACCGCCTGTGCCTGTGCTGCGAACTGCGCGTCAGCGAGGACGGGCGCATCACGCGGTCGCGGTTCTTCGAGGGCGTGATGCGTTCGGCGGCGCGACTGACGTACCGGGAGGTCGGCGAGTTCCTGGATCGACCTTCGGCGAAGCACGCGCCCCGGCTCGAGGGACTTCGCGAGCGACTACTCGCACTGCACGGCGTGTACCGGAGCTTCACGCGGGAGCGTAGCGGTCGGGGCGCCCTCGAGCTCGATACGCCGGAGCTCAAGCTGAAGTTCGACGAGGCGGGCCACGTCGCCGCGCTGGTCGAGCAACCCCGCAACGACGCACATCGCCTCATCGAGGAATGCATGATCGCGGCGAACATTGCCGCTGCGCGCTTCCTCGACCGCCATCGCGTGCCGACGCTTTATCGCGTGCACGGTCTGCCGGAGACGGACCGGCTCGAGACGCTGCGGCAGTTCCTGCGGGAGTTCGGCCTGTGGCTGCCGCCCGCCGAGGAGATCAAGCCCGAGCACCTGCGTGACCTGCTGCAGAAGATCGGTGACCGCCCGGACGCGCTGCTCATCTCGACGGCCGTGATCCGCTCGATGCCCCAGGCCGTCTACCAGCCTGGCAACATCGGGCATTTCGGCCTGGCGCTCGAGCACTATGCGCACTTCACCTCGCCCATCCGGCGCTACCCGGACCTGGTGGTGCACCGCGGAATCCGGCAGGTCATCCAGCAGGGCGATCCGCAGTTGCTGGTGGACTGGCATGGACCGTTCCCGCTGCTCGGCCAGGAGTGCTCGTTTCGAGAGCGCCGCGCGGACGAGGCTACCCGCGGAGCCATCGCGTGGCTCAAGTGCTACTACATGCGGGAACGCGTCGGCGAGGAGTTCGATGGCATCGTTTCGGGCGTCGTGGACTTCGGGCTGTTCGTCCAGATCGAAGGCCTGCAGGTCGACGGCCTGCTGCACGTGTCGGCGCTGGGTCAGGATTACTTCACACGCGATCGCTCGGGCTTCCGCATCGTCGGCCGCAGCTCCGGCAAGATCTACCGGCTGGGCGATCGCCTGCGCGTACGGGTGACCAACGTGTCCCTGGACGACCGTCGCGTCGACTTCGAGCTCGCGACGACCGTTGCGGGCGAGGAGCGCCGGCGGCGGCCCCGGCCTCGTCCGATGGGCAGGCGGCGGTGACGACTGGGTCGACGGCCTACGGCATCCACGCGGTGCGCGTGCTGCTGTCGCGCCATCCGCAACGCGTGCGCCGCGTCCTGCTGGCGGGCGGGCGGGACGCCGGTCGCCTGGTGGAGCTGCGCAACCTGGCCGAGCGGTCCGGCATCCGGGTGGTCACTGCCGATGATGCAACGCTGGCACAGCTCGCCGAAGGGGGGCGCCACCAGGGCGTGGTGGCGGAACTCGCGCAGCGCGCACAGGACCCGGAAACGCAGCTCGAGGAGGCACTGGAGGCCGCCAGGGGCGCGCCCCTGCTGCTCGTCCTCGACGGCGTACAGGATCCGCACAACCTCGGCGCCTGCCTGCGCAGTGCGGATGCCGCCGGCGTCGCGGCCGTCATCGTGCCCCGGGACCGCGCCGCGGGGCTCACACCCGTGGTCCGCAAGGTTGCGGCCGGCGCCGCCGAGACCGTGCCGCTCGTGCCGGTGGTCAACCTGGCCCGGACGCTTCGGGACCTCAAGCAGCGGGGCCTCTGGCTCGTAGGCACCGACGACGCCGCAGACCGGACGATCTACGATGCCGATCTCGCCGGGCCGGTCGCGCTGGTCATGGGTTCGGAAGGCGAGGGCATGCGCCGCCTCACCCGGGAATGCTGCGACGACCTCGTCTGCATTCCCATGGCCGGGGCGGTCGAGAGTCTCAATGTATCGGTGGCGGCGGGGGTCGTGCTGTTCGAGGCTGTCCGGCAGCGCGCGCTCCTCCAGCCCGGGACGCAGTAGCCGCGACTGCGGGCGGGGTCCGCGCATCTGAACTTGCGCGTCTGACCGGCCTCACCTATGCTTGGCGGCCCGCTATGGCTTGAAGGGCCGGGCGGTCGTTACTCCTTGCCGCACCAGACCTGTTTGGTACATGGGCGGCTTTACCCACAGGGAGCACTGACAGTGCGTCATTATGAAATCGTGTTTCTGGTCCACCCTGACCAGAGCGAGCAGGTCCCCGCCATGATCGAGCGATACCGCGGCATCATCACCGCGGAGGGCGGAGCCGTGCACCGGGTCGAGGACTGGGGTCGCCGCCAGCTGGCGTATCCGATCGACAAGGTCCACAAGGCACACTACGTGCTGATGAACGTCGAGACCGACCAGAAGTCCCTCGACGAACTCACCGGGGCCTTCCGCTTCAGCGACGCGGTCATCCGGAACCTCGTGGTGTCCATGCCGGGGCCTGTCACGGAGCCTTCGCCGATGGCGCGCGAGGAAGAAGAGGGTGGCCGCGGTGAGGAGTCCGGTTCGCAGGACGGAGCCGACGATTCGGCCTCTGCAGGCTGATCGCCCCGTTTCCCATCCGCTATCCACGAATTCGACAGGTGACCCATGGCACGTTTTTTCCGGCGCCGTAAGTTCTGCAAGTTCACGGCCGAGGGCGTCGAGCGCATCGACTACAAGGACCTCGCCACGCTCAAGGGCTACATCACCGAGACGGGCAAGATCGTCCCGAGCCGTATCACCGGCACGCGGTCGAACTACCAGCGCCAGCTCTCGCTGGCCATCAAGCGCGCGCGCTTTCTCGCGCTGTTGCCCTACACGGACCAGCACTGAGCCGAGCGGGCGCACCACGCGGTCCGATCGGCCGGGGGCGCCGCCATGAACCGGTCGTTCGCAAGCTGGATCACTGCCAATCCCGGCGCGGCCGTGTTTCTGACCGGCCTGCTCGGCCTGCTGCCCCTGTTCGGCCTGGGATTCGCGTTCTTTCTGCCGGGGGCCGTACCGGCGCTGGTCACGCTCGTGCGCGGGCCTCGGGCCGGACTGCTGGTCGCCGCGGGAGCGAGCATCCTGCTCGCGCTGGCGATGTGGCTCATCGGCCGGCCGGCGCCGGTCGGGCTCATCTACTCGCTGTGGGTGCTGGGTCCGCCGCTGGCACTCGGCGCGATGCTGGGTCGCAGCGGTTCGCTCACGCTGTGCCTGCAGGTGGCCGTGCTGGCCGGCGCGGTGATGATCATGGCGCTCCACGCGACGCTGGGCGACCCGCAGCAGTTCTGGGCGCCCTTCGTGCGCGAACTTGCGCAGGAGATGCAGCGGCGTGGGCTGCCGATGAATCTCGAGGAGGACGGCCTCGTCGAGACCCTGGCGCGGACCTTGTGGGGCTGGGTGGCGACGCTGACGGTGCTGCTCGCCATGTGCGCGCTGTTCCTCGCTCGCTGGTGGCAGGGTCGGGCGGAACAGGAGGGCCGCTTCGGCGCCGAGTTCCGGCAGGTACGACTCGGCCTGGTGCTGGGCGTGGTGGCGGCGGTGTCGATCCTCGCCTCGCTGCTGACGGATCAGCCGCTGGTCGACGATCTCGCGCGCCTGTTCCTGGGCGCGCTCACGATCGTGGGTCTGGCCGCGGCGCACAGGTTCAAGGCGGAGGGACGCCTGAACGGTGCGTGGCTGTGGGCGATTTACGCCATGCTGGTCCTGGCGGCGCCGGTCATGGTGGCCGCGCTGGCCGGATGGGGGTTCGTGGACAACTGGTTGCGCTCGCGGTCTGCGGCGCAGAATGCATGATCAAGTGACGGGACAGATCGAGGTAACAACGATGGAAGTCATCCTGCTGCAGAAGGTCGCCAATCTCGGCAACATCGGCGACAAGGTCAAGGTGAAACCCGGCTACGGCCGCAACTTCCTGCTTCCGCAGGGCAAGGCGGCGGTTGCGACCGCCGCCAACCTCAAGAGGTTCGAGGAGCGCCGGGCCGAGCTCGAGAAGCTCGCGGCCGACGAGCTCGCGAGCGCGACGCTGCGCGCCGGGCAGCTCGATAATTTCCGCCTGACGATGAGCGCGAAGGCCGGTGGCGAGGGCAAGATCTTCGGGTCGATCGGCACGGCCGACATCGCCGAGGCACTGTCCAAGGCCGGTATCCGCATCGAACGTGCCGAAGTGCGTCTGCCGGCCGGCCCGATTCGCCTGATCGGCGAGCATCACGTCAAGCTGCACCTGCACACCGATGTCGTCATCGACCTGCCGGTGGACGTGGTCGCCGAGGAATGATCCGGGCGCGCCAATAGGTGAGCGCGATGGATCAGGAGGCCGGGGAAGCCAGGCTCCGGAGACGGGCGCGACCTGCGCTCGAGACGGATGCGCTGCGCGTGCCTCCTCATTCCGTCGAGGCCGAGCAGGCTGTCCTCGGTGGGCTGCTGCTCGACAACAGCACCTGGGACGCCATTGCGGACCGCCTGCGCGCCGAGGATTTCTACCGGCGGGATCACCAGCAGATCTTCACCGCGATCGCGGAGCTGTCGGCGCGCAGCGAGCCGAGCGATGTCGTGACCCTCGCGGAGTACCTCGCCGCGAAGGGACAGAGCGACGAAACGGGCGGGCTCGCCTACCTCGCAGGCCTCGCGCGCGATACCCCGACGGCGGCGAACATCCGTGCCTACGCGGACATCGTCCGTGAACGGTCGCTGCTGCGGCAGCTCATCCGGGTGAGCGGCGAGATCGCCGCGAGTGCCTACGACAGCGAGGGTCGCCCGGCCACCGAACTCGTCGACGAGGCCGAGCGGCGCGTCTTCCAGATCGCGGAGTCGGGACGGCGAACGGGCTCTGGATTCGTGCCGTTGCGCGACATTCTCGGCGCGACCATCGACCGGCTCGACCTGCTGCACCAGACGCAGGGCGAGCTCACGGGCGTCAGCACGGGATACAACGACCTCGACCGGATGACCGCCGGCCTGCAGCCCGGCGAACTCATCATCGTCGCGGGCCGCCCGTCGATGGGCAAGACCACGCTCGCGCTCAATATCGCGGAGAACGCCGCCATCTCTGCCAACCGCGCGGTGGCGGTCTTCTCGATGGAGATGTCGCGCGAGCAACTCTCGATGCGCATGATCTCCTCGCTCGGCCGGGTCGACCAGAGCCACCTGCGCACGGGCAACTTCGGCGACGAAGACTGGGCCCGCATCAACAGCGCGATCGCGCAGATGAAGGTCGCGCCGATCTACATCGACGACAGCGGAGCGCTGACGCCGACGGAAGTCCGCGCCCGGGCCCGTCGCCTGGCACGCGAGAACTCGGACGGACTCGGGCTGATCGTCATCGACTACCTCCAGCTGATGCAGGTCTCCGGCACCAAGGAGAACCGGGCGACCGAGATTTCCGAGATCTCGCGTTCGCTCAAGGCACTGGCCAAGGAACTCAAGGTCCCGGTGATCGCGCTGTCACAGTTGAACCGCAGCGTCGAGCAGCGCACGGACAAGAAGCCCGTGATGTCCGACCTGCGCGAATCCGGGGCGATCGAGCAGGACGCGGACCTCATCATGCTCATCTATCGCGAGGAGGTCTACGAGCCGGAGACGCCGCGCAAGGGCATCGCCGACATCATCATCGCGAAGCAGCGCAACGGTCCGACGGGCGAAGTGCACCTGACGTTCCTCGGCAAGTACACGCGGTTCGAGAACCTCGCGACCGGCGATTACGATTACGGCGGCTGAGCGCCGCCGCCGCCGGGACATCGCGTGAAGGCACTCATCCGGGCGATCGTCGACACCGCCGCACTGAGGCACAACCTCGGCCGGATCCGCGGCACCGCGCCGGATTCCGGCGTCATGGCCGTGGTCAAGGCCAATGCCTACGGGCATGGCCTGGTGCCGGCCGCCAAGGCCCTGGCGCAGACCGACGGTTTTGCCGTGGCCCGCCTCGACGAGGGGCTCGCGCTGCGTGCCGCCGGACTCACGAACCGCATCCTGCTGCTCGAGGGAGTCTTCAGCCCTGCGCAGCTCGCGATGGCGGCGCAGCAGCGTTTCGACCTGATGGTTCACAGCTTCGAGCAGCTCGAGCTGCTCGAGGCGCGACCGGGCACGGACGTCGTGTCCGCCTGGATCAAGGTGGACAGTGGCATGAACCGTCTCGGCTTCCGCCGCGAGCAGTTTGCCGCGGCCTACGAGCGGCTGCGGCGCGTGGCGAACGTCGCCCCGGCGGCGACCCTCGTCACGCACCTGGCCAGCGCCGACGACCGGCGCGATCCCAAGACGATCGAGCAGGTCCGGTCCTTTGCCGAGGCGACCCAAGGGCTGCCGGGTGCGCGCAGCATCGCGAACTCCGCCGCGCTGCTGGCCTGGCCCGACACGCGCGCCGACTGGGTGCGACCGGGGCTCGTCCTCTACGGCGTGTCGCCATTCCCGAGCGGGACGGGGGCGGAACTGGGCTTACGTCCCGTCATGACGCTGCAGAGCGAGGTCATCGCCGTGAAGGACGTCCGCCCGGGAGAGACCGTGGGCTACGGCGGCACCTGGCACGCCCTGCGCGACACGCGCATGGCGGTCGTGGCCGCGGGATACGGGGACGGTTACCCCCGCAGCGTCGGGTCGGGCACGCCCGTCCTGGTCAACGGCCACCGGGTGCCGCTGATCGGTCGCGTCTCGATGGACATGATCACGGTGGACGTGACGGACCTGCCGGGCGTGGCGAGTGGCGACCCGGTCGTGCTGTGGGGGGAAGGCGTGCCGGTCGAGGAGATCGCACGCCACGCGGGCACGATCCCCTACGAGCTCATCTGCGGGGTGAGCCAGCGGGTCCAGCTCGAACTGCGCTGACGGCCTAGGTCGCGAAAAAACCCATCTTGACGCCGGCCAGCTGCAGCACGTCGTTGTCGTGCAGCCTGCGGGCCTGCGGTCCGATCGGCGCGCCATTCACCAGGGGATAGTCGCCCTCGCGGCCGCTTTCGACGTGCACGACGTAGTAACCGTCGGCGCGGCGCGTGATCGCGGCCACCTGGACGCCGGGACGGCCCAGCGTCGTCAGCGTCTTCACCAGTTCGAGCTCGCGCCCGGCGAACTGGCCCGAGAGGACCTGAAGTTTCGCCTTGGGCAGCATGCCGGGCGCCGGGCGTGCCGTCGGCGCACTGGCGGCGGGTGCCGCCGACCGTGCGGACGCCGCGGCTGCGGGCACCGGCGCCGGCTGGACAACCGGCGGCACCTTGAGCCGCGCGGCCTCGCGGGGGCCGATCACCATCGTCCGTTCGAACTCGTCCGCAGGCTCGTCGGCCTCGCCGTCGATGAACCGCAGCGCGTGATGGCCGACGGTGATCACGTCGCCGGGCTGCATGGCGTGCTTCTTGATGATCTTGCCGTTGACGTACGTGCCGTTCGTGCTGTTCAGGTCCTCGAGGTACGAGTCGTTGAGGATGTTGATGATGAGCGCGTGATGGCCGCTCACCGCCGGATTGTCGATGCGGATATCGTTGTCCGGCAGGCGCCCGATCGTGTAGCGCTCTTTGTTCATGTTGTACTCGGCGAGCACCTGCCCGTCGAGGCTGAGAACAAGCCTGGCCATGCGTTTTCCTGCTTTTGCGTCAGCCGAACATCGAGAGGATCCGACCGATCACGCCGCGCCGTGCAGGGAAGCTGTCGAGCACCCGCACCAGCACGATCGAGATATTGTCGCGACCCCCGTTGTCGTTGCCGAGCAGCACGAGCTGCCTGGCGAGCGTTTCAAGGTTAGCACCAAAGGTACTGGCCGTTAACTGAATATCCTCGTCCTCGACCATGTCGGTGAGACCGTCCGAGCAGAGTATGAACAGGTCGCCCTTATGAACCGGGATCTCCGTCACATCCACCTCGACGGTCGATTCCACTCCCAGGGCGCGCGTGACGTAGTTCTTGGCGGCGGCGCGCTGGGCTTCCTCCGGCGTATAGAATCCGCGCGCCACGAGTTCCTGCAGCAGCGAGTGATCCTCGGTCACCTGTTTCAGCTCGTGGCCGCGCAGGCGGTACAACCTCGAATCCCCCACGTGGGCGATGGTGAGCCTGTCGTCGAAGAAAAGGCCGGCGACGACGGTCGTGCCCATGCCTTCGCAGTTGGCCTGCGTGCGCGCGGTCTGGTAGATGATCTTGTTGGCCCGCTGTACGGCGTCGCGCAACAGGATGCCCGAACGGCTGAGGCCGCTCTGCGTGTCGGGGACTGCGAGGTTCTCGCGCTCTACCGCGTCCTTCAGCAGGCTCATGACGGTGCGCACGGCGATGCCGCTCGCGACCTCGCCCGCCTTGTACCCGCCCATCCCGTCCGCGAGTACCACCAGCCCGATCCCGGCGTCGGTGCCGATGGTGTCCTCGTTGTGCTCGCGCACGCGGCCTGCGTCACTCACGCCGACGCAGCTGAGCTTGCCCTTCAGGTGCACGCTCAACCCCGGACCGGCGCGTTGATGTCGCGCAGTGCCTGAGCAAACGATGCGCCCGTCCCGAATCGGCCCGCCGGATCCTTGGTGAGGGCGTGATCGAAGAACTCGTCGAGCCCGGGGGGCAGCTCCGGGCGGATCGCCCGGATCCGGGGGTGCGGCTCCTTCGCGATCTTCAGCATCAGCGCCGGCATCGAATCGGCGCGGAACGGCAGCTGTGCCGTCAGCAGCTGGAACAGCGTGATCGCGAGCGAGAAGAGGTCGGAGCTTCCGGTGACCGCGCGGCCCTGGAGCTGCTCGGGCGACATGAAGGACGGCGTGCCGAGGACGATGCCGGTGCGTGTCCGGGTCGAGTCCGTGAGCCGCGCGATGCCGAAGTCGGTGATCTTGAGTTCGCCGCTCGGTGGATCGAACATGACGTTCGCCGGCTTGATGTCGCGATGGACCACGCTCTGCTGGTGCGCGTAGTGCAGCGCGCCGGCGAGCCGCGCCACCAGCTCGATGGCGATGGCCGGCGGCAGCAGGTTCGCCGCGCTGGTGCAGTCGACGAGGTGCCGGCCGCGCAGCAGTTCCATGGCGATGTAGGCCGTGCCGTCGTGCTCGCCGGCATCGTGGATCGTGACGATGTGCGGATGGCTCAGGCGACCCGCCATCTCGGCCTCCCGGAAGAACTTGATGCGGGCGTCCTCGAGTTCCTCGCCTTCGAATTCCGCCGCGAGCGGAATGGCCTTGAGGGCCACCTCGCGGTTGATCATCGGATCTCGAGCGCGATAGACCACGCCCATCGCGCCCTTGCCGATCTCGCCGACGATCTGGTAGCGACCGAGGCGCGCCGGCACGTTGCGGCCGCCCGGCACCGGGCGGGCCGGACTGCCGGAGCTGCTGAAGACCCGGGTCGTTTCGGTAGATCTGGGCATGGTCGCCGGCAAGTATAAGACCGGCGCGATGGGCGGATTGTCGCCGCCGTCACACATCCGGGCCCGTCGCGGTCGCGTGCTAGCATCCCGGCCCGCGGGCCCCGTCCGGGCGAGGCGTTCTACCGATGGCCAGGACCAAGACGATTTACGTGTGCGGATCCTGTGGCGCGCGCGCCCCGCAATGGCAGGGCCAGTGTCCCGCCTGCCAGGCCTGGAACACGCTGGAACTGGCCTCGTCGTCGCTGGCAACGACCGCGCAGCGGGCGGTTGCCGGTGCGGGCCGGGCTCGGAGCCGGCCGATCATGGAAGTGGGCCAGGAGACGGAGCCGCGGGCCGTCTCCGGCATCGGCGAGCTGGACCGTGTCCTCGGTGGCGGGCTGGTGGCCGGTTCGGTGATCCTGCTGGGCGGCGACCCCGGGATCGGCAAGTCCACGCTGCTGCTTCAGGCGGCGGATGCCCTCAGCCGGCATCAGACCGTGCTGTACGCTTCGGGCGAGGAGTCCGTCCAGCAGGTTGCGCTGCGGGCCCGGCGCCTCGGGCTCGACTCCACGACCCTGCGGCTGGTCGCCGAGACGCGGGTGGAGGCGATCCTCGAGGAGGCGCTTGCCGCCAAGGCCAGCGTGCTGGTCGTCGATTCCATCCAGACCATGCACTCGGAGTTGAGCGAATCGTCCCCGGGCTCGCCCGTCCAGGTCCGCGAATCGGCGGCCCGCCTCGTGAGGTATGCCAAGGACACGTCCACGACGGTCCTGATCATCGGGCACGTCACGAAGGAGGGGCTGATCGCCGGTCCGCGCATCCTCGAGCACATGGTGGACACGGTCCTCTACTTCGAGAGCGACCCGGGAAGCCGCTTCCGCGTGGTGCGCGCTGTCAAGAACCGCTTCGGTGCCGCCAACGAGATCGGCGTGTTCGCCATGGCCGAGCAGGGCCTCCGGGAGGTGCGCAACCCTTCCGCGATCTTCCTGTCCCGCCAGGAGGTCCCGGTTCCTGGCAGCGTGGTGACGGTGGCACGCGAGGGCAGTCGCCCGCTGCTCGTCGAACTGCAGGCGCTCGTCGACGAGTCTCAGGGCATGTCGCCCCGGCGTGTCGCGGTCGGATTCGAGTCCAGCCGCCTCGCGTTGCTGCTGGCCGTCCTGCATCGTCACGGCGGCGTCGCGACCGCGGGCCAGGACGTGTTCGTCAACGTCGTGGGAGGGGTGCGCATCGGTGAGACCGCCGCGGACCTGCCGGCCGTGCTCGCGGTTCTTTCCAGCCTGCGCAACCGGCCGGTGACGAGGGACACCGTCTGTTTCGGTGAACTCGGGCTCACCGGCGAGGTACGGCCGGTGCCGTTCGGCGAGGAGCGCCTGCGAGAGGCCGCGAAACAGGGCTTTGCGCGCGCGCTGGTGCCCACGGCCAACGTGCCCCGGCGTCCCGTGGAGGGCCTGGAGGTGTCGGGTGTGAGCCGGCTCGACGAGGCCCTAGGTGCGGCTTTCTGACGGGCGTGCGGGCTCGGCGGAGGCGATCGGCGTGAGCCGGACTGTCTTGACGGCGTTCTCGCCGGTCTGCAGGACGTCGATCGAGTAGTCGTTCACGCGCAGGCTGGTACCGGCGTCCGGAATCGTCTCGAGGTACTCGATGATCAGGCCGTTCAGCGTGCGCGGGCCGCTCGTCGGCAGGGACCAGCCCATCTTTCGATTCAGCGTGCGGACGCTGGCCGAGGCGTTGACGATGAACGTGCCGCCCTTCTCCCGGTGCACGTCCTTGTGCAGCGAGCTCGTGTCGGACGTGAACTCGCCCACGATCTCCTCCAGCAGGTCCTCGAGCGTCACCAGTCCCTGCACGTCTCCGTATTCATCCACGACGAACGCGACGCGGCGCCGCTGGCGCTGGAAATTCAGCAGCTGCGTGTTGAGCGACGTTCCCTCCGGGACGTAGTACGGTTCCCGCGACCGCGCGAGCATCACCAGTTGTTCGCGGTCGAACTCGCCCCGCGCGAGCAGCCGCGCCACTTTCTTCATGTGCAGGGTGCCGACCAGGTCGTCGATGCTGCCGTCGTAGACCGGTATGCGGGTGTGCCGGCTGTCGCGCAGTTGCTCGAGGATCTCATCCCACTCGTCGGAGATGTCGAGGCCGACGATCTCGTTGCGCGGCACCATGATGTCCTCGACGCTGATGCGCTCGAGGTCGAGGATGCTCATGAGCATGCGCTGGTGGCGGTGAGGGATGACGGTGCTCGCCTCGGCGACGACGGTGCGCAGTTCCTCGCGGCTGAGCGACGTCGCACTGGCGGCCTCCCGCGAGATGCCGAGCAGCCGGAGCAGGCCGTTGGCGAGGAGGTTGGTCGCCCAGACGACCGGGTACAGCACCTTGAGCAGGACCTGGTAGATCAGGGAGGCGGGCAGTGCGAGCCGCTCCGGGTACAGGGCGCCGACCGTCTTCGGCGCCACCTCCCCGAAGAGGATGAGGACCACGGTGTAGATGCCGACGCCGATCGCGGCGTAGCCCTCGCCGCCGAGCGAGAGCGAGATCATGGTGACGATCGCGGCCGACGCGGAATTGACGAAGTTGTTGCAGATGAGGATCAGGCCGATCAGCCGGTCCGGTTGCTCGAGCAGCTGCTCGGCCGCACGCGCCCCGGCGCTGCCCTCACGCGCGCGGTGCCGCAGGCGGTAGCGGTTGATGCTCATCAGCGCCGTCTCGGTTCCCGAGAAGAACCCCGAGAACATGACGAGGACGGCGAGGATCCCGAACAGCCAGGGTAAAGGTATGTCCTGCAAGGCCGGTCAGCCCCAGTGCTTGCCGAGCACGTTCTCGAGCACGATCTTGCTGCCGAAGTACGACAGGCCGAGCAGGACGTAGCCGGCGAGCGTCCAGCGCAGGGCCTGGCGGCCGCGCCAGCCCATGCGCCAGCGTCCGAGCAGCAGGATGCCGAACACGACCCAGGCGACGATCGCGAGGACGACCTTGTGCACCAGGTGCTGCGCGAACAGGTCCTCGATGAAGAAGGCGCCCGTGACCAGTGCGAGCGTCAGGAGCGCGAATCCGGCGAGGATGCTCTGGAAGCAGCCCGATTCGACCGACTCGACCGGGGTGAGGATCTTGAGCCATCCGAGCGGCTTGCGGCTGCGCAGGCGCCGGTCCACCACGACCTGTGCCACCGCCAGCGCGGCGCCGATCGTCAGGAATGCGAACGCGGTGGTGGCCATGGCGACGTGGAACACGAGCTCCCAGCCCGGACGCCCCACCGAGAACTCACGGGCGCCCTCGGAGAAGGCGCCCTCGAGGATGGCGGCGATGCCGAGCAGCAGCGCGGCCATGCCGCGCCGTCGCGGGCGGAGCGCCATGATGATCGCCGTGCAGGCGATGACCAGCGCGACCAGTGCCAGCGTATCGCCGAGCGACAGCGCCGCCTGCGGGTCGAGCCGGCGCTCGTCGGCGAGGGTCGTGGCGTGGACGACGACGCCGATCGAGGCAATCGCGACGGCGGCGATGCGACGTCCCCGTCCATGGTGAGCGTCGCCCCAGTAGGCGGACAGGCCGAGACCGAGGGCTCCGAACAGGTAACAGGCAACGGCGATGAGTGGCAGCAGCAAGCTCGGGCCCGGGGTCGACTGGATGACGCCGAAATGATGTCACATCGCCGCGACCCTGAGGAGGCGCGATCCGGACGTGGCCACTATAATCCGGAATCCGCCCGCGCCCGGGCCCGATTCCCGCAGTTCTCGAGGTTTCCAGTGTTCGACAAGCTCTCATCCCGCCTTTCCGCCGTCGTCGAGGGACTCCGCGGCAGGGGTCGGCTGACCGAGGAGAACATCGTCGACACGCTGCGGCAGGTACGTATGGCGCTGCTCGAGGCGGACGTCGCACTGCCGGTGGTCAAGGAATTCATCGACGCCGTCAAGGCACGTGCGATCGGCCTGGAGATCCACAAGAGCCTGACACCGGGCCAGGCGCTGGTGCGCGTGATTCACGAGGAACTCGTGCGCGTGATGGGCGAGGGGGTCAGGCCCCTCAACCTGCGGGTGCAGCCGCCGGCGGTGATTCTCCTCGCCGGCCTGCAGGGTGCCGGCAAGACCACCACTGCCGCGAAGATCGCCTTGTGGCTCAGGGAGCGCGAGCGCAAGCGGGTCCTGCTCGTGTCGACCGACGTGTACCGTCCGGCCGCCATGCTGCAGCTCGAGCGCCTGGGCCAGCAGCTCGGCATCGACGTGGCGCCGGCGGACCCGGGCGCGCCGCCCGTGGCGATCGCGACCCGGGCGGTGGAGGAGGCGCGGCGCGGGCTTTACGACGTCCTGCTGGTCGACACCGCCGGGCGCCTGCACGTGGACGCGGAAATGATGGGTGAGGTCCGTGACCTCGCGGCGGCCATCCGGCCGGTCGAGACTCTGTTCGTCGTGGACAGCATGGCCGGTCAGGATGCGGTCAACGCGGCGCGGGCCTTCGGGGAGGCTCTGGACCTCACGGGCACGGTCCTGACCAAGGCCGACGGCGACGCCCGCGGGGGTGCCGCGCTCTCGGTCCGGCGGGTCACCGGGCAGCCCATCCTGTTCGTGGGCGTCGGCGAGAAGCCCGAAGCGCTCGAGGCGTTCCAGCCGGAGCGCATGGCCTCGCGCATCCTCGGCATGGGCGACGTGATGAGCCTCGTCGAGGAGGTGACGCGCAAGGTCGACCGCGAGGAAGCCGAGAAGCTCGCCCGCAAGGTCGCCAAGGGCAAGGATTTCAACCTCGACGACCTGCTGGCGCAGTTGCGTCAGCTCGAGAGCATGGGCGGGATGGCCGCGCTGCTCGACAAGCTGCCGGCGCAGCTCGCATCGAAAGCGGGCGGGCTGCCACAGGGGAACGAGCGCGATATCCGGCGCCAGATTGCGATCATCTGCTCCATGACGCCCGGCGAGCGACGCTATCCGAAGACGATCGACGGCTCGCGGCGACGACGGATCGCGACCGGTTCCGGCACCCAGGTGGCCGACGTCAACCGGCTCCTGAAGAACTTCCTCCAGATGCAGAAGATGATGAAGGGGATGGGCAAGGGGGGGCTGGGACGCATGATGCGGTCCATGGCCGGCCGCCTGCCCCCCGGATTCCGCTGATCGGCGCCACGAGCATTTCTTTTGGCGCGGGTTTTCGGTATAGTTCCCGGCTCTTTTTTGGCCGGTGCCCGGTGACGGTGCCCCGGTTTCATCCGAACGATTCGCTGAGGCACTGGCAGACGATGGTGACCATTCGATTGATGCGCCGCGGTGGCAAGAAGGAACCCTTCTACCATGTCGTGGTGACGGACAGCCGCCGCAGCGGTGGTGGTTCGCTTGAGCAGGTTGGCTTCTTCAACCCGGTCGCGCGTGGCGGCAGCGAGGCCCTGCGCCTCGACCTGGCGCGCATCGACCACTGGGTGGCCCGCGGGGCACAGCCGTCCGATCGCGTCACGCAGCTCGTCAAGAGCTATCGCAAGACCCAGCAGGCCGCCGCGGCCTGACCGGGGCCGTGCCATGGCTCCGGCGCGTCCGGAAGACAGCCGTGGGCCGGTGGTGCTGGGTAAGATCGGCGCGCCCTTCGGGGTGCAGGGGTGGGTGAAGGTGCAGTCCTACACCGATCCGCCCGAGGGCATCGTCCGGTATGCTCGCTGGGAACTTGCTCGTGCCGGGAGCCTTGGGCACCGTGCGGTGCTGGACTGGAAGCGGGCCGGCGCGGGTATCGCGGTCCGGCTCGAGGGAGTGGAGTCGCGGGACGAGGCGCGGTCACTGACCGGCGCCGAAGTGCGCGTCGATCGATCGGAACTGCCGCCGACGGATACCGGCGAGTTCTACTGGCACGACCTGATCGGCCTCGATGCATTCGGCCAGTCGGGAACGCCGCTGGGCCGGGTCGCCGAGATTCTCGATCTGCCGGCCCATCCGGTGATCGTGCTGAAGGGTGACCGCGAGCGGCTCGTACCCCTGGTGGCGGAGCGGCTCGTCGAGGTGGACCTGGATGCGGGGCGTTTGACGCTCGACTGGCATCCGGACGATTGACCGGTGCGCGCGTGAAGATCGTCGTCGTCACGCTGTTCCCGGACTTCGTCCAGCATGCCGTCGGCTTCGGCGTGCTGGGCCGGGCGATCGAGCGGGGATTGATCTCGGTGGAGACCGTGAATCCCCGGCAGTTCGCCACGGACGTGCACAAGACGGTGGACGACCGCCCTTACGGCGGCGGCCCCGGGATGGTACTGAAGGCGGAGCCCTTGCGGCTCGCCATGGAGGAGTCGGCGCGACGTGCGCCCGCGGCGCGGCGGATCTACCTGGCGGCGGACGGCGTGCCCGTCACGCAGCGCAAGGTGGCGGATCTCGCCGGCGCGGGGGAACTCGTGCTGGTGGCCGGGCGCTACGAAGGCGTGGACGAACGCTTCGTGGAGGCCTGCATCGATGAATCGCTGTCCATCGGCGACGTCGTGCTGAGCGGTGGCGAATTGCCGGCGCTCGCGCTGATCGACGCGGTGGCGCGGCTGCTGCCCGGCACGCTCGGGGATGCCGAGTCGGCGGTGCAGGAGTCCTTCGTGGACGGGCTGCTCGACTGGCCGCACTACACGCGGCCCGAGGTCTGGGCCGGCCGGTCGGTGCCGGCGGTGCTGCTCGGCGGCAACCATGCCGCGATCGAGCGGTGGCGACGCAAGCAGTCGCTCGGGCGGACCTGGGAACGGCGCCCGGACCTGCTGCGGCAGCGGGATTTGAGCAGGGAGGAGCAAGGGCTCCTCGACGAGTACCTGGCGGAGCAGGACGCGACGCGACACGGGCATCGGATGCAACCATTGCGAGAAGGTGAGAAATGAGCAACATCATTGCCACGCTCGAAAAAGAGCGCATGCAGCGTCAGGTTCCGGACTTCGGCCCGGGCGACACCGTCGTCGTCGAAGTCAAGGTCAAGGAAGGCGAGCGAGAGCGCGTGCAGGCCTATGAAGGCGTGGTCATCGCGAAGAGCAACCGCGGACTCAACTCCTCGTTCACCGTGCGCAAGATCTCGCACGGCGAGGGCGTGGAACGCGTGTTTCAGACCTACAGCCCAGCGCTCGGCGCCATCACGGTGAAGCGGCGGGGCAACGTACGCCGCGCCAAGCTCTACTACCTGCGCGAGCGCACGGGCAAGGCTGCCCGCATCGAAGAGAAGGTCTGACGCCGGTCCGCCTGGGCGCCCGAGGGCGCCTGGCGCGGTCGCGCAGTTCCGAGAGGCCCCCCGGTGTTCCACATGCTCGGCAAGCTGCTGCATTGGATCTGGAGCGGTCTCGACGGGCTGCGCAAGGTCCTGCACCTCCTGCTGCTGCTGATCATCTTCGGCAGCCTGTGGGCCGTGTTTTCCCGTTCCATCCCACTCGTGCCCGACCGGGCCGCGCTCGTCATCGCGCCGCAGGGCCCGCTGGTCGAGCAGCACACGGGGGATGCACTCGAACGCGCCGTGGCGGAAAGCCTGCGGCAGTTGCCCAGCGAAACGCTGTTGCGCGACGTCGTGGACGCGATCGAGGCCGCCGGCAAGGACGATCGCATCAGCGCCCTGTACCTCGACCTGGGGGGCATGGGCTCGGCGGGTGTCGCGAAGCTGCAGGAGGTGGCCCGGGCGATCGATGAGTTCCGCCTCAGCGGCAAGCCGGTCGTCGCATACGGCGATTTCTATGACCAGCGACAGTACTACCTGGCCGCGCATGCCGATGAGATCCACCTCGATCCGAAGGGCATCGTTTACGTGGAGGGGTTCGCGAACTACGGCCTGTTCGTGAAGGACGCCCTCGACAAGCTGGCAGTCGACTGGAACGTCTTCCGGGTCGGCGAGTACAAGTCCGCCGTCGAGATGTTCAGTCGCAACGACATGTCGCCCGCCGAGCGCGAGGAGAGCCTGGTCTGGCTCGGCACCCTGTGGGGGACCTACAAGACGGATGTCGCGGCGGCGCGCGGCCTCGAGCCGGAACGGCTGCAATCCTACGCGGACGACGCCGTCGAGTCGCTCAGGAAGACGGACGGCAACCTCGCGCAGATGGCGCTGCAGCAGGGCCTCGTCACCGCGCTCACGGGTCGCTTCGGCGTCGAGGAGCGACTCGCCACGATCACGGGCGAGGACGACGACGGCGGCTCGTACGTGGGCGTGGGCCACGATGCCTACCTGCTGAACGTGCGGTCCCAACGGGCGCTCAAGCGGCACGCCGACGACGTGGTCGCCGTCATCGTGGCGTCGGGTGAGATCGTCCCCGGCGAGCAGCCGCCGGGCATGATCGGCTCGGATACGCTGGCCTGGCAGTTGCGCGACGCGCGTGAGGACGAGGCCGTGAAGGCGGTGGTGCTGCGCATCGACAGCCCGGGTGGCAGCACGTTTGCGAGCGAAGTGATCCGGCGGGAAGTCGCGGCACTGCGCGAGGCCGGCAAGCCCGTCGTCGCCTCCATGAGCAGCCTGGCGGCGTCCGGCGGCTATTACATCGCCATGGATGCCGACCGGATCGTGGCCAGTCCGGCGACGCTCACGGGCTCGATCGGGGTCTTCGCGATGTTCCCGACGTTCAACCGCACGCTCGACAAGCTGGGGGTGCATACGGACGGCGTCGGCACGACCGCACTGTCGGGTGAGTTCCGCGGCGACCGTCCGCTCGGCGAGAACGCCCGCTCGATCCTCCAGCTCAGCATCGAGCACGAATATCGTGACTTCATCGGGCGGGTCGCGACGGCGCGCGGCAAGGCCATCGAACAGGTCGACGCGATCGCTCAGGGACGCGTCTGGGCGGGGGCGGAGGCGCTGGACCTCGGCCTGGTGGATGAACTCGGCGGCTACCCGCGGGCGATCGAGCTCGCGGCAGAACTCGCCGGGCTCGGCGACGACTACGAGGTCGACTACCGCGACATCCCGTCGGGCTTCGGCGAGGCGCTGGGTCTGCGCATCGGCGCCGGAGCCGTGCGGATGCTCGGGCCGCTGCTGCCTCGCTCGCTGCTGCCCGGGCTCCTCCCCGTGCAGCTCTCACCGGTGCTGCGCAAGGCCGAGCGCCTCGGGCGCCTGGTCGATCCGCGGAGCCTGTATGCCTACTGCCCGGTCTGTACGATCGACTGATCCGGCCGGCAGGGCCCGCGAGCCGGAGTTCAGCCGGCCTCGGCCCGAACGAAGCCCTTCCAGTTGCCCATGTAGCGGATGAAGGCGGGCCCGAGCCCCTCCCCGCGCAGGTACTCCGTCGTCACGGGCACCGGCACGGCGCGAAAGGCGGGGTCCGACTGCACGCGGTCGGGGAAGTCGTGATGCAGGATGGCGGCCCGGCCGACGATCGCGATGTCCGCGCCGGCGTCGAGGCAGCGCCGCGCGTCGTCACCGCCCATGATCTTCCCCGCGGCCCCGAGGCGCACCGAGCCTCGTTCCAGCCCGGTGAAGTACGACAGCAGGCTGCGCCCCCTGAAGTCCGCTTCCTCGGGTTCCTTGAACACGTCCCACAGCGAGAGGTCGAGCAGGTCGATGGCGCCACCGGCCATCAGCCGCTGCGCCACCGCGCGGATCTCGGCGAGCCTGAGGCCGAAGCGTTCCGGCGAGAGCCGCACGCCGAGGACGAAATCCGCACGGCAACGCGCGCGGATGCCGGCGACGATGTCGAACAGCAGCCGCGCACGGTTCTCCGGCGATCCGCCGTAGCGGTCGGTGCGCTGGTTGATCTCCGGGCTCAGGAACTGGCTGATGACGTAGCCGTGCGCGCCGTGGATCTCGACGCCGTCGAAGCCCGCGCGTTCGGCGCGCACCGCCGCGGCGACGAAATCGTCGGCGAGCTGCGCCACTTCGGCGTCGGCCAGCGCGCGTGCCCCGGTCTCCGCGTCCTCGGAGGGGCAGACGGGCGTACCGCCGATGAGCTCCGCCGGTGCGCGCATGCCCGCATGGTGCAGCTGCATCATCGCCAGGCTGCCCGTCGCCCTGATCGCTGCGGCTAGGCGGGAGAGGCCGTCGAGATGCCGGTCATCGAAGACGCCGAGCTGGCCGGCGAAGCCGCGGCCCCGGGCCTGCACGTGCGAGGCGCAGGTCATCGTCAGGCCGAAGCCCCCCTGCGCGCGCAGCGAGAGCCAGCGGAACTCGTCGTCGGAAAGCGTGCCGTCGTCGTGGCTCTGGCAGTTCGTCAGCGGTGCGAGCATGAAGCGGTTCTTCATGCCCGGACCGCGCGCGAATCCGAGGGGCGCAAACAGGTCCGTCACGGCCCTTACCGCACGATCTGGTTCAGTTCGCCCTTCCTGTAGCGCTCGGCCATCTTCTCGAGCGACATCGGCTTGATCTTCGAGGCCTGCCCGGCGCAGCCGAAAGCCTCGTAGCGCGCCTTGCAGATGCCCCTGGCCGCCTTCTGGGCGTCCGCGAGGAACTTGCGAGGGTCGAACTCGGAGGGTTTCTCGGCCATGTGACGGCGCATCGCGCCCGTCATCGCCAGGCGGATGTCGGTGTCGATGTTGACCTTGCGGACGCCGTGCCTGATCCCGGTGACGATCTCCTCGACCGGCACCCCGTAGGTCTCCTTCATCTGGCCGCCGAAGTTCCGGATGATCTCGAGCCACTCCTGTGGAACGCTCGACGAACCGTGCATCACGAGGTGGGTGTTCGGGATGCGCGCATGGATCTCCTTGATGCGCTGGATGGCGAGGATGTCGCCGGTGGGCTTGCGGGTGAACTTGTAGGCGCCGTGCGAGGTGCCGATGGCGATGGCGAGCGCATCGCACTGGGTCTTCTGCACGAAGTCCGCGGCCTGGTCCGGGTCGGTCAGCAGCTGCTCGCGGGTCATCGTGCCCTCGGCACCGTGGCCGTCCTCCTTGTCGCCGCGCATGGTCTCGAGCGAGCCCAGCACGCCGAGTTCTGCCTCGACGGTGACGCCGATCGCATGCGAGAAGTCCACGACCCTGCGTGAGGTCTCGACGTTGTACTCGTAGGAGGAGGGCGTCTTGCCGTCCTCCATCAGCGAGCCGTCCATCATGACGCTCGAGAAGCCCGAGCGGATGGCGCTCATGCAGACCGCGGGAGACTGCCCGTGGTCCTGGTGCATCACTACCGGGACGTGCGGATACGCCTCGATCGCGGCCTGGATCAGATGGCGCAGGAAGGCTTCACCGGCATACTTTCGGGCGCCGGCCGAGCCCTGCATGATGACGGGGGCGTCGACCTCGTCGGCCGCTTCCATGATGGCGCGGACCTGCTCGAGGTTGTTGACGTTGAAGGCCGGCAGTCCGTAGCCGTTGTCGGCCGCGTGGTCGAGCAGCTGTCGCATCGAAACGAGGGGCATGGTTGAACTCCTGTTGAGCCTCCGGCCAATGTACCGGATGCCGGCGGCCACGGAAGTCGTGAAATCCGCGAGGCGGTCGCGGGGATGGCGGGGCGGCAGCCGTGCCGGCGCGACGCCGCGGAGGCTCAGGCAGCCCAGTCCAGGATCACCTTGCCCGACTGGCCGCTGCGCATGATCTCGAAGCCCTCGCGGTACTCCGCGATGGGCAGGCGGTGGGTGATGATCGGGGTGATGTCGAGCCCACTCTGCAGCATGGCCGCCATCTTGTACCAGGTCTCGAACATTTCCCGGCCGTAGATGCCCTTGAGCGTCAGGCCCTTGAAGATGACGTCGTTCCAGTCGATGGCGGTGTTGTCGGGCGGGATGCCGAGCAACGCCACGTTGCCGCCGTGGTGCATGGTGCGCAGCAGGTCGCGGAACGCCGACGGGTTGCCAGACATCTCGAGGCCGACGTCGAAGCCCTCGACCATGCCGAGGTCCTTCATGGCGTCGTCGAGCGACTGGTGGCTCACGTTGATGGCGCGCGAGGCGCCCATCTTGCGCGCCAGCCCGAGCCGGTAGTCGTTCACGTCGGTGATGACGATGTGCCGCGCGCCCACGTGGCGGGCGATGGCCACGGCCATGATGCCAATCGGGCCCGCGCCGGTGATCAGCACGTCCTCGCCGACGAGATTGAACGACAGCGCCGTGTGCGTGGCGTTGCCGAACGGGTCGAGGATCGAGGCCACCTCGTCGCTGATCGAATCGGAGAGCTTGAAGGCGTTGAAGGCCGGGATGACCAGGTATTCGGCGAAGCAGCCGGGCCGGTTGACGCCCACCCCGACGGTATTGCGGCACAGGTGGCGGCGTCCGGCGCGGCAGTTACGGCAATAGCCGCAGGTGATGTGGCCCTCGCCCGACACGCGATCGCCCACGGCGAAGCCCTGCACCTCGCTGCCGATCTCGACGATCTCGCCGCAATACTCGTGACCGACGGCCATGGGCACCGGGATGGTCTTCTGCGCCCAGTGATCCCAGAGGTAGATGTGCATGTCCGTGCCGCAGATCGCGGTCTTGCGCACCCTGATCAGGACGTCGTTCGGCCCGACCCTGGGCTCGGGCACGTCCTGCATCCAGATTCCCGGGGCCCGCTCAGCCTTCACCAATGCCTTCATGCGCCTGTCTCTCCGCGGTTGCCTGGTTTCAGGACCTCGAGTTCGTGCCCCACGGCGATGAACGCGTCGATGGCCGTGTCGAGTTGCCCGATGGAGTGGCCCGCGCACATCTGGGTGCGGATGCGTGCCTTGCCCATGGGAACCACGGGGTAGGAGAAGCCGATGACGTAGACGCCGCGCTCGAGCAGGCGCTCGGCGAAGCGTGCCGCGAGGCCGGCGTCGCCCAGCATCACCGGCGCGATCGGATGCTCGCCCGGCACGATGTCGAAGCCCGCTTCGGTCATGCGGCGGCGGAAGTGTGCCGTGTTGCGCCGCAACTGCGCGCGCAGGTCGTCGCTGGATTCCACGAGGTCGAGCACGCGCAGCGTCGTGGCGGCGATCACCGGGGGGAGGCTGTTGGAGAAGAGGTAGGGCCGGGAGCGCTGCCGGAGCCAGGCGACGATCTCCCGGCGGGCCGCGGTGTAGCCGCCGGCGGCGCCACCGAGTGCCTTGCCGAGCGTTCCCGTGAGGATGTCGATGCGGCCCATGACCTCGCGGAACTCGGGGGTGCCGCGACCGCCGTGACCGACGAACCCTGTCGCGTGGGAGTCGTCGACCATCACCAGCGCGCCGTGCCGCTCGGCGATGTCGCAGATCTCGCGAAGCCGGGCCACCACGCCGTCCATCGAGAACACGCCGTCGGTCGCGATCAGCTTGACGCGTGCGTCCGAGGCCTCCTCGAGGCGTGCCTCCAGCTCGTCCATGTCTTCGTTGGCGTAGCGCAGCCGCCGTGCCTTGCACAGGCGGATGCCGTCGATGATGCTCGCGTGGTTCAGCGCGTCGCTGATCACCGCGTCCTGCTCGTCGAGCAGCGTCTCGAACAGCCCGCCGTTCGCATCGAAGCACGACGAGTAGAGAATGGTGTCGTCCATGCCGAGGAATGCGCTCAGCCGGGTCTCGAGTTCCTTGTGTACGCCCTGTGTCCCGCAGATGAACCGCACCGAGGCCATGCCATAGCCGTACCGGTCGATCGCGCGATGAGCCGCCTCGCGGATCGACGGATGGTTGGCGAGCCCGAGGTAGTTGTTCGCACAGAGGTTGATCAGCTCGCGTCCGTCGGCGAGTCGTACGATCGGCTGCTGGGGCGAGGCGAGGACGCGCTCCGGCTTGTAGAGGCCGGCGGTCCTGAGTTCGTCGCACTGGCGCGCGAGCCTGTCGAGGAATGGCTGGTTCAAGCGAGGTCTCCGTGGCAGGTCGGGATTATAGGGGGCTTATAATCCGGCCGTGAGCCGCGCAAGCGATCCTGCCGATTCCCAGTCCGACCGGAGGCTCCGGGTGGACCTCTGGCTGTGGTATGCGCGATTCTTCAGGAGCCGGGGCCTGGCGCAGCAGGCCGTGGAGGGGGGGCACGTGCAGGTGAATGGCGACCGCGTCAAGGCCTCTCGGCAGGTCCGGGTCGGGGACCGGTTGCGCATCACCCGCGATCGCGAGCGCTTCGAGGTGGAGGTCACGGGGCTTCCGGCGCGCCGCGGCCCGGCGAGCGAGGCTCGCGGCCATTATCTCGAAACCGCCGAGAGCGAGGCGGCGCGCGCCCATGCGCGCGAGCTGGATCGACTGAGCGTGCCCGTGAGCTCGGGTCGGCCCGACAAGCGCGGGCGTCGCGACCTGCTGCGCATGCTCAAGGGCCGGGAATGAAGCCGGGCGTCGCCGCGAGGCGGCCCAGGTGAGCCTCTCGCTGGTCTCGCGCTCGACGCGCCTGTTCGTCGGGCTGGCAGCGTTCTTCGCCGCCAACGCGATCATCGCCGAGTTCGTCGGCGTCAAGATCTTCGCGCTGGAGACGACGCTGGGGCAGCCGCCCTTCGGCTGGAACCTGTTCGGCCAGTCGGGATCGCTGAGCTTCACGGCGGGCGTGCTGCTGTGGCCCGTCGTCTTCGTCATGACCGACGTCATCAACGAGTACTTCGGTCGGCGCGGCGTGCGGCTGATTTCCTTCATCGCCGTGGGGCTGATCTGCTACGCGTTCCTGTTCGCCTACGTGGCGATCCGGCTTGCGCCGGCGGCCTGGTGGGTCACGGTCAACTCCACGCGCGGCGTACCCGACATGCAGGCCGCCTTCGCAAGCGTCTTCGGACAGGGCTTGTGGACGATTGGCGGCTCGATCGTCGCGTTCATGGTCGGCCAGCTGGTCGACGTCGGCATCTTCCATCGCATCCGCCAGGCGACCGGCGAGCGATGGATCTGGCTGCGCGCGACCGGCTCGACCGCGGTGTCACAGCTGATCGACAGCTTCGTCGTGCTCTACATCGCCTTCGTGCTCGGGCCGCAGCAATGGCCGGTCTCGCTGTTCCTGGCCGTCGGGACGGTGAACTACGCCTACAAGATGGCCGCGGCGATCGCGCTGATCCCGCTGCTCTACCTGATGAGACGTGGCATCGAGCGATACGTCGGTGCGGAGGAGTCCGCGAGACTCCGGCGGGAAGCGGCGGGGTAGGGTAGCGGGGCCTTTCGGGTCCCGCTCGCGGATCCTGGCCGCTACTTCACCAGCTGGTTCAGTTCGAAGATCGGCAGCAGCATTGCCAGCACGATGACCAGCACGAGGCCGCCCATGACGAGGATCATCAGCGGGCCGAGCAGGCCGACGACGGCCTGCAGAATCGAATCGAGGTCGCGTTCCTGGTGCACCGCGGCCCGCTCGAGCATCGTGTCGAGCTCGCCGCTCGTCTCGCCGCTCGAGATCAGGTGGATCATCATCGGCGGGAAGAGCCGGCTCACGCCGAGCGAGCGGCCGATCGGCGCGCCCTCGCGCACGCGCACGGCCGCGTCCTCGACGGCCGCCTTCATCGGCAGGTTGCTCACCACCTCGCTCGAGATCCTCAGGGCCTCGAGCACCGGCACCGTGCTCGCCGTGAGCGTGCTGAAAGTACGCGCAAAGCGAGCCGTGTTGCTGCCGCGGACCACCTTGCCGATCAGCGGAATGCGCAACAGGAACTGATGCCAGCGGCGCCGGTTCGACTCGACCCGCAGCCAGCGCGTGAACAGGAACCCCGCCGCCACGAGCCCGATCACGAGCCACAGGCCGTACTGGCGCATGAAGTCGCTGCCGGCGATCAGCAGCTGCGTCAGGATCGGCAGCTGCGCCTCGCTGGTGCGGAAGACCTCCACCACCTTCGGCACGACGGACACGAGCAGGAAGAAGACGATGGCGATGCAGACCAGGAACAGCATCACCGGGTAGAGCATCGCGCTCAGCGTGCGGCTGCGCAGCTGCTGGCGGTTGTCCGTGTAGTCGGCGAGTCGCTCGAGCACCGCGTCGAGATGCCCGGACTGTTCGCTCGCGGCAACCGTGGCACGGTAGATCTCCGGGAACGAGCCGGGGAACTCCGCCAGCCCGTCCGCGAGCGCGTGCCCCTCCATCACCCTGGAGCGGACGCCGAGGATGATGCTGCGGACCCGCGGCTTCTCGGTCTGCTGCGAGCACGCGAGGAGCGCCTCCTCGAGCGGCAGGCCGGACTTCACCAGGGTCGCGAGCTGCCGCGTGACCAGCGCCAGGTCGCCGGCACTCAGTCCGCGCTGGAAACGGAAACCCAGCTGGCGGCGAGCGCCGCCGCCTTCCTGCTCGACGACTTCTTCCACCGCGATGGGCAGCAGGCTCTGTTCGCGCAGCAGCTGGCGGACGTGGCGGGCGGTGTCGCCCTCGATCACGCCCTTGCGCTCGCGGCCGGCGGCGTCGACCGCGACGTACTCGAAGGCTCCCATGCGTCAGTCCTCGCGCGTGACCTTGAGGACTTCCTCGATCGTGGTCACGCCGGCGAGCACCTTGGAGCGGCCGTCGTCACGGATGCCCGGGGTGCGTGTGCGCGCGTACCGCTCGAGTTCCATTTCCGAAGCACCGTCGTGGATCATCATGCGCATCTGCTCGTCCACGAGCACCAGCTCGTAGATGCCCGTACGGCCCTTGTAGCCGCCCGACGGATCGCGGGGACTCGGCCGGTAGAGCGTGGGCGATGGCGCGTCCTCCGGGAGATTCAGCAGCCGCCGCTCGTACTCCCCGGCGGTGTAGGCCTCGCGCGTCGCGGGGTTCAGGACGCGGACCAGTCGCTGTGCGAGGACGCCGACCAGGCTGGAGGACAGCAGGAATGGTTCGATCCCCATGTCGCGCAGCCGCGTCACGGCACCGGCCGCGGTGTTGGTGTGCAGCGTCGAGAGCACGAGGTGGCCGGTCAAGCTCGCCTGGACCGCGATCTGCGCGGTCTCCAGGTCGCGGATCTCGCCGACCATGACGACGTCCGGGTCCTGACGCAGGATGGCACGCAGCCCGCGGGCGAAGGTCATCTCGACGCGAGTATTGACCTGCGTCTGGCCGATGCCGTCGATGTAGTACTCGATCGGATCCTCGACCGTCATGATGTTGCGCGTGCGGTCGTTGATGCGGTCGAGCGCCGCATACAGCGTGGTCGTCTTGCCGGAGCCGGTGGGGCCGGTCACCAGCAGGATCCCGTTCGGCTTGTGGATCAGTTCGTCGATGAGGCCCTGGGTCAGCGGATCCATGCCGAGCGAGTTGAGGTCGAGGCGACCGGCCTGCTTGTCGAGCAGGCGCAGCACCACGCGCTCGCCGTGCCCGGCGGGAATGGTCGAGACGCGCACGTCGACCGCGCGGCCCGCGATGCGCAGCGAGATACGGCCGTCCTGGGGCAGGCGCTTCTCGGCGATGTCGAGGCGCGACATCACCTTGATGCGCGAGACGATGAGCGGAGCCACCGCCCGCTTGGTCTGCAGGACCTCGCGCAGCACGCCGTCCACCCGGAAGCGGATCACGAGCCGGTTCTCGAACGGCTCGATGTGGATGTCCGAGGAATTCTCCTTGACCGCCTGAGTGAGCAGCGCATTGATCAGGCGGATGACCGGCGCCTCGTCCTCGCTCTCCAGCAGGTCCGAGGGTTCCGGGATTTCCTGCGCCAGGTTCGCGAGGTCGGTCTCGTCCTCCAGGCCGCCCATCGCGTCCATCGCCGCGCTCGAGCCGCCTTCGTAGGCCTGTCGCAGGAGGGCCTCGAACCGCTCCGCGTCCACGCGCTCGACGGCCAGCGGCCGGCGCAGATGCCGGCGCACCTCGGCGAGCGCCAGCGGTGAGGCGCCCGCGCGCAGCACCACGTCGGCGTTCTCGTCGGTCAGGCCACGGACCAGCACGCCGTGACGCTTGGCGAAGATGAACGGCAGCGGACGCGGCGGCTCGGCGACGCGCCCGGCTGCGGCGAGGATGGCGTCGTCGGTCGCGGCGGTGCTCACGGATTCGTTCCGGCGGGCGGCGGAGGGGGCGGGGCCGTCGTCGTTCCGAACGGCGTCGTCGTCTGCACGGGCGGCGAGGTCCCGGCGGGGATGCCATCGTCCATCTGTGCGCGCTCCGCGGGCGTGGTACCAGGCGGCGCGATCTGTTGCGCCGGGTTCAGCAGTTCGGGCGACACGAGCTGCTCGAGCGGCGGCAGCGTGGGCTGGCGTTCACCCGGCATGAGAGTGACGCGGCCCTTGTTGTGCTTGAGCTGCTGGTCACGGATGTAGTTGTACTTGGCATTCGTCTCGATCGCGGCGTCGACGCCATCGCGCAGGATCCGGGGCCGGATGAAGACCATGAGGTTGGTCTTGACCTTGTCCACGCTGCGGGTCTTGAACAGCTCGCCGAGCACCGGGATCGAGCCGAGGAATGGGACCTGGGACTTGCTCTCGCGGACTTCGTCGGAGATCAGTCCGCCGAGCACGATGATGCCGCCGTTCTCGACCAGCACCTTGGTGGTGATCGTGCGCTTGTTGGTGATCAGGTCGTTCGTGCTGACCTGCTGGGAGCTCGCGGCGATGTTCGACGCCTCCTGGGAGATCTTGAGCACGACCGAATCGCCCTCGTTGATCTGCGGGGTGATCTTGAGGATGTTGCCCACTTCCTGGCGCTGGATGGTCTGGAACGGGTTGACCTGGCCGGGGGCACCCGGGATGCCCTGGTTGGTGTACTGCCCGGTGACGAACGGCACTTCCTGCGCGATCTTGATCTCCGCCTCCTCGTTGTCGAGCGTCACGATGGAAGGCGTGGCGATGATGTTGGTGTTGCCGATGCCGCCGAGGGCGCGGATCAGCGCCGCCCAACTGGTACCGTTCTGGACGATCTGGCCCAGGCCCATGGTCAGGCCGTTGGGCAGGCCCGCGATCGCATCGGGATTGAGGATGCCCTGGATGATCTGGCCGATGCCCGTGCCGTCGACCGGCTGGACGAAGCCGCCGGCCGGCAGCGAGTTGCCATCGCTGTCGGTGTCGGCGATCAGCCAGTTGATGCCGAGATCCATGGCCTTGTCGGCCGACATCTCGACCAGGATCGCCTCGACGAGTACCTGCGCGCGGCGGATGTCGAGGCGATCCACGATCGACATGACGGAACGCATGACCTTGGGTGGGGCCGTCACGACCAGTGCATTCGTCTCGGGCTCGGCCCAGATGGTGATGCTCTTGTCGCCGCCGCCGCCGGACACGGCGGGCGACGGTGCGCCGCCGGCGGCCGAGGGTGCCGCCGTCGCCACGATGCCCTGGATCTGCTCGCGCAGCTTCTGCGAGATCTTCTCGGCGTCGGCGTACCGCAGGTAGCGCACCTGTGTGTCGCCGCCCGACTCGAGCGGCGTGTCGAGATGCGTGATGAGGGTCTTGAGGCGCAGGCGCTGCGAGCTCTCGCCGCTCACGAGGATGCTGTTGGTGCGCTCGTCCGCGACGATCTTCACCCCCGGCGCGCCGGCTCCCTCGGCTGCGGCGCTGGCGTACAGGTTGTTCACGATCCGGACGACCTCGACGGCGCTGGCGTGCTCCATCGGGATGACGTCGATGCTCTCGTCGCCCTGCTGGTCAATCCGCTGGATGATGCGGGCGATGCGGTTCACGTTGGCAGCGCGGTCCGAAATGATCAGCATGTTCGACGCCGGGTAGGCGGCGAGATGCCCGTACTGCGGGATCAGTGGTCGCAGGATCGGGACGAGCTGGGCGGCGCTGACGTTACTGACCGCAAATACCTGGGTGACGATTTCGTCGGAGGTCGAGCTGACGCGAGAGGGCAGGTCGAGTGCCGGCACCTGGCGGGCGTTAGCGTCGGGGAGGATCTTGATGACGTCGCCCGAGGGCACGGCGACGAAGCCGTGCACCTGCAGGATGGAGAGGAACGCCTCGTAGAAAGCGGCTGGCGACATGGGTGTCGACGAGAGCATCGTGACCTGTGCACGCACCCGCGGGTCGACGATGAAGTTCTTGCCCGTGACGGCGCTCACCGCTTCGATGATCTGGCCGAGGTCTGCGTCCTTGTAGTTGGGCGTGATCGCGCCCTGGGACTGGGCCGGCACCGCGGCGGGAATGGCCAGTGCGAGCGCCGCGGCGAGGGCGCAGCCGGCCATCTTCAGGACAACCCGATCGAGCACTTTGGCTTTCATCGTCACTCCGCTGGATCCTGGTTGATGGAGGCCTCGGGGACCTCACTCACAGGAATCGCCTCAGGCAAGGCGGCCGCGGCCGCCGCTTCCGCCGCCACCTGGGCATTGTTGATACTGATCTGCGTCGGCTGGCCATTGCGTTCGACCGTTACCGTGACTTCCGTCGCACTGTTCATGGACTGCAGGATCTCCATGCCCCGCGCGGGATCGTCGAGCGGCGTCCCGTTGATCGCCGTCACGAGGTCGCCCGGCATCAGGCCCAGGCGCGAGAACTGCTGGCGGTTGCGACCCGGGTACACCCGGTAGCCGCGCTGCTGGCCGTTGGCGAACACGGGCTGGGGCCGGATGATCTCGGTGATGGCCGCCGGGTTCTGCGCGGCCAGGTCCTGCAGCTGCTGGCCCAGCGACGCGTCGGGCGGGGGCGGCGGGCGCGAGGCCGACATCCCGCCCCCCTGGAACTTCTTCGGCAGCAACAGGGCCTCGAGCTTGCCGCCGCGGTCGAGAATCACCCGGTCGGGATAGACGGAGTGCAGCTTGGTACCGCCGGTGATCGTCTTGCCGACCGTGTAGACGCGCGCCGTCGCGGAGCTTTCGCCGACGATGGCGTAGCCCTGCTGAGGGTCGGCATGGGCGATCGTGCCCACCAGGACCAGGTTCATCTGCGTGGCAGCCACGGCCGTGGGGTCGGTTTCCGTCGAACCCGAAGCGCCGGCCACGCCGAACAGGTGGGCGTTGACGATGCCTGCGACGTCGATGGCAGGACCGGACGGTCCCGGCGGTGGCCCCCCGGCCTCCGTCGGAACCGTGACATCGGCGCGGCGGGCGCCCAGGATGGCCCAGACGAACTGCACTGCCTGCCACGCGATCAGGACTACCAGGCCCACGGACACCAATAGCGGCAGGGACTTCGCCCAGGATGTCGGGCCGGCCCCCTGCGCGACTGCGGTGATCCGGCTCAGGCTTTTTGTCAGCTGCATTACAGGAGGCAAGCTCATCCGTCCGGCGGAAAAACGCCGGTGCTGCGGCATGATACGGACATGCGGGATACGGCCTCAAGACAATCGCTCAATTATCGGAGGTGGACCCGGATCCGTCGACCGGCCCACGGACCGGGCCCGGCGGCTTGTCAGTGGCCGGGTGTGGCCCTATATAGGGATGGCGGGAGCGACGGCAGGACATGAGCGACGAGCAGACCCAGCAGGGCCACGGCCTGATGGTGGAGGAGGCGCAGCCGCGTACCAAGCGGCCGCCGCTCTATCAGGTCGTGCTGCTGAACGACGATTTCACCCCGATGGAGTTCGTCGTCGACGTGCTGGAGCACATCTTCGCCATGGACCGGACGACGGCCACCCGCGTCATGCTCGAGGTTCATACGCGCGGCAAGGGCATCTGCGGCGTCTTCACCTACGAGATCGCCGAGACCAAGGTGGCCCAGGTGACCACCTATGCCCGGCAGCACCAGCATCCACTCCTATGCACGATGGAAGAGGCCTGAAGCCGTGTTGAGCAGCGAACTCGAGATCTGCCTGAATGAGGCCTTCCAGTCCGCCCGGGAGGCCCGGCACGAATTCATGACGGTCGAGCACCTGCTGCTCGCCATCATCGACTCGCCGAAGGTGCGGGAGATCCTGCGTGCCTGCGGCGCGGATTCGGCCCGCCTGCGCAAGGAACTCGAGGAATTCATCGAGCAGACGACGCCGCGGCTCAAGCAGGACGACGACCGCGAGGTCCAGCCGACGCTCGGTTTCCAGAGGGTCCTGCAGCGCGCGGTCTTCCACGTGCAGTCGAGCGGCAAGAAGGAGGTCTCCGTCGCGAACGTGCTGGTGGCGATCTTCAGCGAGAAGCATTCCCACGCCGCGTACCTGCTCACCCTCCAGGACGTGTCGCGGCTCGACGTCGTGAACTACATCTCGCACGGACTCGCCAAGTCGGGCGACGAGCGGGAGTCCCGCGGGGAAGATCCCCCCCAGGGCGAGGCTGAGCGCGAGGGCGAATCGAGCTCGGCGCTCGAGAAATACGCCACGAACCTTAATCGTCTCGCCGAGGAGGGTCGCATCGACCCGCTGATCGGCCGGCAGCTCGAGATCGAGCGCACGATCGAGATCCTCTGCCGGCGACGCAAGAACAACCCGCTGTACGTGGGCGAGGCGGGCGTCGGCAAGACCGCCCTCGTGGAGGGCCTGGCGCGGCTGATGGTGGAGGGCAAGGTCCCCGAGGTGCTGGCGGGCTGCACCGTCTTCTCGCTCGACCTGGGCTCGTTGATCGCGGGAACCAAGTACCGGGGCGACTTCGAGAAGCGGCTCAAGGGCGTGCTGGCAGAGCTCAAGAAGCACCCCGGCGCAATCCTGTTCATCGACGAGATCCACACCGTGATCGGTGCGGGTGCGGCGTCGGGCGGCGTCATGGATGCATCGAACCTGATCAAGCCCGCCCTCGCCAATGGCGAGTTGCGCTGCATCGGTTCGACCACCTACCAGGAGTACCGCGGCATCTTCGAGAAGGACCACGCGCTGACGCGTCGCTTCCAGAAGATCGACGTCGTCGAGCCGACCGTGCCCGAGACGATCGAGATCCTGCGCGGGCTGCGCCCGAAGTTCGAGGAGCACCACGGCATCCGCTACGACGACGAGGCGCTGTCCGCGGCGGCCGAGCTCTCGGCACGGCACATCAACGACCGGCACCTTCCCGACAAGGCCATCGACGTGATCGACGAGGCCGGCGCCCGCCAGCGGGTCAAGCCCGTGGCCGACCGCGAGCCCGCCGTGACCGTCGCCCAGATCGAGGACGTGGTCGCGCGCATGGCCCGGATCCCGCCCAAGACCGTGTCCTCGAGCGATCGCGACGTGCTGCGCAACCTCGAGCGCAACCTCAAGCTGGTCATCTACGGCCAGGACAAGGCCATCGAGACGCTGTCCGCGGCCATCAAGATGTCGCGCTCCGGGCTCGGCGACCAGCGCAAGCCCGTGGGTTCCTTCCTGTTCGCGGGCCCGACGGGTGTCGGGAAGACCGAGGTCACCCGGCAGCTCGCGGCCGTCCTCGGGGTCGAGCTCGTGCGCTTCGACATGTCGGAATACATGGAGCGGCACACCGTCTCGCGACTCATCGGTGCGCCCCCGGGCTACGTGGGCTTCGACCAGGGTGGACTGCTCACCGAGGCCATCACCAAGAACCCGCATTGCGTGCTGCTGCTCGACGAGATCGAGAAGGCCCACCCCGACGTCTTCAACCTGCTGCTGCAGGTGATGGACCATGGGACGCTGACGGACAACAACGGCCGCAAGGCCGATTTCCGCCACGTGGTCATCGTCATGACGACAAATGCGGGGGCGTCCGAGATGAGCCGCGCCTCGATCGGATTCGTCGCGGCGGACCAGGCCCCCGACGGCATGGAGGCGATCCGGCGGCTGTTCGCGCCGGAATTCCGCAACCGGCTCGACGCGATCGTCCAGTTCGAGGCGCTCGACGAGCGCACGATCCAGCGCGTGGTGGACAAGCTGCTCGTCGAGGTCGAGGCCCAGCTCGAGCAGAAGGGCGTCGCGCTGCACATCGACGACGATGCGCGCCAGTGGATCGCCGAGCGCGGCTACGACCCGAAGATGGGCGCACGCCCGATGGCCCGCGTCATCCAGGAGCACATCAAGCGCCCGCTCGCCGAGGAACTGCTGTTCGGTCAGCTCGCGAAGGGGGGGCACGCCTTCGTAAGCGTCGGCCCGGACGAGCAGCTGCGGATCGAGTCCCGGTCCGCGGACGAGCCCGCGCTGCTCGAATGAGCGGCGGCGGAAGGGAGGGGGCGCCGGAAAAAAGAACGGCCGGCATTGCCGGCCTTCCTGCTGTCGCGGATCGCGTGGCGGCCGTCCGCTATCGTCCTCGGTAGACGATTCGTCCCTTCGTGAGGTCGTACGGCGTCATCTCGACCGTGACGCTGTCACCGGTGAGGATGCGGATGTAGTTCTTGCGCATCTTGCCGGAGATGTGCGCAGTCACGACGTGTCCGTTCTGCAGCTCGACCCGAAACGTCGTGTTCGGCAGGGTTTCCACCACCCGGCCTTCCATCTGAATTGCGTCTTCCTTCGCCATGCACCCTCTCTAGTCGGCCCCGCGGGCCGCGCGAATTCTGCATAAAGGGCTGCCGCATTGCAATTCAGGTTTCCCGCCAGGACGGCCCCGGCTCGAGGTTTTCGATCGCATCGGCCAGTTCCAGAGTGAATTGGTGGCGGGGCAGGCTGCGGGCCCCGAGACTGCGCAGGTGCTCGCTTTCGACCTGGCAGTCGATCAGGCGGGCGCCACGATCCTGCAGCGAACGGACCAGCGCATGCAGCGCCACCTTGGACGCGTCGCGTTCCGTGCTGAACATCGACTCGCCGAAGAAAACCCGTCCCAGTGCGATGCCGTACAGGCCGCCGACCAGTTCACCCCGGTCCCAGACCTCGACCGAATGCGAGAATCCAAGATCGTGGAGGCGCCGGTAGGCCGCGCGCATCTGCGGCGTGATCCACGTCCCCTCCGGCCGCAGCGTGGGATCCGCGCAGCGCTCGACGACCTGGTCGAACGCCCGGTCGAAGCTGCTTTCGAAGCCGCGGTTGCGCAGCGTCTTGGCGAGGCTGCGCGATACCTTGAACTCGACCGGATACAGCACCGTTCGCGGATCGGGAGACCACCAGAGGATGGGCTGGCCGGCCGAGAACCACGGGAAGATGCCGCGCCGGTAGGCTTCGAGCAGGCGGGCCGGGGAGAGGTCGCCGCCCGCGCAGAGCAGTCCGTCGGGCTCGGTGAGTGCCGTTTCCACCGGCGGAAAGGCGTCCGGCGGGTCGCCCGGGTGCAGCCACGGAATCATCCGGCCGGATCCCGCTGGTACGGCAGGTGCATGGCAGCGGCGGCGATGTAGTCGTCGACGGCGGCGCGCTCCCGCTCCAGGTATCGCGCGACCGCCGACGCGAAGCCCGGGTGCGCCAGCCAGTGGGCGGACTGCGTCGGCGTGGGTTCGAAGCCCCGCGCGAGCTTGTGCTCGCCCTGGGTTCCCGGGTCGAACTCGGCCAGCCCGTGCGCGATGCAGTGCTCGATGCCCTGGTAGTAGCAGGCCTCGAAGTGCAGGCTGTCCTCGTGCCCGGCAGCCCCCCAGTAGCGGCCGTAGAGCGAGTCGCCGCCCTGGAAGAACACCGCGGCCGCCAGCGGCTGTCCATCGCGCTCGGCCAGCTTGACCACGATGGATCCCGGCATCAGGCGTGCAACCCGGGCGAGAAACGGGGCGTTCAGGTAATGCCCCGTCCCGTGGCGCAGGAACGTGCGCTCGGAGAATCCGAAGATCGTCTGCCACAGTTCGGCGCCGATCTCGTGGCCGTCGAGGCTGCGCATGAGGATGCCCGCTTCCGCGACGCGCCGCCGCTCGCGGCGGACTTTCTTGCGCTTGTCGGAGCGGAACTGCTCGAGGAAGTCATCGAAGTCGCGATAGCCGCGATTGCGCCAGAGGAAGCGGCAATCCTGGCGGCGCAGGAAGCCGGCGGCCTCGAGCGCCGCCTGATCCTCAGGCGTCGAGAAGTTCACGTGGACGCCTGAGACGCCGGCCTCCGCCGCCGACTCGCGCAAGGCCGCGGCGAGGGCTGCACGCAGGCCTGGCGCATCGGGCCCCGCGATCGTGAGCAGTCGCGGCCCCGTCACCGGCGTGAAGGGCACGGCGGAGAGGTGCTTCGGGTAATAGGGCAGGCCCGCGCGGCCGTAGGACTGTGCCCAGCCCCAGTCGAAGATGAATTCGCCCCACGAGTGGTCCTTGGCGTAGCGGGGCACGGCGGCCACCAGGCGGCCGGCACCGTCGCGCAACAGCAGGTGCCGAGGCTGCCATCCGGTGTCGCCACCGACGCAGGCGCAGGATTCGAGCGCGCCGAGAAACGCGTGGCTTACGAATGGATTGTCATGCGTCTCGAGCGCGGCCCACTCGTCGGCGGGGACGTCCGTGAGGCATCCGGCGATTTCCGCGCGCAGTTGCATTGCGCGTCGGTCCGGCCGGCTCAACGGGCGTCGGCGTCGAACTGCTCGAGGTACTTGTCCGCGTCGAGGGCAGCCATGCAACCCGTCCCGGCCGACGTCACGGCCTGCCGGTAGACGTGGTCGGCGACGTCGCCGGCTGCAAAGACGCCGGCGACGCTGGCGGCAGTCGCATTGCCCTCGGTGCCCGAGCGGACGGTGATGTAGCCGCCCTTCATCTCGAGGTGACCCTCGAAGATCTGCGTATTGGGCGTGTGGCCGACCGCAATGAAAACGCCGGCGACGGCCAGGTCCCGGGTCGCGCCGCCTTCGGTCGCCTCGAGCCGCACGCCCGTGACGCCCGACTCGTCGCCGAGCACCTCCTGCACATTGTGGTTCCAGACGATGTCCACGGCACCGGCGCGCTGCCGCTCGAACAGCCGGTCCTGCAGGATCTTCTCCGACCGCAGCTTGTCGCGGCGATGGACAAGCGTCACGTGGGCCGCGATGTTCGACAGATACAGGGCCTCCTCGACGGCCGTATTGCCCCCGCCGATCACGGCCACGCGCTGGCCGCGAAAGAAGAAGCCGTCGCAGGTGGCGCAGGCGGAGACGCCGCGACCTCGAAACGCCTGCTCGGATTCGAGTCCGAGATAGCGGGCGCTGGCGCCCGTGGCGATGATCAGCGCGTCGCAGGTGTATTCGCCCCGGTCGCCTTTCATGCGCAGCGGGCGCTGCGTGAAGTCCACCTCGTTGACGTGGTCCATCACGATCTCGGTGTCGAACCGCTCCGCATGCTCGCGCATGCGCTCCATGAGGCCGGGGCCGGTCAGTCCGTGCGGATCCCCCGGCCAGTTGTCCACCTCGGTGGTGGTCATGAGCTGGCCGCCCTGTTCCATGCCCGTCAGCAGCAGCGGCTTGCGATTGGCACGGGCTGCGTAGACGGCGGCGGCGTAACCGGCGGGGCCGGAACCGAGGATGATCAGCCGGGAGTGTCGGGGAGCGCTCATGTATACTTCCTGCCGCTTTGGCGCGTCGCGTCCGGGGTGGGCGCGGCATGGTAAGCAACATCCTGCCGGACGGCAAAACTGGCGCGGACCCGCGCACCGGGATCGGTCGCGCCGGGCCCCTGGCCACCCCGATCGCCTTCTGATAAACGCTCTTATTTTCATATACTTACTGGAAAGTCTTGAGCTTTCAGGTGACTGTTGGTGGCTAGAACCGATTCGAAGCGCGAGGCATCGGCCCAGTCGGCCCTGGTCACGCGCGGCCTGCGCGAGAGCGCGTTGTGGGTCTTCGGCGCCCTGGCGCTGATCCTGTTCGTCGCACTGGCGAGCTACGACCGCTCGGACCCGGCGTTCTCCTCCACCGGCCAGCAGGGTCCCGTCACCAACCTGATCGGCCCGTTCGGAGCCTGGCTGGCGGACCTGTTCTTCGTGCTGTTCGGACTGCCCGCGTACCTGTTCCCCGTCATGCTGGCGTTCGCCGGCTGGGCGCTCTACCAGGAGCGCGGCAACCGCGAGCCCATCGATCGACGATCCCTGGGGCTGCGGGGGCTGGGATTTGCACTGGCGCTCGCGACCAGCTGCGGACTGGCGACGCTGCATTTCGCCGATGGTTCGCTGCCGAATACGGCCGGGGGGGTGCTCGGATCGCTGGTCGGCGACGGCCTCGCGTCCGTCCTGAGCTTTCTCGGTGCGACGCTGCTGCTGCTCGCCGTCTGGCTCGGATCGGTCTCGCTCTGCACGGGCATCTCGTGGCTCGCGGTCATGGACCGGATTGGCCACGGCTTGCTCGCGGGCATCGACTGGATCCGCACGCGCGCCTCCACGGCCCGTGACGTCAAGGCGGGGCGCGAGGTGAAGCAGGCGCGCCAGGAGGTCGTCCGCGAGGAACAGAAAAAGGCCGCCGAGCGCAAGCCGCCGAGGATCGAGGCCGCTGCGCCGAAGGTCGAGAAGAGCGAGCGCGTCGAGAAGGAACGGCAGGTCGCGATGTTCGAGCGCCCCGGTTCGACCGAGTTGCCGGCCCTGTCGCTGCTGGACGACGCGCCCGCGCGCCATGGCGGCTATTCCGCCGAAGCGCTCGAGGCCATGTCGCGACTCGTCGAGCTCAAGCTGCGCGACTTCGGCGTCGAGGCGGAGGTCGTCGAGGTGCACCCCGGCCCGGTGATCACCCGCTTCGAGCTCAGGCCGGCGCCCGGCGTGAAGGTGGCGCAGATCTCGCACCTCGCCAAGGACCTGGCCCGGGCGCTGTCGGCTGTGAGCGTGCGCGTCGTCGAGATCATCCCGGGCAAGTCGACGATGGGTCTCGAGATCCCGAACGAGTCGCGCGAGATCGTGACGCTGGGCGAAATCATCAAGTCGAAGGCCTACGACGACCTGGCCTCGCCGCTCGCGCTGGTGCTGGGCAAGGACATCGGCGGCAACCCGGTCGTCGCGGACCTCGCGCGCATGCCGCACCTGCTGGTGGGCGGAACGACCGGCTCGGGCAAGTCCACGGCCGTGAACGCGATGGTGCTGTCGCTGCTCTACAAGTCGTCCGCGGAGCAGGTGCGACTGATCATGATCGACCCGAAGATGCTGGAACTCTCGGTCTACGAGGGTATTCCACATCTCCTCGCGCCGGTCGTGACCGACATGAAGCAGGCGGCGAACGCGCTGCGCTGGTGCGTCGCCGAGATGGAGCGCCGCTACCGGCTGATGGCCCACGCCGGCGTGCGCAACCTCGCGGGCTACAACCGCAAGGTCAAGGACGCCGCCGACGAGGGCAAGCCGCTGCGCGACCCGATCGAGATGGGTCGCTTGCCGCCGGATGGCGACCCGGAGTCGGTGCCGCTGCTCGAGCCGCTGCCGTACATCGTGGTGATCGTCGACGAACTCGCCGACCTCATGATGATCGTCGGCAAGAAGGTCGAGGAGCTGATCGCGCGACTCGCGCAGAAGGCCCGGGCCTCGGGCATCCACCTGATACTGGCCACGCAACGGCCGTCGGTGGACGTCATCACCGGCCTGATCAAGGCGAACATTCCGACGCGCATCGCCTTCCAGGTGTCGGCGAAGGTGGACTCGCGCACGATCCTCGACCAGAGCGGGGCGGAAGCCCTGCTCGGCCATGGCGACATGCTGTTCCTGCAGCCCGGCACGTCGCTGCCCGTGCGCGTGCACGGCGCGTTCGTGTCCGACCAGGAAGTGCACCGCGTGGTGGGCAAGCTCAAGGTGCTGAGCCCGCCGGTCTACATGGACGAGATCCTCGACGGGCCGTCGGCCCCGATCCCGGGGCTGCCCGGCGAACCCTCGGGCGACGAAGGGGGTGGCGATCCCGAGCAGGACCCGCTGTACGACGAGGCCGTGCGCATCGTCACGGAGAGCCGCAAGGCGTCGATCTCGGGCGTGCAGCGGCGCCTGAAGATCGGCTACAACCGTGCCGCGCGGATGATCGAGGCCATGGAGGCGGCGGGGCTCGTCGGGCCCCTGCAGTCGAACGGCAGCCGGGAAGTCCTGGCGCCACCGCCGCCCGAGTCGGACTGACGCCATGAGGCCCGCCATGCGCGCGATGGGCGTGCTGTTCGCTTTTACGCTGCTTCCGCTCGGCAGCGCGCTGGCCGCGAACGATGCGGCGGCGCGGGTCGAAGCGTATCTCGGCTCGCTCCGGACGCTGTCCGCCGGATTCTCTCAAGTGGTCCGCAACCGTGACGGCGACGTCGTCGACCGCGCGACCGGTACGCTCGCGATCTCGCGTCCCGACCGCTTTCGCTGGGAGTATCAAGAGCCGCACGAGCAGACGATCGTTGCGGACGGCCGCCGGCTCTGGCTCTACGACCGCGACCTCGAGCAGGTGACCGTGAGGACGCTCGAGGCGGGCCTCGGCTCGACGCCGGCGATGCTGCTCTCCGGCGGCGGCCGGATCACCGATGCCTTCGAGGCGGTTGCCGTGGAGCAGGCGGGCGACTGGACCTGGTGCCGGCTGAGACCCCGGCAGGACGGCTCCGACTTCGATCAGGTGAGCCTCGCCTTCGACGCTCGCAAAGAGCTCGTGGCCATGGAACTGCGGGACAAGCTCGGGCAGGCCACGGTGATCGAGTTCGGCAGCGTCCGCAGGAACCCTTCGCTGGACGACGGCCTGTTCCGCTTCGAGCCGCCGCCCGGCGCCGACGTGATCGGGCAGGCCGGCCCCTGAACGTCCGATGCTGCCCGTGAGACATGCGTCCGCCTGGCTCGCCGCAAGCGCGCTGCTGGTCATTGGCCTCGTCATCGGCAGCCTGGGGACGGGCCCGAACCTGCCGCCGCTGGCCGGGCCGGACAAGCTTCACCATTTCGCGGCCTATTGCTTCCTGGCCGTCTGGTTCGGCGGGCTGATCGCGCGGCCGCATTACTGGAAAATCTTCGTGGCACTGGCCTGCCTCGGGCTTGCGCTCGAGCTCCTGCAGTTCGCGATGCATCGCGGACGCCAGGGCGAGCTGCTCGACATGGTTGCCAACCTGACGGGCGTGGCGGCGGGGCTGGGGCTCGGTGCATGGCTGACCGGAGGCTGGGTGCTGAGGGTCGAGGCATGGCTGGCGCGCAGCTGAAGCCCGTCGCGCACGGCGAGGGCTGGCGGCCACTTGCCGACCGCATGCGGCCCTCGTCGCTGGACGCGTTCGTCGGTCAGCAGCACCTGCTCGCGCCCGGCAAGCCGCTGCGTCGCCTGCTCGAGGGCCGCAGCCTGCATTCGATGCTCCTCTGGGGTCCGCCGGGCACCGGCAAGACGACGCTGGCGCGCCTCGTTGCCCACACCTGCGACGCCGAGTTCGTGGCGCTGTCGGCCGTGATGGCCGGGGTGAAGGACGTACGGGCGGCGGTCGAGCAGGCGCAGACGCTGCGCCGCGAGCGCGAGCGGCAGACGGTCCTGTTCCTCGACGAAGTGCACCGCTTCAACAAGTCGCAGCAGGACGCCTTCCTGCCCTTCGTCGAGGACGGTACGGTGTGCTTCATCGGGGCCACCACGGAGAACCCGTCGTTCGAGATCAACAGCGCGCTCCTGTCGCGCGCGCGTGTCTACGTGCTGCGTGCGCTTTCGGTGGACGAGATTCGCGAGGTGATCCGGCGGGCCGTCGGGCGCGAGCCTGCGGCGGACGACGGCCGACCGATCGCGCTCGAACCCGAGGCGCTCGAGACCCTTTCCCGTGCCGCCGACGGGGATGCACGCCGGGCGCTCAACCTGCTCGAGATCGCGATCGACCTGGCGCGCACGGCAGGCGGGAGCATCACCGAGGACATCGCCTCGGAGGTTTCGGCGGGCGGAGTTCGACGTTTCGACAAGAAGGGGGAGCAGTTCTACGACCAGATCTCGGCGCTGCACAAGGCGGTGCGGGGTTCGGATCCGGATGCGGCCCTGTACTGGCTCAGTCGCATGCTCGACGGCGGCTGCGATCCACGCTACGTGGCCCGGCGCGTGCTGCGCATGGCCTCGGAGGATATCGGCAATGCGGATCCGCGGGCGCTCGCGCTGGCACTGCAGGCCTGCGAGACGTACGAGCGGCTCGGGAGCCCCGAGGGCGAACTCGCGATCGCCCAGGCCGTCGTCTTCATGGCGTGTGCCGCCAAGAGCAACGCGGTCTACGTCGCCTTCGGCGCGGCCATGGAGGACGCCAGGCGCCTCGGCACGCTCGACGTGCCGCTCAGGCTGCGCAACGCGCCAACGGGCCTCATGAAGGGCTTGGGCTACGGCCAGGGTTATCGTTATGCCCACGACGAGCCGGGGGCCTTTGCTGCAGGCGAAAAGTACTTCCCGGACGAAATGGAGCCCGCGCGGTACTACGAACCCGTCGATCGCGGTCTCGAGATCAAGATCCGCGAAGCCCTGGCACGACTCCGGTCTCGGGGATAGCGAGACTGGCAGCGTTCGCCGCGGCGAGGACTGCATCGGTGGGTGAGGGCAGGGTCCTCTTCTCGTACAATCGCACGCCTCTTTTCCGACCACGCGCCCCAGGGTTGCCCAATGCTCGACGCCAAGCTGCTTCGTACGGATCCGGACGCCGTTGCCCGCAATCTTGCGCGGCGTGGTTACGTGCTGGACGTCGACCGCTTCCGGGCGCTGGAGGAACGTCGCAAGGCGTCGCAGGTCGCGGCGGACGAGGTCCGCGCGGCCCGCAATGCCCATGCGAAGAAGGTCGGCATGGCCAAGGGGCGGGGCGAGGACATCACGTCGCTGCTGGCGGAAGGCGAGGCGCTGGCGAGCCGGCTCGCGGGCCTCGACCAGGAGCAGGCCGCCGTGCAGGCGGAGTTCGACGACATCGTCCTCGGCCTGCCGAACCTGCTGCACGAGAGCGTGCCGGAGGGCCGCGACGAGACGGCCAACGTCGAGGTCCGCCGCTGGGGGACGCCGCGCGTCTTCGATTTCGAGCCGCGCGACCATGTCGCGGTGGGTGAGCAGCTCGCACTGATGGATTTCGCCGCCGCCGGGCGAATCTCGGGGGCGAGGTTCGTGGTCCTCAAGGGCGGGCTGGCGCGACTTCACCGGGCGCTGATCCAGTACATGCTCGATCTGCACACTTCGCAGCACGGGTATACGGAGGTGTACGCACCGTACCTCGTGGCGCGACAGGCGCTGGTGGGCACGGGGCAGTTACCCAAGTTCGAGGCCGACCTGTTCCGAGTCGCGTCGGGCGAGCAGGAATTCTTCCTGATTCCTACGGCCGAAGTGCCGGTCACGAATCTCGCGCGCGAGACCATCCTCGAGGCCGGCGCCCTGCCACGGAAGTATGCCGCGCACACGCCATGCTTCCGGTCGGAGGCGGGTTCCTACGGCAAGGACACGCGCGGCATGATCCGGCAGCACCAGTTCGAAAAAGTCGAGCTCGTGCAGATCGTGCGGCCGGAGGACTCGTACGCGGCGCTCGAGGAGCTGACCGGGCACGCGGAGACGGTGCTGCAGGGGCTGGGGCTGCCGTATCGCGTCGTCGCCCTGTGCTCGGGGGATGTCGGTTTCGGCAGCGCAAAGACCTACGACCTGGAGGTCTGGCTGCCTGGCCAGCAGAAGTACCGCGAGATTTCCTCCTGCAGCAACTGCGAGGCATTCCAGGCGCGACGCATGCAGGCCCGGTGGCGGAACCCCGCTACCGGAAAGCCCGAGCCCGTGCACACGCTCAACGGGTCAGGTGTCGCCGTGGGGCGTGCGCTGGTGGCCGTGCTCGAGAACTACCAGCAGGCGGACGGCAGCGTCGTCGTGCCCGAGGTCCTCAAGCCCTACATGGGCGGCGCCGAACTGATCCGCGGTTAGCCTACAATTCGCGCCACGGAGAGGTGGCAGAGCGGTTGATTGCACCGGTCTTGAAAACCGGCGAGGTGTCAAAGCCTCCGAGGGTTCGAATCCCTCCCTCTCCGCCATTTGTGATCGTAAAGAACTGAGCACAAAAAGAGTTCATCTATTCGCCGTGCCTGACCCCACACCCAGCCCCACATAGCTCGAGATCTGGGTCGGCCACGCCTACCGCAGCCTCTGGTCAAGCGCGACCCGAAGTCCGACCGTCTGCGATCGACCGGACTGTGGACTACGATACTTCTGCGAAGGCAACCCCTGGGGGCACATGGACTGCAGAAATTGCCTCCCGCCGTGGCGTCGCCAAGATTATTCGACGGTCTGGTTGGCCGAGAGCCAGGCCTGCACTCCGGAACGAAGTCGAGCGGCCATGGCGTCGGCGAAGACTCGACTGCCGGCATCGGTGAAATGCGCAGAATCCCGGTAGTGGCGACTGTCACCCGGAACGACATTCGACAGATCGAAGAAGTCACATTGGGTGCTGGCCGCGAGTTTCTCCAACAGCTCGATCTGCGCTCGCTGGATACGCAGGAACCCGGGAATCGACAAATAAGGCAGAAATAACACCTGCGAGGTGGATGCCCTGAGCTGCTGCCAGAGAGACTGGCCCGAACGCAACCGCCGTCCGTTCTCTACCAGCACGACCTGACGGTTGTGCTGTTGGCAGTGCCGAACAAGCTCGGCAAGCCGGCGTCCGGAATCCCACAGCACCGCCTCGGGCTCCGTCTTGAGTTTCCGCTGTCCACTGTGGGCATGTAATAGGCGCCACATCACCACGAGATTCTTCTCGACCTTTGCCCAGAGCGCGGACCGGTTGCCCAGGCGCGAACGCCGGTAATGCACCCCATCGTAGATACCCGCTGCACGCGCTGCCAGCGCGGTTGCGCTGTTGATGTCATTGATGCAGATCACGACGATGTCGGGCATGAGCGGAGCAACGAAATGCCGGTACATGAGCGTGACTCTCTCGATGTTGTATCCATTGAGTGCCGCGTTGATATAGTCGATCTCCCGTCCCGGAAACATGGAGGTCAGACGCTGCAGAGTCAGGTGCGGCCAGGTTTGTTCGTTGCTGCTCGCATATGGATCGAAGGTTCCAGAGCTTCCCAGGAAGGCAATCCTGAGCCGATCGCGTGGCTTGACCTCAGTGATCTCGGGACTCCGAAATCCCAGTGAGTTTGTCTCGATCAGGCCGATTTTTACACTGGGCTTCGCGCGCCTCAGGCCAGTCGCCCGATCGATGTAGTACAGGGCAGGCATGCTGGTGCGTGCAAGCTGCGCCTCGAAATCTACGAAATCCACATCCCCCGACGCAGCTGCCCTGACCGGGCTCGCTGGGGAATGAGACCCTTCGGCGCGCGATGAACCACCATTCCAGCCGTCGGGATGAAGGGCAGAAATCGCCTCTGCCATGGCGGCGATGGTGCTCTTGCCTTGCAGGATATCGGCCGCCTCGAAGTCGATCCCAAACCGATCGCTGATGTCCAGCAACAGCTGTGCTGCACTCAGCGAGTCTCCACCCACGTCAAAGAATTCGTCGGTCACCCCAACGCCGCGCACCCCAAGCCACGATTCCCAACAGGAAACCAGTGCCGCTTCCAGGTCGTTCCTCGCCGGCACGTATTCGATCGAGTCGTCGCGCTCGATCATGTCCAGGCGCGGCAGCCTGGTACGATCCACCTTGCCGTTCTGCGTCTTAGGCAAGCTTTCCAGCAACCGATAGTGAGATGGCAACGAATGGCTGGGCAACCGTGCCTCGAGGTGTTCGATGACTCTGGCAAGTGTTGCGTTGCCACCCGGCCGGAAGACGAGATAGGCGACAATCCTCTTGCCGCCTTCGCCGAAGTCCTGGGCAACCGCAGTTGCCTCGATGACATCGGCAACCTCCAGCATTTCCTGCTCAATCTCCATCAGATCGACACGAAAGCCCCGAATCTTGACTTGGAGGTCCGCCCGTCCCTTGAACTCGATGCTCCCATCCGCATGCCGCACTCCCAGATCACCCGTGGCGAACAGTCGAACTCCGGGATCGCTCTGGTCTACGCTGAAGACTTCCGCGGAGAGATCGGGTCTGCCGACATACCCGGTCGAGATGTAGCGGCTGCGCACGCACAATGCGCCAAGTTCGCCGGGTCCTACCGGGACTCCTTGCTCATCGAGCAGCAACACCTCTTTCCCAGGTACCGGAAATCCGAGCGGAACTCTGGATCCGCGCCGTGCTTGCCCCCGGCTGACGAAGCTGTGCGTGACCAGATTCGTCTCGGTCATCGAAAACCCGCAGAACAGCCGGGCATCGGAACGGAAGTGTCTTTCGAAACGGTCGACATCTTCCCAATACGTTGCCTCTCCGCCACATTTCACCAACCTGACCTGGCTGAAGATCCGATCTCCCGCGAGGGTGGCGGCCATCTGCCTGAATACAGATGCTATCGAGCAGAAGATGGTTATCCCGCTGCGGTCGATCCAGTCCGCCAAACCGACGAGCCCCGCATCGCGCAACGGGTAGTGACACAACGCCGCGCCGTTGAGCAGGGCATTCAGGGTATCGCGCTGCGATCCAAATACGGCTGGCGTGTAGAGCAGACTCTGTCGATCCGTGGGGCCGATCCGGAAGTACTCGGTGAACAGGGCCGTCGAGTGCAATACGCTCAGGTGATTCTGGACGACACCTTTGGGCTCCCCGGTCGAGCCAGAGGTGAAGATGATGTAGGCCCGGCCCTGGGGATCGGGGGCCACGGCCGGATCGGTCTGGACGCCATTCTCGGGCACGCGATCGACCACGATTATCGGACGGGAGACATCGACGAGCTGCTGGGCGAATTCCAAGTGTGCTTCGTCCGTGATCAGCGCGGCGCAGGCGGCATCGGTTGAGATCCGCTCCAATCGCTGCCGCGGCAACCGAGGATCCAACGGGACATAGCAGTGTCCCGCCTTCAATGTCGCCAGCAGCGCGCTAACGAGTTCCACCCCTTGTTCGAGCAGCAGTCCGACAGCTCGGTCACGCCCGTGGATGGCCCCGACTATGACGTGGGCCAGCGCGTTGGCCCTGGCGTCGAGTTCTCGGTAGGTCAGTTTGACGTGCGGCCCGACAAAGGCACTGCGGTCGCCGTATTGTGCGACCACGCATCGAAAATGCGAGGAGATGCTCAATTGCTGTTCGGGCGCGCCGAATCGCAGTCTCGAGTCGTTCGCGCACGCTTCTTGAAGGTACATCCGCTACTCCGGCAAGAGGTGGAGATACATCAACCGGTGACAGGCTTCGCTTTTGCTGCGGCCGGACGCCGTCCAGGATATCGACACGGACAAGACACACAGAGCATTTCGATCCAACTCAGGCACCAATTTGATCCTCTCTATCCGGACGGTGGATCGCAAACTCGGCTCAGGTGACGTCACCCCGATTTCTCGTAGTCGTTTGGAACTGGATTAAGGTGCTTCCGGGGTCCTTGCCTGGCAAGAGAAGGAAGCAATGAAGCGATCGAGGTTCACCGAGGAACAGATCCGGTTGGCCCTGAAGCAAAATCCCGCGGGACAGCCGGTAGCCGACTGACCTGCTGCCTTTCTTCGGGCCAGATCATTCCTGGAAGATTGGCTCTTGTGAAGCGCTTGGGTTTCCAGGTGGAGTTCCCAGGGTTCAGTGGACATCTCGCCGCTCTAGCTTATGAGCTGCCTCAAACTGGTCGGGGCTCATTCCGCCTAAGTGGCTGTGGCGACGAGTTCGATTGTAGAAGCTGTCGATGTAGTCGGCTACGTCCGCGATCGCCAACTCGCGGGTCTAATAGATGTGCTTCTTGATCCGCTCTTTCTTCAGGCTCCTGAACGAAGACTCGGCGACTTCGTTGTCCCAACAGTTGCCCTTGCCGCTCATGCTTGGCTCAAGGTGATTGGCCCGGCAGAATCGTCGCCATGCATCGCTTCCGAACTGCGTGCCCTGGTCGGAATGAATGATTGTGTCGCGCGGCCGTCTTTGACGGACGGCCATCAATGCGGCGGTCAGCGCGAGCTCACGGTGGATCGTCGGGCCCGCAGCCCAACCGATGATCTTGCGCGAGAACAGATCCATCACGACAGCCAGGTGCAGCCAGCCCTGCCACGTCCGGATATAGGTAATGTCAGTGACCCAGGCCTTGTTCCGGCGCGTCACCGTAAACTGGCGCTGCAGAACATTGGGGATCAGAACCGAAGGCTGGCTACAAGTGAAGCGCGGATCAGTCGCAGCAGCCTGGCATCCTCCTGTGCTCGCTTCGAGACCGGCTGCATCCGACTACTAGAGTCGCCGAAACAGCTCCCCGATGTCCGAATTCAGCAGCACCCAGACGCGCTGCATGTACGTGGCAAGCAGGTACAGCAGCAGTGAGTTGGCCGTCAGACACATGACGATGCGGGCTACCGTGTTTCGGCGCCCGCCCACGCCCCGTCCGTCCAGAAAGGAGTTCCCCATTGCTCCGGCCCCTTGTCCTTCTTATTTGACTCTGGACGCTACGCCTATGGGCCACGCGGGAGTGAACCTTTTGACTTAATGTCCGCCGGCCCGGTCTCGGTCAGTCACCACTGTCAGTGAGACACGTGCCGTGAATCGTAGTTATCGCTCCGCACGACGGGAACACCGGACTCGCGGGACTTTGCTGTGATTCGGCCGCGGTGATGTGCGCGCTCAATGTCAGTTCAACCGGAAAGCACGCCGCAACTATTCATGGTAAGTTTTTCTGCGAGAACGTCGCCGACCGGCTGCATGAAGTCGTCGACCTGGGCGTCGAACGGATCCCACGAATGGTCTGCCGAAGGCCAGGGCGATACGAACCAGGCCGCGTACCGAGGGAGTGGGAGCCTTGTCTTATCAGTTTATTGTGATGCGTCGGGTGCGGGTCAGCTTGTGGCTTTTGCTGGCGTTGTGTCTGTCTGCTTGCTCGGGAGATGAAATGGTGCAGCCGAAGAGAATGGATGAGCGATTGGAGCAGGACTTCGTTCAAGTATCTTCCGCACGCGTCTATTTTGGACATCAGTCCGTCGGCGGCAACGTCGTGGAAGGGCTCAAGGACCTGCAGCAGCAGCTCGGACATCCCCTGATCCGCATCAATGAACTGGATCTGCTTGAAATGCCAGAGAGTGAGGGTGCGCTGCTTCATACCCGGGTCGGTCAGAACGAGAAGCCGCTCTCCAAGTGCGACGATTTCCGACAGATCCTCGACCAGAAGTTGAAGGGACGCGTGGACGTCGCGATGTTCAAGTTCTGCTACGTGGATTTCAACGACACTTCCGACGTCACCGGGATCTTCGAAACGTATTCAAGAACCATGGATGACCTCAAGCACAACCACCCGGGTGTGATCTTCATCCATGTGACCACGCCTGTCCGCGCCGAAGCCGGGGGGGCGGGCGTCTGGGTTCGCGAAAGGCTTGGCCGCCCAAACCGGAGCAAGCTTGGCAACGTCAACCGCAACGAGTTCAACCGGCTTCTGAAGGAACGATACTCGAGCGAGCCGATCTTTGATCTCGCTGCTGCCATGTCGACATACCCGAATGGAGATCGTGAGTCGTTCAGCGTGGATGGGAATATCTACTACAGCCTGATCCCGGCCTTCACGGACGATGGTGGGCACCTGAACGAGATTGGCAGAACCTATGCGGCTGCCGAACTCGTGCGCAGCATTGCAGCGGCCATTCGTGCGGCGGAACATGAACGCATTTGAGAACCGGCGTCGTGCCGGTCGAAGTCGTTTGACCGGCGTCAACTGCTTCGCCGACCACAAGGCGGCGCTCACGATGCTCGGCTGACTGTAGAAGCGCGTCCTTCGCAAACGAGTCGTTGGGGTCTTGGGTTGGGGCAAGGGCGACCCGTCGATTTGCAAGATGAAGGCGGGCAGCCCGGGCGTACCGCGCGTCCTCGCCAGTCTCGACGTCGACCGCTCCGCCCTGTTGCGGGCCGGGCGGGGGTCCAGCCCGTCGACGGGCTTTACAGTTCAACGCATCCCGCGCGGCATCTTTTCGACATAAGCCAGCTGATTTCATTTACATAAGCGACTTCTGGCACGGACGATGCAGACTCTGGGTCAATTGCCGTGAGAAGTCAGCGCGGGCTGCAGACGACGCACGGCGTGGTCGCATTGCGTGGAATTCGCGCAAGTCGCTGGTACGGGAGAGAGCCGAATGAAAGCAAAGGGGATGATCACGTGGTGTTGGGCGGCTTCGGTGGCGATGCTTGGCGCACCGCTTTGCCATGCCGCGGTCGTCGGGGTGGACCTGGGGTCGTGGACGGTCGAGTCCTATCCGCCGGTCAGTGGCTTCTCGGGTGCCTCATGGAACGTGGCTGCCGACGGTAGTTCCGTCCTGCAGACGGTCAACGGGCAGCCGACCGTCTTCCACAGCGACTTCAACGTACTCAATTCCGATGTTCGCGGCCGGATCCGGGTCCAGACGAGTGGTGACGATGACTACGTCGGGTTCGTCATCGGCTTCGATCCCGGCGATACCAGCAATGCGAGTGCGGACTTCCTTCTCGTCGACTGGAAGCAAGCGACCCAGTCGTTCAATTTTTCCGGTGGGACCGCGGACGGGACGCCGGGCAGCACGGCCGCGGCAGGACTCGCGGTGTCTCGCGTCAACGGCATCCCGACGGCCGATGAACTGTGGGGTCATGCGAGCTTCGGCGAGACCGGCGACCAGGGCGGCGTGACCGAACTCGCGCGCGGCGCCACGCTCGGCCAGACGGGCTGGCAGGACTTCACCGAGTACGCGTTCCGGTTTTCGTTCTCCGCCAACCTGTTCCGTGTCTACGTCGACGATGTGTTGCAGGCCAGCATCAATGGTTCGTTCTCTGACGGACGCCTGGGCTTCTACAATTTCTCGCAGGACCAGGTGCTCTACAGTGCCTTCACCTTCGAGGATGTGCCGCCCACACCCACGGTTCCGGAGCCCGGCACGCTCGCGCTGCTTGGTCTGGGTCTCGCCGGTCTCGGCCTGAGCCGGCGACGCAATCCGGGCTGATTTCGACAGGATCGGCGCCGCTCGCCAAGTTCGCAGAAGTCGATCGGGTAGAAACCGACTCGCGGGGGGCGAGGCGAGTGGTGCCACCAAACAGGACCCCGGCCACCGCAACGGCCGGGGTTTCTGCTATGCGCATCCCGACTCCCTCGCGCGGGGCAGCGGCCACGCGTTTCAGGTGATCCGACCGACCAGACTGGTTGACAGTTCGGTTCGACCGAGTAGCGTGCTGCGTACTCCTGGCGCGGGCTCTAGCGACCCAGGGTGCTGATGGCACGGGATCGACCTTGTGGGAGCGCGCATGCAGAAGACCATCCTCATCACCGGCTGCTCCAGCGGCATCGGCGCGGCGCTGGCCCGCGAGTTCGGCCGGCGCGGTCACCGCGTCTATGCGACGGCCCGGCGACGCGAGGCACTCGCGACCCTCGAGGCCGATGGCATTCACGGGCTGGCGCTGGACGTCAATGACGACGGATCGGTCGCGGCTGCGTTCGAGACGGTCGCCCGGGAGGTCGGGCATCTCGACATGCTGGTCAACAACGCCGGCTTCTCGCAGGTCGGTGCGGTCGTCGACCTGACGCGCGAGGACCTGCGTCGGCAGTATGAGACGAACGTCATTGCGCCGGTGGCCGTGACCCGGGCCGCCCTGCCGCTGCTGCGGTCGGCCGTGGCGCTGGAGGGCCAGGCGGTGCTTGCGAACGTCGGCAGTATCGTGGGTCTCTTCACGACCCCGTTCGCGGGCGCCTACTGTTCGAGCAAGGCCGCCGTGCACTCGCTGACGGACGCCCTGCGGATGGAACTGGCGCCGTTCGGCATCCACGTCGCTTCCATCCAGCCCGGCGGCGTGCGCTCGAGCTTTGGCGAGCATGCGGAGGAAGCGATCCGGCTGCCTGATGATTCAATCTACCGGGCGGCCGAGCCTGGCATCCGTGCGCGCGCGCAGGCCGGGCAGCGCGGCGCCACGCCGGCGGAAGCGTTCGTCGTGCCGGTCGTGGAGTCACTGCTGCGCAATCCGCCGCCACGGGTCATCCGCGGCGGGGCCAACAGCGTGCGCTTGCCACTGTTGAAGCGCCTGCTGCCGGCGGCTGTCTTCGACGCAAAGTTGTCCCGGCTGTTCGGGCTCGACGCGCTTCGCTGATCAGCGGCTGTCGTCGTCGCGCTCCCGGCGCTTCGCCTGCAGTTCGTCCCGGATCTGCGCATAGGTCCGGCTGAACGCCTCGACGAAGGAGTGGGGCAGTTCGTCGTCGGTCAGGCTCTGGGTGATCACGCGATGAAAGTCGGCGTAGTGCTCCCAGTATCTCGGCCGCGGATCCTCGCCGGGCGGCAGGGCACGGGCCCGGCCCTGTTCGAACTGGTCCGCAACGTTGATCGGCGCCAGTTGCCCCACGACCGCCTCGAGGCCGGCGCGCATCGCCGCCTGCACGGCGAGTTCGTGCTCCTTCGCCTCCTGCAACACTTCCCGCAGTGCGCTGACGGGACCGCCGTAGAGTCGGGCGTGTGACTCGAACAGGCGAACCAGCGCCTGCTCGACGCTCGTGGACGCGCGCAATGGATTGCTGCCCGGCGACTGCGGGCTCACCGAGCCCGGGGAAGACTTCGCCCGCGAGTGCGCAAGGTCGTTGAGCCCGACGATCGTCTCGCGCAGCAGCTGGCCGGCGACGAGCGGAAGCATGGAGAGGGCCTCGGCCGACAGCGTCGACGGATCGATGCCGGCGCCGCGGCAGAAAGCCTGGGTCGCCGACTTGAGGTCCTTCCAGCTGGAGGCCTGCTGGTGGAACGGCTGCGTCTGCTGCCGTGCGTCGATGCGACCCTGGCGCCGGGCCATGGCGTCGGCGAGTTCCTGCCGGGTGATGGCACGCGTCTTCATGGCCCAATCGGGGACGCTTTTCTCCGCTGCCGCTGCCGGTGCCGGTGCCGGTGTCGTGGGGTGGGCCGGTTTCGCGGCGCGCGGCGCTTCCGGTCCGGCGCCGCGTCGAGGAGACGGAGGATCGGGCGGCGGCGTCGAATCGAGCGCGGGGGGCATCGCGTCCGGCAGTGAACCCTGGTACTTCGGCAGCTTGAGCCCGAAGGCGTTGCGGACCGAGATCGAGCCGGATTCGTCGGGGTCCCGCGGGCTCAGCAGGCTATCCAGGTCGAGACTCGAACCGATGTCGCGGCCCATGTGCTTGACCGCGGAGTGCTCGTCGGATGCACGGGGCAGGAAATCGATGCGGGCATCGACACTGACGATGAGTTCGTACTCGCCCAGGCGCAGACGGTCGCCGTCGCGCAGCACCAGGGGGCCGCTGGACGAGATGGGTTCATCGGAGCCGTTGACGAACACGCCGTTCGTGCTGGTGTCGCGCAGCCAGAATGCGCCTCCGCGATATTCGATTTCGCAGTGGTGTCCCGACACCATGCGCTTCGGGTCCGGCAGCACCCAGTCGTTGTCGGGCGCGCGGCCGATCGTGCCGCCGTTGACGCCGAACACGCGCGATCGCTGCTCGCCGAGCTCGCGGTAGTGATCGCTGATGACGCGTAACTTGATGGCCATGGCAACGACCACCTTGTAATATGGCTTGCCCCCAGATCGCAAGCAGACAGGTCACGATGCCGGCCACCCACATCTTCAAAGTCGTGTTCCTGAACCAGGGCAAGGTCTACGAGATCTACGCGCGGAAGGTGGGTCACGGCGGGCTGTTCGGCTTCGTGGAGGTCGAGGAACTCATCTTCGGCGAGCGCTCGGCCGTCGTGGTTGATCCGGCGGAAGAGAAGATCAAGTCGGAGTTCGAGGGGGTCAAGCGCACATATCTCCCGCTGCACTCGGTCATCCGCATCGACGAGGTGCGCAAAGGTGGCGTGAGCAAGGTCTCGTCGGTGGACGCCTCGAACGTCACGCCGTTTCCGTTCCCCGTGTACACGCCGGGCGATTCCGGTCCGCGGGGCAAGTAGCCCGCGGGCGGACCGACTGGCTGCGCATCGCCGGCTCCGGTATCATTCGGCGCCCCTGCCGGACTGGCGGCGGCCCTCTCCAATGCTCACACTCAGCGGCGCTCCCGCGGTCTCGGAATTCAGGCTCGCGAAGCTCCTGGCGGCCATCCGGGACCGGGTCAGTCACGTCACCCGGCTGGACTCCAGGTACTGGCATTTCGTCGATCTCGAGCGAGATCTCACCAACGACGAGCACGCGGTCCTCGAGTCACTGCTGACCTATGGGCCGGCGGGCGAGGGCGGCACGCCGGACGGCGAGCTGCTGCTCGTCGTCCCTCGCTTCGGGACGGTGTCGCCGTGGTCCAGCAAGGCGACGGACATCGCCCACGTCTGCGGCCTCCCTGCCGTGCGTCGGATCGAGCGTGGGATTGCGTATTTCTTCGTCAGTTCCGGACCGGTGTCAGGCGTCGAACGCGAGCTCGTGGCGGCACTGCTGCACGACCGGATGACCGAGGCGGTACTGCTCGATCCCGAGGGCGCGTCGGCGCTCTTCAGCCACAGCGCGCCGCGGCCGATCGCGTCGGTGCCCCTGCTCGCGCAGGGCGTCGCTGCGCTCGAACTCGCCAATGCGAACCTGGGCCTCGCATTGTCCGCAGACGAGATCGAGTACCTGGCCAGCGCATTCCGCGAAATCGGGCGTGATCCCACGGATGTCGAGCTGATGATGTTCGCGCAGGCGAACTCCGAGCACTGTCGTCACAAGATCTTCAATGCGGACTGGATCGTGGACGGGGTGCGCAGCGAGAAGTCGCTGTTCGGCATGATCCGCAACACCCATGCCCGGAATCCGCGAGGTGTGCTGTCCGCCTACCGGGACAATGCGGCCGTGATCGAGGGCTGGCCGGGGCGGCGGTGGTTCGCGCCGCCGGGAGGCGGTTCCTACCTCGCGGCCGATGAGCCCATCGACATCCTGATGAAGGTCGAGACGCACAACCATCCGACCGCCATCTCGCCGTTTCCCGGTGCAGCCACCGGTTCGGGCGGCGAGATTCGCGACGAGGGCGCCACGGGCCGTGGCGCCCGGCCGAAGGCCGGCCTGGTCGGATTCAGCGTCTCGAACCTGCGTATCCCGGGCGCAAAGCAACCCTGGGAGCAGGATCTCGGAAGGCCCGATCGGATCGCCTCGGCCCTGCAGATCATGCTCGAGGGCCCGATCGGTGCCGCGTCCTTCAACAACGAGTTCGGGCGCCCGAACATCTGTGGCTACTTCCGGACCTTCGAGCAGCAGGTGGATGCGCCGGGCCGGCCGTCGCAGCGCGGTTATCACAAGCCGATCATGATCGCGGGCGGGCTCGGCAACATCCGCCGGCAGCACGTGGAGAAATCGACGATCGTGCCGGGCGCGAAGATCGTCGTGCTCGGCGGGCCGGCGATGCTGATCGGGCTGGGTGGTGGTGCCGCGTCCTCGGTCGGGTCGGGGGCGAGTTCGGCGGACCTCGACTTCGCGTCCGTGCAGCGAGGCAATCCGGAAATCCAGCGCCGGGCGCAGGAAGTGATCGATGCCTGCTGGGCCATGGGTGCCGAGAATCCGGTGCTGCTCATCCACGACGTCGGCGCGGGTGGCCTGTCGAACGCGGTGCCCGAATCCGTGGCCCAGGGTTCCTCCGGCGGCCGCGTGGACCTTCGCAAGATCCTGAGTGACGAGCCCGGCATGTCTCCGCTCGAGATCTGGTGCAACGAGGCACAGGAACGCTACGTGCTGATCATTGCCGCCGGCCAGCTGGCGGCGTTCGGTGCCCTGTGTGATCGGGAGCGCTGCCCGTTCTCGGTCATCGGCGAGGTCACCGACGACGGCCAGCTTCGCGTCGACGACCCGCTGTTCGGAAACGCACCCGTGGACATGCCGCTCGCGACGCTGCTCGGCAAGGCGCCGCGCATGACGCGCGACGTGCAGCGACTCGCCCGGGCGACCGATGCTTTCGACGCGTCGGGCGTGGATCTGCGTGACGCCGCCTTCCGCGTCCTGAGGTTGCCAGCCGTCGCGGACAAGAATTTCCTGGTCACGATCGGTGACCGCTCGGTGGGCGGCATGATCAGCCGCGATCCGCTGGTCGGCCCGTGGCAGGTCGCTGTCAGCGACGTGGCCGTAACCGTCAGCGACTACTTCTCGACCCACGGCGAGGCGATGGCCATGGGCGAGCGTACGCCACTCGCCGTGCTCGATGCCGCGGCCTCGGGTCGGATGGCCGTGGCCGAGGCTGTCACCAACATCGTGGCCGCCGACGTCGGACGCATCGAGGATATCCGGCTGTCGGCCAACTGGATGGCGGCTTGCGGCGAGCCCGGGGAAGACGCGGATCTCTACGACACCGTGCGAGCGGTCGGGGAAGACCTGTGCCCGGCGCTCGGGATTGCGATTCCGGTCGGCAAGGACTCGCTGTCGATGAAGACCGCCTGGCGGGACGACCGCGGGGACCACAAGGTCGTCGCACCGGTGTCGCTGATCGTCTCTGCATTCGCACCCGTCGAGGATGTACGGCGGACCCTGACGCCCCGGCTGCGTACCGATCGCGGTCCGAGCTGCCTGTTGCTCATCGACCTTGCCGGGGGTCGCCGTCGCCTCGGTGGATCTTGCCTGGCGCAGGTGTATGGGCAGCTCGGGCAGGACACCCCGGACTGCGACGACCCGTCGCGGCTGCGCGCATTCTTCGAGGCGATCGTCCGGCTGCGCCGCGACGGGCTGCTGCTCGCATACCACGACCGGTCCGATGGCGGTCTCTTCGTCACGCTGTGCGAGATGGCTTTTGCCGGACGTTGCGGTGTCGACGTGTCGCTCGCGGCGGCCGACCGCGCCAGCGTGAATGCGGAGCTCTTTGCCGAGGAACTGGGCGCCGTGGTGCAGGTCGCGCAGTCGGACGAGGCACGCGTCATGGCGGTGTTGCGTTCGCTGGGACTGGATGCCTGCACGCGGAACATCGGTCACGTGGTGGACGAAGATCGGGTGTCGGTCCGCGGGGCGGGGGCGGAGGTGTTCTCGGCCACCCGCACCGAATTGCGGCAAGCGTGGTCCGAGACGAGCTTCCGGATGCAGTCGCTGCGTGACAATCCGGACTGCGCGCGCGAAGAGTACGAGCGGGCGACCGATCCCGCCGATCCCGGGCTCGCGGCACGCCTGAGCTTCGATCCCGCGGAGGACGTCGCGGCGCCGTTTATCCTCTCGGGCGCAAGGCCGCCCGTGGCGATCCTGCGCGAGCAGGGCGTGAACAGCCAGCTGGAGATGGCGGCAGCGTTCCACCGCGCCGGTTTCGAGCCGATGGACGTGCACATGACGGACCTGATCGCCGGGCGCGTGCGGCTGGGCGATTTCCGCGGGCTGGTCGTCTGCGGCGGGTTCTCCTACGGCGACGTGCTGGGGGCGGGTGAGGGCTGGGCGAAGTCCATCCTGTTCAATTCCGGCCTCCGCGAGCAGTTCACGGCATTCTTCGGGCGCAGCGATACCTTCACGCTCGGCGTCTGCAACGGCTGCCAGATGCTCTCGGCCCTCAAGGCGCTGGTGCCGGGCGCCGACCACTGGCCGCGCTTCTTCCGCAATCGATCCGAGCAGTTCGAGGGGCGCGTCGGGCTCGTCGAGGTCCTGCCGACGCCATCGGTGTTCTTCGCCGGCATGTCGGGCAGCGTCCTGCCGATCGCGGTCGCGCACGGCGAGGGTCGGGCCCAGTTCCCGGATGAAGCGTCGCTCGAGGCCTGCATGGCGGGCGGGCTCGTGAGCCTGCGATTCGTCGACAATCACGGCCGCCCGGCCACCGCCTACCCGGCGAATCCCAACGGCTCTCCGCTCGGCATCACCGGGCTCACGAGCCGGGATGGTCGCGCGACGATTCTCATGCCGCACCCCGAGCGGGTCTTCCGCACGGTACAGAATTCATGGCATCCGGAGGAGTGGGGCGAGGACAGTGGCTGGATGCGGATGTTCCGCAACGCCCGCGCCTGGATCGGCTAGCGCCGCGCTCGCCGGGGCCCGGTCCCCGCCTGCGCTTCAGTCGCCGCCGGCGGCGCGACCGATCGGGGTGATCTTGTCGAGGGTTTCCTCGGCGAAGAAGCGCCGTACCATCATCGCCTGCTGCAGCTTGCCCTTGCGCACGTAGGCCTGGTAGAGCATGTCCTTGACGAGTTCGAGGAGCACGCCGGCCTCGTAGGCGCCGATCTCGGGCATCGAGGGCCAGGCGTCCGCATCGCTGCCGAACAGAACCTTCTTCACGACGCCGAACGTCTCGGCGTCGATCTCGGCCATCTCGCGCGCCTCCGCGAGCTGGTTGAAGATCCGCATGCGGCCGTTTTCGCCGAGGTCGTGGATCATGGCCTGTGCAGTGCGCCGGCACATGGAGGCGAAGGCGTTGAAGTGACCGGACGAGTAGCAGCCCAGGGCCTCCCTGAAGACCTTCTCGCAGTCTTCCGGCAGGTAGGTGAAGTTGAACTTCTCGCGTGCCCGCTCGAGCTCGACGAAGTTGTTTGCCAGCTCGACGCGGTTGGCGCCGTAGATCTTCACGGCGAAGCGCAGGAAGATCGGCGCATTGCACGAATCGCAGCGATAGACGACGCCGACCTGGCTCGGGCGTGCCGATACCAGCTCGGCATACTGCGGAACCGACACCGCCGTGATGTGGGAGTAGACCTGGCAGTGCGGACAATTGAGCGCGAGGCTGCGCTCCTGGTCGTGGTGCAGGCGACTGTTCGCGTCGACGTAGACCGACATGGAAGGCATCCGCGTCAGGACGATAGGCCTGAGTGTAGCGGAAGCCTGCGAGGACGGCACCCGCCTCCTCAGCCGCGGGCGGCCAGGCTCTCCGAGGCCGGGGTATTCAGCGGCTTCACCTCGATGCCGGCCTCCGTCAGCGTCAGCTCGAACCGGGCGTCATTCGCCAGCGGCTGCCAGGCGGCACCGGCACTGCCGGCCTGCACCAGTCTGACCCAGAGCGGGTCGGAGCCGGCTCGCGGCCAGATGTCCCGACCCCGTTCCCGGCGAAGATCGTAGGTGGTGGTCGCGCGCTCCGCTGCCGCGGTCTCGCGGCTCGACAGTTGCTCGAGGCGGTACAGGGGCGCCCAGCCGAGGTCTGCGGCGCGGCCCTTCCAGTCGAGCGTCCGCACGTCCACGCGCCACTCCGTCCCCGCGAGTTCGAACACCTGCATGCGGCCGGACGGCAGGCGGGTCAGCGTGACGCGGAAGCGGCGGGCGCCCGTCTGTTCGACGAGTAACTCGGCGATGGCCTGCCCGACTCTTGGTTCATAGGTCGCGACGTGGTTTGCGACGGGCCAGCCCCAGGCCGTGGCTCCGCCGACGATGGCCGCGAGCAGCCAGTGGCCGGCAGCCGCCCAGCGACGTCCCGCGAGCCAGCGGCTCCAGCCCAGCAGCAGCGTAACGAGGGCGAAGGTGGCCAGGATGGCGAGGATCGCCTGCATGGCGCCTCAATCGACGAAGGCCGACCAGGCCCCCGCGCGCACCAGTGCCGCGAGCGATTCCATGTCCCGGTCCAGCCGGTGGTCATGCGCCCGCAGCGGTACGTGCTCGCGGATCATCGCGTGCACGCGCTGCAACTCGGGCGTAGTGGTCAGCGGGCGCATCGCGTCCACGGCCCGTGCCGCCGCCAGGAGTTCGATGCCCACGACGGTCGCGGCGTTCGCGCACACCATCAGCAGCTTGCGCCCGGCCCAGGGGGCCATGCTGACATGGTCCTCCTGCCCCGCGGAGGTGGGCAGGCTGTCGACCGAGGCCGGATGGGCCAGGGTCTTGTTCTCCGAAACCAGGGCCGCCGCCGTCACGTGGGCCATCATGAAGCCGGATTCGAGCCCGGGTTCCGTGGCGAGGAACATGTTCAGGTTGGGATTGACGCGTCGGTCGAGCAGGTCGATGCGTCGCTCCGAGATGCTGGCCAGTTCCGCGACGGCGATGGCGAGGAAGTCGCTCACGAAGCCGATCGGCTCGGCGTGGAAGTTGCCGCCCGACAGGATGTCGTCACCGAAGATCAGGGGGTTGTCGGAAACGCCGTTGATGGCGGCGCCGAGCACCGATCGTGCGTGATCGAGTGTGTGCTCGACGGCGCCGAACACCTGCGGCATGCAGCGGACGGCATAGGGGTCCTGGACGCGCTCGCAGTGCTCGTGGCTGCGACGGATCTCGCTGTCCGTGAGCAGCGTCCGGAGCTTGCGTGCCACGCGCGCCTGCCCCGGCAGGCGGCTCGCTTCCTGTATCCGTGTGTCGTACGGGGCGTGGCTGCCCGCCAGGCCCTCGACGGTGAGCGCGCCAGAGACGATCGACGCGTCGAGCAGGCGCTCGGCCTGGAAGAGCCCCTCGAGCGCGAGCGCCAGGCTGAGCTGGGTCCCGTTGAGCAGCGCCAGGCCTTCCTTGGCCTGCAGCACCAGCGGTTCGAGCCCGGCCGCGTGCGTCACGGCCGCGCCGGAGAGAGGTTCGCCCGCTTGCACCGCCTCACCCTCGCCGATCAGTGCCAGGCCGATGTGCGCCAGGGGCGCCAGGTCGCCGGAGGCGCCCACGGAGCCTTGCGAGGGCACCACAGGGAGGACGTCGGCGTTCAGCAGGCCCGTCAGCACGTCCACCAACGCCGGTCTCGCGCCCGAGACACCCGCGGCCAGGCTGTTGGCCTTGAGGAGCAACATGCGGCGGACGATGTGCGCCGGCAGGGGGCTGCCGGTGCCGCAGGCGTGGCTGCGGATCAGGTTGAGTTGAAGCTTGCGAGTCTTGGCCGCGGGGATGACGCGATTGGCGAACGCGCCGAATCCCGTGTTGATCCCGTAGGACACGGCGCCCTGCGCCACGGCTCGCTGCACGGCCTCGACGGACGCCTGCATCTTCGTGCGTGCAGACGGGGCCAGCCGTACCGTCGGGCGTCGCGCCTCGAACTCGCGCAGGCGCGCGAGCGTGAGCCTGGCGCCGTCGAGTTCGAGCACGGGCTTGCGTCGTGTTGTCGCCATTGCATCCCCGCGCGCAGTCTATCCCGGTCAGGCGTGCAGCGACCGGTAGCGCACGCGGTGCGGCTGCTCCGCGTCGTCTCCCCGGCGACGCTTCAGGTCCTCGACGTAGTCCGAGTAGTTGCCCTCGAACCACACGACTTCGCTGTTGCCCTCAAATGCCAGGATGTGGGTCGCGATGCGGTCGAGGAACCAGCGGTCGTGCGAAATCACGACTGCGCAGCCCGGGAAGCTCAGCAGCGCCTCCTCGAGTGCCCGCAGGGTCTCGACGTCCAGGTCATTGGTGGGCTCGTCGAGCAGGATGACGTTGCCGCCCTCCTTGAGCACCTTCGCCAGGTGCACGCGATTGCGTTCGCCGCCCGACAGCTCGCCGATCGACTGCTGCTGCTGTGAGCCGCGGAAATTGAAGCGGCCGACGTAGGCCCGGGAAGGCGTCTCGTAGCTGCCGACCTTGAGCATGTCGAGCCCGTTCGAGATCTCCTGCCAGACCGTCTTCCTGTCGTCGAGCGACTGCCGGGACTGGTCCACGTAGGCCAGCTGCACCGACGGCCCGATGCGGATTTCTCCGGCGTTGGCCTGCTCCTGGCCGGTGAGGATCCGGAAGAGCGTGGTCTTGCCGGCGCCGTTCGGGCCGATGATGCCGACGATGCCGCCCTGAGGAAGATTGAAGTTGAGGTTCTCGAACAGCAGCTTCTCGCCGTAGGCCTTGGAGAGGCCATTGGCCTCGATCACCAGCTCGCCGAGGCGTGGACCGGGCGGGATGTAGATCTCGTTGGTTTCGTTGCGCTCCTGGAACTCACGCGACTGCAGTTCCTCGAAGCGCTGCATGCGGGCCTTGCTCTTTGCCTGGCGCGCCTTCGGGTTCTGGCGCACCCACTCGAGTTCGCGCGCAAGCATCTTCTTGAGGGCTTCCTGCTGCTGCTCCTCGACCTGCAGGCGCTTTTCCTTCTGCTCGAGCCAGGAGGTGTAGTTGCCCTGCCACGGAATGCCGTGCCCGCGGTCCAGCTCGAGGATCCAGCCGGCAACGTTGTCCAGGAAGTAACGATCGTGGGTGACCGCGATCACCGTGCCGGGATAGGTCTCGAGATAGTGCTCGAGCCAGCGGACCGACTCCGCGTCGAGGTGGTTGGTGGGCTCGTCGAGCAGCAGCATGTCCGGCTTTGAAAGCAGGAGCTGGCAGAGCGCCACTCGACGGCGCTCACCGCCCGAGATCTTCGTGACGTCGGCTTCCCAGGGCGGCAGGCGCAGTGCATCCGCGGCCACCTCCAGCTGGCGCTCGAGGTTGTGGCCATCCGACGCCTGGATGATCGCCTCGAGCTTCGCCTGCTCGGCCGCGATCCTGTCGAAGTCCGCGTCCGGCTCGGCATACGCCGCATACACCGCATCGAGGCGTGCCAGGGCGTCCTTGATGTGGCTTACGGCCTCCTCGACGTTGCCGCGGACGTCCTTGGACGGGTCGAGCTGGGGCTCCTGCGACAGGAAGCCGATCTTGATTCCCGGTTGCGGCCGGGCCTCGCCCTCGAACTCCTTGTCGATGCCGGCCATGATCCGGAGCAGCGTGGACTTGCCCGAGCCGTTCAGGCCGAGCACGCCGATCTTGGCGCCCGGGAAAAAGCTCAGGGAGATGTCGCGAAGGATGACCCGCTTCGGCGGAACGACCTTGCCGACGCGGTTCATGGTGTAGATGAACTGGGCCATGGGCTCGATTGCGGTATAGGGACGGAAAAGGGCCGCGATTATGCGGCTTCGCCGCTGTCCGCGCCACGCCGGGCAGCCGTGGGCGGTCGATACCGTGCGAGGCCCGGCGAGGGTGCCGGCCGCCCCGGCCGCCTCGTCGTCGAAGGGGTTTGGGGCCGCGCGGGAAGCCGTCCGCGAGTCTGCGGCCACAAACCGCTACAATTGTGCGTCCCCGACCGTGGAGTGCCCATGTTTCCCGCCAGCATGAAGATTGCCGGGTTCGATCCCGAACTCGCGACCGCGCTCGACCACGAGCGCATCCGCCAGGAAGACCACATCGAACTCATCGCGTCGGAGAACTACGCCAGCCCGCGTGTGCTCGAGGCCCAAGGCTCCGTGCTCACGAATAAATATGCCGAGGGGTACCCGGCCAAGCGTTACTACGGGGGCTGCGAGTACGTCGACGTTGCCGAGCAGCTCGCCATCGAGCGGGCCCGGCGGCTCTTCGGCGCGGACTATGCGAACGTCCAGCCGCACTCCGGTTCGCAGGCCAACGCCGCGGCCTACCTCGCGCTCATCAAGCCGGGCGACACACTGCTCGGCATGAGTCTCGACCACGGCGGGCACCTGACGCACGGTGCCAAGGTCAATTTCTCCGGGAAGATCTTCAACGCCGTCCAGTACGGGCTCGATACCGCGACTGGCGAGATCGACTACGCGCAGGTCGAGCGCCTTGCGCTCGAGCACCGGCCCCGGCTGGTCATTGCGGGCTTCTCGGCGTACTCGCGCGTGGTGGACTGGGCACGTTTCCGCGAGATTGCCGACTCGGTCGACGCGTACTTCCTGGTGGACATGGCCCACGTGGCGGGCCTCGTCGCGGCCGGCGTCTACCCGAGCCCGATCCCGTTCGCCGACGTCGTCACGACCACGACGCACAAGACCCTGCGCGGGCCGCGCGGGGGGCTGATCCTCGCCCGGGCCAACGAGGAGATCACGAAGAAGCTGAATTCACTGATCTTCCCGGGCACGCAGGGCGGGCCCTTGATGCACGTGATCGCGGCCAAGGCGGTCGCATTCCTCGAGGCGTTGCAGCCGGAGTTCAAGGATTACCAGCGGCAGGTCATCGCCAATGCTCGGGCGATGGCGACGACGCTGATCGCGCGCGGTTACCGGATCGTGTCCGGCGGCACGGACAACCACCTGTTCCTCGTCGATCTCATCGAGCGCAACGTCACGGGCAAGGATGCGGACGCCGCGCTCGGGCGCGCGCACATCACGGTCAACAAGAACACCGTTCCTAACGACCCGCGTTCGCCCTTCGTGACCAGCGGCCTGCGGATCGGGACGCCGGCCGTGACCACCCGCGGGTTCGGGGAGGCCGAGGTCGTGCAGCTCGCCGGCTGGATCGCCGACGTGCTGGACGACGTGGGGAACGAGGCGGTCATCGAGCGCACGCGGCAATCCGTGCTCGAAATCTGCCGCCGGTTCCCGGTCTACGGCTGAACCACGGCACGGTCGTTCCCGGCGATGCACTGCCCCTTCTGCGCGCACGAGGAGACCAAGGTCATCGATTCGCGCCTCTCGGCCGAGGGTCAGCAGGTGCGGCGGCGGCGCGAGTGCCTGAAGTGCGAGGAAAGATTCACGACCTTCGAATCGGCGGAACTCGTGATGCCGCGGGTCATCAAGAGCGACGCGACGCGCGAGCCATTCGACGAGGCCAAGATGCGGGCGGGCATGCTGCGGGCGCTCGAGAAGCGGCCGGTGTCGAGCGAGGCGGTGGACGCCGCCGTCAACCACGTCTGCCACAAGCTGCGCACGCTCGGCGAGCGCGAGGTCCCGGCACGCCTGGTCGGCGAACTCGTCATGGACGAACTGCACCGGCTCGACGAAGTCGCCTACGTCCGCTTCGCGTCCGTCTACCGGAGCTTCCAGGACGTCGATGCGTTCCGCGAGGAGATCGAGCAACTGCGGCATCGTCGTCCGCGCACCGTCGAGGACGTGCAACTCGGCCTGTGGTCTCAGCCCGAGCCCGAGGGCCGCAAGAAGTGACGACGTTCGACGCCGACGACCACCATCACATGGTGCGGGCCCTGGAGCTGGCCCGGCAGGGCCTGTACTCGACCCCGCCCAATCCCAGCGTCGGCTGCGTCCTGGCGCGCTGGGGCCAGGTCGTCGGCGAGGGGCATCATCAGCGCGCTGGCGAACCGCACGCCGAGGTGGTCGCACTGCGCGAGGCCGGCGTGGCGGCGCGCGGGTCCACGGCCTACGTGACGCTCGAGCCGTGCTCGCACCATGGGCGCACGCCGCCGTGCACCGACGCGCTGGTCGCGGCGGGCGTGCGACGGGTCGTGGTGGCGATGCGCGACCCGAACCCGCGCGTCAACGGGGCCGGGCTGGCGCAGCTGGAGCAGGCGGGAATCCTGACGGCGTATGGCCTGCTGGCAGGCGAGGCCGCCGAGATCAACCGGGGGTTCGTCCGGCGCATGCTCACCGGACGGCCCTGGGTCACGCTCAAGCTCGGTGCCAGCCTCGACGGGCGGACGGCGCTGGCGGACGGCACCAGCAAGTGGATCACGGGTGAGCGGGCGAGGGCGGACGTGCAGCGGCTGCGTGCGCGCTCCTCTGCGATCATCTCCGGCAGTGGCACGGTGCTCGCCGATGACCCGCTGCTGACCGTCCGGGATCCCGACCTCGACCTTCGCGGCCGGCGGCCGCTGCGGGTGGTGCTCGATTCGCAGCTGAGGACGCCCCCGACGTCGCAGGTCCTGTGCTTCGCGGGGTCGACCATGATCCTCACACGCGACGCGTCGTCGCCGCTGGCGGAAGCACTGCGTGCGGTGGGGGCGCGCGTCGAGTCCGTGGGCGCGGACGAGGCCGGCCTCGACCTCGAGGCGGTGCTCGACCGGCTCGGGGAACTCGAATGCAACGAGGTGCTGGTCGAGGCCGGGCCGACGCTCGCCGGCGAATTCGTCCGCAGGGGACTCTTGGACGAGATCGTCGTCTACATGGCGCCGGTCGTTCTCGGCGACGTGGCGCGCGGGCTGTTCAACCTTCCCCCGCTGCAGCGGATGTGCGACCGCTGCGAGTTCGAGTGGCGCGAGGTCACCCGTATCGGCGACGACCTGCGGCTCACGTTGCGGCCGAAGCGAGTAGGTGGCTGATGTTCACGGGCATCGTGCAGGGCGTCGGGCAGGTGCGCGCCGTCGAGCCGCGCGGGGGCGACGTGACGATCTGGATCGAGGCGGGCACGGTTCCGCTCGACGGGGTGGAAATCGGCGGCAGCATCGCGGTCAACGGCGCCTGCCTGACGGCCGTGAGGCTCGAGTCCCATGCATTTGCCGCCGACGTGTCGCGCGAGACCCTGTCGCTCACGACGGCCGGGGACTGGGTCGAGGGCACGCGCGTCAACCTCGAGAAGGCGCTCACCGCGGGCCAGGCCCTCGGTGGCCATTACGTCACCGGACACGTCGACGGCGTGGGGCAGGTGGTCTCGCGACATGACGACGCCCGGTCGGTCCGCGTCGGGTTCGAGGTTCCGGCCGAACTGGCACGCTACGTCGCCCGCAAGGGCTCGATCTGCGTCGACGGGGTCAGCCTCACGGTGAACGGCGTGTCGGGCTGCTCGTTCGACGTAAATCTCGTGCCGCATACCCTGCAGGCGACGATCCTGGGCGACTATCGGCCCGGGACGAGGGTCAACCTGGAGGTGGACATCATCGCCCGCTACCTGGAGCGCCTGGTCGCCGAGTCGCGCCCCTAGGGGTTCGGCGGGCGAGCGGTCCTGCCTGCTACACTGCGGCGGCGCGACAGACCGGAGCGGGCACTTTGCGCCAGATATTTATTGATATAATTCAAATAAATACGACATATACTGCATGCAGTCATTGAATAACATCGATGAGATTCTGGACGACATTCGCAGCGGACGAATGGTCATCCTGATGGACGACGAGGACCGGGAGAACGAGGGTGACCTCATCATGGCCGCCTCGAAGGTCCGTCCCGAGGACGTGAATTTCATGGCGCGCTTCGGTCGGGGCCTCATCTGCCTGACCTTGACGCGCAACCGGTGCCGCCAGCTGCGGCTGCCGCTCATGGTGAGCGACACCGACCTGGATCACGGGACCAACTTCACGGTCTCGATCGAGGCCGCCGAGGGCGTGACGACGGGAATTTCGGCATACGACCGGGCCCACACGATCCGCACGGCCGTCGCGCCGGACGCCCGCCCCGAGGATCTGCGGCAACCTGGGCACATTTTCCCCCTGATGGCACAGCCCGGCGGCGTGCTGACGCGGGCCGGCCACACCGAGGCGGGCTGCGACCTCGTGCGCATCGCGGGACTGGAGCCGGCGGCCGTCATCGTCGAGATCCTGAACGAGGACGGTACGATGGCCCGGCGCCCGCAACTCGAGGCGTTCGCGCGCGAGCACGAGCTCAAGATCGGCACCATCGCCGACCTGATCCGCTATCGACTCGAGAAGGAACGCTCGGTCGAGCGCATCGCCGAACGCGAGATCGAGACGGACTTCGGCGCGTTCCGCCTGCACTGCTACGAGGACCACGTGAATGGCACCGTGCACCTCGCACTGGTGCGCGGCCGTCTCGACCAGGCGACGGCGCCGCTGGTACGTGTACACCTCAAGGACACGGTGCGGGACCTCGTCGGCGCCCGCGAGGTGGGCCACAGCTGGACGTTGCGCAGCGCGATGCAGCGCGTGGCCCGCGACGGCACCGGTGTCGTGGTGCTGCTGCGGCCGCACGAGAGCCCGCTCGAGATCGCCGAGGCCGTGCGGTCGACCGAAAGGTCGACGGTAGTCGGCAAGGCGCGCGGCTCGCAGGTGTTGCGTACCTACGGCATCGGCGCGCAGATCCTGAAAGATCTCGGCATCACGCACATGCGGGTGCTGAGCGCGCCCAAGCAGATGCACGGGCTCTCGGCCTTCGGGCTCGAAGTGACCGAATACGTCGACGAAGCGAGCTGAAGGACCCCGGCATGGACAACATCCGTACCCTCAATGGCGACCTCCTGGCACGCGACCTCCGGTTCGCGATCGTGGCCGCGCGCTTCAACGACATGATCGTCGATTCGCTGATCCGTGGCGCCGTCGATGCCCTGCTGCGCCACGGTGCGACGGAGAAGCAGGTCGAGCTCATCCGCGTGCCCGGGGCCTACGACCTGCCGTTCGTGGTCCGGCGGGTTGCCACGAGCAAGCGCTACGACGCGATCGTCGCTCTGGGCGCGGTGATCCGCGGAGCCACGCCCCACTTCGATCACGTGGCGGGCCAGTGTGCATCGGGCCTGGCCCGCGTGGCCGACGACACCGGCGTGCCCGTCGCCTTCGGCGTGCTGACGACGGATACCATCGAGCAGGCCATCGAGCGGGCGGGTACCAAGGCGGGCAACAAGGGTGCCGACGCCGCACTCTGCGCGCTGGAACTCGCCAACCTGCTCAAGCGCCTCGGCGCCTGACGATGACCCGCCGCCCCGACCGTTCCGGCCGTGCACGCAGCCTGTCGCGAAAGCTCGCGATGCAGGCGCTGTACCAGTGGCAGCTCACCGGCCAGAGCGCCGCCGAGCTGCGCAACCAGTTTGCCGAAGCGGAAGGGTATGCCGATGCCGATGCGCAGTACTTCGGCGAACTGCTGCAGGCGGTGACCGAGGGCGCCGCGGGGCTCGACGAGGAACTCGCGGGCTTGATCGACCGGCCCGTCGCGCAGCTCGACCCGGTCGAGCGGGCGGTGCTGCTCCTCGGCCTGCATGAACTCGGGCAGCGCCTCGACGTGCCCTATCGCGTGGTGATCAACGAAGGCGTCGAGCTGGCCAAGCGATTCGGCGCGACCGACGGCCACAAGTTCGTGAACGCGGTACTCGATCGTGCCGCACGCCGACACCGGGCCGCCGAGCAGGCCGCGGCCGGCGCGACGCGCGGCTGACCGGGTGCCGCAATGCCGCTCGGCGAGTTCGACCTGATCGAACGGTATTTCACGCGGGCCAGCACGCGGGAAGACGTGCTGCTCGGCGTGGGCGACGACGCGGCGGTGCTCGAGGTCCCGGCGGACCGGGCGCTGGTCGTGGCCACGGACACGCTGGTCGAGGGCCGGCATTTCCTGGCTGACGCCCCGGCTGAATCCGTCGGTCACCAGGCGCTCGCCGTCAACCTGAGCGACCTCGCCGCGATGGGCGCCGAGCCCGCCTGGGCGCTGCTGTCGCTGTCGCTGCCGGCGGCCGACGAGACCTGGCTGCGGGGATTCTCCGCAGGCCTGTACGGACTCGCGGAGCGGCACGGGGTTGCGCTGGTCGGCGGGGACACGGTTCGCGGGCCCCGCGTCATCTCCATCACCGCCCTCGGATTCGTGGACGGGGCCAAGGCGCTGCGGCGCAGCGGTGCGCGTGCCGGCGACCTGCTCTACGTTTCAGGCTGGCCCGGCGAAGCAGCGGCGGGCCTGGAGGCCCTGCGAGGCGGCGCCGGGCGCGATGCGCCGGATCCGCTGGTGCAGCGTTACCTCTACGCCGAGCCCCGGGTGGCGCTGGGACGGGCGCTGCAGGGGCGCGCGAGCGCCGCCATGGACGTTTCCGACGGGCTGCTCGGCGATCTCGGCAAGCTCTGCGCTGCGAGCGGCGTCGGCGCGCGCCTCGACCTCGAGCGCCTGCCCGTCTCGGCAGAACTACTGCGCCGTCACGCCACCGCGGAGCGCGAGCGGTTCGTGCTGTTCGGCGGCGACGACTACGAACTGCTCTTCACGCTGCCGGCGGCCGAGGCGAAGCGCCTCGAGGCGGCTTGGTCCGGCGCGCTCCCCGTGCACTGCATCGGAGAGATCGAGGGCGGCGGCGGGGTGCGCTGTACGCGCAACGGGGTTCCGGCGAGCGTGACCGGGGGTGGCTATGACCACTTCGCCTGAGCCGCCGCAGGCCGTGCTCAGGCCGACCTGGCGGCACCTGGCCGACCCGGTGCATTTCCTGGCGCTCGGCTTCGGGGCCGGCCTCGCGCCCTTCGCCCCCGGGACGTTCGGCTCGCTCGTGGGCCTCGGCATCGCGCTGGCACTGGCACCGCTCGGGTTCGGGTGGAACCTCGCGGCGACCCTGGCCGCCGTCGTCGCCGGCGTCTGGATCTGCGGGGAGAGCGCACGCAGGCTCGGTGTCCACGATCACCCCGCGATCGTCTGGGACGAGGTCGCGGGCATGATGATCGCCATGCTCGCCGCGCCGGATTCGTGGTGGGGCGCGGTGCTCGCCTTCGTGCTCTTCCGCATCTTCGACATCGCCAAGCCCTGGCCGATCCGCGAGATCGATCACGGAATGCGCGGTGGAGCGGGGATTATGCTCGACGACGTACTGGCCGGCGTCTTTGCCGCGCTCGGACTAATGCTCGTCGGCTACGTGACGTGACAAGACAAACAGCGTTCGCAGGCACCCAGACCGCTCCGATCCTCTCCGCCCCCTCGCTGGTGCCGGAACGCATCGGCAAGTACTACGTGGTGCACGAGGTCGGGCGCGGCAGCACGGGAACGGTGTACCTGTCGCACGACCCGTTCTACGGTCGCGACGTCGCGATCAAGATGTACCACACGACCGTCGGTGACGACGCCGAGAGCCGCAATGCCCGCCGCATGTTCATGGGCGAGGCGCACATGATCGGCAAGCTCCACCATCCGAACATCGTGCCGATCTACGATGCGGGGGAGGAAGAGGGGCGTCGCTACGTCGTCACCGAGCACATCCACGGGGCGCGGACGCTCTCGGCCTACTGTCGCTCCGGCAGCCTGCTGCCGATCGACCAGGTGGTGCAGATCCTCTACAAGTGCGCCAAGGCGCTGCACTACGCCCACTCGCGAGGTGTCGTGCACCGCGACATCAAGCCGTCGAACATCCTGCTCACGCAGGACGGCGACGTGCGCATCGTGGACTTCGGCATTGCGCTGGTGAGCGACTCGGACATCTCGCGTCTCGAGGGCGTTGCCGGCAGCCCGGCCTACATGTCGCCGGAGCAGGTGCAGGGCCACGAGCTCGATGCCCGCTCCGACCTCTATTCGCTCGGCGCAGTGATGTACGAGATGCTGTGCGGCCAGCGCCCGTTCAGGGCCGGCGCGCTCGGCAAGCTCCTGCGGCAGGTCGTGCAGTCGATGCCGGAGCCGCTGCGCGAGGTGCGACCGGAAATTCCCGAGGAACTCGAGGCCGTCGTCGCGCGTGCGCTGCAGAAGGACCGGGCCAGCCGCCATCGCAACGGTGCCGAGTTCGCCGCCGAGCTGACGCGCGTGCACCAGAAGCTGCGCCTGGCCCAGTCGGAGATCGACGACGAGGAGCGCTTCGCGGTGCTGCGCAGGCTGCGCTTCTTCCACGACTTCTCGCACGCGGAGATCCGCGAGGTGATGCGCGCGGGCTGCTGGATGGACTGCGAGCCCGGCGAGCCGGTGCTGCGCCCGGGCGACATCGACGACCGCTTCTACGTGGTCGTCTCCGGCCAGGTCCGGGTCGGTCGCGGCGGGGAGACCATCGGTCGCGTCGACGCGGGAGGCTGCTTCGGCGAGGCGGCGTTCGCCGAAGGATCGCGTCGCGATACCGTCATCGAGGCCGAGGGCCAGGTCACGCTGCTCAAGGTCACGGCCACGCTGCTCGAGCAGGCTTCCATCGCCTGCCAGCTGCGCTTCAACAAGGTATTTCTGCGGGAACTGATCGAGCGGCTGCAGCGGGGCAGGAAGAGCAACGGACAGACGTAGCGATCGCTACCCGGCGTCCTTGTCCCGCTCGATCAGGGCGTAGGCCGAGTGATTGTGGATCGACTCGAAGTTCTCGGCCTCCACGACGTAGGCGAGGATGCGGTCCTCGGCGTTCATCCGCACGGCCACGTCACGCACGATGTCCTCGACGAACTTCGGGTTGTCGTAGGCGCGCTCGGTCACGTGCTTCTCGTCCGGTCGCTTGAGGATCCCGAACAGTTCGCTCGACGCCTCCTGCTCCGCGATGTCGATCAGCTCCTCGATCCAGAGGTGTCCGCGGACGCGGGCCTTGATCGTGATGTGCGAACGCTGGTTGTGCGCACCGCGCTCGGAGATGCGCTTCGAGCACGGGCAGAGACTCGTGACCGGCACCACCACGCGGATCCACATGTCCTCGCGGCCGTCGTGGATTTCGCCGATCAGGCTGGCCTCGTAGTTCATCAGGCTCGCGACGCCCGAGACCGGGGCCGTCTTCATCACGAAGTACGGGAAACTCATCTCGATGTGGCCCGTGGTCGCGTCGAGGCGACGGGTCATCTCCTTGAGCATCACGCGGAAGGACTCCACGGACACCTCGCGCTCGTGCTGGTGCAGCACCTCGACGAAGCGCGACATGTGCGTGCCCTTGAAGTTGTGCGGCAGGGCCACGTACATGTTGAAGTTGGCGACCGTGTGCTGCTCGCCCGCGGTCCTGTCCTTCACCCGTACCGGGTGGTAGATGTCCTTGACGCCGACCTTGTTGATCGGAATCTGCCGGGAGTCGGCCCGGCCCTGTACGTCGTCCATCGCCACGGGTCGGTCCATGCTCAGCCGGCGGCCGGGCGCCCGCCGGCGACGGCGAGCGCGGTGGAATGCCCGGGCCATGCGCGGAGGATGGCGCGCTCCAGGCCGGCCGCATCGAGGCCCGCCTTCACCAGGCAGTCCTGGCGGGAACCGTGCTCGATGAACTCGTCGGGAATCCCGACGTGGTGCAGCGCGCGCTCGATTCCGTGGGCGGCCAGGCACTCGCCCACCGCGCTGCCCGCGCCGCCGGCGATCGCGTTCTCCTCGAGCGTCACGATGCACTGGTGCGTCCTGGCCAGCCGGCAGACGAGTTCCTCGTCCAGCGGCTTCGCGAAGCGCATGTTGACGAGGGTCGCATCGAGCCGGTCGGCGATTGCCGTGCAGGGCGCCAGCATCGGGCCGAACGCGAGCAGCAGCAGTCCGCTGCGGCCTTCCCGTCGCACCTCGGCGCGCCCGACCGGCAGCGCCGTCATCTCGGCTTCGATCGCGACCCCCGGGCCCGGGCCGCGCGGGTAGCGCACCGCCGCCGGACCGTCCAGCGTCGCGGCGGTGAAGAGCATCTGGCGGCACTCGTTCTCGTCGGACGGAACCATGACGACCATGTTCGGAATGCAGCGCAGGAAACTAAGGTCGAACGCGCCCTGGTGCGTGGCACCATCGCCCCCGACGAGCCCGCCCCGATCGATGGCGAACGCCACCGGCAGGTTCTGCAGGGCCACGTCGTGTATCAACTGGTCGTAGGCGCGCTGCAGGAACGTCGAGTAGATCGCGACCACGGGCCGCGCGCCCTCGCAGGCGAATCCCGCCGCAAGCGTCACGGCGTGCTGTTCCGCGATCCCGACGTCGAAATAGCGCGTCGGGAAACGCTTCGAGAACTCGACCAGGCCCGAGCCTTCGCGCATGGCGGGGGTGATGCCGACGATGCGCGGGTCGCGCTCCGCCATGTCGCAGAGCCACTGGCCGAAGACCTGCGAGTAGGCCGGCCCGGTGCTCTGTTCCTTGAAGATCGTGCCGCTCCTCGGGTCGAACGGCCCCGGTCCATGCCACTTGATCGGATCGGCCTCGGCCGGTGCGTAGCCCTTGCCCTTGCGCGTCACGACGTGCAGGAACTGCGGGCCCTGCAGGTCGCGAACGTTGGTGAGCGTCTTCACCAGTGCGTCGAGGTCGTGGCCGTCGACCGGGCCGATGTAGTTGAAACCCATTTCCTCGAACATCGTGCCGGGCAGCACCATGCCCTTCATGTGTTCCTCGGAGCGCCGGGCCAGTTCCCAGACGGTCGGCATGCGGCGCAGGATCTTCTTGCCGCCCTCGCGAAGCGCAGCATAGGTCTTGCCCGAGAGCACGCGCGCGAAGTAGTTCGACATCGCCCCGACGTTCTCGGAGATCGACATGTCGTTGTCGTTCAGGACCACGAGCATGTTCACGTCGAGTGCGCCGGCGTGGTTGAGTGCCTCGAACGCCTGGCCGGCGCTCATCGCGCCGTCGCCGATGACCGCCACGACGCGCCGCTGCTCACCCGCCCGCGCGGCGCCGAGCGCCATGCCGGTGGCGGCGCTGATCGAGGTGCTCGAATGGCCCACGCCGAACGTGTCGTATTCGCTCTCGCGCCGGCTCGGGAAGGGCGCCAGCCCGTCCTTCAGCTTGATGGTCCGGAGCTGGTCACGACGCCCGGTCAGCACCTTGTGCGGATAGGCCTGGTGGCCCACATCCCAGACCAGCCGGTCATGCGGGGTGTCGTAGACGTAGTGCAGCGCCACGGTGAGTTCGACCGTGCCGAGGCCCGCGGCGAAGTGTCCGCCCATCTGGCTCACCGTGTGGACCAGGAATTCGCGGAGTTCGGACGCCAGCGGCACGAGCTGCGACTCCGGCAGCCTGCGCAGGTCGGCCGGGCAGTGAACCGTGGACAGCAGCGGGTAGGGGTCTACGGGCGGCATCGGCCGGCAGTTTACCGCAGTGCGGCAGAAGCCACCGGCCTAGTGCCGGCGCGCCAGCAACCAGTCGGCCAGGGCGGCCAGGGGGCCGTCGTCCCAACCGTGCCGGGAGAGGATCTCCGCCGCACGGCCGTGCAACTCGAGTACCCGGGAGCGTGCGGCCTCCGGTCCGGCCACGGCGGGATAGGTCGGCATCGCCCGTGCCTGGTCGCTTCCGGTGGCTTTTCCGGTGAGTGCCACGTCGCCTTCGACGTCGAGCAGGTCATCCTGGACCTGGAACGCCAGTCCAACCGCCGCGCCGAAGTCACCGAGGGCTTCGACGCCGTCCCGCGAGAGCGTCGGGGCGCAGTCGGCGGCCATGACGACGCTGGCGCGGATCAGTGCCCCGGTCTTGAGCGTGTGGATCTGCTCGATCTCCGCGAGGGTCAGCGAGCGGCCTGACGCGCCGAGGTCCAGCGCCTGGCCGCCCGCCATGCCGGCGGTGCCGCTCGCGTCGGCCAGCGTCGCGATCAGGCGTACCCGCGTCGCGGGATCCGACGGTGCGCCGGGATGGCTCGCGAGGATCTTGAAGGCGAGGACCTGCAGGGAATCACCCGCGAGAATCGCGGTGGCTTCGTCGAAGGCCCGGTGGCAGGTCGGCCGGCCGCGGCGGAGATCGTCGTCGTCCATGGCGGGCAGGTCATCGTGCACCAGCGAATACGCGTGGATCAGTTCCACCGCACAGGCGGCCGCATCGACGAGGTCCAGGGGCAGTTCGAGGGTCTCGGCCGTCGCGTACACGAGGGCGGGTCGAATGCGTTTTCCCGGCCCGAGCACGCTGTAGCGCTGTGCGGCGTGCAGCCGCCGGGGCACGGTCGTCTCGTTCGGCAGCCATCGGTCGAGCTCCCGTTCGACGCGACGGCGCCACTGATCGAGCTTCGCGTCGAGGGGGGCGTTCATGGTCAGGGTGGCCGGGTCCGGATCAGTCTTCGCTGTCGAAGGGCTCCGGGGTCGCGTCGGGCGTCTTCCGCAGCAGGATCTCGACCTTCTGCTCGGCCTGCTTGAGCGACGACTGGCAGTTGCGTGCGAGCTCGATGCCGCGTTGGAACTGCTTCAGCGCTTCCTCGAGCGGGAGTTCTCCTTGCTCGAGTCGCTCCACGACGGCCTCGAGTTCGCCGAGCGCCTGCTCGAAATCGACGGTCTTGCCTTTCTTGGGGGTCACGATGCTCTCCGGGAGGCGCGCAGCCTTGCACAGGGGTCGGGGAGGGTCAACGCAGGTGAAACCGCAATATCGGTCTCTGCGAATCGCGGCGGAGGGCCGGGACTGGTAGCGTTGACTGGATCAGCGAACCGGCATAGATTAGAAATTCGTTAGACTTAGTCTAAATTAGTCTCGCCGAACCGGCGAGACACCGACCCCGGAGGTACCCATGAAGACGTTGAAGGGCACGAAGACGGAGCAGAACCTGAAGGACGCGTTCGCGGGCGAGTCCCAGGCGAATCGCCGTTACCTGTATTTCGCTCAGAAGGCTGACGTCGAGGGCTTCAACGACGTGGCGGCGGTTTTCCGCTCGACGGCCGAGGGCGAAACGGGCCATGCGCACGGTCACCTCGAGTACCTCGAGCAGGTCGGTGACCCGGCCACGGGCCTGCCGATCGGCAGCACCTCCAACAACCTGAAGGCATCGATCGCGGGCGAAACCCACGAGTACACCGACATGTATCCCGGCATGGCGAAGTCGGCGCGCGACGAGGGTTTCGACGAGATCGCCGACTGGTTCGAGACGCTGGCCAAGGCCGAGCGCTCGCACGCCAACCGCTTCCAGAAGGCGCTCGACGCCCTCTGATCGACCGGTCGAGACGGTTGCGAAAGAGGGCGGGCCCCGAGGGTCCGCCCTTTTTTACGCCCGGCGGGGACCGGGCTGGTTCGAGGAGACGACCATGGCCGAACACACACAGGTGCCTGCCGGACGTGAGGGCAGTCTTGCGGCGCCCACGCGCCATCCCGTCGACTGGCGGAACCCGGAATTCTTCGACGAGGAGTCGCTGTTCAAGGAACTCGAGCGCGTCTACGACCTGTGCCACGGTTGCCGGCGGTGCTTCAGCCTCTGCAATGCGTTCCCGCTGCTGTTCGACGCGATCGACGAATCGCCCACGGCGGAACTCGATGGCGTCGACCGGAAGGTCTACTGGGAAGTGGTCGATCACTGCTACCTCTGCGACATGTGCTACATGACGAAGTGCCCGTACGTGCCGCCCCACCCGTGGAACATCGATTTTCCGCACCTGATGCTGCGGGCCAAGGCGGTCAGGTTCCGCAAGGGCGAAACGCGCGTGCGCGACAAGGTGCTCTCGTCCACCGATCTCGTGGGTTCGATCGCCGGCATCCCGGTGGTGTCGAGCATCGTCAACGCGGTGAACGGCAGCGGTTTCGGGCGCGCGATGCTCGACCGGACGCTGGGCGTGCACCCGCAGGCGCCGATTCCCGACTATCACAGCGACTCGGGGCGCAAGCGCGTGGCGCGTGGTGACACGCCGGGACTCGAGGTGAAGGCGACGCCGGAGACCCGGGGCAAGGTGGCGCTCTTCACCACCTGCTACTGCAACCGGAACGAACCCGACATTGACGAGGATCTTGCCAGAGTGTTCCGCCACAACGGCATCCCCGTGACGGTCATTCCCCAGGAACGCTGCTGCGGCATGCCGAAGCTCGAACTCGGCGATCTCGAGTCGATCGAGAAGGCGAAGAACGTCAACGTCCCGGCCATGGCCGCCCTGGTGGATCAGGGTTACGACATCGTCGCACCGATCCCATCGTGCGTACTGATGTTCAAGCAGGAACTGCCGCTGCTGTACCCGGAGGACGCCCAGGTACAGAAGGTCAAGGCGGCCATGTTCGACCCGTTCGAGTACCTGATGCTGCGCCACAAGGCGGGCCTGCTTCGCACCGACTTCGCGAAGCAGCTCGGCAAGGTCAGTTACCACGTGCCTTGCCACCTGCGTGTCCAGAACCTCGGGCTCAAGACGCGTGACGTGCTCGCGCTGGTGCCCGGCACCGAGATCGACGCGATCGAGCGCTGCTCAGGTCACAACGGCACGTACGGCGTCAAGCGCGAGTACCGGGACACGTCGATGAAGATCGGCAAGCCGGTGTTCAACAAGGTCCAGCAGGCATCGCCGGATTACTACGCGAGCGACTGCCCGATGGCCGGCCACCAGATCGAGTCCGGACTGAAGGAGCCGAAGGCGCCGACGCACCCGCTCAAGCTGCTGCGCCTCGCCTATGGAATCTAGCCGCGTGCCGCCCGCGAAGCGCTGGACATGGACCGACCCACGGATCGAGGTACACCTGACATGAATGCCACTGCCACCACAGCCCCGGGCACCAAGCTGCGCCCGGAAGACCTCTTCAGTCTGGAGCAGTACGCCAGGCAGCGACCCGAGTTCCGGCCGCAGGTCATTGCGCACAAGCGCGATCGCACCCTGCAGTGCGGCCCGAACGCGACGTGGTGTTTCGAGGATCGCCTCACGGTGCAGTACCAGGTGCAGGAGATGCTGCGCATCGAGCGGATCTTCGAGGCCGAGGGCATCGCCGACGAACTCGGCGCCTACAACCCGCTGATCCCGGACGGCTCGAACTGGAAAGTCACGCTGCTGATCGAGTTTCCGGACGTGGACGAGCGTCGCACGGCGCTGGCGCGCCTGAAGGGTATCGAGGATCGTTGCTGGGTCCGGGTGGCCGGCCACGAGCGCGTGTTCGCGGTCGCGGACGAGGATCTCGAGCGCGAGAACGAGCAGAAGACCTCCGCGGTGCACTTCCTGCGCTTCGAGTTGACGCCGGCGATGGTCGCGGACGCGAAGGGCGGTGCCGCCGTGTCCATCGGCATGGACCACGAGGCCTACGGTCATGCGATCGACCCCCTGCCGCAGGCTGCCCGCGACGCCCTGGTGCGCGATCTCGCCTAGTTCGCGTCGTTCGCCCACGGATGACGGCCGTGCCAGCGTGGAACGGCGCTGTTAGAATCCGCGCGCCGTTTACTTCCGACGCGAGCCCGCGGAACGACCACCGATGACACAGACCTATACCGCTCAAGACATCGAGGTCCTGAGCGGACTCGATCCCGTCCGGCGCCGGCCCGGCATGTACACGGACACGAGCCGGCCCAACCATCTCGTGCACGAAGTCGTCGACAACAGCGTCGACGAGGCGCTCGCCGGTCATTGCCGGCGGATCGCCGTCACGGTCTACAAGGATGGCTCGGTCGAGGTCGGCGACGACGGTCGGGGCATGCCCGTGGATGTCCACTCGAAGGAGAAGGTGAGCGGCGTCGAACTCATCCTCACGCGCCTGCATGCGGGCGGCAAGTTCTCTGACAAGACCTACAAGTTCTCGGGTGGTCTGCACGGCGTGGGCGTCTCCGTCGTCAACGCGCTGTCGAAGCACCTGGAGTGCTGGGTCCGCCGGGGAGGAAAGGAATACAACATCTCCTTCAAGGGCGGGAAGCTGCACTCGAAGCTCGAGGTGGTCGGAGAGGTCGGCCGCAACAACACCGGGACGACCGTGCGGTTCTGGCCGGACCCGGGATACTTCGATTCCGCCGAGATTGCGCTGCCGAAGCTGAAGCACGTGCTCAAGGCCAAGGCCGTCCTCTGCCCGGGCCTCGAGATGCGGCTCACGGTCGAGAAGTCCGGCGAGAAGGAGACCTGGCTCTATGCCGGGGGCCTCGAGCAGTACCTGCGCGAGTCACTCGTGAACGCCGAGTGGCTGCCGGACGAGCCGTTTACCGGCAGCGTCGAGGGCGAGCGCGAAGGCGTCGACTGGGCAGTCGTCTGGCGCGTCGACGGCGGCAGCCGGGTCGAGGAGAGCTACGTCAACCTCATTCCCACGCTGCAGGGCGGCACCCATGTGAATGGTTTCCGCCTCGGATTGACCGAGGCAATCCGCGAGTTCTGCGAGTTCCGCAACCTCCTGCCGCGCGGGCTGAAGCTCGCCCCGGAAGACGTCTGGGACGACGCGAGCTACGTGCTCTCGACGAAGATGCACGACCCGCAGTTCGCCGGGCAGACGAAGGAGCGCCTGACGTCGCGCGAGCCCGCGGCGTTCGTGAGCGGCATCGTCAAGGACCAGTTCGGCCTGTGGCTCAGCCAGCACCCGGAGGCGGGCGAGGGCATCGCCCAGCTGGCCATCGGCAATGCCCAGGACCGGCTCAAGGCGAGCCAGAAGGTCGCCCGCAAGAGAGTCGTGAGCGGTCCCGCGCTGCCCGGCAAGCTCGCGGACTGCTCGAGCCAGGAGCCGAAGCGGACCGAGCTGTTCCTGGTCGAGGGAGATTCGGCCGGAGGCTCGGCAAAGCAGGCGCGCGACCGCGAGTTCCAGGCCGTGATGCCGCTGCGAGGCAAGATCCTGAACACCTGGGAGGTCGAGTCCGGCGACATCCTCTCGTCGCAGGAAGTCCACGACATCGCGGTCGCGATCGGCGTTGACCCCGCGTCCGACGACATCTCCGGGTTGCGGTACCACAAGGTGTGCATCCTCGCCGACGCGGACTCGGACGGGCTGCACATCGCCACGCTGCTCTGCGCGCTGTTTCTGCGGCACTTCCGGCCCCTGGTGCGGGCCGGGCACGTGTGCGTCGCGATGCCGCCGCTCTACCGGATCGACTACGGCAAACAGGTCGAGTACGCGCTCGACGACGCCGAGCGCAACGGCATCCTGGACCGCATCCGCACGGAGAATCCGCGGGCCCGGCCGGTCGTCACCCGCTTCAAGGGCCTCGGCGAGATGAGTCCGCTGCAGCTGCGGGAGACCACCATGGCGCCCGAGACGCGGCGACTGGTGCAGCTCACGATCGAGGCCCAGGACCAGGCGGACCAGCTCATGGACATGATGCTGGCCAAGAAGCGGGCATCCGACCGGCGCGAATGGATCGAGACCAAGGGCAACCTGGTCGCGGTGCAGCCCTGAGGGGCGGGAGAGATCTTGACCACGCAGAACGAGCTCAATTTCGAGGGCATCGAGCGCCTGCCGCTGCGCAGCTTCACCGAGAAGGCGTACCTCGAGTACTCGATGTACGTCATCCTCGACCGCGCGCTGCCTCACGTCGGCGACGGCCTGAAACCCGTGCAGCGTCGCATCATCTATGCCATGAGCGAGCTCGGGCTGGCCGCCACGGCCAAGCACAAGAAATCGGCGCGCACCGTGGGTGACGTGATCGGCAAGTTCCACCCGCACGGCGATTCCGCCTGCTACGAGGCGCTGGTGCTGATGGCGCAGCCGTTCTCGTACCGTTATCCGGTCGTGGACGGGCAGGGCAACTTCGGCTCGCCGGACGATCCGAAGTCGTTCGCGGCGATGCGCTACACGGAATCGAAGCTCACCCGGTATGCCGACGTGCTGCTGTCGGAACTCGGCGACGGGACCGTGGACTGGGCGCCGAACTTCGACGGCACGCTCGAGGAGCCCTCGCTGCTGCCCGCCCGCCTGCCGAACGTGCTGCTGAACGGAGCCACCGGCATTGCGGTCGGGATGGCGACCGACATCCCCCCGCACAACCTGCGCGAGGTCGCGGCTGCCTGCGTGCGCCTGCTCGAGGAGCCGAAGGCGACCCTGGAGCAGCTGCTCGAGCACATACAGGGACCCGACTTCCCGACGGGTGCCGAGATCATCTCCTCGCGGGAAGACCTCGGCAGGATCTACGCGACCGGCAACGGCACGTTCCGTGCACGTGCGCGCTACGAGATGGAGGAAGGGGAGATCGTCGTCACCGAGTTGCCGTACCAGGTGTCCGGCTCCAAGGTACTCGAGCAGGTCGCGGCCCAGATGCGCGCGAAGAAGCTGCCGATGATCGAGGACCTGCGCGACGAGTCCGACCACGAGCACCCGACACGCCTGATCATCACGCCGCGCTCGAACCGGGTCGACGTCGAGCAGGTGATGGCGCACCTCTTCGCGACCACGGACCTCGAGCGCAGCTACCGCGTCAACCTGAACGTCATCGCCCGCGACGGTCGACCGCGCGTCATGGGCCTCAGGCCGCTCCTCGAGGAGTGGCTCGCCTTCCGCACGGACACGGTCACGCGCCGACTGTCCCACCGGCTGGAGAAGGTGGAGGCGCGCCTCCACATCCTGGACGGCCTGCTCGTCGCCTTCCTGAACCTCGACGAAGTGATCCGCATCGTCCGCTACGAGGACGAGCCGAAGGCGGCACTGATCGCGCGCTTCGAGCTTTCCGAGGCCCAGGCCGAGGCGATCCTCGAAACCAAGCTGCGTCATCTCGCCAGGCTCGAGGAAATGAAGATCCGCGGCGAGCAGGAGAAGCTCGCCCTGGAGCGCGATGAGCTCACCCGGACGCTGGCCAGCAAGTCCCGACTGAAGCGACTGGTCCGCGACGAGATCATCGCGGATGCGGAGCGCTATGGGGATGAGCGAAGAAGCAGGCTCGTCGAGCGGTCCGCGGCCCAGGCGATCGCCGAGACCGAGCTCGTGGCAAGCGAACCCGTGACCGTCGTGATCTCGCGCAGTGGCTGGGTGCGCTCGGCGAAGGGGCACGACATCGATCCGAGGTCTCTCTCGTACAAGACCGGCGACGAGTTCCGTACCGCGGCCCGCGGACGCAGCACGCAGCTCGCGGTGTTCCTCGACAGCACCGGACGTGCCTATAGCCTGCCGGCCCACACCTTGCCGTCGGCGCGTGGGCAGGGCGAGCCGCTCTCGGGTCGCCTGGATCCGCCGGATGGCGCGACGTTTCCCGGAGTGCTGATCGGCGAGCCGGACGACCGCTGGATACTCGCGAGCGGCGCAGGCTACGGTTTCATGGTCCGGCTGGCCGAGCTGCACAGTCGCAACCGCGCGGGCAAGGCGATCCTCAAGGTGCCCGAGGGTTCCTCGGTCCTCGCGCCGGTGCCGCTGCCGGCTGCCGAGCAGGTGCTGCTCGCCGCAGTCAACTCCGATGGTCGTCTGCTGGCGTTTCCGGCCGCGGATCTCCCGGAGCTGCCACGCGGCAAGGGCAACAAGATCTTCGGCATTCCGTCGAAGAAGGCCGCGTCGGGCGAGGAGACCCTGCTCGCGATTGCGGCGGTGGCGCCCGGTCAGTCACTGCGCATCCTGTCGGGCGAGCGCCACATGGGACTCAGCTACAAGGACCTCGGTGACTATCGCGGCGAGCGAGGACAGCGCGGGGCCGTCCTGCCGCGGGGCTGGCGACGCGTGGACGGGCTCGAGACGGTCGACCAGTGACCGCCGATCGCTCGTCGGTCAGGCTCCAAGCACCACTTCTTCGGGACTGCTGACGAAATAGCCCTGTACGAATTCGATGCCGAGCTGCCACAGCACGGCCATCGTGTTGGCATCCTCGACGCGTTCTGCGATCGTCGTCGCGCCATGAGCCCGTGCATGCTGGACCAGTCCCTTCACCTGGTCCTGCAGGCCGCGGTCGTTGGCGAGCCCCTGCATCAGCGTGCCGTCGATCTTGACGTATTTCGCCGCCACGTGAGCCAGCAAGGGCCCCGGCTCGCCGGTCGAGCCGAAATTCTCGATGGCCAGCGCGAATCCGAGTGGACGCAGCAGGTCCTGCAGTGCCTTCGCCTCCTTGAGGTGCGTGGTCGCGAGATCCTCGGGCAGTTCGATCACCAGGCGCTGCGGATCCACGCCCGACGCCTTTACCTGCTGCTTCAACCAGGTGCCGAGCGTCTCGTCGCGCATCGAGTCCCGGGACAGCCGGACGAACACGCGGTGCGGTTTGCGGGACGCACAGAACGACATCGCGGCTCCCACGACCCAGCGATCGATGTTCTTCATCAGGTCCGTTCGCTGGGCTGCCGCGATGAACTCCGACGGGAGCACTTCCCCGCCCGTGTCGTCGAGCATGCGCACCACCAGGTCGAACATCGGTTCGCCCTCGCCGACGAGGCTGGCGATCGGCTGCTGTACGAGCCGGAACCGGTTCGCCATCAAGGCCGACTTGATCCGCGCGGACCACGCGCGGTCCGCCTCCTCGAGTTCCGGCTTGTCGGCCGCGTCCTCGGGGCGCAGCAGGCGATTGCCCCCGGCCGCCGCCGCCGCGCGTGCGGACTTGATCGAGGATTCGAGCGCTGCCCCGAGCAGCTCGCCGTGCGCATTCAGCAGGGTCGCACCGGCGCTGCAGGTGATCGACACCGATTGCTCGCCCACGTGAAAGACGTGTTCCGAGAAGCGCTTCAGGACGCGTGCCATCCATGCGTCGAGGTCGCGCGCGTTGCCGCGTTCCGCCAGCACGGCGAAACCCCGGGCGGTGATCCGGCTGGCGACGTCGCCTGGCTGGAGCAGGGCACGCAGGTGCTGTCCCGCCGCCTCCACCAGGTCCTCGACGGCGAGTGCGCCGAGATCGCCCTCGAGTCCGCCCAGCCGGTCAGGCTCGATGTACAGAAGCCCGCGGATTCCGGCCTTCAGGGTCCCGGCCGCCTGCGCAGCCGCCTGCTCGAAGAAGGCGACGCGTTTCAGCAGCCCCGTGCCGGTATCGAAGCGCAGCGCCTCTTCCAGTTGCAGCGACAGAGTCTCGACGTCGCGCGACTGAGTCGGCACGCGCAGGCGGACGGCCGGTTCGCCCTCGAACTCGAATCGCTCCAGTTCGATCTCTACCGGGAGTTCCGTTCCTCCGGGCAGCAGTACCACCGCCTGCAGCGAGTGATCGGCCCAGCGACCCTGGGCAGCAGCGACCAGCGCGCCCTTCAACGCAGCGTGGCTGCGCTGCTGGAACTGGTCCATGAGAGGCTGGCCGAGCAGCGCGGCGGCTTCATCGTGCCCGAAGAGTTCGACCCAGGCCGGGTTCACGTCGACGACGATGCCTTCCTGCACGTGGGCGATCGCATCCGTCGAACCGGTCATGAAGGCCTTCATCTGGTCCCGGTACTGGCGGGCGGAGGCGAGCGTGCCTGCGAGCGCACGGTCCAGCCTGGATGAATGCAGTTCGCGCGCCGCCACGGCCTGCAGTCGGGGACGTGAGTGCAGCGTGACGACGTCCTGGGCCCCGAGTTCGTTGGCATGGACGAGTTCGGACTCGCTGATCGAGTCGCGCACCAGGATCGTCGGCACCTGGGTCGCGAATCTGCGGCGGGCCTCGAGCGCGGCACTGGTTTCGTCGGCGTCCGTCACGCACAGGAAGACGAGGTGCGGGGCTGCCTGCGAGAGCACGTCACCGAGCCCGGACGTCTCCCGGACCCAGGTGCAATGCACTGGATGCCCCGCGTTGCGAAGCGTGCTGTTGATGATCTCGACGGGATCCTGTTGCCGGGACAGGACCACGACCGGGATCGCGCCGGTTTCGGCCACGGCCATTCCCCCGGCGAATCCGGACCAGGCCGGACCCGCGTTTCGATGAGTGCGGCGCGACTATAGCAAACGCACTGAGCCCGCTAACGTGACGCAGGTTGCAGCATCGTCCCGGCGGGCCGCGTGCAGCCGCAGGTGCGCATCGGCGGGATCGGCCGCTGCCGCCTGCAGCGTGCGCGACCGCGGCCAGGGCTGACGGGCGGGCCGGGTTGTCGGTATCATGCGCGGCTTACCTGCAGCGGGCCGCGATTCTTTCCCGGCTGCCCGCCTTTCAACAACCGGGTGACACCCAATGGCCAGCTACAGCACCAACGAGTTCCGTTCCGGACTCAAGATCATCCTCGATGGCGACCCCTACGTCATCGTGGAGAACGAATTCGTCAAGCCCGGCAAGGGCCAGGCGTTCAACCGGGTGCGGATTCGCAACCTCAAATCGGGCCGGACCCTCGAGCGGAACTTCAAGTCGGGCGACACCGTCGAGGCAGCGGATGTGGTCGAGACCGACATGCAGTACCTGTATAGCGACGGCGATTTCTGGCACTTCATGGTGCCGGACACCTTCGAGCAGCACACGGCGGGCAAGGAGGCGATGGGCGATTCCGCGCAGTGGCTCAAGGACGGCGTGATGTGCAACGTCATGCTGTGGAATGGCGCGCCCCTGGCCATCAACGCGCCGGCGCACGTCGAGCTGAAAATCGTCGAGACGGATCCGGGCGTGCGCGGCGATACCGCGACGGGCGGCCAGAAGCCCGCCAAGCTCGAGACAGGCGCCGTGGTGCGCGTGCCGCTGTTCCTGAACGAGGGCGAGATCATTCGCGTGGATACGCGGACCGGCGAGTACCTCTCGCGCGCGAAGAGCTGATCCGGACCGCGCGCTCTACCCGAGCGACGCGACGAACGCCCGGACCAGCCGCTCGAGCCCGCGCGCGTCCTCGGCGTCGAAGCGCCCGTGTACGGGGCTGTCGAGGTCGAGCACGCCCAGCAGCTGCCCGTCCCGGACGATCGGGACGACGATCTCCGAATTCGACGCCGAATCGCAGGCGATGTGCCCGGGGAAGGCGTGGACGTCCGCAACGACGACCGTTGCACGGCGTTCGGCAGCCGTCCCGCAGACGCCGCGGCCCATGGGAATCCGTACGCAGGCGGGCCTGCCCTGGAAGGGTCCCAGCAGCAGGTCGCCGTGCTGCGGTTCGACGAGATACAGGCCCGCCCAGTTGAGCTGCGGCAGGCTCCAGTAGAGGAGCGCAGCGAGGTTCGCCGCGTTGGCGATCAGGTCGCGCTCGCCGTCGAGCAGCGCGCGCAGGCTGGCCTCGAGTTGATCGTAGGCGGCTGCCTTTTCGTCGGGTAACGGGGTCGTCGCGTGCATTGGATGCGTGCTTCCCTCGGCATGTCAGGCAAGGTCGGTCGGAAACGCCACCACGTCGTCGATGCGCTGCGCGCCGGCGGCGATCATCATGACGCGGTCGAACCCCAGCGCCACGCCGGCACAGGCCGGCAGTCCAGCCTCCAGCGCCGCCAGGAACCGGGCGTCCGGGTCGTGAGCCGGCTGACCGCGGCGCTCGCGCACTGCACGGTCGGCCGCGAAGCGGCCTGCCTGCTCCGCGGCGTCGCCCAGCTCGTGGAAGCCATTCGCCAGCTCGAGGCCGCCCCAGAAGGCCTCGAAGCGCGAGGCGACGGGTCCGTTCACGCGGGCGAGGGCGGCCTGCGAAGCCGGGAAGTCGTGAAGGAAAGTGATCCGGTCGCCGGCAAACGCAGGTGCCACGGCCGTGGCCATCGCAAGGTCGAGCAAATCGTCGCGATCGTCCCTGAGCGAGGACGGAACGTCCAGTCCGCGACGCCGCAGGGCCGCCTCGATTTCGTCGGTCGCGTCCTCGAGCGGGTCCACGTCCAGTTCCGCCCGGAACGCCTCCGAGTACGTCAGCGTCCGGCTCGGCAGAATGGGTCGCAGGGGCTCCAGCAGTGATCGCAGCAGGGCCTCGACGTCGCGCATCAGCGCATGGTGGTCGATGCCGAGGCGGTACCACTCGACCATCGTGAACTCCGGGTTGTGGTTGCGTCCGCGCTCGCCCTCGCGAAACACGCGCGCCACCTGGTACAGGTCGGGGGCGCCTGCGCACAGCAGCCGCTTCATGGCGTATTCGGGGGAGGTATGGAGGTAGCCGGCCAGGCCGCCGTCGGATCGCCGCACCGCAAGGGACTCCAGGTGAACGTCCGTCACGGCTGATCCGACCATCACGGGAGTCTCGACCTCGAGTGCGCCGGTCGCCTCGAAATGCTCGCGAACGCGGCGCAGCATCCGCGCCCGAAGGCGCAGCGCCTCGAGCGTCGCCGTCGGCCGCCAGTCGCCAGCCGGGGCAGGGCTCATGCGACGCGGGCGAGCAACTGGCCGAGTCGCAGGATCGTACCCGGTCCCAGGTGCTCCCCGAACCGGGTAGCGGCGTTGCCGAGCAGCAGGACGACGGTCGAACCCATGTTGAACCGTCCGAGCTCGGCGCCGCGGTCGAACCGTGTCCCGAGCCCGGTCTCGATCGAATGCACCGTGCCCCCGCGCGCCGCCGGCGGATTGATCTCGCCGGCGAATACCGTCTCGATGCTGCCGACGAACAGCGCGCCCACCAGCACCATCGCGAGGGGACCGAGCGCCGTGTCGAACTCGCAGACGACGCGTTCGTTGCGTGCGAACAGGTTGGGGACGGAGCGGGCTGTCGCCGCGTTGACGCTGAACAGCTGGCCCGGCACGTAACGCGCCGCGGTGAGGCGGCCCGCGATCGGCATGTGGATACGGTGGTAGTTGTACGGCGCGAGATAGATGCAACTGAAGCTGCCACCCTCGTACCGTTGCGGCCCCGTCGGATCCGCGAGCAGCCCCTCGACGGTGTAATGCATCCCCTTCGCCTGCAGCAGCCGGGCATCGCTCACCCTGCCGAACTGGCTGAGGGTGCCGTCCACGGGCGAGATCAGCCCGGTCTCATCCCCCTCGATCGGCCGGACGCCGGGCCGCAGCGCGCGCGTGAAGAACGCATTGAACGACTCGTACGCGAAGGGATCCGGTTCGGCGGCCTCGCGCATCTCGATCATGGGATAGGCTCGCAGGAATGTGCGGATCAGGTTCCTGCGCAGTGCGGGACGGGTGCTCCGGGCGAGGCGATGCATGCCGCGCGAGAGCAGGTGCTGCGGCAGCAGGTCCTGCAGCAGCGCGAAGGCGCGATCGGACGCGCCGGCCTCGTCCGGAGTCACGCTCATGATCGCGGCTCCACCCATTTCACGATTCTGCGAAAGTCGCGGGCGATCATGCCCGCCTCGTGTGGTGCAGAGAGGAAGGCGGCGATGTCACCGTGCGGGCCCACGACGAACAGGCCGGAACCGTGATCCAGCGTGTAGCCTCCCTCGGGCAGGTCGACCTTCGCGTATGGGACGCCGAACGCGGTCGCCGCCGTGGCAATGGCGTCGGGCGTGCCGGTCGCCGCGAGGAAGGCTGGGTCGAAGAAGCGCACGTAGGTCGCGAGCAGTTCCGGCGTGTCGCGCTCGGGATCGACGCTGACCAGCAGAACGCGCGGCCGCTCTGGTGCGGGCAGATCGTCGAGCTGCCGCACTGCCTGGGCCAGGGTGGCCAGCGTCGTCGGGCAGACGTCCGGGCAGCGGGTGAATCCGAAGAACACGAGTGTCCAGTGGCCGGCGAAGAAGTCAGCCGGAATCGTCCGCCCATCCTGGGTGACCAGGTCGAGCGACGGCAGCGCGCGGGGAGACGGCAGGATCGTGGCACGCTCTGTCTCGGGCGGGGTGGCGCGTTCGGGCGCGAGCATCCGGGCGAGGATCAACCCCGCCGCAAAGGCTACAATGACGAGGATGCCAATCCTCAATGGACGTGCGCTCTTGGCCATGCTCTGGGAAACCGGACGGGCCGAATGAACCCGGATTATCCCATACGATGACCGACGTGATGCCCTCCGCCCGTGCCACAGCGCCGGAGTTGCCCGGCATCCCGACCGTCGCCGACCTCATTCGCCATGGTTCGGCGCTCTTCGAGCGTGCCGGCCTCGCCTACGGCCACGGCATGGGCAACGCGACCGACGAAGCTGCCGCGCTGGTGTTTCACGCGCTCGCGCTCGACCACGGACAGGCCGGGAGTGCGTACGCGCTGCGGCCGGGACGCGCGGACGTCGAGCGCGTGCTCGCGCTGTTCGCGCAACGGGTCGACCGGCGAGTGCCGGCCGCCTATCTCATGAAGCGCATGTGGTTCGCGGGCCTGGAGTTCGAGGTCGACGAGCGGGTCATCGTGCCGCGCTCGCCGTTTGCCGAACTGATCCACGCCGGATTCGAGCCCTGGATCGACCCGGACAGCGTGCGACGGATCCTCGACGTCGGCACCGGCTCCGGCTGCATCGCGATCGCCTGCGCGCTGGCGTTTCCGGAGGCGAGCGTGGATGCCGTGGACGTCTCGCGAGGGGCACTCGAGGTGGCGAGCCACAACGTCGCCAGGCACGGCGTCGGCGGCCGCGTCCGGCTGTTGCAGGGCGACGTCTACCAGCCGGTCGGTGACGCACGCTACGAGCTGATCGTCGCGAATCCACCGTACGTCAGCGACGGTGAGATGCAGGCCCTGCCGCCCGAGTACCGTCACGAGCCGGACGTCGCGCTGCGGGCGGGCGCCGACGGCCTCGACGTGGTGAGAAGCCTCCTCTCCGGCGCGGCTCGGCATCTGGCTCCGGGCGGGGCGCTCTTTGTCGAGGTCGGCGACAGCGACGAGCGGGTCCAGCGGGCCTTTCCGGAGCTGCCATTCGTCTGGCTCGAATTCGAGCAGGGCGGGGGCGGCGTATTTCTGCTTCGGGAGACCGATCTGGGTTCTTGAGCGTATTGTGTCCGGTCAATTCGGGCACGGGTGCAGCAGGAGTCGGGATGGCGGGCAATACGTTCGGTCAGTTGTTCACGGTGACGAGCTTCGGCGAGAGTCATGGTCCGGCGCTCGGTTGCGTGGTGGATGGCTGTCCGCCGGGCCTCGAGCTGAGCGAGGATGATCTGCAGCGGGACGTGGAGCGGCGCCGCTCCGGCACTTCGCGCTTTACCAGCCAGCGGCGCGAGCCCGATACCGTGCGCATCCTGTCGGGCGTGTTCGAGGGGCGCACGACGGGCACCCCGATCGGTCTCCTCGTCATGAACGAGGACCAGCGTTCCTACGACTACACCCGGATCAAGGACCGTTTTCGCCCCGGCCACGCCGATTACACCTATCAACAGAAGTTCGGCCTGCGTGATTACCGCGGCGGCGGTCGATCTTCCGCGCGGGAGACCGTGATGCGCGTGGCGGCCGGCGCGATTGCCCGCAAGTACCTCGGCGAGCGGCTTGGCATCCGCATCCACGGGTACCTCGTGCAGATGGGTCCGGTGCGGGTCGAGGTCGTGGACCCGGCCGAGATCGATCGCAACCCGTTCTTCTGCCCGGACCCGGCCCGGGTCCCGGAACTCGAGGCGCTGATCAACCAGTTGCGGCGCGACGGCGACTCGATCGGGGCGCGCGTGTCGGTCGTGGCAACAGGCGTGCCGCCGGGCCTCGGGGAACCGGTATTCGACCGGCTCGATGCCGACCTGGCCCACGCCATGATGTGCATCAATGCGGTAAAGGGCGTCGAAGTCGGGGACGGGTTCCGCGTGGTGGAGCAGCGCGGTTCGGAGCACCGGGACGAGCTTTCGCCGGGCGGGTTCCTGTCGAACCGCTCGGGTGGGACGCTGGGCGGCATTTCGTCCGGCCAGGACGTGCACGTCAGCATGGCGCTCAAGCCGACGTCGAGCATCGTGATCCCGGGGCGCACCGTCGACGTGCATGGCCAGGAAGTCGAGGTGAGCACGACCGGCCGGCACGATCCCTGTGTGGGTATCCGGGCCGTGCCGATCGCGGAAGCCATGATGGCGCTGGTGCTGATGGACCATTACCTGCGCCACCGGGCCCAGAATGCGGACGTCCGCTCGGAAACCCCAGTCATTCCGGGATCCGCGTGAAGGCCCTTCCCCAGGCCCGGAACTGTGGACCACGTCCCCGTCGGCCGGGTGCGAAAGCGCTACAAAGCGAAGGGCAGCGTTGCGCCAGGATGGGCGCGGTTGTAGCCGTGGGCTATAGTTATGTTTAATTCACAGAAGCCACGTGAACGTGCCGCGACAGAACTGTCGCCCGGTGCGGCGTGCGAATTCGTTTGCCGGGAGTCGCGATGAAGTCAGCCGTACGCCGTGTCCTCTTGATGAGCGCGCTCATGTCGCCGTCGGCGCTGTATGCGCTGGGCCTCGGCGAGATCAAGCTCAATTCCGCTCTCAACCAGCCGTTCGACGCCGAGATCGAACTGGTCTCCGCGGCCGAGGAGGACCTCTCGGCGCTCCGGGCCACGCTCGCGTCGAGCGATACTTTCGTGCGCTACGGGCTCGAGAAGCCGGCCTACCTGTCGGACTTCACCTTCCGGGTGGTCCGCTCGGGGGGGCGGGACGTCCTGCGAATCACCTCCCCCCGGCCGGTCACGGAGCCGTTCGTGACCATGCTGGTCGAGGCCAACTGGCCACGGGGCCGGTTGCTGCGCGAATACACGGTTCTCCTCGATCCTCCGGTCTTCTCCCCGACGCCCAGCGTTGCCGAGGCCCCGGTGGCGACGCCCAGGGCAACCGCGCCGCCGCCACCTGCCAGCCGCCCGTCACCGGTCAGCGCGCCCGCGCCGAGCGCTCCCCGTGCCAGCCGCCCGGTTGCCGTGGCAGCGTCCATCGAGCCCGGTTCGACCTATCGGGTCCAGCGGAACGACACGTTGTGGCGGATTGCCAGCGCGGCGAATCCGGGCACGCGCTCGGACGTCAACCGGGCGATGGTCGCGATCTACCAGGCGAACCCGGCTGCATTCGGCGGCAACATCAATGTCCTGCGGGCGGGGAGTGAACTCACGATCCCGGCGACCAGCGACTTGACGGCCATTTCGGCGTCGGCAGCCGCCGACGAGGTGGCCCGGCAGTACCGGATGTGGCGCGATGGATCGACCGCGACCGCGGCCGCGGCGGCGACGCCAGACGGTGGGCGGCTGCGCCTGGTGACCCCGGAGCAGGGTGCCGCCGTGCCGTCCACGTCGACGTCGGTCCCGGCCTCACCCGCCCCGGACGGCGCGACGGGAGAGTTGCAGTCGCGCGTCCAGCAATTGGAGGCGGAGCTTGCCGAAGCGCGCCGGCTGCTCGAGGTCCGTAACGCCGAACTTGCGACCCTGCAGGGTGCGGCACCGACAGACGAGGTCGCGGTAGAGGCGGGCACCGACGCGGCGGGCCCGGAGCCCGGGGAGGCGCCAGCGGAGACCGCAGCCGAGGGGCCGGTCGCAGCGCAGCCGACGCCGGCTGTCCCCGAGGCGGAGCCGGAGCCCGCTCCGGTACCCGCGGCCGCCCCGGAGGCGACGCCCTCGCTGTTCGACCGGCTGCGCGAGTACTGGTGGGCGCTGCTCGCCCTGCTGGTGGCGGCGCTCGGCATAGCAGCCTACCTGCGCAGCCGCCGGGAGGCGGGATCGGCGGAGGAAAGCCTCGAGGAGGCACTGAGTCGACGGGCGGGGGAAGACCTCCGGTCGCGAGCTGCGGTGGCCGCGCGTTCGCTCGAGTCGAATATCGTCGTCGAGGAGCGTCACGCGACCGAGCCCGCGGCGGCTCCGACGGTGATGCGTGCGCCGGAGCCTTCGCGCAAGCCCGTCTCCATCGAGGACACGTTGTCGGGCGAAGCGCCGATGAACCTCGAGGCGGGCGACCCGCTGGCCGAGGCCGACTTCCACATGGCCTATGGCTTGTACGACCAGGCGGCTGAACTGGTGCAGATGGCTGCCAGGCGTGAGCCTGGACGGCGCGATCTCAAGCTCAAGCTGCTCGAGATCTTTTTCGTCTGGGGCAACCGTGACCGGTTCCTCGAGGTTGCGCGCGACATGAACGCCTCGCGCACCGAGGCGCAGCCGGGCGAATGGGACAAGGTCCTCATCATGGGCAAGCAGCTCGCGCCCGAGGATCCGTTGTTTGCCGGCGCCGCGCAGGCCGCCGTGGACAGCCTCGACATGGAGTTGCAGGGCGGCGATGCGTCGGTCGACCTCGACATCGATGCCGGCGAGTCGCAGGGCCCGGACTTCGACCTGTCGGACGAAGAGCACCTGCAGACTCAGGCCCTCGGCGGCGAAGGCGGTCTCGATTTCGTGCTCGATGAGCCCGTGCGTGGCGAGGACGAAGACATCTCGCCGCAGGCGCCGACGATCGAGGCCCCCCGGGTCGTCTCCGGGAGCGTCGAGGATCCGACCGCCGAGCTGCCGATCGAGGACCTCGCGCTCGACATCGGCGACATCGAGGGACTCGACGAACTCGGCGGGGCGGACGAGATGCCCGGATCACGGGCGGGCCGGTCGACCGAGGATACTGTCGAGACACCGATCTCGGAACTGGAGGATGCCGGGCTGGGCGAGGACCTGCTCAGTGCAACCAGCATCCTCAAGGGCGACGAGATGACGCTGGATGGTGAAACGGAGGAGGACATCGTCGACCTGACCGAGGCCACGGGCGAACTCCCCGCGATGGACGTCTCCCGAGCCGATGCGACCGGCATCCTGAGCCAGGTCGATTTCTCGATCGACGGTGAAGCGGCGACCATGAGCGAGGTGGGAACCAAGCTCGATCTCGCGCGTGCCTACGTCGACATGGGCGATCCGGAGGGGGCGCGCAGCATCCTCGAGGAAGTCCTGAAGGAAGGTAACGCGACGCAGAAGCAGGAGGCCGAGCGGCTGATGGCCGGCCTGCCCTGACGGGCAGATGGCGAGAATTGCGCTCGGCATCGAGTACGACGGGTCGGGCTACTGCGGCTGGCAGCAGCAGGCACGCGGGCGCAGCGTCCAGGCCGAACTACAGCGCTCGCTGTCGGCGGTTGCAGATCACGAGGTGACGCTGGCGGCGGCGGGGCGCACGGATGCGGGCGTCCACGCCCGCATGCAGGTGGCGCACTTCGACACCAGTGCCACCCGACCCCTGCACGCCTGGGCGCTGGGTGGTACGGCCGGTGCCGCGGCGGACCTGGCCGTCCTGTGGGCACGCGAGGTGCCGGATCATTTCCACGCCCGCCACTCGGCCATCTCCCGGACCTACGTCTATCGCATCCTGAATCGACCCATGCGGCCCGCGCTCGAGCGGCTGCGCGTCTGCTGGGTACGTCGCCCGCTCGACGCCGATGCCATGCACCAGGCGGCGCAACGCCTGCTCGGCGAGCGGGACTTCTCGTCGTTCCGGGCCGCCGAATGCCAGTCCGCCACGCCTATGCGCAGGCTCATTTCGGCCGTGGTCGAGCGGAGCGGCGAGACCGTCGAATTGACCGTGCGCGCCAATGCCTTCCTGCATCACATGGTGCGCAACATCGCGGGATCCCTGTTGCTCGTCGGAGAGGGCGAGCGGCCGGTCGGTTGGCTGGACGACGTGCTGGTTGCCCGCGATCGCAGGCGCGCGGGGCCGACCGCGCCCCCGCAGGGCCTCTATTTCGCCGGCGTGGAGTATCCGGCTGGTTTCGACCTGCCGACCTCGACCCGCGCTTCCGGTAGACTCACGGCCGGGCCCGACGGAGAGTCCCCGTGACCTGGTTCGAGAAGATCATGCCTTCGCGCATCAAGACGGAGCGGCGTAGCCGCTCGGTGCCCGAAGGCCTGTGGATCAAGTGCCCGGCGTGCGACGCCGTCCTGTATCGGGCCGAACTCGAGCGGAACCTGCAGGTGTGTCCGAAGTGCAGCCACCACATGCGCATCGGTGCACGCGACCGCCTCGGCCGCTTCCTGGATGCGGACTCGGGACAGGAACTCGCGACCGAGGTCGAATCCGAGGACCCGCTCAAGTTCCGCGACACCAAAAAATACCGTGACCGCCTGGTGGTGGCGCAGAAACAGACGGGGGAGCGCGACGCACTGGTCGTCATGGCCGGGCGCCTCGAGGGGCTCGAGATCGTCGCGTGTGCATTCGAGTTTCGCTTCCTCGGCGGATCAATGGGGTCCGCAGTGGGCGAGCGCTTCGTGCGCGGTGTGGAGTTCTGCGTGGAGCAGCGACGCCCGCTGGTCTGCTTCTCCTCGAGCGGCGGTGCGCGGATGCAGGAGGGGCTGCTGTCATTGCTCCAGATGAGCAAGACCAGCGCGGCACTCGCCCGCATGGCCGCGGTGCGGCTGCCGTTCGTCTCGGTGCTCACGGATCCGACGACGGGTGGCGTTTCGGCGAGCCTGGCCATGCTGGGCGACCTCAACATCGCCGAGCCGCGGGCGCTGATCGGTTTCGCCGGCCCGCGGGTCATCCAGCAGACAGTGCGCGAGACCCTGCCCGAGGGATTCCAGCGCAGCGAGTTCCTGCTCGAGCACGGCGCGATCGACATGATCGTGGATCGCCGCGAACTTCGTCCCAGGATCGCCGGCCTGCTCGCGCTCCTGATGCACCAGCCGCGCGCGGAGACGACCGCCGAGCCCGCCTGACATGACGCCGGTCCGCTTCGCGCGGCTCGACGACTGGCTCCACTGGCAGCAGTCCCTGCATCCGAGCGCGATCGACCTCGGCCTCGGGCGCATACGGCGTGTGCTCGATCGCAGCGGATGGCGGCGTGCGCCGCACCCGGTCATCACCGTGGGCGGAACGAACGGCAAGGGCTCCTGCGTGGCCTTGCTCGAAGCGATGCTGCAGGCCGGTGGCTACCGGGTCGGTGCGTTCACCTCGCCCCACCTGCTCGACTACCGGGAGCGAATCCGGCTCGATGGCCGGTGGGTCTCGGAAGCCTCGCTGGTGGCGGCATTCGAACGCATAGCGGATGCGCTCGCGGGAGAGTCACTCACCTTCTTCGAGTTCAATACCCTCGCAGCCCTGCTGGTCTTCGAGACCTGGTCGCCCGACGTGGCGCTGCTCGAAGTGGGCCTCGGCGGGCGGCTCGACGCGGTCAACGTGGTGGACGCCGACGTTGCCGTGGTGGTCTCCGTGGCGCTCGATCACATGGAGTGGCTCGGGCCGGACGTCGAGTCGATCGGTCGTGAGAAGGCCGGCATCTTCAGGCATGCCCGGCCGGCGGTCTGCGGCATGCCGGAACCGCCGGCGTCGCTGATCGAGGTGGCGTCGGAGGTCGGGGCGCAGTTGTTCGTCCGGGAGCGGGACTTTCGCGGCGTCGAGCGCGACGACGGCGGCTGGGACTACTCGGACGCGCAAGGCGTCCTGGCCGGTTTGCCAGCACCCGCCCTGGAGGGGCCGGTGCAGATCGCGAACGCGGCAACGGCCCTTGCGGCGCTTCGGCAGCTTGCGCAAAGGCTGCCGGTGCAGCGTGGCGAGATCGAGACCGGACTCCGCAGCGTGCGCCTGCCCGGGCGCTTCCAGCGCATTTCCGGGCCGGGGGGCATCGAGTGGGTGCTCGATGTGGCGCACAACCCGGCGGCGGCGGCGACACTCCTCGCCAACCTCGAACAGTATCCCGTCAGCGGGCGGACGATCGCTGTCTGCGGAATGCTGGAGGACAAGGACGTAACGGCGGTGCTCGGCCTCCTGCGCCACCGGGTCGACCACTGGTTTGCCGCGTCCACGGACGGTGCGCGCGGACTGAGCGATGCGGCGCTCGCCGGGCGCGCCCGCCCGATCGGCATCGAGATGACGCCCGGCGGTCCGGTGTCCGAGGCGATGCGGCGGGCGACCAGCGTTTCGCGCAGCGGCGACCGCATCCTGGTGTTCGGGTCGTTTCACACGGTCGGTCCGGCGCTGGCCTGCGTATAATTCCGCTCCCATGGACGAATCGCTCAAGGCCCGCCTGATCGGAGCCGCCGTGCTGGTCGTGGTCGCGGTGCTGCTGATCCCGGAGTTGCTCTCGGGACGCAAGGCGACCGAGGCCGTGTCGGGCGAGGCATCGGTTCCCCGCGGCACGCGTACGTTCACGATCGAACTGGAAGGCGCGGGCGGCGGGTCGAGCGGCGCTCCCGCGGCTGACACGCCGACCGCCGTGTCGCCGGCCGATGAGGGGCAGTCCGGTGAAGCGCCGGCGCCAGTTGCCAGGGCAGAACCGGACCCGGCGACCGCCCCGCGTGCCCCGGCGCCGGTTCCGGAGGAAGTCGCCGAGCCCGAGCCGGCACGCCCCGCCGTTTCGGCAACGCCGGCGCCGGCTCCGGAGCCGAAGGCCGCGCCGGCGACGTCTCCCGGGAAGGGTGGCTGGGTCGTGCAGGTCGGCGCCTTCGGGTCTGCGGACAGCGCCCGCAGGCTGGTCCGGGACCTCGAAAAGGACGGCTATCGGGCGTACGTCTCGCCGGTGACGCGATCCGGAAAGACCCTGCACCGGGTGCGGGTGGGACCCGAGCCCGATCGCTCCGGCGCGGACCGCCTGGCCGCGCGACTCAAGGCGCGTGGCCTGCCGGTCGCTGTGACCGCAAACGATTGACGATGCTCTGGTAAAATCCCGGCCCCCGCCGCGAGTGGAACCCGGACCGCAGCCCGCATGACGACAGTGGACTATATCCTCGCCGGGACGGTGCTGCTGTCCATGCTTTTCGGGGCGGTTCGCGGGTTTCTTCGAGAATCCGTCGCGCTGCTCGGCTGGCTGGTGGGCCTCTGGCTCGCGTGGCGCTACGCTTACGTCGTCGAACCGTTCCTCGGCGGGGCCCTGGCGGGTACGGAGCTCCAGGTCTGGGCGGCACGTGCGATCGTCCTGACCGCCGTGGTCGCCGCGAGCTGGCTGCTCGGTGGCCTGCTCGACTACCTGGTCCAGCGGTCCGGCCTGACGCTCGGCGTCGACCGGCTGCTCGGCGCCCTGTTCGGGATCGTGCGCGGGGCCGTGGTCATCGGCTTCGCGGTCATGCTCGGGCAGGCCGCCCAGCTCGGTACGGAAGCGTGGTGGCGAGAGTCCCGGCTCCTGCCGCTCGGCGAGGAGATGGCCTCGGTGCTGCGCGGGTACGTGGAAACCGGCAGAAAATTCGTCGAAGACTCCACTTCGGAGATGTGAGGTCAGGCCATGTGCGGCATCGTCGGCATCGTCGGCTTCAGTCCCGTCAACCAGCAGATCTACGACGCGTTGACGGTGCTGCAGCATCGTGGGCAGGACGCGGCCGGGATCATGACAGCGCACGAGGGCGAGCTCTTCCTGCGCAAGGACAACGGGCTGGTGCGTGACGTCTTCCAGCAGCGGCACATGCTGCAGCTCAAGGGTAACGTCGGCATCGGTCACGTGCGCTACCCGACGGCGGGCTGCGACAGTTCGGCGGAGGCCCAGCCCTTCTACGTGAACGCCCCGTACGGCATCTGCCTCGCGCACAACGGCAACCTGACGAATGCCGCCCAGCTGGCCGACGTCCTGATCCGCGAGGATCGCCGGCACCTGAACACCTCGTCCGACTCCGAAGTCCTGCTGAACGTGCTCGCAAGCGAACTGCAGCGCTTCGGCACGCCACGGGCATCCGCCTCCGACATCTTCGCGGCCGTGAGCGCGGTCTACCGGCGCATCCGGGGCGCCTATGCCGTCGTTGCCATGGTGCTCGGGCACGGCGTTCTCGGCTTCCGCGATCCGAACGGCATCCGGCCGCTGGTGATCGGCACCCGCGAGAACGCCGGTGGACGGGAGTACATGCTGGCCTCGGAGAGCGTTGCGCTCGACCAGGCCGGCTATCGACTGCTGCGCGACGTCGGCCCGGGCGAGGCGGTCTTCATCGACGAGCGCGGCCGGCTGCATTCGCAGCAGTGCGCCGAAACGTCGCGCCACGCGCCGTGCATATTCGAGTACGTCTATTTCGCGCGGCCGGACTCGATCATCGACAACATCTCCGTCTACAAGGCCCGCCTGCGCATGGGCGAACTGCTGGCGGAGAAGATCAGGCGCGAGCGGCCCGACCACGACATCGACGTGGTCATTCCGATCCCGGACACCAGCCGGACCAGTGCACTGCAGGTCGCGCAGCTGCTCGGCGTGAAATACCGTGAGGGGTTCATCAAGAACCGCTATATCGGCCGTACCTTCATCATGCCGGGCCAGGACCAGCGCTCGAAGTCGGTGCGCAACAAGCTCAATGCGATCGACCTGGAGTTCCGCGGCAAGAACGTGCTGCTGGTCGACGACTCGATCGTTCGTGGCACGACCTCGGCGCAGATCATCGAGGTTGCGCGGGAGGCGGGCGCGAGGCGGGTCTATTTCGCGTCGGCCGCACCCCCGGTGCGGTACCCGAACGTCTACGGCATCGACATGCCCGCTGCCTCGGAACTCGTGGCGGCCGCGCGCACGGAGCAGGAGGTCGCGCGGATCATCGGCGCCGACTGGCTCATCTACCAGGACCTGGACGACCTCGTCCGCGCGGTCCAGCACCATGACGCCCGCGTGACGGAATTCGATACGTCCTGCTTCTCCGGCCTCTACGTCACGGGGGACATCACACCCGAGTACCTCGAGCGCCTCCAGGCGGAGCGCTCGGACCTGGCAAAGGCACAGCGAAATGCGTCGGGCTCGGGCCGGGGCCCGCTCAAGGTCGTTGGCGGGCCCTGATCACAGGTATCGGTGTGCGCCTGCGGCGCGACCGGCAGCGGCTCGACCGGCAGCACGGCGGGCGGGAGCGACGGGATGACCGTCAAAGTCCTGATCGTCAGCGATCGGCCCGACTACCGGCAGCTGCTTGCGCACCACATCACGCTCGAGTGGATCGATGCCCTCCCGGCTGAGTATGAGCCGGCCACCCGGGGGCGCCTGCAACCCGGCTTCACGGGGGCCGCCTACGACGCCGTGTTGCTCGACCACGAGGTGCAGGGCGGGCGGGGCCTCGAGTGGCTCGAGGACCTGGGCGAGCGAGCGGACTTCCCGGCCATCGTCTACTTCGCGAGCTCGCTGGATGCCGCTCTCATCGAGCGTGCAATCACGTCAGGGGCGACCCACGTACTCGCGCGAACCGATTTCGAGCACACGCAGTTCGTCGGGGCGTTGCGCGCCGTGCTCGCGCGCGCGCGCAATGTGCTCGCGGAAACGTCGCGTGCGGCGCGGGAACCCCCGGCCCCGGACCGCTTCGGTTCCGTCCGCATCCGCGGCCACCGCTGCCTGCGGCGCATCGCCGTCGGCGGGTCGTCGAGCGTCTTTCTCGCGGAGTGCGAGCGCAGCGGCCAGCAGCGTGTACTCAAGATCTTCCGGCAGGTGCCCGACGTGGTCGACGGCCCCACGACCTTCGACCGCTTCCTTCGCGAGTACGAGCTCGTCGCGCACCTGGAGCATCCCAACATCGCGCGCATCTACGACATCGGCGTCGCGGACGACCACGTCTACCTCGCCATGGAGTACTTTCCCGGCGGGGACCTGCGCTCCCGCATGCGCGAGCCGCTGCCGTGGCGGGTCGCGCTCGGCTATCTCCGGCAGCTGTCCGCGGCGCTGGGCGCACTGCACGCCATCGGCGTGCTGCACCGCGACGTCAAGCCCGGCAACGTGCTCCTCCGTGACGACGGCAGCCTCGCGTTCATCGACTTCGGGCTGGCGCGGCAGATCGATCTCGAAAGCGACATCACCGGCGCGGGAGCCATCTTCGGCACGCCGCACTACATGAGTCCGGAGCAGGGGCACGGATGGCCGCTCGACGAGCGCAGCGACCTCTACAGCCTCGGCATCGTCCTGCACGAGATGCTCACGGGCGAGAAGCCGTACGTCGCCGACAACCCGCTGGCCGTGATCTACCGTCACGCGAACAGCCCGGTGCCTCAGTTGCCGCAGGCCGCGTCGAACCTCCAGCCGCTGCTCGAAGCGCTGCTGGCGAAGCGGCCGGCCGATCGTCCGTCCTGCGCCGCCGAGATCGTGGCGCGCATCGACGAGCTGCTGGGCGAGGTGGCCGCGTGAGTTCGAGCGGGGTGCCGTTCCTGCGCGCGCCAACCGACCCCGCGTGGTTCGACCTCGCCGCCGAGCGCAGCGGCGACCTGCTGCTGGACCACGCCAATTGCGAGAAGAAGGCGGCATCGACCGCGCTCGCGCTGATGTTTGCCTATCCGGAGGACTTCGAACTCGCGAACCGGATGTCGCGACTCGCGCGGGAGGAACTTCGGCACTTCGAGCAGGTCCAGGAAAAACTGGTGGAGTGCGGCGTGGCTTTCCGTCGCTTGAGCCCCTCGCGCTACGCGGAGGGCCTGCGGCGCGGCCTCCGTCGTTCGGAGCCGGGTCGGCGAGGTGACCTGCTGCTCTGCGGTGCCCTGATCGAGGCACGTTCCCACGAGCGCTTCATCGGCCTCGTCGAGCGTCTCCCGGCGCCGCTGGCCGGATTCTACGCGTCCCTGGCCGCCGCGGAGTCCCGGCACGCTGGCCTGTACCTGAGGCTCGCCGCCCGCGGTGGCGAGGACGTGGACATCCGCCTCACGGAGCTGGCGGAGATCGAAGCGGAACTCGCCACGGCGCCAGACGCCGAGTTCCGATTCCATTCAGGCACGCCGATCTAGCGGGCGCGGCAGCCTGCGCAGTTCGAAGCCGTCGGGCCGCCATTCCAGCACGCTGCCCTGCGAGTACCAGTCGCCGAGCACGATGCGCCGCACCGGGACGCCATCGAGGTCGAACTCGTGCACGGCCGGCCGGTGCGTGTGCCCGTGTATGAGCGTGCGGACACCGCGCGAGCGCAGCGCGTCCGATACGGTCTCCGCGTTCACGTCCATGATCTCCCGGGCCGTCGCGCCGACGTGCTCGCGGCTGCCGGCACGCATCCGGCGGGCGAGCGACCGGCGCTGCTCCAGGCTCATGTGCCTCAGGGCCCAGCGTACGACCGGATTGCGGACGATGCGTCGCAGTCGCTGGTAGCTCAGGTCGTCGGTGCACAGCGCGTCTCCGTGCATGAGTAGCACGCGTTCGCCGTAGAGCTCGACGACCGTGGCGTCGTCCAGCAGGCGGGCACCGCTCTCGCGGCAGAAGCGCTCGCCGATCAGGAAATCGCGATTGCCGTGCATGAGGTAGCAGGGCACGCCGGCATCGACCAGCCGGCGCAAGGCCTCGATCACGCTGCGCGCCACGGGGTCCGGATCGTCGTCGCCCAGCCAGGCTTCGAACAGGTCGCCGAGGATGTAGAGGGCATCGCAGCCACGGGCTTCCTCGTCCAGGAAGACCTGGAACTGGCGGGTGATGGCGGGGCTCGCCGCGTCGAGGTGCAGGTCCGAGATGAAGAGTGTCTTCACCACGTGCTGCCGGTGGGCGGGATGACCAGCGGGCGTCGCATCGGTACCTCGGCGAGAGGGCGGTGGTCGGGATGTTACGGTGCACGGCAGTGCCCGTGCCACCCTGCACACGAGCGCCGCGCCGCGATCCGGTAACATGTGCGGTCATGCCGAACCCGAGCCATGTCACGCGATTCGCCCCGAGTCCGACCGGTGCCTTGCACCTCGGAAACGCACGCACGGCGCTGTTCAACGACCTGGCGGCCCGTGCGACCGGCGGCCGGATGATCCTGCGGATCGAGGACACGGACGCCGGCCGGAGCGACGAGACCATGCTCGTCCGGTTGCTCGCGGACCTGCGCTGGCTGGGACTCGAATGGGCCGAGGGGCCGGACGTCGGTGGCCCGAGCCAGCCCTACCGCCAGAGCGAGCGCAGGGCACACTATGCCGGCGCGGTGGCGTCGCTCTGTGCGCAGGGGCTGGCTTATCCCTGCTTCTGCTCGCCCGAGGAGCTGCAGCTGTCGCGGAGGGCGCAGCTGGCGGCCGGGCGGCCGCCGCGCTATGCGGGCACCTGTGCCTCCCTGCCGGCGGACGAGGTTGCTCGCCGGCGTGACGCGGGAAAGCGGGCGGCGACCCGTTTTCGCGTCCCCGCCGGCCGCGTCGTCGAGTTTGACGATCTCATCCACGGCGCGCAGAAGTTCGCAACCGACGACATCGGCGACTTCGTGATCGAGCGCGCGGATGGCAGCGTCGCCTTCTTTCTCGGCAATGCGCTGGACGACGCCGCCATGGGAGTCACGCTCGTGCTGCGCGGGGATGATCACCTGGCGAACACGCCGCGCCAGATCCTGCTGCTCGAGGCGCTCGGGATGCGGGTGCCGCGGTACGGTCACCTTCCACTCATTCTCGGGCCGGACGGGACCCCTCTGTCCAAGCGCGAGGGCGCCGCGAGCCTGCACGACCTTCGAGCGCAGGGGTACCTGCCGGGCGCGCTGCGCAACTACCTCGTCCGGCTCGGACACGCATGCACCGAGGATGGCTGGCTCGACGACGAGGAGCTGGTGCGGCATTTCGATCTCTCGCGCAGCAGTCGCTCGGCCGCGCACTTCGACGAGGCCCAGTTGCGCCACTGGCAGCGCGAAGCGATCCTGCGCGCGACCGACTCGGATCTGCTCGCGTGGCTCGGCGACCGGCTGCAACCGCTCGCCGACCGTACGCGGCAGACGGAGTTTCTCGCGGCAGTCCGGGGCAACCTGCTCTTTCCCGTCGACGTCGAGCCACTGGTGGGCATCGTGAGCGATCGCATGATCGAGCCCGACGCGGATGCCGCGCGCGAGATCGAGGCCGCAGGCCGGGATTTTTTCGAAGAAGCGGCTGCCCAGTGGCGTGCGCATGCACCCGACTTCAAGTCCTGGACCCGCGCGGTCGGCTCGCGGACGTCGCGCAAGGGTGCCGCGCTCTTCATGCCGCTGCGGGCGGCGCTGACCGGCCGGACACACGGTCCCGAACTCGCACCGCTCGTGCGACTGATGGGAACGGGACGCGTCACCGACAGGATCGCCGCCGCCGGCGCACTTGCGGCATCCCGCTGAAGCAGACGAACCGGGGAAACGAATGCTGCAGATACACAACTCCCTGACCGGCCGCAAGGAGACCTTCCAGCCGATCCGTCCGGGCGAGATCCGCATGTACGTCTGCGGCATCACCGTGTACGACTACTGCCATCTCGGCCACGCCCGGATGCTGATCGTGTTCGACGTGGTGCGGCGACATCTCGTCGCCTCCGGTTATCGCGTGACCTTCGTGCGCAACATCACCGACATCGACGACAAGATCATTCAGCGTGCGCAGCAGAACGGCGAGTCGATGGGCGCGCTCACGGAACGCTTCATCCGGGCCTATCACGAGGACTGCGCCGCGCTCGGCGTGCTGCCCGCCGATCACGAGCCGCGCGCAACGGAGTTCGTACCGCAGATCGTGGAGATGGTCCGGGTCCTGGTCGAGAAGGGCTACGCGTACGCGGCGGCGAACGGGGACGTCTATTATTCCGTCGCCCGCTTCGAGCCCTATGGGCAGCTGTCGGGCAAGCGCCTCGCGGACCTGCGCGCGGGCGCGCGCATCGAGGTGGACGAGTCCAAGCGCGATCCGCTCGACTTCGTGCTCTGGAAGGCCGCCAAGCCCGGCGAGCCCGCCTGGGAGTCGCCCTGGGGGCCAGGGCGGCCAGGCTGGCACATCGAGTGCTCGGCGATGTCCGTGGAACTGCTCGGCGAGCACTTCGACATCCACGGTGGCGGCATGGACCTCAAGTTTCCGCACCACGAGAACGAAATTGCCCAGACCTGCGCCGCCTGTGGCTCGAAGTTCGTCAACGTCTGGATGCACAACGGGTTCGTGCGCGTGGACGACGAGAAGATGTCGAAGTCGCTCGGCAACTTTTTCACCGTGCGCGAAGTGCTCGAATGGGTTCGGGACCCCGAGGTGGTGCGCTATTTCATGCTGGGGAGCCACTACCGCGGGCCGATCAACTACACGCCGGACAGCCTGCCGCAGGCGGACGCGGGGCTCGAGCGCCTGTACCTGGCGTTGCGTGGCGTGACGCCGGCGACGCCGTTCGAACCGACGGCGGCGACGGCGCGCTTCGCCGAGGCCATGGACGACGACTTCAATACGCCGATCGCGGTGGCGGAGATGCAGTCGCTGGCACGCGAGCTGAACACCGCCAAGGCGACAGGACACCGGGAGGTCGCCGCGGCCCGTGCCGCGGAGCTGCTGGCGATGGGTGCGCGACTTGGCCTGCTGGGGATCGAGCCGGAGGCCTTCCTGCGCAAGCGTCCCTTGCGTACAGCGAAGGAGCCGCACGAAACGACGTCCCCGGACGGCGCAATCGTGGGGTGTGGCGGCGGGCTGGACGATGCGGAGATCGAGGCGCTGATCGATGCCCGCGCGGCTGCCCGTCAGGCGAAGAACTTCAGCGAGTCTGACCGGATCCGTGACCAGCTCGCGGCGGCAGGCGTGCTCCTGGAGGACCAGCCGGGCGGTCGGACCCTGTGGAGGCGCGGCTGATCAGGTCCGCTGTTGCGCGGACTCCAGGGTGTTCTTCATCAGGATGGCGACGGTCATGGGGCCCACGCCGCCAGGCACGGGCGTGATCCAGCTCGCGCGCTCGAGCGCGGCTTCGAACTGGACGTCGCCGCACAGCTTGCCGTTCGGCATCCGGTTGATGCCCACGTCCACCACGACGGCGCCGGGTTTCACCCATTCGCCGGGAATCAGGCCCGGCTTGCCGACGGCCACGACCAGCAGGTCTGCCCGTTCGATGTGCGTGCGCAAGTCCTCCGTGAAGCGGTGGCAGACCGTCACCGTGGCGCCGGCGAGCAGCAGTTCCAGCGCCATCGGCCTCCCGACCAGGTTAGAGGCACCCACGACGACGGCGTGCTGGCCCTTGGCAGGAATGCCGCAACGCTCCAGCATCCGGATCACGCCGTAGGGCGTGCAGGGCCGCATGAGCGGATTGCGCAGCGCGAGGCGCCCGACGTTGTAGGGATGGAAGCCGTCGACGTCCTTGTCGGGTGCGATGGCCTCGATCACCACCCGCTCGTCGATGTGGTCCGGGAGCGGCACCTGCACCAGGACACCGTCGATCGCGTCGTCGGCATTCAGCCGCTCGATCAGGCTCAGCAGTTCCGTCTGCGTCGCGGAGTGGGGCAGGTCGTGGCTCACGGACACGAGGCCGCATTCTTCGCAGGCGGCACGCTTGTTGCGCACGTAGACCTGCGAGGCCGGATCGTCGCCCACCAGTACGACCGCAAGCCCCGGCCGGCGCTTGCCCTGGCTGGCCATCCGGTCGCTTGCCTCCCGGACCTCACGGCGGATGTCGGCGGCAATCGCTTTCCCATCGATGATCTGGCCCGCCATGCGTGTCCGTCCTCGCTTCCTTTGGCCCGCATTCTGGCACGGACGCGGCTCGGCGAACGAGAACCCGGCGCGGTCGCCGATCACTCAAATTGACGCTCAGTGACTCGCTCCGTATGATTCGCGCTCCCGTGCAGGTCCGTAAGGTATACGGGCCGGGCAAGGCGGCGACCGCAGGTCGGTGCAGGGCGGGGCATGGCGCAGTCTGGTAGCGCATCTGCTTTGGGAGCAGAGGGTCGGGGGTTCGAATCCCTCTGCCCCGACCATCCGGACTGCGGACCCGGACGAAGCGCCCGTAGCTCAGCTGGATAGAGCATCGGCCTTCTAAGCCGAGGGTCGCAGGTTCGAGTCCTGCCGGGCGCGCCACGGTGACGGTTTTTTTGGACGTTGGTGGACGTAGCTCAGCTGGTTAGAGCTCCTGGTTGTGGTCCAGGAGGTCGTGGGTTCGAATCCCATCGTCCACCCCAGTTTCGGTTGGGCCGTTAGCTCAGTTGGTAGAGCTGCTGACTCTTAATCAGTAGGTCGTAGGTTCGAGTCCTACACGGCCCACCACTTCCTGCCTTCCGGTCCATTTGCCGCTAGAATCCGCCGCGCCCCCGGGGCACGGCTGACCCGATCGACGCGAAAGTGGCGGAACTGGTAGACGCGCTGGATTTAGGTTCCAGTGGGTAACCCCCGTGAGGGTTCGAGTCCCTCCTTTCGCACCAGTCCGGGAACGCCGAACGATTGCCGCGGGGCGCCCCGATCCGTGGCAGAATATAGGGCTTTTCCAGGCGGCGATCCGCACCGCCCAGACCCTTTCGAGGACCGATGAGCATGCAGGTTTCCGTCGAGACGACCGGCGCCCTCGAGCGTCGGATGGAAGTGAGCGTCCCCCGCGAGCGCATCGAGCAGGCAATCGACGAGCGCCTCAAGCGCGTGAGTCGCACGGCGAAGCTCAAGGGCTTCCGGCCGGGCAAGGTGCCGCTCAAGGTCGTCAAGCAGCAGTTCGGCGCCCAGGTGCGGCAGGAAGTGCTGTCCGACCTCATGCAGTCCAGCTTCACGGAGGCCGTGAACCAGCAGAAACTCACCCCGGCCGCCGGCCCCCGCATCGAGCCGATCTCGGTCGGTCCGGACGACGACCTCAAGTACCGGGCGATCTTCGAGGTTTTCCCCGAGATCGAACTCCAGGGCGTCGAGGGACTCGCCGTCGTGCGTCCGGCTGCGGAGGTGACCGAGGCCGACGTCGACGCAATGGTGCAGAACCTGCGCGAGCAGCGGCCGCGCTTCGAATCCGTGGACCGCGAAAGCCGCGAGAGCGACCGGGTGACGATGGATTTCGAGGGGGAGATCGACGGCCAGGCGTTCGAGGGCAGCAAGGGCGACGACGTCGCAGTGCTGCTCGGCGGAGGCCGCATGCTCAAGGACTTCGAGACAGCCATTACCGGCATGAAGGCCGGCGAGCGCAAACAGGTCAGCGTTCCGTACCCGGCCGACTACCACAACCCCGCGCTGGCCGGGAAGGCGGCGAGCTTCGACGTCCACGTGAAGACGGTGGAGGAGAAGCTGTTGCCGGACCTCGACGAGGAGTTCTGCCGTGAGTACGGCGTGCTCGAGGGGGGTATCGACCAGCTGCGGAGCGAAGTCGCGGACAACATGCGCCGCGAGCTTGCAGAGAACGTCCGGGCGCGGCTCAAGTCGCAGCTGCTCGATGCGTTGCTCGCGGCGAATCCGGTCGAGGTGCCGAAAAGCCTGGTGGACGCGCAGGTGCGCGAGATGCAGATCGACGCCGCGCGCCGGGTCGGTGCCAAGGACGCCTCGCAGGTCCCGCCAGCCGACCCGTTCGTCGAACCGGCTCGCCGGCGCGTGGCACTGGGCCTGCTGATCGGCGAGTTGATACGCGGTCGCGGCATCAAGCTCGACGCCGAGCGCGTGAATGCGCGCCTGCTCGACCTGGCGTCGAGCTACCCTGACCCGGACTCGATCGTGAAGGCCTACCGCCAGAACGCTGAGGCCCTGCGCCAGGTCGAGAACACGGTGCTGGAGGAACAGGTCGTGGACCTGCTGCTCGAGCACGCGAAGGTGACGGATCAGCCGACGACGTTCAAGGACGTCATGAACTTCGGAGCGTGACCATGAACACCACCACCCGTGCTCTCAACCTCGTGCCCATGGTCGTCGAGCAGACGGCCCGCGGCGAGCGTGCCTACGACATCTACTCCCGACTCCTGAAGGAGCGGGTGATCTTCATCGTGGGTCCGGTCGAGGACTACATGGCCAACCTGATCGTGGCGCAGCTTCTGTTCCTCGAGTCGGAGAATCCCGAGAAGGACATTGCGCTCTACATCAACTCGCCGGGCGGGTCGGTGAGTGCAGGGCTCGCGATCTACGACACGATGCAGTTCATCAAGCCCGACATCAGCACGATCTGCGTGGGCCAGGCGGCCAGCATGGGCGCGGTGCTGCTCGCCGGCGGCGAGAAAGGCAAGCGCTTCTGCCTCCCGCACTCGCGCGTGATGATTCACCAGCCGCTTGGCGGATTCCAGGGCCAGGCCACGGACATCGAGATTCACGCCCGCGAGATCCTCGACGCGCGCGATCGCCTGAACCGCATCCTCTCGCACCATACCGGCCAGTCGATAGACAAGATCCGCCAGGACACGGACCGCGACAATTTCATGACCGGCGAGCAGGCGATTGCCTATGGCCTGATCGACGCCGTGCTGAGCAAGCGTGGGACCGTCGCGGCGGGCGAGCGCGCCTGATCACGAAGTTGCGAGATAAGTTGCTGTTGGCGAAGGCTTTTTTGCGCCACCAGCAACACCATGGTATAAGCCATGGAAGGTCGCCGGGCGCGATCAAAGGTGTGCCCGCAAGGGCGGCGTAAGCAAGGTCAGGGCATGGCGGAAGATTCACGCGGCAAGCACGACGACGGCAAGCTTCTCTACTGCTCCTTCTGTGGCAAGAGCCAGCACGAGGTCCGCAAGCTGATCGCGGGCCCGTCTGTCTTCGTCTGCGACGAGTGCGTCGAACTCTGCAACGACATCATCCGCGAGGAACTCGAGGAAAAAGCCGAGAAGACCCGCGAGAAGCTGCCGAAGCCCCACGAGATCAAGCGGGTGCTGGATGAGTACGTGATCGGCCAGGATCGCGCCAAGAAGGTGCTGTCCGTCGCCGTCTACAACCACTACAAGCGGTTGCAGTCGAAGGGCGCCGAGGGCAAGCGCGACGAGGTCGAACTCGCCAAGAGCAACATCCTGCTGATCGGCCCGACCGGCAGCGGCAAGACGCTGCTCGCCGAGACGCTGGCGCGCCTGCTCAACGTCCCGTTCACGATTGCCGACGCCACGACGCTCACCGAGGCCGGCTACGTCGGCGAGGACGTCGAGAACATCATCCAGAAGCTGCTGCAGAAGTGCGATTACGACGTCGAGAAGGCGCAGACCGGCATCGTCTACATCGACGAGATCGACAAGATCTCGCGCAAGTCCGACAACCCGTCGATCACGCGTGACGTGTCCGGCGAGGGCGTGCAGCAGGCGCTGCTCAAGCTCATCGAAGGCACGGTCGCCTCCGTGCCGCCACAGGGCGGCCGCAAGCACCCGCAGCAGGAGTTCCTGCAGGTGGATACGGGCAACATCCTGTTCATCTGCGGTGGCGCCTTCTCGGGACTCGAGAAGATCATCCTGAACCGCACGCAGAAGAGCGGCATCGGCTTCGTCGCCGAGGTGCGGGAACCGAGCGCGCGGCAGCACGGTCCCGACCTCTTCCACGACGTCGAGCCCGAGGACCTCATCAAGTACGGGCTGATCCCCGAGTTCGTCGGACGCCTGCCCGTGGTCGCTACGCTCGACGAACTCGACGAGGCTGCGCTCATGCAGATCCTCACCGAGCCGCGCAACGCGCTCACGAAGCAGTACCGGAAGCTCTTCGACATGGAAGGTGTCGAGATCGAGTTCCGCGAGGAGTCGCTGCGCGCCGTGTCGCGCAAGGCGATGCAGCGCAAGACGGGAGCGCGCGGTCTGCGCACGATCCTCGAGAACGTGCTGCTCGACATCATGTACGACCTCCCGGGGATGCGGAACGTGCAGAAGGTCGTGATCGACGAGGACGTGATCCTCGGCGAAAGCAAGCCTTACCTCGTCTACGGTGCGGACGAGAGCCGTCTGGCGGCGGTAGAAGAGCGCCGCACCGGCTCGGACCACTGAGGCCGGCGCTTTCCCGGCGCTCGTTGCCCGCCGGCGGCATCCGCCCGGCACCCGGTCCGACCGGACCGGGTGGCCGCGGGCGTGGGCGATTAGGCATTATTTCTCTTGAATCTGCGCTGCGCGTCCCCAAAGATGACCACATCTGATGGTCGGCATCGCGGGCAGTCATCGCCTCGTGACCCGTCAATCGCACCCGGCGCCGGAGACCCCCACACGTGACCACTGAGACCCCCTCGAAGCCCGTCGTTCCACAGGACACGCTGCCGGTACTGCCGCTGCGCGACGTCGTGGTCTACCCCCACATGGTGATCCCGCTCTTCGTCGGGCGTGACCGATCGATCCTCGCGCTCGAGCAGGCGATGAAGGTCAACAAGCAGATCCTGCTGCTCGCGCAGAAGCAGGCCGACGTCGACGATCCTGCCCCGAAGGACCTCTACGACGTCGGCACCATCGCGACGATCCTGCAGCTGCTCAAGCTGCCGGACGGCACGGTCAAGGTGCTGGTCGAGGGCGTCGAACGGGCGAAGGTGGAACAGCTCGTCGCCGGGGATTTCTTCGCGGCGAAGGCGGGTCCGCTCGGCGAGGGCGAGGCCTATGACGAGCGCGAGATGGACGTGCTCGTGCGCTCGGTCGTCTCGCAGTTCGAGCAGTACGTGAAGCTGAACCGCAAGGTGCCGCCGGAGATCCTCACGTCCCTGGCAGGCATCGAGCAGCCCGGGCGCCTGGCCGACACCGTCGCGGCGCACATGTCGCTGAAGCTCGATGCCAAGCAGAAGATCCTCGAGATCCAGGACGTGCGGCGCCGGCTCGAGCACATCCTCGCCCTCATCGAGGGCGAGATGGACGTGCTGCAGATCGAGAAGCGCATCCGCGGTCGCGTCAAGCAGCAGATGGAGAAGAGCCAGCGCGAGTACTACCTCAACGAGCAGATGAAGGCGATCCAGAAAGAGCTGGGCGAGATGGACGACGCGCCCAACGAGATCGCCGAGCTCGAGCGCAAGATCGCGCGCGCGGGCATGCCGAAGGAGGCCCGGGACAAGGCGAACTCGGAACTCGCGAAGCTGAAGCTGATGTCACCGATGTCCGCGGAAGCCACCGTCGTTCGCAATTACGTCGACTGGCTCGTGAAGGTACCCTGGCGCAAGCGCACCAAGGTCAAGCACGACCTCACCGCTGCGGAGAAGGTGCTCAACGAGGATCATTTCGGCCTCGACAAGGTCAAGGAGCGGATCGTCGAATACCTCGCCGTCCAGCAGCGCGTGCAGAAGCTGCGCGGCCCGATCCTCTGTCTCGTGGGCCCTCCCGGCGTCGGCAAGACGTCGCTGGGACAGAGCATCGCCCGTGCGACCAACCGCAAGTTCGTGCGCATGTCGCTCGGTGGCGTGCGCGACGAGGCGGAGATCCGCGGGCACCGCCGCACGTACATCGGGTCCATGCCCGGGAAGATCGTGCAGAACATGGCCCGCACGGGCGTGCGCAATCCGCTCTACCTGCTCGACGAAGTCGACAAGATGGCGATGGATTTCCGGGGCGACCCGTCGGCGGCGCTGCTCGAGGTGCTCGATCCGGAGCAGAACCAGGCATTCAACGACCACTACCTCGAGGTGGACTTCGACCTCTCCGAGGTGATGTTTGTCTGCACGGCCAACAGTCTCAACATTCCGGCACCGCTGCTCGACCGCATGGAAGTGATCCGCATCCCGGGCTACACCGAGGACGAGAAGGCCAGCATCGCGCGCCGTTACCTGCTGCCGAAGCAGGTTAAGGCCAACGGGCTGAAGCCGGAGGAACTGAAGGTCAGCGACCCGGCCATCCTGGAGATCATCCGGCACTACACGCGGGAGGCCGGCGTCCGCAACCTCGAGCGCGAGCTGTCGAAGATCTGCCGCAAGTCCGTCAAGGAACTGCTGCTCGAGAAGGATCGCAAGGTCGTCAGCGTCACGCCCAAGAACGTGCCGACCTACCTCGGCGTAAAGCGCTTCCGGTACGGGCGTGCGGAGGAGAACGACCAGATCGGACAGGTCACCGGACTGGCGTGGACCGAAGTAGGCGGCGAACTGCTCACCATCGAGGCGGCGGTCATGCCCGGCAAGGGCAAGCTGACCCATACCGGCCAGCTGGGCGAGGTCATGCAGGAGTCCATCCAGGCCGCAATGACGGTGGTCCGGAGTCGCGCCAACGTGCTCGGCCTCGAGCCCGAGTTCTACCAGAAGGCGGACGTGCACATCCACGTGCCGGAAGGGGCGACGCCCAAGGACGGCCCGAGTGCGGGCATCGGCATGTGCACCGCGCTGGTCTCGGCACTCACGCGCATTCCGGTCCGCAGCGACGTGGCGATGACGGGCGAGATCACGCTGCGCGGCGAGGTACTGCCGATCGGTGGGCTCAAGGAAAAGCTGCTCGCGGCGCACCGCGGCGGCATCCGCACGGTGCTGATCCCGAACGAGAACGTGAAGGATCTCGCGGAGATTCCAGACAACATCAAGGGCAACCTGGAGATCCGACCGGTGAAGTGGATCGACGAGGTGCTGCAGTTCGCGCTCCGCAACATGCCGCAGCCATCGTCGCCCCGGCCGGACGCGACGGCAGACGCCAAACGGTCCAAGCGCCCGGGCCGTCGCCCGGGCAAGCAGGTACACGCGCACTGATGCGCGGGTGCCATCTCCATCCCCAAAGGAGCTTTTCTCGTGAACAAGAACGACCTGATCGATGCCGTGGCCGAGCGCACTGGCCTCGCAAAATCGGACGCTGCGCGCGCACTCGAGGCGGTGCTCGGTACCATCACCGAAGCACTGCAGCGGGGCGACCCGGTGGCCCTGTCGGGCTTCGGAACTTTCGTCGCCAAGGTCCGCGCAGCCCGGACGGGCCGCAATCCCCGCACCGGCGAGCCGATCGCGATCCCGGCCAGCCGGGCCCCTGGCTTCAAGGCTGGCAAGGGCCTGAAGGATGCTCTAAACTAGCGCGCTCCCCAGGGGGCGCGGGTGCTTAGCTCAGCTGGGAGAGCGTCGCCCTTACAAGGCGAAGGTCGTGGGTTCGATCCCCTCAGCACCCACCACGCAGCGCGGAGTGGTAGTTCAGTTGGTTAGAATACCGGCCTGTCACGCCGGGGGTCGCGGGTTCGAGTCCCGTCCACTCCGCCACTTTTGAGTTCGCAGAAGGCCCGCAACCGCGGGCTTTCTTGTATAAAGACCGGCCAGATGGCCGCGGGCGGCCGTAGCGTCCTTCCACGAACCCTAATCTTAATCTACTGACCACCTTCCACCCATGCTTCAGCAGATTCGCGACAAGATCACCGGCTGGTTCGCCATTACCTTCCTCGGCGCCATCGCCATCGTCTTCATCTTCTGGGGCATCCAGTTCGAGTCCTCGGTCGACGTGGCCGCCGCCAAGGTGAACGGCGAGAAGATCTCGATGGAGGCGGTGCGGCGCGCCTGGCAGAACCGGCAATCAGAGCTGCAGCAGGTCACCCGGGACGAGCTGCCGGAGGCGCTGGTGCAGAGCGAGCAGGCACGTCTGCTCGACGATTTCATCCGTCGCGAACTGCTACTGCAGCGCGCCGACGAACTGGGTTATCGCGTCAGCGACCGTGAGCTCGCGGAGGCCCTGGCGGCACTGCCGGCCCTGCAGGTGGACGGACGGTTCTCGCGTGATCGCTATGCCGCGCTGCTCCGTTCGCAGGGCCGCACGGAGGCGGACTTCGAGCAGGAGTTCCGGCGCGATCTCGAGATTTCGCAGTTGAGCAACGCGATCGGCATCTCGGCCTTCGCACTGCCGGGAGAGCTGCGCCGCCGCATGGCGATCGAGGGCGAAGTCCGCGAAGTGGACGTGGCGATCGTACCTGCAGCCCGTTTTGCCGACGAAGTCACGGTCGCGGCCTCGGACGTGGCGGACTGGTACGAGAAGAACAAGGCTGACTACCAGACGCCGGAGAGCGTCAACCTGCAGTATGTGCGGCTCGACCTGGCCGACGTCGCGGCGGGCATCGACGTGACCGACGAGTCGCTGAGGCAGTACTACGACCAGGTGGCGCCCGAACGCTACGTCACCACCGAACGCCGGCGGGGCCGGCACATCCTGGTGGAGTCCGGAGCGGACGATGACGCCGCGCGCGCAAAGGCCGATGCGCTCGCCGGACGCGTCCGCGCGGGCGAGGACTTCGCGAGCCTTGCGGCCGAGAACTCGGATGATCCCGGATCGAAGGCACAGGGCGGCGACCTTGGCTGGGCAACGCGGGAGAGCTTCGTCGGGCCGTTTGCGGACGCGCTGTTCGGCATGGAACAGGGCGAGATCCGCGGTCCGGTGAAGACGCAGTTCGGCTATCACGTCATTCGCCTCGACGAGATCGACCCGTCGCACCAGCAGAGCTTCGAGGCAGTGCGCGGCGAGCTCGAGGCGGATTACCGGCAGGACCGGGCGCAGACGGTGTTCTACGAACGATCGCAGGAGCTCGCGGACGAGGCGTTTGCAAGTCTCAGCGAACTCGACTCGGTTGCGCGCAAGCTGGGAATGGAGCTCCGCACGGCGGACGGGTTCACGCGGCAGGGCGGCGCACCGTTCGATGCGGATCGCAAGGTGATCGCTGCGGCGTTCAGCGACGAGGTGCTGCAGGAGCGACAGAACAGCCCGGCCATTGCCGTGGGCGACGAGAGCGTCGTGGTGCTTCGCGTCACCGAGCACCAGTTGCCGGCGCAGCGTCCGCTCGAGGAAGTACGAGGCGAGCATCGAGGCACGGCTGCGGGAGCAGGGTGCCAGCGAGGCTGCCGAGGCGGCTGCGCGGGCCGCCGCCGCCAGGCTCGCGGCAGGCGACCCCTGGGTCGACGTCACCCGCGACCTCGGCGTGTCGCCCGCGGAAACGCGCACGATCACCCGTGGTTCCGAGGACGTGCCGCCGGCGCTCAGCAAGGCTGTCTTCGCCGTCCCGGTGCCGGCGGGCGGCGGGTCCGCGAACGGGACGGCGGTGCTCGCGAACGGCGACTCGGCCCTCTTCGTCGTGAATGCGGTGACGCCGGGTACGCTCCCGACGCCACAGGCGGGCGAGTTCGCGCAGCTGGCGCAGCAGGCGGCGGGCGGGGTGGCGAACGCCGAGTTCTCCGCTTACATCGCGGAACTGGAACGCACGGCCAAGGTCGTCCGCAATCCGAAGGTGTTCGAGCAGTAGGTGAGGGCAGCCGCCCGGGGCCGCCCCTGTCGCACGCAGCGGTGCCGTGGCCGGCATCGCGGCTGCCGGCTGTTCAGGTCCCGTCGCCGGCCTTTTCTTCGTCCGGAAACGCCATTCCGACGTGGCTGTACCCGGCGTCCACGTACAGCACCTCCCCGGTGATGCCGGATGCCAGGTCGGAACACAGGAAGGCCGCCGCGTTGCCGACTTCCTCGATCGTGACGTTGCGCCGCATGGGTGTGTACGCGGCCACGTGCGACAACATCTTGCGGAAGCCGCTCACGCCCGCCGCGGCGAGGGTCTTGATCGGCCCGGCCGAGATGGCGTTCACCCGGATACCCTGCGGACCGAGATCCGCCGCCAGGAACCGCACGTTCGCCTCGAGGCTCGCCTTGGCCAGTCCCATGACGTTGTAGCTGGGGACCGAGCGGACGGCGCCAAGGTAGGTCAGCGTCACGATCGATCCGGCCCGACCGAGCATCATCGGCCGCGCGGCTTTGGCGAGCGCGGTCAGGCTGTAGCTCGAGATGTCATGGGCGATCCGGAAGCCTTCCCGGGTAGTGCTGTCCACGAAGCCGCCCGCGATCTGGTCGCGCGGCGCGAAGGCGACGGAATGCACGAGGATGTCGAGCGAATCCCAGGACGAGCGGAGGCCCGCGAACGCGGCATCGATCTCCGCATCGACGCCCACGTCCATGGGCAGGACGATCGTGCTGGAGAAGTCCCGCGCCATTCCCGCGACACGCTCTCTCAGGCGTTCCCCCTGGTAGGTGAAGGCGAGCTCCGCTCCCTCCCGATGCATCGCCGAGGCGATCCCGTAGGCGATCGAACGCTCCGACGCGAGGCCGACGACCAGGGCACGCTTGCCGCTCAGGAACCCCATCGCGTCAACCTCCGCTGACCCGTCGCGGGTCCACGTACACCACGATGCGCTGGCCGGCCCGCAGGGACGAGGACTGGCGGATCTGGTTCCAGGCCATGAGCTGGCTCACCGAGACATTGAAGCGCTCGGCGATCTGCGACAGGGTGTCGCCGCGGCGCACCTCGTACGTCATTCGGGTCGACTCGGCCGACGCCGCCGCAGAACCCGCCCCGGGAATCGTGAGTCGGGTCCCCGCCCGCAGCGTGCTCTTGGCCGTGATGCCATTCGCCGCCGTGAGCGCCGGGACCGTGACGCCGTACCGGCGCGCGATACCCCACAAGGTGTCGCCCGACTTCACCGTGTGCACGCGCGATGACGAAGCCGGTCTGGCCGTCTGGCGCTCGGGCAACTGGGCCGTGATGTCCGGGCGGGCTTCGGCAACCGTCGCCACGGCTGGCGCTGCAACGGCGGCGGTCGATTCCGCGCCGCTGCCAGGGATGAGCAGCGTTTCGCCGGGATGGATCACCGAGCTGCGCAGGTTGTTCGCCTGGCGCAATGCGTCGATGGAGACGCCGTGACGACGCGCAATGGAACTCAGGGTATCGCCTCGACGCACCTTGTAGCGAACGTCCGGGGGCGGTGCCACGGCCGTGGTCGCCACGCGCTGCTGGCCTTCCTCGCTCGCCAGCGCGGTACGGAACGGGTCGACACGCTCGACCGGAAGCAGCAGCCGGTGCGGGCCGCTCGGCGGCGTCGTCATGCGATTGAAGGACGGGTTGAGCGCGAACATGTCGTCGCGGCTGATGCCGGCGAGATCCGCTGCCTCCCCGAGGTGGACCTGCTTGCCCGGTTCCACGATGCCGAAGTACGGCTGGTTCGGGATCGCCGCGAACTGGAGCCCGTAGGCCGCCGGGTCCGCGACCAGTCGACTGATGGCCAGCAGCTTCGGAACGTAGTCGCGGGTCTCGGCCTTCAGGTCGAGGCTGAAGAAATCCGTCGGCCGGCCGGCGGCTGCATTGCGCTGCATCGCCCGGCTGACGGTGCCCTCGCCACCGTTGTACGCCGCAATGGCGAGGTACCAGTCGCCGTTGAAGTACCTGTTCAGGTACTGCAGGTAGGTGAGCGCCGCGTCGGTGGCGCGCAACACGTCACGACGCTCGTCGATCCACCAGTTCTGGGTGAGCCCGTAGTGCTTGCCCGTGCTCGGGATGAACTGCCACAGGCCGGACGCGCGGCTGCGGGAGTACGCCACGGGGTTGAATGCGCTCTCGACGACCGGCAGCAGCGCCAGTTCGAGCGGCATGCCACGCCGCTCGATCTCGGTGACGATGTAGTGCAGATAACGGGAACCGCGGCGGAACGTCCGGTCGAGGAAGTCGGGGCGTGCGCGGTAGCTCTCGAGTTCGCGATCGACGGCGTAGTGCCGCACTTGCGGCAGCGCATAGCCGGCGCGAATACGGTCGAGAAGGTCGGCGTGCTGCTCCGGCAGCAGGTTGGGGTCGCCGCGGAAAGGCGTGAGGGGCGGCAGCGTCGTGGTCCCCGTGGCCGCGGGTGCGCCGCCGGAGGGATGCTTCGGGGCCGGGGGCAGGCTCGAGTATTCGCCGCCACCGCGCGTGGTGCTGCAGCCGGTCAGCAGCAGGCCGAGCAGCGCCAGGAGTGGAATCGAATGTGACCGTGACGACATTCAGCGGAATCCGTCTTTCCAGCTGCGGATGGCAGCGAATACGTCGGTCGCCTCCGGCAGCGGTCGGCCCGAGCGTGCTTCGGCCGCAGCCCGGACGGCGGGCTCGCGGCAGCGCAGGAAGGGATTGATCCGGCGCTCGCGGCCGAGCGTGGTCGGCAGCGTGATCGCGTCGCGACTGCGCAACTCGCGGACGGCCTCCAGGCTTTCCAGCACGTCCTCGTTGCCGGGCTCGACGGCCGCGGCGAACCGCAGGTTGCCGAGCGTGTACTCGTGGGCACAGTAGACGCGCGTATCGTCGGGGAGGGCAGCGATGCGGTCGAGAGAAGCGAGCATCTGCGCAGGTGTTCCTTCGAAGAGCCGGCCACAGCCTGCGCTGAAGAGCGTGTCGCCGCAGAAGAGGGCGCCGTGCCCATGATAGGCGATGTGACCGAGCGTGTGTCCGGGTACCGCCATCACGCGCAACTCGATGCCGAGATCTGCAAGGCTGACAACATCCCCGTCGTCGACTGCCCGAACGTCGCAAGGCATGCGTTCCCGCGCGGGGCCGAAGACCGGCGCGTCGTGCCTCGCGGCCAATGCCCGGACGCCCCCGACGTGGTCGGGATGGTGGTGAGTGACGAGGATCCCCCGTAACCGGAGCTGACGGCGGTCGAGTTCCGCCTCGACGGGATCGGCATCTCCCGGATCGACCACCAGGGCAGATCCGCGGTCGTCCGGAGCGCAGATCAGCCAGAGGTAATTGTCCGAAAAGGCCCTGACCGGGCTCACCTCGAGCATCGCCGACCCCCGTCACCCAGCAGGCCAAGAGTCCGGGCGCGCGTATTAGAACGTGTCATGGGGGAAAATTCCAGAATATGTCGCACGTTTTCGACAGAATACCCGTCCACTGCCGCTATCCTGCCGCCCGATGAACGACCTTGCCGCAATGGACTGGCTCGAGACGCCACTCGGCATGGCGGTGCTCGAGCTGGAGGCCCACGTGCTCCGGGACGCGCTGGCCGATGTCTTTGGCTTCGAACTGCTGCAGATCGGGGCCTGGGGGCGTCGCGATGAACTGACTGCCGGGGCCCGCACGCAGCATCGCTGCTGGCTCGCGCCCGACGCCTCGGGGCCGGGTGCCATCCGGGCACACTTCGACGAGTTGCCCGTCGCGACCGCCTCCGTCGAGGCCGTCCTGCTGCCGCATACGCTCGAGCATGCACCGCGGCCGCACGAGTTGCTGCGCGAGGTCGAGCGGGTTCTGGTCGGCGAGGGTCACGTGCTGATCTGTGGCTTCAACCCGCTCGGCCCCTGGGGGCTGCGCCATCTCCTGTCGCGCCGCTTTCCGTCGCCTACCGAGCGCATGCTGAGCGAAGGTCGCACCCGCGACTGGCTGGGTCTCCTGGGACTGGAGGTCGTGGACTCGCGACGCTACCTCTTCGTGCCTCCCTGGCGGCAGCGGTTCTCGGGCCGCACGCGCGACTGGCTGGAGCGACGCGGTCGGCAGTGGGCATCGCCCCTGTCCGGCGCCTATCTCGTGAAGGCGCGCAAGCGCGTCCGCGCCATGACGCCGATCCGTCCGGCCTGGAGTCGGCGGCCCGCGGTGGTCGGGGGCCTCGCCGAGCCCACCTCGAGGAATGCGGCGTGACCGAGGTCGAGATCTATACCGACGGCGCCTGCCGCGGCAATCCCGGTCCCGGCGGGTGGGGGGCACTGCTGGTGTCCGGCACGCATCGCCGTGAACTCTGGGGCGGCGAACCCCACACCACCAACAACCGCATGGAGATGACGGCGGCGATCGAGGCCCTTGCCGCGCTGAAGCGTGGCTGCCGGGTGCAGCTCTACACGGATTCCCAGTACCTGCGTAACGGCATCACCGAATGGCTGCCGCAGTGGAAGAAGCGGGGCTGGAAGACCGCCGACAGGAAGCCCGTCAAGAACGCCGATCTCTGGGTGCGCCTCGAGCAGGAGATCACCCGTCACGAGGTGCATTGGCACTGGGTCAGGGGACATGTCGGGCACGCGGGAAACGAGGCGGCCGATGCGCTGGCGAACCGTGGGATCGACGAGCAGCAGGGGCTCCCATGACCGGTCCCATTCGCCTTTCGGTCCGGGTCATGGCCGTGGTGATTTCGATTGTCGTGTTGTTCGGTTGTGAGAGGGATAGTCGACCACGGACCGAGGTCCTGCCCTGTCCATCTGAAGCAGTCGCAACGGATCCCGAGTGCCTGTTGTCGGGGGCGCCCCAACTAATGGACGCGTTGTACGCGTTTTTGAACGGCCCGTTCGCGTCCGACCAGCGGTTTGATTATCTGAGTCAGGGCTACGATGCTCGTGCCCATCCAAGTGAGGCGGCGGTCGTCTTCTGGTCCGCCTACCGGCTCACGCGGGACCCGGCATTCCTGCGGGCGGGCAGAAGCCAGCTGTCGTACGCCGGAACCCTGGTCGACGAGCAAGGCTATTTCCAGTGGCCATACCCCGAGCTCGGACAGTTCTCGAGCAACACCCTTGCGCGTCTGGCCCTAGGGTTCTACATCGGCTTTGTCGTCACGGGCGATCAGTCCGACCTCGAGCTTGCCGACCGTGTTGCGGAAGCTGTGATGCGCCTCGAGGAGACTCTGGTTCGCAGTTCGTTCACTGGCCAGTATTACCTTCTGCCCTATTATGTTTATCGTTCGCCGCCGGAGCCCGAGGGCTATCGCACCCTGGACCCTAACCAGGACGCGACGCTGGCGCTCCTGTTCACGCTGCTGTCGGCGGAGCGCGAATCCCGGCTGTACCAGAATCCGGTGGCGCTTGAGCGGGCCGCCCGTTATCTCTCTGCAGCCATGGATCCGCTCGGCCTGACAGACTGCTGGCCGCTGGCTGACCAGCCGGATTTTCGTGAGGCCTGCGACAGCCTGTATAACTGGTGGACGCTGTATCAGTTGCAGTGGGTCAACGAAATATCGCCGCGAGCCGATCTCGAATCCCTGTTGATATCCCAGTACAGCGTCCTTCGCGGGGACCTGCTGGCAGGTCTCTCGCGGCGCGCTTACCCAGTGGTCAGCCACGGTCCCATGGCTCACCCGACGGAACTCTGGCTCGCGCTTCCAGCTGCCGATCGATTCGGTGCGGAGGGGGATGCGGCTCGCATCGTTCAACTGATCGACGATCTGGCGAGCCGCTACGCGTCGTGGGCGGACATGCCGGGCGGGTTCGTCGTCAACTTCGGGTTGCGGCACACGGAGCCGGTTCCGTAGCCATCGAGTGCCGGCCAGGTCGTTGGCGGCCTGCCCGATTGCATTACACTATCCGTCTTCCGCCATCGGTATCCGTTACACATGGACTTCATCGACCTCAAGACCCAGTATCGACGCATCAAGCCGTCGGTGGACGCCCGGATCGCCCGCGTGCTGGAGCATGGCCAGTACATCCTGGGCCCGGAGGTCACGGAACTCGAGAATGTACTCGCCGAGTACGTTGGCAGCAGGCATTGTGTCGCCGCATCGAGCGGAACCGATACGTTGCTGATCGCGCTGATGGCGCTGGACGTCGGGCCCGGCGATGAAGTGGTCACCGTGCCGTTCACGTTCTTCGCGACCGGCGAGATGATCGCGCTCCTAGGCGCCAAGCCGGTTTTCGTCGACATCGACCCGAGGACCTACAACATGGATCCGGCCCACCTCGAGGCCGCGATCACGCCGCGCACCAAGGCGATCATGCCGGTGTCGCTCTACGGCCAGTGCGCCGATTTCGATGCGATCAACACGATTGCGGACAAGCACGGACTGCCGGTCATCGAGGACGGTGCCCAGAGCTTCGGCGCCACCTACAAGGACCGCCGCTCCTGCGGTTTGTCGCGGGTCGGCTCCACATCCTTCTTTCCCTCCAAGCCGCTCGGGGGCTATGGCGACGGCGGCGCGCTGTTCACGGACGATGACGCGCTTGCAACCCGCATGCGGCAGATTCGCGTCCACGGGCAGGACCGGCGCTATCACCATCCACGACTCGGTCTCAACGGGCGGCTGGATTCGATCCAGGCCGCCGTACTGCTGACAAAAATGGAAATCTTCCAGGACGAGGTGGAGGCTCGGATCCGCCTCGGCGCACGCTACGCAGAGTTGATCGCCGAAGCATTTGGTGCTGCCGGACCTGTGCGCGCGCCCTATGTCGAGCCGTTCAATACGTGTGTCTTTGCTCAGTACACCGTCGAGGTCGAGGATCGCGAAGCCGTCGAGACGCGCATGAAGTCGTTCGGCGTGCCGACGGCCGTGCACTATCCGTCGCCCCTGCACCTGCAGCCTGTCTTCGAGTACCTGGGCCAGCGCGAGGGCAGTTTTCCAGTCTCGGAGGCGGCAGCCCGCCGGGTCATCAGCCTGCCGATGCACCCATACCTGACCGACGATACCCAGGTCGAGGTGATCCACGCGCTGAAGACGGCCATTGGCCGCTAGCGGCTGGACCGGTTGATGCGTCAGGTCGTCCTCGATACCGAGACCACCGGCCTCGAGCCAGAGCTGGGGCACCGTATCATCGAGATCGGCTGTATCGAGGTCGTGAATCGACGGCGCACGGGCAGGGTCTTCCATCGCTACCTGTGCCCGGACCGTGATATCGACGCCGGTGCCCTGCAGGTGCACGGGCTCACCGGGGAGTTCCTGCGAGGCCAGCCCCGCTTCGCAGACGTTGCCGGCGAGTGGCTCGAGTTCGTCCGGGACGCCGAGCTCGTGATCCACAACGCGCCGTTCGACGTGGCATTCCTCGACGCAGAACTTGCACGGCTAGCGGAACCACCCGGGCGAGTCGCCGATCACTGCCAGGTTCTCGACACCCTGCTCATGGCGCGCCGGCTGCACCCGGGCCAGCGCAACGGGCTCGATGCGCTCTGCAAGCGATACTCGGTGGACAACTCGCACCGCGACCTCCACGGGGCGCTGCTCGACGCCGACCTGCTGCTCGAGGTCTACCTGGCCATGACGGGCGGGCAGGGCGCCCTGACGCTGGACGAGGCGGGGAGCACGGCCACGGCCCGGACCCGGGCCCGACGGGCGAAGCGGCCGCGAGGCGCGCTGGTCGTGCTGCATGCCACGCCCGAGGAGGTGCAGGCGCATGAACAGCGCCTGGCCGCGCTCGACAAGGCCAGCGGTGGCAGGACGCTCTGGCGCATCGCCGCCGGGTCCGCTCCATGATCAACACGCTTCCGCAGGCCTTCGCGAGAAGCTTCCTCGGGCACTCGCCGGACTGGTACAAGCTCACGATCGTCTCGTTCCTGATCGTGAACCCGCTGCTCATGCTGTGGCTCGGCCCCACCGTGACCGGCTGGGCACTGCTCATCGAGTTCATCTTCACGCTCGCGATGGCACTGCGCTGCTATCCGCTTGCAGCCCGGCGGGCTGCTCGCGATCCAGTCGGTCGCCATCGGTCTCACGACACCGGAGAGCGTCTACAAGGAAGTCGTCGCCGCGTTCCCGGTACTGCTGCTGCTGATGTTCATGGTGGCGGGCATTTACTTCCTGCGCGACCTGCTGCTGTTCGTCTTCACGCGACTGCTGCTCAAGGTGCGGGACACGACGTTGCTGTCGCTGCTCTTCTGCAGCGTGGCCGCGGTGCTGTCGGCATTCCTCGATGCGCTCACTGTCGTGGCGGTGGTCATCACGGTGGGTGTCGGTTTCTACGAGGTCTACCATCGCGTGGCGTCCGGAAAGCACCACGAGGCGGCGCATGACGCCACGCTGGACGACGGCGTGCACCTGATGCATCGCGAGAATTTGGAGCACTTCCGGGCGTTCCTGCGGGGCCTGATGATGCACGCGGCGGTGGGCACGGCGATCGGCGGCGTGATGACGCAGGTGGGCGAACCGCAGAACCTGCTCATCGCGGAGCAGGCTGGCTGGACCTTCATCGAGTTCTTCCTCGAGGTCGCACCGGTATCCCTCCCGGTCGCAGTCGTCGGCCTGGCGACATGCGTCTTCATCTCGCGGTTCAAGCTCTTCGGGTACGGCGTGCCGGTACCGGACGCGGTGCTCGCGGTGCTCCGCGACTACAACGATGAACTGTCCAGGAAGTCGACGCTTCGCGATCGCCAGGTGCTGATCGTGCAGGCCGTGGTCGCGGTCATCCTGGTGCTGTCGCTGGCTTTTCACGTTGCCGAGGTGGGCCTGATCGGGCTGCTAGTGATCATCCTCGCGACGAGCTTCACCGGGATCACGGAGGAACACCGCATCGGCAAGGCCTTCGAGGCGGCCCTTCCCTTCACCGCCCTGCTGGTCGTGTTCTTCGTCATCGTGGCGGAAATCCACGACCAGCACCTGTTCGAGCCGGTGATCGACTGGGTCCTGTCGCTCGAAGGGAAGATGCAGGCCGCGATGCTCTACCTGGCGACCGGGGCCCTGTCGATGATCAGCGACAACGTGTTCGTTGCCACGATCTACATCTCCGAGATCAAGGCAGCGCTGCTCCAGGGACAGGTCTCGAGGGAACAGTTCGACATGCTGGCCGTGGCGATCAACACCGGGACGAACATCCCGAGTGTGGCGACGCCGAATGGCCAGGCCGCCTTCCTGTTCCTGCTGACCTCGACGCTGGCACCCCTGATCCGGCTGGGCTACGGACGCATGCTGTGGATGGCGATCCCGTATTTCGTGACCATGACGACCGTCGGGCTTGCCGCGGTGTGGTACCTGCTATAGGAGCACCGGTGGGCAGGGGGCCGGCCAGGAGGGCGGCGTCCCGATCCTTTGTATCGCGGGTTTGAGCCCTGTCTCATTTGCGCGACGGCGCCTATGGCATCCTTACGGCCCCAGATCCTCTTTTCAGCAGCCGGTTTTTGCTTCCATGCCCAAATTCAACCTCCGCAACCTCAAGATCGGCGTCGTCGGCCTCGGCTATGTCGGATTGCCCCTGGCCGTCGAGTTCGGCAAGCGCTTCAATACGGTGGGCTTCGACATCAAGGCCACGCGCGTGGACGAGCTCAAGCGGGGCCACGACAGCACGCTCGAGACCGACGAGGCGGAGCTGGCGGAGGCCACCAAGCTCACCTACACGACCCGGCTTGCGGACCTCAGGCCCTGCCGGGTGTTCATCGTCACGGTGCCGACGCCGATCGACGATTACAAGCGGCCGGACCTCACGCCGCTCGTCAAATCCAGCGAATCGGTGGGGCAGGTGCTCAAGAAGGGCGACGTCGTCGTCTACGAATCCACCGTCTACCCCGGTTGCACCGAGGAAGTGTGCGTGCCCATCCTGGAGCGGGTCTCGGGGCTCAAGTTCAACAAGGACTTCTTCGCCGGCTACAGTCCCGAGCGCATCAACCCGGGCGACAAGCAGCACCGCCTCACCACGATCCGCAAGGTCACGTCGGGCTCGACGCCGGCCGTTGCCGAGTTCGTCGACACACTCTACCGTTCGATCGTTCAGGCCGGCACGCACCTCGCCTCCACCATCAGGGTCGCCGAGGCAGCCAAGGTCATCGAGAACACCCAGCGTGACGTCAACATCGCACTCATCAACGAGCTCGCGCTGATCTTCAACCGCATGGGCATCGATACGGAGGAGGTGCTGCTCGCGGCCGGCAGCAAGTGGAACTTCCTGCCGTTCCGGCCGGGCCTCGTGGGCGGACACTGCATCGGGGTGGATCCGTACTACCTCACTCACAAGGCACAGGCCATCGGCTACCACCCGGAGATGATTCTCGCGGGCCGGCGCATCAACGACAACATGGGAACCTACGTCGCGCAGCAGATCGCGGAGCTCATGATCAAGCGCCGCATCCAGGTCTGCGATGCGCGCATTCTCGTCATGGGCCTCACGTTCAAGGAAAACTGCCCGGACGTGCGCAACACGAAGATCGTGGACGTCGTGCGGGAACTCGAGAAGTTCGGATCCAGGGTCGACATCCACGACCCGTGGGCAGACCCGGAGGAGGCCCGGCACGAGTACGGCGTGCGCCTGGTCCGCAAGCTCAGGCCCGGCACCTACGACGCCATCGTGATGGGGGTGGCGCACGAGCAGTTCCGCAAGATGGGTATCGCGCGGATCCGCGAGCTGGCCAGGAAGAATCACGTGCTCTACGACATCAAGTACGTGTTCAGGGCCGACGAAGTGGATGGCAGGCTCTAGCGATGAAGATCCTGGTCACCGGCGCAGCCGGGTTCATCGGTTTCCACACCGCACGTAAGCTGCTCGAGCGTGGCGACGAGGTGGTGGGGCTCGACAACCTCAACGAGTACTACGATGTTCGACTGAAGCTGGCGCGGCTCGACATCCTCAAGGGCATGCCGGGTTTCCGCTTCGCGCGGCTCGACCTCGCGGACCGCGAAGGCATGCAGCAGCTCTTTGCGCAGGAGAAATTCAACCGGGTGATCAACCTCGCCGCCCAGGCGGGGGTGCGCTACTCGATCCAGAACCCGCTCGCCTACGTGGACAGCAACGTGGTGGGTTTCGCGAACATCCTGGAGGGGTGCCGGCACAATGGCGTCGAGCACCTCGTCTACGCCTCCACGAGCTCGGTGTACGGCGCGAACACCAGCATGCCGTTCTCGGTGCACCAGAACGTGGATCATCCACTGTCCTTCTATGCCGCGACGAAGAAGGCCAACGAACTCATGGCCCACACCTACGCGCACCTCTATGCGCTCCCGGTCACGGGCCTGCGGTTCTTCACCGTCTACGGCCCGTGGGGCCGACCGGACATGGCCTTGTTCCTGTTTACGCGCAACATCCTCGCGGGTGAGCCGATCGACGTCTTCAACTACGGGCATCACCGGCGCGACTTCACCTACATCGGTGACATCGTCGAGGGGGTGGTCCGGTCGTGCGACCGGGTCGCGACCGGCAACCACCGCTGGGACAGCGACGAGCCCGACCCGGGTTCGAGCCGGGCCCCGTATCGCCTCTACAACATCGGCAACAACCAGCCCGTCGAACTCATGCATTACATCGACGTGCTCGAGGAATGCCTGGGACGCAAGGCGGAGAAGAACCTCCTGCCGCTGCAGCAGGGCGACGTGCCCGATACCTGGGCGGACATCGACGACCTCCAGCGCGACGTGGCCTACACGCCGGCGACGCCGGTCGAGGTCGGAATCCGGAACTTCGTCGAGTGGTACCTTGATTATTACGAGGATAAGGGGCCGGCGACCGGGCGCGCGACGGGCGGCGGGTGACGGTGAGCGGACCCGGCAGATAGAATCGCGGGTTAACGGAACCGGCGGGCGCGGGATGGCCAGAGGAGATTGTCGATGGGACCACAACCGATTGTCGATCGTCGCGTCCGCATTGCCGTCGTCGGCTGCGGCAGGATTTCCGGCAACCATCTTGGAGCAATCGAGAAGCATTCAGACCGACTTGAGTTGACCGCGGTCTGCGACAACGACCCAAAGGCACTGCAACAGGCGGTCGACAGGACGGGGGTCCACGGCTTTTCCGATTACGACGATCTTGTTGGCAGCCAGGCCGCGGATCTCGTGGCGCTGTGCACGCCCAGCGGCCTGCATCCGACGCAGGCGATCCAGGCGGCCCGCGCGGGGCTCCACGTCATGACCGAGAAGCCCATGGCCACTCGCTGGACGGATGGCCTCGACATGGTGCGTGAGTGCGACCGAGCCGGAGTGCACCTGTTCGTGGTCAAGCAGAACCGGCGCAATGCCACGCTGCAGTTGCTCAAGCGTGCCGTCGAGAACCGGCGGTTCGGCCGCATCTACATGGTCACCATCAACGTCTTCTGGACGCGCCCGCAGGCGTACTACGATAGTGCCAGGTGGCGCGGGACCTGGGAGTTCGACGGCGGTGCGCTGATGAACCAGGCCAGTCACTACGTGGACCTCGTGGACTGGCTCATCGGACCGGTCGAAAGCGTCCAGGCCTACGTCGCGACGCTCGCACGCAACATCCAGGTGGAAGATACGGCAACCATCGGGGTCCGCTGGCGCTCCGGGGCGCTGGGGTCGGTCAACGTGACGATGCTGGCATACCCGCGCAATCTCGAGGGCTCGATCACCATCATCGGTGAGCGTGGCTCGGTGAAGATCGGCGGCGTGGCCGTGAACCAGATCGAGCACTGGGAGTTCGCGGATCCGCATCCGGACGACGAGCGCGTCAAGGACGCCAGTTACGAGACGACCTCCGTGTATGGTTTCGGCCACCCGCTCTACTACGACAACGTGATCCGCACCTTGCGCGGGGAATGTGAGGCAGAGACCGATGGGCGGGAAGGCCTGCGTTCGCTCGAGATCCTGATCGCGAGCTACCTGTCCGCGCGCGACAACCACCGCGTCGCGCTGCCACTGCAGTACTGATCATGACGGCGGCGACCATTCATCCGAGCGCGATCGTCGATCCGGGGGCCGTGCTCGGGGACGGCACGCGCGTCTGGCATTTCGTGCATGTATGCGGCGGCGCGGTCGTCGGCCGGAACTGCTCGCTCGGCCAGAACGTGTTCGTCGGCAACCGGGTCCGCATCGGGAACAACGTCAAGATCCAGAACAACGTGTCGGTCTACGACAACGTGACGCTGGAGGACGACGTGTTCTGCGGCCCCAGCATGGTCTTCACCAACGTCTACAACCCGCGCTCGGCCGTGTCACGCAAGGACGAGTACCGGGATACCCTGGTTCGCCGTGGGGCGACGCTGGGCGCGAACTGTACGATCGTGTGCGGTGTCGAGATCGGCGAGAACGCGTTCATCGGGGCCGGTGCCGTCGTGAATCGCGATGTGCCGCCATTTGCACTGATGCTCGGTGTGCCGGCAGTCCACGCAGGATGGATGAGCCGTTTCGGCGAGCGGCTCCCGCTCGGCACCAGCGGCAGCGGTGAAGCCACCTGTCCGCACACCGGTGATCGCTACATTCTGGAATCCGGCATGCTGCGGCTCGCACCGCACGCGAGCTAGCCCGGTCGCGGTGCGGTATCCTTCCTGCAGGAGGAAGGCCGATGACCAACCGCACGGACATGCCCGCCTGGCAGAACCTCCAGGCACACGCGGTGGACGTCGAGATCCGCCACCTGAGACAGCTCTTTGCGGACGATCCGGACCGCTTCGAGCACCTGAGCACCACGGCGCTCGACTTCCTCTACGACTACACGCGGCAGCGCCTCACCCGGAATACGGTTGAACTGCTGCTCGCGCTCGCGCGAGACTGCAGTCTCGACCGCCGGATCGCCGCCCTGTTCGCGGGCGAGGCGGTCAACAACACCGAGCACCGCGCAGCCATGCACATGGCCCTGCGCAATCGTTCCAGCCGCCCGATGCTTGCCGACGGGCAGGACGTCATGCCGGACGTGCGCCGGGAACTTGCGAAGATGCACGACTTCGTCGCGGGCGCGCACGAAGGTCGAGTCACGGGGTCAAAGGGACGGCGCTTCACGGATGTGGTGAACATCGGCATCGGAGGTTCCGACCTCGGCGTCGTCATGGCTACGGAGGCGCTCGGACGCTACCGAAATCGCGGCATCCGGCTGCACTGTGTCTCCAACATCGACGGCGTGGAGCTGTCCGAGGTGATGCAGGACGTCGATCCGGCGACCACGCTGTTCGTACTCTGCTCGAAGACGTTCACCACGCTCGAGACGCTCAGCAACGCCAGTTCTGCCCGCGACTGGATCGTGAGCGAACTGGGGGAAGGGGCGGTTGCCCGGCATTTCGTCGCCGTGTCGACGAACCACGTGGCGATGGACCGGTTCGGCATTGCGCCGGAATCCCGATTCGCGATGTGGGACTGGGTGGGCGGGCGATACTCGCTGTGGTCGGCCGTGGGTCTCTCGATCGCGCTGTCGCTCGGGTGGGCGCCTTTCGAGCTCCTGCTGCAGGGCGGGCACGACATGGACGAGCATTTCCGCTCCACGCCGCTCGAGCAGAACCTGCCCGTGCTGATGGGCCTGATCGGCGTGTGGAACGGAAACTTCCTCGGCCTCGACTCCCTGGCGGTGCTGCCGTACGACCGCCGGCTGCACCGATTTCCGGCCTATCTGCAGCAGCTCGAGATGGAGTCGAACGGCAAGTCCGTCAACCGTGATGGCCGCTCCGTGACCCATGCCACGGGCGCGGTAGTCTGGGGGGAGCCCGGCAACAATGCGCAGCATTCCTTCTTCCAGCTCCTGCACCAGGGCACAGCGCGCGTCGCGATGGACTTCATCGCGCCGGTGAAGGCCTCGAGCCGCTTCCAGCGACAGCACGACCTCGGGCTCGCGAACTGCTTCGCGCAGGCAGAGGCCTTCGCCTTCGGGCAGACCGAACTGCAGGTACGCGAGGATCTCGCGGCGAGGGGCGTTGCGGCCGACGAGATCGCACGGCTCGAACCGCACAAGGTTCACGTAGGGAACCGGCCCTCGAGCCTGGTCCTGTTCCCGCGCCTGGGCCCGCGCACGCTCGGACGCCTGATCGCGTGGTACGAGCACAAGGTGTTCGTGCAGAGCGTGATCTGGGACGTGAACCCGTTCGACCAGTGGGGCGTGGAACTCGGCAAGAAGCTCGCGGGCTCGATGGCGCCGGCGGTGGAGCAGGCGTCGTGGCCCGAGGGCCCGCGGCATGTACAGTCATTGCTCGCCACCGTCGGGCGCTGGCGCGGCGAGTGATGCTCCCGGTACCATCGCGGCGATGAAGGGACGCATCGCTGCTCTGGTCGGGATCCTGCTGGTCTGCGCGACCGCCACCGCTGGGGAACCGTGGATCGCGCCCGGCGATACCCGGGCACGGCACGACCTCCAGTTGCTGGTTGACGAGGGCGTCATCAACCTGCCCGTATCCGCCTGGCCGATCGCCGTGTCGGACCTTGCCAACGCACTGGATGCTCCGTCGGCGACCCAGGCCTCGCCCGGGCAGACGGAGGCCATCGCCCGCTTGAGACGATTCGTCACCGATGACCACGCCACGCTGGGCGTCGAGGTGCGGGCGGCGGCCCGACCGACCGTCCTCCGTACGTTCGACGACGAGCCGCGGGAGGAGGGCGAACTCACTGGCTGGGCAAGCGGTTTTCTCGGCGATCGCTGGGGCGGGCGGCTCGAGGTCACGGCGGTCGCCGACGCCGACGATGGCGACGACGTCCGTCTCGACGGCGCCTATTTCGCCGGCAAATTCGGCAACTGGATCGTGACGGCGGGGGCACAGGATCGCTGGTGGGGTTCGGGCTGGCAGGGAAGCCTGATCCTTTCGAACAGCGCGCGACCGGTGCCTGCACTGTCGCTCGACCGCGCCGTCTCGCACCCTTTCGAGACGAAGTGGTTGCGCTGGCTCGGTCCGTGGCGGTTGACGACCTTCATGGGCTACATGGAGGGTGACCGGCAGGATGTGAACCATCCGTTGCTGTTTGGCATGAGGGTTTCGGCAAGGCCATTAAAGGGCCTGGAGATCAGCCTGGAGCGCACGGCGCAATGGTGTGGCGAAGGTCGCTCCTGCACCTGGGGCGATTTCTGGAATCTCTGGTCGGGTAACGACAACGCCGGTGAGAACGTCGACCCGGAGGACGAGCCGGGCAACCAGTTGGCTGGCTGGGATATCCGCTGGGCGTCGCCGATCGGCGACTGGAACTACGCGCTCTACAACCAGCACACGGGCGAGACCATCGACAACAAGATCCCCCGACCCTATCGAAGCCTGGACATCGCCGGCATCGAGACGTGGGGGGCGAGCGACGACGGGAGTTCGTGGCGTGCAGTCCTGGAGTGGGCGAATACGCGCTGTGGAGGCACCGAGAACGGCCAGAAGCTTTGGGATTGCGCGTACAACAGCAGTATTTTCAACGTCGAGGGGTACCGCTCCAAGGGTCGACCGCTGGGACATTCGATGGACGGCGACGGCGACACACTGGGTGCCAGGTATGTCCGAGTCGACGCTTCGGCTGCGACCCTGACAGTGCTCGCGCGCTACTCGGAGATCAACCAGGGCGGCGCAGTTCCGGACACGCGGCATAGCGTGGCGCCCGGCCCCGAAGACTGGTGGAGTCTCGACGTGTCGTATCGCCGGCTGCTCGGCAATGGGTGGATCGAGGCGAGCATCGGTGGCGATTACCAGGACAGGGAGTGGAACGAGACGTCCGCAGTCCTGCCCCGATTCTCGGTATCGTGGCGCCAGGAGTTCCAATAGAATCCGCGCTCCGAAAGACGGGGATCCTGAGCTTGCAGGTACGATGGGGACGACGCGGGTGGTCGCTGATGGCACTAGGCGTGGGGCCTGCGTTGCTTGCGACGGCGGCCGCGGAACCTTGGATCTCCCCCGGTGACACACGCGTGAGGCACGACCTCCAGCAACTGTCGGATGCCGGCCTGTTGTCCGGACCCACCATGAGTTGGCCGATCGGCTGGTCGCAGGTAGTGCGCGAACTCGGCGACATCGATCTCGCCGCCCTCCCGGTCAGTCGGCGCTCAGCCGTCGAGCGATTGCAGGCACTGGCCACGCGGGCAATGCGACCGGACGACGTGCGCCTCGCGGCGACCGTGTCCGCGGCCGCCGAGCCGACGCCATTACGCTCATACGAGGCAACGCCGCGCGAGGAGGGCGAAGCCACCGTCTCGGCCGATGGGTCCGGTGCCCGGTTCGCGTGGCGGCTGGCAGGAACCGTTGTCGTCGACCCCGACGACGACCAGGCGGTGCGGCCCGACGGTTCCTACGTCGCGATGCGCCTCGGCAACTGGATGGCCTCCGCGGGATTCCTCGACCGATGGTGGGGACCGGGCTGGCAGGGGAGCCTGATCCTGTCGAGCAATGCGCGCCCCTTGCCGGCCGTCGCCATCGATCGGCTCGAATCAACGCCGTTCGACGTGCCTGTCCTGCGCTGGCTGGGGCCGTGGCGCCTGAGCACCTTCATGGGCCAGTTCGAGAGCGACCGCGACTACAGCAATGCGCTTCTGTTCGGCCTGCGTGCCGAGATCCGTCCGCATCCAACACTGCAGATCGCGGTGAGCCGGACGGCCCAGTGGTGCGGCGACGGCCGGCCCTGCGGACTCGACACGTTCTGGGACCTGCTCACCGGTAACGACAATGATCAGCCGCTGAGCGAGCAGCCCGGGAACCAGCTGGCGGGATTCGATGTGCGCTGGTCGTGGCCGGGCGGTCGGGTGCCCCTTGCCCTGTACGCCCAGGGCATCGGCGAGGACGAGGCGGGGGGCATGCCGTCGAAATACCTCGGGCTGTTCGGCGTAGAGGTGTGGGGCGCGCTGGGTGATGCTTCGTGGCGGGCGCACGTCGAGTACGCTGATACCGCCTGCGATTTCCTCAGTTCAGAGCCCGAATTCGGCTGTGCCTATACGAACTCCATCTACACGTCGGGATACCGGTATCGCGGGGTCGTCCTCGGTCACTCGATGGACGCCGACGGAGAAGCCATCGGGGGCGGCGCGCTCCTGATCGACACGCATGGCCATCGTTGGGAAGTCCTGGCTCGCAACGTCAAGCTGAACCGTGCGGGGATTGCCCCGCAGCACTCCCTGGTGGACAGCGCCGCCCGGGTCACGGACGTGGCAGTGACCCACGAGCGGGTCTACTCATGGGGTAACATTGCACTTTCATTGGGATACGCTGACGTCGAGGCGACCGGAACCGTGGCCGTCGAGGACGGGCTGCGGGGTTTCGTGACCTGGCGCCGCGGGTATCTTTGAGCTTCCATGACCAGGTGTGAAATGCGGATGGGAGAGCGCTTGGAAGGAATCCGGAACCGGTCAGCGTTGCGCCTCGTACTTGCCATGCTCGTGCTGGCGCTGGGGCTCGGGCTCGGCCAGCGGGCGTCGTCCCAGGCGCCGAGCGCGGAGCAGGCCGAGATGTTCCGCAACCTCTCGCCCGAACAGCAGCGCACCGTCCTCGAGGCGATGACCTCGGGCGGCAGCCAGACGGGCACGACCCGTACGGACCAGCGCTTCGAGGCGCCGTCGACGATCCTGCCCAGGAAAGTGGGGGATGAACGCGAGCGCAACCTGAGCCCGGACGGCGAACCCCGCCTCGGTGCCGGCGACACCTTGATCATCGAGTTCGAACTCGTGCAGTTCGAGGGTCAGGAACGGATCCTCACCGAGCGACCCCGCCCGGTGCAGACCGTCGTGCAGGAGCCCGGCACCGCACGGGTCGCCGGAGACCGTACCCAGTCGGGCATCGTCACGACGCGCGATCCTCTGGCCGCTCCAACTCCGGAGCCGACCGACCGCAAGCAGGTCGAGCGGACCAAGTCCGAGGAAGGGCGTCTAAAGCGCTACATGGAGACGGTGCGGCGGGCCAACCCGTACCAGCTCGATCGAACCGGCGCCATCGACCTCCCCGGCCTGGGCCCGGTGCCGCTCGCCGGGTTGACCGTCCTTCAGGCGACACAGAGACTGGCCATCGAGCAGGAGCTCAGCGGCTTTCGGATCCGGCTGATATTGCTGCCGCTCGAGCCCACGGATGCGGCAGCCCTGAAGCCTTTCGGATACGACCTGTTCGCGGGCAGTCCCACCACGTTTGCACCCGTGTCCGACGTCCCGGTGCCTTCCGAGTACGTCGTGGGACCTGGAGATCGATTCGACGTCCAGCTGGTCGGCAACAGCAAGGGCAAGTACTCGCTGGTCGTCAATCGTGACGGCAGGGTCATGTTCCCGGAACTGGGTCCGATCGCCGTCAGTGGCTTGCGCATCGACGAAGCACGAGATCGCATCGAGAAGCGTGTCGCCGAGCAGATGATCGGGACGGAGGCAACCGTCACGATGGGAGAATTGCGCTCGATCCGGGTCTTCGTGCTGGGCGAGGCGGAGCGGCCGGGTTCCTATACGGTCAGCGGGCTAGCGACGGTCACGAACGCGCTTTTCGTGAGCGGCGGGGTCAAGACTATCGGGTCCCTGCGCAACGTCCAGCTCAAGCGAAGCGGACGCATCGTTTCCCGTCTCGACCTGTATGACCTGCTGCTGAATGGCGACACGTCGAAGGACGCGCGACTGCTCCCGGGTGACGTGATCTTCATTCCGCCGGTGGCCACGACGGTCGGCATCACGGGAGAGGTCCGGCGTCCCGCCATCTACGAACTCAAGGGCGAGACGAGTGCCGCGGACCTGCTGTACCTGGGCGGCGGGCTGACGCCGGAAGCCGACCCGCGGCTCGCCACGCTGGAGCGCATCGACGAGCGGCGGCAGCGCGTGGTCGTCAACGTCGACCTGATGGATCCCCAGGCACGCGGCACCCGGCTTCGCACGGGAGATACGTTGCGTGTACCGACCGTCCGACCGACCTACTCGAACGCGGTACGGATCGACGGGCACCTGTTGCGCCCGGGATCCGTGCAGTATCGTAGTGGATTGCGCCTGACGGACGTCATCCCCTCCGTCGACGACCTGAAGCCGAACGCCGACCTGCATTACGTACTCATCCGTCGGGAGGAACCGGGGACCCGGCGGGTGCGCGTGCTCTCGGCCGACCTGGGCGAGGCCTGGCGGGCCCCACGATCTGAGGCGGACCCGTTGCTCGCGTCACGCGACCAGGTCTACGTCTTCGACCGTGCCACGGGTCGAAGGGCAATCCTGGACCCGATCCTGGGCGAACTGAAACTGCAGGCCGTGAGCACCGAGCCGTCGCAGATCGTGCGCGTCTCCGGTCGGGTACGGGTACCGGGGGAGTACCCGCTCGAACCCGGGATGACCGTCAGTGACCTGATCCGTGCCGGCGGGGGACTTGCGGAGGAGGCCTACGGAGGCGAGGCGGACCTGGCGCGTTACGAAGTGAGGGACGGCGAGTCGCGCAAGACGGACGTCTTCAAGGTTGACTTGCGCCGCGCATTGTCCCGCGAGCCGGCGGCCGATCTTTCGCTCGCGCCTTTCGATTTCCTGGTCGTCAAGGAGATCTCCGAGTGGTCCAGCCAGGAGACCGTCTACCTCGACGGTGAAGTTCGCTTCCCGGGCGAGTATCCAATCGAACGTGGCGAGACGCTGCGGTCGGTTATTGCAAGAGCGGGCGGACTGACGGCCCTGGCCTTCCCGCAGGGCAGCGTCTTTACGCGTGAAACGCTCAAGGAGCGTGAAAAGCGTCAAATGGAAGTGCTCGCAGATCGATTGAAGCAGGATCTGGGCACGCTGGCCCTGCAGGGAGCACAGGCCAGCGGGAGCGGGGCGCAGCAGGCTTCCGAGACGCTGGCGATCGGACAGTCCCTGCTGGCCGACCTCAGGGACACCGAGCCGGTCGGTCGTCTCGTCATCGACCTCGACAGGATCCTGGCGGCCGAGCCAGGCTCGCCGGGCGACGTGATCCTGAAGGACGGCGATGCCCTGCGGGTGCCGAAGACGGCGCAGGAAGTCACTGTGATCGGCGAGGTCCAGAACTCGACGTCGCATCTGTACGATCCGGCCGTCGACCGGGAAGGGTATATCAGCCTGAGCGGTGGCACGACCCAGAAGGCGGACGACAAGCGCATCTACGTCGTCCGTGCGAATGGCAGCGTGGAGGCCGGGAGTGGGAGCCGCTGGAGACGCAGTTCAGGTTCGATCCAGCCGGGTGACACGATCGTGGTGCCGCTGGATGCCGAGCGGATGAGACCACTGCCCATGTGGACGTCGATCACGACGATTCTTTACAACATCGCAGTCGCGGTGGCGGCTGTGAATTCGTTCTGATCCCAGCCGTCACTTCGAAGAGAGACCCATGACCCAGCAAGGTCGTCCGGAGGACAAGTCGGGTGCGTTCGATGCATCTTCTGCGGATCGCCCCATCCTCGTGCTGAGGCCGGAAGATCTGGGTGGCCCAGCGACGACACTGGATCTCGGCCGGCTGTGGGACGTCATCTGGCGCCGCCGACGTTTCGTCCTCGCGATGACGCTTGTTTCTTTTTCGATCGCACTGGCTTACGTGATGCTCGCCACGCCCTGGTATCGGGCGGAAGTCCTGATGATTCCGGTGTCTCAGCGCGAGGGCGGCGGGCTGGGCGGACAACTGGGTCAACTCGGTGGCCTGGCCGGGATTGCGGGGCTGGCCGGCATCAAGCTCGGATCCGACACCAGCGTGACCCCGGTCGCCGTTCTCAAGTCCCGCGAACTCGCTCGCGAGTTCATCGAGAAGAACCAGTTGTTACCGTCGCTGCTCTCTAGCGGGTGGGGCCTGGGTCGATTGGGATGGCTGCGGTCTGCGGACGAACCTCTGGACATGCGAGAAGGAGTCGAAATTTTCTCGACCAAGGTCACGAAGATCGTGGAGGACAACAAGAAAGGCCTGGTGACTCTAGCGGTCGAGTGGACGGATCCGAATCTGGCGGCCGAGTGGGCGAACCTCATGGCTGCGCAGGCGAACGAGAAGCTGCGTCAACGCGCGATGACGGAGGCCACGAGTAACATCGATTATCTGCGAGGCAGGCTGGCCGGCGAGCATGTCGTCAGCATTCAGCAGGCGCTGGGGCGCTTGATCGAGAGTGAGATGCAGAACCTGATGTTGGCCCAGGGCCGCCAGGAGTACGCATTCCAGGTGATCGACAGGGCTGAGGTGCCGAGGAAGAGTGCGCGGCCCGCCCGGCTCAAGATCCTGGCTCTCAGCGTATTGCTGGGCCTCGCCTTCTCGACGCTTCTGGTGCTGTCTCGGGAGGCGCTGCGGCAGCGGAAGGACGGGTACGCCTGACATCGATCGTCCATCGCCCGTCGTCGGCGTTCATCCGGTTCAGACCGGCAACAATGCTCCTGGACCCCCGAAATGCGCGTTCTGTGGACCCACAATTTCCCGCCCGACGTTCCGAGTGCCGGGAACTTCATGCACACATTCGCGCATGGACTCCGTTCCCTCGGAGTCACCGTCGACCTGCATTATCTGGGACGCCTCGGGAATCCGCTGGACCTTGCGAGGGCCGCCTGGCAGCTTCGGGGTGCCGCTTCGGGACATGACATCGTGCATGCCCAGTTCGGATCGGCCTGTGGCCTGGTCACGGCTGCGGCGAATCGACCAACGGTCCTGTCGCTGAGGGGATCGGACTGGCACAGGTACCGGGGCCCAGCCCCGGCGGAGGCGCGCCATGCAAGAATGGCCACCGCGCTTTCAAGGTCGGTGCTGTCGCGATACTCGGCGATCGTCACGATGTCCGGGCGAATGACCGCCGAAGTACGGGCAACTCGTCCCGGGTTGTCCGTCCGTACGATTCCGGACCCGATTGATGTCGACCTGTTCGCGCCGCGTGATCGCGCCGAGTGCAGGAAGCGGATGTTCCAGGCCAATGCACACGAACCGTGGGTACTGTTCACCTCGCTCTCCAGATCCAATCCTGTCAAGCGGCCCGAACTCGCCGTCGCGGCCGTGCAGCGCGCGCGCCAGCGATTGCCCGGACTCGAACTGAAGGTCGCAAGTGGCATCGCGCACTCGCAGATGCCGTACTTTGTTTCCGCGTGCGACGTCGTACTCTGCACGTCGACGCACGAAGGATGGCCGAATTCGGTCAAGGAAGGCCTGGCCTGCGGTCTGCCATTCGTGTCGACGGACGTCAGCGACCTGCGACAGGTCGCGGAGCGACATGAGTCCTGCCGAATCGTGTCCGAGGATCCCGACGACATCGCCGAAGGCATCCTGCACGCGGTGCGCTCCTCGCGGGAGCAGGCGCTGCGGGCGGAGGCGACATCGATGAGTGTCGAGGCATCGAGTCGCAGGATGCTGGAGCTGTACCAATCCCTGCTGCAGGCGCGCCGCAATTGAAGGCCACGACACCGAGTCATGGGGGTGACCCCTGGCCCCGTGATGCTGCCGCTGATTTGGGCGTCTCACGAGCAGAGCTGGCGGGGTTGCCCATGATGGGCGCCGGTGAACCGTGATCAGGACGCGGAGCATATTGCAGACGATCGCAATACAGGGACTGGGTGCGATTGCGACGATGCTCGTGACGATCGTCGTCGCGCGCCGGGTGGGAGCATCGGGCCAGGGATTTTGGGCGCATTTCCGCTCGATCCTGGATTTCACGGCCGTCGTCGCCGCCTATGGCTTCCCGATGGCGTTTCCCTTCCTGGCGAACGTCAAGAAGGTTCCTGCGCGAGGTCTCTTTCGGTTCACCATCGGATACGGCGCAGTTGCGGCGCCTTTGCTTGCCGGAGTTCTGTTCGTCGCCTGGAGTTCAGGGTTCATCCAGCTCGCATCGTCGACGCCCGGTACGGAGATCGCGTTTCTTGCAACCACAGCGGCGGCGATGACGACCTATGCCATGCTCCGAGGTCTGGTGCTCGCAACCGGGTCCACCAGCAGCTTCAATCTGGTGACCGCGGCCGCGCCGGTGAGCTTGCTGTTGCTGGTAACTGTCTTGCCTATTCCGCAGACATCGACGCTCATGTGGATTTCCGCTGGCGGTGCCGGTCTTGCCCTCATCATCACGCTCGCGTTCTGGTGGCATTCCAGGCCGGAGGCGGCCGCCGTAGAACCTCGACCCGTGCCCCTGCGCGATCTTGCGGTATTTGGAGGCTGGAACTTTCTGGTGTCCGTGTCTGCTGCCGCTGTCCCAATGATGACCATCCAGTGGCTCCGCGCCGATGGGGTCTCGTCGGCGCAGATTGGTTGCTTTAGCGTGGCGGTACTGGTCCAGGGCGCGTTGCTGATGCCCGCGAACATGGCGGGCCCCCTGGTCTACAACTCATGGAGCCAGGAAGGCAGCCGGGACCGGGTCATGAAGGGATACTCGACTCTGCTGCGGCATGGGCTCGTCGTCTCGGCGGCCGGTGCGGTGTGCTGCGCTCTGGTTTTGCCGGGTTTGCTGCCGGTAGTGGTGGGCGAAGAGTTCGACGATGCAGTGGTTCCGGCGTTCTGGCTGCTCGCAGCCGTACCGCTTTGCTACTGGACCCGCCTGATTGCCAATGTGCTGCTGGCGGCCGGGCACGCCAGGGCCTATGCGTCCTCGGCTGCGCTGCGACTGGCAAGCATCGCGTTGGTGCTTTGGCTTGGCAAATCGCTGACAATTGCAGATGCGGCCGCGGCCTGGCTGCTTGCGGAGGTCGTCACGCTGGTCTTCCAGATCTCGCGACAGCGCCGGTTGGCGGGATGGTCAACGCGGCAGATCCTGGGAATCGGCGACTCGGGAAACTAGCCATGCTGTTGTCGAACATTGGCCGTGCGCTGGCAACCGGTGGGTACTATCTTCTGGGTAATGCGCGCGCGTCATGGCTTGGAGTCGGTCTCGGTCGTGGTGCGCGCGTCAGTCCACGTGCCGACATCCGTCGAGTCGCGTGGATCGGCGCAGCCGCCATCGCATCGGAGGTGCGCATCGGTCCGGGCACGTACATTGGATCCGGGTCCGTAGATTCCGGCGTCATCGGCGCTTATTGTTCGATTGGGCACGACGTCCAGGTGGGGCCGACCGAGCACGACATGTCTGCTTGGACGATGTCGCCATTTCTGCTGCGTGACGCCGGACTGGTCGACAAGCAGACCGCTCGAGTGGTGCGCGCACCGCGCATCGGCAATGACGTGTGGATCGGTTCCGGTTCGGTCATCCTGCGTGGTGCTGTGATCGGGGACGGCGCTGTCATCGGTGCCGGATCGGTCGTGACGGGCCTAGTGCCTCCTTACGAGGTTTGGGCAGGCGTTCCCGCCCGCCGCATCCGGGCGCGGTTTCGAGATGCTGGGGAGCGTGATGCGGCGCGTTTTCGCCTCAATCAGGAGCTTCGGACACAGGGGATCAACCCCGATGACTGGTCCCAGGCGGGGCACACCTGAGTGACTAGCCGGGCATCATGGCATCCATGAACTCTGCGGCGCTGCATCTTTCACTGCCTGCCTTGATTCTCGCCCTGTTTGCGCTGGCCGGCGCGTGCTTGGCTGGCTTGCTCGGTGCCGAGCTACTGGAGTTCACCTTTGCCTTCGCAGTGCTGGCGCTCATCCCATTCGCGGCGAGGGCAGGTCGCGGGAAGCCGGACCCCTTCCGTCCGTTCATTGGCCTGCTCGCTCTGCTCTATCTCTATTCGGTGTCCACGCTGCTTTTCGTCGAAGCCGCGGGCGCCACCTACTACGGTGAGCCAGTTGTCGCCGTTGATCTCTCGACGTACCGGACCGCGTGCCTGCTGGCGGCGGCAGGCATATCGCTCGGGGCACTCATTGGGCAGTCGGGAAGAGTGCCGATGACTCGACTGTCATCTGCGACTGCTGCCGCAGAGCACACCGCGCTAATCTGGCTGGCAGCGGGGCTGGCTGCCCTCGCATTCCCGCTCATTGCCGGGAAGTTTGCGCCATGGCTGGCGACCTCTTACGGTGAGGTGGCCTTGTCCCTGCGCGTCGAGCGGCTGGCGGAGCACTCCGCAGGCATCAAGGAGACGCTGCTCGAGACTCTGCCCATCACGATCGTGCTGTGCGGATGTACCGCGCTGATGTTCGACAGTCGGCAGGCAGGGATAATGAGGCTCGTGGCGGCCACGATATTCGGTCTTTACTGCGTTTCGACGTTGCTCTCCGGCTGGCGGGGCCAACTGATGTCGGCCGCACTAATTTCCGGAATCTATTTTCACTACAAGGTGCGGCCGATTCGCTGGTACCAGATGATCATCGCGGCGCTGATCGTCTACGTCCTGATCAATGTCATTTCGGTCGTTCGCGCGACGTCGGCTCCGATGGAGATGATCGCATTGCTCATCGATGCCGTGTCGGACCGGGGTTTCGGGTTTCTGGCGCTGTCTCAGTCGGGAGAACTGGCCACCAGCACGAACCTGCTGCGCCTGATATCGGGGATCCGTCTCGGGGAGTCCGAGTTCGGCCTTGGGTCGGTCACGCTGGGCCAACTGGCGGCCTTCCTGCCGCGACCGTTGATGCCCAGCCGGCCGCCCATCGCGAGCGAACTGTTCGTGATGACATTCTATCCGGGCGTCCTCGAATCGGGCGGCGGGTATGGCTTCTTCATGGTGCAAGACGGGTACTGGGACTTCGGCCTGCCGGGAGTCTTCTTCTATTGCCTGGCGTTCGGACTTGCGGTGGAGACGCTGTACAGGCATCTCAGGGTCCGCATGCGGTCGGACGTGGTGATCTTTCTCTATGCGATCCTTTATTCGCAACTCGTCCTCTCCGTCGTACGTAACGGAATATTTGCATCGCTCAAGGCGGCGCTCATCGCAATCATTCCAATCGGCGTGATGGTCGTGATGAGCCATCTGATCGTCGCGTCCGCGCGGAGCATCCCGGCCCGTGCCGGGAACACACCCGCCTGACCCGTGCCATCGTCGGTCGATGGCCTTCACCTGGCCTGTCGCGTCGGCGCCAGCAGGCCAATCGGGTATGATATCGTCATCTACAGAGCCTCTCGCGCGCCGGCGAGCCTGATCGTTCAGGAGTGCCAGCGCGGCGAAGGCTCTTTTTGCAGCCTCGACGGCAATCGCGGGCGTCGGCACCGGGCGAGTCGATCGTGGACAGGGGTCTGTCAGTAGGCGTATGAAAGTCTGGCTGTTCCAGACGGGCGAACCGTTGCCCGTCGATCATGGAAATGTCCGCCCAATGCGCGCGATGAACCTCGCCAGCGCACTGGTTGCGAAAGGGCATCGGGTCGTTCTGTGGAGTTCTGCGTTCTTCCACCAGGAGAAGCGACACCGCAGCGATCATTACCAGGCGATTGAGGTCAACAGTGGCCTGGAAGTACGTCTGATCCCGAGCCGTGGCTACGATCGCAACGTGGGGATCGGGAGACTGGTCGATCACGCAGAATTGGCGTTTCGTCTGCGCCGGCTGATGGACCGCGACGACGACATTCCGGACGTAGCGTTCGTGGGCTATCCGCCAATCGAGTTTGCCGCCGTCGCGACGCGTTGGCTGAAGTCGCATGGCGTGCCGTCATTGCTCGACGGCAAGGACCAGTGGCCGGAAATCTTCGTCCAGCGGGTACCGGGCGCGCTGCGGCCGGCTCTGCGGGCCGGACTGGCCCCGTACGCAAGGCTCGGAAAGCGGGCCATGCGAGATGCCACGGGGCTGACGTCGATGGCTGGTGCCTTTCTCGACTGGATGAGGGAATTTTCCGGAAGGAAGCCCTCGCCGTTCGACGGGGTGTTTCCGCTGTCACCAACCGAGGAACCGATCCCGCAGGACAGACTCGAGGAGGCCGTTCGATGGTGGGCGGCGCAGGGAGTCGAGAAGGATGAACGGCACCGATTCATGTTCGTCGGCAGTTTTTCGCACTCGATGGACTTCGGGCCGATTCGGGCTGCGGCGGAACGGGCGATCGCCGAGGCGCGGCACTGGCAGTTCGTGATCTGCGGGGATGGTGCCCGTGCGGCAGAATTGCGGCACCTGCTCGCGGACATGAATAACGTCGTGATGCCAGGATGGGTCGACCGACCGCAGGCGGTGGCGCTGTCTGGGATCAGCACTGCTGGCCTGGCGCCATACAGGAACGTTCCCGACTTTCAGATGAGCGTTCCCAACAAGATCATCGACTATCTCCTGCTCGGCCAGCCGATCGTGACCCCCTTGCTCGGCGAGGTCCGCTCCCTGATAGACCGGTTCGACGTCGGCGTTGCCTACGACGACGGCCTGGCAGGCTCGTTGTACGAGTGCCTGGATGCGCTGGTAGGCGAGCAGACGCGCCGTGAGCGCGTTTCGCAGAATGCGAGGAATCTCTATCGCGAGCAATTCGATGGCCAGAGGGTGTACGGTGGCCTCGTCGCGCAGCTGGAAAGGCTCGCAGGATCCCGGGATGCCTAGGTTCCAGGAAGTCGCCGGCCGTGGCGAACTCGACAAGCAGGTCGAGCGGCAGCGCTACGACTCGAGGGCGCAACGCATGCTCCGGGAGGGAGCGACAGCCGGTCCGAAGGGACTGGAGGCCATCAGGCCTGCACTCCGGGCGCCCTACGTCGCCTACGAGTCGGCACTTCGTCACAACCTGGGGCCAGGCCAGGTCGTGCTGGAACTCGGGGCCGGCAGCGGGATGCATACGGAGACACTGGTCGAAACCGGGGCGAATGTCATTGCCTCTGACATTTCGGATGCATCGCTCGACCTCCTCGCACGGACGGTTCCCCTCGCCAGGCCGGGCAATCTCGGCACAGAGGGTGGCGGATATGGAACAGCTGCCTTTCGCTGATGCGTCGTTCGACGTCGTCGCCTGCGCGGGCGCCCTGAGCTACGGAGAAGTGGTGACGGTGGCGGACGAGATCCTCAGGGTACTGAAGCCCGGCGGTCGGTTCATCTGCGTCGACTCGTTGAACACGAATCCGCTCTATCGGCTGAACCGGTGGATGCACTATGCGCGGGGCGAGCGTTCGCGAAGCACCTTGCTCCGGATGCCTTCCTTGCGATCGCTCGATGTATACAGACAGCGATTTCCTAGCGTTGACGTGGCCTACTTCGGCGCCATGACTTTTCTCGTTCCGACCCTTGCGGCCGCGTTCGGCGAACTGTCGAGCAGCGCGCATCGTGGATGCCGTGGACCGGCTGCTAAGAGTCAAGCGAGCGGCGTTCAAATTCATGATGGTTGCAACGAAGGGATAGAGATGGGGATCAAGGCGACACAGGATTTCGATCTTGGCCGGCTCTCAGATCCGGCGTGTCTCCACGGCAGGATCGCGCTGCGCGATTCGAGCCGAGAGGAACTGGTTCACTACCTTCGAATGATGCTGCTGATCAGGCTCGCGGAACAGAAGCTGGCGGAGATGCGGCGCGGCGGATTCATCGGTGGACCCGTACATCTCGGCGCAGGCCAGGAAGCCGTTGCAGTGGGGGTTTCGGCATCGCTCGGTCATTCGGATCGCGTCTTTGGTGCACACCGTTCCCACTCGCACCTCCTCGCGATGGGCAGCAGCGTGCGTGGGCTGTTTGCCGAGGTGCTGGGCCGCGATACCGGCCTGTCGCGCGGCATGGGTGGTTCCATGCACTTGTGGGACCAGCCGCGGGGCTTCTACGGATCCGTGCCGATCGTGGCCGGGACCGTCCCGCTGGCCGTTGGTGCGGGCCTGGCGGCGCGAATGCAGGGTACACGGGACGTCGCGGTCGCCTACTTCGGCGACGGTGCCATGGAAGAAGGCGTCGTGCATGAGTCGCTCAACCTAGCCCGCGTGCTGAACGTGCCCGTGCTGTTCGTCGTGGAAAACAACCTGTTTGCCAGCCACATGCACATTTCGCTGCGGCAGCCGATGGAATCCACCGCGCGCTTTGCGGTTGCAAATGGAATGGATCATTCGGTTGTCGATGGAAACGACGTCGTGGCCGTGGCCGCGGCGGCCAAGACACTGATAACGCATGCCCGCGAGGGCCGGGGACCCGCGTTCCTGGAGGCGGTCACCTATCGCTGGTACGGTCATGTGGATTGGCGCGAAGACATCGATGTCGGCGTGGACCGGTCCGCCGAGACGCTGGCCAACTGGCGCAAGCGGGATCCCGTCCGGCGATTGGTCGAGTCCATGGAGGAGGCCGGCATGTGGAGTCCCGGCGACAGCGAGGCGCTGCGGGAGGACCTCGTCCGGCAGGTGGACGGCGCCTGGGACCAGGCGAGCAGCGATCCCTATCCGGCCGATTCGGCCCTGTTGGAGCGTGTCTATGCTCCGTAGGAATACGCCATGACAGCGACCGTCAGCAGTCATAACTACGGCACGGCGATCCGTGCCGCTTTCGAGTACCTGCTCGACCGCTACCCTGAGACCTTCGTCATCGGCCAGGGGCTATGGAGCCCGTGGTACGTGGGCAATTCGATGACGGACCTCGATCGCCGATTCGGCAAGGATCGGATCATCGACACGCCGGTGTCCGAGTCGGCATGCACGGGCGCTGCGGTGGGAGCATCGCTGTGCGGCATGCGGCCAATCGTGGTCCATCCGCGAATCGACTTCATGCTGTACGCGATGGATGCCGTGGTGAACCAGGCAGCGAAGTGGTCGCACATGGTGGGTGGGCAGGCGCATCCCGGCGTTACGTTCCGGGCAATCATCAACCGCGGAGGCGAGCAGGGTGCACAGCACTCCCAGGCGCTGCACTCGTGGTTCGCCCACGTTCCCGGCCTGCGGGTGGTCATGCCTGCGACCGTCGCTGATGCCCGGGACCTGCTGATCGCCTCGGTGCTGTGCGCGGATCCGGTGGTCTATATCGACGACCGGTGGCTGTACGACCTGGCCGACGACCTGCCGGACGTCGTCGAACTCGACCTGAGGACGCAGGGTCCCCGCTGTGTGGCGGAGGGGTCCGATCTGACGATCGTGGCCGCTGGATACTCGGCGCGGCTGGCCCTGGACGCGCGCGAGGAACTCGCGATTGAGGGGGCATCGGTCGAGGTGGTCGACCTGCGGGTCCTGAATCCATTTGATCCGAGCGTCATCCTCGAATCGGTCCGCAGGACAGGCCGCCTGCTGGTCGTCGACGGGGGATGGAGGAACGCCGGCTTCGCGGCCGAGGTCGTCGCCTCGGTGGTCGAGCAACTCGACAGGGGCCTGCTGAAGTGCCCGCCGCGACGAGTTACTCTCCCGAGCGCCCCGGCGCCCACCTCGCGGGAACTCGAACGCCAGTACTATCCGTCGGCTACAGCCGTGGCACGAGAGGCGCGGAACCTGATAGCTTAGCCAGCGTTTTGCCGGCGGCCTGCTGGAGTAAAAATGTCCGACAACCGAACCGTCCCGTTTTTCGACTATCCCCGGGCATTCCTCGATGACCGGGAGGACCTGCTGAAGATCTTCGAGGACGTGGGCCGCCGGGGCGCCTTCATCCTGCAGCAGGACCTCCGTGACTTCGAGGCTAACCTCGCCCGGTACACCGGTGCCCGCCACGCGGTCGGCGTGGCCAACGCGACTGACGGGCTCGAGCTTGCCTGGATGGCCATCGGCCTCAGGCCCGGCGACGAGGTGATCTGTTGTTCCCATACGATGCTGGCGACGGCCGCAGCGATCAAGACGGCAGGCGGGGTTCCGGTGCCCATTGAACTCGGCGAAGACGGCTTGATTGATCCGGACGCCGTGGAAGCCGCAATCAATCCTCGCACCGTCGGCATCATGCCCACGCCAGCTCAATGGCCGGACGTGCGACATGGATCGCATCATGGCGAGCGCGCAACGACACGGCTTGTTCGTCGTCGAGGATGCGGCGCAGGCGCTCGGATCGCGATTCAAGGGCAGGCATGCCGGAACATTCGGCGACGCGGCTGCCATCAGCTTCTTCCCTGCCAAGGTCCTTGGCTGTCTCGGGGATGGCGGCGGTGTCATCACCAACGACGCCGGGCTCTTCGACAAGATCTACCAGTTGCACGACCACGGTCGCGATGCGGCAGGTGAGGTCAGAAGCTGGGGGCGGAACAGCAGGCTGGACAACCTGCAGGCGGCCATACTGGACCATCGTCTGAAATCCTATGGCAACGTCATCGCGCGACGACGTGCAATTGCCCAAGCCTATCAGGACCGCCTTGGCAGTCTCGAGCAGCTTCGGCTACCGCCTGCACCGGATGCAGATCCTGACCACTTCGACATCTACCAGAATTACGAGCTTCAGGCGGATCGGCGCGACGAGCTGAAGGATTTCCTGCGCCGGCGCGGCGTAGGTTCCCTGATCCAGTGGGGCGGCAAGGCGGTCCACCAGTGGGAGCGTCTCGGATTCACCTGCCGGCTGCCGAAAGTCGAGCGATTCTTCGAACGCTGCATCATGCTGCCGATGAACATGTTCCTGACCGATGACGACGTCGAGTATGTCTGCGATTCGGTTTGCTCTTTCTATCGGTCCTGAGTCATGACACGGGATCCGGTGCAGGCGGTCGCCGAGGTCAGTGGATCCGGCCAGACCATCTCCATGAAGCGCGTTTTCGACGTCGTTGTTTCCGCGACGGGGCTGCTCCTCGCCAGCCCGATCCTCCTGCCCGTGATGTTCCTGGTGTGGAAGCAGGATGGACACTCGCCTTCTACGTCGCGCCGCGCATCGGCCAGGGTGGCAAGCCGTTCCGGATGATCAAGCTGCGTTCGATGGTCGTGAATGCCGACAAGAGCGGCGTTGATTCCACGGGATCCAATGACCAGCGCATCACCGCCGTGGGGCATTTCATTCGCCGGTACAAGCTGGATGAGCTTTCACAACTGTGGAACGTGCTGCGCGGCGACATGAGCATGGTCGGCCCCCGCCCGAACGTGAAGCGCGAGACCGACCTCTATACCCAGGCCGAGCGCGGGCTACTGGCGGCCAAGCCGGGCATCACCGACTTTGCGTCAATCGTATTCTCGGACGAAGGCGACATCCTGAAGGATCACCCAGACCCGGATGTTGCGTATAATCAATTGATTAGGCCTGGGAAAAGTCGTCTGGGACTGTTCTACCTGCAGCAGGCTTCGCTGTGGCTGGACGTCAGGCTGTGCTGGCTGACGGCTGTCGCGATTGCCTCGAGGAGGCGGGCGCTGCAGGGTGTCGTCGGTTTGCTGCGGAGCCTCGGTGCGGACGAAGCACTCGTCCAGATTGCCGGACGCGACTCGCCGCTGGTGCCCATGCCACCACCCGGCGGTGATCGAATCGTGACATCCCGCGACGGCAACCCGTTCACCTGAGTGTTCGGTCCGGGATGAATCAAGCATTGGCCGAGAGCTCGGCATGATCGCCGCGACGACGCCAAGCTGACTGGCCGGGTGGAGTTTGTCTAGAATCCGGAAACCGCAACAGGTGCGGATGCCGCGCGTAGAATGTGAAAATGGCTTGCGAGGCGGAGCTGTCCAGGGAGTTGGACCATGTGGAATCGCATGACGCTTGAGTTGGAAATGCTGGCTCGTGGGCTCGTCGGGCTCCCGCGAGCGCAGAAGCGCGCGTTGATGCTGCTCGCGGACGCCGTCTTTATGCCAGCCGCACTCTGGACGGCGCTCGGGCTGAAATTGGGCGGATGGCCTCAGGTTTCGGGTCACGCGGGATGGCTGTACGTCGTGGCTGTCCTCGCCAGTGTCCCGGTTTTCGTGCGACTCGGACTGTATCGGGCGGTCGTTCGGTTCATCGGCCCGAAGGTCATCTTCGCCGTGCGTCGCGGGCGTCACCGCTCCGCCGTCCTCGTCGCGATCGTCAACCCGCTTCTAGGGCGCGCGAGCGTTCCGTATTCGGCGCGTCGCGATTTACTGGGCGCTGGCGCTGGTCTACGTCGGCGGCAGCCGGATCCTGGTACGCAACCTGATGAGTGTCGCGTCAGGCCGGGACCGAGCGGGTGGTCATCTACGGCGCGGGAGCTGCCGGGGCCCAGGCCGCGGTCGCCCTGCGGATCGGCGGGCGTTCGACCGGTGGCGTTCCTCGACGACGATGTGTCGCTGCACGGCAGCAGTCGTAGCCGGGCATCGAGGTCTTCGCCCCGTCCGCACTCGCGACGCTGATCGAGGAGGAGTCCGTCGAGGCCCTGCTGCTCGCCTTGCCGTCGCAGTCGCGCCGCCGCCGGCAGGAGATCCTGAAGTCACTCGAGCCGTTTCCCGTGCGGGTCATGACCGTGCCGGACATCGCCGATCTCGTCGCGGGTACGGCGCGCGTCGAGGACGTCCGTGACGTCGACGCCGCCGACCTGCTCGGCCGCGACGCGGTGCCGCCCGACGAGCGCCTGCTTCGATGCCTGCATCCGTGACAAGGTCGTCATGGTGACCGGCGCGGGCGGATCGATCGGGTCGGAGCTGTGCCGCCAGATCGCCCGGCTCAAGCCGCGTCGTCTGGTGCTGTTCGAGATGTCCGAGCTGGCGCTCTACCAGATCGACCGCGAACTGCGGGCGATCATGGAACGCGAGCATCTCGACTTCGACCTGACGAGCCTGCTCGGCAACGCGCACCACAAGTACCGCGTTCGCGAGGTCATCCAGTCGTTCGGCGTGCAGACCGTCTACCACGCCGCCGCCTACAAGCACGTGCCCATCGTCGAGGAGAACGTCATCGAGGGCATCCACAACAACGTCATCAGCACCTGGTACACGGCCGAGGCGGCGCTCGAGTGCGGCGTGGAGACCTTCGTATTGATCTCCACCGACAAGGCCGTGAACCCGACGAACGTCATGGGAGCTACGAAGCGCCTTGCCGAGATCGTCCTGCAGGGGCTGCACGAACGCGGCAGCCGCACCCGGTTCTGCATGGTTCGGTTCGGCAACGTGCTCGAATCGTCCGGCTCCGTGGTGCCCCTGTTCCGCGAGCAGATCCGTCGCGGTGGCCCGGTGACCGTGACTCACCCGGACGTCATCCGGTACTTCATGACGATTCCGGAAGCGTCCCAGCTCGTGCTGCAGGCGGGCGCGATGGCCGAGGGCGGGGACGTGTTCGTACTGGACATGGGCAAGCCGATCCGGATTGCCGACCTCGCCCGTCGCATGATCCTGCTGGCCGGCTATTCGGTGCGTGACGAGGAGAACCCCGAGGGCGACATCGAGATCCGCTACACGGGCCTGCGGCCCGCCGAGAAGCTGTTCGAGGAACTGCTCATCGGCAGCAACGTCTCGGGCACCGGGCACCCGATGATCATGCGGGCAATGGAACACTCGCTGCCCTGGAGCGACGTCCAGGAGCTGTTGAACAACCTGCTCGTCGCCATGGGCCAGTTCGACGTCGCGACGATCAGCGATCTGCTGAAGACTCGGCGTCAGCGAATACCGGCCCAATGGCGAGATCGTGGACAAGGTCTGGGTCCGCCGCGAGAGCGAGCGGCGACTGAAGTCCAAGGTCACGAGCCTCGATTCCCGCCGTGCCGCCGGTCGTCGCGAGTCTGGGGCTGGGGCCACGGATTAGCGGGAAAAGGCGAACCGGCCCTCGTTTTCCCTCACCTTGGCCGCCTAAACTCCGGTGTCGGGGCCTTTTGGGCCCGTCGACCCAGATCACTCTACGCCGGCCAGACGTCCCGTGAAGACCATCACTGTCCACCTGATCGCCGCGGCGCGCCCGAACTTCATGAAGATCGCGCCGCTCTACCATGCCTTGGCCGGTGAGGACTGGTGCCGTCCCCGGATCGTCCATACCGGCCAGCACTACGACGCGAACATGTCCGACGCGTTCTTTCGCGACCTCGGTCTGCCGAGCCCGCACTTCCACCTCGAGGTCGGCAGCGGCACGCACGCCGAGCAGACGGGTGGCGTCATGATCGCCTACGAGAAGGTGGCGATGCGGGAGAAGCCGGACTGGATCGTCGTCGTCGGCGACGTGAATTCGACCGCGGCCTGCGCCATGGTCGGTACCAAGCTCTGGATCCCGGTGATCCACCTCGAGGCGGGACTCCGCAGCGGCGACCGCCGCATGCCGGAGGAGATCAACCGTCTCGCCACGGATGCCATCTGTGACGTGCTGTGGACGCCGTCCCCGGACGCCGATGAGAATCTCGAGCGCGAGGGCGTGCCGGCCTCGCGGATCGACCGCGTCGGCAACATCATGATCGACTCGTTCGAGATGATGCGCGGCGCGATCGAGGCCGACGGCACTCGCGCCTCGCTGGGCCTCGATCCCGGCCAGTACGCGGTCGTGACGCTTGCATCGGCCGTCGAACGTCGATCGCCGCGAGACGCTCGAGCCGCTCGTACGACAGCTGATCGAGGTGTCCAGGCAGCTGCCGCTGGTGTTCGCGGTGCATCCGAGGACGCGCAGGAAGCTCGAGGAGTTCGGGTTGCTGGAGACCCTGGCCGCGCAGGATGGGCAGGCCGCGGGCGTCGGTCTCGTGCACCTCACCGAGCCCCTTGGGTACATTCAGTTCATGAACCTCGTTCGCAGCGCGAAAGCGGTCATCACGGATTCCGGCGGTGTCCAGGAAGAGAGCACGTATCTCGGGATCCCGTGCCTGACGTTGCGCGAGAACACCGAGCGTCCGATCACCGTCAGCGAGGGTTCAAACCGACTCGTCAAGCCGACTGACCTGTACCTGCGGGTACAGGAGGTCCTGGCCGGCGGATGGCCGACCGGGCGCCGGCCCGCACTCTGGGACGGCCGGACGGCTGGGCGGTGTGTCGCGGCTCTCAGACGCCGGTCTGGGATCCGAGCCCCCATCCGGGAGCTGACCGCTCTGCTAGAATCCGTTGCCGGTCGTCAGGTTTTCAGCATTATTTAAGTTAAATAAAACAAAGGTTTACGAGTGAAAGTGACAGTCTTTGGTTCGGGCTATGTCGGCCTCGTGACGGGCGCCTGCTTTGCAGAAGCGGGCAATCACGTCGTCTGCGTCGACGTCGACGCCGGCAAGGTGGCCCGCCTGCAGCAGGGCGAGATCCCGATTCACGAGCCGGGCCTGGACGATCTCGTGCGCCGCAATCACGAGAAGGGCCGCCTCAAGTTCACGACGAACGCGGAGGAGGGTATCGCGCACGGACTCTTCCAGTTCATCGCGGTCGGTACGCCGCCCGAGGAGGACGGATCCGCGGACCTCTCGCACGTACTGACGGTGGCGGAGACCATCGGCCGGCACATGGATGACTATCGGATCGTCGTCGACAAGTCGACGGTGCCAGTGGGCACGGCGGACAAGGTGCGCGAACGCATCGAGCAGACGCTCGGCGAGCGTGCGGCCAAGGTCGAATTCGACGTCGTTTCCAACCCCGAGTTCCTGAAGGAAGGCGCGGCGATCGCGGACTTCATGAAGCCCGACCGGGTGGTCGTCGGCACCGACAACCCCCGCACCGCGGAGTTGCTCAAGACGCTCTACGAGCCGTTCACGCGCAACCGCGAGCGCATGATCGTGATGGACGTCCGCTCCGCCGAGCTCACGAAGTACGCCGCGAACGCGATGCTCGCGACCAAGATCAGCTTCATGAACGAGATGGCGAACCTCGCCGAGCGCATGGGTGCGGACATCGAGAAGGTTCGCCTGGGCATCGGCTCGGATCCGCGCATCGGCTACAGCTTCATCTACCCGGGTGCGGGCTACGGCGGTTCGTGCTTTCCGAAGGACGTGAAGGCGCTCGTCCACAGTGCGGGCGAGCACGCGTTCGACTCGACGCTGCTCAAGTCGGTGGAGGCGGTGAACAAGCGGCAGAAGCAGCTGCTGTTCCGCAAGATCAACGCTTACTTCAAGGGCGAGCTCGCCGGGCGCACGATCGCGGTGTGGGGGCTCGCCTTCAAGCCGAACACCGACGACATGCGCGAGGCCCCGGCGCGCGACCTGATGGAGGCGCTCTGGGCGGCCGGGGCGAAGGTCCGGGCCTATGACCCCGTCGCGATGGCGGAGGCCCGCCGTCTCTATGGCGACCGACCGGACCTCTCCCTGGTCGACAGTGTCGAGGCCGCACTCGAAGGTGCCGACGCGCTGGCGGTCGTCACCGAATGGCAGGAATTCCGCAGTCCCGACTTCGACCTGATCCGTGACTCGCTGAAAAGCAAGGTGATCTTCGACGGCCGCAACCTGTACGACCCGGCGATGGTGAAGAGTTTTGGGCTCACCTACCACGGCATCGGGCGCGGGGAACCGCTGGTCGTATGAGCCCACAGTCCGACCCTTGTCCCGCCGAGGCGGAGCAGGGGGCTGATGGCCGCAGCCGGAGTCGGGGGCAGCGATGACCCTCGAAATCGCCATTACCCTGGCTGTCGTTCTCGGCGTGCTGCTGTTGCTCGCGACGTCGCGCTTCGACACCGACGTCGTGCTGGTGGGGGCGATGATCACGCTGACGCTGGCCGGCATCCTGAAGCCGGACGAGGCGTTGCAGGGCTTCGCGAGCAACGGCGTCATGACGATCGCCGCGCTCTACATCGTCGTGGCAGGCCTGCGCGAAACCGGGGCCATGGCCTGGATCTCGCGCTGGGTGCTGGGCCGTCCGCGATCGCTGCCGGTCGCGCAAAGCAAGCTCATGATCGTCACCAGCGTCCTGTCGGCCGTCATCAACAATACGCCGGTCGTCGCCTTGTTCATCCCGGTGGCCCAGGAATGGGCTTCGCGCTTCGGCTACTCGATCTCGAAGCTCCTGCTGCCCATGAATCACATGGTGATCCTGGCCGGCATGTGCACGCTGATCGGCACCAGCACGAACCTCATCGTGAACAGCCTGCTCGTGAAGACCGTGCCCGACTCGGGACTCAGCCTGTTCAGCCTGATCTGGATCGGCCTGCCGCTCAGTGCCATCGGATTCGTCTACATACTGCTCGCAACACCGTGGTTGCTTCCGGATCGTCAGAGTCCGGTCGAACAGCTCGAGAATGCGCGCGAGTACAGCGTCGAGGCCCGGGTAACACCGAACGGCCCGCTCGTCGGTCGCAGCATCGCGGAGGTTGGCCTGCGAAGCATGAAATATGCCTTCGTTCTCGAGATCAGCCGCGGCGAGCGGCTGTTGACGGCCGTCGGACCGGACGAGGTCCTGCAGGCCAACGACCGTGTGACCTTCGTCGGCGTGGTTGACGCCGTGAACGAGTTGCGCCGCATGCCCGGCCTGCTCGTGGCGGAGGACCAGACGTACCAGCTGAACCTGCGTCATGCCCAGCGCTGCCTGGTGGAACTCGTGCTTTCGCCGTCGTCCCCGCTGGTCGGGCAGACCGTGCGCGAGTCCGGTTTTCGAAAGACCTATAACGCCGCGGTGATCTCGATCTCCCGCGAGGGCGCGCGGCTCGAGGGCAAGCTCGGTGACGTCAAGCTTCGTCCCGGTGACACCCTGCTGGTGGAGACCGACAACGGGTTCGTCGAGCGCCAGAAGTACAACCGGGAGTTCCTGCTCGTCAGTTCGCTGCAGGACTCGGCGCCACCCGATTTCGCACGGGCACCACTCGCGTTCGTCATCCTGCTCGCCATGCTGACCGTGTCGGCGATGGAGTGGATCCCGCTGTTCCAGGCATCTTTCCTGGCGGCCGGCCTGATGGTCGCCAGCGGTTGCGTCACGCTTTCGGTTGCCCGCCGCAGCATCGAGTATCCGGTACTCGCCGGCATTGCCGCATCGTTCGCCATGGGATTCGCACTCGCGGAGTCGGGTGCAGCGGACCTGCTGGCGGGTTGGATCGGCTCGATCGCCAAGGGTGACCCGTTCTGGGCACTGGTGGTGTTGTATGTGACAACCGTGATCGTGACGGAACTCATCACCAACAACGCAGCCGGCGTCCTGATGTTTCCGATCGCCATGGCCGTGGCCCAGGACGGGGAGGTGAGCTACCTGCCGTACGTGATCTGCATCATGGTCGGGGCGTCGGCGGGATTTATCACGCCGATCGGTTACCAGACCAACCTCATGGTGTACGGCCCCGGGGGCTACCGCTGGATGGACTACATCCGCTTCGGCGTGCCGCTCAGCATCATTATCGGCATCGCGACGGTGCTCATCGTTCCCATGATCTGGCCGCTTTAGCGCGTGGATCGCGGCTGAAGCCGGAGATGACGGCATCTTCTTTCAGCCTCATCAGACGGCTTCCCCGCCTTGTGATCGGTCTCGCATTTTGGCAGTGAACAGCCCAGGATTCCCTCTTACACTATCGGTTACCCGTCCTTGGTTTTGCGCTCACCTCATGCTTATCCCTGTCATTCTGTCTGGTGGCTCCGGAACGCGTCTCTGGCCGCTGTCCCGGGAACTCTACCCTAAGCAGCTGCTGCCACTGGTCGGGAACCGGACCATGCTGCAGGAAACGGCCGCGAGGGTGGACGGTGTTGCGGGGGTCGGTGCCCCCGTCGTTGTATGCAACGAAGCACACCGCTTCATGGTCGCGGAGCAACTACGCGAACTCGGTGTGCCGGTGCAGGCGATCGTCCTGGAGCCGGTAGGACGGAACACGGCACCGGCCGTTGCAGTGGCCGCGCTGATGGCCCTCGAGCGAATCCAATCGCCAGCGGACCGGGACCGGCCGGAGGAAGATGCCGACCCGATACTCCTGGTGCTCCCAGCGGACCATGTGATCGGGGACGTGGCGGCATTCCAGGTCGCTGTATCGGCTGGACGGGTTGCTGCCGAGGACGGGCAACTGGTGACCTTTGGGGTCGTTCCTGACCGACCGGAAACCGGCTATGGCTACATTCGACGGATGAGCGGTGCAGGTCCATGCTTTCCGGTTGCCGAGTTCGTAGAGAAGCCGGATCTTGCGGCGGCCGTCCGCTATGTGCAGAGTGGCGAGTATTACTGGAACAGCGGAATGTTCATGTTCCGCGCGAGCATCTTTCTGAGTGAGCTTGGGCAGCATGCTCCTGCGATGCTCTCGGCGTGCAAGGCAGCCGTCGCGGCCGCAACGCGCGACCTCGATTTCACACGCCTGCCCGCCGACGTGTTCGCTGCCTGCCCGAGCGATTCCATCGATTACGCCGTGATGGAGAAGACCCGCTCGTCGGTCGTCGTGCCACTGGATGCAGACTGGAGCGACGTCGGGTCCTGGTCAGCGCTGCAGGATGCGCTGCCCACCGACGCAGCCGGCAACGTCATCGCGGGCGACGTCATCACCGAGGGCACGCAGGGCAGCTACCTGCATTCCACCAGTCGCCTCATTGCCGCGGTCGGGCTCAAGGACCACGTGGTCGTGGAAACCAAGGACGCGGTACTGGTCGCGCCGCGCGACAAGGTGCAGGACGTCAAGGCGCTGGTGGCGCAGCTCAAGGTGCAGGGCCGCTACGAGACATCGCTCCATCGGGAGGTCTTCCGCCCTTGGGGCAGCTACGACAGCATCGACAGCGGGGATCGTTTCCAGGTGAAGCGGCTCGTCGTCAAGCCGGGTGCCTCGATGTCCCTGCAACTGCACCACCACCGGGCCGAGCACTGGATCGTCGTGTCCGGCACCGCCCGGATCACGCGTGGAGAGGAGACCTTTCTCCTGGGAGAGAACGAATCTACGTTCATCCCGATGGGCACGCGGCACCGCATTGAGAACCCCGGCAAGGTCACGCTGCACATCATTGAGGTGCAGTCGGGCAGTTATCTGGGCGAGGACGACATCGTGCGCTTCGAAGATGTCTACGGGCGCGAGGGTTCGTGCAATTGAGACCGGAACGACAGGCCTGCAAGAAGCCCATGAGCAACAACGATTCTTTGTCTGATTCGCAGTCGACCGCCCCGGATAACGTCATCATCCTCACGGGTGGTCTGACAGGAAGCTCTGCACTGGCGGGCCTGCTGACGGCGGCAGGCTACTGGTGCGGGGAGGATACGTTCAAGAAAAGCGACTACAACACCTACGAAAACTCTCTGCTGATTCGGCTGAATCGCCAGATCATGAATCGGGTCGCGGTCGGCGACGAATACACTACGGTATTCCAGCGGGAAGCAATCGGACAGATCGAGGCGCTGGTCGGCACCGAGCCGGACAGCGAGTATCGCTCGTTCGTGGCCAGTTGTGAGAGTCACGCACCCTGGGTGTGGAAGGACCCTCGTCTCTGGCTGACAATCCGATTCTGGCAGCCGCTGATCGACTGGCGGCGCGTGCGTGTGCTGCTGTTGAGTCGAGATCCACGGCAGGCATGGATATCTACGATCCAGCGCCGGCAGATCCAGACTTTCGGCTACCTGTCCCGCTACAACGAGGCGATCCAGGCGTCCTTGAGGCAGTTCCTGGAGACTAACCGCATACAGTTCCTCCCGGTGCAGTACGAGGATCTCGTGGTCACGCCGGAACGTGAGGTCGAGCGCATTGGGCGATTCCTGGGACGCCCACTGACACTGGAGCACCTGACGTCGACCTACAGCGGTACCTTGTACCGCCGGCCGAAGACGTGGCGCGACGGCCTCGAGGCTGGACTGATCTACCTCAAGAATTACGGCGAGCGACTCCGCTGAACACGAGTGCGGACAGCGCGGTCGGTGTCGTGCCATGACTTCTCCGCCGTCCGGTAACGTGCCGATTCGGCCAGGTCGGGAACTGGCCCTGGGTTCCGCGTGGATGATCGCCATGCGTTGGGCAATTCGCGGGGTGGGCCTCGTCAGTACGATCATCCTCGCCCGACTGCTTTCGCCCGATGACTTCGGCGTGCTAGCCATGGCCATGGTGGCCGTCGCGATCCTGCAGTCCTTCACGCAATCCGGGGTCGACCTCGCGCTGCTGCGTGCGGAGACGCCTCAGCGCGAGCACTACGATGCCGCATGGACTCTGGAGATCATTCAGGGCGCCCTGCTGGCGGCGGTGCTGTTCGTGACTGCACCGCTCGTTTCCGGGCAGTTCGAGGATCCCCGGGTCACGGAGGTCATCCGGGCCCTGTCGCTGGCAGCCCTGGTGGGGGGCTTTCAGAACATCGGCGTCGTCAATTTTCGACGGAACCTGGATTTTCGGCGTGAGTTCCAGTTCGGCATATACAAGAAGCTGTCGACTTTTGTAGTCACGATTGCGGCGGCCATACTGCTCCGCAGTTACTGGGCACTGGTCATCGGACAGGTCGCGGGACGTCTCGTTGAAGTGCTCCTGAGCTACCGGATGTCGGACTATCGTCCACGCCTGTCACTGGCACGGGCCGGTGAAATCTGGGGCTTTTCGCAATGGCTGATACTGTCGCGATTTACGATGCTGGTGAACCGCCAGTTTGATCGCTGGGTGGTTGGGTCGATTGGCGGAGCTCCTGCAATGGGCAACTACTTCATCGCGCAGGACTTCGCGTCGTCGCCCTCGGATGAGGTTGTCGCACCCATGTCGAGGGCGGCCTTTCCGGTCTACAGCAGACTGCGATCGGACCCGGGCGGCCTGGCGGACGCCCTCCGGCGCATGCTCAGTTCGGTCACGGGCATCACCTTTGCCACCGGCCTCGGCATGGCCGCTGTGGCGGACGACTTCGTGCACGTGGTGCTGGGGGTCAAGTGGGTGGGTGCCGTCCCGATCATTCCGTGGCTGGGGCTTTTCGCAGCGGTCTATGGGATCGTCCGCACGCTGGACACGTTTCTGATCGCCACCGGGCGGGAACGAATGGCGTCCCTGATTGCGACCGGATACGCCATCCTCGTCATCCCGGTGTTGTGGTACGCGGGCCAGCACGGTGGCGTCGAGGGCATCGCCGCGACCAAGGCCGGGACCGTGTTTCTTCTGGTCGGCATGCTCGTCTGGTTCGTGGCCCGCACTCCACAGTTCACGCTTCGCATGGTCTGGACCTCCGTCTGGCCGGCGATGACGGCAGCCATTGCGATGTTTCTCGCCGTGAAGGGTCTTCAGGGACGATTCCCCCTCGAGAATCACGCCCTGGGCTTGATCCGGGATGTTCTTGCCGGCGCGCTTGTTTATATTGGGGCTAGCGCCATGATCTGGTCTGCGCGCGGTTGCCCGGCCGGCATCGAGCGAGACCTGGTCGATACCGTGCTGCGCAGATTGGGCCGTCGCGCCAACGTCTGACCAACTGCATCGAGGGAGGGGCAGTGAACAAGATCAGCATTGCAGGTTTCAAGGCTTATGATCTGCGGGGACGAATTCCGTCCGAGCTCAACGAGGACGTTGCGTACCGGGTGGGCCGCGCCTATGCGGAGTTCGTCAAACCGAAGAGGGTGATCGTCGGCAGGGACATTCGCCTTTCGAGCGAGGAACTTGCAAAGGCGCTCGAACAGGGTCTGCTCGATTCGGGCGTCGACGTATACGACATCGGCCTGTGTGGTACCGAGGTCGTGTACTTCGCGACGTTCGCGAAGGAGATGGATGGCGGCATCATGGTCACTGCCAGCCATAATCCGCCGGACTATAACGGGATGAAATTCGTTCGCGAGGGATCCAGGCCGATCAGCGGAGACAATGGCCTGCAGGAGATCCGTGCTCTCGCGGAGTCCGGGAATTTCACGGCGCCCGACCGCGTGGGCGAGCGCTTCGCCATGGACATCATGCCGGAGTATATCGAGCATCTGCTGTCATACGTGGATCGCTCCACACTCAAGCCGCTGCGGCTCGTCGTGCACGCGGGCAATGGGGGCGCAGGGCTCATCGTCGACAAACTCGAGTCTTACCTGCCGTTCGAGTTCGTCAAGGTCCAGCACGAGCCGGACGGTACCTTTCCGAACGGCGTGCCGAATCCCATGCTCGTCGAGAACCACAAGGCGCCGGTTGAAGCGCTCAAGCTGCGTGGGGCCGACTGCGCGATCTCCTGGGACGGCGACTACGACCGTTGCTTCCTCTTTGACGAGCACGGTGGCTTTATCGAGGGGTATTACATCGTCGGACTGCTGGCTTCGGTCTTCCTGCAGCGCCATCCCGGCAGCCGGATCGTGCACGATCCTCGGCTCACGTGGAACACGCTCGACATCGTCGAGCACGGGCACGGCGAGGCAGTGCAGTCCAAATCGGGCCATGCCTTCATCAAGGCGAAGATGCGCGAGGTGGACGGCATCTACGGCGGCGAGATGAGCGCGCACCACTATTTTCGTGATTTCGCCTACTGCGACAGTGGAATGATTCCCTGGTTGCTCGTGGCGCAGATCATGAGCGACACGGGCAAGACCCTGTCACAGCTCGTCGGCGAAAGGATGAGGCTCTTCCCGGCCAGTGGCGAGATCAACCGACGGGTGCCGGACTCGCAGACCACAATCGATGCTGTACTTTCGAGGTATCAAGCCATCGCCCGGAACGTGGATTTCACGGACGGAGTCAGTGTCGAGTTCGACCGCTGGCGCTTCAACCTGCGAGCCTCGAACACCGAGCCGCTGATCCGGCTCAACGTCGAGAGCCGCGGCGACGAGGCCCTGATGCGCGCGAAGACGGCCGAACTGCTCGAACTGATCGGCGGCGACCCGGGTTGAAGCTCGGGCGCCGGACCGGGACCCCGTGAGCGTTCGCTGGGCAATCTGGGGGCTCCTGTCCCCGTCGCAGGTCCTGGCAGCAACCGCGGTTACGGGTGGCTTGCTTGTGCTGCTGGGACGCAAGCGGGTCGGGCAGGTTCTGTGCATCGCCGGTGCGATCGGGCTCCTGTTGTTTGGATTCCTGCCCGGTGCGCATTACCTGGCCCGCCCGCTCGAGAAAAGGTTCCTGATTCCAGAGCTGCCGCCGAAGGTGACGGGAATCATCCTGCTGGCGGGTTCTGAGCGACCTGCGGCGTCCGACGCTTTCGGCGAACCCCAAACCGGGTCGCATGGAAGCCGCTACGTAACTGCCCTGAGGCTCGCGCAGCGGTATCCCGATGCCGTGCTGGTCTATTCTGGTGGTCCCATGGTGCGCGCCGGTACGGGACCACTCGGAACGCAGTCCGCGGTGGCCGCCGAGATCCTTCGTGGCGTCGGCGTTGCCCCTGCGCGCCTCCGGTTCGACACGGAATCGCGGGATACCTGTGCTCATGCGGGCAATGTCCAGAAGCTGGTCGTGCCCCGGCGCGGCGAGACCTGGATCGTTGTCAGCTCTGCGATGCACATGCCCCGCGTCGTCGCGTGTTTTCGGGCCGCCGGCTGGAAAGACTTTCTGCCGTATCCGACCGACCATCGGGTCGTTACGGGCGCCTGGGATCGCGGCACTTTCCTGCTGGTCCGTAACTTGGAAGTGCTCGACCTCGCGGCCCACGAGTGGATCGGGCTCGCTTACTATCGGGCGGCGGGCCGCACACGGGAGCTCTTCCCGGCCCCCTAGCCTGCGAGCATTGCGATCGGTGCCGGCGCCCGTGTGCGTTGCATTTGACCCTCTCCGGGCCACGCCCTAAACTACGCGCCCCTCGGACGGGCGGTTAGCTCAGCGGTAGAGCACTGCTTTCACACGGCAGGGGTCGATGGTTCGATCCCATCACCGCCCACCAGATCCTGCGCCGGCCCCTTGGCCGGCGTCAGTTTTTCCACAGGCGCCCCATGACCGTCCGCACCCGTTTTGCCCCGAGTCCCACCGGCATGCTGCACATCGGCGGCGTGCGCACGGCGCTGTTCTGCTGGCTCTACGCCCGCCGGCACGGCGGAACGTTCATCCTGCGAATCGAGGACACCGACCGGGAGCGGTCCACGCCCGAGGCGTTGCAGGCCATCCTCGACGGGATGAAGTGGCTCGGGCTGGATCACGACGAAGGACCGTTCTACCAGACGCAGCGCATGGACCGGTACCGGGAAGTCATCGAGCAGTTCCTGCGCGAGGGCAAGGCCTACCACTGCTACTGCTCCCGGGAGGAGCTCGACCAGATGCGGGCCGCGCAGATGGCGCGCAAGGAGAAGCCCCGGTACGACGGTCGCTGCCGCCAGCGCACCGTGCCCGTGCCCGGGGTGAGCCCCGTGGTGCGGTTCCGAAACCCGGATGAGGGGCAGGTGATCGTCAACGACGTCGTCCACGGCCCGATCACCTTCGACAGTGCCGAGCTCGACGACCTGATCATCGCCCGCTCGGACGGAACGCCCACCTACAATTTCTGCGTCGTCGTGGACGATTACGACATGCGCATCACGCACGTGATTCGCGGCGACGACCACATCAACAACACGCCGCGCCAGATCAACATGCTGAAGGCGCTGGGCGTCGAGCCGCCGCTGTATGCGCACGTGCCGATGATCCTCGGGCCGGACGGCGCCAAGCTGTCGAAGCGCCACGGTGCGGTCAGTGTGCTGCAGTACCGCGATGACGGCTTCCTGCCCGAGGGCCTGCTGAATTACCTGGGCCGGCTGGGTTGGTCGCACGGTGATCAGGAGATCTTCACGCTCGAGGAAATGGTGCGGTTGTTCGACATCCATGACGTCAACAAGTCGGCCTCGGCGCTGAACCCGGACAAGATGCTCTGGACCAACCAGCAGCACATCCTGCGCTCGACACCGGAACACCTTGCCGGGTACCTGCGGCCCCAGCTCGAGGCCCTGGGGCTCGCGGCGGACGACATGGCCAGGGTGACTGCGGTGGCGAAGGCCCAGAAGGAGCGGGCGAAGACCCTCCGGGAGATGGCCGAGAACAGCGTCTTCTTCTTCAAGGACGTGACGGAGTACGAGCCGAAGGCGGTCGCGAAGAATCTGACCGTGGAGACCGCCCCGATCCTGGCCGCGGCGCATGCGAAGCTCGCGGCGCTGCCGGAGTGGCAGGCGCCCGCGATTCACACGGCGATCATGGCCGTGGCGGAGGAAAGGAGCGTCGGCCTGGGCAAGGTGGCGCAGCCGGTGCGAGTGGCCGTTTCGGGCGGCACGGTCTCGCCGCCCATCGACGTCACCCTTGAGATCCTCGGGCGGGACGAGACCCTGCGCCGGCTCGAGCGGGCGCAGGTCGTCGCGTCATCCGCATCCCCGGGCTGACCTGGACGCGCCGGTCGGCTTCAGCGGATCGTCTTGCTCGCGATGTTCGAGAAGCTGCTTTCCACGTTGGACGTGTTGTAAGCCTTCAGTGCGAAGTACCAGGTCGCGGGCGACAGGTTCTCGACCACCGCACTCGTGACGCCTGCGTTGGCAATTTCCAGGACCGACGTCAGGTTCGCGGAATTTGTGCCGTAGTAGACGCGGTAGCCCCTGAGGTTCGTGAGTGGCGAGCCATCCTCATTGAGGGTGGGCGGACTCCATCTCAGCGTTGCGGAGCCCGTCTGGACATCGGCCACTGTAATTGAGAACGCAGGCAGCGAGGCGCTCGCGGCTCCGTCCGAGGCCGTGATGACGATTCCGGAGTACGTGCCGATTTGGCTGCTGGTGGGTGTGCCGGAGAGACGCCCGTTCCCAGGATCGAAGTTCGCCCACACGGGACGATTGGCGATCGAGAAAGTGAGTGTCTGCCCGCTGTCGGGATCCGAGGCTGTGGGCGTAAAGCTGTAGGCCTGTCCGGTCGTCACAGACGTTCCCGGCGTGCCGCTGATCACGGGCGGTCGGTTGGCCGCGGTGACCTCAATGGTGAAGGCTGGGAGAGCGTCGCTGGCCGTGCCGTCGGACACGCTGATGACGATGCCCGAGTAGGTGCCGCTCTGCGTACTGGTGGGCGTCCCAGAAAGTCGTCCGGTCGAACTGCTGAACGCCGCCCACGACGGTCTGTTGACGATAGAGAACGTCAGCGTCTGCCCGGTATCGGGATCGGAGGCGACGGGCGTGAAATTGTATGCCTGCCCCGCGGTGACCGACGTGGCCGGCGTGCCGCTGATCACGGGAGCCCGGTTTGGACTTTCGACCGTAATGCTGAACGGTGCCAGCGTTGTGCGGGCGGCCCCGTCAGTGACCGTGATGGACACGTTCGAATAGGCACCGATGTGCGCGGTGGTGGGCGTGCCTGAGAGTCGCCCGGTCGCGCTGCTGAACGTGGCCCAGGATGGGCGATTTGCGATGGAGAATGCGAGCGTCTGGCCATCCGCGTCCGTGGCGCTCGGTCGGAAGTCGTAGGGCTGACCGGCCGTGACGCGTGTCGGCGGGACGCCGCCAATCTGGGGCGGTGAGTTGGCCGCGAGTACGGTGATGCCGAAGGCGGGCAGCGAAGCGCTCGCCTGACCATCGGAGACTGAGATTACGATGTTGGTCGTCTGACCGACCTGCGTGACTGTCGGCGTTCCGCCGAGTTCGCCTGTCGCGGCGTTGAAGGTCGCCCACGCGGGGGCGCCGGCGATCGAGAACGTCAGGCTCTGGCCGTCGGGGTCGCTCGCGGTCGGGCGGAAGACATATGTCTGCCCGACCGTTACAGCTTCGGCGGGGGTGCCCGAGATCGTTGGCGGTCGATTGCCGGTTCCGGGTGCGGTGCCCGCGGTGACCGAGATGTCGAAGGCCGGCAGGGAAGTCTGATCGACGCCGTCGGAAACAGAGATCGCAACACCGGCGAACACGCCGACGTGGCTCGCCGCCGGCGTGCCAGCCAGGCGCCCGGTTACCGTGTCGAACTGTGCCCATTCCGGCAGGTTTCCGATGCTGAACGTGAGGACCTGGCCGTCCGGGTCGCTGACGAGTGGGACGAATTCGTAGCTGTTGCCGGCGACGACGTTCGTCGCGGGACTGCCGACAATTGTTGGTGGCGTGTTCTCTGGCGCAGGCGCTTCGCCTTCCACCGTGAGCTTGAAGGCCGGCAGGGACACCGTATGCATGCCATCGGTGACGCTGATCTGGATGTCACTGTAGGTGGGCTGTGCGGCAGGCGTGGGGGTTCCGCGCAGCCGGCCGGAGATCGGGCTGAAGGTGGCCCATTCGGGGCGATTGTCGATGCTGAAGGTCAGCGTGTCGCCGTCGGCATCATCGACCATCGGCTCGAACAGGTATTCCTGCCCGACCTTCGCGACACTGGGTGGCGCCCCTGCGATGGCAGGTGGAGAGTTGACGGAACTATCGTCTGCGGCACTCCCCGACGGTCGTCCCGATCCGTCGGTGCCGCAGGCGACCAGGCCACAGCAGGTCGCGAGGATCGACACTCGTCGCCATGTGATGAAAAGCTTCATGCCCGAGATTGCCCTCTTGCAACCCCAGGTCGCGCGGATCGTAATGCTGGAAGAGAAGTTCCGGAGGCCAGCCTGCGCACGCGGATGCGTAGCGATTTCTGCCCGGTTCCGGCAACCCCGCTATCCTGGGCATAGATCCCACGGACCGGAGGCTTTGCGTCCCTGCCTTGCGGCAGGTTTGCCCTTGTCTAGAACCCGATGCGATGGATTATGGCCACGCCTCCTGTCGATGCAAGCCAGGGAACCGTCTCCATTTGGAGACTGTGACGTGATCGAGAATGTGGTCGCGCGGCCTGAATCTGCAGGCGGCGCGGGCACTTGTGCTCGAATTCTCGAAATGACCGTCGTGAGTTCGTCATCTGCCGGCCTGGAACTGTTTGCCTGAGCGACGCGGTGATTCACAGGATGGTCTTGCTCGCCTCGTTCGACAGATCGCTTTCGACGCCGGCCCGCGTGTACGCCTTGACCGAGAAGTACCAGGTCGCGGGCACCAGATTCTCGATCACGGCCGAAGTGACGCCTGGACTCGGGATGTCGATGATTTCGGTGTACTGGCGCGAAGCCTGGCCGTATACGATCCGAAATCCCGCAAGATCGACCAGCGGGGTGCCATCCGCGTTCGTCGTCGGTGGGTTCCACGACAAGGTCGCCGAGCCATTTGTGCTCTGCGTGACGGCAATCGAGAAGGCACCGAGGCTCACGCTGGCGGTCCCGTCGCTGACGGTAATGCCGATGCTGCTGTAAGTTCCGACATCGCCGGCGCCCGGCGTTCCCGAAAGACGCCCGGTCGAGCTGTTGAAGGTCGCCCACGCGGGTCGGTTCGTGATCGAGTAGGTCAGCGTGTCTCCATCGGGGTCGGCGGCGTTCGGCTGGAAACTGTATGGCTGGCCGACCATCGCTGACGATACGGCAGTGCCCGAAATCGTCGGGGGCCGGTTCGCGCCCTGCACGGTGATGGAGAACGGTGCAAGCGACGCGCTTGCCGACCCATCCGAGACAGAGATCGTGATCCCGCCGTACGTCGCGGCCTGCGCAGTGCTCGGGGTGCCGGCGAGGCGGCCGGTCGAAGTGCTGAAGGTGGCCCAGGCTGGCTTGTTGGCGATCGAGAAAGTCAGCCCGTCGCCATCCGGGTCTGACGCGCTCGGCTGGAACGCATATGCCTGGCCGGCGGTCACCGACGTCGCGGGTGTTCCACTGATGGCAGGCGGTCGGTTGGCAGCATCGACGGCGATCGAGAACGACGGGAGCGAGGCGCTGGCTACGCCATCCGAGACGGATATGACGATGCCGCTGAAGGTGATGCCCGCATAGCTGCTACTCGGTGTACCGGCGAGTCGCCCGGTCGAGCTGCTAAAGCTCGCCCACGATGGCATGTTCGCGATGGAGTAGGAGAGAGCGTCGCCGTCCGGATCGGATGCACTGGGCTGGAAGACATAAGCCTGTCCTGTGGTCACCGCGGCTGCCGGCGTGCCGCCGATGACGGGCGACTGGTTCGGGGCTCGCTCGACCGTTACCGAAAACGGCGACAAAGACGCGCTGGCGGATCCGTCCGACACCGAGATGGTAATGGAATCGTATGCGCCCGCCTGGCTGCTGCTCGGTGTGCCTGCGAGGCGACCGGTCGAGGTGCTGAAGCTGGCCCAGGCCGGCTTGCCTACGATGCTGTAGCTGAGCGTATCGCCGTCGGGGTCGGACGCGCTGGGCTGGAAAACGTACGGTTGTCCGGCGGTCACCGTACCCGCGGGTGACCCGCTGATGACCGGCGGCCGGTTCGGAGCAGTTTCCACCGTGAGGGAGAACGATGGCAGCGAACTCGAGCTGGTGCCGTCCGTGGCCTCGATGACAATGTTGGAGTAGGTGCCGACATCGGATCCGGTCGGCATGCCGGACAGTCTGCCGGTCGACGTGTTGAAGCCCGCCCAGGCCGGCTTGTTGGAGATGCGGAACGAAATCGGGTCGCCGTCGGGATCCGTGGCCGAGGGTGAAAAGTCGTACACGTTCAGGACCTGGGCCGATTGCGGTGGCGTGCCCGCAATCTGGGGAGGCATGTTGTCCTTGCCCTTCACGCTGATCGAGAAGGCCGGCAACGAGACCCAGGTGTTGCCGCGTCCGCCATCCGAAACGGAGATCACGATATTCGAGTAGAAGCCAACGTCGGCGGACGATGCCGTGCCGGACAAGGCGCCGGACGACGAATCGAAGGACGCCCATGCAGGCCGTCCCTGGATCTTGAAGCGCAGGATGTCCCCGTCCGCGTCGCCGGCGGTCGGACGGAACAGGTAAGGCATGCCAATCTCGGCGAGGCTTGGGGGAGTGCCCTCGATCCGGGGCAGGGCATTGTCGCCCCGGTCACGGGGGGCGGCGTGCACTGCGGCAAGGCAGCCGACGAGCAGTCCGGCGACGACCAGGGACTTTGAGAACGCGCGCGCGCGAAACGGCATGTGCATGACGAGGCACTCTCCCGGTAACCCCGCTATCCGTCGACGGACCGGAGGCTTTGCGTCCCCGCCTTGCGACGGGTTTGCCCTTGTTGAACGTGTAGGCCAGATAACCGGACGGAAGTATCCGGCTCCATGCCGCCCCCGCAAATAGCGGCGACATGAAATGGAGTGGAACTGTGACGGAACTCACATTCCGAGGTCGCGTCCTGCTCGATCAGTGACGCGTTCGGCGCCGGTGAGCCAGCCCGCCCGCCACGGTCAGCAGCACGACGCCAAGGATTCCTGCGAACGCGAAGGGGGTGGCCGTCGTCGGCAGGACGTCCACGATCGGATACCACGGTCTCCGTCGAGGACAGCACGTGTAATTGGCAATCCGGGCATCCCGCGCGGCCTTGCTCGCCGCGGATTCAATCGCTACCGGCACTGTGCTTCCGTCGGCCGTGGACGCGTCGCGCAGGACCTCGCCGACGCGTCGCTCTGGCACGTACATGCGCACCGGCTGGCCTGCGGCGACTCCGGGCGGTGGCGACATCCCGGTCGTCGCGGCGGCGCTCCCATCGAGCGGACGTGGGCTGAGTGCAAGGTCGTAATTCGCACCATTGAGACGCAGCAGGAGCAGTTGATCCTCGATGCGCCGCACTTCTCCAATCAGCGAAACGAAGCGGTCTCCACCGAAGGAAAGGACGTGCTCGCACGCGAGAGCGATCTCCGGGTGCCGGGCCAAGAGTGCGACCTGTGAATGCAGACTGTCGCAGTCATTCGTGCTTGGGCTGAGCCCAGAAGCGGGAGATCCCACCGCCATTGAAAGCCCCAGCAGCATCATGCGCATCGATTTTCTCATGTTCACTCCTGGCGCAGCTCCGCGCGCACGACGAAGCGCTGTGGGGCCCGCCCGTAGTGGTAGAACGGGTAGCAGGTTACCAACGTCAGTTCCGGCAGCGATCCCGGCCAGAGAACCGTCGTGTCCAATGGGTCGGTGATCCGTATCTCCTCGACGATGTAGCGATATGTGGCAGTCCGTGTTTCCACGACGATGTCGTCGCCGATGCGAATTTCCTTGAGCTTTCTGAAGAACCCGTCGCGATGTGAAGACACGGCGACATTGCCCGGTTCGCCGAAGCCAGGCGAACCCGGAAGGCGTCCCGCGCCGCGCGTCATGTTGATCTCAGTCGCACCTGGGAAAACCGGGACCTCGAGGGGCAGCGACCGGATCCGGATGATGGCCTCGGCCGGGGGCAGCAGCGACGCCCTAAGCGCCTCGTATTGGCGAATTCGTGAGGGGGCCCACAGTGATTGGTCGGGTATCCCATACCGCAGATCCCGACCGCGGGACTCATGGAACGCTGTCTGTGCCGATTCCTGCGCGTATCTTGCCCAGAGCGGCGCAGTCAGGTGAACGAGCAACAGCACAATGCCCGCTGCCCAGCAGAGTTGCTCGAGCGTCCGCACTGTGTGAAGTCCAGCTGCACGGATCGTCTGCATGTTCTTGCCTTCCCGTTCCACGCTACGCCACTACGCAATGGCCGACAGTCCGTATTCGCCGCCTTTCATTGACACTTGACGACGGGTCCTACAGAATGCGCGCCCTTCCGTGGGGCCATAGCTCAGCTGGGAGAGCGCCTGCATGGCATGCAGGAGGTCGACGGTTCGATCCCGTCTGGCTCCACCAAGTTTCCAGGTGCTGCCTCGCACCGTGTGGTTTTCGCGTCCCCATCGTCTAGAGGCCTAGGACACAACCCTTTCACGGTTGCGACCGGGGTTCGAATCCCCGTGGGGACGCCACTTAAAGCCCTGTTTTTACAGGGCTTTCAACTTTCGAGGCGCGGCGAGAGCGGTATGCACGGCTTCTGCACGCGGCCGAACGTGCTGTCGGCTGGTCTTGTGGAGTCTTGGCGCGGACGGACCGGCGCGACTTCCCGACGAGTTTGAGTACAGCCCACCATCCAGCGGCTCCCCGGCGTGGCGGGCGCCGCCGGATTACCTCTGCAAACGCGAACTTCGTCACACGAGTGTGCCTGCGCGCGCGCTACGCTTTACGTCAGCTTATGTCCGCAGCGTAAAGTTTCGCTCGCAACCCACCGCAAAACTTGAAAAAATACCTGCGCTTGGGTGTTCGGTACCGGAGGGGGCCGTTCGCCATCGCTCAGGGAGGGAAGCTCTGGAGCCGTGTCGATCCGTCTGTTCAACCTGCACCTGCGCCTGCCGATCGTCCTGCTGGCACTGATCGACGGGGCACTTTTCTTCTTTTCCGCGTTCTTTGCCGCGTCGGTCCTGCTGGGCCCCGGCGCGACGACCGCGGCAACCTCAAGCGGCGTGTTCTGGCCCACAGCCCTGCTGTTTGCGGCGCTGGCCTTCGTCGGCGCATTCGCAATGGGCCTGTATTCGACCCGCCAGCGCTCGGGCGGCATGGGCCTCACGTTGCGCGTGATCGCCGCAAATCTCGTCGCCGTGGCGCTCTGCGCCCTGGCTTTTTACGTAGTTCCGTCAATGAGCGTGAGCCCGACGATCCTGGGCGTCACTGTGTTCTTCGCGGTGGCCAGCAGCCTGATCGTTCGCCTGCTGTTCGACCGAATCATGGACCAGAACTACTTCAAGCGCCGGGTGCTCGTCTATGGTGCGGGTCAACGCGCGGCCAGCCTTCTGGCATTGCGCCGCCGAGCGGACCAGCGAGGCTTCAGGATTGTCGCCTTTATCCCGGCGGAGGGCGACGCCGTGAGTGCACCACGGGAGCGCCTGAGCGATCGGCCCGCTGACCTGTATCAGTGGTCGATCGAGAACGCGATCGACGAGATCGTCGTGGCCATGGATGACCGCCGTCAGGGGTTTCCACTGCACGAGTTTCTGGAATGCCGGTTGGCGGGCATCGAGATTCTCGAGCTGCCGAGCTTCCTGGAGCGCGAGACCGGCAAGCTGAGGCTCGACGTGACGACTCCGAGCTGGTTCATCTTCGGCGAGGGATTCAGAGTGTCGCCCCTGCAGGCCGCGCTCGAGCGCGGTTTTGACGTAGTTGCTAGTTCTGGCCTGCTGCTGGTGTCGCTGCCGTTCATGGCGTTGACAGTCATCGCGATCAAGTTCGAGGACGGCTGGTCCGCGCCAGTTCTCTACCGGCAGCGCCGCGTTGGCCAGCACGGTCGGGTGTTCGACGTAATGAAATTCCGCAGCATGGGCGTGAATGCAGAGCGGCCGGGCCATGCGCAGTGGGCGGTTGCGAACGATCCCCGCGTGACCCGGGTAGGGTCATTCATTCGCAAGACACGAATCGACGAGTTGCCCCAGCTTTTCAATGTGCTGCGCGGCGACATGAGCTTCGTCGGACCGCGGCCCGAGCGTCCGGAATTCGTCGAGCATCTGGAACAGACGATCCCGTATTACCGCGAGCGGCACTCGGTCAAGCCGGGCATCACCGGCTGGGCGCAGCTGTGCTATCCGTACGGAGCTTCCGAGCAGGACGCGATGGAGAAGCTCCAGTATGACCTCTACTACGTCAAGAACCGCAGCCTCGTATTCGACTTTGCCATCCTCGTGCAGACCGTAGAGGTCGTGCTCTGGCGCAAGGGCGCACGCTGAGCCGGTCTCCTGGACGCCCCGTACATGTTCTCATTCGGCGTTATTTCCTACGGGCTGGCGGCGACGGGTTTCCTGATGCTCAGCTTGCTCCTTGCGATCAGCTGGGAGGGTCGCGGCCAGGGGATACGACTGGTCATCGCCTGCGGGATCAATGCTGCCTGGGCCGCGCTGCTTGCCTACGTTGCATGGACGCAGCGGATGCCTCTGACACTGGTGGCGTTGACGCTGTTCTTGCGCGACGCCGCATGGCTGATCGTCCTCACCGGTCTCCTCTCGGGCGGCGCCTGGCCAGGCTTGCTGGTCCGCATTACGCATCTGCTGATTGGAACGGTCCTCGCAATCGGTGCCGTGCTCCTGGTCGCCGACCTTCGCGGAACCTCCGTGGCAGTAGTCCCTGCCACTTTTGTTCTGGGTGGCCTGGCATTGTCATTGACTGGTCTGGTCCTGCTCGAACAGGTCTACCGCAATGCCAATACGGCTGGCAGGCATGCGCTCAAATACCTCGTGATCGGCCTGGGTGTCCTGTTCGCCTACGACCTGTACGTCTTCTCCCAGGCCCAACTCGTCAAAGGGATCGATGCCGCATCGTGGCAGGCGCGCGGCCTGGTCAACATGCTCGTGGTGCCGTTGATCGCGCTGGCCGCCCGCGGCAATCCGCAATGGTCGCTCAGGGTCTTCGTCTCCCGCCAGGTTGTTTTCTACACGACTTCATTCCTGACCATCGGCGTGTACCTGCTGGTCATGGCGGCAGGCGGTTATCTCATCCGCTTCTACGGAGGGACTTGGGGTCCGGTCGCGCAGATCGTGTTCTTCGCGGGCGCTGGCATCGTGTTGGTCAGCCTGCTGGCGTCTGCCTCGCTGCGTCGGCAGTTGCGCGTCTTTCTGAGCAAGCACTTCTACAAGAACAAGTACGATTACCGCCTCGAGTGGCTGCGGTTCATAGAAACGCTTTCCTCCAATGCAGAAGGTGAGGACCCGTACCGGAACGGGGTGCGTTCGATCGCCCAGATCGTGAACAGTCCAGGCGGTGCCCTATTCATGCCCCTCGAGGGCGGACAGGGATTCGCGTTCGCAGCCGGATGGCCGCAGCCGCAGTTCCGGCGCGATCGATTCCCCGTGGTACCGGCGAACGACGAGTTATTCGCGTTCATGCGGCGTCGGCAATGGGTCGTGGATCTGGTGGAGTACCAGACGGCCCCGGACGCCTACGACAACGCGGCACTGCCCGGGTTCCTGCGCGAACAGCAGCAACTGCGACTGCTGCTGCCACTGATGTTGAACACTGAATGTCTGGGCTTTGTCATTCTCGCGGATCCACCGCCTCCGTTCGAGCTGACCTACGAGGATCGCGACCTGCTCAAGACGGTGGGTCGCCACGTTGCGACCCATCTTGCCCAGCACGATGCGGACCGCAAGCTTTCCGAGAGCCGCCAGTTCGAGGCCTATCACCGGCTCACGGCCTTTGTCATGCACGATCTGAAGAATCTGGCCGCCCAGTTGTCCCTGCTGGTCGCCAACGCGGAGAAGTTCAAGCGCAATCCGGAATTCGTGGATGACGCCATTGCCACCATCGCCAATTCCACCGCCCGCATGCAGCGCCTGGTGGATCAACTTCAGCGCCGCGAGATGCAGAGCCTCAACCGTCGCGTATCCCTGGCCAATGTGGCGAGGGAGGCCTGTGCGCGCTGCTCCATCCGTGCACCCATGCCCGCATGCGAGGACCTGGCTTCCGCGGCCTTTGTCGAGGTCGACCCGGAGCGGCTCGGAATGATGGTCGAGCACCTCATTCGAAACGCGCAGGAGGCGACTGCCGAAGACGGCGAGGTGCATGTCTCCGTGACGGTCAGCCGTAATGTGAGCATGGATCCGGTTGGTACGTCGGGTATCTATCCCGCACTTTCGACAGTTCCGCCGGCGGACAGACGAAGCCTGCTGCCCTCGTCTGGACCAGAGGGTCGGCTGGACGGACTGGCAGGAGACTTTGCGTGTCTGACGGTCGAGGATACGGGCTCTGGGATGAGCCCGGAGTTCATCAAGGAAAGGCTCTTCAAGCCCTTCGATACGACCAAGGGCAGCAAGGGCATGGGTATCGGCGCCTATCAGGTCCGGGAATACGTGAGAACGGTTGGTGGGCGGGTCATCGTGCAGAGCAAACCCGGCGAGGGAACGCGATTCACGCTCTGGCTGCCCCTCCAGTCGGCCCCCGAGGCGGCTGCTCAACCCTGAACCAATTTCACAAAATGTGATTGTAAGCCCCGGTATCATCCGTAAAACTGACGGCCAGAATTGTCGGCCGGATCACGGAGTGTGAGTGGCAGACGCTAAGCCCAGACTGCTGATCGTCGAGGACGACCCCGGGTTGCAGAAGCAACTCAAGTGGTGCTTCGACGAATACGACGTCCATCTGGCCGAGAACCGGCAGGTGGCGCTGGCTGGGCTGCGCCGGTTTGAGCCTCCCGTCGTGCTCCAGGACCTGGGGTTGCCGCCGGATCCCGAGGGAGTTTCCGAGGGATTTGCCACCCTGCTCGAGATCCTGCGCCTGGCGCCGCACACCAAGGTGATCGTCGTCACGGGTCAGCTCGACAAGGAAAACGCGGTCAAGTCTGTCGGTCTCGGCGCCTACGACTTCTACCAGAAGCCGGTGGACGTCGACGTGCTCAAGCTGCTCGTCCAGCGGGCATTCCAGATGCACGACCTGGAGGAGGAGAACCGCGCACTGTCGACGGTTCACGGCGCAATGCCCCTGGCTGGCGTGATCGCCACCAGCGACGCCATGATGCGTGTCTGCCGGATCGTAGAGAAGGTAGCGCCCACGCAGGCCACCACGCTGCTGCTGGGCGAGAGCGGGACCGGCAAGGAATTGCTGGCCCGGGCCGTTCACAACCTGAGTCCCAGGCAGGAGAAGGCCTTCGTCGCCATCAACTGCGCCGCCATCCCGGAGACGCTGCTCGAAAGCGAGCTGTTTGGCTACGAGCGGGGTGCCTTCACAGGTGCGGTGAAGCAGACGCCGGGCAAGTTCGAGATGGCGGACGGCGGCACACTGTTCCTGGACGAGATCGGCGACATGCCGTTGCAGCTGCAGGCGAAGTTGCTGCGTTTCCTGCAGGACCGCGTCGTCGAGCGCATCGGCGGGCGCGAGCGCATTCCGGTGGATGTGCGCATCGTATGTGCCACGAACCAGGACTTGCGCTCGATGATCAGTGCGGGCCAATTCCGTGAGGACCTGTTCTACCGGATCAGCGAGGTTACGGTCCAGATCCCGCCACTTCGGGACCGGCAAGGCGACGCGGTGGTGATTGCCCAGGCCATCATGGACCGGCGCGCGCGCGAACACAGCCGCCCGATCAGAGGCTTCACGCCCGACGCGATGCTGGCAATCCAGTCCTACCCATGGCCCGGCAACATCCGCGAGCTCGAGAATCGCGTCAATGGCGCCGTGATCATGACCGAGGGCAAGTACATTGATGTTGACGACCTGGGATTGCCGGGCGCCAGTGTGACGGGCGGCGGCGAGTTCCTGAATTTGCGGTCGGCCCGGCAGCGGGCCGAATCCGAGGTGATCCGGCAGGCATTGGCGGTATCGGGGGGGAACCTCTCGCGGGCTGCGGAGCTGCTCGGTATTACCCGGCCGACGCTTTACGACCTGCTCGAGAAGAACGACATCGCGATGCCAGAGCGCGCCGCGGAGGGCTGACTGTGCCAAAGACGAAACAATCGCTCGCCCTGTGCATGACCGTGCTGCTGGTCGCCTGCGCACCGCAGGGTGAGAAACTGCTGCAGCGGGCGGAGGCCAGCCTGGCGGCGGGGCAGTACCGGGCGGCGATGATCGACCTGAAGAATTACGTCGCCAAGAACCCGGAGGATGCTCGTGCGCGAGCCCAGCTCGGCCTCGCGCTGCTCGAGCTGGGGGATCTCGGCGGTGCCGAGACCGAGATCGGCAAGGCCCGTGAGATGGGCGCCGACCGCAAGCTCACGGCGGTGGCCGAGTGCCGGCTGCTCGTGGCACGCGACGCCTACCAGCGGGTGCTGGAGGAGTGCGGAGACCTTGGCGACACGGGAATCGACCCCGACCTGGCCATCGCGCGGGGTGACGCGCTGCTGGGGTTGGGGCAATACGATGCCGCACGTGCCACCTACGAATCCGCTGCGCCAGCGCGACCGTCGAGCCTGAGTGTCGTCCAGGGACTAGCCGGTGCCACGTACGGCCTCGAGGGGGCGGCTGGAGCGCGCCGCATCTTCGAAGCGGCGCCCCAGGCGATCAAGGATCTGCCGCGCTACTGGCTGGCGGTGGGATCGTTCGAGATCCGCGCAGGCGACTTCGCGGCTGCCGAGAAGGCACTTGCGACCGCAGTGCAGAAGACCGAGCAAGACGAGGATTCCCGTGACCGACTCTCGGCACTGGCCGGGTTGACCGAGGCGCAGCTGCGACAGGGCAAGACACAGGAGGCGGCGGCGACGAGCGAACTGCTGCTCAAGGCCGCGCCGCGCAGCCCATTTGCCAAGATATTGAGGGCCCAGGCCGTTGCCGGTGCGGGCGATTTGGCGACGGCCCGTACGCTGCTCGAAGAGGCCGTCAGCGCCGATCCGGAGAACGCACAGGCCCGCATGATGCTCGGACTGGTGAATATGCAGCAGGGAAACCTCGGGCAGGCGGAAATGCACCTCGCCAACGTCGTTTCGCGCAATCCGGACAACGTGCGTGCCCAGCAGCTGCTGGCGTCCGTTCGAGGCCAGATTCAGTCGCCGGAGCAGACGCTCGAGGCGCTCAAGCCGGCGCTCGATCGGCCAGCTGCCGATCCGTCGCTGTTCGCATTGGCGAGCCAGCTCAGCCTGCAGAGCGGCAACCGGGACGCGGCGATTGGTTACCTCGACCAGGCGGCGCGCTCGTCGGCTTCCTCGGACCCGGAAGGCCAGCTCGAGTTGGCCAGCGGTTACATCGCTGCCGGCGAAGTGGATCGCGCGATCGAGATTCTCGAAGCGATGCCGCAAGGGCAGGGTGACGCGGCCATGCAGCGCGAAACACTGCTGGTGGCAGCGCTCCTGAGGCAGGGCAGGACGACAGAAGCAGTTGCGCGCGCGGAAGCGCTCGCCAAGCGTCCCGCCGACGACGTCGCAGCGCACAGCATAGCCGGCGCAATCTATGCGGCTGCCGGGCAGCACGAGCGGGCCCGGACCGAATGGGGTCGCGTGCTGGAGGCCCGCCCGCAAGACGCCGCAACGCGGATGAATCTCGCGCGTGTCGAGCTTGCCGAGGGCAAGCCGGAAGCGGCGGCTGATCATCTGGAGAAAGTGCTCGCCGCCGACCCGAAGAACCTGATGGCGACCCTCGGTCTCGCCGCCGTTTCACTTGCCAGGCAAGACCACGACGGCGCGGAGCGCTGGGTCAAGAAGGCTGTCGCCGACCATCCGGACTCGCCGGAAGTGCGCCTCGCCCAGGCGCAGTTCTATCTGGGGCAGCGTGACTTCGGCGAGGCGAAAGCGGCTGCGCAGGAAGCGCTGCGACTCTCGCCCAAGAGTGCACCGGCGTCGAATGCCAAGGGGCTGGCCGAGATCGGCGCCGGCGACGGCGCAGCCGCTATTGAGAGCTTCAGCCACGCCGTCGAGCTGGAGCCGCGCGGTAGCTATCACCTGAACCTTGCCCGCGCCTACGTCCTCGATCGCAAGCCCGCGGAGGCCCTGCGCGTGCTCGACGAGGCACTCAGGGTGTCGCCCGGTCAACTCCAGACGCTCGCGCTGGCGGCGTCGATCGCACTGCAGACCGGACAGATCGAGAAGGCCACGGGCTATATCGAGCGGGTGCGCATGTCAGCGCCTGACGCGGCGGGAACCATGCGTCTGGAGGGGGATCTCGCCATGGCCGGCAAGCGCTACACGGATGCGCTGGCCCACTACGAAAAGGCCGCTGAAGCAGGATCAGATGCAGCGCTCGCCGTGGCGCGCTATCGGGCCGGGAGGGCCGCGGGCGTGACGCGCCCGCAGAAGCCGCTCGAGGAGTGGCTCGTACAGACGCCAGGGGACGTCGGGGTCCGGGTCCTGCTTGCCGAGTACCAGCAGCAGCAAGGCGATGACGCGGCTGCCATCGCGAACTACGAAAAGTCACTTGAAGCGGCGCCTGGAAATGTCATGGCATTGAATAATCTCGCCGTCCTGTACCAGCTTAAGGGCGACCCCCGGGCGCTGCCGCTCGCGCGGCAGGCGCATGAAGGGGCGCCCGAGAGTGCCGCGGTGCAGGACACCTACGGCTGGGCGCTGGTCGAGAATGGAGATCTGGATCAAGGGCTCAAGCTCATCCGGAAGGCCGCCGATGGGCTTCCCGGTGTGGCCGAGGTCCAGTACCACCTGGGCGCCGCGCTCGCGAGGAAGGGCGATATGGAGGAGGCGCGACGCGTTCTGAAGCAGGTCATCGCGGCCGATGCGCCCTCGAGCGTCCGGGATAGCGCTGAGGCAGAACTCACCAGACTCGACCGTTGAAGGGGAGACATCAGACATGGCGAACGGTGCATACAACATGAAACGGCGTCGAGTTGGCTGGCCGACGGGCCTCGTGGCTGGCCTGTCGACCCTCGTGGCCGGATGCGGCGGCGAACCGCAGGTGGTGGCGATGCCGGCCTTCGAGCCAGCCGTCGAGACTGAGTACCGGATCGGCCCGGGCGATAATCTGCAGGTGTTTGTCTGGAACCACCCGGACCTCTCGGTCACGGTGCCCGTGCGCCCGGACGGAATGATTTCAACGCCGCTCGTCGAGAACATGAAGGCCGAGGGCAAGACGCCGAGCCAGCTGTCTCGTGACTTCGAAAAGGCGCTTACGGAGTACGTTCGTTCACCGACGGTTAACGTCATTGTCACGCAGTTCGTCGGGGCCTACGGCGACCAGATCCGCGTGGTCGGTCAGGCATCGCAGCCACAGTCCCTCTCGTACAGGGCGAACATGACGGTTCTCGATGTGATGATCGCCGTCGGAGGGCTTGCGGAGTTTGCTGCCGGCAATCGAGCAGTCATCATGAGGCGCGACGGTGATCAGCAGCTGCGCATCCCCGTAAGGCTCGCCGACCTGATGAAGGATGGCGACATCAGTGCGAACGTTTCGATGCGACCCGGCGATGTTCTGATCATTCCGGAATCAAGATTCTGAGCCCGGCGAGGGCGAGGCTCCAAGATGCAAGACTTAATGGCACAAGCCCTGCTGATGCTTCGCGGCGCATGGCGGTACCGATGGCCTGCGCTGGCGCTGGCATGGTCGGTTGCCGTGGCAGGCTGGGTTGCGATCGCGCTTCTGCCCGATCGATTCGAGGCGCAAACTCGTGTCTACGTGGATACGGATTCCCTGCTGAAGCCACTGCTCGAGGGCATCGCTGTCAATCGCGACGTCATGAGCCAGGTGGCCATGATGCAGACGGTCATGCTGAGTCGACCCAACCTGGAAAAGGTCGCGCGCGAGTCGGACATGTTTCTCGACGCGCCGACGCGCCGTGAGCAGGAGAAGGTCGTCGATGGCCTCGCGAGCAGCATCGAGCTCGAGAGCGGTCGTCGATCCGGAGCCGCACGCAATACCGCGAGCGGCGTATTCAGCGTCAGCTACGAGAACAGCGATCCGAAGCTCGCTTATCGCGTCGTGCAGTCGCTGCTGGATACGTTCATGGAGGACAGCCTGGGCCTGAAGCGTACGGACGCCGGCGTCGCTCAGCGCTTCCTCGTGGCCCAGCTGCAGGAATACGAGCGAAAGTTGCTCGACGCGGAGACTCGCCTGTCCGAGTTCAAGAAGGCCAACGTGGGCCTGATGCCGGGAGGAGAGGGCGATTATTACCAGCGCCTTGACGCGGCCATGGGGCAGCTCGGAGAGCTGCGGAAGCAGTTCCAGATCGTCTCGGAGCGGCGGACGGAGTTGCAGCGCCAGATCGCGGGCGAGGAGCCGACGTTCGGGCTGACCGGGCCCGCAAGCGGCGATCCGATCGACGGGCAGATCGCCGCCTACCAGACTCGCATCGACCAGCTGATGCTGGAGTTCACGGACAAACATCCGGAGGTCGTGGCACTCCGGGCCACGATCGAGCGGTTGCGGGACGAGAAGCGGGAGGGGGCGCGGGTTTCCACGTCGATCGCCCCGCCATCGTCGGATGCGACCAGCGAGGACTTGCTCATGCGCAGCCTCGATATGAATCCCGTGTACCAGAATCTCAGAATGTCGCTGAGCCAGGCCAACGCGGAACTGGCCGAACTGCGCAGCCAGCTCGCGCTGCAGGAGCAGGCCGTGGCCAGTCTGCGCGCCAGGTTGGACGCGATTCCTGAGGTGGAGGCCGAGCTATCCAGGCTGAATCGCGACTACGACGTCAACAAGAAGCAGTACGACGCGCTGCTGACGCGACTCGAGTCTGCCCGTATCTCCGAGCAGGCGGACCAGAGTACCGAGGACGTCAAGTTCCGGGTCATCGAGCCGCCCACCGAACCGTTGGTGCCCAGCGGTCCGGAGCGTGGCCAGTTGAGTACACTGGTCTTCCTGCTCGCGGTCGGCGTGGGGCTGGGACTGGCGCTGCTGCTGCAGCAACTCCGGCCGGTCTTCTCGACCAAGGACTCCCTGCGGCAGGGGACTGGGCTTCCGGTGCTCGGGTCTGTCACGGCTGCGATCGCCGAGACTTTCGTTCCATGGTACCGGCGACAGTCGGCATTGGTGGCAGGAGCGCTCGGAGCGTTACTGCTGGTGTTCCTGCTGAACCTGCTGTTGCAGGACAACCTGCGCCGCGCACTGCGCACTCTGGTGGGGTAAACCATGTCCATCGTCGAAAAGGCGCTGCAGAAGGCGCAAGCGAAGCGGGAGCGGGTGGCTGCCACGCAGGTGCCGCAGGCGGTCCCTGCGGTCGCCGAGGAGGCCCAGCCACGCGCCGTGTCGCCGACGCCACAGGCCACGCCGCGTGAGCCCTACGCGGCGCGGGGGGGCCAGGTCGAGTTGGATTTCGATGCGTTGCGTGCTGCGGGGCGGCTGGTCGGACAAGCGCTGGCGCATCGCACGGAAGAGGAATTCCGTCGCGTCAAGTGGCCATTGCTGAACGCCATCCTCGGCCGCGACGGGGCGACGAAGGCGAGTAACAACGTCGTCCTGGTCACCAGTGCAATTCCAGGTGAAGGCAAGACGTTCAGTGCGCTGAACCTGGCACTGAGCCTCGCGCGCGAGCCCGACCTTCAGGTGTTGCTGGTGGACGGCGACGTCGCACAGCCGGCGCTGACCGGCAGCCTGGGGCTGGCCGCCAGGACGGGGCTCACGGACCTGGTCGCGAACGGCGGGCTGCTGAGCGACGACGTCGTCTGCGAGACCAGCGTGGATCGGCTCTGGATACTGCCAGCCGGCTCGCGGCGCGACAACTCGCCGGAGCTGCTCTCCAGTGCGCGCATGCAGACGGTGATCGACGAGCTGGCCGCAAGGATGTCGCCGGGTGTCGTGATCTTCGACTCGCCGCCGGTCCTGGCCACGAACGAGGCGCAGGTATTGTCCCGATTCGCGGGACAGGTACTCATGGTCGTGCGGGCCGACTTCACCGAGCAGCGGCAGGTCAAGGACGCGTTGGCGCTGATCGATCGATCGCGGCCCGTCAGCGCGTTGCTGAATCGGGTCGAGCCGTCGCTGCTCAGTCGCTACTACAGCCACTATTACTACGGCTACGGGCAGGGCCCGAGGCCATGAGACGTGTATTCGTCGGCGTGGGCGCCATCGCGCTGGCATCGAGCGCCGCCGCCAACCCCTATCTGCCGGAACTTCGTCCGCGATTCGAGCGCGCCGTCGATGAGACCGCGCAGACGCAGGGCACGCGGGCGGTGCCGTGGATTGGTTCTTCGCTCATGCTGGCCGGCAACTTCAATCTTGCGGAGGAGGGTGAGGACGAGATCGACCTCGCGGGCATCGAGGTGGCGCCCGGCATCTACGCCAGCTACCTGAGTCCGCGGGCACAGGGTTTCATCGACTACACCCTGATCGGCCGTCTGTGGGAGGACAGTGCCTACAACGACGTCAGTCACCGGCTGATGGCGAACGGAACCTACGAAGTCGTCCCCGAGTGGTTTCGTATGGGTGGCACGGCCACGTACTCCGACGCCGTGATCGACCCGACCCAAAGCTACAACTACGGCGGTAATGGGATCTTCGAGCAAAACAACCTCGCCGAGCGGGCGACCGCGTCCCTCTCGCCGGAGCTCTACCGCGATTTCCGCAATCTTCGATTCGACGCGCGCTATACCTACGGACGGGTCTGGTACCTCGACACGCCGGACCAGACGGGTGGACCGATATTCTCGGCCAATACTGACGACTCGGTTGACCAGCAGGCCCTGGTCAGCCTGTCCACGCGCGAGGAGCGACGCTCCGCGAGCATGCGCCTGTACTACGAGCTACAGGATTCGGATTTCGAGCGCACGGTGGATTACCGCTATGAACGCACCGGGGCGGAAATCGGCTTCGCCATCGGCCGGGACGTCCGTTTCGTGGCGGACGGCGGCCTCGAGACCGATCTTGACGAGAGCACGACGGCCGGTGGGCTCGACAGCGGCTTCTGGCACGCAGGTCTGCAGTGGCGGCCAGACACGCGCACGTCGCTCGACGCCCGCTACGGGGAACGCTTTTTCGGTGAGAGCTGGAGCCTGCAGTTTTCACGCGACACGCGTTTCGTCACCGTGCGGGTCGCTTACAGCGAGGACCCGGAGGTGTACACGCGGCGCATCGGGATCAATTTCGATCCGGGCGAACTGCCACTGCCGGATCCGGACGTGGATCCCTCGGGCTACACGTCGGCACCGTATGTGGCCAAGAATGGTACGGTGACGCTGCTGGCCGAGGGAGCGAAGACCCACCTGCGGCTCGACCTTTACGACCGGCGGCGTGAGTTCATTAGCGAATTCCAGCCGGACGAGAAGACGGAGGGCGTGCGCTTCAATGCGATCCGGGACATCGGTGCGAACCTCTATGCCGAACTCGATACCCGCTATGACGACGTGGAGAACGGTCGGCGCGACTTCCAGATCGGCGATCCGTTCCTGACTCATTACTACGATTTCGATCTGATGGGACGACTCAGCTGGGAAGCCTATCGAAACTTCATCGCGACTGCGGAAGCTGGCTATTTTCACCGCTCCGGCCAGCGTAACTACGATGGCGAGTGGCTGGCACTCCGCTTCGCCTACACGTTCTGATGGATGGGGGGCGGATCACTTGAGCCTGCCACTTGCTTCGCTGGTCATGGAGCACGATCAGTACCGGTCGGCGGCGCCCCGCAATGCCATGTCGGTGGACGTCGAGGAGCATTTCCAGGTGGCGGCGTTCGAGCAACAGATCGGACGCCGGAACTGGGACCAGCATCCGTCAAGAGTGGCCGACAACACGCACCGCGTGCTCGACCTGTTTGCCGAGCACGGGGTGCAGGCGACGTTCTTCGTGCTGGGCTGGGTGGCGGAGCGCCACCCGGCGCTGATCCGCCGCATCGTTGGCGCCGGGCACGAGCTGGCGAGCCATGGCTACGATCACACGCGCATCATCTACATGGACCGCGAACAGTTTCGAGAAGACGTGGTGCGCACCAAGGCGATTCTCGAACAGGCCGGCGGCATTCGTGTGAACGGCTATCGCGCACCGAGTTACTCGATCGGTGCGTCGAACCTGTGGGCGCTCGACGTATTGCAGGAGACCGGGCACATTTACAGTTCCAGCATCTATCCGATCCGCCATGACCTGTACGGCATGCCGGAAGCGCCCCGCTTCGCGTTCCGCCTGCGACCCGAGGCCATTCTCGAGCTGCCGGTCACGACGGTCGAATGGATGGGTACCAAGCTGCCGGCGGGCGGAGGCGGGTACTTCCGTCTGCTGCCCTACAGCCTGTATTCGAGGGCGCTGCGCCGCGTGAACGGCCATGATCTGCAGCCGGCAATTTTCTATTTTCATCCCTGGGAGGTCGATCCGCGGCAACCGCGGATTGCCGGGCGCGTCGATTCGATCCCGTTTCCGTCACTACACCAATCTCGACAGCATGACCGGACGCCTGGCGCGCCTGCTGCGCGACTTCCAGTGGGGACGCATGGACGAGGTTTTCAATGTCGGCTGACCCAGTGTCCCGGGTGCCGGACGATCGCGACATCTCGCTGGCTGAAGTGGCGTCGACGTTGCATCGGACCGACGGCGGGAAACCGCGGGTACGCACAGCCATCGAGGCCGATCTGGCGGCATGGAACGAGTTCGTTCTATCGCGGCCCGACGGAACGTTCTTCCACCGCATGGAGTGGAAGGATGTCCTGAAGAATGCGTTCGGGCATCGAAGCCATTACCTGATCGCGGAACGAGCCGGCGCTGTCGTCGGCGTCCTGCCGCTGGCCGAGGTCAGGAGTCGACTGTTCGGGCATTCGCTCATTTCGACGCCGTTCTGCGTATACGGCGGGATTATAGCCACCGACGCCGTAGCGTTCGCTGCGCTCGAGCAGGCGGCCTGCGATCTTGCCGTCGGGCTGAACGTCGATTACCTGGAAATGCGGAATCGCGTCAGGCGCCATGACGACTGGCCCTACAAGGCGCTGTATGTCACGTTCCGCAAAGAGATAGAGGACGACCCGGAAAACAACCTGCTGGCCATCCCGCGCAAGCAGCGCGCAATGGTGCGAAAGGGAATCAGGGAATCGTTGCGCAGCGAGACGGACGAGGGCGTCGAGCGGCATTACCAGATGTACTCGGCGAGTCTGCGCAATCTCGGGACGCCTGTGTTCAGCCGCCGTTACCTGGAAATCCTCAAGGAGGCCTTCGGACCGGATTGTGACGTGGTCACGATCCTCCACGGCGATGAACCGGTGGCGAGTTGCCTGAATTTCTACTTCCGCGACGAAGTGCTTCCTTATTACGGGGGTGGCACCCCGCGAGCACGCGAGGTGGCGGGCAACGATTTCATGTACTGGGAGATCATGGAGCGCGCGCGACAGCGAGGCTGCCGGATCTTCGACTACGGCCGCAGCCGCCAGGGTACGGGTGCCTACGATTTCAAGCGTAACTGGGGCTTCGAGCCCGAGCCACTCTGCTACGAGTATTTCCTGGTTCGCCGCGACGAAATGCCGAACCTGAGTCCCACCAATTCGAAGTACGGCAAAGCCATCGAGATGTGGCGCCGGATGCCGCTGTGGCTGACGCAGCTGGTCGGGCCACCGGTCGCCAAGTACCTCGGGTAGATGCCGCGCGATGTGTGGCATTTACGGAATTCTCTCGCTCGCCGGCAGCGCCCGCCGCCCGCCGGAAGTATTGGCTCGAATGGGCGATGCCATCGTTCATCGCGGTCCGGACGATTCGGGTGCGATGGTCGATGGCGAGATGCTGATGGGGATGCGCCGCCTGTCGATCATCGACGTCACGGGCGGGCACCAGCCGATCGCCAGCGAGGACGGCCAGACGGTAGTCGTCTGCAACGGTGAGATCTATAACTTCCAGTCGCTGCGTCGCGAACTGGAGGCCGCCGGTCATCGCTTCAGTACGCGCAGCGACTCGGAGGTCGTCGTGCATGCCTACGAGCAGTACGGCGACGATTTTCTCGGCAGGCTGGAAGGCATGTTCGGACTCGCGGTCTGGGACCGCCGGCGACGACGCCTCATCGTCGCGCGTGACGCGATCGGCATCAAGCCCCTGTATTTCCGGCTCGGGCCGCATGAGCTCATGTTCGCGTCCGAGGCAAAGGCGATCCTGGCGGTGCCCGGAGTTCCGGCTCGGCTCGATCAGCACGCGCTGGCGCAGTACTTGTCCGTCGGTTACGTCAGTGCGCCGAACTGCATGTTCGAGGGACTGCAGAAGCTCGAGCCCGGCACGGCGTTGATCGCGGAGGCCGGCAAGGTCCGCCGGCACCGGTACTATCGCCTGCCCGACAGCGTCGATCTCGCGCGAACCGAGGATCAGTGGATCGAGGCGGTTCGGGCCGAACTGGAACGTGCCGTCCGGGAACAGATGGTCAGTGACGTTCCGCTTGGCGCATTCCTGAGTGGCGGCATCGACTCCAGCGCGGTCGTGGCCTTCATGAGCCGCGCCAGTTCGCAGCCCGTGAAGACGTACTCGATCGGCTTCCAGGGTTCGACGGGAGCGCAGCTCTACAACGAGCTGCCGTACGCGCGTCAGGTCGCCGAACAGTTCAAGACGCAGCACCGCGAGATCGTCGTCCAGCCCGACGTGGCGACGATGCTGCCGGAACTGGTCTGGCACATGGATGAACCGATCGCGGATGCGGCCTTCATCACGACGTATCTGGTGTCGAAGTTTGCGCGCCAGGACGTCACGGTCATCCTGTCCGGAGTCGGCGGAGACGAGTTGTTCGGTGGATACAAGCGCTACCTCGACGAGCACTACCGCAGTCTCTATCGACGCATCCCCGGACCGCTCCGGTCGGGGGTGATCACGCCGCTGGCGCGCCTGCTGCCTAGCGACCGGCACAGCCGGTTGCTGAACAAGATGCGCCTGGCCAAGGCATTCCTGCTGGCCGACAGCCTGCCCTTCGAGGAGCGGTACCGGTCCTACATGCAGGTTTTCGATTCCTCGGAGCGTGCGGCAATGCTAAAGCACTCGCCGCAGGACTTCGACGACTGCATTCAGCGCGGGTTTTCGGCGGCGCAGACCAGCGATCCACTGCGGCAGTTGATGGACGTGGACTTTGCGACGCAGTTGCCGGATGACCTGCTGCTGCTCACGGACAAGATGAGCATGGCGGTCTCGCTGGAATGCCGGGTCCCGCTGCTCGATCAGCGCCTCGTGGAGCTTGCTGCGCGCATGCCCGGGCACCTCAAGGTGCGGGGCGGGGAACTGAAACACGTCCTGAAGCGTGCGCTGTCGGGCGTTCTGCCGGAGTCTATCCTGCACCGCGAGAAGCGGGGTTTTGGCGCGCCGATGGGCGCCTGGCTGCGCGCTGAACTCGCGCCGGTTCTGCGGGACGTGCTCTCAAGGGAGTCGGTCGTTCGACGGGGACTATTGGATCCGGATTCCGTGGCCACGACGATCCGTGAGCACGAGCAGCAGCGGGCTGACCGTACGGATCATCTCCTGGCGCTGATCAACCTCGAGATCTGGTGCAGGCTTTACCTCGATGGCCGGAGTGCGGTCGGTGTTGCCGACGACTTGCGGCAGGCGCTCGCGGCATGAGGGTACTGTTCGTCTGTCATCGGGTTCCGTACCCACCCAAGCGCGGGGGAAAAATCCGTCCCTTCAATATCATCCGCCACCTTCACGAGCAGGGGCACGAGGTGACGGTGGCCTCCCTGGCCCGTTCCTCCACGGAACAGGAAGAGGCCGGCGGGCTGCAGAGCTATTGCACGGAGCGAATCGTCGAGGTGGTGGATGATCGACGGGCGTGGCCACGAATGGTCGCCTGGCTTCCGACGACCCGACCGTCGAGCTTCGGATACTTTCACTCGCCGCGCCTTCGGGAACGGATCAACGAGTACTGGCGTGCCGGGGTCCCCGACCTCATATTCGTCCATTGCTCGTCGGTGGCGCCCTACGTTGCGGACCTGAAGGCCGGGCTCAAGATCCTCGATTTCGGCGACATGGACTCGCAGAAATGGAGGGAATACTCGCAGCACCGGTCGTTTCCGCTGTCGGCGGGTTATTGGCTGGAGGCAGTCAAGCTCGAGCGCACCGAACGGCTGCTGGCGGGCAAGTTCGACCTCGCGACGTGCACGACGCGTGCGGAGATGGAGTCGCTGCGGGCGTTGGGGGTGACAACCCCATCGGACTGGTTTCCGAACGGCGTCGACGCCGAGTTTTTCAGACCCGGAGACGTGACCTACGAGCCGGACTTGGTAACCTTCGTCGGCCGCATGGACTACTTCCCGAACCAGCAGGCGGTGACCCGGTTCTGCGCCGAGGTGCTGCCTGAGCTGCAGCATAGACGTCCTGGGACGCGCTTCGAAATCGTCGGTGCGGATCCGCCGCAACGGATTCGCGACCTCGCGGCGTTGCCGGGAGTCACGGTCACAGGCTCGGTTCCCGACGTGCGACCGTTCGTAGCTCGTGCGTCGTTCACCGTCGCGCCGCTCGAGATCGCACGCGGGACGCAGAACAAGATCCTGGAGTCGATGGCCATGGGCGTGCCGGTGGTCTGCAGCCGCCAGGCGGCGGGTGGCGTCGACGCTGTCCCGGGGCAACACCTGCTGGCCTACGACGACTCACAGCAGTTCGTCGCCGCAATGCTGCGGCTGCTGGAGTCGCCCGAAGAGCGGGGACGGTTCTCCGATGCCGCGCGCGCGCGCGTGCTGTCGAATCACAGTTGGCCGAGCTCGATGCGACGTGTCGATGCGTTGATTGACTCACAGTTCAGAAAGCGGCTCGCGGCCTAGAATCCCTGGATCAACGCAAGCGGACAAGCGCATGAAGATCAGCATTTTCGGGCTCGGTTACGTGGGTGCAGTGTCGATGGCTTGCCTTGCGCGGGACGGACACGACGTCACCGGTGTCGACCTCGATCCCGTGAAGCTCGACCTGATCAGGGCGGGCCGATCGCCGATCGTCGAGGAAGGGATCCAGGACCTGACGGCCCAGGTGGTGTCGAGCGGCCGGGTGACGGTCACGAACGACGTCGCGGAGGCTGTTCGGTCCACGCGGCTTTCGTTCATCTGCGTGGGTACGCCATCGAGCCCGAACGGCAGCCAGGACCTGTCCGCCGTCCGGCGCGTGGCCGAGCAGATCGGCACCGCGCTGAAGGACAAGGCCGAGTACCACACGGTCGTCATGCGTTCCACGATCCAGCCCGGGAGCATGGACGAGGTGGTGCGGGCGGGCCTCGAGGCGGCCAGCGGCAAGCGGGCCAACGTCGACTTCGGACTGGGTTTCCAGCCCGAATTTCTGCGCGAAGGCAGTTCGATCAAGGATTATGACAACCCACCGTTCACGGTCATTGGGACGGAGGACGAGCGTGCCGCAGACGTGCTGCGCGAGGTCTTCGGTCACCTGGACTGCGAGTTCGTGGTCACCTCCATCGGCGTCGCGGAGATGCTCAAGTATGCCTGCAATGCCTTCCATGCCGTGAAGATCACGTTCGCGAACGAGATGGGCCGCCTCTCGCGATCGGTCGGCGTCGATTCGCGGGCAGTGATGGACCTCGTGTGTCGCGACAGGCGCCTCAACATCTCGCCCGCGTACCTGAAGCCCGGCTTCGCTTTCGGCGGTTCGTGCCTGCCCAAGGATCTTCGGGCGCTGACCTACGTCGGCAAGCTCAACGACGTGACGACGCCGATGCTCGGCAACGTGATGGGGAGCAATCGAGCGCACATCGACCATGCGCTGGATCTGGTGGCGGAGTCTGGCAAGCGCCGCATCGGAATGATCGGCCTGAGCTTCAAGGCCGGGACGGACGACCTGAGGGAGAGTCCGCTGGTGACGGTTGCCGAACGCCTGATCGGCAAGGGCTATGACCTGCGCATCTATGATCCCGAAGTAAATCTTTCGCGGCTGCTGGGGGCCAACAAGCGCTATATCGAGGGCAGCATTCCGCACATCGGGAGCCTGATGTCCGATGACTGTGCCGCAGTCGTCCGGCATGCCGAGGTGTTGATCGTGGGCCTGGGTAGTCGTGACGTCCTGTCCGTGATCGAGGCAAACGCCGTACCCGAGCAGCGGATCGTCGACCTGGTGGGCGTACCGGCGGATCGGCTTGGACCTGGGGTCAGTCAGGGCGTGTGCTGGTAAGCGTATCCATCGGATCGCAACGGGAGCCGTGCCGGATGAGCGTCACGCCCGCGCTGGCGGAAGGTCGATGGCTCAGGCTTGCGACCGCGGTCGTCGGGCTGACGGTGCCTTTGATCTGGCTGTGGACGACCGTCACGCCTTCGGAAGTGACCGTGAGAATCCGCAATGGGCTCGCCGCTCAGGTGGGAAGGCCGGCGGATTTCGACTGGACACCCGACCGAGTCCCGCCTACTTACCTCGTGAATCGGTCGGGCGTGCCCGCGGCATTCCAGGAGATTGCCGCCGGCATGCATGCCGGCAGTCCGTCATCGGACAGGGAGTCCGAGTTCGAGCGTTCCCTTGCAATCGCGCGCGAACTGATGCGGGCGCCGAATCGAAAGGGCTCGCCGATCGGGGCCGACACGCTCCGCACGTATCGAGCCATCACGGAGGAGGGCCGTGGGTACTGCGCCGACTTCGTCAAGGTGTTCAATGGCCTCGCGCTGGCTGGGCAGATGCCCGTACGGCAGTGGGGCTTCGCCTTCTCGGCCTTCGGTTCCGGACACACCTTCAATGAGGTGTTTGATCACGATCGGGGCAAGTGGGTGCTGGTGGACAGCTTTCATTCGCTGTTCTTCGTCGACCCGGAGACCCGCGAGCCATTGTCGGTTCTGGAGGTCCACGACCGCCTGCTGAACCTGCATGACCTGCGGTCCGATGTGGAAATCGTTCGAATCGTACCCGACCGATTCCCGTTCCGTTCAGAAGCCCTGGCGCTGAACTACTATCGACGAGGCATGCAGCAGCTCTGGCTGGTCTGGGGGAACAGCGTCTTCGATTTCGAGGAGCATCCGGTCACCGGCCTGGTTTCCCGCGTGTCCCGCGCGGCAGCACAGCTCGTGGGCCTCGTCATCGGCCGGTATCCAGCAATCCGGATCTATCCCGAGGGTGTCAGTGAGCGGGACCTGCGCGAATTGTTCAGGGCTCGGACAGAGTTCTTCCTGGCGCTGGCGGCCTGCGGCGTCTCGTTCCTGGTATTCGGCCTGCAGGGCTGGCGATCGTGGCGCGGCCGCGAAACCGGCAGGGGTACGGTGCGGGGGGGCGAATGAGGAGCCGGGACCGGTCGCGACTCGTCGCCCTGTTGTTCGTGCTGCTGCTCTGCATTGGCTGGCAGTACCATGCGACGATCGCCTCGATCGTCGACAAGTGGCAGTCGGATGCGGCCTTCTCGCATGGCGTCATCATTCTCCCGCTGAGCCTCTGGCTGGCGTGGCGGAAGCGCGCGGAACTAGGACAAACGCGCTTCGCGCCGTCCTGGTGGGGCGTGCTGGCGATGCTGGGCTGCGTGGCAACGTGGGTGCTCGCGCGCGGCACTGGTGTACTGGTGATCGAGCAGTTTGCGGTGGTGGCCATGGTCCCGGCGGCCGTGCTCGCCGTGCTGGGCGTTCGGGCGGCCGCGGTGCTGGCTTTTCCACTCGGGTTTCTTCTTTTCGCCGTGCCGGCCGGACGTGGCCTGGTTCCGGTGCTGATGCAGCTGACTGCAGAGATCGGAACCTGGGCGCTCAAGCTCACCGGAATCCCGGTCTATCGGTCGCACATGTTCATCACGATTCCGGCGGGCGAGTTCGAGGTCGCCCGTACCTGCAGCGGACTCAACTACTTCGTCACGGGCCTGGTACTCGGCGTGCTCTACGCGTACCTCACCTACGCCGGTTGGAAGAAGCGACTGTTGTGCGTGCTCGCGTTCATTGCCGTTCCCATCCTTGCCAACGGACTCCGGGTCTACGTCACGATCCTGGTGTCCCACCTCACGGACATGCATTTCGGTCCCGGTACCGAGCACGTGACGTTTGGTCGAATCTTCTTCGTCCTGGTCATGCTGCTGATGTTCTGGATCGGCCGTCGCTGGCGTGACGACGATCCGCCGGGAGGGGAAGCGCCGACCGGTCGGCCGCCACAGGCTTCTACGACCCCGGTCACGTGGCCCGCAATCCCCGCTTCCCTGGTGCTGGCCGTAGCGGGACCCAGCTATCTTGCGTCGTTTTCAACCGCTGCGGCGGCGGCGGGTTCCGGGATAGGCGCCGTCGGCGTCGTTTCACTGCCCGCCGGTCAAGCAGATTGGCATGGTCCAGTGGCGGATGTGACCGCGTGGCGTCCGGCGTACAAAGGCGCGATATCGGAGCAGCAGGCGATCTATCGCTCTCCTGACGGATCACGCGTGGATGTGTACGTTGGTCTGTACGGACTCGGGACGACCGCCGGTGCCGAGATGATCCGGTTCGAGAACCGACTGTTTCCGGCCGAGGGTGGCAGTCTGGCTCAAAGTGCGACGATCGACTTGCTGACATCGGAGGGTGCGCGCCTGGCTGTTCGGGAGGTCCAGGGCCGCAGTGGCGGCAGCGTACGGCTGGTCTGGCAATGGTTCGTCGTTGGCGACCGGCCGATGGTGAGCCCGTATGCGGTGAAGGCACATGAAGCGCTCGCACTCGTTACGCGTGGAGCGAAGACGGAACGGGTGATCACGCTCAGCACGACGGCGGGGACCGGTTCGCGCGAGCGCCTGCAGTCCTTCGTCAACGCGCACCCGTCCTGCGTGCTATCGGGGTTTGCGATCGAGGCATGCGGAGGATGAATGCGACGCCAGCGGCTCCGCAGGTGACGCATGTGATCTTCCGGCTCGACTATGGCGGCCTGGAGAACGGTCTCGTCAACCTGGTGAACCGGATGCCGGCGGACCGCTACCGGCACTCCATCGTGTGCCTGGCAGGTTACGGAGCGGAGTTCCGCCGGCGCATACGACGGGACGACGTCGAAATCGTCTCTCTCGACAAGCAACCGGGCAAGGATCCTGCTGCATACGCGAGAATGTGGCGCATCCTGCGCAGGCTCCGTCCGACGATAGTGCACACCCGGAATCTAGGAACCGTGGACATGCAGTGGGTGGCCGCCGCGGCGGGTGTTCCGCGGAGGGTCCACGGCGAGCACGGCTGGGAGGCCTCGGACCCCTGCGGCCGAAACCCGCGCAGCCTGCGCATCCGGCGTGCGTGCCGACCCGTCATCCACCGGTATGTGCCGATGTCCCAGGACATTGCGCGCTGGCTCGAGACGGACGTGGGCGTGGCGAGCGAGCGGATCCGGCAGGCCTACAGCGGAGTCGATACGATCCGGTTCCAGCCGGCGCTCGCTCGAGGCACGGCCGAGCATTCGACCCGGGGGATTCGCATCGGTACGATGGGTCGTCTCGATCCGGTCAAGAATCACGCGTCTCTTCTAAGGGCACTGCGCGCGATCCTTGACCGCCGTCCCGATCTCGAGCCCCGCCTCAGGCTGATAATCGTCGGTGACGGTCCGCTGCGCACGTCGCTGGAGGCGCAGGCCCGGACGCTGGGACTGGCCGGGCACGTCGAGTTCATGGGAACCCGAGACGACACGCCGGAGATCATGAGGACGCTGGATGTTTTCGTTCTGCCATCGCTCAACGAGGGCATCTCGAACACGATACTCGAGGCCATGGCGAGCAGTCTGCCGGTGATCGCCGCCCGGGTCGGGGGAAACCCCGAACTGGTGGTGGACGGGGTCACCGGGCTGCTGTACGAAGCCGATGCGCAGGAGGGGCTCGAAAGGGGCCTGTTGCATTATCTGGACGACCCGGCCCGACGCCGGTTGCACGGCCAGGCGGGCCGCGAGCGCGTCCTGGCGAGCTTTGGCCTGGACGCAATGGTCCAACGATACATGGATATTTACGACGAACTGACATGTGCGGCATAACCGGATTGTTCGACACGCGCAGCCGGCGGGAATTCGACCGGGCTCTCGTTCAGCGCATGAACGACACCCAGGCCCATCGCGGCCCGGACGGCGACGGCGTGCACCTCGAGCCGGGCGTCGCGCTCGGCCATCGTCGGCTGTCCATCATCGACATCGCGACCGGGCAGCAGCCCCTCTTCAACGAGGACGGGTCGGTGGTCGTGGTGTTCAACGGCGAGATTTACAACTACCAGGAACTGATCCCGGAACTGCAGGCGCTGGGGCACGTCTTCCATACGCGCAGCGACACCGAGGTCATCGTGCACGGATGGGAATCCTGGGGCGAAAAGTGTGTCGAGCGATTCCGGGGCATGTTCGCCTTCGCGCTTCACGATCGTAACAGCGAGACCCTGTTCCTCGCCCGGGACCGGCTCGGCGTCAAGCCCCTGTACTACTCGCTGCTGCCGGATGGATCGCTCGTGTTCGGCTCGGAGCTCAAGTCGCTGCTCGCGCATCCGCATCTCCGGCGCGACATCGACCCGTGCGCAGTCGAGGAGTATTTCGCGCTCGGCTACGTTGCCGAGCCACGGGCCATCTTCACTGGGACCCAGAAGTTGCCGCCCGCCTGTTCCCTGGTGATACGTCGCGGTCAGCCGATGCGGGCTCCGCGTCAATACTGGGACGTGCGCTTTGCACCGGACGAGCGCATGGGACTCGGCGACGCGTGCGAAGAGCTGGATCGGCGCCTCGAGGACTCGATCCGACTGCGCATGATCTCGGAGGTTCCGCTGGGCGCGTTCCTTTCGGGTGGCGTGGACTCGAGCGCGGTCGTGGCCACGATGGCCCGCATCTCGTCGGATCCGGTCAATACCTGCTCGATCGCCTTCGACGACGCGCAGTTCGATGAGTCGAAATTTGCCCAGCAGGTTGCCGACCGCTATCGGACGAGACACTTCGTGGACCGCGTCGCGAGCCAGGATTTCGATCTCGTGGACCAACTGGCGCAGATCTACGACGAACCGTTCGCGGACAGTTCGGCAATCCCGACGTACCGGGTCTGCCAGCTGGCACGGAAGCACGTGACCGTGGCGCTGTCCGGGGACGGTGGCGACGAGAATTTCGCCGGCTATCGCCGTTACCGGATGCACTTGATGGAGGAGCGGATGCGTTCCGCCTTCCCGTTGGGGCTGCGACGGCCGGTATTCGGCTTGCTCGGCAGGGTCTATCCGAAGGCGCTGTGGGCACCGCGGGTACTGAGGGCGAAATCCACTTTCGAGTCGCTGGCCCGCACCCAGGTCGAGGGATACCTCCACGGGGTTTCCATTATCCGCGAGCCGATGCGCAGCCAGATGTTCTCGGCGCCGTTCCGGGGACGTCTCGGTGGCTATCGTGCGCTCGACGTTTTCGAGCGCCATGCGGCGCAATGCGGCACGGATGATCCTCTCTCGGTGGTCCAGTACCTCGACCTCAAGACATACCTGGTCGGGGACATCAACACCAAGGTTGACCGTGCCAGCATGGCGCATTCGCTGGAAGTGCGGGAACCGCTGATGGACCACCCGCTGGTGGAGTGGCTGGCAACCCTGCCTCGTGAACTCAAGGTGCAGGGCACCGAGGGCAAAGTCCTGCTCAAGAAGGCGATGGCGCCGCACCTGCCGCACGAGATCATGTACCGTCCCAAGATGGGCTTTGCGGTGCCACTCGCCCAGTGGTTCCGCGGTCCGCTGCGGCAGCGCGTGCAGGACAGCGTGCTTGGCGAGACGCTCGCCGGCACCGATATCTTCGAACGGCGGGTCCTCGAGCAGATCGTTCGTGATCACCAGAGGGGAGTGCGCGACCACAGTTCACCCCTCTGGACGCTGCTGATGTTCGAGGCGTTCATGCACAACGTCATGGGTGTCACGCAGCGGGAGCGCGCGGCCGCATGACGAGTGACCCGCGCATCCTTCATGTGCTGGACCACTCAGTACCGCTGCACAGCGGATATTCCTTTCGCACGCTTGCGATCCTCAACGAGCAGCGTAGGCGGGGCTGGGAGACGGTTCATCTGACTTCCACCAAGCACTACGGGGCCGACGGTGGCGGAAGAGGACGTCGACGGTTTCCGCTTCTACCGAACCACTCCTGCCGGGTCTCGACTTGCGAGCCTGCCAGTATTGAACCAGCTGGCGGTCATTCGAGACACGGGCCGGCGCCTCGATCAGGTGATCGAGCTCGAGCGACCGACCCTGATTCACGCGCATTCGCCGGCACTCAATGGCGTCGCGGCGCTCCAGGCCGGCCGCCGTCACCGTTTGCCGGTCGTGTACGAGATGCGAGCCTCCTGGGAGGATGCCGCGGTAGACCACGGCACGACCCGCGAGGGGAGCCTCCGCTACCGATCGTCGCGGGCCCTGGAGACCTGGGTCCTGCGTCGGGCGGACGCGGTGACGACCATCTGCGAGGGCCTGCGCCAGGACATTCTGGTGCGCGACATTCCGGCAGGTCGGGTCACGGTGATCCCGAACGCGGTCGACGTCGAGCAGTTCCCGTTGATCGAAGGCGTGGACTCCGAGCTGCGGCGCCAGCTGGGTCTCGAAGGTGCGTTCGTGCTTGGATTCCTCGGTTCCTTCTATGCGTACGAGGGTCTCGACCTGCTGGTCCAGGCGCTGCCAATGATCCGTGCGCAGGTACCGAACGCACGACTCCTGCTGGTCGGGGGCGGGCCCGAGGAACAACGCCTCGAGGCGCAGGTTGAGCGGCTCGGCCTCCAGGAGTATTGCCGGATGGTCGGACGCGTACCGCACGGCGAGGTGCATCGCTATTACGGCCTCGCGGACCTGCTGGTATATCCGCGTCGGTCGATTCGGCTGACGGAGACCGTGACGCCGCTCAAGCCGCTCGAAGCCATGGCGCAGGGACGCCTGCTGATCGCCTCCAACGTGGGGGGCCACCGTGAACTCATACGCGACGGCGAGACCGGCTTCCTGTTCGAGCCAGACAGCCCGGACGCCCTCGCGGCCGCCGTGGTAAAGGTGCTCGGCGCCCATGACCGCTGGGATGAGATCAGGCGGTCGGGGCGCCGGTTTGTGGAAACCGATCGTTCCTGGAGTGCAAGCGTCGCCCGCTACGAGAAAGTGTACCGTGCGTTGCTCGAACGGCGGAATCGTGCCTGACGCGAGTGAACCTGCGATCCTCGTGTGGAGCAGCCTGTTCCCTGGGCCTGCGCAACCGCAGGCGGGAATCTTCATCCGCGAGCGCATGTTCCGGGTCGGGCGCGAAGTGCCCATGACGGTGATCTCACCGCAGCCGTGGTTTCCGCTACAGAGCCTGATCCGGCTCTTTCGCCCGCATTTTCGACCGTCCCAGCCGCGAGCCGAACGGCTGTCCGGAATCGAGATCCTGCGGCCGCGGTATCTGAGCGTGCCGGGAGTGCTCAAGCGGTTCGACGGGTTGTTCATGGCGCTGGGTGCACGGCGTACCGTACGCTCGCTCAGGCGCGAGGGACGGGTGAGCGTCATCGACGCGCATTTCGGCTATCCAGACGGCTATGCGGCGTCGCTGGTCGGCCGATGGGAGGGCCTGCCGCATACGGTCACCTTGCGGGGCACGGAACTGCGGCACTCCAGGGATCCCGCCCTGCGCCGACGTCTCGTGGCCGGGCTCGCGAAGGCGGACCGTGTCTTCGCTGTGTCGGGTTCGCTCAAACGCCTGGCCGTCGACCTCGGGCTGCCGGAGACACTGATTCGGGTGGTTGGTAATGGTGTCGATTCGGCGCGATTCCGTCCGATGTCGCGTAGCGAGGCCCGACATCCGCTCGGGCTGCGCCCGGATGATCGAGTACTCGTCACCGTTGGTGGCCTGGTCGAGCGCAAGGGCTTTCATCGCGTGATTGATTGCCTGCCGCGACTCATGGAGGAGTTCCCACGGTTGCACTATCTCATGGTCGGGTCCGGCGGTCCCGAGGGAGATTTCTCGACAAAGCTGAGGGAGCAGGTCGACGAACTCGGACTCCGGGAGCGTGTGCACTTTCTTGGGGCCTTGCCGCCCGATGAGGTTCGCCGCGCGGTCAGCGCAGCCGATGTCTCGGTGCTGGCCACCAGCAACGAGGGCTGGGCGAACGTGCTGCTGGAGGCCCTCGCCTGTGGTGTCCCGGTCGTCGCGACTGACGTCGGTGGCAACGCGGAGGTGATTTGCCGGGAAGAACTCGGGACGATCGTACCTTTCGGCGATTCCGATGCGTTGGCCGACGCGATTGCAGAAGCCCTTCGCCGACGTTGGGATCGCGACGCCATCCGGCGTCATGCCGAGGAAAACGACTGGAGTACCCGCGTTCCGGTCCTCGTCGCGGAGTTTCGCCGTATTGCCGGCACCAGGGGAGGTGAAGACGATGCGTGACGCAAGTCTTGCGACGGATCCATACACGCGCCTCGCATCCGGATTGCTGTTCCCGCTGCAGGAGCGACTGAAGGGGCACCACAGCGTCACGCTGCGCCGGGACCTGGAGCGTACGCAGTGGCTGGATCCGGGGGCGATCGCCGAGCTGCAGATCTCCCGCCTGCGGGCATTCCTCGAGCGGGCAGGGCGCGAGGTTCCGTACTATGCAGATCTCTTCGCCGAACGCGCCTTCCACCCCGCATCGGTACGCTCTCTGTCCGACCTCTGCCGGGTGCCTTTTCTCGACAAGTCACTGATACGGGCGAACGTCGAGGCGCTCAAGTCTCGTTCGGCGGGACCCCTCTTGAGGTACAACACGGGCGGCTCGAGTGGCGAGCCCCTGGTCTTCCACATGGGCATGGGTCGGGTGTCGCACGACGTCGCAGCCAAGTGGCGCGCGACCCGCTGGTGGGGGGTAGACATCGGCGATCCGGAGGTTGTCCTGTGGGGGTCGCCGGTGGAACTTGGGCGGCAGGACCGCTATCGCGCGATTCGTGATCGGCTATTCCGGACCTGCCTGCTTCCGGCATTCGAGATGTCGGAAGGACAGATGGACGGATACCTGGCAGCGATTCGCCGACTCAAGCCGCGAATGATCTTCGGCTACGCATCGGCCGTGGCGCTGCTGGCCCGACATGCAATCGCGGCCCGACAGCGCATGGACGACCTCGGCGTGCGCGTCGTCTTCACGACCGGCGAAACGCTCTACCCGGATCAGCGAGAGGTGATCGAGCGGACCTTTGCGGCGCCCGTAGCCAACGGCTACGGATCCCGGGACGCTGGATTCATTGCTCACCAGTGCCCGAGGGGTTCGCTGCACGTTTCCTCGGAACACATCGTGATCGAGATCATCGGCGCAGGCGATCGCCCGGTCGCTCCCGGCGAGACCGGCGAGATCGTCGTAACACACCTCGCCACCGACGACTTTCCGTTCATTCGGTATCGCACGGGAGATGTCGCGACGGCATCGGGAGCCGCCTGTCCCTGCGGGCGCGGCCTGGCGGTGCTGGACACCGTGCTGGGCCGCAGCACGGATTTTGTACGCACGGCGTCCGGCAACCGGATGCACGCGCTGGCGCTCATCTACGAGGTGCGCGACAAGCCGGGCGTCAGGGCGTTCAAGTTCATCCAGGCCGAGGACCTGTCGCTCGAATTACTGCTCGCCGGCGGGCCCGAACTGACCTCCGAAGTTGAGCGGGAGATTCGCGCCGGCTTACTGAAGCGCATGGGTCCGGGAACCGTTCTGGACATACGGCGGGTCGATGAGATCGCGTCGGAGAAGTCCGGCAAGTACCGCTACGTCGTGAGCCGGGCATAGCCGGCTACGCGCTGGGATCATCGAGCGCGGACCACGGGAAAGCTTAGGCGAGCGCCGCGCTCCGCTGGCCGTATGCGCGGACCATACGCAGCGCGAAGCGAAGGGCGGTCCGGTCCCAGGGCGCAATGCGAGGAACCTGGTGCCGGTCGAACCCGGCTGCAGCCGCACCCCACGCCGTCGAGACGGCGAACTCAAAGCCGGCTTCCCTCGCCAGAGCCACGTCACGATTCGTATAGTCACGACCCGGAGCGCCGTTCGGGTATGCAAACGACGTCACGGTGGTACCAGTGATCTCCTCGAGCCGGGCCTTGCTCTGACAGATCTCGCGTCTCGCGGTCTCGTCGTCCAGTGTCGCGAGTATCGGATGACTCATCGTGTGTGCGCCGATGTCGACGACACCCGACCGGCTCAGACGCCGAACCTGTTCATCCGTCATCATGAGGTTGCATGGCAGGTCTGCGCCCACGCGTTCGGCGATCGCCGCCGCGCGTGACAGTCTTTCCTGCGGAGCGAGATACTTCAGCGCAGGGAGAATTGACGAGATCGCCCGAACGCGGGCGCCGTTATCCGGCAGCATGTGATGACCCAGGCGTTCGCGGGTGAGATCGAGTTCGGGCGGCGCCCGGCGAATGGCCTCGATGATCGTATCGTTGAACATTCGTCCACCGGACAGGAAACCGGGTGCAACGAACACGGTTGCAGGTATCTGGCGCTCCGTCAGGATCGGCAGCGCTATGTCGTGATTGTTGGCGTAACCGTCGTCAAACGTGATGCAGACCGTACGCGGCGGCAGGCTGCCGTGCGACAGGCGGTGAATGGCTTCGCCCAGCGCCATGACGCGGAAGTTCTGACGGATGAGGTCCATCTGTGCGGCGAACGCAGCCGCGTCCGGTTCGTCCGGAAGAAGCGGATCCGGGCGTGCGAGCACCCGGTGATAGATCAAGACGAGCAGCGCGGCGTTCGAGCCGCTCCGGGATACTAGATGTCCGGCGGCGCGCACGAGGCCGGCCGGCAGTGTGCCAAGCGTTTGAATCATGGGTTCAGGTCGTGTTCGGAGAACCACTGTTCCAGCATCGCCAGGACCCAGACAAATACACCGTGGTAGCTGGCGTCCTCGGCCCCATGCAATTGCAGCAGTCGGTCCAGGAATGCAGTCTGCACGATCTGCCGACGCCGCAGGTCCGCCAGATTGCCCATGACGAGGTCCCGCAGTCTTGGGGAATCGTGCAGCCAAAGACCGAACGGCAGGCCGAACCCGTGCTTGGTCTTGTGGATGATGGCGTCGGGAAGGAAGCCGGTCATGGCTTCCTTGTAGAAGTGCCGCAGCTTCGTGCCGGGCATTTTCATCTCCGGTGGAACCCGCAGCGACAGGTTGACCACGTCTGGATGCAACATCGGGTAGGACACTCGGATGCCCGCAAGCTCAGCCATGGTCTCGACCTTCCTGAGATCGTTGTCTGCCAGCGTGTACTGCCAGTCGTAGTACAGCAGCCGGTTCAACTGCGTGTCGCAAGGCGCTTCGTCCCAGACTTCTTTCATGCGTCGCAACGGGGCATCGGGGTCGATGGAGGCAAGAAACTCCGGATGCAGCACATCCGCGGCCCCCACGCGGTACAGCAGATTCCAGATTTCGAGGCGCTCGGGCAGGGGCACGTTCGCCCGACCGATAAAAGCGCTGGCGCGTCGGAACGGGCGGAAGCGGATCGCATCAGGCATGCCTGCCAGCAGCGGCTCCACGACCCCCTTCCGCAGGAGCCGAGGCAGTCCCTCATAACGGCCAAAAATGCTCTGGCGCGCGTATCGGCTGTTGCCGGCGAACAACTCGTCCCCGCCATCGCCCGCGAGGAGGTGATGCATGCCCGACTGACGGGCGAGTCGAGCGCAGTAGTACAGGGGCAGCGCCGACGAATTGCCGAAGGGCTCGTCGTACGCGCGCGCAATCAGCGGGAACGAGTCTGCAATGTCATCCCCCGTAATCGTGTACTCGTGCGCGCGACAACCGAAGTGCTGGTTTGCGATTCTTGCGTACGACAGTTCGTCGAATTCCGGGTAACCGAAACCGATCGAGAACGTGTCGACCGAGTCCGGTCGGGCTTCGCTCAGAATCCCGGCGACTGTCGAGCTATCCAGGCCGCCGCTCAGGAAAGCGCCACAGTGTTCGTCCGGTTGGCAACTCGCGACGGCCGACCGCAGGCTGGTGTGCAGATCGGATTTGAGTGTCTCGAATGAGGCCCGCCCTGACTCGACGAACCGGGGGCGCCACCACTGCGAGACCTTCAGGTCGCCGTTATCCCAGACCGCCATGTGTCCGGCGCGCAGCTTATGGACGCCGGCAAAAATCGTATCGGGCGCCGGGACCATGTGCAGCATGAGGTAGCTGAAAATGGACTGGCGGGAGATTTCAGCCTCGATGCCGGGGGATTCGGCGACAGCGGTGGCGGAGGAGCCAAAGACGAGCCTTCCTGCCGTCGTCGCGAAGGCGAGAGGTTCGATGCCCATCGGGTCGATTGCGAGTACCGCGCGGCGCGTGGCCGGATCGAGTATCGCCAGCGCAAAGCGCCCGCCAAGGCTCGATACGACCGAAGGCCCCTGCTCACGGTACTCGTCGAGTATCTCTTCTGGGTTGGCGCTGGAACCGCTTGAACCCGAGCGGCGATCCCACACAGGCGACCCGTGAACGGCGGCGACGATCCCATGGGCTGCCGCCTGAGTGTCCGCCCACATGGCGATCGTGAGGTCGTCGACGTTGGTGCGCCGAGTGACCGACGGGATGCCCGGTATTCTGAGCGCGTGCCGGACCATGGCGTCGTGCGCAGCGGGCGCCGCGTTCCGGGCAATGAATCCGAAAATCCTCATGTCGGGTGCCGATCGTCGCTCGTCTAATACAAGGTGGCGCAAGTTTAGCCGTGGCAGGCTATGTAAACATGGAATGCATTGCGCAAAAATCCGCGCGGAGTCGGTTATTCTATCGCGCCTCCATAAGTCGGGAACCGAGGTGTACATGTCTACGTTTGACCAGGTTGTGGGTATTCTGCGCGACACACTTCAGTTGGGCCCCCGCGCCGACGGGCTCAGGCCGGAAAGCCCACTTCTCGGCGGCATGCCGGAGTTCGACTCGATGGCGGTCGTCACGGTTATGACGATGATCGAGGACGAGTTGGGCATCGCCGTCGACGATGATGAACTCTCGGCAGACGTCTTTGCGACCGTCGGATCCCTTGCCGATTTCGTGGGCAGCAAGCTCGCTTCGTGAACCAGGGCAGGCTCGCAGGACATTTTCTCGAGGGCGCCAGGGGGCCGATCTTCCTGGTTCGGCATGGGCCGGAGCGGGCACGGCGCAGCGTGCTTGTCGTTCCGCCGTTCGCCGAAGAGATGAACAAGTGCCGGCGAATGGTCGCCCTGACGGCCATGCGGTTGGCCGAGCGCGGCGTCGCGACAGTGATCCCGGATCTCTATGGCACGGGCGACAGCGGGGGCGACTTCTGCAATGCCGACTGGAACGGCTGGGTGGGAGATCTGGTTCAGACGGCGCGTTGGTCTGCCGAAGCAATCGGACCTGTCACCGGCCTGCTCGGCGTCCGCCTCGGTTGCCTGCTAGCCTGCGATGAACGCGTCATGGCGGCGTTGCCGGGGATTGTGGGATCGGTGCTCTGGCAACCCGTGTTCGACGGGCGCCGGCATCTGGCGCAGTTCCTTCGATTGCGGGTGGCGGCGTCGCTCGCAAACGATGTCAAGGAATCCGTTTCCGGGCTCAGGTCAACGATGTCTGCGCAAGGAGAGGTGGAGGTCGCCGGGTACCGGCTGTCCAACAGGCTGGCCACGGAACTGGAATCGGTTCCGCCGCCCGAGCGATTGCCGGAGGGTTTCGGATCGGTCGACTGGTTCGAGGTCGTACGGGGATCCGTAGGCACGATCAGCCCGCCGTCGCTCGCCCTGGTCCAATCGAGCTGCGCTGCCGGTTTGCCCATTCGCGATCACGTCCTTGCCGGCGATCCGTTCTGGGCGTCGACCGAGGTCGTCGTCAACGAGGCACTCGTCCGCGACACATGTGACGCGTTGTTCCGTGACGACGCGTCTTCGTTCAGAGGGGGCATGTGAGCGTCCTTGTGGAGCGGTCGATCGTGTTCGAGTGTGCCGGCGATCGGTGCCTGGGCATCATCCATACGACACAGTCCCGGGGATCAGGCATCGGTGTCCTGGTGGTCGTCGGTGGGCCGCAGTACAGGGTGGGCAGCCACCGGCAGTTCGTGCTGCTCGCGCGCCAGCTGGCGACGGCTGGTCATCCCGTGATGCGATTTGACTACCGCGGGATGGGTGACAGTTCTGGTGGGCAGCGGGATTTTCGCGAGGTCGCGGAGGACATTCGGTCGGCGATCAGCGCGTTCCTGGCTGCGGTACCTGACGTGGGTACGGTCGTCCTGTTCGGGCTCTGCGACGCGGCCTCGGCAATCATGATGTATGGCAGTTCCGACGAGCGAGTCGGCGGACTCATTCTCGCAAATCCCTGGGTGCGGACCGAGGCCGGGCTCGCAAGAGCGCATGTGAAGCATTACTACGGAAGCCGCCTGCTGCAGGCTTCCTTCTGGCGGAAACTGGTGAGTGGCCGCCTGCAGGTGAAATCTGCCGTCGGGAAGTTGTTCAGATCAGTGTCCCTGGCTGCCCAATCCGGAGAGAAATCCCCGGACCGCGCACAGGGCACCGATTTCATTTCGGCGATGCGGGTCGGGTTGGCGGCCTTCGATCGGCAGGTTCTCCTGTTGAACAGCGGACGGGACCTGACCGCCAGGGAGTTCTCTGATCTATGCCAGACGCAAGTCGAGTGGGGACGTCTCGTGAAGCGCGAGAACGTCGGTATTGAGACACTGAGTGACGCTGATCACACCTTCTCAACGCGGGCCGACAGCGAACGGGCGGGTGCCGTCTGTGTCAGGTGGCTGGCGACGCTTGGGTCCTGAAACTGTGACGCCAATCGCCGCGGTTCACTGATCGCGGCACCTACTATGTCAACTGGGACGCGCTGACGCGGCGTCATGGTTTGTGCTGGACGCGGCTGAGGGCACGATGCCGGTACCTCGATAGGCAGGGTAAGTCGATGAAAAGACGTGAATTTATCAAGACGACGTTCGGTCTCGCCGGTTCACTGGCGTCAGGCCTGAGTTCTGCCGCCAAACCTTGCCCACCAGCCACCGCACGGGTCAGTGGAGGTACGGAGGCCCAATCGACGTGTATTGCTCCCGGCGATCAGGAGGCGGACTGGCTGGCGAGATCCAGGGGTCCGGGAGTCGTCTGGTCTCACGATTTTCGCAGCAATGCGGAAGTCGACAATTTCGTCAAGGTGCCCAACGGACTCGCGGTGGGCGTGCATGACCCCGCATTGATGGCGCACCGCACGACCAAGGATGGCGTTACCGGCGGCGGATGCCTGGAGATCGTAAACATCGGGTCGTCGCTCGCCAGGTCAGTGGGCGCCGGGGATACTCAGATCCACCTGCTGGATGCCGGCGATTTTCCAGGGGTCACGTCGGCTGACGCGGCGTACGAGGTGACCATCCAGTCAACGACGCCAAGACTGAAGGAAGTCGTTCTGGTCGTCGGCAAGCAGGAGAACACGCTCATCGTCCAGCGAGGGCGCACTTTTCCCGAGCCGCTCAAGTACGAGAACAAGGGTCAGCCCACGGCCTGGTCGTCCGGTGCTGCCGTAGGCCTGGACAGTGATGGTGGTTGGGCGCGGCCGCTTTCGGCGCTGGTTGCCGGCGACAACGGTCAGGGTCAGGACGACGCGGCGGCGGGCGGAAGCGTCAAACGGCGCCAATTCCGTGTGAGTTCGGGGCAGTCGGTCTCGAGCCTGATTTACAACTTTCGCACCGGATACTACGGGCACGCTGATTACCAAAGCTTCTACAGGTCCTGGAACGGCGAGACTGAAATCTGGGACGGAGACGAGCTTTACCTGCAGTTCAGGGTCAAGATTGATCCGCGCCGACTGGATTCTGGCAATGAAGGTGCCGGAAAGCTGTGGTTCCTGCACATGATGGGTAAGGGCGGAGCACAGCAACTGGTCATGAACAGCCCGGACGTCGGCAGGCGCCGGTTCAGCATATTCACCAATTACGGTTCGAGCCCGAATTCACGCCTGACCGGACAAGGGGTCGGCGTCGCTGATGCCAGTTACGAGTCCTACATGCCGAACAGCAAGTGGGAAAGAACATGCGTCGTCGGCGATACGAGTGGCTGCTGGGAATGGCCCCTGGGTGAGTGGGTGACGCTGCTGCTGCACGTCAAGCCCGGCCACGACAACGACTTCATGTATCCGCTGCCGAGCGAGGTCAACCAGGGCCGGAACCTCATCGCCGTGGATGCATCCGGCCTGAGGCCTGCGAACGACGGGACGACGCTCGAGTTCGAGACCAATCCAGTGCCGGTGCGGGATACCTTCCGTTTCCCTGGGGCGCGGGACAATCAGACGGACGGTTACTTCAATGGATGGCGATTGCGCTTCATGGCGAGCGGCTCGATGCCGACGACCTTTGTCTTCCAGGTCCTCGACTACCGAGTGGTCAACGGACGGGCACGATGGCGCGTCAGTGCCATGCGCTCTGTTGATTCGCTGCCACAAGGTGTTCCGGCTGCGGGAGACAGGATCCGGCTCGAATGGTGGCGCGCGGAGCAGGATGCGAAGTATCGCGACACCGTTGTCGAGGTCTGGGCCAAGCGTGCCGCGGATCCGGAATACGCTACGCTGTTCTCGAAGGCAGATCTTCCGTGGATATTCGGCGATCTGGCTTCGGGAGTTTACGATCTGCACCCGCCGGGATTTAATTGCTTCCAGCCGACGGGCTACCAGAATGTCCAGGATGGGCAGATGCCGCCGAGACGAACCTATTGGTATCGTTTCGACCAGATCATACTATCCCGGCAGTTTATTCCGGCACCAGTGGCCTGACGGGCCGCCTGAGAATCAAGGGTAGGGAGGAATCGCTCATGCGTAGAAGAGACTTCCTCGTAGGCTCGGCCGGGATCGCGAGTGGCTTGCTGGGCAGTTCGGGTCGAGCCGCGGTCGTACCGTGTCCTCCGGACACGCTGAGGGTCCGGGGAGGAAGTGCGGCGCGGTCGACCTGCGCCCGGGACGTGCCCGCTGGCGGACCGACCTGGTTCCAGGATCTTCGGGCGATGGAATGGACGCCGCTGGCGGGCGGCCCGGGAATGGCCCAGGCCTGGCAGTGCGGCGAACGGCTGGCCGAAGCAGCTCCTCCACCACCCTACTTCAAGAACCGCGGCCCGCGGTACCTGACCGCCGGCTGGAATGGTGCGTGCGTGGATCCCGACAACTTGGAGATGATCGTTGCGCTCAACGGAGGTCACGCGGCGCGGCAGGAGAACGATGCCTACGTGCTGACGCTGGGGAGTGAAACACCCGAGTGGCGGAGAATCGTCGAATCCACGCCGGCTGTCGATCCACAATCCGGCGATCCGTTCATGACGGGGCTTGCGGTCCTGGATGCCGCCGGTGCGAGGTACCTGTCTCCTGTCGTGGTACCGGGCTGGTTGCTGGACGGACCGCATCCTGGCATTGCCTATAACGACCGCGATCCCGATCTTGCGCGCATCCGACGTCGCCCTCGCACCCTCCATACGTGTTCCCACTATCACTATTCGAACGGCAAGGTCTGGTACCCGATCATGAACGCCTGGGATCGGGGCACCGGCGAGACCTCGCTCGTCAAGCTCGCATTGGACATGTCGGCCTTGCGGGCCGATTCATCGCTCGGTGCATGGCGCTACGGCGACCCCGGCCCATGGCAGTATGTCGGCGTGATCGGCGAGCAAACCGGCGGTGCGACGGACGCCTTCGGATTCGGCGTCGCCGACCTGGACCCGTCCACCGGGAAGACTCTGGTACGCCGGTCAGAGAACCTCCACCTATTGGAGCGTGGAAACGATCGGAGCCGGAGCGGGGCAGCACTCGTTCTACAGTGACGCACCTCGCGACAAGGACTTGAGCTCGTCGGCGGGTGCCATTGCACACGGCATCCGAACCGCTGCAGGCAACACGACGAGCCTGTTCGTCATGATGGAACAGGGGACGCATCGACTTTGGATACTTGACACATCACTTGCTGGAACCGGCAGGGGGTGGTCGGTGGTCGAGCCGGTGAATGCGGGTACCTTTCAGTGGGCGCACAACCTGCAGAAGGTGGTGCCAGGATATGTCGGACACGCGGCGGCCTTCGGGATGGTATATCTCGAGAACGCGCAGTGCTTCCTCGCATACAACTGCGACCAGCTCCCGGATCGGGCGGCAGTTCGCGTCCTGAGAATCCCGCTGCGCGCTGACGGCAGCTACGATCCGCACGGACAGTGGCGGTGGAGCGAGGAACGACTCGGCGACGCCGGCCCGGATGACAACAACCCACGTGCGCCGGGCATAGGCGGTGGCGGCGGATCGTACACGCGGTTCAACTGCCTGCCGAATTTCGCGGGGACCGGCGAATCATTGCTGATCCATCTATCGCGCCACGATCGACCGACGTGGGTCTGCAGGCTGCCTGCAAGCGCCTTTACCTGAGCGAGGAGTCAGACCAATGTACGGTCCCCGCGATGTTCGACTCAGGCTGCCATGGCTTGTGGCAGCAGTGTCGCTTGTGCTGGTCGGCGTCGCTTCAGCCGACGTCAGGCCCTACTCGGATGACTTCGACCTGAACTGTGGTCCACCGCCGCCGGGGCATCCGGTCAAGGGCCGCAGAGACTACCGGCTGATGGGTACGAATCCGAAGGACCAGCGCGATCTTCGCTATCATCAGACGTACCATATTGCGCCGGCAAGGCAGCAGATCGCATCCGGTGGCGACCTGGGCTGGAACGTGATGAACAACCTGCACTTCGTTCTGCATAAAGTGCCGAACGACGTCCGGGCGCTCGATCTCCTCATCAAGTGGGATGCGGCCGGGGGGCAAGACAAGCGCTATGCGCCGCCGGTCTGCTACTTCACCTGGGCCCGCCAGTTCGCTCCCGATGATCCGACGGTCTGGAATTATGGTGGCTACTACTTCTACCGGAACGGTGATACGGAGCGGGCCTTGCGATGGTGGGAGGAAGCGATAGCCATCGATCCGGACAATGCCGAGGCGCATTACAACCTTGGCCTGATGATGGTCGACGAAGGTCGCTTCGCAGACGCCAGATCACATGCCTGGGCCGCTTATGCAGCCGGCTATCCTCTGCAGGGGTTACGCGAGAAGCTCCTCCGCGCGGGCCAGTGGCAGGATCCACCGCCGCACACTGACTAGGTCCGCCGGACGAACTCGTCAAGCCGCGTGCAATGAGTGCAACCGCCGCCCTCTTCGTGATGCTGTTTATTGCCGGCTGCGTGCAGGCACTTGCACGGCATCCGGTCTTCGGGGTCATGACGTATGTCCTCGTCTTCTACGTCAGCCCGTCGGACCGGTGGTGGGGACAGGGCGCGTTGCATGGAATGCGCTGGGCATTGATCGCAGCGGTTGTAACTGCCGTGGCGATCGTCGTACATCGACCGCCCCGCCCGACCATCCCCATGTCGCGGCAGCCCGTCATGTGGGGATTCGCAGCGCTGATCGGTTGGATCGCACTGCAGAGCTTCTGGGCCCTTGACCCCGAGGCCCACGCGGAAACTCTCTCTTACTACGCCAAGTACGTCGTCGCGATGTATCTGATCTATCGCAGCCTGGACAGCGAACCCAGCATCAGGCGCTTCATGTGGGCTCACGTCGCGGGCTGTACGTACCTTGCTTGGCTGGCGTTCAGTTCGCACGAGGGCGGTCGGTTCGACGCGTTTGGGGGGGCCGGAATCGGCGATGCAAACAGCGGTGCCTTGACGATCGTGACCGGCGTCCTGGCGGCGGCATCTCTGTTTTTTGCCGGGTCCCGAAAGGCGCGACTGGCGATTGTCGCGGCCATGCCGCTGCTCATCAATGCGGTGGTGGCGACCATTAGTCGTAGCGGCTTTCTCGCCTTCGGCGTTGGCGGCCTGATCTACAACATTTTTGCCCCCAGGCGGTACGCAAAGTGGATTCGAGTACTGTCACTGGTCGGGGTTGCGGTGTTCCTGGCGCTGACGAATCCGGACTACTGGGAGAGAATCCGCTCGCTGCAGTACCAGGGTGCGCAGGTCGAGGGTGTTGATACGGGTTCCAAGCGCCTGCTGCTGATCCAGGCCCAGATGGATATGGCGAGGCGCCATCCGCTGGGCTGCGGTTCGCGCTGCACAGACGTCCTCAGTCCGGACTACCTGGATCCCCGGCAGTTGGCGGGGGCACCGGGAGAAGATCCGTCCCGGTCGTCACACAACACGTTCATGACCATGCTGGTGGACCACGGTATCCCGGGAGCCGTGGCGTACTCACTGATGATCGTATGGATGCTCCTGTCGCTTTGGCGTCTGCGAACCCAGTCCAGGGCAGAAGATGACTTTATGGCGCAGGTCTTGCCCGCGGTGGCAGGCGCGCTGATCGTCATTACCGTTGGCGACCTGTTTGTCCAGTATCCAAAGCTCGAGGTGCGATTCTGGTTCCTGACCATCCTGATGACGATGCTGAGCATGGCGTCGCTGCGGCGCACGCAGTCGTCGGAGGTTTCGACAGAAATTTCAGGTCCGCTTCACGACGGGGAAGCGGGCGGGAGAGTGGCTTGATCACCAAGCGCGAGCGCGTGGTAAAGGCGCTCAAGAACCTTCGAAATTCCGTAGTCGGACGGCGGGGCAGTGCGGTGCCCGTACTCGTGTTCGGCGAGCAGCGATCGGGGACGAACATGCTGCTGCGGTGCTTCGGTCGGTCACCAGCAACCGCGATGTACAATGAAACCGACGACGATGCTTTCGTCGACTATGAGCTGAAGGATCTGCAGGTCATACGCCGGCTGGTGGCGCATTCGCCTGCGACGCATGTGGTGCTCAAGCCGACGGCCGACGGCAATCGGGCCGGCGAGATCATGGATCAGCTTCCCGGCGCCCGCGGCATCTGGATCTATCGGGACTACCGCGATGCGGATCAGTTCCGCGCTGGCGCTCTTTCGGGAAACCAGCCTGGAGTACCTCGGAAACGTGGCAAGACGGTCTCCGGATGCACGGTGGCGGGCGATCAACTTGACGGATCAGGACATGGCCCTGATCGAAGGACATCTCAGCCGGGGGATCTCGGAGGTCTCTGCGCGAGCACTGATCTGGGCCATCCGCAACGGCTTTTTCTTCCGCGCGGGAATGAACGAGCGGCCGGACGTGCTGTTGCTGAACTATGAGGAACTCGTGCGCGAGCCGGTTCGCGTCGTGGAGCGGGCATTTGATTTCGTAGGCCTGGAGTTCCGCGACAGGTACACACGAAAGGTCTTCGCGTCGTCCGTCGGCCGACGACCCTCTCCCGAGATTGATCCGCAGGTCGAGTCACTCTGCGTCGCAGTCAAGGCTCGACTGGACGATCATCTGCGCGGAGGCGGCGTCGTGGCGATGGGTGTGCCATCCGTGTGATGACGACTCACCGAGTCTGTCAGTCGACCGACAGAACCCGGACGAGGCGCTGGCTCGGGGATGAAATATTGCCAGCTCGGTCGGTTGCCACCGCGCTCACCGATATCGTGCCGACTGGCAGGCTTCGGGCTACGTAGGCGGGTAGCTCGGTGGACCACGTGCCGCCGGTGCTGGTGGAAACCAGGCGCGACCAGCCGGGAAAACCGATCGTGACCTTGGCAGACGGCTCCGCCGTCCCGGCGAGCGGTACGGGGGAATTGCGTTCCAAGGCGGTCAACACATCGTCGCCGGAGACGGGCCGGATCGTGGGGGATACTATGCTCGTGTCTTTGGCCACACTGCGAGTGATTGACCGCCGGTTACCTGCCGCATCCGTCGCTGATACGGCCACTTTGAGCGTTGCCTCCGGCAGTGATGAAATATCGGCGGCGGACAGCGCGAGAGCCCACTGCGTCCCTGCGACAGCCAGCGTTCTGCTCAGCATCTGCACTCCATCCGCAAGAACAGCCATGGATATCTGTGCGCCCGCTTCCGAGGTTCCGCTGATCGTGACCGTTGCCTGTGACTCGGCGGCATTGATGCGGTTATCACCCGCCACGCGGTCAAGTGAAAGTGCCGGAGAAATCCTGTCGATCGTGAGTGGCGTGAGCGAAGGAGACAGCGGGCCCAGGTTTCCGCAGCTGTCCACGACCGCTGCGGAGACCGCATGGCTGCCGTTGGCCAAAGTCATCGCTGTCGCGGTCCATCGTCCGTCGGCAGCGGCTTTCGCCGTCCTGGATACGACGCCGTCTGTCATGAGGGATACGGAAACTCCCGGCGCAGTGGCGACCCCCTGGTAAGTCGGGGTTGCGTCACGGGTCAAGCCGTCCGAGTTCGACGATCCTGTATCGGACGCGGACAGCATTCTTGGGGCCGTGGTGGTTTCGGTCGGCGCAACGGTGTCCTTGAGGAACAACGCAATCGTCGGTTCGGACGCAATACCCTCCGCAGAGCGCTGGTGAACCGCGACTGCACGGCTTCCCTCCGGGAGCCCAGCCAATTCGGCGCGACTGAACCCAATGCTCCACTGTCCGGATGTACCCACTGGGGCTGAGTGGACGACGGAACCCAGTTCGGCGACCACGGTGGCTCCAGCCGTGCCGGTGCCGGTCACGAGGATCCCTGTCGTAATCTCCGCGGAATTGACGCAGCCATCGCCAGAAATTGTGCCGATCGTTGGCGGACGCAACGGGAGTACTGAGACCGCAACACTGCGGTGAACAGTGCCGGCTGGCCCGTCACATCTCAGGCCAAAAACCGCGCTGCCAGTCGGCGCGTCATGCACGTCGTAGGATCCCGTGAGGCCTCTCGGACCACTCCAACTGCCATCAGCGATGCAGGTCGTGGCATCCTTGGCGCGCCACGAGACGGTGACGCTTTCACCCGCGAATACCTGCGCCGGCGACGCGCTGATGATGAGCGTGGGACGGCGCGGAGTACCCGGTCGTGTCCAGCCGATCGGCTTGTAGATCCAGACGTTTCCAGCTTCCGTATCCTGCAGGCCTAGGAATGCGTCGAGTTCCGGAATGTACTTCCATTTGCCAAGCACGCCTCCCCCGGATTCCAACCCGACGCCGCTGTAGGCACTGATCGGTGTCTCGCCGCTGCTGGCGGGTGATGCGCGTTCGATGGTCCAACCGGACGGAGATGCCAGCGCCGGCGCACGCAACACCCAGACGTCCGCGTTGCCGCCCCACAAGAGGTACTGTCCCCGGACCGGGTCGAAGTCCATGCCGTACCCGCGGTCGAGGGCCCATCCACCGCTCTGGTCGACGGGTGTGAAGAGCACATTGGGATTGTTGGGCCCCGCCGCTGCCAGGTCCCAGTAGTAGAAGACCGCCGCCGACGAGCCGATCGCGGTCCTGACAAAGACATTGAGGTCTGGATCGAATGTGCCAGCGCCCCGTCCTGTGACTCCCGTCAGGAACCGACCAATTCGCTGGACCCGATCGCCGCTGGCGTCGTCGGCATCCGTGAATTCATATCGATACAAGTGCTGAGACGTACTGAAGCCAGTCCGGGCGGTGACAAGGACGACATCTGAGCTTCCCGAACCAGCGTACGCGCTGGTACCGCTCGTGTGATTCGTTGGCAAAGATGCCGAGGGCAGTATGGAGTAATGGTCGCGGTTGTCCCACATCATGCCGCCGACCACCTCTGGACGAGGAGACACTCGCTGGACATGTGAACCGGTGGTGCCACCCACCCGGGCCGCATCTGCCTTGACCAGGTCGAAGACGTACGGTCCGGTAATTCGCTCGCTGTCCGGACCCGTCTCCATCTCGTAGGCGCCGCCGTTATTCCAGGCGGAGCCGCCGAGAACCAGGAACCGATCGATGAACGGCAGGTACACGTTGTTGTCGTACGTGTGCGCCGCGGGCGGTGCCGCAAAGGGACCGTCGATGGCGGTCGTGTTGCCCATGCCGTCGACGCGAATGTCGCTGGGCAGTGACATCCGTTCCCACCGCCGCGTCGACGAGCGCCAGCGGTACGTGTCGTTTCCGGAGTAATTGGCATGGCCGCCGCCATAGAGCAGGAGATCGCCACGACGACAGTCCCACGCGAACCCGCTCCATGCCTGGATGATCTTGGACGGGGTTGAAAGTAGCGCACCCGAGGACGGACGCAGATCGGCGGGTGTCCATACGTCCTCATAGCGATTGAGATTCGCCCGCAGCCAGCCGCCCTCGGGCAATGCGGAGATCTCGTCGATCAGATCCGAGAGGTCAGCTCCCGCGCCGGGCGGGCAACCCAGCTCTGCGTGCACAGGGCCGGTTATGAAAACTGAGAAAGCCAGCGTGGATACTGCGACGAGAACGGCCCGTCGTCCGCGGGTCGCTGATGCGAGGCTCATTGCGCTTCGTGCTCCATGACGAGAGTGAACTGCACTCGATCGCGCGTTGTTCTTATGTAAAAGCACGCGAATCGCCGACGAACTACGAATAGCGCCGGCACGGCTCCCTGTCAAGAAATGCGGCGAGTCGCCCTCGATCAGACGACGAGTTGCACCGGTTCCGGGTGACTGAGGAATCCGAGCGGGCTTGCGCTGGCGCCGTAGGCGCCCGACTGAAACACGGCAATGAGATCGTCAACGTCCGCCACCGCGAGCTCCATGCGGTCTCCCAGCAGATCGAGAGGCGTACAGAGTGGTCCGACGACGCTGGCAATCTCCTTTTCTGCGGATGCAACTCGATTGGCAACGAGAAGAGGGTAGTTCTTGCGAAGCACCTGCCCGAAGTTGCCGGAGGCCGCCAGATGATGGTGCAGGCCACCGTCGGTGACGAGGAACACGTGACCACGCGAGACTTTGCGATCGACGATCCGGCACACATAGAGACCCGACTCGCCGACGAGATAGCGTCCGAGCTCGATGCATGGCTGCGCGTGAGGCAGCGCGTCGGCGATCTGGGGCAGCAGCTGGTTCAGGCTCTCACCGATCGGTGCGAGATCAAGGGGGCGGTCGCCTGGGAAGTACGGTATTCCGAAGCCGCCGCCGAGATTGAGCAGGCGCACAGGGGCGGGAGCGTGACGGGAGAGTTCGATTGCGAGCGCGACGGTCTTCTGCTGTGCGTCCAGGATGATCTCGGGTCGCAGATTCTGCGAGCCGCTGTAGATGTGGAAGCCCCAGAACTCGAGCGGAAGACCCGCGAGCGTCTTCAGCATCCCGGGTACCCGCTCCGCGTCTACCCCGAACTGCTTGGGGCCGCCTGCCATCTTCATACCGGAGGATTTCAGTTCGAAATCTGGATTGACGCGTATCGCTACCTTGGGTCGGGCTCCTGTGCGCGTGGCGATGGCGGCGATGCGCTGCATCTCGCGCTCGGATTCCATGTTGATTACGATGCCCGCGCCAACGGCGCGCTCCAGCTCTGCGGGCGTCTTGCCAGGACCGGCGAAGCTGATCAACTCAGCGGGCATTCCGGCGTCGAGCGCAACCTGCATCTCGCGGACGCTGGCGACGTCGAAGCCGTCCACCAATCCGCGGAAGTGCTGGACCACCGCCGGCATCGGATTGGCCTTGATCGCGTAGTGCAGGTGCAGGCCGTCGGGCAGCGCTTGGCGCAACTCGGCGACCTTGCGTGACATGATGGACCGGTCGTATGCGTAGAAAGGGGTCTGGCCGGCCTGTACCGCGAGCTCGGTGACCGGACGTCCGCCGATCAGCAGAATGCCGTCCCTGGCGTCAAAATAGGGGCTGGCGGCGTGCTGTGGGAATACGTCCAGCGTCACTCGTCGGCCCCAAAGACGGTTTTGAAAAGACCAGCAAGCTGTGGACGGTCAAATTTGCCATTCGGATTTCGGGGAAGTGTCTCCAGCCACTCGACATGGTTGGGCACCATGTAGGTCGGCATGTGCGCTTTGCAGTACTTGAGCAGGCGATCGGTATTCTTGGTCATGCCGTCTCCCGCCGAAGCAACCAGCACAATGGCTTCGCCGAGCACGGGATGCGGTGCTCCAAATGCAACGGCATCGCCCACCATCCCCGACGCGTAGACGACTTCTTCCACTTCCGTCGGACTGACCCGGTAGCCGGATGTCTTGATCATCTCGTCGCGTCGCCCGACGAAGTAAAGGAACCCGTCGTCGTCCATGCGTACCGTATCGCCCGACCAGACCGCCAGTTCGGTGATGGGAAGCTCCTCCCGCTGGCCGGGGAGCGGCTTGAATCTCTCTGCAGTCTTCTCCGGGTCACCCCAGTAGCCGAGTGCGACCAGGGAACCGCGCTGCACGAGTTCACCAGGCTCATCCGGCGCACACGCCGATCCGTCCGGGCGAACCACGAGGATCTCCGCATTCGGTATCGCCTTGCCGATTGAGTCAGGGCGGCGGTCAATTTCATCGGGCGGCAGATAGGTGCCGCGAAACGCCTCGGTCAAGCCGTACATCAGGAACGGTCTGGTTCCTGGCAGGGCCGCCCGCAGCTTGCCGAGGGTCGCACGCGGCATCCGACCACCCGAGTTCGTGATGTAGCGCAGGTGCTCCGTGACGGTTGCGGGCCAGGGCAGGTCGGCGAGCTGGATCCAGACCGGGGGGACAGCCGCAAGGCCAGTGATCCTCTCCGCCTCAACGGCGTGAATCACGTCCCGGGCGAAGAGGTAGTCCATCAGCACCGCACTCGCGCCGACGCGGAACGCCGTGGTGACCTGGCTGAGTCCGTAGTCGAAGCTGAACGGCAATAGGGCCAGCAATCGATCGTCGGGTTGATTCTCGAGGTAGGTGGAAACGCTGTGCGCGCCGGCCAGCAGATTGCGATGCGAAAGCACCACGCCCTTGGGCTTGCCCGTTGAACCCGAGGTGTAAAGGATAGCCGCCATGTCGATGTCGATGACCGGGCGAATACGCGCGGTCGAATCGACTCCGTCCTGAATCAGGTCCCTCCAGGCAACATGCTGGTCAGTGGATTCGTCGGCGTCCACAAGGATGACGTGCGAGAGCGGCGAGTCCGTTCCCAGCTGTGCCTGAACCTCGGGCCAGCGGTCGCGGCTGGTGATCAACATGCGTACACTGCAGTTGCGGAGGATGTAGACGACCTGCTCGGCCTTGAGCAGCGAGTTGGCCGGCACGAATACGCCGCCTGCCAGTGACGTGCCGAAGAATGCGGCAACCGTCTCGATCCGCTTTGGCAGGTAGATCGCCACACGGTCGAGCCGCTCGAGCCCGAGACGACGCAGGCCTCGGGCCGTATCGGCCGCCAGCTGCGTCAGCGAGCCATAGGTCGTGTCGACGCCGCGGTGACGGATCGCAACACGCTCGGCATCGCGATCCGCAGATTCGAGCAACAGGTCGTGGAACAGTGTGGCCATGCTCCGAGTTTCCCGAGGTTATTTCAGTTTCGAGGCGAATGCTACAGGCAGCGAGCGGGTCAATCTGAGAAATATGTGTGCTTTCGCAGTGCGCGTGCCGGCAGCTCCGAGACGGCAAACACTGGCGCACACTTCCGCGAGAGTGAGACGTGAACCCTAGGACGGGCCGACGAGATTGACACCTGAACGGGCCCGGCGACGAAGAACGTGCACCATCCGACGACCCTGGCACCCAGGCGCGTGTGGGCTCGCATTGAAAGCTGGTTGAACGCGTTGATCCTGCTTAGCGAGTAATCGATGCCTGCGGACCGCAGGATGTCGTTGCAAGTATCCCAAAGCCGTGTGAAAACGGGCTGAATCCGCGCATCCGGGCGAACGTAGATATCAAAATCCCAGGCGCAGGCGTCCTGCGGACGCAGCCGGAACAGGCAGCGTACTTCGTCCTCGGGGTAGTCGCGCAAAGTGAACCATTGGAACCCGAGAAGCGTGTCGCCCTTGGTTGCAAGTAGGTATCGGGCGCCGACTGCGAGCCGTTGTTCGATGACCTCCCGTGGTCGACCGAACGGCACCTTCAGGGCCTGCTCGGCGGTGCCCTCGGTGACCTGGATAGACGTGCCTCGCCGGGGAGGCGTAAACGGCCCGGCCGGGACGGGTTGCGCCGCAATGTAGTACTTGACGAACCGCGCCTTGCCGAAAGTCAAGACCGCCAGTGCGCGCGCGAAAACGTACAGCACCGCGTTCAGCGGGCCCATCGACGCGTACAGTTGGGACAGCTTGTTCAGCATGCTGCGCAGTTAGGTCTGCTCGAGACTCGAGTCGGCTAGGCGCTGGTACGAAGGAGTCCCGGATCGTATAGCTTGGAAAGGTCCGGGCGGGCATCCTCGCCGTAGAAATTCAGTCCAAAGCGCTCAATGACGCGCAGGATGCCTTCGATCTGGCGCGGGCTCAGTGACTTGCGCCACGCTCCGCTCGGGTCCGCTCCCGAGCGCAAAGCCGAGTCGAGATCGGTCGTACCGCTCGGGCGTATCGCACGCTCCATAACGCCGTCGGGCATCGGCATCTTCCATGCACTGAACAGGCGTGATAACTCGCTGCCTGGATTCGTCGCCAGCTCCTCGTACGGGATCAGCTGAAAAGGCCAGGGCTTCGGCAAGCTGAGGGGCGCGTAGGTCTGCATGCTCCACAGCGCCGCCGCGAACTCGGCTGGATCACTGAGCGTCTCGAGATAGTCCGTGAACTCCGGGTGCTTCGCCAGGAAGCCCTTGAGCCTCGGTGGATGCGGATTGGACCAGCCGCGCCGCAGCTGCGAGGCAATGACCGCGCAAGGGTGTCGAATCAGCAGTGCCGGCGGGCGAATCGGGAATCGTTTCGTCAGCCAGCCGAGCATGAAGTTCGCGTCGACGAACTTGACGATCCAGGTGCGCGGAGCGACGGCGTTCCCCAGGGGCACATGAGAGGCTGTCCATCCGGTGATCAGCTGGCCGCGAAAGACCTTGGCGAAGAACTGCTCGCCCTCTGGCCAATCATCGTCCGGGTCTTTGATCGTATGCCACGTCAGGCCGGCCTCCCGAGCCTGAGGGACCTGCTGGACGTGCTCAGGCTCGAACAGAATTGCTGAACGCGGAATCTGGTTGAGGAGTTCGGCGAGCCAGGTCGTTCCACTGCGGGGGGAGCCGGCAATGACCAGCGTGCTCCTCAGGTCGTAGGAACGGGAGGCGGTGGCTCGCAGCAGCAATCGACCGACAGTACGCCGTGACAACCGTTGCACGGCCTGCTGCGGGCTGTAACCGCCAAGATAGCGACGTGAGGCGGCGTTCCATGCCTTGAGAAGGTAGCTGGATTGCACGGGGATATTCCAGTCTGCAACCGGTTGGCGAAGTTGCCACACGCGCTGTTGCAAGTACAGCGCAGGCCTCGCCCCGCAGTAGGGTTCTGCCGTTCCTGATCAGCCGATCGTCGTCCAGACCAGCCCGGTCGACTGGCTTTCCACGCCTTGTGAGTTGATGGCACTGATTGTGAAGTACCAGGTCGTCGGGGCCAGATTCTCGACGACATACGACGTGATGCCCGGATTGGGGAGTTCAACGACATGGTCGAGCGATCCGGGGTTCGTTCCATAGCGGATCGTATATCCCGCGAGGTCGGTCAATGGCGTACCGTCGGCGTTCATCGTCGGAGGATCCCAGAAGAGCTCAGTGGAACCCGCGGAGGTCTGAACGACTTCGATCAAGCCGATCGACATTGAGGCCGACGCGCTGCCGTCAGTGACGGTGATCCTGATGCCGTCATAGGCTGCGACGTCACCCTCGGAAGGCTGACCCGCAAGCCGCCCCGTCCGTGAATCGAACGTGAGCCAGTTCGGGACACCGGATGCCGAGAATGACAGCCGATCCCCGTCTGGATCGCTGGCGCGAGGCGTGAACGAATACTGCTGGCCAACCGAAACCTTGGTGGCTGGCGTACCGCTGATTCGGGGTGCGGTATTCCCGGTGCCAGCGCTGGAGCCGTCGCTCGGGGCGGCTGCAGCTGCCTCATCAGATTGCGGGTCGAACGCGGACGAAAGTCGGAGGGTCGATTCGTCCTCGAAACACCCACCCAGAGCGGCGCTGCCGATCAGAACCAGCAGGATTCTCGTGCCTTGGCGCCCCGTCGATACCGTCATCATGCTTGCCTCTCCCATAAACGCATGGTCAGCGGTCCTGGGGGAGCACAGGCGGGTCGTGGACGGCCGGGTCCGGCAGCGCCGCGCTGGCAACCCCGCTGTCCGTGGCAGATGCCCGAGGACCGGTGGCTTTGCGTCCCCGCCTTTCGACGGGTTTGCCGCTTTTCAATCGCGAGCTGACTTTGACAGATTGCCGCGAGCCTTCAAAAGACTTGGCAGCAGATCTGAGGACCCCGTCACAGGCTCCCCGCGAACGCGTGATGGGGATGTCGGGGTTCTTTACGTCTCCGCAGGGTTGATCCCCGGGAATGGACGTAAGTGATTGATTTTAAATGCTTGGCATGGTTCTTGGATCAAGACAGCCGTGCTCGATTACCGAGAGCACTGAAGCGGGACCTAAAAAGTCAGATCAATCGAGATAAAAGGAACTGTCAAATGAAGAAACTAGCCGCAATCGCCATCGTCGCAGCGTCCTTTGCGACGCTCCCGGTGGCCAACGCCGTCATGCTGGAAGGCGATGTGAACTACACGGGCGATTTCACGCTCGCGCCTGGTGCCACAGGCTTCAATAACTCGCCGATCGTCAACATTCTTCTGGCCGCTGTCAGCAGCACGACGAATGGTGATTTTGCTTCCGTGTTCGGCATGAACTTCCCGGACCTGCTGGATCATGCGACGCCGATCGACATCGAGCCGCCCACCGGTGCCTATTCGCCACTGTGGTCGTTTGACGCCGGCGGCGGCAACATGGTTTCGTTCTATCTGGAGAGCTACAACGTCACGCAGCGGACGGGCCGCTTTCTCGACCTGAACGGCACCGGTTACTTCCTCGCGACCGGTTTCGATCAGACTCCGGGCAGCTGGAATCTCAGTGCGCAGCTCGAGACCGGGCAGGTCACGGCAACCTATTCGGCCAGCTCGATTGTCGTGCCGGAGCCCGGTTCGCTCGCGCTGATCGGCCTTGGTCTGCTGGGTCTTGGCTTCGTCGGCCGGCGGAAGGCCTGAGTTTCGTCTGACTGACCAGTCCCGCTGAAAAAATCGAGGCCCTGCGGTAATGCGCAGGGCCTCTTTTTTTGTTTTATGACGAGTTCCAGGATCTGCCAGCCGGCGAATCTTTGTCGCCGTTATCCAGGTTTCAGGGGCAGCGCCGGCCCCAAAGCCCAAGGGCACCCGGTCTTGCAACGCAGGAACCAGAAAGGCGGAGTCGAGTTGCAGGAACGCCGCAATGAGCAGACCTTGGCAAAGGTTGAGCGCCCTGGTGACGCCCGGTGAGGACCGCCTGGCGCTGCCGAAGCGGCGATTCGTCGACGCTGAGCTGAGTCCGAGCTCCGATGAGGATTGTCCGTCGACTGGTATCCTGCGTCTGCGTGATTGCCCCGGGGAAGCGCTGGACAAGGGCGCGCAGGATATCTTTCGCTTATGTCAAATGTCGTATTGTCGAGATGCTTGGAAAGTATTATTGAGAGTGATCTCAATAAATCCTTGTGTCTTTCCGGGTACATAGGCCGTTGTCGTTCTGGTTTGCAGCTGTATCGCTTGCGTGACGCGGTCCCACCATTAGCACTTCTGGAGAATTCGGGCATGGAATTCACTCTCCCAGCCTCTGTTAATCGCGCCATCCCTGCCGTTCGAGCGCGTCCCGCCCTACGGACTCTGCTACTTGCTGGACTCGTGTCGCTGGTGACCGCCTGTGGCGGTGGTGGTGGGGGTGGGGGTGATAGTGGGAGCGGTCCATCGAACGGTGCGCTGACCGTCACGGTGCGGGATGACGTGAATGCCTTGGTTTCCGGTGCCGCGGTCAACGCGACGATCGGCAGTTTCAGCAGACAGGCTGTCACAGACGCCTCCGGCGTGGCGAACCTGACTCGATTTGCCGCTGGGAACCGTAAGTATCGACGTCAGCAAGAACGGTTACGCCGGTACGGTCCAGACAGCGAATGTGACTGCAGGTCAGACGGTCTCGGTCATCGCCAGAATTCGGCGTCTCGTTGGGAGCCTCTCGGTCTCGGTTGTCGAATCCTCGCTCAGGGATCCAGTTGCCGGGGCATCTGTGGTCGCGACCAGCGACGGTCGTGTCATCACTGGCGTTACGGCTTCTAGCGGTACGATCACGCTGTCCGGAATTCCGACCGGTGCAGCTACCATTGCCGTCACTGCCAATGGCTTTGAGCCATCAGCGCCTCGATCCGCAACCCTCGTCGAAGGTGCCAATCCACCAATCACGATCGAACTCGAAAGGGCGAGGAGGACGGCAGCGGGATTCACCGGAGGGGAAGCGGTCGTCGTACCGAACAGCGGCGGCACCGAGGCACAACTGACCTTGCGGTTCGTCGTGATCGGGGAGGATTCGCAACCCATCAGCACGCTGACTGCGGATGATTTCCAGCTTCAGCCGTGTGTTGAGCCGCTGAATACCAACGATTGTATCCGTGGTCTAAGCTCGGCCTTGGACGGAAGCTACTCGGTCGTCGGGCAGGACGCCTGGGAGTTACTGCCAGGGCTCGACAATCCTGCCCCTTATGCGGCCGCCCTCCTTTTCGACCAGAGCCGGAGCGTCGGCAGCACCGATCCGTCTGACGCACGAATATTTGCCGCCAAGTCCTTTCTAAACAGCGTGCAGCCCGGTCTTGACGACTGGGTGTCGCTGGGGGCTTTTGCGGCCGACAGCGACGTCAATGGTCCCAGGCTGATCCCGGTTGATCCCGTGACTGATCCACTCTATGTGTATCCACCAGGATTTACCCAGGACGGTAGCAGCTTCTTCTCCGTGATTGACGATTTTCCCGATCTCGAATCGGGGGACACGCCGTTCTACGCTTCGCTGGACAATATGGTCGACTACTTCTCGACGAACCCGCCGCCGGCCGTGCCAGGCGTCAGCAAGGCGGTGGTCGTGTTCTCCGATGCCGTCGACAACGACCCGCTCTGTCCATCGGAGCAACAGTGCCGAAACAACAGCATTGACAGAGCCAATGCCGCCAATGTCCGCATCTTTACAATTGGTCTTTCCACATCCCCTGAGGTCAGAGTCGAGGCGCTGGCCGAACTGGCAGATGGCACGGGAGGAGCGTTTGTGCTTGCTCCCGACGCGACGGCTCTGATCCCGATCTACGGATCTCTGGGCAACCTGCTGAGCGGTACCTTGCCGCAGTACCAGACTGTCTGGACCATTCGCTCGCCGACCGCGAGCGCATTCCGGTCGGGCTATTTCGTGTCCGGTAGGATGGACATCGACTCGGGATTCGGTGTCATTACGGTTCCATTCGTCGTGGCGATTCCCTGACGGTTACCGGGGATTCACTCGTCGCATGCCACCTGG
>CAWGLZ010000002.1:0-29116 GCA_963823535.1 uncultured Gammaproteobacteria bacterium
CCGTCGCCATCGATCGGCTCGAATCAACGCCGTTCGACGTGCCTGTCCTGCGCTGGCTGGGGCCGTGGCGCCTGAGCACCTTCATGGGCCAGTTCGAGAGCGACCGCGACTACAGCAATGCGCTTCTGTTCGGCCTGCGTGCCGAGATCCGTCCGCATCCAACACTGCAGATCGCGGTGAGCCGGACGGCCCAGTGGTGCGGCGACGGCCGGCCCTGCGGACTCGACACGTTCTGGGACCTGCTCACCGGTAACGACAATGATCAGCCGCTGAGCGAGCAGCCCGGGAACCAGCTGGCGGGATTCGATGTGCGCTGGTCGTGGCCGGGCGGTCGGGTGCCCCTTGCCCTGTACGCCCAGGGCATCGGCGAGGACGAGGCGGGGGGCATGCCGTCGAAATACCTCGGGCTGTTCGGCGTAGAGGTGTGGGGCGCGCTGGGTGATGCTTCGTGGCGGGCGCACGTCGAGTACGCTGATACCGCCTGCGATTTCCTCAGTTCAGAGCCCGAATTCGGCTGTGCCTATACGAACTCCATCTACACGTCGGGATACCGGTATCGCGGGGTCGTCCTCGGTCACTCGATGGACGCCGACGGAGAAGCCATCGGGGGCGGCGCGCTCCTGATCGACACGCATGGCCATCGTTGGGAAGTCCTGGCTCGCAACGTCAAGCTGAACCGTGCGGGGATTGCCCCGCAGCACTCCCTGGTGGACAGCGCCGCCCGGGTCACGGACGTGGCAGTGACCCACGAGCGGGTCTACTCATGGGGTAACATTGCACTTTCATTGGGATACGCTGACGTCGAGGCGACCGGAACCGTGGCCGTCGAGGACGGGCTGCGGGGTTTCGTGACCTGGCGCCGCGGGTATCTTTGAGCTTCCATGACCAGGTGTGAAATGCGGATGGGAGAGCGCTTGGAAGGAATCCGGAACCGGTCAGCGTTGCGCCTCGTACTTGCCATGCTCGTGCTGGCGCTGGGGCTCGGGCTCGGCCAGCGGGCGTCGTCCCAGGCGCCGAGCGCGGAGCAGGCCGAGATGTTCCGCAACCTCTCGCCCGAACAGCAGCGCACCGTCCTCGAGGCGATGACCTCGGGCGGCAGCCAGACGGGCACGACCCGTACGGACCAGCGCTTCGAGGCGCCGTCGACGATCCTGCCCAGGAAAGTGGGGGATGAACGCGAGCGCAACCTGAGCCCGGACGGCGAACCCCGCCTCGGTGCCGGCGACACCTTGATCATCGAGTTCGAACTCGTGCAGTTCGAGGGTCAGGAACGGATCCTCACCGAGCGACCCCGCCCGGTGCAGACCGTCGTGCAGGAGCCCGGCACCGCACGGGTCGCCGGAGACCGTACCCAGTCGGGCATCGTCACGACGCGCGATCCTCTGGCCGCTCCAACTCCGGAGCCGACCGACCGCAAGCAGGTCGAGCGGACCAAGTCCGAGGAAGGGCGTCTAAAGCGCTACATGGAGACGGTGCGGCGGGCCAACCCGTACCAGCTCGATCGAACCGGCGCCATCGACCTCCCCGGCCTGGGCCCGGTGCCGCTCGCCGGGTTGACCGTCCTTCAGGCGACACAGAGACTGGCCATCGAGCAGGAGCTCAGCGGCTTTCGGATCCGGCTGATATTGCTGCCGCTCGAGCCCACGGATGCGGCAGCCCTGAAGCCTTTCGGATACGACCTGTTCGCCGGCAGTCCCACCACGTTTGCACCCGTGTCCGACGTCCCGGTGCCTTCCGAGTACGTCGTGGGACCTGGAGATCGATTCGACGTCCAGCTGGTCGGCAACAGCAAGGGCAAGTACTCGCTGGTCGTCAATCGTGACGGCAGGGTCATGTTCCCGGAACTGGGTCCGATCGCCGTCAGTGGCTTGCGCATCGACGAAGCACGAGATCGCATCGAGAAGCGTGTCGCCGAGCAGATGATCGGGACGGAGGCAACCGTCACGATGGGAGAATTGCGCTCGATCCGGGTCTTCGTGCTGGGCGAGGCGGAGCGGCCGGGTTCCTATACGGTCAGCGGGCTAGCGACGGTCACGAACGCGCTTTTCGTGAGCGGCGGGGTCAAGACTATCGGGTCCCTGCGCAACGTCCAGCTCAAGCGAAGCGGACGCATCGTTTCCCGTCTCGACCTGTATGACCTGCTGCTGAATGGCGACACGTCGAAGGACGCGCGACTGCTCCCGGGTGACGTGATCTTCATTCCGCCGGTGGCCACGACGGTCGGCATCACGGGAGAGGTCCGGCGTCCCGCCATCTACGAACTCAAGGGCGAGACGAGTGCCGCGGACCTGCTGTACCTGGGCGGCGGGCTGACGCCGGAAGCCGACCCGCGGCTCGCCACGCTGGAGCGCATCGACGAGCGGCGGCAGCGCGTGGTCGTCAACGTCGACCTGATGGATCCCCAGGCACGCGGCACCCGGCTTCGCACGGGAGATACGTTGCGTGTACCGACCGTCCGACCGACCTACTCGAACGCGGTACGGATCGACGGGCACCTGTTGCGCCCGGGATCCGTGCAGTATCGTAGTGGATTGCGCCTGACGGACGTCATCCCCTCCGTCGACGACCTGAAGCCGAACGCCGACCTGCATTACGTACTCATCCGTCGGGAGGAACCGGGCACCCGGCGGGTGCGCGTGCTCTCGGCCGACCTGGGCGAGGCCTGGCGGGCCCCACGATCTGAGGCGGACCCGTTGCTCGCGTCACGCGACCAGGTCTACGTCTTCGACCGTGCCACGGGTCGAAGGGCAATCCTGGACCCGATCCTGGGCGAACTGAAACTGCAGGCCGTGAGCACCGAGCCGTCGCAGATCGTGCGCGTCTCCGGTCGGGTACGGGTACCGGGGGAGTACCCGCTCGAACCCGGGATGACCGTCAGTGACCTGATCCGTGCCGGCGGGGGACTTGCGGAGGAGGCCTACGGAGGCGAGGCGGACCTGGCGCGTTACGAAGTGAGGGACGGCGAGTCGCGCAAGACGGACGTCTTCAAGGTTGACTTGCGCCGCGCATTGTCCCGCGAGCCGGCGGCCGATCTTTCGCTCGCGCCTTTCGATTTCCTGGTCGTCAAGGAGATCTCCGAGTGGTCCAGCCAGGAGACCGTCTACCTCGACGGTGAAGTTCGCTTCCCGGGCGAGTATCCAATCGAACGTGGCGAGACGCTGCGGTCGGTCATTGCAAGAGCGGGCGGACTGACGGCCCTGGCCTTCCCGCAGGGCAGCGTCTTTACGCGTGAAACGCTCAAGGAGCGTGAAAAGCGTCAAATGGAAGTGCTCGCAGATCGATTGAAGCAGGATCTGGGCACGCTGGCCCTGCAGGGAGCACAGGCCAGCGGGAGCGGGGCGCAGCAGGCTTCCGAGACGCTGGCGATCGGACAGTCCCTGCTGGCCGACCTCAGGGACACCGAGCCGGTCGGTCGTCTCGTCATCGACCTCGACAGGATCCTGGCGGCCGAGCCAGGCTCGCCGGGCGACGTGATCCTGAAGGACGGCGATGCCCTGCGGGTGCCGAAGACGGCGCAGGAAGTCACTGTGATCGGCGAGGTCCAGAACTCGACGTCGCATCTGTACGATCCGGCCGTCGACCGGGAAGGGTATATCAGCCTGAGCGGTGGCACGACCCAGAAGGCGGACGACAAGCGCATCTACGTCGTCCGTGCGAATGGCAGCGTGGAGGCCGGGAGTAAGAGCCGCTGGAAACGCAGTTCGGGTTCGATCCAGCCAGGTGACACGATCGTCGTGCCGCTGGATGCCGAGCGGATGAGACCACTGCCCATGTGGACGTCGATCACGACGATTCTTTACAACATTGCCGTCGCGGTGGCGGCCGTGAATTCCTTCTAGACGGCGGGACTGCCGGTTCCCGGCGTGCAGCAAATGGCGATCCAGAGCGAAAATGGCCGAGACCGAACGAACTTTCCCGAATGACCCCTGGGCGGGGTGGACCCTGGACCGTCGGTCGCTGGCGACGATCCTGGTTTCGGCGGCGCTTGCGGCGGTGGCGTTCGGCGGCGTCTCCCTGATCATGCCGCGTGAGTATTCGGCCAGTGTCGTACTGCTGCCGGCGAAAGCCGAGCGACCCTCCGCCCTCGGCGCCCTCGGCGGACAGGTCGGAGGGCTGGCGTCCCTGGCAGGAATCGAACTTGGCAAGGACGATGACAAGAGCGAGGCGCTCGCGACGCTACGCTCGCGGGCACTGGCGATCGAGTTCATCGAGGCGCGGGCCCTGATGCCAGTGATCTTTGCAAGCCAGTGGGACGAGGCCGGGGACCACTGGCGCGAGGGATTCCTGCGCAAGGCGCCGACGATTGGCGATGCCTATCGGAAATTCGATCGCAAGATCCGCGTGGTCAACGAAGATCGCCGTACCGGCGTCGTCACGCTCACGGTTCGCTGGCGCGACCCGCGCGAGGCTGCAGAATGGGCCAATGACCTGGCCGCGCGAGTCAACCGCAAGATGCGTGACCGCGCAATCGCCGAAGCCGAGGGCAGCCTCGAGTATCTCAATCGCGAGCTCGCGAAGACGCAGGTCGTCGAACTTCAGCAGCCGATTTATCGCTTGGTCGAGAACAGGCTGAACACGGTGATGATGGCCAATGCGCGCGAGGAATACGCCTTCAGGATCATCGATCCGGCGCTCGCGCCGGATGATGACGACTACTCGAGTCCTCTGCACTGGTTGTATGCACTGGCGGGCGCGGTCCTCGGCGCCCTGTCGGGCGCAGTGTTCGTCGTGAGTCGTCGAGCGAGGATCGCAAGTGCCCGCTGAGGCGTCCGGGAGCCAAGTGGACGGCGGCGGGCGGGATGATTCCGACTTTTTCCGTCATCTCTACGACACGAAAGACGAGTACGTCGCGCGGCGCGAAGATGAATCGCTCGAAGCGAGACTGATCCGGCTCGAGGTCGAGTCGTTCAAGGTGCCCAACCTCGTTGCCGTGATGCCGACCACCTTCCGGTACGGCACCGTCGTGGAGATCGGCTGTGCCACCGGGGAACTGATCGCCGGGTTTCCGGTTCCGCCGGGAGGCAGGCGGATCGGGTTCGACATTTCCCGGGAGAACGTTGCCTGCGCCCGCCGGCGACATCGCGGTGTCCAGTTCAGCGAATCGGACTTCCGGGATTTCCGCGATCCGGTCGATGTCGTGGTCCTGAGCGACGTACTGGAGCACGTGCCGGACGATCGGGCGATGCTGCGGGATGCCGCGCGCCTGGGTCGGATCGTCCTGATCAACCTTCCGCTGGAGGATAACTGGCTGAATCGCGGGCGGGACTACGGCCCGCACGACGTGTCCGGGCACCTGAGGCGCTACGCGCTGGCTGACGGCCTGGAACTCATCCGTTCGGCCGGCCTCGAGTGCCTCAGCTGGAAGAGGGTGTGGGTGCACGAGACCGACTGCGAGACGGAGCGACGGCGGCTTCGGGCCGAGACATTCGGGTCGGCGTTTTCGGGCGGCCCGCTCGAGCGACTCGGGAAGCGCTGCGTCTGGTCGATCGCGACTGGTCTGCGACCCATTGGCCGCCGCATGCTCGCCTCGAATCTGTTCGCGTGTGCGTGCCTCAGGCCGGAGCCGTGAGTCGCATTTCGTCGTTGGGCTCGGTCGTCGGCATCCAGGCGGCCGGTTCGGCGGCGACCTTCCTCGCGGTCGTGCTGCTGGGTCGGCAGCGTGGCGCGGACATCCAGGGGGCCTTCAGCCTTGCCAAGGCCGAGATCGATCTTCTCGTGGCATTACTGCTGGTCGGCATGCCCCAGGCGATCTTCTACCATCTCCATCGCCGCGAACTGAATTGGGCCGCCGTTCGACGCCTTGCGGCGGTGCACGCCGCGGCGGCCGGTTGCATGGCGGCGGGCTTCATGTGGTTCCGGCATGCAGGCACTGCGCTGGGCTCGACGGGCCTCATTGCAGCTGCGGTCGCGGTCCTGGCGCTCGTCGCGCATGCGGATCTCCGGGGCGCCCTGCTCGACGCCCGATCGTCGCGGGTATTCTCGATCGTGACCGCTCTTCCGGGGTTGTGCCTGCTCCTCGCCGTGGTGGTCGTGCTCGGCGCCGATGGCATGACTGATCGGAGATGGGCGACCGTACTGCCGGTCGTCGCGGCCGCGAATGCCGCTGCGTTCGGCGTCGCAGCGTTGGTTGCGCGGGGCAGCGGTTCAGACGCCGATCCTCCACGTTCGCCGGAACTTACGGTGCTGGCTCGCTACGGTGGGGCCACCTGGGTGTCGGCAGTCGCCCAGACACTGAACCCGGTCCTCGCCCTCGGCTGGATTGAGCGACAGATCGGTGACCCCGCCGGGGTCGGTGCCTTTGCGGCCGCGGCCCTGTCCATGAACGTCGTGCTGACGCCATTCGCGATGCTGGTTCCTCTGTTGTTCAAGAGGTGGGTCGGACACGAAGGAGCCGCCCGCTGGAGCGAAATACGGCAGTTCCTGTGGCCGACGCTGCTGACGTGTCTGGCATTTGCGGCCGTACTCCGGATCTTCCAGGTGCCGCTGGTGAGCAGCGTATTCGGCTCGGACTACCTGCAGCACGCCGTCGTATTTCCGTTGCTCGCCATCGGACTCTGGCCGCAGGTCATGGGCCGCCTCCTCGGCGTCCTGTTCAGTGCCGAGGGTCGGCCGTGGCTGTCGATCCTGGGCGACGTGTCGCGTGTCATCGTCCTCGCCGGGGTGCTGCTCGTCTTCGAAGTCGGCAACCTGGCATCCGTTGCAGTCGCATGGGTTCTCGCCGAGTTCGTGGCGCTGGCCATCGGTTACCTTGTGGCGCGCGGCACCGCGGCATCGACGGCCAGGGTGCATCGGTGAATCTCGACCCGCTGCTGCTCGTCGTTCTGCACCTCGCGTGTCTCGCGATGCTTGCGGCGACCTGTCTGCTGGGTGTGCGGCGTCGGCGCCTGTACTCGGTCTTCTTCGCGGCCGCCGCGCTGTATCAGGCGGTCTCGTTGTTCGGGGTCGCCGGCCTGACGCGCGATTACGGCGCTACGGTGGTGCTGCGCGCCGAGATCATAGCGATTTCAGGCGCGCTGCTGGTCGCCGCAGTGGTGCTTCTCGGTGAACGCTGGGTCCCGTTACGGAGGAACGTCGACGCTGGGCCGGGCCCGTTCGAGACTGTCGTGCAGCGGCCTGTTGCCTACTTCACTACAGTTGCGCTGAGTCTGGTCCTGGCCGTCGGCATCATGGCCCGCGACGGTTCCGCATTCATGGAAAGGACCTGGCAACAGGCGCGACTCGAGTCGGGTTATCTCGATTCACTGGCGATTCTGATCCTGTTCATCGTGTTCCCGGCAGTCTGGGTGGCGACGAGGGCACGCCGTCCCTGGCTTGGAGTCGCTCTGTTGCTGGTCTGCCTGATGCTGTTTGTCGTCTACGGGTCGCGGGCGGCCATGCTGACCCTGCCGATGGCAGTGGTCCTCGATTTGTTGGCGCGGGTCGGACGATTTCGAATCCGGGCACGGACGATAGTGCTGATCGGCGCAGGCGCCCTCGGTCTTCACGTCATTGGACGCCTGGTGCGAGGATTCGGTCTTGCGGGGTTCTTTGCGCTGTTGAGAGGGCAGTCACTGAGTGCGGCCGAGGTGTTCGACGTTCTGGGCAATATCGATCTGTCCGGCGGAGAGGCGGCGATCTTCGGCTATTTTCTTTTTGCGGTGGCGGAGGCGCCGTTCGCGGACATTGCGCCGTTGACGAGCGTGATCCGCTGGTTGGGCATATACATCCCGGGTGCGCTGTTCCCAGCCGCGAAACCGGTCGATCTGACCTACACGCTATGGTGGCACGCGTATTCGGCAGGAGTCTTCGACATCCACGATTCTTTCGGTGAGTTGCTCAAGGTCGTCGGGGCGGGAGGTGGCGGCTCTCTCCATTCGCTCGTATGGGGCGAGATGTGGCTCAATGGCGGACTGCCGGCGGTTCCGATCTTCGCGGCGTGCCTCGGATGCATCCTGTTGATCATAGAGGTTGTCTACGATCGTGTCCCGGCCACTGTTTATCTCTTGAGTGCCCCCGCGACGCTCATCGGCTACGTGATGGTGGCACGCGGAAATTCTGTGATCGGACTCGGCTACACGGCATATGTCCTTCCGTTGGCGATGCTAGCTTATGGTCTGACGCGACTCGGTCAGGCGATATGGCACGGTCTGTCGAACGACGATCGTCGGTCCCGGGCGCGCAATGAGTCTCCGTGAGTCGGGCAACGCGTTGCAGTCGGTAGGCCGTTTCCGTCTGCTGATGCTGGCGGATGCCGGGAGTGCGCATACGATCAGCTGGGTCCGCTCGCTGGCGCAGCGGGGCCACGAGATTCGAGTATTCACGCTGCGTCGACCACAGCCGAAGGCATACGAAGGATTGCCTGGCGTTTCAATCGCTTGGCAAGGCGTGGACGATCGCGTCGCGGGGGCGCCGGAAGGCTCGATAGGCAAGAGCCGGTACCTGCTGGCACTGCCGCGGCTGCGTGCCGAGATTCGCGACTGGCGCCCCCACCTCGTCCACGCACACTATGCCTCGAGCTACGGGCTGCTCGCGACCCTGGCCGCCGCGCGGCCTCGCATCGTATCGGTATGGGGGATGGACGTGTTCAGCTTTCCGGGGCGCTCCCGCCTGCATCGGTGGCTGCTACGCTGGATACTCGAGACCGCCGACATGGTGCTGTCTACCAGCCACGTGATGCGACGGGAGGTACACGCGATCGTCGATCGCCCGGTCGAGGTAACGCCGTTTGGGGTCGATACCGAACGCTTCCGTCCGCGTCCGCCGACGTCGTCACCCGGACCGCTGCGGATCGGCACCGTCAAGACGCTCGAAGCCAAGTACGGCATCGAGTATCTCATTCGTGCGTTCGCTATTGTCGTCGCTCAGGGTGGGCTGCCGGATCGGTTGCGACTGGTCATCGCCGGTGGCGGATCGTTGCGCTCAGAACTCGAGGCGCTGGCGCGGGAGCTCGGGGTCGAGGCGGATACGGAGTTCCTCGGCATGAGACCCTACAGTGAAGTCCACGAGATTCACCGATCTCTCGACGTTGCGTTGTATCCTTCCATCGACTCGAGCGAGAGTTTTGGCGTGGCTGCAGTCGAGTCGCAGTCCTGCGGTGTGCCGGTCGTCGTCTCGGACGTCGGTGGGCTCCCGGAGGTCGTGGTCGACGGGCTGACCGGAATCGTGGTGCCACCGCGTGATCCGGGGGCTCTGGCTGCGGCTTTGCGGCGTCTGCTGCTCGATCCCGAATTGCGTAACCGCATGGGTCACGCCGCCCGTGACCACGCGGTGCGTTCTTTCGCGCTTGGGCATTGCATCGACATCATGGAGCAGTGCTACGCGACGGCCATCGGCGATGCTCGGATCGATCCGGTGCAGACGCGCTAGCTCCCGACAGAATCCGTGAGGGACACTCAATCTTGCGAATCCTGCTGATCAATCACTATGCCGGCTCACCCGCCTACGGCATGGAATTCCGCCCGTTTTACCTCGGGCGCGAGTGGTCCCGAAACGGCTGGGAGGTCCGGATCGAGGCCGCCGCGTTTTCGCATCTGCGCCGGAGGAATCCGGAGAATCGAAGGCACACCGAGACCACCGAAGGGGTTCTCTACAGCTGGTGGCCAACGCCGTCGTACGAGGGAAACGGGCTGGCCCGCGTACGTAACATTGCAAGCTTTACGACGCAGCTTCTCCGCGATTCGCGTCGCATCGCCAGGTCTTTCCGGCCGGACGTGGTGGTGGCGTCCTCGACGTATCCGTTTGATATCTACCCGGCGCAACGGATTGCTGCCGCAAGTTCGGCCCGACTGATCTTCGAACTGCACGACCTGTGGCCGTTGACGCCGATCGAGCTGGGCGGAATGTCCCCGCTGCATCCGTTCATCGTTGCGTGTGCCGCTGCCGAGCGCTACGCGTACCGCCACGCCGACGCAATCGTGTCGATGTTGCCGGCTGCGGAGGCGCACATGCTCGAGCGTGGCCTGGCGCCGGGCAAGTTTACTTATGTGCCGAATGGATTCGACGTGGCTGAGTGGGGCGGATGCGGCCAGCCAATGCCGGCTGAGCATGCGTCGACGTTGTCCCGACTTCGCTCTGAGAACCGTTTCGTGGTCGGATTCGCGGGCTCCCATGGCCTCGCGAACGCGCTGGACACGCTGGTCGAGGCCGCGGTCCTGCTCCGCGGCGAGCATATCGCGATCGTTCTCGTCGGGCACGGTCCCGAGCGGGACCGGTTGCAGCAGAAGGCGTTGTCGCTGGGTCTTTCCGACGTGCATTTCCTGCCGCCGGTTCCCAAGGCGAGCATTCCGGACCTTCTTGGCGGTATGGATGCGCTTTACATTGGCTGGCTGCGACGGCCGATCTACCGCTTCGGAATAGGGCCGAACAAGATGCTCGACTACCTCATGTCCGCCCGGCCGATCATCCATGGCGTGGAGGCCGGTAACGATCCGGTCGCCGAGTCCGGTTGCGGAGTCACGATCCCCCCGGAGAACCCGGCGGCGCTGGCGGATGCCATTCGAGACCTCAGTCGCGCGGACCGCGATACGCGCCTGGCCATGGGCGCCCGCGGTCGGCAGTTTGCGCTCGCCCACCATGACTTCCGCGTCCTGGCGCGACGATTCATGGACGTCGCGGAGGGAAGGTCTGCAGATGCCGACGTCGTCTGACCAGGACGAGGAGCTATCCGCAATCGCCGCACGCTACGAGCGCCGGCGTGCGGACGGCCTGGGCGCGCGCTACGATCCGCTCGAGCCGGCGACATGCATGATGCTGCAGGAGCGCGAGCGGGCACTCGTCCGCTGGTTGCGCACCTGCGGCCTTGGGCACCCGCAGCACCTGCACCTGCTCGAGGTCGGCTGCGGGGACGGGTCCAACCTTCTGCAGTTGCTGCGACTCGGGTTCCGGCCGGTCCACCTCGTCGGCAATGAACTGCTGCAGGACAGGGCGGAGGCGGCCCGCGACCGGCTGCCGGCAGCGGTCCGTATCCTGCAAGGCAACGCCGTGGATCTGCCTCTCCCGCCGGCCAGCTTCGACGTCGTCTTCCAGTCGACCGTGTTCACTTCGATCCTCGATCTGCGGCTGCAGCAGCGGCTGGCCGACCGCATGTGGAGCCTGGTTCGTCCCGGCGGTGGCGTCCTCTGGTACGACTTCGTCTACGACAACCCGGGCAATCCCGACGTACGGGGCGTACGGGTCGCGCGGATCCGGCAACTCTTCCCGCAGTCGCGACCGACGATCCGGCGGGTGACCCTGGCGCCCCCGCTGGCGCGCCTCGTTACCCGGGTGAGCCCAGTTCTGTACACTGTGTGCAATGGCGTGCCGTGGCTGCGGACGCACGTTCTTTGTTGGCTGCCGAAGCCGAACGACACCGGGCGCGGCGAAGACCGGACGTAGGAATCACCGATTGACAGATTTTCTTCCGTTCGCCTTGCCGGACATCGGCGAGGAGGAGATTGCCGAGGTCGTCGATGCGCTGAGGTCTGGTTGGATCACGACCGGACCCAAGACTCGTCGATTCGAGGAGGCTTTCGCCAGTTACCTCGGGGGGGAGGTCGAGTGCGTCGCGGTAAATTCAGCGACCGCGGGTCTCCATCTCGCGGTCGAAGCACTTGGCATCGGCCCGGGCGACGAGGTCATCACGACGACACACACGTTCACGGCTACGGCCGAGGTGGTCCGCTACGTCGGCGCCAACCCGGTCTTCGTGGACATCGAGCCCTCGACCTACTGCATCGACGTCAACCAGGTCGAGGATGCGATCAACGAGCGCACGCGGGCGATCATGCCGGTCCACTTCGCCGGGCACCCGTGCGACATGGAACCGCTGCAGGCAGTCGCCGCGCGCAGGGACATCCACATCGTCGAGGACGCCGCGCACGCGCTGCCGACCGTCACCGGTGGGCGCCTCGTCGGGACGCTGCCGACTGCGGCGACAGTCTTCAGCTTTTACGCCACCAAGACGATCGCAACCGGGGAAGGGGGAATGCTGGTGACCCGGCGGCCCGAGCTTGCCCGGCGCGCACGCGTCATGCGCCTGCACGGTATCGACCGCGACGCTTTCGACCGCTACACGTCGACGCGGCCGGCCTGGTACTACGAGGTGGTTGCGCCCGGATTCAAGTACAACATGACGGACCTGGCGGCGGCGATGGGCCTGCACCAACTGCGGAAGCTCGCCGCCTTCACGCGGCGTCGGAACGAGCTCGCCGCGAGGTATGACGAAGCACTCGCCGACTTGCCCCTCGTGTTGCCGCCACGCCCTGCGGCGGATGCGGGCAGTCACGCCTGGCACCTCTACGTGGTGCGGCTGACGGACGCCGCCCCCGGACTACGCGACGAGGTGATGGGGCGAATGTACGCAGCCGGGATCGGTTGCAGCGTGCATTACGTCCCGTTGCACCTGCAGCCGTACTGGCGCGATACCTACGGACTGCGTCGGGAGCGCTTCCCGGTGTCGCAGCAACTTTTCGAGCGCGGATTCAGCCTGCCGCTGTACACGCGGATGACCGATGCCGACCAGCAGCGCGTCGTCGATGCCCTGAGAGCCAGTCTCGGCGGATGACGAAGCGTCTGCTCGACATCCTGCTGTCCGCTGCGGGGCTCCTGCTTCTGAGCCCGCTGCTGCTGCTGATTGCCGTCGCCGTTCGGGTCGATTCGGCAGGTCCGGTACTTTTTCGACAATCGCGAGTCGGCCGAGGCGGCGAGCCGTTCGAGATATTGAAGTTCCGGAGCATGGTCCACGCGGGCCGCGATATCGTGACGGGTCCCGAGGTCACGGCGTCGACGGATCGACGGATCACCCGTCTCGGTGCGATCCTGCGCCGGTCAAAACTCGATGAATTGCCCCAGTTGTTCAACGTCCTGCGCGGCGACATGAGCCTGGTCGGTCCGCGGCCGGAGGTCCCGAGATACGTCGCGCTTTACCCCATCGACGCGCGCCAGGAGATCTTTTCCGTGCGACCGGGGCTGACGGACGAGGCGGCGATCGAGTTCCGCCACGAGAGCGACTTGCTCGCCAAGGCATCCGACCCGGAGCGGACCTACGTCGAGGAAATCCTGCCGCGCAAGATCGAGCATTATCGGCGCTATGTGCGGACCCGTAGCCTGTCAGGCGATCTCGGAATACTGGTCCGGACGGTCTTGCGAGTGGCCCGATGAAATGCCCGATCGCGTCGAAGCGGACGGGTCGTCCGCGGTACGAAGCGGGCCACCGCCGCCGGGACTCATTTGCCCGCCGGCAATTGCGGTATGATTCAGGCCGATGCAGCGCGATGCCGGGTTTCCGGTAAGACGTCCAAGGAGCTGGACATGTCGAATCGAACCAAAATCGACGTTGAAGGACTGGCGCGGACACTGGTGTCCATGCCGAGGGTCGGCAAGCGTGCGATGATGCTGGCGGCCGACATGGTCGTCATTCCAGCAGCGCTCTGGACAGCCCTGCTTCTGAAGCACGGCGCAGCACCCGGCGGTGGCGAGGTCGCGCCCTGGCTTTACGTGGCTGCCATTCTCACCAGCCTGCCGATCTTCATACACCTTGGGCTCTATCGGGCCGTCGTCCGATTCATCGGGCCGAAGGCAATCGTGGCGGTCCTCGCAGGTGTCACCTGCTCGACCGTCGGCCTCGCAGTAGCCAATCTCTTTCCCGGTTCCGGCTCCGTGCCGCTTACGGCGCTCGGCATCTACTGGACACTGGCGCTGGTATACGTCGGCGGCAGTCGGATCCTGATGCGAAACCTGATCAACGTGCGACAGGCCGGCACCGAGCAGGTCGTCATCTATGGGGCGGGCGCAGCGGGCGCACAGGCCGCAAGTGCGTTGCGGATCGGGGGACGCTTCGATCCCGTCGCCTTCCTGGACGACGAGAAGTCGCTTCACGGGAGCAGCGTCGCGGGCATCGAGGTCTTCGCGCCGTCGGCACTGGCGACCCTGATCGAGGAGGAGTCCGTCGGGGCCCTGCTGCTCGCGTTGCCTTCGCAGTCGCGCCGCCGGCGGCAGGAGATACTGAAGTCGCTCGAGGCGCTTCCGGTGCGCGTAATGACCGTGCCGGACATCGCCGATCTCGTCTCGGGTACGGCACGCGTCGAGGACGTCCGTGACATCGATGCCGCCGACCTGCTCGGGCGCGACGCGGTGCCGCCCGACGAGCGACTCTTCGATGCCTGTATCCGGGACAAGATCGTCATGGTGACCGGTGCCGGTGGATCCATCGGGTCCGAGCTGTGCCGCCAGATCGCCCGGCTCAAGCCGCGTCGTCTGGTGCTGTTCGAGATGTCCGAACTCGCGCTCTACCAGGTCGATCGGGAACTGCGGGCGATCATGGAACGCGAGCACCTCGACTTCGACCTGACCAGCCTGCTCGGCAACGCGCACCACAAGTACCGCGTTCGCGAGGTCATCCAGTCGTTCGGCGTGCAGACCGTCTACCACGCCGCCGCCTACAAGCACGTGCCCATCGTCGAGGAAAACGTCATCGAGGGCATCCACAACAACGTCATCAGCACCTGGTACACGGCCGAGGCGGCGCTCGAGTGCGGCGTGGAGACCTTCGTATTGATCTCCACCGACAAGGCCGTGAACCCGACGAACGTCATGGGAGCTACGAAGCGCCTTGCCGAGATCGTCCTGCAGGGGCTGCACGAACGCGGCAGCCGCACCCGGTTCTGCATGGTTCGGTTCGGCAACGTGCTTGAATCGTCCGGCTCCGTGGTGCCCCTGTTCCGCGAGCAGATCCGTCGCGGTGGCCCGGTGACCGTGACTCACCCGGACGTCATCCGGTACTTCATGACGATTCCGGAAGCGTCCCAGCTCGTGCTGCAGGCGGGCGCGATGGCCGAGGGCGGGGACGTGTTCGTACTGGACATGGGCAAGCCGATCCGGATTGCCGACCTCGCCCGTCGCATGATCCTGCTGGCCGGCTATTCGGTGCGTGACGAGGAGAACCCCGAGGGCGACATCGAGATCCGCTACACGGGCCTGCGACCCGCCGAGAAGCTGTTCGAGGAACTGCTCATCGGCAGCAACGTCTCGGGCACCGGGCACCCGATGATCATGCGGGCAATGGAACACTCGCTGCCCTGGAGCGACGTCCAGGAGCTGTTGGACAACCTGCTCGTGGCCATGGATCAATTCGACGTCGCGACGATCAGCGACCTGCTGAGACTCGGCGTCAGCGAATACCGGCCGAACGGCGAGATCGTGGACAAGGTCTGGGTCCGCCGTGAGAGCGAGCGGCGGCTGAAGGCCAAGGTCACGAGCCTCGATTCCCGCCGTGCCGCCGGTCGTCGCGAGTCTGGGGCTGGGGCCACGGATTAGCGGGAAAAGGCGAACCGGCCCTCGTTTTCCCTTACCTTGGCCGCCTAAACTCCGGTGTCGGGGCCGTTTGGGCCCGTCGACCCAGATCACTCTACGCCGGCCAGACGTCCCGTGAAGACCATCACTGTCCACCTGATCGCCGCGGCGCGCCCGAACTTCATGAAGATCGCGCCGCTCTACCATGCCTTGGCCGGTGAGGACTGGTGCCGTCCCCGGATCGTCCATACCGGCCAGCACTACGACGCGAACATGTCCGACGCGTTCTTTCGCGACCTCGGCCTGCCGAGCCCGCATTTCCACCTCGAGGTCGGCAGCGGCACGCACGCCGAGCAGACAGGTGGCGTCATGATCGCCTACGAGAAGGTGGCGATGCGGGAGAAGCCCGACTGGATCGTGGTGGTCGGGGACGTGAACTCCACCGCGGCCTGCGCCATGGTCGGTGCCAAGCTCTGGATCCCGGTGATCCACCTCGAGGCGGGACTCCGCAGCGGCGACCGCCGCATGCCGGAGGAGATCAACCGTCTCGCCACGGATGCCATCTGTGACGTGCTGTGGACGCCGTCCCCGGACGCCGATGCGAATCTCGAGCGCGAGGGCGTGCCGGCCTCGCGGATCGACCGCGTCGGTAACATCATGATCGACTCCTTCGAGATGATGCGCGGCGCGATCGAGGCCGACGGCACTCGCGCCTCGCTGGGCCTCGATCCCGGCCAGTACGCGGTCGTGACGCTGCATCGGCCGTCGAACGTCGATCGCCGCGAAACGCTCGAGCCGCTCGTACGACAGCTGATCGAGGTGTCCAGGCAGCTGCCGCTGGTGTTCGCGGTGCATCCGAGGACGCGCAGGAAGCTCGAGGAGTTCGGGTTGCTGGAGACCCTGGCCGCGCAGGATGGGCAGGCCGCGGGCGTCGGTCTCGTGCACCTCACCCAGCCCCTTGGGTACATCCAGTTCATGAACCTCGTTCGCAGCGCGAAAGCGGTCATCACGGATTCCGGCGGTGTCCAGGAAGAGAGCACGTATCTCGGGATCCCGTGCCTGACGTTGCGCGAGAACACCGAGCGTCCGATCACCGTCAGCGAGGGTTCAAACCGACTCGTCAAGCCGACGGACCTGTACCTGCGGGTACAGGAGGTCCTGGCCGGCGGATGGCCGACCGGGCGCCGGCCCGCACTCTGGGACGGCCGGACGGCTGGACGGTGTGTCGCGGCGCTCAGACGCCGGTCTGGGATCCAGCCCCCATCCGCGGGCTGACCGCTCTGCTAGAATCCGTTACCGGTCGTCGGGTTTTCAGTATTATTTAAGTGAAATAAAACAAAGGGTTACGCGTGAAAGTGACAGTCTTTGGTTCGGGCTATGTCGGCCTCGTGACGGGCGCCTGCTTTGCAGAAGCGGGCAATCACGTCGTCTGCGTGGACATCGACGCCGGCAAGGTAGCCCGCCTGCAGCAGGGCGAGATCCCGATTCACGAGCCGGGCCTGGACGATCTCGTGCGCCGCAATCACGAGAAGGGCCGCCTCAAGTTCACGACGAACGCGGAGGAGGGTATCGCGCACGGACTCTTCCAGTTCATCGCGGTCGGTACGCCGCCCGAGGAGGACGGATCCGCGGACCTCTCGCACGTACTGACGGTGGCGGAGACCATTGGCCGGCACATGGATGACTATCGGATCGTCGTCGACAAGTCGACGGTGCCAGTGGGCACGGCGGACAAGGTGCGCGAACGCATCGAGCAGACGCTCGGTGAGCGTGCGGCCAAGGTCGAATTCGACGTCGTTTCCAACCCCGAGTTCCTGAAGGAAGGCGCGGCGATCGCGGACTTCATGAAGCCCGACCGGGTGGTCGTCGGCACCGACAACCCCCGCACCGCGGAGTTGCTCAAGACGCTCTACGAGCCGTTCACGCGCAACCGCGAGCGCATGATCGTGATGGACGTCCGCTCCGCCGAGCTCACGAAGTACGCCGCGAACGCGATGCTCGCCACCAAGATCAGCTTCATGAACGAGATGGCGAACCTCGCCGAGCGCATGGGTGCGGACATCGAGAAGGTTCGCCTGGGCATCGGCTCGGATCCGCGCATCGGCTACAGCTTCATCTACCCGGGTGCGGGCTACGGCGGTTCGTGCTTCCCGAAGGACGTGAAGGCGCTCGTCCACAGTGCGGGCGAGCACGCGTTCGACTCGACGCTGCTCAAGTCGGTGGAGGCGGTGAACAAGCGGCAGAAGCAGCTGCTGTTCCGCAAGATCAACGCTTACTTCAAGGGCGACCTCGCCGGGCGCACGATCGCGGTGTGGGGGCTCGCCTTCAAGCCCAACACCGACGACATGCGCGAGGCCCCGGCGCGCGACCTGATGGAGGCGCTCTGGGCGGCCGGGGCGAAGGTCCGGGCCTATGACCCCGTCGCGATGGCGGAGGCCCGCCGTCTCTATGGCGACCGACCGGACCTCTCCCTGGTCGACAGTGTCGAGGCCGCACTCGAAGGTGCCGACGCGCTGGCGGTCGTCACCGAATGGCAGGAATTCCGCAGTCCCGACTTCGACCTGATCCGTGACTCGCTGAAAAGCAGGGTGATCTTCGACGGCCGCAACCTGTACGACCCGGCGATGGTGAAGAGCTTCGGGCTCACCTACCACGGCATCGGGCGCGGGGAACCGCTGGTCGTATGAGCCCACAGTCCGACCCCTGTCCCGCCGAGGCGGAACAGGGGGCTGATGGCCGCAGGCGGCGTCGGGGGCAGCGATGACCCTCGAAATCGCCATTACCCTGGCTGTCGTTCTCGGCGTGCTGCTGTTGCTCGCGACGTCGCGCTTCGACACCGACGTCGTGCTGGTGGGGGCGATGATCACGCTGACGCTGGCCGGCATCCTGAAGCCGGACGAGGCGTTGCAGGGCTTCGCGAGCAACGGCGTCATGACGATCGCCGCGCTCTACATCGTCGTGGCAGGCCTGCGCGAAACCGGGGCCATGGCCTGGATCTCGCGCTGGGTGCTGGGCCGTCCGCGATCGCTGCCGGTCGCGCAAAGCAAGCTCATGATCGTCACCAGCGTCCTGTCGGCCGTCATCAACAATACGCCGGTCGTCGCCCTGTTCATCCCGGTGGCCCAGGAATGGGCTTCGCGCTTCGGCTACTCGATCTCGAAGCTCCTGCTGCCCATGAATCACATGGTGATCCTGGCCGGCATGTGCACGCTGATCGGCACCAGCACGAACCTCATCGTGAACAGCATGCTCGTGAAGACCGTGCCCGACTCGGGACTCAGCCTGTTCAGCCTGATCTGGATCGGCCTGCCGCTCAGTGCCATCGGATTCGTCTACATCCTGCTCGCAACGCCCTGGTTGCTCCCGGATCGTCAGAGTCCGGTCGAGCAGCTCCAGAACGCGCGCGAGTACAGCGTCGAGGCCCGGGTGACGCCGAACGGCCCACTCGTCGGTCGCAGCATCGCCGAGGTGGGCCTGCGGGCCATGAAGTACGCCTTCGTGCTCGAGATCAGCCGCGGCGAGCGCCTGTTGACGGCCGTCGGACCGGACGAGGTCCTGCAGGCCAACGACCGCGTGACCTTCGTCGGCGTGGTCGACGCCGTGAACGAGTTGCGCCGCATGCCCGGCCTGCTCGTGGCGGAGGACCAGACGTACCAGCTGAACCTGCGTCATGCCCAGCGCTGCCTGGTGGAACTCGTGCTCTCGCCGTCGTCGCCGCTGGTCGGGCAGACGGTGCGTGAGTCCGGGTTCCGAAAGCACCTACAACGCCGCGGTGATCTCGATCTCCCGCGAGGGCGCGCGGCTCGAGGGCAAGCTCGGTGACGTCAGGCTTCGTCCCGGCGACACCCTGCTGGTGGAGACCGACAACGGGTTCGTCGAGCGCCAGAAGTACAACCGGGAGTTCCTGCTCGTCAGTTCGTTGCAGGACTCGGCGCCACCGGATTTCGCACGCGCGCCCCTCGCGTTCCTCATCCTGCTCGCCATGCTGACCGTGTCGGCGATGGAGTGGATCCCGCTGTTCCAGGCGTCTTTCCTCGCGGGCGGACTGATGATTGCGACCGGATGCGTCACGCTGGGGGTCGCCCGCCGCAGCATCGAGTACCCGGTGCTCGCCGGCATCGCCGCATCGTTCGCCATGGGATTCGCCCTCGCGGAGTCCGGGGCCGCTGATCTGCTGGCGGGCTGGATCGGCTCGATCGCCAAGGGTGACCCGTTCTGGGCACTGGTGGTGTTGTATGTGACAACCGTGATCGTGACGGAACTCATCACCAACAACGCAGCCGGCGTCCTGATGTTTCCGATCGCCATGGCCGTGGCCCAGGACGGGGAGGTGAGCTACCTGCCGTACGTGATCTGCATCATGGTCGGGGCGTCGGCGGGATTCATCACGCCCATCGGTTACCAGACCAACCTCATGGTGTACGGCCCCGGGGGCTACCGCTGGATGGATTACATCCGCTTCGGCGTGCCGCTCAGCATCATCATCGGCATCGCGACGGTACTCATCGTGCCCATGATCTGGCCGCTTCAGGCTCAGGTGATTACCCCTTAGACTGTCGACTAACCGCTACCCAAGAACGTCTCACACCATGCTCATCCCCGTCATTCTCTCGGGTGGCTCCGGAACGCGTCTCTGGCCGCTGTCCCGAGAGCTCTACCCCAAGCAACTGCTGCCGCTGGTCGGCAACCGTACGATGCTGCAGGAGACGGTGGACCGTCTGGACGACGTGGCAGGGCTCGGCGCCCCGGTCGTCGTCTGCAACGAGGCGCACCGCTTCATGGTCGCAGAGCAGTTGCGTGAGATCGGCGTCCCGGCGCAGGCGATCATCCTCGAGCCGGTGGGGCGCAACACGGCGCCGGCCGTCGCGGTGGCCGCGCTGGTGGCCCTCGAGCAGACCCGCGCGCCAGCGGACGGAGACCGGTCGGCAGTTGCTGCGGATCCGGTGCTGCTGGTACTGCCCGCGGATCATGTGATCCGGGACGTTGCGGCGTTCCGGGCGGCGGTCGAGGCGGGACGGGTGGCGGCCGAGGCCGGGCAGCTCGTCACGTTCGGGGTCGTGCCGGATCGGCCGGAAACGGGCTATGGCTACATACGCCGGGCGGACGGCGCAGGCCCGGCCTTTGCGGTGGCCGAGTTCGTCGAGAAGCCGGACCTGGCGGCGGCCGTTGGCTACGTCGAGAGCGGCGAGTATTACTGGAACAGCGGAATGTTCATGTTCCGCGCAAGCATCTATCTGGCCGAGCTTGGGCAGCATGCTCCGGCGATGCTCTCGGCGTGCAAGGCGGCCGTCTCGGCTGCGACTCGCGACCTGGATTTCACGCGCCTGCCTGCCGACGTGTTCGCCGCCTGCCCGAGCGATTCCATCGATTATGCCGTGATGGAGAAGACCCGCTCGTCGGTCGTCGTGCCACTGGAGGCTGGCTGGAGTGACGTCGGGTCCTGGTCCGCGCTGCAGGATGCGCTGCCCACCGATGAATCGGGCAACGTCATCGCCGGGGACGTCATCACCGAGGGCACCCAGGGCAGCTACCTGCATTCCACCAGTCGCCTCATCGCCGCGGTCGGGCTCAAGGACCACGTGGTCGTGGAGACCAAGGACGCGGTACTGGTCGCGCCGCGCGACAAGGTGCAGGACGTCAAGGCGCTGGTGGCGCAACTCAAGGTGCAGGGTCGCTACGAGACGTCGCTGCATCGAGAGGTCTTCCGCCCCTGGGGCAGCTACGACAGCATCGACAACGGGGAGCGATTCCAGGTGAAGCGCCTCGTCGTCAAGCCGGGTGCCTCGATGTCCCTGCAACTGCATCACCACCGCGCCGAGCACTGGATCGTCGTGTCCGGCACTGCCCGGATCACGCGTGGGGAGGAGACCTTTCTCCTGGGGGAGAACGAGTCCACGTTCATCCCGATGGGCACGCGGCACCGCATCGAGAACCCCGGCAAGGTCACGCTGCACATCATCGAGGTGCAGTCGGGCAGCTACCTCGGAGAGGATGACATCGTGCGGTTTGAAGACAAGTACGGCAGATGACCGACAACGTCATCATATTGACGGGCGGCTTGACGGGCAGTTCGGTTCTCGCCGGACTGCTCGGTGCGGCTGGCTATTGGACGGGCGAGGATACCTTCCAGAAGCGCGACTACAATACGCATGAGAATGCCGATCTCATTCGACTGAACCGCGACCTGATGGCGCAAGTGAGCGTCGGCGAGGAGTACACCAAGTACTTTCTTCCTGACGCCATCGAGTCGATTTCACGCCTCGAGGTATCCGATGAGGCACCATTCAGGAGTTTTCTTGACCGCTGTAGCGCACACGAGCCCTGGCTATGGAAGGAGCCGCGACTCTGGTTGACGATCCGATTCTGGGACAGATTGTTGCCTCGCGAGGGCATTCGCTTCCTGCTGCTGGAGCGTGATCTGCTGCAGGCATGGATATCGATGACCCAGCGAAGGACGATCCAGACCTGGGGGTACACCAGGAAATATCACGAGGGCGTTCAGTCATCGCTTCGCGAATACCTGGACCGCAGCGGGCGACCATTCCTGGTCGTCGATTATGAGTCCCTGATCATCCAGCCGGAGATCGAGACGGCCAGACTTTCGGAGTTCCTCGGCCGGCAGATTACGATGGAGCATCTCACTTGCACCTACCGCGGTCAGTTGTACAAGAAGAACAAGGGTCCCAAGGACGCGATAGAGGCCGCGCTCATCTACATCAAGAACTATCGGGAGCGCCTGCGGTAGAGTACCGGAGGCGACCAGACGGGGATCTCGACATGCATCACTTGACGATTTCCGGTTTCAAGGCCTACGACCTCCGGGGTCGCATTCCGAGCGAATTGAACGAGGACGTCGCCTACCGGGTGGGCCGCGCCTACGCCGAGTTCGTGAAGCCGAAGAAGGTCATCGTCGGCCGGGACATCCGGCTCTCGAGCGAGGAACTGGCGAAGGCCCTCGAGCAGGGTCTGCTGGATTCGGGCGTCGACGTGTACGACATTGGCCTCTGCGGAACCGAGGTCGTGTACTTCGCGACGTTCGCGAAGGAAATGGACGGCGGCATCATGGTCACGGCCAGCCACAACCCGCCGGACTACAACGGCATGAAGTTCGTGCGCGAGGGCTCACGGCCCATCAGCGGTGACAATGGCCTGCAGGACATCCGCGCCATCGCCGAGGCAGGCAGGTTCACCGCGCCCGACCGCATCGGCGAGCGCTTCGCCATGGACATCATGCCCGAGTACATCGAGCATCTGCTGGGGTACGTGGATCGCTCGACACTCAAGCCGCTGCGGATCGTCGTTCACGCGGGCAATGGGGGGGCAGGGCTCATCGTCGACAAGCTCGAGCCGTACCTGCCGTTCGAATTCGTGAAGGTCCAGCACGAGCCGGACGGCACCTTCCCGAACGGCGTGCCGAACCCCATGCTCGTCGAGAACCACAAGGCGCCGGTGGAAGCGCTCAAGCTGCGCGGGGCGGACTGTGCGATCTCCTGGGACGGCGACTACGACCGCTGCTTCCTCTTCGACGAGCACGGAGGCTTTATCGAGGGGTACTACATCGTCGGCCTGCTGGCGTCCGTCTTCCTGCAGCGCCACCCGGGCAGCCGGATCGTCCACGACCCGCGACTCACCTGGAACACCCTCGACATCGTCGAGCACGGGCAGGGCGAGGCGGTGCAGTCGAAATCGGGCCATGCCTTCATCAAGGCGACGATGCGCGAGGTGGACGGCATCTACGGCGGCGAGATGAGTGCGCATCACTACTTCCGGGACTTCGCCTACTGCGACAGCGGGATGATTCCCTGGCTGCTCGTGGCGCAGATCATGAGCGACACGGGCAAGACGCTGTCGCAGCTCGTCGGGGAGCGGATGCGGCTCTTCCCGGCCAGTGGCGAGATCAACCGCCGGGTGGCGGACTCGAAGTCCACGATCGACGCGGTGCTCGCGAAGTACCGGGCCGACGCCCGGAACGTGGATTTCACGGATGGGGTCAGTGTCGAGTTCGACCGATGGCGCTTCAACCTGCGGGCCTCGAACACCGAGCCGCTGATCCGGCTCAATGTCGAGAGCCGGGCCGACGCGACCCTGATGCGCGAGAAGACGGCAGAGCTGCTGGAATTGATCGGCGGCGAGCCGGGTTGACTCGACGGGGGGCTTTGGGAGGCTGGCCGACAACCCGTTCGATGCTCGCCGGCGCGGGCGATTGACCCACTCGTCGCCTGACCCTAAACTACGCGCCCTTCGGACGGGCGGTTAGCTCAGCGGTAGAGCACTGCTTTCACACGGCAGGGGTCGATGGTTCGATCCCATCACCGCCCACCAGATCCTGCGCCGGCCCCTTGGCCGGCGTAAGTCTTTCCAAAGGCGCCCCATGACCGTCCGCACCCGTTTTGCCCCGAGTCCCACCGGCATGCTGCACATCGGCGGCGTGCGCACGGCGCTGTTCTGCTGGCTGTATGCCCGTCGGCTCGGCGGCACGTTCATCCTGCGGATCGAGGACACCGACCGGGAGCGATCCACGCCCGAGGCCTTGCAGGCCATCCTCGACGGGATGAAGTGGCTCGGACTGGATCACGACGAAGGGCCGTTCTACCAGACGCAGCGGATGGACCGGTACCGGGAAGTCATCGAGCAGTTCCTGCGCGAGGGCAAGGCCTACCATTGCTACTGCTCCCGGGAGGAACTCGACCAGATGCGGGCCGGGCAGATGGCGCGCAAGGAGAAGCCCCGGTACGACGGCCGCTGCCGCCAGCGCACTGCGCCCGTGCCCGGTGTGAGCCCCGTTGTGCGGTTCCGAAATCCGGACGAGGGGCAGGTCATCGTCAACGACGTCGTCCACGGCCCGATCACCTTCGACAGTGCCGAGCTCGACGACCTGATCATCGCCCGCTCGGACGGAACGCCCACCTACAATTTCTGCGTCGTCGTGGACGATTACGACATGCGCATCACGCACGTGATTCGCGGCGACGACCACATCAACAACACGCCACGCCAGATCAACATGCTGAAGGCGCTGGGCGTCGAGCCACCGCTGTATGCGCACGTGCCGATGATCCTCGGGCCGGACGGCGCCAAGCTGTCGAAGCGCCACGGTGCGGTCAGTGTGCTGCAGTACCGCGATGACGGCTTCCTGCCCGAGGGCCTGCTGAATTACCTGGGCCGGCTGGGCTGGTCGCACGGGGACCAGGAGATCTTCACGCTCGACGAAATGGTGCGGTTGTTCGACATCCATGACGTCAACAAGTCGGCCTCGGCGCTGAACCCGGACAAGATGCTCTGGACCAACCAGCAGCACATCCTGCGCTCGACACCGGAACACCTTGCCGGGTACCTGCGGCCCCAGCTCGAGGCCCTGGGGCTCGCGGCGGACGACATGGCCAGGGTGACTGCGGTGGCGAAGGCTCAGCAGGAGCGGGCGAAGACCCTCCGGGAGATGGCGGAGAACAGCGTCTTCTTCTTCAGGGACGTGACGGAGTACGAGCCGAAGGCGGCAGCGAAGAACCTGACGGTGGAGACCGCCCCGATCCTGGCCGCGGCGCATGCGAGGCTGGCGGCGCTGCCGGAGTGGCAGGCGCCGGCGATTCACACGGCGATCATGGCCGTGGCGGAGGAGAGGAGCGTCGGCCTGGGCAAGGTGGCGCAGCCTGTGCGAGTGGCCGTCTCGGGCGGCACGGTCTCGCCGCCCATCGACGTGACGCTGGAGATCCTCGGGCGGGAGGAGACGCTGCGCCGGCTCGAGCGGGCGCAGGTCGTCGCGTCATCCGCATCCCCGGGCTGACCTCGACACGTCGGTCGGCCTCAGCGAATCGTCTTGCTCGCGACGTTCGAGAAGCTGCTTTCCACGTTGGACGTGTTGTAGGCCTTCAGTGCGAAGTACCACGTGGCCGGCGACAGGTTCTCGACGACGGCCGTCGTCGTGCCCGGTGTCGGAACCTCCAGCACATTGCCCAGGCTCGTCGAACTCGTGCCGTAGTAGATCCGGTAACCCTTGAGGTTGGTGAGCGGCGAACCGTCCTCGTTGAGCGTGGGCGCTGACCAACTCAGCGTCGCCGACCCGGTCTGCGCATCGGCGACCGTGATCGAGAACGACGGCAGTGAGGAACTGGCCGTTCCATCCGAGACGGTGATCGAGATGCCGGTGTACGTGCCGACGTCGCCGCTGGTGGGCGACCCGGACAAGCGACCGGTCGAGCCATTGAACGCCGCCCAGTCGGGCTTGTTGGCGATGGAGTAGCTCAAGGTATCGCCGTCGGGATCCGACGCCGTCGGCTGGAAGCTGTACGACTGGCCAACGGTCACCGAGGTGGTTGGAGTTCCGGAGATGGTCGGTGAACGGTTGGCACCCTGCACGGTGATGGTGAAGGGTGGCAGGGACGCGCTCAAGGACCCATCCGACACCGAGATCGTGATTCCGGAGGAGGTGCCGGCGCTGCCCGGCGTGCCGGACAGGCGTCCGGAGGCCGCATCAAAATTGGCCCACGCCGGCTTGCCCGCGATCGAGAACGTCAGCTTGTCGCCGTCCGGATCGGAGGCGGCCGGCTGGAACGCGTAGGCTTGTCCGGTCGTTGCCGTGGTTGCAGGGGACCCGCTGATCGTGGGGGTGCGATTGGCGCTCTGCACGGCAATCGAGAATGGCGGCAACGCGGTCTGCGCCTCGCCGTCCGACACGGTGATCGTGATGCCTGAGAACGTCAGGCCCGCGAAGCTGCTGCCGGGGACGCCGGACAGCCGGCCGTTCGAGCCGTTGAACGATGCCCAGCTGGGCTTGTTCGCCACCGTGAAGGTCAGTGCGTCGCCATCCGGGTCGGACGCGGTGGGCGTAAAAGTGTAGGTCTGATCGGTGGTGGCAGACGTCGCCGGCGATCCACCGATGACGGGTGCTCGATTCGGTGCTTCGACGACGATGCTGAACGTCGGCAGCGTCGCGACCGCCGCGCCGTCGGTCACCGAGATCGACACGTTCGTGTGGGCGCCGACGTCGCCGGTCGCGGGGGTGCCGGACAGGCGTCCGGTGGACCTGCTGAAGCTTGCCCAGTTCGGCTTGTTGGAGATCGAGAACGCCAGCGTCTGGCCGTCCGGATCGGAGGCCGTGGGCCGGAAATCATAAGCCTGCCCCACGACGATTCTCGGCGTCGGCACACCGCTGATCTGGGGTGGCGAGTTGGCCGCCAGTACCGTGATCGAGAAGGCGGGCAGGGCAGCACTTGCCTGGCCATCAGAGGCCGAGATGACGATGTTCGTGGCCTGGCCGACGTGGGCAACCCCGGGCGTGCCGGACAGTTCGCCCGTCGCCGTATCGAAGCTCGCCCAGTCGGGCGCATTCTGGATCGAGAACGTCAGGGCCTGGCCATCCGGGTCCGAGGCCTCGGGCCGGAAGACGTACGCCTGTCCAACCGTCACGGCGCCCGCGGGCGTCCCGCTGATCGACGGGGGCTGGTTGCCGGTGCCCGGCGCGGAACCCACTGTGACGGCGATATCGAAGGCTGGCAGGCTGGCCTCGACCGTTCCATCGGTGACCGAAATCGTGACTCCGGCGAACGTGCCGACCTGGCTCGCGCCCGGCGTACCCGAGAGGCGACCAGTCACGTCGTCGAACTGTGCCCAAGCCGGCTTGTTGGCAATGCTGAACGCCAGTACGTCACCGTCGGGATCGTTCGCTGCCGGCACGAACTCGTAGGCGTTGCCAGTCACGACACTGGTGGGTGGCGTACCACTGATCGCCGGCGGGGAGTTCTGGGGCGTCTGCTGGCCAAAGTCGACGGTCAGCTTGAAGGCCGGCAACGACGCTGTTTGCGAGCCGTCCGTCACACTGATCTGGATGTCCTCGTAGACCGGTGCTGCGGTCGCCGTCGGAGTCCCGCGAAATCGGCCGGTGATGGGGCTGAACGTGGCCCATTCGGGGCGGTTGGTGATGCTGAAGGTCAGTGTGTCGCCGTCCGGGTCATAGCCGCTGGGTTCGAACAGGTACTCCTGCCCGGCCGTTGCGACACCCGGCGGCTCGCCGGAGATGAGCGGCGGCGAATTCGTTGCGGCGTTCTGCCTGAGTTCGATGGTCTGGCCTGACCCATCGGTGCCGCTGCTGCCGCATGCGACGAGAACGCTGCACATCGCGAGGATCGCGATCTGCTTCCGTATTTGGAAAATCGTCATGCCCGGACTGCCCTCTCGCAGGCCCAGGTCACGCGGATCAACTTGTCGAAAAGCGAGAAGTTCCGGAGGGCGACGGCGCTCGCGGATACGGCGCGCCAACTGCCTGGTTCCGGCAACCCCGCTATCCTGGGCATTGATCCCGCGGACCGGAGGCTTTGCGTCGCTGCCTTTCGGCAGGTTTGCCCTTGTCTAGAACCCTACGCGACCGATTATCGTCACATCCAGGACGACCGCAAGTTCAAGAACCGTCTCCATATGGAGACTGTGATGCGATCGAATTTGCTTCGGCCGGAATCGCTCATGCCGCTACATGATCGTCTTGAAGGCCTCGTTCGACAGGTCGCTTTCGACGCCGGCCTTCGTATAGGCCTTCACCGCGAAATACCACGTTGCGGGCACGAGATTCTCGATGACGGCCGAGGCGACACCCGGGGTCGGAATGTCGATTGATTCCGTGTATTGACGCGACGTCTGGCCATAGACGATCCGGAATCCCGCGAGGTCCACCAGCGGGCTGCCGTCGGAATTGCTGGTCGGTGGATTCCACGACAGCGTGACTGATCCGTTGGCGTTCTGCATCACGGCGACTGAGAACGCACCGAGGCTTGCGCTGGCCTGGCCGTCGCTGACACTGATGGTGATGTTGCCGTAGGTTCCGACGTCGCCTGACGTCGGCGTACCCGACAGTTGACCCGTCGAACTGCTGAACGCGGCCCAGGTGGGCTTGTTCGTGATGGAGAACGTGAGCGAGTCGCCGTCGGGATCGGACGCACTCGGTCGGAAGCTATAGGCCTGGCCCGCCATCGCGGACGAGGCCGCTGCGCCGGAGATCGTCGGCGGGCGGTTCGTGCTCTGGACGGTGAGGGTGAACGGCGCGAGAGCGGCGGTTGCGGAGCCGTCCGACACCGAGATCGTGATGCCGCTGTAGCTGCCCACCTGCGCGCTGGTGGGCGTGCCGGAGAGCCGTCCGGTCGAGCTGCTGAACGCGGCCCAGGTGGGCTTGTTGGCGATCGAGTAGGTGAGCGTGTCGCCGTCGGGGTCGGAAGCACTCGGCTGGAAGCTGTAGGCCTGACCGGCGGTCGCGGCGCCGGCCGGGGTGCCGCTGATCGTCGGCGCGCGGTTGCCGGCCTCGACGGTGATCGAGAACGACGGCAGCGCGGCGCTGAGCGCACCGTCCGACACCGAAATCGTGATGCCACTGAACGCAATGCCGGCGAAACTGCTGCTGGGCGTACCAGAAAGCCGTCCGGTCGAGCTGCTGAACGCGGCCCAGGTGGGCTTGTTGGCGATCGAGTAGGTGAGCGGATCGCCGTCGGGGTCGGAGGCGCTCGGCTGGAAGCTGTAGGCCTGGCCGGCGGTGACGGCGCCTGCGGGCGCGCCGCTGATCGTCGGCGCGCGGTTGCCGGCCTCGACGGTGATCGAGAACGACGGCAGGGCGGCACTGGCGGTGCCATCCGACACGGAAATGGTGATGCCGCTGTAGGCGCCGACCTGTGAGCTGCTGGGCGTACCGGAGAGCCGTCCGGTCGAGCTGCTGAACGCGGCCCAGGTGGGCTTGTTGGCGATCGAGTAGGTGAGCGGATCGCCGTCGGGGTCGGAGGCGCTCGGCTGGAAACTGTAGGCCTGGCCGGCGGTGACGGCGCCTGCGGGCGCGCCGCTGATCGTCGGCGCGCGGTTGCCGGCCTCGACGGTGATCGAGAACGACGGCAGGGCGGCA
>CAWGLZ010000003.1:0-398368 GCA_963823535.1 uncultured Gammaproteobacteria bacterium
TCAATTGCCAAGAGCACGGCGACGGGGGTCGACATCTTCACGATCGGCCTGTCGGGCGAGGTCGACGGCCAGGCCCTCGCGGCACTGGCGGACGGCGGGCGCGGCGCGTTTCTCTTCGCCGAGGACACGTCCCAGCTGATTACGATCTACGGCTCGCTCGGCAACTTGCTGAGCGGCAGCCTCACGACGTACACGCTGACGTACCGGATTACCACCGACGTCGCCAACGCCTTCCAGCCCGGCCGGGCCGTGCTCGGGTCGCTGACCGTCAATACGGGTGCTGCAAGCGTCAGGCTGCCGTTCATCGTCCGCATCTTCTGACCAGCGTCGAAGATCGTTTTGTCCGGCATCCTGGTCACCGGCGGCGCCGGGTACATCGGCAGCCACGTCGTCCGCCAGCTCCTCGAGCGCGGCGAACGCGTCGTGGTGCTCGACAACCTCTCGAGCGGCTACCGCAGCGCCGTGCTCGGCGCGCCGCTGATCGTGGGCGACACGGGCGATCGCGAGGCGGTCGCACGGTGTGCTGCGGGATCATGGCATCGAGACGGTGATGCACTTCGCCGCACACACCGTCGTACCCGAGTCCGTATCGAACCCCCTCAAGTACTACGGCAACAACACGGCGGCGACCCGCAACCTGCTCGAATGTTGCGACCGGGCGGGGGTAGAACACTTTGTGTTCTCGTCGACGGCCGCGGTCTACGGCATCCCGGAGGAGGGGCTCGCGCGCGAGGAGACACCGACCTCTCCGATCAATCCGTACGGCCTGTCCAAGCTGATGAGCGAGTGGATGCTGCGCGACCTCGCCGCGGCATCGGCGTTGCGCTACGTCGCATTGCGATACTTCAACGTCGCCGGCAGCGACCCGGGCGGGCGTATCGGTCACACGGCGCCGCAGGCGACACTGCTCGTCAAGGTGGCCTGCCAGCAGGCCGCCGGCGTCCGACCGTCGGTCTCGATCTTCGGGACGGACTACCCGACCGAGGACGGCACCGGCGTGCGGGACTACATCCACGTCGAGGACCTGGCCGGGGCACATCTGAAGGCGCTCGACTACCTGCGGAAGGACGGTCCGTCCGCGACGCTCAATTGCGGCTACGGCCACGGCTACAGCGTGCGCGAGGTGCTGCGCATGGTGGAGCGCGTGCATGGGCGACCGCTCAACGTGATCGAGCAGGCGCGGCGCGCGGGCGATCCCCCGTCGCTGGTTGCGCACGCGGAACGTATTCGCACCGTGCTCGGCTGGTCGCCGCGCTTCGACGATCTCGAGACCATCGTGCGTACTCAGCTCGAGTGGGAATTGCGTCTGCTGCGGGAGCCCGGGCTTCAGCAGAACTGATGCGGAAGTCCTCCCCGCGACGCCCGGTCCGGGCGCAACGGTCGCGGCGGACATGATTCTGCTATCCTCGATCGCGTCCAAGCCCCGATCGGGATCCTCTTGCGCTCACTGGTGAAACTTGCGGCGCGTCTGCGGCTGCCCATGATGGCGGCCACGGTGGCTGTCCTGCTCGGATGCAGCGGAGGCGGTGGCAGTGGCGGTGACGGCGGCGGTACACCCTCCGTCACGATCAGTGGCCGCATCACCTACGATCGGGTGCCGCTCTCGACGAGCGGACGTGGGCTGGACTACGAGGCGACAGTGGCATTGCCGGTGCGCGCGGTCAACGTGGATCTGGTCCGGGCCTCGGACCAGGCCGTGCTGGCGTCGACCACGACCGATGCGAACGGGGCCTACTCGGTCTCGGCCCCCGCGAACACGAATGTGTTCGTTCGTGCACGAGCCGTGTCGCAGTCCACCGGTGCGGTGTCGGAGCCGGTGAGCTGGGACCTGCGGATCCTGAACAACGCGAACGGGAATGCCCTCTACGTGCTGGACGGGTCGGCCCGAAGCACGGGCGCGACTGCCGAGACCCGGGACCTTCATGCATCCTCGGGCTGGACGGGTTCCGCCTATACGGAAACGCGGGCAGCGGCACCTTTCGCTGTCCTCGATACCCTGTATTCGGCCGTCCGGTTCGTCGCGGCGGAAGCTGACCGCAGCGTGGACCTCGCACCGCTCAAGGTGTTCTGGAGTCCGCAAAACCGTCCATCGGACGTGTGGAACCCAGCCAATGGCAACATCCAGACGACGCTCTATCGTTCCGCCGCCCTCGACGGTTTCCCGGCAGGTATCTACGTGCTCGGCGAGGCCAACGTCGATACCGACGAGTACGACGGTCACGTCGTCGCGCATGAGTTCCTGCATTTCCTGGAGGATGCGGTCAGTCGGACGGATACCACGGGCGGGTCGCACTCCCTGAACGAGCGTCTCGACATGCGGCTGGCCTTCAGCGAGGGTTTTGCGAACGCGTTCGGCGCGATGGTGATGAACGACTCCCTCGTCCGGGATGCGTATGGCGCGATGCAGGCCCAGGACTTCCGCTACGACGTCGAGGCCCCGGCCCACGCCGAGGTCGCGGGCTGGTTCAACGAATCGTCCGTGCACGCCGTGGTCTGGGACCTGTATGACGGGCCGAACGAGCCACATGACGCCGTGGCACTGGGATTCCGACCACTGTACGACGTCCTGGCCAGTGAACTGCGTGACGGAACGCCGCTGACCGCCATATTCCCGTTCGTGTCCGGCCTGAAACAGCGTCCCGGGGTGCCCGGAGCTGCGGTGGACGACGTCGTCAACGCCGAGGCGATCAACGGCAGCGAGATCGAGCCCTATGCCAGCCGGGAAACCAACAGCGGCGTCGCCGCCAGTTCCGTCGACGTCGTGCTTCCGGTGTATGCCGACATCGCGTTGAACGGCCCCGCTGTCCGTGTGTGCGGGTCGAGTTCGATCACCATCGACGACGGGCCGCCGGTCGTCACGGTGCCGGGTTCATACAACAGGCTCGGCAATCGCCGGTTCCTGAGGTTCACTTCGCCCGGCCCCCGTCCGATCGAGATCCGGGTCACCTGTGAATTGAGCGACCCCAGCCTGTGTCGGCACGCCCCAGCCGGACCCCGATTTCGTGCTCTCGCGTGCTTTTCAGACGGAATTCGCCGGAACCGCGACGCCGTTCACCGAACGACTGCAGACAAACGTCGAGGCTGGCGACTACGTGCTCGAGGTGTACGAGTACAGTCACGTTGACCCGGCGGCGGTGACCCGTCGGGGCCGCACCTGCATGATCGTCACCATCACCGGTTGAGAGTCCGAACCATGATGCACAGCCGTTTTCCGACCATCGCCGCGAACCCGCTTGCCGCCGTCGCATTGGCTGCCCTGCTGTCGGGCTGCGGCCGGGACGAGGAGCCGGCGCCGCCGCCGACCGTTCCGGAGCCGGTGGCGACCGACACGGCGGCCGCGGCCCCGGGGGACGAGGCCCTGGCGAATGCGGTCGTCACCAGCAAGACGGCTGCGGCCGTGGACCTGAAGTACGACGTGCTGGCAAAGCCGGCTGTAGGACAGGCCTTCGAGATCGAACTCACGTTCCTGCCGCGACTGGCCGCGGACCTGCTCGAGATCGAAGTCACGGGAATCCCGGGGCTCGAAGCTGGTCTCAGGGGGCACGGCGCGGATCGAGGGCGTCAATGCCGGCGATCGACACTCGACGCGGGTGCTGGTGCGTGCGGATGCGGCCGGGCTCTATTACGTCGGCGTCGTGGCGAAGATGATCACGCAGGTCCAGTCGGACGTCCGGACCTTCTCGGTACCGGTAGTGGTGGGCGAGGTTGCGGCCGCCGAGAAGACGGCCCCCGCGACGGATGCCACCGGACAGGCGATCGAGTCGATGCCGGCGTCGGAAAGCACGACGAAGCCGGTCGACGGCCAGTAGGCCGGGCAGCGCTGACCGGCCTCGCGCGCCTGCTGATAGGCGCCGCCGTCGCCTTGCCGCAGCAGCGGGCCGGCGCCACGGCCGTTCCTGTATACTCCGCGCCCCTTTTCCGCGGGCTCCCCTGTGACCTCCAACCCCACCACGCAACTGCGTAACGTTGCCATCATCGCGCACGTCGACCATGGCAAGACCACGCTCGTCGACCAGCTGCTGAAGCAATCCGGTACCTTCGACGCGCGCAAGGCCATGCCGGACCGCGTGATGGACTCGAACGCACTCGAGCGCGAGCGAGGCATCACCATCCTCGCCAAGAACACCGCGATCCGCTGGCGCGACTACCGCATCAACATCGTGGACACCCCGGGGCACGCCGACTTCGGCGGCGAGGTCGAGCGCGTCCTGTCGATGGTGGACTCGGTGCTGCTGCTGGTCGATGCCGTGGACGGCCCGATGCCCCAGACACGGTTCGTCACGCAGAAGGCCTTCGCGCATGGGCTGCGCCCGATCGTGGTCATCAACAAGATCGACCGCCCCGAGGCGCGTCCCAACTGGGTACTGGACCAGACCTTCGATCTCTTCGACCGACTGGGTGCCACCGAGGCGCAGCTCGACTTTCCCGTGATCTACACCTCGGCCATCCAGGGATTCTCGTCCCATGACCCGGCGCACCGCGGCGGGGACATGACGTCGCTGTTCGAGACCATCGTGCAGCATTGCCCGCCGCCCGACGTCGACCTCGAGGGACCGCTGCAGTTGCAGGTCTCGCAGCTCGATTACTCCAGCTACGTGGGTGCGATCGGCATCGGCCGCATCAAGCGCGGCACGATCCGTCGCGGCATGCAGGTGACCGTGGTCGACCGGCAGGGCCGCGCCCGCAACGAGAAGGTCATGCAGGTGCTCGGGTTCCTCGGTCTCGACCGAATCGAGGTGGATGAGGCGAGCGCGGGCGACATCGTGGCGTTCGCCGGTGTCGAGACGCCGGCCATTTCGGACACCCTGTGCGACCCCGTGCGACCCGAGGCGCTGCCGCCGCTGGTCGTCGACGAGCCCACCATCGGCATGACGTTCGAGGTCAATACCTCGCCGTTCGCGGGTCGGGAGGGCAAGTACCTGACCAGCCGCCAGATTCGCGAGCGCCTGCTGCGCGAGGCGCTGACCAACGTGGCGCTGCGAGTCGAGGAGAGCGACGACCCGGACAAGTTCCAGGTCTACGGGCGCGGCGAGCTGCACCTCGGCGTGCTGCTCGAGAACATGCGGCGGGAAGGCTACGAGATCGCCGTGTCACGGCCGCGGGTGGTGATCAAGGAGATCGACGGCGTCCCCAACGAACCGTACGAGATCCTGGCCGTGGACATCGAGGATGCCAGCCAGGGCGCCGTCATGACGGCCCTCGGCAGTCGCGGCGGTCAGCTGCAGGCCATGCACCCGGACGGCAAGGGCCGCGTTCGGCTCGACTACGTCATTCCGGCGCGCGGGCTGATCGGTTTCCAGACCGAGTTCCGGACGACGACCTCAGGACTCGGGCTGCTTTTTCACGTATTCGATCACTACGCACCGGTGCTGGACAAGGCCATCGCGGCCCGCCAGAACGGCGTGATGATCTCGAACGCGCAGGGCACCGTGCTTGCCTATTCGCTCTTCAACCTGCAGGAGCGCGGACGCCTGATGGTGGCCCACGGGGACGAGGTCTATGAGGGACAGATCGTCGGCATCCACAGCCGGGACAACGACCTGGTGGTCAATCCGCTCAAGGGCAAGAAGCTGACCAACATCCGGGCCGCCGGCCGCGACGAGAACATCGTCCTCACGCCGCCTGTCCGCTACACGCTCGAGCAGGCGATGGAGTTCATCGAGGACGACGAACTGGTCGAAATCACGCCGACGTCGATCCGGCTGCGCAAGCGGGCGCTGAAGGAGCACGAGCGCAAGCGTGCCGGGCGGACTGAAGAAGCCTGATCAGTCGAACACGACCGTCCGGTTGTCGTATACGAGCACCTCGTGCATCAGGTGCGCGTACACCGCGCGAGCCAGCACGATCTTCTCCAGGTCGCGGCCCTTGCGGACCATGTCCTCCACTGAATCCTTGTGGCTCACGGCGACCACGTCCTGGGCGATGATGGGGCCGGCGTCGAGGTCGGCGGTCACGTAGTGGCTCGTGGCCCCGATGATCTTGACGCCGCGGGCATGTGCGGCGTGATACGGCTGGCCACCGGCGAAGGCCGGCAGGAACGAGTGGTGGATGTTGATCACCTTGCCGCTCATCGCCTCGATGAATCCCGGCGTGACGATCTGCATGTAACGGGCGAGGACCACGAGGTCCACGCCTTCTTCGCGCAGCAGTTCGAGCTGGCGGCGCTCGGCATCGGCCTTGGTCGCCGCCGTCACCGGGACGTGCTCGAAGCGGATCCCGTGCCGCCTTGCCACGGGTTCCAGGTCCCGGTGGTTGCTCACGATCAGCGGAATGTCGACTGACCATTCCGACGACTCCCAGCGGGCGAGGATGTCGTACAGGCAATGGCTGTAGCGCGAGACGAACACGGCCATGCGGGCGCGGCGGCGGGCGTGCTCGAGGCGCCAGTGCATGGCGCAGGGTTCCGCGACCTCTGACACGAAGGCCCGCTCGAAGCGGACGACCACCTCCGGATCCGGGGAGGGTGGCGTCCACGCCACGCGCATGAAGAACACGCCGCGTTCTGCATCGACGTGCTGGTCGAGGTCCACGATGTTGCCGTGGAACCGGCGGATCACGGACGTGACCGACGCCACCAGGCCTTCCCGGTCCGGGCAATGAATGAGCAGGATCAGGTTGTCGTTCACGCCAGCAGTCTGATGTCTTTTTCGTCGGTCGTCAGCAGCGAATCGAGTACGTCCACGGGCCGGGGCGCGCTGATGTAGTGCCCCTGGGCGTACTGGATGCCGATCTCGGCCAGCTGCGCGAGCACGTCGGCCGAATCGACCCGCTCGGCGATCGTCCGGATCCCCATGGACTCGCCGATCTGCGCAATCGCCTCGACCATGCTGCGGTCGATGTGGTCGCGGGTGACGTTGTGCATGAACTGCCCGTCGATCTTCAGGTAGTCCACGGGCAGGTTCTTCAGGAAGATGAACGACGACAGGCCGCTGCCGAAGTCATCGAGCGAGAAGCGGCAGCCGCGATTGCGCAGTTCGCGGATGAAATGCGTCGCGGCCGCCAGGCTGGTCATGGCCGCGGCCTCGGTCAGTTCGAAGCACAGCGCCCCCGGGCTGACGTCGGCGGCCGTCATCTCCGCCAGGACGAACTCCAGGAACTGCTCGTCGTTGAGCGTGGTCGCGGAGATGTTGATCGCCAGCATGAACGGCTGGCGCTCGGTCTCGCTGCGCCGGTAGGCCAGCCGTGAACAGGCCTGCCGTACGACCCAGCGGTCCACCGCCGGCATGAGGTTGAAGCGCTCGGCGGCGGGGATGAATTCCGCCGGCTGAACCAGCTGGCCATGTTCGTCGCGCATGCGCAGCAGGAGTTCGAAGTGGCGCAGCTTCTCCGCGCCCGCGCGGATCGGGACGATGGGCTGGCAGAGGAGTTCGAGGCGGTCCTCGTCGCAGGCGCGGTTGATGCGCGACACCCACTGCATCTCGCGGTGCCGCTCCGGCGCGCGTCCCTGCCGGTAGGTCTGCACGCGGTTGCGTCCCGAGTCCTTGGCCGAATAGCAGGCCACGTCGGCCGCACTCATGATCGCCGCCAGGGTCTCGGCGCTGCCGTTGATCTCGGCGAGGCCGATCGACACGCCGACGTTCATCACGCGGTCCTGCCAGACGAAGCGGAAGTCGCGGATCGCCTGCCGCAGGTTCTCCGCGATGCGACTTGCGGTCTCCAGCGTGCAGTCCGCGAGCAGCACGCCGAACTCGTCGCCGCCGAGTCGGGCCAGGGTGTCGGTGGTGCGGATGCGGGTCTGCACGACGCTCGTGATCTGCTTCAGGAGTCGATCGCCGGCCTGGTGGCCGCAGGTGTCGTTCACGACCTTGAACTGGTCGAGGTCGAGGTACATGAGGACGTGGTTGACCGTCGGGTCCTCGCGCACGGCCTGCAGGGCGTCGTTGAGCCGGCCTTCGAATTCGCGGCGGTTGATGAGACCGGTGAGCGCGTCGTGGCTCGCCTGGTAGGCGAGGGCGCGCTGCAGGCGCCGCTCCTGGCTGACGTCGTGGAAGACCATGACGGCGCCGATCAGCCGGCCGCTGCGGTCGCGGATTGGCGCCGCGGAATCCTGGATGGAGATCTCCTGGCCGCGACGGTTGATGAGCAGCGAGGGCTCGATGAGTTCGACCGTGCGGCCCTCGCGCAGGCAGCGCAGGATCGGGCTGTCGATCGGCTGGCGCGTCGCCTCGCTCAGGACCTGGAAGACATCGGTGACCGGCCGTCCGGTGGCTTCGTGCGTCTCCCATCCGGTCAGGCTCTCGGCCACCGGGTTCAGGTACTCGATGCAGCCCTCGGCGTCGGCCGTGATGACGGCGTCGCCGATCGACTGCAGCGTGACCTGGGCCTTTTCCTTTTCCTCGGAGAGCTGCACCTCGGCGCGCTTGCGCTCGGTAATGTCGGCGATCGTGCCCTCGTATCCGACCATCGCTCCGTCCGCATCACGGACCACGCGGGCGTTCTCGACCACGGTGATGATCGATCCGTCGCGGCGACGCAGCCGGTACTCCGCATTGCGAACGAGGCCGTCGCGTTCGAGGGCCGCGACGACCTGGGCGCGGTCGGCCGCATCAACGTACAGAGTGCTGGTCGAAGGCAGCCCGAGCAGGTCCTCCGTCCGCTCGTAACCGAGCATCTCGACCAGCGCCGGATTGGCCGACTCGAGGCGGCCGTCCACGGACGCCCGGTACACGCCCTCGATCACGTTTTCGAACAGGCCGCGATAGCGTGCTTCGCTGCAGCGCAGGGCCTCCTCCGACTGCTGGCGCTCGATCGCGATGCCAGCGAGCGCCGTGAGCCGTGCCATCAGCTCGAAGTCGCGCTTGAGCGGGCTGCGCGGCTGGTGGAAATAGAGCGCGACGGTTCCGAGCATGCGTCCATCGGAAGCGCGGATCGGCGTCGACCAGCAGGCACGCAGGCCCGCAGCCAGCGCCGGGGCGCGCTGGTGTTCCCACAGCGCGTCGCGGGATATCTCGGCGACGATGACCTGGCGCTGGAGGTAGACCGCCGCGGCACAGGAGCCGTTGCGTGCGCCGACTTCGACGGCCGCGATGGTTCGCTGGAAATGCTGCGGCAGGCGACGCCCGGCGACCTGACGCAGCACGTTGCCGTCCTGGTCGAAGAGGGACACCGAGCAGAGGGCGTCCGGGGTGACCCGTTCCGCGGTCTCGGCGATCGCCTCCAGGGTGTCGGGCAGGACCACGTTGCCGGTGATCCGCTCGAATACCCGCCGCTCGCCCGCGGCCAGGAACTCGGCCCGCTTGCGCTCGGTAATGTCGGTGATGCTGCCGCGGACCAGCCGGCTGCTGGAGGAGGGCAGGCGGACCAGGCGGACCTCGCAAGGGATGTCGTGGCCCAGGGCGTCGCGGTGGAGCCACTCGAAGCAGGGTGCGTCGCCGTCCAGGGCGCGCGCCACGTAGCCGCGTGCCACGCCGAAGGAGGGCGTGCCGTCGGCCTGCTCGGCCGGGCTGATCTTCTCCGGGCCGCTCGCGAGGAGTTCCTCGCGCGCCATCTTGAAGAAGCGCACTGCATTCTCGTTGCACTCGACGAACCGCCCCAGATCGACGTCGAGGACGACGATCGCCTCCGGTGCGTTCTCGACCAGCGTGCGATAGCGAGCCTCGCTTTCGCGTATGGCGGCCTCGGCACGCTTGCGGTCGGTCGTGTCCCGCAGGCAGACGATGTACACCTCGCGCCGGTCGAGCTTGACCTTGCTGACGCCGAGTTCGGCGTCGAACAGCGTCCCGTCGCGGCGACGGGCGCGGGTTTCACGCGGCGCCAGGTCCACCTGGGTGTCCTCGAGCGATTCGGCGAGTTCCTCCAGGGCTTCGGTGAGCTGCGGCCGGCGGGCCAGCGTGGGGATCAGGAGGTCGAGCTTGCGTCCGCGGACCGCTTCTTCCTCGTATCCGAACACGCGCTCGCCCGTCGAGTTCAGCGTCTCGACGCGACCGTTCTCGTCCACCGTCAGGATGGCGTCCTTGACGTGGTCGAGGATGGACTGCAGCTGGGCGGCGGCGCTCTCGCGCACCTCGCGGGTAAATGCGCTCGTTTCGTCCGCGAGCAGCTTCATCGAGCGGACGACGCCGCGGCGTTCTTCGTCCCATTCGCCGTAGGCGGCACTGATCGCCTGCAGCAGCCTGCGCAGGTCGAGTCGACCGCCGTCCTGCCGGGAGTCGTCGAACTGCTGCTTGAGGAGCGGGTGGAGGCTCATGGGTCGGTCGCGGACGGCCGCCAGCGTCGCGGGCCACGGAAGGCAGGATCCTCCGTGATCGCAACGGCGCCGTTCTTCTTGTTGGTGAGTCGCCTCATCCCTCTGAAATCGTGCCCATCGCCCCCAATCCGGGGCGGATCGAGCCGGATACTAGGCGCCGCGACTCGCCCGGGGGTGTGACCGGGGTCGCATTCGGGGGCCGCGCTGCGGTTCAGCTACAATTGGCGCTCCTTTCCGCAACACTGATTCATGTCCCCGAACACCCGCGACCAGTTCCCCTCGGCCTACCCACTGATCGGGCGCGAGGATCCGCCGCCTTTTGCCGTGCTGCACGAGCACGGCGGCGCACCCGTGCTCGTCATCTGCGACCATGCGAGCCGCGCGTTCCCGCGGGCCATGAACCGCCTCGGGCTTCCGGAGCTGCCGAGCTGGCAGCACATTGCGTGGGACATCGGGGCAGGCGAACTGGCGAGGGGAATCGCCAACGCGCTCGATGCGCCCGCCGTGCTCGCCGGCTACTCGCGCCTGATCGTCGACTGCAACCGCCAGCCGGACGACCCCGAGGCGTTCCGCAAGGAAAGCGACGGCTGGGTCATCCCGGGGAACCAGGCGATCACGGAGTTCGAGCGCCGCGTGCGCCTCGCCTGCTTCTTCGACCCCTACCACGAAGCCATTGCGGCGATGCTGGCCGGATTCCGCACGCGTGAGATCGTGCCGCTGGTCGTGTCGGTGCACACGTTCACGCCGGAGATCGCGGGATTCCAGCGTCCGTGGCATGTCGGCGTGCTCTGGGACAAGGACGAATGGAGCGCCCGGCGGCTGATCGAGGGCCTCACAGCCGTCGAGGGCATCGTCGTGGGCGACAACGAGCCCTACAGCGGCAAGCATCCCTCGGACTACTCCATCGATCACCACGCCGAGAGTGCCGGGCTGCCCCACCTGTGCATCGAGATCCGGCAGGACCAGCTCGAGTCCCCGGCGGGGACGGAGCGCTGGGTGCGCCTGCTGTCGAGGCTCATCGGCGACATGCTGCGCGATCCCGAGACCCTGCGCTTGCGTGACACGGAGTCCCCATGGCAACGCGCGAACCTCCGCTGACGATCGGCATCGAGGAAGAATACCTGCTCGTCGAGCGTGCGACGGGTGCGGTGGCGGCCGAGCCGCCGGACCAGCTCTTTGCGGCCCTGAACGAACGAACGGAAGGGCGCGCATTTCCCGAGTTCCTGCGCGCCCAGGTCGAGGTGGCCACGCCGGTCTGCCGCGACGTGGGTGAGGCGCGGCGCGAACTCGCGGGACTGCGCCGGGCGGTGATCGAGGAGTCGGCACGGTTCGACCTCGCGCCCATCGCCGCGTCGAGCCACCCGTTCTCGCTCACCTCGAAGCAGAAGCGCACCGACAAGGAGCGCTACATCGCCCTGCTCGAGGAGATGCAGGGCGCGGCACGGCGCATGATGATCTGCGGGCTGCACGTGCACGTCGGCATCGACGACGACGAGTTGCGCATCGACCTGATGAACCAGCTCACGTACTTCCTGCCGCACCTGCTCGCGCTGTCGTGCAGCTCGCCGTTCTGGGAGGGCGAGCGCACGGGCCTGATGTCCTTCCGCCTGATGATCTTCAACGGCGTCCCACGCACCGGCCTGCCCGAGCAGTTCTCGAGCTGGGGCGAGTATCGCCGCCACACCCAGATCCTGGTCGACACGGGGATCATTGCCGACAATTCCCGCATCTGGTGGGACCTGCGCCCGAGCGTCCGCTACCCCACGCTCGAGACGCGCGTGATGGACTGCTGCACGACGCTCGAGGACGCGCTCAGCCTGGCCGCGCTCAACCAGTGCCTCGTGAGGATGCTCTGGCGCCTGCGCCGCGCCAACCAGCGCTGGCGCATGTATTCGCACCTGCTGCTAGGCGAGAACCGCTGGCGGGCCATGCGCTACTCCCATGACGCGGGCCTGCTCGACCTCGGCCAGCAGCGCATCGTGCCGTATTCGGAGCTGCTCGAGGAGCTGATCGCGCTGGTCCGCGAGGACGCGGAGGCGCTCGGCTGCGTCGCCGAGATCGAGCGGCTGCGCGAGATTCTCGCACGCGGCACGAGCGCGCACCGGCAGCTCGCGGTCTACGATGAGGCCATTCGCGGCGGCGCGGCGGAAGCAGAGGCCCTGCGAGCGGTGGTGGACTGGCTGGTCGAGGAGACTGCGCGGACATGATCGGGCGACGCATCTCCGTGGCCCCGATGATGGACTACACGGATCGGCACTGCCGCTACCTGCTGCGGCTGCTGAGCCCGGGGGCGCTGCTGTACACGGAGATGGTGACGGCGCAGGCGCTGGCGCACGGTGACGTCGAACGGCTGCTCGGCTTCAATCCGGCGGAACACCCGGTCGCGCTGCAGCTCGGCGGCTCCGATCCCGCGCTGCTCGCGCGCGCGGCTCGCCTCGGCGAGGCGCAGGGCTACGATGAGATCAACCTGAACGTCGGCTGTCCGAGCGATCGCGTGCAGAGCGGGCGTTTCGGCGCATGTCTCATGGCGGAGCCCGCGCTCGTCGCCGAATGCGTGCAGGCCATGCGGGCGGTCGTTCGGGTTCCGGTCACGGTCAAGTGCCGCATCGGCATCGACGATCGGGACGACTACGAGTTCTTCGCGCGCTTCGTGGCGACGGTGCAGGAAGCGGGCGTGTCGGTGTTCATCGTGCATGCGCGCAAGGCGTACCTGCAGGGCCTGAGTCCCCGGGAGAACCGCGAGATTCCGCCGCTGCGCTACGAGGTCCCTGCGCGCCTGAAGCGTGAGAATCCGGGACTGACCGTGATCCTGAACGGCGGCCTGAAGACCGTGGCGCAGGTGCGCGAGTGGTTGCCGCAGGTCGACGGGGTCATGCTCGGGCGCCAGGCGTACCAGGAGCCGTGGCTGCTCGCCGAGCTGCACCGGGAATTCGTCGACGCCGGGTGGCGTGCACCCGCACGCGAGGCGATCGTGGAGCAGTACGCTGGGTACGTCGAGCACATGCTGGCGCGTGGTCACCGGCTGCCGCTCATGCTGAGGCCGCTGCACGGTCTCTATGCGGGACTTCCGGGTGCGCGCTCCTGGCGACGCTTCCTGAGCGAGCAGGGCGCGCGTCCCGGGGCCGGGGCCGAGGTCCTGCGCACCTCGCTGCGCGTCTTCCAGCAGGCCGCCTGAGGATCCGGGCTCCCTGCCGGTGCGCAGGCACCCCTGAGGCCGGCAGGCAGGAGGCTCCGGCTGCCATCTGTATAATCGCGGGCGCCCATCGTCCGTTGGGGCGGACACGATGGGCATTGGGGTCGTTCCGCTGATGAGCAATGAAACGGAAGTCGCGGTCCTGTTTGCGGACGTGGTCGGCAGCACGCGCCTCTACGAGGTGCTCGGCGACCGCCAGGCCCGCGACACGATCATGGTGTGCGTCGAGGTGATGCGCGGCGCGACGGAGCGCAATCGCGGCAGCGTGATCAAGACGATCGGCGACGAGATCCTGGCGATCTTTCCCACCGCCGACGATGCCGTGAATGCCGCGGCCGAGATGCAGCACGATATCGGCACCCACCCCGGGCTCCTCGTGCAGGGGCACCAGGTCGCCATCCGCATCGGCTGCCACTACGGACCGGTCGTGCTAGAGCGGAAGGACATCTTCGGTTCCTCGGTCCACACCGCGAACCGCATGACCAGCCAGGCCAAGGCGGGGCAGATCATCCTGACCGCCGACACCGTCCAGCGCCTGTCGGCCGAGTGGCGTGCCGTGACGCGGCAGATCGACGTCACTCCCGTGCGAGGCCATCGCGACGAGGTCGAGCTCTTCGAGGTCCTCTGGCAGCAGGAGGACGCCACGAGCATGCTGCCGTCCATCGCCATCGATGCGAAGACCGGGCATCGCCCGATGCGCGTCCGGCTGCGCTACCGGGGGCGGGAGTACGTGGTCGGCGAGGGCCGTGACAGCCTGACGCTGGGCCGCTCGGAAGAGAGCGACATCATCGTCAAGGGAGGCCTGATCTCGCGCATCCATGCGCGGATCGAACTCGCGCGCAACAAGTTCCTGCTGGTGGACCAGAGCACCAACGGTTCGTTCGTGACGACGACCGGGGGCAAGGAGGCCTTCGTGCGGCGCGATTCCGTGGCCCTAGAAGGCAAGGGACTGATCGGCCTGGGGCACCTCCCGGAGGCGAATTCGCCGGACGCGATCCAGTACCGGGTCGAGGTCGATTGACCCCGGGCGCGTATCGTGCGGGCCGGGGGTAGCCTGCCGCGCGCTCTCCCTCAGGCGGGAGAGCGCGGACGGGCCTGATCAGCCGAGCGCTTTCTTGACGCGCTGGTACTCGGCGCGCAGCGACGACGGCGTGCGATCGCCAAACTCCTCGAGGTAGCGGCCGATGGCGTCGATCTCGCCGTGCCAGGCGTCGTAGTCGAGGTCGAGCAGCTGGTGCAGCGCACCCTCCTCGAGCGCGAGCCCGGAGAGATCGAGGTCCTCGATGTTCGGCAGGAATCCGATCGGCGTCTCCTGCGCGCCCGCGCGACCCTCGCAGCGGTCGATGACCCAGGACAGCACGCGCAGGTTGTCGCCGAAGCCGGGCCACAGGAACCGGCCGTCCTTGTCCTGGCGGAACCAGTTGACGTGGAAGATCCTCGGCAACTGCTTGACGCGCCCCTCGAACGACAGCCAGTGCGTCCAGTAGTCGGCGAAGTTGTAGCCGCAGAAAGGCTTCATCGCCATCGGGTCACGTCTCACGACGCCGACCTGGCCGACCGCGGCGGCCGTGGTCTCCGACGCCATGCCGGCGCCGACCATCACGCCGTGCTTCCAGTCGCGGGCCTCGTAGACCAGCGGCGCAACCTCGCGGCGGCGACCGCCGAAGAGGATCGCCGAGATGGGTACGCCCTCGGGGTGCTCCATCAGGTGGTTATAGGCGGGATTCTGCTTGGCCGAAACGGTGAAGCGCGAGTTCGGGTGTGCCGCCGGTCCATTCGCTTTCTCATAGGGGCGGCCCTGCCAGTCCACGGTCGGAGTGCCGGACTTGCGGCCTTCCCACCACGGCTGGTTGTCCGCCGTCAGCGCGACGTTGGTGAAGATCGTGTCGTGGTGGATCATCTCGTAGGCGTTGCGATTGGTCTTCGGGCTGGTGCCCGGCACCACGCCGAAGAATCCCGCCTCCGGGTTGATCGCGCGCAGCCGACCGTCGCTGCCGACGTGCAGCCAGGCGATGTCCTCGCCGATCGTCCAGACCTTCCAGCCCGGCATGGTGTCGGGAGGAATCAGCATGCCCAGGTTCGTCTTGCCGCAGGCCGAGGGAAATGCCGCCGCGACGTAGTGGATTTCGCCCCGCGGGTTCTCGAGACCCACCACCAGCATGTGCTCGGCGAGCCAGCCCTCGGTGCGTGCCTGCCAGCTCGCGATGCGCAGTGCATGGCACTTCTTGCCCAGCAGGGCGTTGCCGCCGTAGCCCGAGCCGATGCTCTTGATCGACAGTTCCTCGGGGAAATGCATGATGTAGCGCCGCTCGGGATCGAGGTCGCCGACCGAGTGCAGGCCCTTGACGAACGTGCCGTCGCGCTCGATGCGCTCCAGCGCGGCCCTGCCCATGCGCGTCATGATCCGCATGTTGAGCACGACGTACGGGCTGTCGGTGATCTCGACGCCGCAGCGCGAATAGGGCGAGGTGATCGGGCCCATGCAATACGGCACGACATACATCGTGCGGCCCTTCATGCAGCCCTTGAACAGGCCGTCCACACGGGCGTGGGCCTCCGCGGGGTCCATCCACAGGTTGTTCGGGCCGGCATCCTCCTTGTCCCGGGTGCAGATGAAGGTCAGGTGCTCGACACGCGCGACGTCGGAGGGATGGGAGCGGTGCAGGTAACAGTTCGGAAAGGTCGCCTGGTCCAGCTCGATGAGGTCGCCGGTCTCCAGCATCAGTTTCGTGAGGTCGTCGCGCTCCGAGTCGGTTCCCGTGCACCAGTAGATGCGATCGGGCTGGGTGAGCTTTGCGGTCTCTGCGACCCAGTCGCGGAGTGCGGCGTTGGTAGTGGTCATCGGGCGGGCTTCCTTCTTCGGCCCCGTGCCAGCGTCCGGAAATGCCGGCATTCCGGGCGTTGGTTGATCCGGGATGGCCAATTATAGCCTCGGCCGCGCGGGCCTTGCCGTGCGCAATGTGCGCATTCGTTGCGGCGCCTTCGCGGGTCCGACCTCAGGGCTTGAAGTCTTCGGGCCGGAGATCGTACCGGCTCAGCAACTTGTAGAAATCCGTGCGGTTTCGTCGCGCGAGACGGGCAGCCTGGCTCACGTTGCCTTCGGTCAGCTGCAGCAGTTGCACCAGGTAACCGCGCGTGAATTCGTCCCGCGCCTCGTCGAACGACGGCAGCTGCACATAACGGCCCATGGCCTCGTCCACCAGCTCCGGGGGAATCACCGGTCCGGTCGCGATGGCCGCCGCCTGCCGGACGACAGCCCGCAACTGCCGGGCGTTCCCTGGCCATCGGGCTGACACGAGGCGTTCCATCGCCTCCGGGGAAAACGTCTTGCGCTGCTCCGTGCCGCCGCCGGTGGTTTCCTCGAGGCACTGGGCGACGATCAGCGGGATGTCCTCGCGACGCTTCGACAGCGGCGGCATCTCGATCTGGGTGCCCATCAGCCGATCGAGCAGTTCGCGAGCGAAGCGCCCCTCGGCCACGAGGTCGTCCAGTCGATGGGCGCTGGTGGCGAGCAGCCGGACATCGTGCGTCTGCGGCGCCACCGCGAACTGTTGTGCGAAGCCGGCCTGCAATGCCTGGGGCATCTCGTCGACGTCCAGCACGAGCAGCGATCCCGCGCGCGCGCGCTCCAGCGCGACCCGCAGTTCCTCGCCGCCCGTGGCCGGCGACAGGTTACCGCTGTCGATCGTGGCGAGGGGCCCTTCGCGGCGCCGGCTCGCGCGATGGATCGCACGGCCGAGCAGCTCCTTGCCGGCCCCGGTTTCACCCGTGATGACCACGACCAGGTCCGTCGTGGCGACCGCATGCGCACGGGCGAGACACTCTTCCAGCACCGGACTGCGGGTCGCGAACTCATCGCGCCAGTCTTCCGTCTCGGGGACGAATCCCGATGTGGCGAGTGCGCGGCGCACCTCTTCGAGCAGCTGTTCCTTGGCGACCGGCTTCGTCAGGAACGCCGCCGCGCCCGACTGCGTCGCGCGCACGGCGTCGGGGATGGTGCCGTGCGCCGTGAGCAGGATCACGTTGAGGCTGGGCCAGCGTCGCTGCAGTTCCTTCAGCAGTTCGATGCCGTCCATGCCGGCCATGCGCAGGTCGGTGACGACGAGGTCCGGCCGAAAGCGACTGACGGCTTCCAGCGCCTGGGTCGCGCTGTCCACGGGCTCCACCTCGTATCTCTCGGACCGCAGCCGGATCGTGAGCAGTCGCAGTAGTCCGGGGTCGTCGTCCACGACGAGGATGCGCGCAGCCCGGCGTCCTGCACGGCTCATGGCGGCGGAGCGTCCGGACTCGCCGGTTCGGAGACCTGTTCCAGCAACTGGCGTTCCATCTCGGCGACGGCCTTGAGCTTGCGATCCGCCTCGGCGAGCGCCCGCCTGAGACGGGCGTTCTCCGCGGCCAGCGCATCGGTGCGGTGGTCGGCGCTTGCGTCGAGCGATGCCAGCCTGGCCGCGGCTTCCTCGCGCTGGCGGCCGAGTTCCGCGTACAGCGTCACCCGGGCCTCGAATTCCCTGAGGAAACTCTCGGCCAGGGCAACCTCCGCGGCCTTGAGGTCGTGCGGGCCCGAGAGCAATTCCAAGATCATGCGCCGCGCCTCGACGGGATTGCTGCCAGCAGATCCTGCGCTGCCGAGCGCGAGTGCGTAGCGCAGCCGATTCGCGGCTGTCGGTGACTGCTGGCTTGCGGCCAGGGCCGCCTCCAGGGTCGCCTGCTGCCGGACGGTGTCGCCCGGCGCCATCCCGGACAGGGTATCGAGGTAGGCACCGAGGTCGGCGGGGCGGGGCGGCGCGGCAGGGACCGCGGCCTCGGCGGGACCCTTCGCGGCCGGCGCGGAGGCGGCGCATCCACCGAGCAGCAGTATGGCGATCGCGACGGCGGGGAGCGTTCTGCGTTTCATCGGTCCAGCCATTCTATGCCCGCAAGTCCCATGCCCCTAGGCGGAAGCGCTCCTGGCGACCGTGACCAGCGGCAGGTGGACGCGGAAGTGGGCACCGGGCAGGTCGCCGTCGACCAGTTCGACGCGGCCACCGTGGGCATGAACGAACTCCTGCACGACGGACAGGCCGATGCCGGTGCCGCGTACCAGTCCACCCTGTGGCGTTGCGCCCTGGAAGAACGGCTCGAAGATGCGCCCGCGTTCCTCGGATGCAATGCCCGGGCCGGCATCGGCGACGTCGATCACCGCCTCCGTCCCCTCGACACCTGCACGCACGTGGATGGTTCCGCCCTCCGGCGAGAACTTGATGGCGTTCGAGACCAGGTTGTCGATGACCAGACGCAGCCGGGTGCGATCGGCGCGCAACGTGATGTCTTCGATGCTCGTCTCGAGCCGCAGCCGGTGGGTCGTGAGCGGCAACTGGTAGCTCTCCGTGACCGCGTGGACCAGCGGAGCGAGCCGGAACTCGCCGATGTCGAGTTCGCCACGCCTTGCCTGCCACTCGCTGTAGGAGAGCAGGTTCTCGATCAGCTGCTGCAGGCGCAGGCTGTTCTCGCGCATGATGCCGGCGATTTCCCGCTTGCTCGCCCTGCAGGGGGCCGACCGTCCCTTCCAGCAGCAGCTCCGATCCCTCGCGGATGTTGGCCAGCGGCGTCTTCAGTTCGTGCGAGACGTGACGCAGGAATCGCTCGCGCTCCTCCGACACCTCGAGCAGCCGTTGTCGCAGCCACTCGATCTGGCGGCCGAGGGCCTCGAGGTCCGTCGGCGGACCCCGGACGTGCACGGGTTCGAGCAGGCGGCCGTGCCCGAGGTTGCCGATGGCGCGGTCGATGTCGCGGATCGGCCGGCCGACGAACAGCGCGAATACGAGTGCGAAACCGAGCGTGATCGGGGCGAGGGCTGCGCTCTGCCACAACAGGCGTCGTCGGACCCGCTCGGTCTGCTGCTGCACGCCGATCAGTTCCCGGTCGATCTGCTGGGACGCCAGCAGCGAGAGTCGTCCCGTGTCGCGGGCGAGCGGGCCGAATTCGCCGAGTACCTCGGCGCGGACCGCGGTCTCGGTCGAGTTGAGTCCGTCGGCGACGAGGTCGGCCCGGCGACGGATCTCGTCGACGACTTCATTGCGTGCCTCGTCGCCAGGAAGCGCCGTGACCCCTTCGAGGACTGTCGTCATGCGGCGATGGTTCTCGTCGAAGACGGCCTTGAGTTCCGATCGCCCAAGCAACTGGTAGAGGCGCGCGGTACGTTCCATGGCCGCCACCTGCCTGACCAGGGCCTGGCTGTAGCGCGTGGCCTGTACGCCATGGATGACGAGGCGCTCGCTGGATTCCGACAGGCGGGTCATTTCCAGGGCGGCACTGACGACGCCCGCGAGCAGCGGCAACGAGACCAGCAGCAGGCCGACCAGGATCAGGCCGCTGAGTGAACGTGGGCGGGGGAATGTCACCGCGGGATTCTAGCAGCGCGGGTTGTCGAGCCTGTTTACACCTCGGACCGGGCGGGCAGCGCATGGAGTGACTTCATTCGAGTAACATAATAACCGCATAATATGTTGTTTTTACAATAAAAAATAATGCCATGCCGACCGCTCTTCCAGGTGCCTGGATCCAGTTGGCACGGCGTTTGCTGCTTTGAACGCGCCCCCGACTTAACCCACCTTTTGGAGACGACGTGAAGAACAGGATCCCCGTACTGGCCTCGATGGCTGCCGTTGCAGCGCTTGTGTTCAGCGTGCCGGCTGCCGCCATGCCCATCATCGTGGATGGCGGTGCACTCGAGGGCGTGCTCGACAGCATCACCGTGGCGCCGAACGCCGGCGACTCGAGCATCGACATCGCCAATGACCAGTACCTGCAGAACCAGCTCTGGAGTGTCACCGCCAGCGGCATCACCGCCAGCACCTTCGTAGCCGCCATGCCGGCGCCTTCCGCCCGGGTCGCGAACGGCTCCGCCTTCGGGATCTACGACGCGCGGAACCCGGGCAACCAGGTCGTGCTGTTCTCGGCCTCGAACGTTCCGGGCGACCAGGTGGTCGTGTCCATCAAGGCTGACGGCAGCGTGTTCGTGAACCTCGTCGACACGGGCGTGAACTTCGCGGCCAATCGATTCGGCTACTTCCTCGACACCGGGTCCAATGTCTGGTTCTCGCAGATGCGCCTCAATGGTGGCGACCCGACCATGGGCGACGCGCACCTGGTGGCTTTCCAGGGCAATGGCGTCGACACGCTGCAGCTGCCGGGGCTCGCACCGGGCCGGTTCGTGCCCAACGAATTCCTGCTCGCCTGGGAAGCGGCGCCGCTCGGCGGCTTCAATGACTACGCCGATTTCATCGTGGTCGTCGAGTCGGTGATCGGCGTGCCGGAGCCGGGAACGCTGGCACTGCTCGGACTGGGCCTGCTGGGCCTTGGCGCATTCGTGCGTCGCCGACGCAGCTGATCCCGCGACAGGGCGACCTGATCCACGAGCCCCCTGCGCCTTCGGGCGCAGGGGGCTTCGTGTTTACGGATGCGCCCGACCGTGCCGTAATGGGCAGGTGGACGCCCGGCATCCCTACGTCGCTCTTACCCCGGATGTCGTGATCGACGCGGTCGAGGCCGCCGGTCATCGCTGCGACGGACGGGTCCTGGCGCTCAACAGTTACGAGAACCGCGTCTACCAGGTGGGACGTGACGATGCGCCGCCGGTCATCGCCAAGTTCTACCGGCCGGGACGGTGGAGCACGCCGGCCATCCTCGAGGAGCACGGGTTCGCGCTCGAGCTGGCGCGTGCCGAGGTACCGGTCGTCGCGCCGGAGGCCTGCGACGGTCGCACGCTGCTGGAGGCCGCGGGATTCCGCTACGCGATCTATCCGCGTTGTGGCGGTCGCTGGCCTGAACTCGCGACGGCGGATGAGCGGCGCTGGATGGGGCGCTTCCTCGGGCGAATCCACGCCATCGGCGCGACACGTGCGTTCCGTCACCGCCCGGCCCTGGACTGGCACCGGCTCGGCGCCGAGACGGCGGACTACCTGCTGGCGGAGGGCTGGATTCCGCCTCACCTGGAAGCGGCGTATGAATCGCTCGCGCGCGACGTGCTCGCGCTGGTGGAACAGCGGTTCGCCGAGGCGACCCCGTATCGCCGGCTGCGCCTGCACGGGGACTGTCACGCGGGCAACGTGCTGTGGACCGACGATGGGCCGCATTTCGTCGACCTCGACGACTGCATGACCGGACCACCGGTGCAGGATCTCTGGATGCTGCTGTCAGGGCAGCGGGAGGAGATGAACTCGCAGCTCGGCAGCCTGCTCGAGGGTTATCGCGAGTTCGCCGATTTCGACCGTCACGAGCTGGCGCTCATCGAGCCGCTGCGGACCCTGCGCGTGATGCATTACGCAGGCTGGCTCGCCCGGCGCTGGGACGACCCGGCCTTCCCGCGTGCGTTCCCGTGGTTCGAGGAACCCAAGTTCTGGGAGCAGCACGTCCTGGATCTGCGCGAGCAGCTGTCCACCATGCACGAGGAACCGCTCGACCCCGGTTGAACGGCAGTGGCTGCTGCGCCGTGGATGGCGGCCGCGAAACAAAAAAAAGCGCCCTCCGAGGAGGGCGCAATCAGGGGGAGATCGGTTATGAAGTTTCGGGTGCCGGGCGTCCGTCTCAGGCGGCGGCTGCCGTCTTGCGCGCGCGGGTGGTCTTGCGCTTCGCCTTGGCCTTCGCCTTGGCGGGCTTGCGCTTGCTCACCTTCACCTTGACCTTCACTTCAGGAAGCTTTTCCTCGACGGGCTCGACGACCTTGTCGTAGAGGTTGGTCGCGACGCCGCGGAAGTCACGGCCGGCGTGCTTGAAGATCTGCACCGCGCGCTGCGCATCCTCGACGATCCTCTCACGGGTCGCCGGGATCAGCTCGTACTGGTCGCGGACCAGGTCAATGATCGAGCTGGCGCGCGAGGCGCGCTCGAGGCGCAGCGCCGCATCGGTGATCGCCGAGGTCACCATGTCGGACTGCAGGTCGATCAGGCCCGCGACGGCGGCCTGCGAGACACTGGTCAGCTTCACGCTCGAGCGCGCGAGCTGGCGGATGGGGGACTTGAGGGCCTTGAGGCCTTCCGCCGATCCGACGGCCGCCTCGCGGACGGTCTCGACGGATCCCTTGCGGATCTTCTGCACCTGGTCGGTCAGGTTGGAGGTCTGTTCGACGACGAATTCCTGCATCTGGCTGATCATCTGGAGCTCCTTGGGCAATCGTGCTGCGCCGCAGCATTTGTTGCAGTGCACAATAGATCAGCCCGGGTCACATGTCAAATGGGGTTAATGCATAGCCGTCCTTGCGGCGTCACCGAGGGTCCGGAGGCTGTGCGGCCCGGCCTGGAATTCAGCCGAAATGCCTCGAATATCCGCTTGCCTGGCGTCCCGGCCTCCCGCACAGTCCCGACCCGATGCGACCGCCGAATCGAAACCGACCTGCGACCCGCCGGGCTGCCCTGGTGGCCTGCGCGACCCTCTGGATCGCAGCCGCACCCGCCGCATTGGCTGCCGATCCGGAAGCAAGCTCCCCGGACGCCCCGGTGGCGTCGGGCAGCGATCGCCTCGAGACCGACATCGTCGCGGAGAAGCATGAGCCGATCGATGGCAAGGACCCCGCGGTCGCGCGCTTCGTGCCCGCCGAGCGACTCGAGGCGGGCGACGAAGTCCACTACACCATCCGCGTCCGGAATCCCAACAAGTCGGCGGTCACCGACGTGCGCGTGACGAAGCGCTTGCCGCTCGGCATGCATTTTGTCGAGGGCTCCGCCGTCGGCCCGGCCTGCGACCTGGCGTACTCGGTCGACGGCGGGCAGACGTACTCGCAGAGACCCGGCGCGGGCGAGCTCACGCACCTGCGCTGGACGCTGCACCGCTCGCTCGCGCCGGGCGCCACGGCATTGCTCCGCTTCCGCGCGACGTTCCGCTGACGGGCGTGGCGAGTTCCCTCTCCGAACTGTTCGGATCCTCGGGGCCGCTCGCGCGGGCGCTGCCGGGATATGCCTTGCGCCCCGAGCAGGTGACGATGGCCGAGCACGTCGCCGCGGCATTCGACGCGCACGACACGCTGATCGTCGAGGCAGGCACGGGCACCGGCAAGACGTTCGCGTACCTGGTGCCGGCCCTCGTCTCGGGGCGGAGAGTGATTCTCTCGACCGGCACCCGGGCACTCCAGGACCAGCTCTACCATCGCGACCTGCCGGCGGTCTGCGGCGCGCTCGGCCGTCCCGTGCGAGTGGCGCTCCTCAAGGGCCGTGCAAACTACCTGTGCCGCCATCGGCTGGAACTCGCCGAGCAGCAGGCGTATTCACGGGGCCTGCGCCGCGAGGTGGCGCTGGCCCTGCCGAAGGTGCGCGCATGGTCGAACCTGACGAAGCGGGGCGACATCGCGGAGCTCCCCGGACTCGGCGAGTCGGACCCGGTGTGGCCGTGGGTCACCTCGACGCGAGAAAACTGTCTCGGTGCGGAATGCCCGGTCTACGAAGACTGCTTCGTCCTCGGGGCACGGCGCGAGGCGCAGGCGGCGGACATCGTCGTGGTGAATCATCACCTGCTGATGGCCGACCTGGTGCTGAAGGAAGAGGGTTTCGGCGACCTGCTGCCCGGTGCGGACGCGATCATCATCGACGAAGCGCACCAGCTGCCAGACATCGCGGCGCAGTTCCTCGGCTACAGCGTCAGCACGCGACAGCTGTCGGCAATTTCGCGGGACGTGGCCGGCGAGTTGCTGCTCGCGCAGCAGATGGGCTCGAACGTGGAGGCGGCACTCACCGGGCTCGATGCGCAGGTGGCCGCCGTGATCGCGTCCGCCGCCGGAAGCGAGGTGCGCCTCGAGCACTCCCAGTGGCCAGAACGGCTCATCGAGGCACTCAACGGACTGGCCGCCCGCGCGAGCGAACTCGACGAGGCCCTCGGACCGCTGGCGGGCGAGGGGCATGGCGCCTTCACCCGGCTGAGGGAGCGTCTCGAGGACAGCGCGACGCGCCTGCACGCGCTGACCGCCGAAGACGCGGAGGGTGGGGTGCGCTGGGCGGAGACCAGTGCGCGCAACGTCAGCTGTCATTTCGCGCCGGTGGACGTGGCCTCGCAACTCGCCGCGCTGCTCGAGGCGCAGTCGAGCGCATGGGTACTCACCTCCGCGACGCTCGCCGTCGGCGAGGATTTCTCGCACTACAAGCGACGGTCCGGCCTCGCGCGGGCGCGCAGCGTGCGCTTCGAGAGTCCCTTTGATTTCGCGAACCAGGCGCTCCTGTACCTGCCGAAGGGTCTCGGGGATCCGGGTGCGCCCGGGCACACGCGCGCCGTGGTGCAGGCCGCGCTGCCCGTGCTCGAGGCCAGCGGCGGACGCGCATTCCTGCTGTTCACGAGCCACCGGGCCCTGCGGGAGGCCGCCGACACGCTGCGTGGCATCTGGGGCGATGCACCACCGGTACCCATGCTGGTGCAGGGCGACACGTCGCGCGACCAGCTGCTGCGCCAGTTCCGCGAGGCGGGCAACGCGGTGCTGCTCGGGACCGGCAGCTTCTGGGAGGGCGTGGACGTCAAGGGCTCCGCGCTTTCCGTGGTGATCATCGACAAGCTGCCGTTCGCCGTGCCCGACGATCCGCTGCTCAAGGCGCGCCTCGAGGCGATCCGGGCGCAGGGCGGCAATCCCTTCTTCGACGAGCAGGTGCCGCAGGCCGTGATCGCGCTCAAGCAGGGCGTGGGCCGGCTGATCCGGGATGCGGGCGATTTCGGCGTCGTGATGATCTGCGATACCCGGCTCGTGACCAAGGGCTATGGCCGGGCCTTCATCCAGAGCCTGCCGCCGATGCGGCGGACGCGCGAGGTGGAGGAAGTGACGGAGTTTCTGCGGGAGCGACTGGCGACAGCAGATGGCGATCCTGTCTAGAGATCGCGGGCCCGAGTCGATGCTCGAAGCTCGTACACTACCCACCACTGAACAGCCGAAACTCCTGGACTGATGCGCCTTCTTGCCCTCGACACATCTACCGAAGCCTGCTCCGTCGCGCTGCTGCTCGACGGCGCGGTGCATCTGCGCTTCCAGGTGACCGAGCGCAGCCATGCCGACCTCGTGTTGCCGATGGTCGACGCCCTGCTCGGGGAGGCTGGAATCGCGCTCGCCGACCTGGATGGCCTGGCGTTCGGGCGCGGGCCGGGCGCATTCACGGGCCTGCGCATCGCCACGGGCGTCGTGCAGGGGCTCGCATTCGGTGCGAACCTGCCCGTGGCGCCGGTCTCGAGCCTCGCGGCAGTGGCGGAACAGGTGCCGGCTGCGACCGGGGAGGCGATCCTCATCTGCAACGACGCCCGCATGGGCGAGGTGTACTGGGGCCTGTTCCGCCGCGAGGCGGACGGCGGCCTGGGATCACTGGCGCCGGAGCGGGTGGATCCCCCCGAGCGTGTCGGGCACGGCGTTGCGACCGCCGCGCACGCGGCCGGCAACGCGCTCGCGCGGCATCCGGCGCTGCATGATCGACTGCGGAATGCCGGTTTACAGATTCATGACGGCCTGTATCCGCGCGCCGACGCGGTGGCGCGCCTGGGGGCGCGGACCCTGGCGGGGGGCGGAGGCGTACCCGCGGAGCAGGCGCTACCCGTCTACATCCGTGACGACGTGGCCAGGCCGTCGCCACGGAACGTCACCGGAATGTCATAATTACAGGCTGTAATTCTGCTGCAACGCGACTGCCAGCAAAGGGGCGTCATGACGGGCAAGCAGATCCTGATCGTCGAGGACGAAAAGCCGATACGCGACATGATTGCGTTTGGCCTGCGGAGAGCCGGCTTCGACGTGCGTGAAGCGGAGGATTGCTCCGCCGCACGGGCCAGCATCGCCGATCGCCGTCCGGACCTGTTGCTGGTGGACTGGATGCTGCCGGACCAGAGCGGCCTCGAGCTGACCCGTGCCATCAAGCGCAACAAGGACACGGAGGACATGCCGGTCATCATGCTGACGGCCAGGGCGGAGGAGCACGACAAGGTCACCGGCCTCGAGGGGGGTGCGGACGACTACGTCACGAAGCCCTTCAGTCCTCGGGAGCTTCTTGCCCGGATCAACGCGGTCCTGCGCAGGTCCTCGTCGATCGGACCGGACGAGTCGCTCGAGGCGGGGCGCCTGCTGCTCGATACGGCGGGCCACCGCGTAACGGTCGACGGCGAGACCGTCCAGCTCGGTCCCACCGAGTACCGCTTGCTGCAGTTTTTCATGGAGCACCAGGAGCGCGTGTATTCGCGCAGCCAGTTGCTGGACCGGGTCTGGGGTGGCAACGTCTACGTGGAGGAACGCACGGTCGACGTGCACATTCGCCGCCTGCGCAAGGCACTCGAGCCCTTCGCGCTCGACTCTCTCGTGCAGACCGTCAGGGGCGCGGGTTACCGCTTCTCGACGCGGACCGAGTGACCGCGGCCCGGCGGCGCACATTGTCCAGACCCGCCTGGCATCACCTCATCTGGATCGCCGTCGCGCTCGTCGCGGCTGCGGTGGTCGGCTGGGCGACCGGCCACACGCTCGCGCTGCTGGCTGCAGTACTCGCAGGCCTGCTGGCCTACGAGCTGCGCAATCTCCTGCGGTTCGAGCACTGGCTGCGCAGGCGTGCGACCGAGCCACCCCCCAACATGGCGGGGCTGTGGGGCGAGGTCGTCGCAACCGCGAGTCGCCTCCATCGTCGGAAGGTCTTTCACAAGCGGCGCGTGCTCGTGCTCCTGCGCGAGTTCCGGCGCATGACGTCCGCGATGCCGGACGGGGCGATCCTGCTCGGACCGAACCGGGAGATCCTCTGGTTCAACCGCAATGCCGGTCGCTGGCTCGACCTCAAGCGCAAGGTCGACCACGGGATCCGCCTCGACAACCTCGTCCGCCACCCGGATCTGGCCGAATACCTGGCGCGCGGCGGGTCGGCGACTCCTCCCCGGATCCACATCCCGAAACTCGGTGACCGCTGGTTCCTGTTCCGGCTCGTCACGACCAACGCATCCGGGCAGCAGTTGCTCATCGTCCGGGACGTGACGAGCGAGGCGCGGCTCGAATCCATGCGCAAGGATTTCGTGGCCAATGCCTCTCACGAACTTCGCTCGCCACTGACCGTGATCACCGGGTACCTGGACTCGCTCGCGGACGACGCGGAGCTGGATCCGGTGTGGCAGGCGCCCGTTCAGGAGATGCGCCGGCAGTCGGACCGCATGCGCGGCATCGTCCAGGACCTGCTCGAGCTCTCGAGGCTCGAGGCGCAGGGCGGGGAGGCCGACCGCGTGCCGGTGGACGTTGGCGGGATGCTGGCGCTCATCCGCAAGGATGCGTCGGCGCGTCCAGGACATCCCGCGACCATCGGACTCGAGCTCGACTCCGACGCCTTCGTCCTCGGATCTGAGTCGGAACTCCATTCGATCTTCGCGAACCTCGTCTCCAACGCGGTCAAGTACACCCCCGCGGAGGGTCGGATCGACGTTCGCTGGTGGACGGACGCCACGGGTGGCCACGTGCAGGTGCGGGACACCGGGATCGGGATACCCGCCGAGCACCTGCCACGCCTGACTGAGCGCTTCTACCGGGTGGACGCCGGGCGCTCGCGAAAACTGGGTGGGTCGGGCCTCGGCCTCGCCATTGTGAAACATGCGTTACAGCGGCATGGCGGTCGGCTCGAGGTGCAGAGCGTCGAGGGCAGGGGCAGCACGTTTACCTGTCATTTCCCGCCGTCGCGCATCGCCGCACGGAACTGAAACGTCCCTGTAACAAAACCGGCCTATAAAGCTGCGGCAGAGGAACACGCGCACGGCCGGGCCGTGCGGCGCCCTGTCGTTCAGTCATCACCAATGTGAGGGGACAATTGTGAAAAACACCGTGCTTGCGACCGCGGTCGCTGCCACGCTGGCGCTGGTCGCGCCTCAGGCGTCGGCCCAGGCGACGGGCGCTGCGTCGAAGGCCGAGCTGCAGGCGATGCAGGCCCAGATGGAGGCGCTGGCGCAGCGCCTGAACCGGCTCGAGGCGACCAACGCGACCCTGCAGACCGAGAATGCCGAACTCAAGGCGATCGTCGACCGACGCGATGCCGAGATGGACTACCTGAAATCGCAGACGTTGGAACTGCGCGAGGAGACCGCCGTCCACGCGGGCGCGCTCGACAAGGTAAAGGGTGCGGACTGGGCGACCAAGATCAAGGCACGCGGCGATTTCCGCTTCCGCCACGAGATGATCGATCCCGAGCGCGTCGTGGACGGTTCTGCCGCGTCGGCCGCGGAACGCAACCGGCAGCGCATCCGTGCGCGCCTCGGTTTCGATGCCAAGGTGACCGACAACACCAAGGTCACGCTGCAGTTCGCGACCGGCGGCGACGATCCGAGGTCGACCAACCAGACACTCGGCAGCAGCAATACCCGGAAGTCGATCGGCGTCGACCTGGCCTACGCGGACTGGCAGTTCATGAACGGCGCCTACCTGGCGCTCGGCAAGCAGCCGCATCCCTACTGGCGTCCGGGCCAGAGCCTGTTCTTCGACGGCGACATCACCCCGGAGGGTGGTTCCGTGCGGTTCGACCGCGGCATGCTGTTCGGCGGTGCCTACGGCTGGTGGCTGTCGGAGCAGTACAACTCCAACCCGAAGGGCGAGAACAACGACGGCAACCTGTTCGGCGCGCAGCTGGGCCTGAAGTTCCCGTTGTTCGGCGGCGAGACGCGCGTCGCGGCGCACTACTACGACTGCGGCGCCTGCCAGGACGAGAACTCGATCCTCTACGCCAACAGCGGCAACGGCAATACCACGTACACCCGGCCGGGCGACGCGACGGCGCGCCAGTACCTCAGGTACGACTATGAGGTGCTGATGCTGTCGGCGCAGGTGGGTGCCACACTGTTCGACCTGCCGGTCGCGTTCTGGGCCGACTACGGCCAGAACATGGCCTCGGGCGTCAAGTACGACACGGCCTACGGCCTCGGAGCAGTGCTCGGCAAGGCGAGCAACGCGAAGAGCTGGGAAGCGGGCATCGGCTACCAGTCGATCGACAAGGATGCGCTGTTCGGTCAGCTCGTGGACTCGGACTTCGGCGACGGCAAGACCGATTCCGAGGGCTGGTTCCTCAAGGGCGGCTACGCCCCGGTGAAGAACATCACCTTGAACGCGACGTACTTCATCAATACGCTCAACAAGGACGTGGGGACCGAGCTCGACTACAACCGCCTGCAGCTCGACGTGAACTACAAGTTCTGACCGCTGCAGGCGGCGACGCCGGCGCGGTTCCGCGAAATGCGGAACCGGGCTGGCGGAACCCTCACCCGGGCCCTCCGTCGAGCTTTGGCGGGAAAGGGCTGCCGCAAGGCCGGGTGAGGGTTTTTCTTGATCCCGTCATACAGCTGCTGTATACGAGCGCGATCGCTGGAGACCCCCATGGAAACCTCAGACCTGTCCCACCACATCCTGAGCCGCTTCAACGCCGACCTGGAGGGCGTCCGCTCCGGCGTCCTGCAGATGGGTGGCCTGGTGGAGCAGCAACTGCAGAACGGCGTCCAGGCCCTCTACGCCGGGGACGTGAAGCTGGGCGAGGAAGTTGCGCGGCTCGACCACAAGGTCAATGCCATGGAGGTGGCGATCGACGAAGACTGCAGCCGCATCCTGGCGACGCGCAACCCGACGGCCTCCGACCTGCGGCTCATCGTCGCGATCATCAAGACCATCACGGATCTCGAGCGCATCGGCGACGAGGCGGAGAAGCTCGGCAATATCTCGGCACGGCTCGGAGCCATCGACCGCCCGTCCGATCGCTATCGGGAGATCAAGCATCTCGGCGAACTGGTCGCTGAGATGGTCCACGGTGCGCTCGACGCCTTTGCGCGGCTCGACACCGACGCCGCGTTGAAGGTCGCCCGCCGCGACCGGGTCGTGGACGAGGAGTACGAGGCCATCCAGCGCCAGTGCATCACGTTCATGATGGAGGATCCGCGGACCATCCGTCGCACGCTCGACGTGCTGTGGGTTGCGCGCGCGCTCGAGCGAATCGGCGACCACGCGAAGAACATCTGCGAATACGTCATCTACATGGTGCTCGGCAAGGACGTGAGGCACGTGTCGATCGAGGACGTGGAGCAGCAGCTGGCCGCCGCGCGCCTGGGCCGCGCGGGAGCGACCGAGGGACCGCAGGCCCGTTAGGATGCGACCCGAACTCCCCGCGGGCATCACGCGCCGCACCGGAAACCTGCTTGGCCTGATGGCCTGCATCGGCCTGATGGGGTATGCGCTCTACGTCCAGTACGGCGTCGGCCTCGAGCCCTGCCCCTTGTGCATCCTGCAGCGCGTCGCGGTCATGTCGGCTGGCGTGCTGTTCCTGGCGGCGTTCGTGCACGACCCGGCGGATCGCGGCGCGCGCATCTACGGCGTCCTGATCGACCTGGCCGCGCTTGGCGGCATCCTGGTCGCGGCGCGCCACATGTGGATCATCGCCCAGCCGCCGGGCTCGGTAGCGGAGTGCGGAGCGAGCCTCGACTACATGATGGACGTGCTGCCGCTGCACGAGGTGCTCGGCAAGGTCCTCACGGGCTCTGGCGAGTGCGCCAAGATCGACTGGCAGTTCCTCGGTCTCAACATGCCGACCTGGGTGCTGATCTCGCTGGTCGGCGTCGGGACCTGGGGGCTCGCGGTGAACTGGATCGGTCGGCGCCGTGCCTAGCGAGGCGGCGCCAGCAGCATCTCCATCACCTGCTCGTACATCAGGCTCAGCCGGTCCACGTCCTCGATCCGCACGCACTCGTTGACCTTGTGGATCGTTGCGTTGGCGACACCCAGTTCGACCACTTCGGTGCCGGTAGGCGCGATGAAACGGCCGTCGGAGGTACCGCCGGTGGTGGAGAATTCGGGCACATGACCCGCGATGTGCCGCACGGCCGTGGACACCGCCTCGGTCAGCAGTCCCGGCCGTGTGAAGAAAGGCAGGCCCGAAACGTGCCACTCCAGCGTGTAGTTCACCCGGTGGCGGTCGAGGAGTTCGAGCACGGTCTGCTGCAGGCGCTCGACCGTCTGTTCGGTGGAGAAGCGCAGGTTGAAGCGGACCTTGAGTTCGCCCGGGATCACGTTCGGCGCGCCGGTGCCGGCGGCGATGTTCGAGACCTGGAAACTCGTCGGCTGGAAGTACGCGTTGCCCTCGTCCCAGCGCCGCGCCGCGAGTTCCGCCAGGGCGGGGGCGAAGGCGTGCACCGGGTTGTCGGCGAGATGCGGATAGGCAATGTGGCCCTGGACCCCGTGGACCGTGAGCCGTCCCGACAGCGATCCGCGCCGGCCGATCTTGATCGTGTCGCCCAGCGCCGCGTGGCTGGTCGGCTCGCCGACCACGCACCAGTCGATCGTCTGGCCACGACCCTCCAGCACCTGCATGACGCGGCGCGTGCCGTCGACCGCAGGACCCTCTTCGTCGCTGGTGAAGAGGAATGCCAGCGTCCCCCGATGGTCCGGGTGGCGGGCCACAAACCGCTCGGTCGCGGTCACCATGGCGGCGAGGCCGCTCTTCATGTCCGCGACCCCGCGACCGTAGAGAATCCCGTCCCGGACCGTGGGCTCGAACGGGTCGGTCCGCCAGTCCTCCCGTGGACCGGTCGGCACCACGTCGGTGTGGCCGGCGAAGCACAGGACGGGCCTTCCCGCGCCTCGCGTGGCCCAGAGGTTGTCCACCGGTCCGTACTGCAACCGTTCATTGCGGAAGCCGAGGGGCGCGAGGCGGGCACAGATGAGATCCAGGCAGCCGTGGTCCTCTGGGCTCACCGACGGTCGGCGCACGAGTTCGCGGGTCAGTTCCAGTGTGGGTGACATCGAGTTGTAATCTTCGTCGCGTAGCGGGGCAGGTTCCGGTGGCACCGGGAGGCCTCGCGTGTATAGCGGAGGCGCGGCGGTGGCACAAGGCGCGAGGACTTGTAACACTCCTGTCACACGGTGCCGGCAGACTATCTGGCCATTGCATTTCGACCTTGATTACCCGTTCACCTGAAGAGGGTTAACTCCATGAAGTTGTGGCAGAAAGTCCTGGTCCCGGCGCTGGCGGTTGGCGTCGTGGCCACCGCGATCCCCGGACGCGCCGATGCGCAGGCCGCGATCAAGATCGACGGCTCGAGCACGGTGTTTCCGGTCTCCGAGGCCTTCGCCGAGGAATTCCAGATCTCGAAGCGCGGTAAGGTCCGCGTGACCGTCGGCATGTCCGGTACCGGCGGCGGCTTCAAGAAGTTCTGCCGTGGCGAGACGGACATGTCGAATGCCTCGCGTCCGATCTCGACCGAGGAGATGGAGGCCTGCCGCAAGGCGGGCATCAAGTACATCGAACTGCCGGTCGCGTTCGACGCGCTGACGGTCGTCATCAACCCGAACAACAACTGGGTCAAGGGTAACGCGATGACCATCGCCGACCTCAAGAAGATGTGGGAGCCGGCGGCACAGGGTCGCATCAATACCTGGAAGCAGGTGCGCTCCGAATGGCCGGCCGACAAGCTGATGCTGTTCGGTCCGGGCGCCGACTCGGGCACGTTCGACTACTTCACCGAGGCCGTCAATGGCAAGTCCAAGGCCAGCCGTGGCGACTTCACGGCCAGCGAGGACGACAACACGCTGGTGCAGGGCGTCGTGAACAACAAGTCGGGACTCGGTTACTTCGGGTTCGCCTACTACGCCGCGCACAAGGACAAGCTGCGCGCGGTTGCGATCGACGGCGGCAAGGGTCCGGTCCTGCCGAGCGTCGAGAACGTGATCAACGGCACCTACAGCCCGCTGTCGCGGCCACTGTTCGTCTACGTTCGCGATACGTCGGCAACTCGTCCGGAGGTGCGGGAGTTCGTGCAGTTCATGATGAAGCAGGGCTCGGCGCTGGTCAGCGAGGTGGGCTATGTCCCGCTGCCGCAGAGCGCCTACGACCTCGCGTGGAAGCACTTCGACAGCAAGAAGCTCGGCACCGTGTTCGGCGGCCACAACCAGGTTGGAATCACGATCGACGAACTGCTGTCGATGGAAGCGAAGCTCTGACCGACCGCGGCACGACCCGAATCGATCGCGGGGAGGGGGCCAGCAGGCCCCCTCCCCGAGTCGCTTGGAGTTGGGGTCGAAATCGGGCGCGGGGACGGTTAAAGTGGCCGCCGAGCGCTCATCGAGGGGAAGGGGATACACCCCATGAGTAAAGCCAGTTCGCCGATCGTGACGGGCGCATTCGCGTCACTTCGCTATCGCAAAAATCGCGACAGGATCGTCGAGCTGATCCTGCTCTCGGCGGGGCTCGTGGCGGTGTTCACCACCGTGGCGATCGTCTTTGTGCTCTTTTTCGAGTCGGCGGCGTTCTTCGAGCACGTATCTGTCAAGGACTTCATCACCGATACGATGTGGACGCCGCTGTTCGCGGATGCCCGCTACGGGATCCTGCCGCTGGTCTCGGGCACGTTGACCGTCACCGGAGTCGCCGTGCTCGTCGCGATTCCGGTCGGCACGATCGTCGCGATCTACCTGTCCGAGTTCGCTCCGCACCACCTGCGCGAAACGGTCAAGCCGGTGCTCGAGCTGCTTGGCGCCGTGCCCACGGTCGTCTACGGCTACTTTGCACTGCTCGCAGTCACGCCACTGCTGCAGAAGGTCTGGCCGGAGTTGCCGGGCTTCAACATGCTGAGCGCGGGCCTCGTGATCGGCCTGATGATCGTGCCGTACGTGGCTTCGGTCAGCGAGGACGCGATGCGGGCGGTGCCCAAGTACATGAGGGAGGGCTCTTATGCCATGGGTGCGACCAAGATGCAGACGGCATTGCGCGTCGTCGTGCCGGGCGCCTTCTCCGGACTGGCCGCCGCATACATTCTTGGCATTTCTCGTGCCGTGGGCGAAACCATGGTCGTCGCGATTGCGGCGGGCATGATGGCCAACCTGACGTTCAACCCGACCGAGCCCGCCGCGACGATCACTGCCTATATCGTCCAGGTGAGCCTCGGTGACCTGCCGCACGACAGCATCGGCTACCAGAGCATCTTCGCAGCCGGGCTCGTGCTGATGCTGATGACGCTTGTACTGAACGTCATCGGGTTCTTCCTCACCCGCCGCTTCCGGGAGGCCTACTGATGGCCGCGACTGCACACCTGACGCTCGAGGAGATCCGCAAGGGCCTGTCGTGGCGCAAGAAGCTCGACAAGGTGTTCATCGCGATCGGCATGGCTCTGCTGTTCGGTTGCCTGGGGATCCTTGCGATCCTGTTTTTCGACCTGGTGCGCGACGGCGCATCGCGCTTCGGCTGGGATTTCTTCACGTCGTTCCCGTCACGCAAGGCTGAGAATGCCGGCATCCTGTCCGCGGCCGTCGGCACGATGCTGATCATGCTTGTGACCGCGCTTGTGGCGCTGCCCGTCGGTGTTTCGGCCGCGATCTACCTCGAGGAGTACGCGCCGAAGAACTGGTTCACCGGCATCATTGAGATCAACGTCACCAACCTCGCCGGCGTGCCCTCGATCATCTACGGCCTGCTCGCGCTGGGACTGTTCGTCTACCAGTTCAATTTCGGTCAGAGCGTGCTGACGGCGGGCCTGACGCTCGCGCTGCTCATCCTGCCCATCGTGATCGTTGCGACGCGGGAGTCGCTGCGGGCCGTGCCGAAGGCGATTCGCGAAGCAGCGTACGGTCTCGGCGCCACGCGCTGGGAGGTGACCAAGGATCACGTGCTGCCGTACTCGACGGGCGGCATCCTGACCGGGCTCATCCTGGGCCTTTCCCGCGCGATCGGTGAGACCGCACCCATCATCACGATCGGCGCACTGTCGTTCATCGCGTTCCTGCCGCCGTCGCCCGTGACTGGCGAGTTCCCGTTCCTGAACTTCGAATGGCTGATGAGCGAATTCACGGCCATGCCGATCCAGATGTTCAACTGGGTGTCGCGGCCGGACCAGGCGTTCCAGGCAAATGCCGCCGCGGCCGGTGCAATCCTGCTTGGCATGACGCTCGCGATGAACGCGATTGCGATCTGGATCCGCTACCGGTTCCGCAAGAAGATCAGCTGGTGAGCGCAATGAATACCGTCGTCGACCCGCAGACCGAAACGAAACCCAGGCAGGCCGCAAAGATGCAAGGCGATACCCGCGCGCAGGGCTCAGAGACGCCGTCGCTTTCGATCGTGCTCGAGGAGCGCAAGACCTCGCGCGCGAATCCGGCCAAGGCGACCGCCGAGAAGCTCAACTTCTGGTACGGCTCCAACCAGGCGCTGAAGAACATCAACCTGGTCATCCCTGAGCACCAGGTGACCGCACTCATCGGTCCGTCGGGCTGCGGAAAGAGCACGTTCCTGCGCTGCTTCAACCGGATGCACGACCTGCAGCCGGACACGAAGTACGAGGGTGCGATCACGCTGCGCCCGGACAACGTGAACCTGGTGGGTCCCGAGACGGACCCGATCGAAGTCCGCATGCGCATCGGCATGGTGTTCCAGAAGCCGAACCCGTTCCCGAAATCGGTGTTCGAGAACGTCGCCTATGGGCTGCGCCTGCGTGGCATCAGTAACAAGACGGAACTCGCCGAGCGCGTCGAGAAGGCGCTGCGCGGTGCCGCGATCTGGGATGAAGTCAAGGACCGTCTCAATGACTCTGCGCTGGCACTGTCAGGTGGTCAGATGCAGCGTGTCTGCATTTCGCGCGCGCTCGCGACCGAGCCGGAGATCCTCCTGTTCGACGAGCCGACGTCAGCGCTCGACCCGATCGCGACGGCGAGGATCGAGGAGTTGATTACCGAGCTGCGCCAGCGCGTTACGGTCCTGATCGTCACCCACAACATGCAGCAGGCGGCGCGCGTATCGGACTTCACCGCGTTCATGTACCTCGGCGAGCTGGTGGAGGTAGACGCCACCTCCAAGATCTTCACGAATCCGGCCAAGAAGGCGACCGAGGACTACATCACCGGCCGATACGGCTGACGGAGGCTCCATGGAGGCCGACGACCACGTCTCCGCCCACGCGGAGTCCGGTGCCCTGCGCCAGTTCCGGAAGACCGGGATGTCGCAGTCCGGCGGTGATCCGGTGGAGGGCCACACGCTGAAGTCGGTCGACCAGGCGTTGACAGAGCTGCGTGCCCGGGCCGTCGAGATGGGCGGCCTCGTGATCGATCAGGTCGGTACGGCGGTCCAGGCGCTGCTCGAGCGCGACATGGGCCTCGCGGACCTCGTGCTCTCGCGGGAGTCGATGATCGATGATTACGAGCTGCGTCTCGACCGTGACAGCCTGAACTTCGTGGCCCTCCATCAGCCGGTGGCGAACGACCTGCGGGCGGCACGCGCCATTGCCCGTGCTGCCGTCGAACTGGAGCGCGTCGGGGACGAGTCCAAGAAGATCGCGCGGTTCGCAGTGCGCGTGGGCGCGACGTCGACCAGTGACCCGGTGACTGCGGTCGCGCGCTATCTGAGGCACATGGCGGGACTGTCCTCCGACATGCTGCGCAGCGCGGTGCGAGCGCTCGACGAGGCCAGCCCCGAACTCGCGCGCGAGGTGCTGGTGCGCGACCGGGAACTGGATGCGGAGTTCGCGACGGCGCTGCGCCAGCTGATGTCCTTCGTCATGCAGGACCACCAGTTCATGCGCGCCACCATCGACACCGTCTTCGCGCTCAAGGGTCTCGAGCGCATCGGAGACCACGCCAAGAACATCGCCGTGCAGGTGCTTTACATGGTCGAAGGCGTCCGGCCGACGAAGACGCGGAAAGATGGCAAGGAACGGGGCGAGGACGAGAGAGGCTGACAGGAGAGCGGTTCGGCCACCGCGGGGGCATGCAGCAGCCGCGCCGTCGCGCTTGCATCGTCCTCAGGGACGGTCCACGCCCCGCAACAACTCGTTGATGCCCACCTTCGCGCGCGTCTGCGCGTCCACGCGCTTGACGATGACGGCGCAGTACAGGCTGTACTTCCCGTTGCCTGCGGGCAGCGATCCGGGCACGACGACGGCGCCGGCCGGAATGCGGCCGTAGCTGACCTCGTCGCGCTCCCGATCGTAGATCCGCGTGCTCTGGCCGACGTACACGCCCATGGACAGCACGGCGCCTTCCTCGACGATCACGCCCTCGACCACCTCGGATCGTGCGCCGATGAAGCAGTCGTCCTCGATGATCGTCGGGCTCGCCTGCAGCGGCTCCAGAACTCCGCCGATGCCCACGCCACCCGAGAGGTGGACGTTGCGGCCGATCTGGGCGCAGGAACCCACCGTGGCCCAGGTGTCCACCATGGTGCCCTCGCCGACGTAGGCGCCGATGTTGACGTAGCTCGGCATCAGTACCGCATTGCGCGCGACGTATGCGCCGCGGCGAACGACCGCCGGTGGCACGACCCGGACGCCCTCGCCGCGGAAACGATCGGCGTCGTAGTCCGAGTACTTGAGTTCGACCTTGTCGTAGAAGCGCGTGTAACCGGCCTCGATCGGCCGGTTGTCGTAGAGGCGGAACGACAGCAGCACGGCTTTCTTGAGCCACTCGTTGACCCGCCAGCGACCGTCCGTCCTTTCCGCCACGCGCTCCTCGCCGCGGTCGAGCAGCTCGAGGGCGGCGTCGACGGCCGCGACGACGCCGGCTGGCGCCTTGCCCGGCTCGAAGGTCGAACGCTGCTCGAAGGCGGCATCGATGGTGGCGGCGAGGCGCTCGTGCTGGCTCATGGTGGGGGTCCGCTGTCTGCGATGGCGTCGGCGACGCAGGATACCGCAATCATGGGGCGGGCCCCCCGCACACGAGTCCGCCGGACGCCATCCGGACGGTCGACGCCGGTTGCACGAGCGAGCGTCAGCGGTTCGCGCGCACGAAGGCGACGATGCGCCGCGCGGCATCGACGCAGTCATCGACGCTGGCGACGAGCGAGATGCGCACGCGGCCGCGTCCCGGATTGCCGCCGCCGGCATCGCGCGCGAGATAGGTCCCGGGCAGCACCGTCACGTGCTGCTGCTCGAACAGACCGCGCGTGAACGCTTCGTCGTCGCCGACCGCGGGCCAGAGGTAGAACGCAGCTTCGGGCTCGTCCACGTCCATCACTTCGCCGAGCACCGGCAGCACCGCCGCGAATTTCTCGCGATACAGGCGGCGGTTCTCCCGCACGTGCGATTCGTCCTCCCACGCCGGAATGCTGGCCAGCTGCGTGTGCAGGGGCACCGCGCAGCCGTGGTAGGTCCGGTAAAGCCGGAAGCCGGCGAGGATCTGCGGATCGCCGGCGACGAAGCCCGACCGCAGCCCGGGCACACTCGAGCGCTTGGACAGGCTGTGGAAGACGACGCAACGCTCGAATCCGCGGTTGCCGGACGCGTGCGCCGCCTGCAGCAGTCCGGGCGGCGGCCGCGTCTCGTCGCGGTAGATCTCGGAGTAGCACTCGTCCGATGCGATCACGAAGCCGTGGCGTGCAGAGAGCTCGAGTGCACGACGCAGGTACGCTTCGGACGCGACGGCGCCCGTGGGGTTGCCGGGGCTGCAGATGAACAGCAGCTGGCAGCGATTCCACGTGTCGTCCCCGACCGCGTCGAGGTCCGGCAGGCCGCCGAGGCTGCGATCACCGTTCAGGTAGACGGGCTCGGCGCCCGCGAGCAGCGCTGCGCCCTCGTAGATCTGGTAGAACGGATTCGGCATCAGCACGGCGGGCCGGGGCCCGGCGTCGCTCACCACCGCCTGTACGAAGGCGAACAACCCTTCGCGCGTACCGTTCACCGGCAGCACCATCGCGTCGGCGTCGACATTGCCGGCCGGCAGTTCGAAGCGCCGCTCGAGCCAGCGCGCGATGACCTCCCGGAGGCGGGGCATGCCCGCGGCGAGCGGGTAGCTGCCGAGTGTGTCGAGCGCCCGCGTCAGGGCGGCCCCGATGAAGGGGGGAGGCGGATGCTTCGGCTCGCCGATCGAAAGCGCGATGTGCGGCACGCCGGCGGGCGGCGTCGTGCCGGCGAGCAGCGCTCGCAGACGCTCGAAGGGGTAGGGCTGCAGCCGGGCGAGCCTGGGATTCATCCGGCGGCGGTCACGCCGACTGCACGATCTCGCGGCGGTCGAGCGTCTCGATCAGCCGCTCCTGCAGGCGCAGGCGGGCCTCCTCACCTAGCGGTTGCCCACGGTCGTCCGTCACGTAGAACACGTCCTCGGCACGCTCACCGATGGTGGTGATGCGCGCGGTGACCACGTCCACCTGCTCGGCGAGCAGGACCTTGCCGATCTCCGACAGCAGTCCCGGCCGGTCGCCCGCGATCAGCTCGAGGATCGTGTGCTGGCACAGGGGGTCCTCCGTGAAGGTGATCTGCGTGGGCGTGGCGAACATCCGCACCTGGCGCGGCGCGCGGCGCGTCACGACGGGCGGCGTCGCGTCCTCGGGCAGGTGCAGCACGCGCCACAGTTGCTGCTCGATCTCGTGGGCACGGTGCCGGTCGGCGATTGCCGTCCCGGTGTCCTCGAGCACGAGGTAGGTGTCGAGGCTCAGGCCGCCGTCGAGCGGCGTGATGCGGGCATCCAGGATGTTGAGGCCCATCTGGTCGAGCAGGGCGGTGGTGCGTGCGAAGTTGTGCTGGCGGTGCGGCATGTAGGTCAGCACGGAGTTGCCGCCGCGCTCGGTGGCTTCGCGGACCGCGACGAGCGGCGAGACGTCGCCCGGTTCGCGCTCGGCCAGCAGGCGCGTGTGCCAGGCGATCTCGGCCGGCGTGTGGCGCAGGAAATAGCTGTCGTTCATGCGCAGCCACACGGCGGCCGCCTGGTCGGCGTCGAACCCGTGCCGGGTCACGAGCTCGGCCGCGGCGGCGCGGGTCTCCGCGACCAGTTCCTCCTGGTCCACGGGGGCCTCGAGCCCGCGGCGCAGCGCTCGTTTGGTGCGCTCGTAGAAGTCGTGGAAAAGCGAGGATTTCCAGGAGTTCCACAGCTTCGGGTTCGTGCCGCGCACGTCGGCCACGGTCAACAGGTAGAGGTAGTCCAGGTGCGCCTGGTCGCCGACCGCCCGTGCGAAGTCGTGGATCACCTGCGGATCCGAGATGTCCTTTTTCTGCGCGCTCACGGACAGCAGCAGGTGATTGCGCACCAGCCAGGCCACGAGGCGCGCGTCGTAGCGCGACAGGCCCTGCTCGAGGCAGAAAGCCTCGGCATCCACGGCACCGAGTTCCGAATGATCGCCGCCACGCCCCTTCGCGATGTCGTGGAACAGCGCGGCAAGGTAGGCCAGCTCCGGCTTGGGAAGTTTCTCCATGAGCCGGGACAGGCCGGGCAACTCATGGGCGAAGCGGGGCAGGGCCAGCCGGCGCAGGTTGCGCACGACGAACAGCGTGTGTGCGTCGACTGTGTAGGCGTGGAACAGGTCGTACTGCATCCGGCCGACGATGCGCCCGAATGCCGGGATGTAGCGGCCGAGCACGCCGTAGAGGTTCATGCGCCGGAGCTCGTGCGTCACGCCCTGCGGCGCGCGCATGAAGTCGAGGAACAGACGGTGGTTGCGCGGATTCTGGCGGAACTCCTCGTCGATCAGCCACAGGTGCCGGCCGAGCGCCCGGATGGTCGTGGCCCGCACGCCGCGCAGTTCTGGATGATCCTGCATGAGCCGGAAGAGCTCCAGGATGGCGGAGGGGTAGCGGGCAAAGACGTCGTCGGACGTCACTTCGAGGTAGTCGTTGCGGACCTGGAAGCGCGGGTTGAGGGGGACGGTCTCCGCCGCGCCGTCGCCGAGGATGGCCTCGCGGAACAGCTGCAGCAGCATCTCGTTCAGCAGGCTCACGTCCATGACCGTACGGTAGTACCGCTGCATGAACTGCTCGACCGCGAGCGTGTAGGTCGCGTCCTCGTAGCCGAACATCTTCGCCAGGCGGATCTGGTGGTCGAAAAGCAGGCGGTCCTCACGCCGTCCCGTGATGACGTGCAGGGCGAAGCGCGCCTTCCACAGGAAGGCCTGCGCGGTGCGCAGCTTGCGCAGTTCGGCCGCCGTCAGGAACCCGTGCTCCACGAGCTCGTCGAAGGTTTCCGCGCCGAAGTGTCGCTTGGCGACCCAGCCGATCGTCTGGATGTCCCGCAGCCCGCCCGGGCTCGCCTTGACGTTGGGCTCGAGGTTGTACGCGGTGTCGTGGTAGCGGTGGTGCCGCGATTGCTGCTCGGCGATCTTGGCCTCGAAGAACGCCTTCGACGACCAGACGTTGTCCTGGGCGAGCGCCCGGCGCATCGCCTGGAACAGGAAGTCGGGCCCGGCCAGCAGCCGTGCCTCGATGAGGGTCGTGGCGACGCTGACGTCGGCCGCACACTCGCGCTGGCAGTCGTCGATGGTGCGGACGCTGTGCCCGACCTCGAGCCCGATGTCCCAGAGGAACGTCAGGAAGCGCTCGATGCCGTCGTGCCCGTCGTGGAACTCGCTCTTCGGCAGCAGGATCAGCACGTCGATGTCGGAACACGGGTGGAGTTCGCCGCGACCATAGCCACCGACGGCAATCAGGGCGACGTCCTTCTCCTGCGGTGTTGCGTGCAGCGCCCAGGCGTGCCCGAGGACGATGTCCACCATGCGCGCCCGGTCGCGCACCAGGGCCTCGATGGGCTCGTCGTCCTCGAAGCGGCGGCGCAGGTGGCCGTCGCCGCTCTCCAGTGCCTGGCGAAAGGCGGCGATCCGATCCTCGCCGGCGCCGAGAACCGCCGGCAGCGTGTCGAGAAATGGCCATGCCGGCAGGGCGGCGCGGCCCATGGCGGCCTCGACCTCCTCGGCGCGGGTGGCTGACATGCGGTGGAGGCTCAGCCCGGTGGCCGTTCTTGTGCGCCGAGCGTCAGCACTTCGAAGCCGGTCTCGGTCACGAGCACGGTGTGCTCCCATTGCGCGGAAAGCGAGTGATCGCGCGTCACGACCGTCCAGCCGTCGGGCAGCAGTCGCACCTCGCGGCGACCGGCATTGACCATCGGCTCGATCGTGAAGGTCATGCCGGGCATTAGTTCCATGCCCGTGCCCGGCACGCCGTAGTGCAGAACCTGAGGATCCTCGTGGAAACCCCGACCGATGCCGTGGCCGCAGTATTCGCGCACCACCGAATAATGGTTGCCCTCGACGAAGCGCTGGATCGTCGCCCCGATGTCACCGAGGCGCGTACCGGCCCGGACGCAGCGGATGCCCAGCCACATTGCCTGGTACGTGACGTCGACAAGGCGCTGGACGTGCGGGGGAATGCGGCCCACCGCGTACATGCGGCTGGTATCCCCGTGAAAGCCGTCCTTGATGACGGTGACGTCGATATTGACGTAGTCCCCCTGCTTCAGTCGCCGGTCACCCGGAATGCCGTGGCACACCACGTGGTTGACCGAGGTGCAGATCGACTTGGGATAGCCGCGGTAACCGAGCGGCGCCGGGATCGCGTCCTGCACGTTCACGATGTAGTCGTGGCAGATGCGGTCGAGTTCCTCGGTGGAAACCCCGGGCACCACGTGCTGCCCGATCATGTCGAGCACCTGCGAGGCCAGGCGGCCGGCGACGCGCATCGATTCCTGCTCGGCCGCAGACTTTACGGTGACATTGCCCGCGCTGTCGGAGCGCCAGGAAGTCGAGGCTGGCTGCGGATACTGCATGGTCTTGGGCACATCCAGCCCCCCGCGTCGGCGAGGAGGGCGCAAGTATTTGAAGAAACGCAAAGTTATGGTATAAAGCGCGGCCTTTTTTCTCAACCAAATCCGCACACGCACCGTCACATGCGGCTGGGTGCCGGCCACGCCTTCGGGCGACGCCGGTTGCCGCATGGGGTGCGTGGAGGCCTAACCCCACAAGGAGACTCTAGACCATGGCCAGCATGTCCATGCGGCAGATGCTGGAAGCGGGCGTCCACTTCGGACACCAGACCCGCTTCTGGAACCCGAAGATGGCCCCGTTCATCTTCGGCGAGCGCAACCGGATCCACATCATCAACCTCGAGAAGACGCTGCCCCTCTACCTGGAGGCCGCGGACTTCGTGAAGAACCTCGTCGCCGACGGCGGGCGGGTGCTGTTCGTCGGCACCAAGCGTTCCGCGCGCGACGCGATCGCCCGCGAGGCCGCGCGCTGCGGCATGCCATATGTCAGCCACCGCTGGCTGGGCGGCATGCTCACGAACTTCAAGACCATCCGCCAGTCGATCCGGCGCCTGATGGAGATCGATGAGATGGCGGCGAACGGCTTGCTCGACCAGCGCAGCAAGCGCGAGGCGCAGATGGTGCGCCGCGAGCGCGAGAAGCTGGAGCGCAGTCTCGGCGGCATCAAGGAAATGGAGGGTCTCCCGGACGTGCTGTTCGTCGTGGACGTTGGACACGAAAAGATCGCGATCCACGAGGCGCAGAAGCTCGGCATCCCGGTCGTCGCCGTGGTCGACACCAACTGCGCGCCGGACGGCATCAGCTACGTGATTCCGGGCAACGATGACGCGATGCGTGCCATCGAGCTCTATGCGTCGGGCATCGCGGACGCCGTCATCGAGGGTCGCTCGACGATCCCCGACGTGCCGGTCGGCGAGGACGAGTTCGTCGAACTCGACGAGGAAGGCAAGCCGCGGCCGAAGAGCGCGGCGAAGCGCCGGGCCGCTCCGGTCAAGAAGAAGACCCCGGCGCGGCGCAAGCCGGCGGCGGAGCCCGAGACAGCGACCGACACGGCCGCGGAACTCGTCGAGGCCGATCCCGAGGAAACCCCGGAGGCCTTCATGGCCCGCCGCGAGGCAGCCCGCAAGAAGGGGGGGGCAGTGACGCCCGCGCCGACCGAGGCACCCACGCCGGCCGAGGCACCGGCGGCCGCCGAGGCGCCGGCCGCTGAGCCGGCCGCCGACACGGAAGGAGCCTGATCATGGCCGTGACCGCAGAGGCGGTGAAGGCACTGCGTGAGCGCACCGGCGCCGGCATGATGGAGTGCAAGAAGGCACTGGTCGAGGCCAATGGCGACCTCGAGGCGGCCGCCGAGGCCATGCGCAAGTCGGGTCTCGCCAAGGCGGACAAGAAGGCCGGCCGCGTGGCCGCCGAGGGTGTCGTCGCCATCGAGCGCGCCGCCGACGGCAAGGCCGCCGCGATGGTCGAGGTCAATTCCGAGACCGACTTCGTCGCTCGCGAGAAGGACTTCCAGTCGTTCGCGGCAGACGTCGCCCGTGTGGCGCTGACAGCGCGTCCCGCGGATCTCGAGGGCCTGCTGGCCGCGAAGCTCCCGTCGGGGCAGACGGTCGAGGAGGCGCGCCGGGCGCTCATCGCGCGCATCGGCGAAAACATCGGCGTACGTCGGTTCGAGGTCGTCACCACGACCGGCCATCTGGCGACCTACGTCCACGGCAGCCGGATCGGCACGTTGGTCGCCCTCGAGGGTGGCGACGAGACCCTCGGCCGCGATCTGGCGATGCACGTGGCTGCGATCAATCCGCAGTACCGCTCGGTGGACGAGGTGCCGGCGGACTTTCTCGCCAAGGAGCGCGAGATCGAGATGGCCAAGGCCGAGGCCGAGGCACAGGGCAAAAAGCCCCGCGAGATCATCGCCAAGATGGTCGAGGGGCGGCTGCGCAAGTCGCTCGCGGAGATCACCCTGCTCGGGCAGCCATTCGTCCGCGATCCGGAGGTCTCGGTCGAGAAGTTGCTGCAGAAATCGAACGCCAGCGTGCTGAGCTTCGTGCGCTACGAGGTGGGTGCCGGCATCGAGAAAAAGCAGGAGAACTTCGCGGCGGAGGTCATGGCGCAGGTCCGGGGCGCCTGACCGTCGCCGGTTTCCCCGCTCCAACCCAAGGAACCCCGCTCGAGCGGGGTTCCTTATAATGGCTCCCCGTCAGGAGGCGACGAACCCCATGGCTCAACCCGACGACGGCAGGCCCACCCCCCGGCGCATCCTGGTCAAGCTGTCCGGGGAGGCGCTCATGGGGGACGCCGACTACGGCATCGACCCCGCGTTCATCAAGCGACTGGCCGGCGAGATCCGTGCCATGCGCGAGTACGGCACCGAGGTTGCGATCGTCATCGGCGGCGGCAATCTCTTCCGGGGTGCCGGACTGGCCCGCGCCGGCATGGACCGCGTGACGGCCGACCAGATGGGAATGCTTGCCACCGTGATGAATGCGCTGGCGCTGCAGGATGCGCTGGAGTCCATTGGCGCCTTCGCCCGCGTCATGTCCGCGATCCGCATCAACGAGGTCTGCGAGGACTACATCCTGCGACGCGCCATCCGCCACCTGGAGAAGGGGCGGGTGACCATTTTCGCCGCGGGCACGGGCAATCCCTTTTTTACGACCGACACGGCGGCCAGCCTGCGGGCGATCGAGGTCGAGGCGGACCTGCTGGTGAAGGCGACCAAGGTGGACGGCGTGTACGATTCCGATCCGATGCTGAACGCCGACGCGCGCCGCTACGACCACCTGAGCTACGATCAGGTGCTCGACCAGCGCCTGAACGTGATGGACGCGACAGCGATCGTGCTGTGCCGCGATCATCGCCTGCCGCTCCGGGTCATCAACCTGAACGAGCCGGGCGCGCTGGTGCGGGTTGCGCGCGGCGAGAGCGTCGGCACACTGGTGACGAACTGACGCGGCGTCGAGCCGCCCACGGAGACCGCTCATGATCGAGGACGTCAAGAAGGATGCCGCGGAACGCATGGGGAAGTGCGTGGCTGCGCTCAGAAACGAACTGAAGAAGCTGCGCACCGGGCGCGCCAATACGAGCCTGCTCGAGCACGTGCGCGTCGACTACTACGGCAGCGAGGTGCCGCTCCAGCAGGTCGCCAACGTCGCGGTCGAGGACTCGCGCACCCTCACGGTGGTGCCGTGGGAGAAGCAGATGGTGCCGGCGATCGAGAAGGCGATCATGAAGTCCGATCTCGGCCTGAATCCGGCGACCGCCGGCACCGTGATCCGCGTGCCCCTGCCGGCGCTCACCGAGGAACGTCGCCGCGACCTGAGCAAGGTCGTGCGACACGAAGGCGAGAATGCGCGCGTCGCGATCCGCAACGTGCGGCGTGACGTCATGCACGAACTGAAGGAAATGCTGAAGGAGAAGATGGTCTCCGAGGACGAGGACCACCGTGCGCAGGACGACATCCAGAAGCTCACGGACAAGTACGTCGCCGAGGTCGACCACGTGATCGCGGAAAAGGAAAAGGAACTGATGCAGGTCTGACCGGTGGCGCACCCGCAATCGCGCGAGGCGGGAATCCCGCGCCACATCGCCGTCATCATGGACGGCAATGGTCGCTGGGCCTCGCGGCGGGCCATGCCGCGTCACCTCGGGCACCGGGCTGGCGTGAAATCGGTGCGTGCCGTCGTCGAGGGCTGCGCACGACGCGGTGTCGAGGCGCTCACGCTGTTCGCGTTCTCGAGCGAGAACTGGGGTCGGCCCGCGGAGGAGGTCACGCGGCTGATGGAGCTGTTCATCGAGGCGATGGACCGCGAAGTCGACTCGCTCCACTCGAACGGCATCCGGCTGCGTTTCATCGGCGACCTGGCGACCCTGAGGCCGCACCTGCTCGAGCGCATCGCCGCGGCCGAGGCTCGCACGGCCGGGAACCGCGCGATGACGCTGTTCATCGCCTTGTCCTACGGCGGCCGTTGGGACATCACCGAGGCCGCGCGGCGCCTCGCCCGCGCGGTGGCGGCCGGCGAGATCGCGCCCGAGGCCATCGAGGAGGCCTCGGTGGCGCGCGGGCTGCAGCTCGCCGGAGCCCCGGACCCGGACCTGTTCATCCGCACGGGCGGTGAGCAGCGCATCAGCAACTTCCTGCTCTGGAACCTCGCGTACACCGAACTCTATTTCTGCGACACGCTGTGGCCCGACTTCGACGACGAGGAACTGGCACGCGCCTTGCGGCACTTCGCGAGCCGCCAGCGGCGCTTCGGGCTGACGGGCGACCAGGTGGCGGGTGGCTAGCGGCCTGCGCCAACGGGTGACCACGGGGCTGCTGCTGGCCGCCCTGATCGTCGCCATCCTGCTCTGGTTGCCACCGGTCGTCGCGGTCGCGACGGTCATGCTGGCCGTGGCTGCGGGTGCGTGGGAGTGGTCCGCGTTCGCCCGCCTGACATCCGTCGGCACGCGTCTCGGCTACGTGGCCGCCATGGGGATCGCCGTCGCCGTGGCGTGGCGCTGGACCGCAACCCCGCCCGCGCTGTTCGCGTTCCTGTCGGCGGCGGCCGCCTGGTGGCTGCTCGCATTCGGCTGGCTGGCCAGTGCCCCGGGTCGGGGCGGGCCCGGCGCCGCGGCGACTGCCGGGTTCGCGGTGCTGGTGCCGGCCGCGGTTGGCGTCGGCCGGCTGGTGCTCCTCGACCCGCGGGGACAGGAGTTGCTGCTGTTCCTGCTGGTACTGATCTCGGCCGCCGACATCGGCGCCTATTTCGGGGGACGGGCGCTGGGCAAGCACAAGCTCGCCCCCCGAGTGAGCCCGAACAAGACCTGGGAAGGCTTCTTCGCCGGCATGTTTGCCGCTGGACTGGCCGCCCTGGCGGGCGGTCTGATGTTTCATGTGCCGCTCGGACGCTGGATCTTCGTGTGCCTCGCGGTGGCGCTGGTCTCGGTGGTCGGCGACCTGCTCGAGAGCATGTTCAAGCGCCAGGTCGGCCTGAAGGACAGCAGCACGCTGTTGCCGGGCCACGGTGGCGTCCTCGATCGCCTGGACAGCCTCACCGCGGCCGGTCCCGTGTTCCTGCTCGGGCTGCTCACGCTCGGGGCGCCCACATGATGCGCGTCGCCGTCCTCGGTTGTACGGGCAGCATCGGGGTCAGCACACTCGACGTGCTGGCCCGGCACCCGGATCGCTTCGAGGTCGCGGTGCTGGCCGCGGCCTCGAACGCCGGCCGCATGCTGGAGCAATGCCTGCGGCACCGGCCGCCCGTGGCCGTACTGCAGTCGGCGGACGCTGCCGACCGTCTTGCCGCTGCCCTGCGGGCGGCGGGCGCACCGACCGAGGTGCTCTGCGGGCCCGAAGCGCTCGACCGCTGTGTTTCGGGCCCGGGCGTGGATGCAGTCATGGCGGCGATCGTCGGGGCCGCCGGCCTGCCCTCGACCCTGGCCGCGGCGCGCGCCGGGAAGCGAGTGCTGCTTGCCAACAAGGAATCGCTGGTCGTGGCGGGTCCGCTGCTCGTCGGGGCAGCCCGGGCCGGCGGGGCGGTACTCATCCCGATCGACAGCGAACACAACGCGATCTTCCAGTGCCTGCCTGCGGGCCTGGAGACGGGCCAGGCGGGCCAGGGGGTGCGTCGTGTACTCCTGACGGCCTCCGGCGGACCGTTCCTGCGCACCCCGATCGGACAGCTGGCTCGGGTCACGCCAGACGAGGCCTGCGCCCACCCGCGCTGGAAAATGGGTCGCAAGATCTCGGTCGACTCGGCGACGCTGATGAACAAGGGGCTCGAGCTGATCGAGGCCTGCCTGCTGTTCGGAATGGAACCCCGGCGGGTCGAGGTGGTCGTACATCCGCAGAGCATCGTGCACTCGATGGTCGAGTACGTCGACGGATCCATCCTGGCCCAGCTCGGCAACCCGGACATGCGCACGCCGATTGCGCATGCCCTCGGCTGGCCGGAGCGGATCGGCTCCGGTGTACAATCGCTCGACCTCGTGGCGGTCGCGCGGCTCGATTTCGAGGCACCGGACGTCACCCGCTTCCCGGCGCTCCGGCTGGCGCGGGCGGCGGCAGAGGCGGGTGGCACGGCGCCTGCGGCGCTCAATGCCGCGAATGAAGTGACAGTGGCGGCGTTCCTCGAGGGCCGCCTGGGTTTTCTCGAGATCCCGAGGGTGATCGAGGCGGTGCTCGAGCGGCACGCAAACCAGGCGGTGACGACGCTTGCGGACGTGCTCGGCGCTGACCGCTGGGCGCGTGATTTGGCGGAATCGATGCTGGCCCGGGCGGCCATGGCAGGGTCATGACGATATTGAGCTATGTTCTGGCGTTTCTCGTCGCGATCGGCGTGCTGGTCGCCGTCCACGAGTACGGTCATTTCTGGATGGCCCGCCGCATGGGAATCCGCGTCCTGCGCTTCTCGATCGGTTTCGGCAAGCCCCTCTGGTCGCGTCGGGGCGCGGACGGCACGGAATACGCAATTGCGGCCATCCCGCTCGGCGGCTACGTCAAGCTGCTCGACGAGCGGGAGGGTCCGGTCGATCCGGCCAGCGTTTCGCAGGCCTACAACCGCAAGCCGGTGTGGCGTCGCATCCTCGTACTGCTGGCCGGGCCGCTCGCGAACTTCCTGTTTGCCGTCGCTGCCTACTGGGTGCTGTTCGTGGCCGGCGTGCCGGCGCTGAAGCCGGTGGTGGGCAACGTCGCCCCGGAATCGGCGGCCGCCAGTGCAGGCCTGCGGCCCGGCGACGAGATCGTCGGCGTCGGTTCGCGCGAGACGGGCACGCGGGAGGCCGCGGTGCTGGCCATTCTCGACGAGCTCATGAACGACGGCGCAATCGCGCTGGCCGTGCGCGATGAATCGGGTGGCACGCGCCAGACGGAACTGCGGGTGGCGGGCGATACGCGCAGCCTGACCGAGCCGGGCGCGCTGCTGCCGGGGCTCGGGTTCGAGTTCTGGTACCCCGTCATTCCTGCCCGCGTCGGCAAGGTCCTGCCGGGCAGCCCGGCCGAGCGGGCCGGCCTGCTCGAGGGCGACGATCTCGTCGCGGTCGACGGCGTCGCGGTGGACGATTTCGCGGCCCTCGTGGCGAGGGTCCAGCCGAAGCCGGGCGCGACGCTCGATTTCACGATCGAACGGGACGGCGCGCGGATCGAGGTGCCGATCGAGGTCGAGGCCCAGCGCGAGGGCGAGCGGCTGGTGGGACGCATCGGCGTCCAGCCGGCGTCGCCGGCGGAGTTGCCGGAATCGATGCGCACCAGCGAGCGCTACGGCCCGGCGGGCGCCCTGGTCCGTGCCACCCACAAGACCTGGGACATGTCGGCCCTCACGGTGCGCATGCTGTGGAACGTCGCGACCGGCGACGTCTCGGTCAAGAACCTCAGCGGGCCGATCAACATCGCTGAATATGCCGGCTTTTCCGCGCGACAGGGCATACTTGCGTTCTTGTCGTTCCTCGCGATCGTGAGCGTGAGCCTGTTCGTGCTGAATCTACTCCCCATTCCGATCCTCGATGGCGGGCAGATCGTCTACCAGCTCGCGGAACTCGCCAAGGGCAGCCCGCTGTCGGACCGTGCGCAGGCCGTGGGCCAGCAGATCGGCATCCTGCTGCTGCTCGTGCTGATGAGCTTCGCGTTCTACAACGACCTCTCGCGGTTGTTCAGCTGAGTCGCCCCATGCGATTGAAGTTCATGGCCGCGATCCCGGCCCTGCTCGCCGTACCCGCCGTGCTTGCGCAGGGCGACCCGGGCGCCTTCACGGTCGGAGACATCCGCATCGAGGGCCTGCAGCGCATCAGCGAGGGCACGGTCTACAACTACCTGCCGGTCAACATCGGCGACCGGATGGACCCGCGGCGCATCGAGGAATCGCTGCGCGCCCTGTACGCGACGGGCTTCTTCCGCGACGTCGAACTGCGCCGGGACGGCGGTACGCTGGTGGTTGCCGTCCTCGAGCGCCCCTCGATCGAGAGCTTCACGATTGAGGGCAACAAGGACATCAAGACCGAGGACCTCGAGAAGTCGCTGCGCAACGTCGGGCTGGCCCGCGGCAAGACGTTCAACCAGTCGACGCTGGACGAGGTCGAGCGATTTCTCACCGACCAGTACTACTCGCGCGGCAAGTACGGCGTGCGGGTGGATACGCGCGTGGACGAGATGCCCGACAACCGGGTCAGGATCGCGATCGACATCGCCGAGGGCAAGCGCTCGCGCATCCGCCAGATCAACATCGTCGGCAACGAGGTGTTCGACGACGCGGAGCTGTCCGAGCAGCTGAAGCTGCGGACGCCGAACTGGCTGTCGTGGTACCGGCAGGACGACCGGTATTCGCGCGAGGAGCTGTCGGGAGATCTCGAGAAGCTCCGCTCATACTATCTCGACCGCGGCTATGCCAGCTTCGACGTCGAGTCGACGCAGGTCGCGATTGCGCCCGACCGCGAGGACATGTTCATCACCATGAACGTGCGCGAAGGCGAGGTCTACCGCATCTCCGAGGTGAAGATCGCGGGGAACCTCCCGGTCCCGGAGCAGGATCTGCGCGGGCTGGTGCAGGTGCATCGCGGGGACGTCTTCTCGCGGCGCATGCTCACGACGACGACCGAGCTCATGGCGCTGCGCCTCGGCCAGGACGGCTACGCATTCGCGAAGATCGATCCCGTGGCCGAGGAGAATGAGGAAACGAAGGAGATCGCGATCACGTTCCTCGTCGACCCGGGCAACCGGGCCTACGTGAGGCGCATCAATTTCACCGGTTCAACGGGCATCAACGACGACGTGCTGCGCCGCGAGATGCGGCAGATGGAAGGCGGCTACCTGTCGAATTCCGCGGTCGAGCGCTCCAAGCTGCGCCTGCAGCGCCTGCCGTTCATCGAGCAGGTCGAGGTCGAGACCACGCCGGTGCCCGGCTCGCCCGATCTCGTGGACGTCGATTTCAAGGTCAAGGAGGGCCTGCCGGGGCAGTTCAGCGGCGGCATCGGCTATTCCGAGTCGCAGTCCGTGCTGCTGAACGGCAGCTTCGTACACAGCAACTTCATGGGCACGGGCAATCGTGTCGCGGCCGAGGTCAATGGCGGCCAGTACAGCAAGGTGTTCAGCCTCTCGCACACCGACCCGTACACGACCGTCGACGGCGTCTCGCGCACGCTGTCCGCGACCTTCCGGCGCCTGAGCCAGTTCACGAGTGCGTCCTCGGATTTCGAGACGGACACCGGTACGCTCGCCGCGGACTACGGCTGGCCGATCTCGGAATTCCAGTCGCTGCGCATGGGGCTCGCCTTCCAGCGCTCGGACCTGCTCACCGACCCGAACGGCAGCGCCCAGGAAGCCGTCGAGTGGGTACAGAACAACGGCAACACCTACACCCAGGATGCCCGCTTCGGCGTGCCGCCGGTGTCCTACCTGTACTACGGCACCCGGTTCGACACCTATTCGCTGTCATTTGGCTGGGGATTCGACTCCCGCAACCGCTCGATCTTCGCCGATCGTGGCGCGCGTCACCGGCTGAACCTGAGCTACACCCTGCCCGGGAGCGACGTCGAGTTCTATACGCTGAACTACGACTACCTGCAGTTTGTGCCGATTTCGCGCTGGTTCACGCTGCTGTTCAATGCCGACCTGGCCTACGGATTCGACCTCGGCGACACCACGTCGATCCCGCCGTACCGGCGCTTCTTCGCGGGTGGTCCCGAGAGCGTCCGCGGTTTCCGCGAGAGCCGGCTCGGGCCGAAGGACTCCTTCGGCAACCCCTACGGCGGCAATCTCAAGGTGGCGGGACAGCTCGAACTGCTGCTGCCGATGCCCGAGAAGTGGCGCAACAGCGCGCGTTTCAGCGTCTTCCTGGACGCCGGCAACGTCTTCTCGACGGACAGCGTCACCTACGTCGGCCGCGACGGGGTGACGCCGGTCGACTACGATTTCTCGATCGATGAGATAAGATACTCGACTGGCGTCGCCGTGCAGTGGCTCGCCCCGCTCGGTGTCTTCCGCTTCAGCTACGCCGTGCCGCTCAACGAGAAGAAGAGCGACGGCATCGAATACGGCGACGAGACGGAAGGATTCCAGTTCTCCATCGGACAGGCTTTTTGAGGTATCCCGCTCCATGCGCATCAAGACCGTGACCCTGGCCCTCGTGACGCTCGCCGCCAGCGCCCTGCCGCTCGCCGCGGCCCAGGCACAGGCGAAGATCGGCGTCGTCAACGTCGCCCGCCTGCTGCAGGAGGCGCCGCAGGCCCAGGCGGCCTCGCAGGCCCTCGAGAACGAGTTCGCATCGCGCCGCCGCGATCTCGAGAACCAGCAGAAGGACCTGAAGACCCGCGAGGAAAAGCTGCAGAAGGACGGGGCGGTCATGGCCGAGGCCGAGCGGCGCAACGCCGAGAAGACGCTGCGCGACGGCCAGCGTGAGCTCGCGCGCAAGCAGAACGAGTTTCTCGAGGACCTGAACGTCCGCCGCAACGAGGCCCTGGGCCAGCTGCAGCGTACCGTCCTGCAGGAGGTCCAGACCTACGCCAAGGGCGCGGGGCTCGACGTGGTCGTGGCGGACGCACTGTATGCGAGCCCGTCCGTCGACATCACCAACCAGGTCCTGGCGGCCCTGCAGTCGCGCAAGGGCGCGGCACCCCCCGCCAAGCCCTGAGCCTGGACGCGGAGCGACCATGCCGGTGCGGCTCGCCGAACTGGCCGTCCGCTTCGGCTGCGAACTGCGCGGGGACCCCGACGCGCTCGTCGAGCGCGTGGCTCCCCTGGCGGAGGCGACGCCCGGGTCCGTGGCGTTCCTCGCCAATCCGCGCTACCGGCGATTCCTGGCGGGCACACGGGCGACGGCGGTCGTGCTCGATCCGGTCACGGCGGAGCAGTGTCCGGTCTCCGCACTGGTCTCGCGTAACCCGTATGCCACCTATGCGCGGATCGCACAGCTCCTCTATCCGGAGCCGCCGGTGGCGCCCGGCCTCCACCCCGCGGCAATTGTCGAGGCCGGCGCGACGGTAGACTCCTCGGCCTGGATCGGCGCCAATGCCTTCGTGGCGCAGGGCGCCGTGATCGGCGCGCGCGTCTCGGTCGGCCCCGGCTCGATCATCATGGCAACGGCGCGCGTGGCCGCGGACACCCGGCTGGTGGCCCGCGTGACGCTCTGCGAGGGCGTGCGCGTCGGCGAGCGCTGCACGCTGCATCCCGGCGTGGTCATCGGCGCGGACGGCTTCGGTCACGCGCTGGACGCCGGCGCCTGGGTCAAGGTTCCGCAGGTCGGCTCCGTGGTGCTCGGCGACGACGTGGAGGTCGGCGCCAACACCACCATCGATCGCGGGGCGATCGGCGATACCTTGATCGGTGACGGGGTGAAGATCGACAACCAGGTGCAGATCGGCCACAACGTGCGGGTCGGCGAGCACACGGTCATCGCCGGGTGCGCAGGCATCTCGGGCAGTGCGGTGATCGGCCGGCGCTGCATGATCGGCGGCATGGTGGGCGTGGTGGGTCACCTCGAGATCTGCGACGACGTGGCCCTGACCGGGCGCACGATGGTGAGCAGTTCCATCCACCAGCCCGGCGTCTATTCGAGCGCGCTGCACGCGGACGAGGCACGGCGCTTCCGCCGCAACGCGGCACGATTCCACACGCTCGACGAACTCGCACGCAGGGTGCGGCGGCTCGAGCAAGCCACCGGGGGGCGGCGGCAGGGAGACGACGATGAGTGATGACGGCGGATTCGGCATCGACGAAGTGATGCGGCGCCTGCCGCACCGCTATCCCTTCCTGCTCGTCGACCGCGTGCTGGAGTGCGTGTCGGGCGAGCGCGTCGTCGCGCTCAAGAACGTCACCGCGAACGAGGAATTCTTCGCCGGCCACTTCCCGGGGCGGCCCGTCATGCCCGGCGTGATGATCCTCGAGGCGCTGGCCCAGTCAGCCGGCATCCTGGCCTTCGTCACGGCCAACGTCTACCCGGACGAGAACGTGCGGTTCTATTTCGCGGGCATGGACAAGGTGCGCTTTCGTCGGCCGGTCGTCCCCGGGGACCAGCTCATCCTGCGGGCGACGCTCGAGCGCCGCATCCGCACGATCTGGAAGTTCGCGACGGCGGCGGAGGTCGGCGGCGAGGAAGTCTGCACGGCCGAGATGATGGTGATGCCGGGCTGACGGGACGGCCCGTCCGAAACCAACGGGAGACGCTGATGGCAGGGAACATTCACCCCACCGCCCTGATCGACCCGGGCGCCGAGCTCGGCGAAGGGGTCGCGGTCGGCGCGCACACGTTGATCGGGCCGGGTGTCGAGGTCGGCGCGAACACGTGGATCGGCGCCCATACGGTCATCGAGGGTCCCACGCGCATCGGCAGGGACAACCGCATCCTGCAGTTCGCCTCGGTCGGGTCCGCGCCGCAGGACAAGAAGTACAAGGGTGAGCCCACGCGCCTCGAGATCGGCGACCGCAACGTCATCCGGGAATTCACCACGCTGAACCGCGGCACGACCAAGGACGAGGGTGTGACGCGTATCGGCAGCGACAACCTGTTCATGGCCTACGCCCACGTGGCCCACGACTGCCGGATCGGCGACCAGTGCGTGCTCGCCAACAACGCGACGCTCGGCGGGCACGTGTTCCTCGGCGACTGGGTGATCATGGGGGGCTTCTCGGGCATCCACCAGTTCTGCAAGGTCGGCGCGCATGCGTTCATCGCCAACAATGCTGCCGTTACGCGTGACGTGCCGCCGTACGTGATGGCGGTCGGGCAGCCGGCCTCGGCGCACAGCGTCAACGCGGAAGGCCTCAAGCGACGCGGCTTCACGCCCGAGCAGATCCGCAACCTCCGCAACGCCTTCCGGCTGCTGTATCGCTCCGGCCTCAAGCTCGCGGATGCCTCCGCGCAACTCGCAGCGCTCGCAGAGGAGCAGCCCGAGCTGCGCCCCGTCGTCGAGTTCCTGCCGCAGTCCACGCGCAGCATCGTGCGTTGATCGACCGTCCCGAGCCTGCGCCACCCGCCGGGGCTGGCCCGGCCTTCGGCCTGGTCGCCGGCGAGGCCTCCGGCGACAACCTGGGCGGGCCGCTCATCCGGGCGCTGGCCGACAGGTTGCCCGGCGCGCGGTTTTACGGCGTGGCGGGGCCACGCATGACCGAGTCCGGCTGTGCTGAGTGGTACCCGGCCGACGCGCTGGCCGTCATGGGGCTGGCGGAGATCCTGCGGCACCTGCCACGACTGCTGCGCCTGCGGCGGGAACTGCTCGCCCGGTTCGAGCGGGCGGCGCCGGACGCATTCATCGGCATCGACTCACCGGAGTTCAACCTGCGACTGGCCGCGGCACTCAAGCGGCGGGGCATTCCCACCGTGCAGTACGTGAGCCCGCAGGTGTGGGCCTGGCGGCAGGGGCGCGTACGAACCATCGGACAGGCGGTGGACCTCGTGCTCTGCGTCCTGCCGTTCGAGACCGCGTTCTACGAATCGCATGCCGTACGGGCCGTGTTCGTGGGTCATCCGCTCGCCGATCGCGTCCCGCTGCAGTCGGATGCGCTCGTTGCGCGTGCGGCATTGGGGTTGCCGGCCGTCGGGGAGGTGCTGGCGGTGCTGCCGGGCAGTCGTCGTGGCGAGGTGACGCGGCTCGGACCTCCCTTTGCGGGGACCCTGGCCTGGTTGCACGCCCGGCGCCCGGGCCTGCGATTCGTCGCTCCGATGGCCAATACCGCCGCTCGCGAAGCGTTCGAGCAGGCGCTGCGTGAACAGGCGCCGGGCGTGGAGGTCCGCCTCCTGGACGGCCGTGCGCAGGAAGCGCTGGCGTCCAGCGACGCTGTGCTCGTCGCCTCCGGGACGGCGACCCTCGAGGCGACGCTGGTCAAGCGGCCGATGGTCGTCGCCTACCGCGTCGCGCCCCTCACGGGCTGGCTGCTGCGTGACCTCAAGCTCGTCAAGACCGAGTTCTTTTCCCAGCCGAACCTGCTGGCGGGCCGGCGCCTGGTCCCGGAGTACTTTCAGGAGCAGGTCCGGCCCGAGATACTGGGTCCGGCGGTGATCGAACAGCTCGAGCGCCCGGACCGGGCGACACTCGTCGCGGAATTCGAGCGCATCCATGCCGGGTTGCGCCGCGATGCGAGTGAGCGAGCCGCCGAGGCTATCCTGGAACTGCTCGCCGAGCGGCGAGCCGCAAGATGAGGCGACGTTCGAGCGCCCAGGCAGCCTTCGACTGGCAGCGGCCCGGGCTGGTCGCAGGCGTGGACGAGGCCGGCAGGGGGCCGCTGGCGGGGCCGGTGGTGGCGGCCGCCGTGATTCTCGATGCCGGCCGGGCGATCGCGGGACTGGCGGATTCCAAGGTCCTGACACCGGCGCGGCGAGAGTCGCTGGCCATCGAGATCCGCGGCAGCTGCCACGCATGGGGTCTCGGCTGGGCGGATGCGGCCGAGATCGATACGCTCAACATCCTGCAGGCCACGTTCCTGGCGATGCGCCGTGCGCTGGCGGCGCTCGCCGTGCCGCCGTCCCACGTCATCGTCGACGGCGATCGCAGCCCGGACCTGCGCGGACTGTCCTTCGAATGCACGGCCGAGGCGGTCGTGAAGGGAGACGCCACCGTGCCGAGCGTCAGCGCCGCCTCGATCCTCGCCAAGACCGCTCGCGACGACTTCATGCGCAGACTTGAGGACCGCTATCCGGGCTATGGATTCGCGCAGCACAAGGGATATGGGACGGCCGCCCATGTTGCGGCGCTGCGCCGCCTCGGACCGTCCCCGGTGCACCGCCGGAGCTTCGCCCCGGTACAATCGCTGGATCCCCGCTGAGCCCGCGAACGATGGCGCTTTTCGTCCACCTGCACCTGCACACGGAGTACTCGCTCGTCGACGGCGTCGTGCGCATCGGCAGCGAGCGCAAGGACGACGGGACGCTGGTCCGCGAGGGGCTCGTCGACGCCTGCGTCCGCATGGGCATGCCCGCGGTCGCGGTCACGGACCAGGGCAACCTGTTCTCGCTGGTGAAGTTCTACCGCGCCGCGCAATCGAAGGGCGTCAAGCCGCTGGTCGGCGTGGACGTGCTGGTCCGCGAGGAGGGCGAACGCGCCGAACCGAGCCGGCTGGTGCTGCTGTGCCAGGACGGGCGCGGGTACCTGAACCTGACCCGTCTGGTCACCCGGTCCTACCTCGAGGGTCAGGGGCGACACGGCCCGACGCTGCAACGGGCCTGGCTCGATCGCGAGACGACCGCCGGCCTCGTCGCGCTGTCCGGGGCCCGCGAGGGCGACGTCGGGCGCGCGCTCGTCGCCGGGCGCGAGGAGGAGGCGGGCCAGGCACTCGAGTCGTGGCTGGCCCTGTTCGGCGACCGCTATTACCTGGAACTGCAGCGCACCGGTCGGCCCGGCGAGGAGGACTGCATCGCTGGCTCGCTGGCGCTGGCCGTGGCGCGAGGCGTGCCCGTGGTCGCGACGAACGACGTGCGCTTCGTGTCCCGGCAGGACTTCGAGTCCCACGAGGCGCGGGTCTGCATCCACGAGGGCACGCTGCTGGCCGACGCGGCCCGCCCGCGTCGGTACAGCGAGGACCAGTACCTTCGCTCCCCCGACGAGATGGCAAAGCTCTTCGCCGACCTGCCGGAGGCGCTGGAAAACTCGGTGGAACTCGCCCGGCGTCTCAACCTCGAGGTTCGCCTCGGCAAGCCGTCGCTGCCCGCCTATCCGGTGCCACGGGGGCTCACGATCGAGGATCATCTGCGCGCCGAGGCGCAGGCCGGGCTCGAGGCGCGGCTTGCCTCGCTGGCGGGCGGTCCCGGTGCGCCGACCGACCGGGCGCCGTACGACGAGCGTCTCGACGCGGAACTCGGCGTGATCTGCCAGATGGGGTTTGCGGGCTACTTCCTGATCGTCGCCGACTTCATCCGCTGGGCCCGCGAGAACGGCGTACCGGTCGGGCCGGGCCGCGGGTCAGGGGCGGGCTCGCTCGTGGCGTACTCGCTCGGCATCACGGACCTCGACCCGTTGCGCTACGACCTGCTGTTCGAGCGGTTCCTGAATCCCGAGCGCGTCTCGATGCCCGACTTCGACGTGGACTTCTGCATGGAGGGGCGCGACCGGGTCATCGAGTACGTCGCGGACCGCTACGGTCGCGACCGGGTTTCGCAGATCATCACCTACGGCACGATGGCGGCGAAGGCCGTCGTGCGCGACGTCGCGCGCGTACTCGGCCAGAGCTACGGCCTCGCCGACAGCATCGCGAAGCTCATCCCGTTCGAACTCGGCATCACGCTCGACGACGCGCTCGAGAAGGAGGAGGAACTCCGCCGGCGCTACGGCGCCGAGGACGAGGTGCGCGAGGTGATCGACCTCGCCCGTTCGCTCGAGGGGCTGGTGCGCAACGCCGGCACCCATGCGGGCGGCGTGGTGATCGCGCCCTCGCTGCTCACGGACTTCGCGCCGCTCTATTGCGAAGAGGGTGGCGGCAGCGTCGTCACGCAGTTCGACAAGGACGACGTCGAGGCCGCGGGGCTGGTCAAGTTCGACTTCCTGGGGCTGCGTACGCTCACGATCATCGACTGGGCGGTCCGCACCATCAATGCGGGACGCGCCAGCCGCGGCGAGCCACCGCTCGACCTGGCCGCGATGCCGATGGATGACGCGGAGACCTATGCGCTCCTCAAGCGCTGCGAGACCACCGCCGTCTTCCAGCTCGAGTCGCGCGGCATGAAGGACCTCATTCGGCGCCTGCAGCCCGACTGCTTCGAGGACATCATCGCGCTGGTGGCGCTGTTCCGGCCGGGCCCGCTGCAGTCCGGGATGGTCGAGGATTTCATCAGCCGCAAGCATGGCCGGTCGAGTGGTCCGATCGACTACCTGCACCCGGAGTTGAAGCCGGTCCTGTTCCCGACCTATGGCGTGATCCTGTACCAGGAGCAGGTCATGCAGATTGCTCAGGTGCTGGCGGGATACACGCTGGGTGGTGCCGACCTGCTGCGGCGCGCGATGGGCAAGAAGAAGCCCGAGGAGATGGCGAAGCAGCGCTCGGTGTTCGTCGACGGGGCGGTCGCCCGCGGCGTGCCGGAGGCGACAGCGGCGCACATCTTCGACCTGATGGAGAAGTTCGCCGGCTACGGGTTCAACAAGTCGCATTCCGCCGCCTACGCGGTGCTGTCCTACCAGACCGCCTGGCTCAAGACGCATTACCCGGCGTCGTTCATGTCGGCGGTCCTGTCGTCCGACATGGACAAGACCGACAAGGTCGTGACCCTGATCGACGAATGCAACCGCATGGGCCTGGCGGTCGAGCCGCCCGACGTGAACGAGTCGCAGTTCATGTTCACGGTGTCGGGCACGAATTCGATTCGCTACGGCCTCGGCGCCATCAAGGGCGTCGGCCAGGCGGCGGTGGAGAGCATGCTCGCCGAGCGCGAGTCGCAGGGGCGTTTCCGCGACCTGCGCGACCTGTGCCGGCGCCTCGACCCCAACCGGGTCAACCGGCGGGTGCTCGAGGCACTGATCCGCGCCGGTGCGCTCGATTCCCTGGGCGCGAACCGGGCCACCTGCATGCACCAGCTTCCGGGCGCGATGCAGGCGGCGGAGCAGCAGTCACGGGCGCAGGCGGCGGGCCAGGACGACCTGTTCGGGCTCGCGGAACCGGCAGCGCCGGCACCCGGGGCGGAGGCGGCGGAACTGCGCGAGAGTCTGCCGGAGTGGAGCGAGGCCGTCCGCCTCGCCGGCGAGCGCGAGACGCTCGGACTGTATCTGACGGGCCATCCGATCACCGAGTACGAGCGCGAGCTGCGTCCGATCGTGAGCGGCCGGATCGCGGACGTCGGGGGTGCCCGGCCCGTCGGCTCGAGCGAGGGCGGCTGGCGCGGCCCGGGCAAGGCCGTCACGGTGGCCGGCCTCGTGCTCGAGATCCGCAAGCGCGGCAATCGAACGAGCTTCGTGCTCGACGATCGCAGCGGCCGCATCGAGGTGACCCTGTTCGACGAGCTCTACCAGCAGTGTCGTGCGCTGATCGCACGCGACGCGATCCTGGTGGTCGAGGGCAACCTTCGTTTCGACGACTTCGTCGACGACTGGCGGGTGGCGGCCAGACGCATCATCGACATCGGACAGGCGCGCGAGCAGTATGCACGGCGGCTCGTGCTGCGCTGGCCGCCGGCGACGAACGGGGATGGCCGCCGGCTCGTCGCCGCTCTCGAGGACGCGCTGCGGCCGAGCCGCGGCGGACGTTGCGCGGTCGCGATCCGTTATTGCGGTGCCGCCGCCAGCGCCAACGTGCTGCTCGGTGAGGACTGGCGGGTGCGTCCGTCCCAGGACCTGATCGAGCGACTCGGGGAGTTGGTCGGGCGGGACGGCGTCGAACTCGTGTACGCGGCGATCGTGGACGCGTAGCCTTCGCGGGATGCACGCCTGAACTGACGCAGACAGCAACGAGAAGACGGGGGAAGGCATGACGGTATCTTCGGGTTCGCGCGAGGCATTCGGTACGCGGGCGGGATTCATTCTCGCGGCCGCCGGCAGCGCGGTCGGCCTCGGCAACATGTGGCGCTTCTCCTACCAGGCGTCCGAGGGCGGCGGGGCGGCCTTCGTCCTGCTCTACGTCCTCATGACGATCCTGCTCGGCATTCCCCTGATGCTCGCCGAGTTCGGCATCGGGCGCCGCGGACAGCAGGCACCCATCGGCAGCCTGCGTACGCTCGGGGGTGTGGCCTGGGGTCGCGTGGGCTACGTCTTCGTCGCGGCGGGCCTGCTGATCCTCGCCTACTACTCGGTGATCGCCGGCTGGACGGTGCGCTACGCCGTCGAGGTCGTGCTTCACGGCTTCTACCGGTCTGCCAGCGATCATTTCGCCGAGGTGTCGGCCGGCGGCGACGCCGTCGCCTACCACCTCGGCTTCATGCTGCTCACCGTGCTGATCGTGGTGGGCGGCGTGAAGGGCGGCATCGAGCGGGCCTCGCTCATCCTGATGCCCATGCTCTTCCTGATCGTCGTCGGCCTCGCGGCCTGGGCCACCACGCTCGATGGCGCGGCCACCGGCTACGCCGTGTACCTCATGCCGGACATGGACGAACTGATGAATCCCGTGGTCTGGCGCGCAGCGGCCGCGCAGGCGTTCTTCTCGCTGAGCCTCGGCATGGGCGCGATGCTGACCTTCGCGTCCTACCTGAGTCGCGACCAGAACATGCCCGAGTCCGCCTTCGTGGTCGCATTCACGGACTTCGGCGTCGCCTTCATCGCCGGCCTCGTGGTCTTCCCGGTCATCTACTCACTCGGCCTGCAGAGTGCGGTCGGCGCGAGCACCGTGGGTGCACTGTTCATCGCTCTGCCGGGCGCCTTCGAGGCGATGGGCGGGCCGGGCCGCATCGTCGGGACGTTCTTCTTCGTCGCCCTCGCGGTTGGCGCGCTCACCTCGGCGATCTCGCTGCTCGAGGTCGTGACCGCATCGGTCATGGACGAGTTCAAGCTGCCGCGCCGTTCGGCCGCGATCGCCACCGGCGCCGTGATCGCGGCGCTCGGCGTGCTGCCGGCGCTGAGCACCGACGCGCTGGGCCTGATGGACAAGATCGCCGGCGAGCTGCTGCTGGTGGCAGGGGCGCTGGCCACGGCGGTGCTGGCCGGCTGGAAGGCCCGTCGGGAAGTCGAGGACGAACTGACGCTGGGGGCGTCGTCGTTCTGGGCGAGGCAGGTACCGCGAATTCTTGGGGTCCTCCGATTCGTGGTGCCCCCCATCGTGGCGATCGTGCTGTACTTTTCCCTGCGGGAGACGGTCGACGCCGTCCGGGGCTTCATGGGCGGCTGAGGACGCCGCCGGGCCGAATTTGCGCCCGCAGGCCCCGTGCGGCATCCTGCCCGCCCATGCCATTGAGCTTCCTGGAATTCGAGCAGCCGATCGCCGAGCTCGAGGCGAAGATCGACGAACTCAGGTTCGTTTCGTCCGACGACGAGGTCAACGTCGGCGAGGAAATCGCCCGCCTCCGGGCGAAGAGCCGCGCGCTCACGACGAGCATCTTCGCCAACCTCACGCCCTGGCAGGTAGCGCAGCTCGCACGGCATCCGCAGCGTCCCTACACGCTCGACTACGCTGCGGTGGTGTTCGATGAGTTCCAGGAACTGCACGGTGACCGGATGTACGCGGACGACCACGCCATCGTCGGTGGCCTCGGGCGACTCGACGGCCGGCCGGTCATGCTCATCGGGCATCAGAAGGGCCGCGACACCAAGGAGCGGGTGCGGCGCAATTACGGCATGCCGAAGCCCGAGGGATATCGGAAGGCGCTGCGACTGATGAAGATGGCGGAGCGTTTCCGCATCCCGCTCGTCACGCTCATCGATACGCCTGGGGCCTATCCAGGACTGGGCTCCGAGGAGCGCAACCAGAGCGAGGCTATCGCCCGCAACCTGTTCGAGATGTCCATGCTCAGGATCCCCGTCATTACCGCCGTGATCGGCGAGGGTGGGTCGGGCGGTGCGCTGGCGATCGGCGTCTGCGATCGCCTCATCATGCTCGAGTACGGGGTGTACTCGGTGATCTCCCCGGAAGGCTGCGCGTCCATTCTCTGGAAGAGCGCGGACAAGAAGGAGCTGGCTGCCGAGGCGATGGGGATCACGGCGGACCGGCTCCAGAACCTGGGCCTCGTCGACGAGGTCGTCAAGGAGCCGCTCGGCGGTGCTCATCGCGATCCTCATGCGATGGCAGAGGATCTCAAGGCTGCGATCCTGCGGCATCTGCGCGACGTCGAGCAGTGGCCCGAGGACCAGTTGCTCGAGCGACGCTATGCGCGGCTGCGCGGACAGGGCGTCTACCGCGCCATGTGAGGCGGCCGTGAGCTTCACGCCGGAGGGACTGCGCGCGGTGCTCGAGCGTACGCTGCAGGGTGTCGCGTGGCCGCCCGAAGGCTACTGCGTGGCGCTGAGCGGCGGGCTCGATTCCACGGTCCTGCTCGCCGCACTGGCGGGCCTGCGGGACTCCGGCTCTCCGGGCGGGTTGCGCGCCATTCACGTCGATCACGGCCTGCACCCCGACTCGACCCGATGGTCGGAGAGCTGCGCGCGACTCGCGGCGCGACTGCGCGTCGAATGCAACATCGTGCGCGTCGACGCGGGCGCGGAGCCTGGCGAGAGCCCGGAGGCGGCGGCCCGCATGGCACGGTACCGGGCACTGGCCGAGCGCCTGCGGGCAGGGGAGGTCCTGCTCACTGCCCACCACGGCGACGACCAGCTCGAGGGTGTGCTGCTGCAGTGGCTCCGTGGCGGCGGGCTGCGTGCGATCGCCGGCATGCGACCGCTGTCCGCATTCGCCGCCGGCTGGCACGCAAGACCACTGCTGGGTTTCACGCGCGGGCAGCTTCAGTCCTGGGCGGAGGAGCAGCCACTGGACTGGCTCGAGGATCCGTCGAATCTCGATGCGCGGTTCGACCGGAACTACCTGCGACTGGAGGTGTTGCCGGCGATCCGCCGCCGCTGGCCGGCCGCGGCGCGTACGGTGGGCCGGGTGGCGGCCCAGGCGGCCGAGATGCTGGAACTCGATGACGAGGCGGCCATCGTCGATCTCGCGGCCATCGTCGAGGGCGAGACCGTCGCGATGGCGCGCCTGCGCGGGTTCGACCCGGCTCGCCAGAAGCGGGCGCTGCGTGCGTGGCTGCGCGCACGCGGTCTCGCCGTGCCCGCGGCCGCGACGCTCGAGGCCCTGTGGCGGGACATGCAGGTGGCGGCGGCGGACCGGGTGCCGGAGTCGCGCTGGCCGGGCGGCGTGGTCCGTCGCTACCGTGACCGGCTCTACGCCGACGCGAGCGAACGCAGCGAGGCCCCATGGGGGGCGGGTGCCTGGGCGCCCGGCGCGGACTTCCAGCTCGGGTCGCTGGGACGCCTGGAGCTGCGCGCGGCGCGTGGCGTGGGGTTCAGCCGCGCGCGCCTGCACGGTTCGCTCTCCGTGATTTCACGCCCGGCCGGTGCGCAGTTCCGGCCGGCCGGCGCGGGCCATCGTCGCCCGCTGCGCAAGTGGCTGCAGGAGCGCGGGGTGCTGCCGTGGCGGCGCGACCGGCTCCCGGTCGTCTCCGCGGACGGTGAAGTCGTCGCAATTGGCGACCTGGCCTATGGAGGCACCCTCGCGGCCGGCCCTGAAGAGGACTCCTGGCGGATCGTCTGGCACGGGCGACCCGCGCTGACCGAGGACGAGGCGACGCACCGATCGCCTGCCGGCCTGGCCATGCGCGAGGTTCCGAGGTGGCCGCGCGGGGACTGATCCGATAGACTGTTCTCCCGTCGTGCTTCTCCAGCGACGGTGATCCCCATGACCAAATTTATCTGCGTGACCGGCGGCGTTGTTTCCTCGCTGGGGAAGGGCATTGCCGCGGCCTCGCTCGGCGCCATCCTCGAGGCGCGGGGCCTCAAGGTGACCCTCGTCAAGCTCGATCCGTACATCAACGTGGATCCGGGCACGATGAGCCCCTTCCAGCACGGCGAGGTCTTCGTCACCGACGACGGCACGGAGACGGACCTCGACCTCGGCCACTACGAACGATTCGTGCGCACCACGACCGGCCGCAACAGCAATTTCACGACCGGCCGCATCTACGAGCGCGTGATCGCCAAGGAGCGGCGCGGCGACTACCTGGGTGCCACGGTCCAGGTGATCCCGCACATCACCGACGAGATCAAGCACTGCATCCGCATGGGTGCCGGCGATGCCGACGTCTGCATGGTCGAGATCGGGGGAACCGTGGGCGACATCGAGTCGCTGCCGTTCCTCGAGGCCATCCGCCAGCTGAGCGTCGAGGCGGGCCGCAACAACGTGCTCTACATGCACCTGACACTCATTCCCTACATCGCGACGTCGGGCGAGATCAAGACCAAGCCGACGCAGCACTCGGTGAAGGAACTGCGTTCGATCGGCATCCAGCCGGACGTGCTGCTCTGCCGGTGCCGCGACCCGCTGCCCCCGGAGCAGCGGCGCAAGATCGCGCTGTTCACCAACGTGGAGGAGCGCGCGGTGTTCTCCGCGGTGGATGCGGACGACATCTACAAGATCCCGTTGCTGCTCCACGAGCAGGGACTCGACGCCATCGTCTGCGAAAGGCTCGGGCTTTCGGTGCCGGCGGCAGACCTCAAGGAGTGGCAGCACGTCGTCGCCGCCAAGAGCAATCCGGACCTGTCCGTGACCATCGGCATGGTCGGCAAGTACGTCAACCTCAAGGACGCGTACATCTCGCTCTGCGAGGCGCTGATGCATGCAGGGCTGCGCACGCGCACCCGGGTCAGGCTCGAGTTCGTCGAGGCCACCGACGTGGAGAAGCACGGCACGGACAGCCTGCGCGGCATGGACGCGATCCTGGTTCCCGGCGGGTTTGGCGAACGCGGCATCGAGGGCAAGATCCAGGCAGTGCGCTATGCCCGCGAGCACGGCGTGCCCTACCTCGGCATCTGTCTCGGCATGCAGCTCGCGATCATCGAGTTCGCGCGTCACGTCGCGGGGCTCGACGGCGCGCACAGCACCGAGTTCAACCGCGCCACGCCACACCCGGTCATCGCACTCATCACCGAGTGGCAGGACCAGAAGGGGACGGTGGAGGCTCGCGACGAGACCTCCAACCTCGGCGGCACGATGCGGCTCGGGGCTCAGGAAGTCCGCGTGTCGCATGGCTCGCGGGCCCATGCGATCTACGGCGCCGACGTGGTCCGCGAGCGTCACCGGCACCGCTACGAGTTCAACAACAACTACCTGCAGAAGCTCATGAACGCCGGACTGAGGTTCTCGGGCTTCTCTCGCGACGGCCTCGTGGAGATCATCGAGCTGCCGCAGCATCCATTCTTCGTCGCGAGCCAGTACCATCCCGAGTTCCGCTCGACGCCGCGCGACGGGCATCCGCTGTTCACCGGCTTCGTGAAGGCGGCGCGCGATCACCGGGCGGCGCAGCTGCCGGAGGCTGCCGGCGCATGAAGCTCTGTGGTTTCGACGTCGGGCCGGACCGGCCGTTCTTCCTGATTGCCGGACCCTGCGTCATCGAAAGCGAGGAGCTGGTGATCGAGGTGGCGGGCCGCATGCTCGAGATCACGCGCGCGCTCGACATCCCCTACGTCTTCAAGGCGTCCTACGACAAGGCGAACCGGTCCTCGAAGGGCAGCTTCCGCGGTCCGGGCATCGAGGCTGGACTGCGCATCCTCGGCGAGGTACGCCGCCAGATCGGTGTCCCGGTGCTGACGGACGTGCACGAGGACACGCCGCTCGCCGAGGTGGCCTCGGTGGTGGACGTGCTGCAGACGCCGGCGTTCCTCTGTCGCCAGACGAACTTCATCGTCAGCGCCGCGTCGCAGGGTAAGCCGGTCAACATCAAGAAAGGCCAGTTTCTCTCGCCCTGGGAGATGCGCAACGTCGTCGACAAGGCGCGTTCCACGGGTAACGAGGCGGTCATGGTCTGCGAGCGGGGATTCAGCTTCGGCTACAACAACCTTGTTGCCGACATGCGCTCCCTGGCGGTGATGCGCGAGACCGGCTGCCCCGTGGTTTTCGACGCGACGCATTCCGTGCAGCTGCCGGGCGGGCAGGGCACGGCCTCCGGCGGGCAGCGCGAATTCGTGCCCGTGCTCGCCCGCGCCGCCGTCGCCGCTGGCGTGTCCGGCGTCTTCATGGAGACGCACCCGGACCCGGCCAGCGCACTCTCGGACGGCCCGAATGCCTGGCCGCTCGACCGCATGCGCGCCCTGCTGGCCGTCATGAAGGACATCGATGCCGCCGTGAAGTCGCGGCCCTACGAGGAATCCGAGCTATGACCAGGATCGTCGACATCATGGCGCGCGAGATCATGGATTCGCGCGGCAATCCCACCGTGGAAGCGGACGTCGTCCTCGACGGCGGGCTGACCGGCCGGGCCGCCGTGCCGTCGGGCGCCTCCACCGGCACTCGGGAAGCGGTCGAACTTCGTGATGGCGATGCGGGCCGCTATTTCGGCAAGGGCGTCAGGAAGGCCGTCGCGCACGCGAACGGCGAGATCCGTGCCGCGCTCATCGGCCACGACGTGCTCGACCAGGCGGGCCTGGACGACGTCATGATCCGGCTCGATGGCACCGAGACGAAGGCGCGACTCGGCGCGAACGCGATCCTCGCGGTCTCGCTCGCGGCGGCGCATGCGGCCGCGCGATCCACCGGGCAGGGACTGTACCGCCTGCTCGGCGGGGAGGGCCCGAAAGTCATGCCGGTACCGATGATGAACATCATCAACGGCGGCGCGCATGCCGACAACAGCGTCGACATCCAGGAGTTCATGGTGCTGCCCGTGGGCGCGTCGAGCTTCGCGGAGGCGCTGCGCTGCGGCGCCGAGATCTTCCACACGCTGAAGAAGGTGCTGCACGAGCGCGGGCTCGCGACGGCGGTTGGCGACGAGGGTGGCTTCGCCCCAAACCTGCCCTCGAACGAGGCGGCGCTCGAGACCATCCTCGAGGCTGTGGAGCGTGCCGGGTACCGGGCCGGCCGGGACGTGTATCTCGGTCTCGACGTCGCCAGCTCGGAGTTCTTCAGGGACGGGACGTACTCGCTCGAGTCCGAGGGGCGGAAGTTCACGTCTGCCCAGTTCGTGGACTATCTCGAGGGCCTCGTGAACCGCTTCCCGATCATCACCGTCGAGGATGGCATGAGCGAAGGCGACTGGGACGGCTGGGCGCTCCTGACCCAACGGCTCGGTCGCAAGGTACAGCTCGTCGGCGACGACCTCTTCGTGACCAACACGAAGATCCTGCGCGAGGGCGTCGCGCGCGGCGTTGCCAACTCGATCCTCATCAAGCCGAACCAGATCGGCACGCTCACGGAGACGCTCGCCGCCATCGACATGGCGGCCGAGGCGGGATACAGCGCGGTCGTCTCGCACCGCTCAGGCGAGACCGAGGACAGCACGATCGCGGACATTGCCGTCGCCACGCGGGCCACGCAGATCAAGACTGGCTCGCTGTGCCGGTCGGACCGCGTCGCGAAGTACAACCAGTTGCTGCGCATCGAGGCAGAACTCGGCGATGCGGCCGGCTATGCGGGCCGATCGGCGTTTCCGGTCCCGCTGCCCGCGGTCGCCGGCTGAGGACGCCGCATGATCCTGCGCATCGTGGCCGCACTGCTCATCGTCATCGTGGTGGCCCTCCAGTACCGGCTGTGGCTCTCGCCGGACGGTTTCCGGGACCTTTGGCGAACCGAGGCGGCCATCGAGACGCAGGCCGCCGAGAATGCGCGCCTCAGGCAGCGGAACCGCACGCTCGCGGCCGAGGTGCGCGACCTGAAGGAAGGCCGTGCGGCCATCGAGGAGCGGGCCCGTACCGATCTCGGCATGATCGGCGCCAACGAGACGTTCTTTCAGGTCATACCGCCGGGGCCCGTCGAGCAGGCGACGCCCACCGTGGAACTGCGCACGGCCCAGGCCCCGGAGAAGTAGGCATGGTTGAACGTCGCTGGGCCGTGATTCCGGCGGCGGGGCACGGGGAGCGATTCGGCGGGCGGGTCGCCAAGCAGTACGCGACCCTGCTCGGGCGACCGGTGCTGTCGTGGTCGCTCGCCGCACTGCTCGCGGAGCGTTCGATCGCCGGCGTCGTGGTTGCGATTGCCCCGGGTGACCGCCGCTTCCGCCGTCTGGCCGAAGCGGCCGATCCGAGGGTCCGGACGTGCCGTGGCGGAGTGCGCCGCGAGTTGTCGGTTGCCAGTGCACTGGACGCGCTCGCCGGCGAGGCTCGCGACGAAGACTGGGTCCTCGTCCACGACGCGGTCCGCCCCTGCCTGTGCCACGGCGATCTGCAGGCACTGATCCGGGCGGCCGGGCACGATCCGATCGGCGGCCTCCTGGCGACCCCGCTGGGGGATACGCTCAAGTCGGAGGGCCCCGACGGTCGCAGTGCGCGGACCGTACCGCGGGCGGGGTTGTGGCGCGCGCTGACGCCCCAGATGTTCCGTTACGGCGTGCTGCGGCGCGCGCTGGCCCTGTGCCTCGAACGGGAGCGGGCGGTGACCGACGAGGCGTCTGCCGTCGAGGCACTCGGTCTCGCGCCGATGCTGGTGCGCGGGCGCGCCGACAATATCAAGGTGACGCATCCGGAGGACCGCGCGCTCGCGACGGCGATCCTGGAAGCAGGGGCGAAGCATGAGAATCGGCCACGGCTACGACGTCCACGCGTTTGAGCCCGGCGATCACGTGACGCTGGGCGGTGTGCGGATTCCGCACACCCACGGTGTCCGCGCGCACTCCGACGGTGACGTGCTCCTGCACTCGCTGTGCGACGCGTTGCTCGGTGCATTGGGACTCGGGGACATCGGGCAGCACTTCCCGGACAGCGACCCGCGCTGGAAGGATGCGGACAGCCGCGTGTTTCTGCGCCACTGCGCGAAACTGCTGCACGAGCACCACTACCGGGTCGTGAATGCAGACCTCACCGTGCTGGCCGAGGCGCCGCGCCTCGGCACCCACCGCGTCGCCATCCGGGCCAACGTCGCCGCGGACCTCGAGACCACGCCGGACCGGATCAACGTCAAGGCGACGACCTGCGAGGGCCTGGGCGCCATCGGCCGCGCAGAGGGTCTGGCCTGCCACGCCGTCGTGCTGCTCGCGCACGGCGAGGGCAGCGCCGGGGGACACGGGCATCCGCGCGGGCATGGGCAGGCGCGCTGGCGCTGACGAGATGATCCTGCCCCTGGCGCATGGTGATCCGCCGGTGCGTGGCCGGCTACGCGTGGTTCCGGAGGATTTCCGCGTCGAGGAGATCCTGGGCTTCGAGCCCGCCGGCGAGGGCCCGCATGCGCTGCTCGTGGTGGAGAAGCGCGGCTGCAACACGGGTTGGGTCGCGGCCGAACTCGCGCGCGCGGCCCGCGTCGCCGCGCGCGACGTGGGCTGGTCCGGCCAGAAGGATCGCCATGCGGTCACGCGGCAGGCATTCACGCTGCCCTGGCCGGTCCACGCGCCACTCGAACCCTGCCTCGGATTCTCGGGCGACGGATTCCGCGTGCTGAGCGCGGCCCGGCACGGACGCAAGCTGCGGCCGGGATCCCATCGCGCGAACCGCTTCGAGCTGCGCGTGCGCGAACTCGAGGGCGAACCTGGCGCATTGGAGGAGCGGCTGCGAACCATCACCGCACTCGGTGTCCCGGACTACTTCGGGCCGCAGCGCTTCGGGCGCGACGGCGGCAACCTCGTGCGTGCCCGCAACTGGGCGGCGAGCGGCCGCGCGCCGCGCGACCGCCACTCGCGTGGCTTCGCGCTTTCCGCCGCCCGCAGCGCCCTGTTCAACGCCGTGCTGGCGGAGCGCGTGTCGCAGGGGAACTGGAATGCCTTGCTCGAGGGCGAGGCGGTGATGCTCGATGGGCGGCGCAGCTTCTTCGTCGCGGCCGTGATCGACGAAACGCTGACGGCACGTTGCGCGCGGATGGACGTGCATCCGAGCGGTCCGCTGTGGGGCCAGGGATCGCCGCCCGCGACCGGGGCCGCGCTCGAGGTCGAGTCGCAGGTCACGGCGCGCGAGCCGGCGCTGCGTGCGCTCCTCGAGACACACGGCCTCGAGCAGGAGCGTCGCAGCCTCCGCCTGCCCGTGCGTGACCTCGAGTGGTCTGTCGATGCCGAGGGGCTGTCGCTCGCATTCGAGTTGCCACGCGGCGCGTTCGCCACGGCAGTCCTGCACGAGATCGTGCAGCGGGCCTGGGAGTCGGATGAGGTTCCCGGCGACTAACGACGACGGCCCGGCGGGTCGCCCGGTCGCCGGCTGCGGCCCGCCGCGAGCAGCACATAGACCGCGCCCGTGCCACCGTCCACCGGGCGTGCGCTCGCGAACGCGACGACGTCGTCCATGCGCTGCAGCCAGTGATTCACGACGTGCTTGAGCACCGGACCGCGCGGACCCGAGCCGCGCCCCTTGCCGTGGATCACCCGCACGCAGCCGAGCCCCCTGTCGGTGGCCTCGTTGATGAATTCGCGCAACGCCTCGTGGGCTGCGTGTCGGCCGAGACCGTGCAGGTCGATCTCGGCCGTAACCGCGAACTGACCGCGACGCAGCCGACGCAGGAGTTCTTCCCGCACCCAGGCCCGCCGGAACACCAGTTCCTCGCCGGTGTCGAGCACGGTCGGGTCCGGTGGCGGCAGCAGGCTCTCGCGCAGGACCTCGCGCTGGTCCGCGCGCGAAAAGCGCGCTACGGCCCGTGGCTTCGGTACGGCGACGACCACTTCGCGGGCGGGCAGCGGTCGTACGTCGTTCATCGCCTCGAGGAAGGCGCGCTGGTCGTCTTCGGACATGGTTGGCACCTGGTCGGGTTCGCTACCGGCGGCGAGGTGGATTCCAGTATAGTTCGGCGAGTTCCGGCGCGGTTTCCCCCTTGAGAATACTGGTCAGCAACGACGACGGTTATCGTGCCGAGGGTCTGCAGTGCCTCGCGGACGCACTGCGTCCGCTCGCCGAGGTCACCGTCGTGGCGCCCGATCGCAACCGCAGCGGTGCGAGCAACTCCCTGACGCTCGACGTGCCGCTCAGGGTATTCCCGTACGGCGAGCGCATGTATTACGTCAACGGCACGCCGACGGACTGCGTGCATCTTGCCATCTCGGGTCTCTTCGATTTCCAGCACGACATGGTTGTCTCCGGCATCAACGACGGGGCCAACCTCGGCGACGACGTGCTGTACTCGGGCACGGTCGCGGCGGCGGTAGAGGGTCGGTTCCTCGGCCTGCCCACGATGGCGGTGTCCCTCGTCGTGAGCAACGGGCGCTACTTCGACACCGCTGCCCGCGTCGCGGCCGAGCTCGTCATGCGGCTTGCGCGCTCGCCGCTGCACGCGTCGATGATCCTCAACGTGAACGTGCCGGACGTCCCCTACGAGCACCTGCGAGGACTGAAGTCGACCCGCCTCGGGCACCGACACCGTTCGGAATCGGTCGTGAGGACCCGGGATCCCCGCGGACGCTCCGTCTACTGGGTCGGTCCCGCGGGCGAAGGCGCCGACGCGGGCGAGGGCACGGACTTCGCCGCGATCGCGGATGGCTACGTCTCGGTGACGCCGTTGCAGGTCGACCTCACGCGTCACTCGGCCCTCTCCGACGTGGACGAATGGTTGCGCGGACGCTCGCCCTGACGGCCGTCTCCATCATGAGCAACCCGAAACTCACCGGCATCGGCATGACCTCGGCCCGCACGCGCGACCGCCTGATCGCGCGACTGCGCGAACAGGGCATCGCCGACCCCGAGGTGCTCGAGCGCATCCGCAGCGTGCCCCGGCACGTGTTCGTCGACGAGGCACTCGCCAGCCGCGCGTACGAGGACACGGCGCTCCCGATCGGTCACGGACAGACGATCTCGCAGCCCTATATCGTCGCCCGCATGACGTCGGCCCTGATCGAAGGCGGCGCGCCGCGCAAGGTGCTCGAGGTCGGCACGGGCTGTGGCTACCAGACGGCGGTGCTCGCGCCGCTCGTCACGACGCTCTACAGCATCGAGCGGATCGCGGCGCTGCAGCTGCGCGCGCGGAGGGCGTTGCGCGACCTGCGTATCAGCAACGTCTTCATGCGCCACGGCGATGGCTTCGAGGGGTGGCCACCGTACGCGCCCTACGACGGGATCCTGGTCGCCGCGGCGGCGATGGCGGTACCGAACGCCTTGCTCGAACAGCTCGGTCACGGGGGGCGGCTCATCATGCCCGTGGGACCCGATCGCGAGCAGCAACTGATCCGGATCACGCGCCGCGGTGACTCGTTCGAGCGCGAAGTGCTCGGACCGGCGACGTTTGTTCCGCTGCTGCAGGGACTGAGTTGAGGGTGCGACTATTCGACGATGAGGGCCGCGGCCACGTCCCGGCCCTCGGCGACCAGCACGTTGTACGTTCGGCAGGCGGCGGCCGTGTCCATGATCTCGAAGCCCAGCCGCAGGGCATAAAGCTCGGCAATGAGCGCGGTGCCCGGGAAGACCTGCCGCGCCCCCGTGCCGATCAGAAGCACCTCCGGTTGGAGTTCGAGCACGGGATCGAGATCCGCGGCCACGAGGTCCGCCATGCTGCGCGGTCGCCATGGCTCGATCAGCGCGCGTGCGGTCACGATGAGGCTGCTCGCGAGCTCACGATCCCCGATGCGGATCATGCCCGGCCCGTGGGCGCGCACCACGTTCACCGGGACTGGCGGGTCGAGGTTGAACTTCATGGGGCAAACATACCGGATGGAATACGTCGCGGTCATCGTCCATGGCGACCGGACGAGGGAACGTCTCATTGAGCAATGAGCTGCCGGTGGTCCGCGTCGCGGCCCCATGGATGTCGGACTGCGCCCGCCCCGAGGCTGACGCACCAGCGCTGCCGCGGGTGCCGCGGCTGGAGTGGCTGCTGGCCCGGGCGCGTCGAGTCGAAGCGCGGTCCCAGGCGTGGCGGGAATGGCTGCTGGAGGGCTCCGGGCTGGGTGCGGGTGCCTGCGACCGATTCCCGGCCGGACCCTGCGTGCATCGGGAATGGGCCGGCGGCGCGCCTGCCGGTACCTGGGCCTGCGCCGCGCCCGTGCACCTGCTCACGGGGATCGATCATCTCCAGCTCGCCGGGCCCGTACCCATCCCCCTCCAGCCGGACGAGTCGGCCGCGTTGCTTGCGTCGATCAACGCACACCTGGCCGGAACCGGGTTCGAGCTGCTGGACGTTCCGGGACGCGGCTGGCTGTGTCGCTGCCCGCCCGGCCTCGATTGCGTCGCCGTGGAGCCCGTGGACGCCATCGGACGCAATCTCCGGGACTGGCTGCCGTCCGGAAGTGATGCGGTCCGGGTGCGCGCCCTGGTCAACGAGGTGCAGATGCTGCTGCACGAGCATCCCGTCAACCTGCGTCGTTCGGCCGGGCATGCGCCGACCGTGAACTCCGTGTGGGTGTGGGGGTTCGGCACGGCGGCGGAGGCCAGGCAGGGCGCCCCGGGTCCAATGTTGTCGGATGACGACTGGCTCTCGGGGTTGTGGCGCCTGAACGGCGGCACGGTCGGGTCCCATGCCGAACTTGCCGAGGTGCTGCGCGGCCGGCCTGCCGTCGTCCGCATCGCGCTGGCGCCGACCTCGACGGCGGGTGCAGCGGCGTCTCGACTGGAAGCGGCGGAGCATGCCGTCTTCGCACCGCTGCAGGCGGCCGTCCGGGCGGGTCGGGTAGGCCGCATGGCCATCCTGGGCGGGCAGTCGGTCTTCGAGGTGACCGCGGCGGCGCGCTTCAGGTTCTGGCGGGTCCCGCGTCCGCTCGGGGAGGTCCTGGCTTGACGGGCCGGCGCATCGTTCGCCGGAGCCCGGGCGACCACGGAGGAGCCGGGTTGCCGGCGTCCCTGCATCCGGTCCTGCGGCGCGTCTACGCGGCACGGGGAGTGCGCGACGAGGACGACCTCGATCTCGGTCTCGAGCGCCTGCTGCCGGTCAGTTCCCTGGGCGGTGTCGAGGCGGCCGTCGACCTGCTCGTCGATCGCCATCGTCGTGGCGGGGTCGTGCTGGTCATCGGCGATTTCGACGCCGATGGCGCCACGAGCACGGCGCTGGTCGTGCGCCAGCTGCGTCGCCTCGGCTTCCGTGATCCGCGGTTCCTGGTACCGGACCGCTTTCGGTTCGGCTACGGCCTGACACCCGAGATCGTACGCGTGGCCGCCCAAGCGTCCCCCGACCTCATCGTCACGGTGGACAACGGGGTGTCGTCGCACGAGGGTGTCGCCGAGGCCCGCAGGCTGGGCATCGAGGTGCTGGTCACAGACCATCACCTGCCGGGGGCGGAGCTGCCCGACGCGGCAGCCATCGTGAATCCGAACCTGCCCGGCGAGGCTTTCGCGTCGAAGGCGCTGGCCGGCGTGGGCGTTGCCTTCTACGTGATGGCGGCTCTCACGCGACGCCTGTTCGCAGAGGCTGCGACGCCTGGCGGCGCGGCCGTCAATCCTGCGGACCTGCTCGACCTCGTGGCACTCGGGACGGTGGCCGACGTCGTCCCGCTCGACCGCAACAACCGCGTGCTGGTCGCGCAGGGACTGCGCCGCATCCGCGCAGGGCGCTGCGTGCCGGGGCTGCGTGCGCTGCTCGAGGCCGGCGGCCGGCGACTCGAGGGGGTGGTGGCCCAGGACCTCGGCTTCCAGGTCGGTCCGCGGCTCAATGCCGCCGGTCGCCTCGACGACATGGCGCTCGGCATCGAGTGCCTGCTGGCCGAGGACCCGGCCGCGGCGCGCGGACTTGCGCAACGCCTGTCGCAACTCAACAGCGAGCGCCGGCAGATCGAGGCTCGAATGCAGGGCGAGGCACTGGCCCAGGTGGACGGACTGGTGGCATCACTCGAGGGCGACCTGCCGGCCGGGCTCTGCCTCTTTGACGATGGCTGGCACCAGGGCGTCATCGGTCTCGTGGCCTCGCGCGTGAAAGACCGCGTGCACCGACCCGTGATCGCCTTTGCGCCGGGCGACCCCGGCTGGGTCAAGGGCTCGGCGCGTTCCGTGCCCGGTCTGCACATCCGCGACGTGCTCGATGCCGTCGCGGCGCATCGCCCGGGGCTGCTGGAGAAGTTCGGCGGGCACGCGATGGCTGCCGGGATGACGCTGCGCGCCGATCGCCTCGCCGAGTTCCAGCACGCCTTCGCGGACGAGGTCGCGGCGCTGGCGCAAGATGACATGCTGTCGGGCAACCTGCATTCGGACGGCCCGCTCGCCGCGGGCGAGTTCAATGCCGACACCGCCGTGGCGCTGCGCGAGGGCGGTCCCTGGGGGGCCGCGTTCCCCGAGCCGTCCTTCGACGGAGCCTTCGGCGTCATCGAGACGCGCGTCGTCGCCGGTCACCATCTCAAGCTCAGGTTGCGCGCGCCGTCCGGCGAGACCGCGGATGCAATTGTCTTCCGTTACCTCGACGACCCCGGGGCGCAGGTCGTGCGCCCGCAGGACGCTGTCGATCTCGTCTATCGCGTCGCGCTGGACGAATATGGCGGCGGGCGCCGGCTGCAGCTGGTCGGCGAGTGGCTGTCCCCGCGGGAAGGCGCCGCGCCGACGGGCTGAGTCGGCCGGGGCGGTGCGACCATGCCGTGGTAAACTTATCGGCTTTATCGATTCGCACCGACGGCCGCATGGAAACCAATCCCATTCATCGTTCCCTGGAAGACCTCGCGCAGCGCACGACAGCGCTCAGGGGGTTCCTTTGACTACGACGGCCGCAGCGAGCGCCTGACCGAGGTCCTGCGGGAACTCGAGGATCCGGGCATCTGGTCCAATCCGGAGCGCGCCCAGGAACTCGGACGCGAGCGGACCAAGCTCGAAGGCGTGGTCGGCACGCTCGACAAGCTCACCGCCGGGCTCATCGAGGCCGGCGAGCTGCTCGAACTCGCCGAGGCGGAGGCGGACGCCGGCATCATCGTCTCGGTGCAGCACGACGTGAAGCGCATCGAGCGGGAAGTCGAGCGACTCGAGTTCCAGCGCATGTTTCCGGGCGAGATGGACTCGCACAACTGCTTCCTCGACGTCCAGGCCGGTGCCGGCGGCACCGAGGCGCAGGACTGGGCCCAGATGCTCATGCGAATGTACCTGCGCTGGGCGGACCAGAACGGCTTCGCGACCGAGGTCACCGACCTGAGTCCAGGCGAGGTCGCCGGCATCAAGAGCTGCTCGATCCGCTTCGAGGGCGAACATGCCTATGGCTGGCTCCGCACGGAGACGGGCGTGCACCGCCTGGTGCGCAAATCGCCGTTCGACTCGAACGCCCGGAGGCATACGTCGTTTGCGTCGGTGTTCGTCTCACCCGAGGTCGACGACGACATCAACATCGACGTGAACCCGGCCGACCTCGAGATGGACGTCTATCGTTCCAGCGGCGCGGGCGGCCAGCACGTCAACAAGACCGAGTCCGCGGTGCGCATCCGGCACCTGCCGAGCGGCATCGTGGTCGCGTGCCAGAACGAGCGCAGCCAGCACAAGAATCGCGCCACCGCGATGAAGATGCTCAAAGCCAAGCTCTACGAACTCGAGGTCAACAAGCGAAACGCCGCCGCCAAGGTGCTCGAGGACTCCAAGTCGGACGTGAGCTGGGGAAACCAGATCCGTTCCTACGTCCTCGACCAGTCCAGGATCAAGGACCTGCGCACCGGCGTCGAGATCGGCAACACGACCGCCGTGCTCGACGGGGATCTGAACGAGTTCCTGCAGGCGAGCCTGAAGCAGGGCCTGTGAGCTAGGGTTAGTGACCAGGGGCGGCGGCGCCCCGCAGGGGAGGGAGCCGGGATGAGCGAAGAGAAGTCGGACGTCGAGGTCAACCACCTGATCGCGGAGCGCCAGGCCAAGCTCACGCGGCTCCGGGAACTCGGCGAGGCGTTCCCGAACGACTTCCGTCGCAATTCGACGGCGGAACAGCTGCACCTCGCCTACGACTGCCACGCCCCCGAGTGGTTCGACGCGCATCCGACGCGAGTCACGATCGCCGGGCGCATGATGTTCAAGCGCGTCATGGGCAAGGCGAGCTTCGCCAAGCTCAAGGATCGCGGCGGCCTCATGCAGGTCTTCCTGCAGCAGGACGCGCTCGGCGCGACCTACGAGGAATTCAAGGGCTGGGACGTCGGCGACATCCTGGGCGCCGAGGGGACGCTGTTCAAGACCAAGACCGGTGAACTGACGGTCAAGGCGGAGCGAGTGCGCCTGCTGGTGAAGTCGCTGCGCCCGCTGCCCGACAAGTGGCACGGGCTCGCCGACGTCGAGAGCCGCTATCGCCAGCGCTACGTCGATCTCATCATGAGCGACGAGAGCCGCGAGGTCTTCTTCCGGCGCAATCGCATCATCCAGTACCTGCGCAGCTTCCTCGAGGCGCTCGACTTCATGGAAGTCGAGACGCCGATGATGCAGGTCATCCCGGGTGGGGCCGTGGCGAAACCGTTTGTCACGCACCACAACGCGCTCGACCTGGACATGTACCTGCGCATCGCGCCGGAGCTGTACCTCAAGCGGCTGGTGGTGGGCGGTTTCGAGCGGGTGTACGAGCTCAACCGGAATTTCCGCAACGAGGGCCTCTCGACGCGGCATAACCCCGAGTTCACGATGCTCGAGCTCTACCAGGCCTATGCGGATTACCGCGACCTGATGGACATGGTCGAGCGCATGTTCCAGGGCCTCGCGGACACGGTGCTCGGCACGCGCAGGATCGAGTACCAGGGCGACACGTACGACTTCGGCGCGGCCTTCCGGCGCGTCACGGTCGAGGACCTCGTGGTCCACTTCAATCCGGGTATCGAGCGGCCGCGTCTGCGCGACGTCGAGTACCTGCGCGGCGTTTGCCAGCGCGTGGGCGCGAAAGTGACGGCGGACGACGGCGCCGGCAAGCTGCAGATCGAGATCTTCGAGAAGACGGCGGAGGACCACCTGCTGCAGCCGACGTTCGTCTACGGCTATCCGGCCGAGGTGTCGCCGCTCGCCCGGCGCAACGACTCGGACCCGTTCATCACCGACCGCTTCGAGTTCTTCGTCGGCGGTCGCGAACTCGCCAACGGATTCTCCGAGCTCAACGACCCCGAGGACCAGGCGGAGCGGTTCCGCCAGCAGGCTGCGCGCAAGCGATCGGGCGACGAGGAAGCGATGTTCTACGACGCGGACTACATCCGCGCGCTCGAGTACGGGTTGCCGCCGACCGCCGGCCTCGGCATCGGCGTCGATCGCATGGTGATGCTGTTCACCAACCAGCCGTCGATCCGCGACGTGCTGCTGTTCCCGCACATGCGGCCGGAGTGATGGGCGCGGCAGGTCCTGTCCGTCGTGACCGGGGCCCGCCCCCGATGACCGGGCTGCCCGTCGCTACGGAGTCGGGTCCGGTTCGCCGCCCGGGACCGGATACGGCATCTCGACCATGCGGGCTTCACGCCCGTCCCCGGTCTCGAGCGCATGCCCACGCGCCTCGAGGCTCGTGACCGCCAGCAGTTCGACAGCGCCACCCACCGTGGCCGACATCACGACCTCGGCGACCTTGGCGCCGTCGAGGAACAGCGGCGCGAGCGGCGCCGGCGCCGCGCCACCGGGCAGCCGGTAGCGGAAGCTGCGTCGCTTGATGCGCCCGAGGTGCTGGGTCCGGGCAACGATCTCCTGGCCGGTGTAGCAGCCCTTGCTGAAGCTGATTGCGTCGAGCAGGTCGAGATTGAGCATCTGCGGCACGAAGGACCCGGAGGTCTCTGGCAGCACCTGCGGCAAGCCCGCGGCGATGTCGGCTGCCGTCCATTCGTTCACGTGATCGGCGGTTTCCAGTGCCGCGGCGGGATTCACGGTCGCCGCCGAGGCAGTCGTCGGGACCGCCGAGACGGCCCGGCCGGGGGCATAGTCGAACGTCAGCAGGCTACCGGGCACGGTCTCGCCGCTCGAGACCGGCTGCAGGTCCCCGGCCAACTCGACGGCGACCCTGGCGCGCATCACGAATTTCCTGAGTCGGGCGGCGACCGGTTCCGCGAGGTCGGCGGGCAACAGGGCGTAGAGCCCGTCCCCGCCCTGCCGCAGGCGCAGGATGGCGACCACCCGGCCTTGCGGCGTGTTGAGGGCAGAGAGCTGTGTCCTGCCATCCGCCAGCAGTCGCGTGTCGTTGGTAAGCTGGCCCTGCAGGAACGCGCCGGCGTCCGCACCTGTCACGCGCAGAATGGCCAGGGAGGGCAGGGGGATGCCAGTGAGCATCTGGAGGGTTCCGGTCCGTGGGTGGCGGTCGAGTTTACCCCGGCTGCGGCGCCGCGACGCGTCGCCGTGCCGGGGTACCAGCGGGGCTCCCCTCGGCTTCCGTTCGACGGTGATTTTGCCTTTGATTTCAACTTGGTGAATGCGTGCGGGATCTGGCACACTTGCCGGCTGTTGCCATGAATGCACCGCAAGAAAAAGACGCCGGGCCGAGGCCGGCCGAACTGCCCCCTGACGCGCCCTTGGAGCCACTCCCACGGCCTCGAGAGATCGGCGGGCGGGACGGCCCCGAGCCCACGCGCTTCGGCGACTGGGAAAAGGCCGGGCGATGCATCGATTTCTAGCTGCGAGCGCCTGGAGGTAATCGAGATGGCCGAGCGAGCGAGGCCGCTGTCCCCGTTCCTGCACTACCGCTGGCAGTACACGAATACGCTCTCGATCCTGCACCGGATCACCGGCGTCCTGCTCAGCCTGGGCTTCCTGCTGCTGGTCTACTGGCTCGCCGCCGTCGCGGCGGGCCCCGATCGCTACGCCTCGGCGCTCGAGACACTGAGTTCCCTGCCCGCGCAGGCGGTGTTCTTCGGCCTGGCCTTCAGTTTCTGTTACCACCTGTTGAACGGCATCCGGCACCTGTTCTTCGATTTCGGCGTGGGCTTCGAACTCAAGACGGCGCGGGCAAGCGGCTGGGCGGTCGCCGCGGGAGCGCTCGTACTCGGGCTGCTCGTCTGGGCCGCCGTTCGCGCGGGCCTCGGGGGTGCGGCATGAGCCTCCGGAGTCCGCTGCGCCGCGTCACGGGGCTGGGCTCGGCGAAGGATGGTGCCGGCCACTGGTATGCACAGCGCGTCACCGGCATGGCGCTGGTGCTGCTCGGGGCCTGGTTCGTACTCGGCCTCGCCACGCTGGGAGGCGCGACCCACGGCAACGTCGTCGAATGGCTGGGCTCGCCCGGCGCCTCGGCGCTTGCGGTCATCCTCGTCCTGACGACCGCGTATCACGCGCTGCTCGGCCTGCAGGTCGTCATCGAGGACTACGTCGCGGACAACGGCACGCGCCTGGCCGTGCTGCTCGTCGTCAAGTTTGCCCTCGTGGTCGCGGCGGCCATCGGTGTGCTCGCGGTACTGCGCATTGCCTTCGGGGTCCCGGCATGAGCACCTACAGCTTTACGGACCACACCTACGACGTGGTCGTGGTCGGCGCGGGCGGCGCAGGGCTGCGCGCGACCTTCGGCCTCGCGGAGGCCGGTCTTTCCACCGCCTGCCTCACCAAGGTGTTCCCGACGCGCAGCCACACCGTGGCTGCGCAGGGCGGCATCAGCGCCGCCCTCGGCAACATGGGCGAGGACGACTGGCGCTTCCATTTCTACGACACCATCAAGGGCTCGGACTGGCTCGGCGACCAGGACGCAATCGAGTTCATGTGCAAGGAAGCCCCCGCGGCGATCCTCGAACTCGAGCACTACGGACTGCCGTTCTCGCGTACCGAGGACGGCAGGATCTACCAGCGACCCTTCGGCGGCATGACCACGCACTACGGCAAGGGCATCGCCCAGCGCACCTGCGCCGCGGCGGATCGCACCGGCCACGCGATGCTGCACACGCTGTACCAGCAGTCGCTCAAGCACCAGGCGCGCTTCTTCATCGAGTACTTCGCCATCGACCTGATCATGGAGGATGGCGCCTGCCGCGGCGTGGTCGCGCTCGACATGTCGGACGGCACGCTGCACCGGTTCCGCGCGCACACCGTCATCCTGGCGACGGGTGGCTACGGACGTGCGTACTTCTCCTGCACCTCTGCCCACACCTGCACCGGCGACGGCGGCGGCATGGTGCTGCGCGCCGGCCTGCCCATGCAGGACATGGAGTTCGTGCAGTTCCACCCGACCGGCATCTACGGTGCCGGCTGCCTGATCACCGAGGGCTCGCGCGGCGAGGGCGGCTACCTCACCAACTCCGCGGGCGAGCGCTTCATGGAACGCTACGCGCCGAATGCGAAGGACCTGGCCTCCCGCGACGTCGTCAGTCGCTCGATGACCATCGAGATCCGCGAGGGACGGGGCGTCGGCACGCACAAGGACCACATCCACCTGCACCTCGAGCACCTCGGTGCCGCGGTCATCCAGGAACGCCTGCCAGGGATCGCGGAGACGGCGCGCATCTTCTCGGGCGTGGACGTCACCCGGGAACCGATCCCGGTGCTGCCCACCGTTCACTACAACATGGGTGGAATTCCCTGCAACGTCCACGGCGAGGTCGTCACGCTGCGTGACGGCAGCGCGGACTCGGTCGTCCCCGGGCTCATGGCGGTGGGCGAGGCCGCCTGCGTGTCAGTGCACGGCGCGAACCGCCTCGGATCCAATTCCCTGCTCGACCTCGTCGTGTTCGGTCGCGCCGCGGCCCACCACTGCGGTCGCACGATCCGGGCCGGGACGTCGCACAAGCCGCTGCCGACAGATGCGGGCGAACTCGCGGTCAGCCGGCTCGACCGCTTCCGCAATGCGCAGGGTTCGCGGCCCACCGCCGACGTACGCCTCGACATGCAGCGCGTCATGCAGAACCACGCCGCGGTCTTCCGCACGGGCGAGTCGCTGTCCGAGGGCGTCGAGAAGCTCTCCGCCGTGCACGCTTCCTTCGGCGAGGTTCGGGTGAGCGATCGCTCGCTCGTCTGGAACACCGACCTGATCGAGACCCTGGAACTCGACAACCTGCTGTCGCAGGCACTGGTCACGATGCATTCCGCGGAGAACCGCAAGGAGAGCCGCGGCGCGCACGCCCGCGAGGACTTCAAGGACCGCGACGACGGCGAGTGGCTGAAGCACACCCTCGCGTGGGTGGACGAGGCCGGCCATGTCTGCATCGACTACCGTCCCGTGCATCTCACGACGCTGACGAGCGACGTCGAGCCCGTCCCGCCGAAGGCGCGCACGTACTGACGCGCCGTGCCCTGCACGTCATCCATCACCAGTCACTGATCACTTCCGGCCATGGCGCAATTCAGACTTCCCGAGAACTCCCGGATCAAGGCGGGCCGCAGCCACCCGGCACCGGCCGGCTCGAAGAACATCCGCACGTTCCGCGTCTATCGCTTCGATCCAGATTCCGGCGAGAACCCGCGCATGGACAGCTACGAGGTCGACATGTCGACCTGTGGCCCGATGGTTCTCGACGCGCTGATCAAGATCAAGAACGAGATCGACTCGACGCTGACGTTCCGTCGTTCCTGCCGGGAGGGGATCTGCGGCTCGTGCGCGATGAACATCGACGGGGTCAACACGCTCGCCTGCACGAAGGCGAGCGCGGAGATCCGCGGCGACGTGAAGATCTATCCGCTGCCGCACATGCCGGTCGTCAAGGACCTCGTCCCGGACCTGACGAACTTCTACGCCCAGTACGCGTCGGTGCGGCCGTGGCTGCAGACGCGGACGCCGGCACCCCCGGATCGCGAGCGCCTGCAGTCGAAGGAAGATCAGGAGAAGATCGACCGGCCGTCCGCATGCATCCTGTGCGCCTGCTGCTCGACGAGCTGCCCGTCCTACTGGTGGAACAGTGATCGCTACCTGGGCCCCGCCGCACTGCTGGCGGCCTACCGCTGGATCATCGACACGCGGGACGAGGCGACCGGCGAGCGACTCGACGAACTGCAGGATCCGTTCCGGCTCTATCGATGTCACACGATCATGAACTGCGCCGAGGCCTGTCCCAAGGACCTGAATCCCGCCAAGGCGATCGCCGAGATCAAGCTGATGATCGCGGAGCGGCAGCACTGAGCGTCGTCGGCCCCGACCCGTCGCAGGAGGAGGGGCGACTGCGGGCCCGCCTGCGCTGGCGCTGCCGGCGCGGCATGAAAGAGCTCGACCTGCTCCTCCTGCGGTACCTCGATCTGGATTACCCGAGCGCGTCGGCTACCGAACGTGCGGCATTCGAACGAATACTCGAACTGCAGGATCCGGAGATCTTCGGTTATCTTGTGGGCCGCGACGTTCCGCCGGAAGACTCGCTCCGCCATGTCCTCGCCCGGATCCGACATGACCGTTGAATTGCCGCGCCTGCTGCTGGCCGACCGGCTGACCTGGCTGCTGATCCTGGGGTCTGCCGGGATGACGGAGGCCGTGCTCTGGCGGCACCCGGGGCTGCCGGCCGGCGTGGGTCTTGCCGCCGCAGTCGGGCTCTGCCTCTGGCAGCGCGCGATGCGGCGCAAGGCACCCGTGACCGCCGTGCTCGGAGCCTCGGGCTGGCGGATCCAGTGCCGGGACGGAGCCTGCCTCGCCGCCCGGGCCGGCCCTGGCACCCGCGTCCTCGGGCGATCGGTGGTTCTGCACTGGTGCAGTGGTCGTCGTTCAGGCAGGCTCTGGCTTACGCCCGCGGATCTTCGACCGGAGGTCCTGCGCCCGCTGATCCTGAGGCTCCGCTCGAGCGGGGCCGAGGGCCTCGTGTGACGGGGACCGGCTGCAGAGTGGCCGGATCATGAAGCCGATGCCGAACTTTCCCCCTGTTGACGGGTCTACTGAGCCGCACGAGGCTCGGGATGGCGTTGCTCGGCCGGGGTCCGGTGTCGAGCAGAGTGATCTCGAACTCGTCAGGCGGGTCCAGCGGGGCGAACGCGGCGCGTTCGACCTGCTGGTGCTCAGGTACCAGCACAAGGTCGTCAAGCTCGTGTCGCGGCTGCTGCGTGATCCTTCCGAGGCCGAGGACGTCGCCCAGGAGGCTTTCGTCAAGGCCTACCGTGCGCTCGGTTCCTTCCGCGGCGACAGCGCCTTCTATACGTGGTTGTACCGCATCGCTGTGAATACGGCCCGGAATACCATGGCCGCGCGCCAGCGCCGGCCGCTGGCGTACGAGGCCGAGCTCAGCGAGAACGAGCAGACGGTCGTGGAGTCGCGGATGCGGCATGGTGACACCCCGGAAGCCACCGTGCTTTCGGACGAGATCCACCGGACGGTCAACAGCGCCGTCGAGGAACTGCCGGAGGACCTGCGCACCGCGATCATCCTGCGGGAGATCGAAGGCCTGAGCTACGAGGAGATCGCCGAGGCGATGGATTGCCCCGTCGGCACGGTCCGCTCGAGGATTTTCCGGGCTCGTGAGGCGATCGACCGCAGCCTCAAACCACTGCTCGATTGAGTCAAAGACGATGACAGACCAGATTCGTGAACAGATGTCCGCGCTCCTCGACGGGGAGTTGCCGTCGGGCGAGGTCGGACTGCTGGTGCGCAGGATGGAGCGGGACGCCGAGTTGCGTCGCGCCTTCGGCGTGTACGTGCTGGCGGGGGAGTCACTCCGCTCACCCGGAGGCGTGACCGCCAGCCCCGGCTTTGCCGCCCGCGTGGCGGCGGACATCGACGACGGTGCGATCGGCATGCGGACGGACGATCCGGTCGCCGCCCCCCGAACACCCTTGCGGTGGCGACGGCCGCTGGCCGCCGCGGCCGTGGCCGCCGGCGCGGCCCTGGCGGCGGTGCTGCTGGTGCGTCCGGACGCAGACCCGGGCGTGCCGTATGCCGCTAATGCCGCCCAGGAAGCGGGCGCCGCGTTCCCCGCATTGCCAGTCGGTGGCGCGAGCCCGACGCCGGCCCAGAACCAGCGGCTCTCCGGCTACCTGGTCGTCCACGGCCAGTACGCGAGCCCGATCGGGCGCCGCAATATCTGGTCCAGCGCGCTGGCCGCGGATCCGGGCATCAATCGCGTCGGCTACGAGAATCCCGAGAAACCGTGATGCGGTTGCCGCTAGCGTGTGCCCTGGCGTTGGTCGTCGGCGCGGTCGTGCCGCGCGTGGAGGCGGCACCGGAGGAAGCACGCCAGTGGCTGGAGCGCATGACGGAGGCGCTGGCCTCGCGCAACTACGATGGACTATTCACGCACAGCTCGGGACGGCAGTCCGAGACGATGCGCATCGTCCATTGCGTCGTGGACGGCCGCAGCATCGAGCGGCTGGTGTCGCTCGATGGCAGCGGCCGGGAGATCGTTCGCACGCCCGAGGAGGTCCACTTCTACATGCCGGACCGGCGCGTGGTTCTGGTCGAACCGCGCTCGGACGACGGGTCGCTGATCAAGGCACTGCCCGCCCCGGGACCGCAGCTCGAAGCGCTCTACGAGCTCGGATTGCGCAAGGGCCACAAGCTGCTCGGTCGCGAGGTCCGGGTGGTGGACATCCGCCCGCGCGATGCCTATCGCTACGGATACCGGCTGTGGCTCGCCGAGGACACCGCCATGCCCCTGCGGTCGGTGGTCACCGACCCCGAGGGTCGGCCGGTCGAGCTGATCCATTTCACACGCCTCGAGATGCTGGAGCGGATCGATCCCCGCGAACTCGAGCCGGCCGTGGACGCGACCGGCTTCCAGTGGGTACGCAAGGGCAGGCGGGCAGAGCCGCGGGTGTCGGTGTCCGGCTGGCGTCCGCAGAAGATGCCGCCCGGGTTTCGCCTGGTCGCCAGTCGTCTCCAGGTCGTACCCGGCGTGCCGATGCCGGTCCAGCACCTGATCTTCTCCGACGGTTTCGCCTCGGTTTCCGTCTTCATCGAGCCCGGGCCGGCCAAGGGCCCTGCGCCACCGGAATCCACGTCCGTCGGTTCCTCAAACGCCTACTCGACGCAGGTGCGTGGTCACGTGGTCACGGCCATCGGCGAGGTTCCCGCGGCCACGGTCCGCGAAATCGCCTCCTCCATCGCCCCGGTCGAAGAAGCGCCGGCACCGTCGGACGCGGCCCGCTGACCCAATGAGAACGACCGCCAGGGTGCTCGGCGTCGTCGATGATCGCGCCCGCCTTGCCTGCGAGGCGCAGGTGCAGTGCGGCGCGTGCCAGGGAGGACGTGGCTGTGCCCTGCGCTGGTTCGGCGGCGGGCCCCGTGGCCTCGAGGTGGTCGCGCCGGCGGCGGCGGAGGGCGAGTTGCTGCGGGCCGGCCAGGTCGTCGAACTCGAGGTGCGGGACTCGGAGCTGCTGCGGACGACGGCCCGCGCCTGCCTGCCGCCGCTGGTCGGACTGCTGGGCGGTCCGCTGCTGGTGCGATTCACTGGGGCGGGCGGGGAGGCGACCGAACTGCTGGCGGCCGCCATCGGCATCGGGTTCGGCTGGGCATTCGCCCGGGCCTGGTTCCGCCGTTCACCGCCCCGGCTGGACGTACGAATCGCGGCGACGCCGCATGGATAGCCACCGACTGGACGGCTGGGTCCTGTACGTCCGCGAGGGGTGCCACCTCTGCGAGCAGTTTCTGCTCGAGTTGTCGCTCGACCTCGGGCCCGCCGTCGAGGCCCTGCGGATCGCCGACGTCGACCAGGATGCCGAACTCGCCACCCGCTTCGGGTTGCGGGTGCCGGTGCTGGAGGCCGCGGGCACCGTCCTCTGCGAGGGCGTTTATGATGCAGCGCGGGTCCGGGCGGCGCTGCAGGTATAATCGCGCCCTTTGCACCGGCGCCGGGCCGGACCGCCCGCACCGATGAACCTGATCCGCAATTTTTCCATCATCGCGCATGTCGACCACGGCAAGTCCACGCTCGCCGACCGCTTCATCCAGTTGTGCGGCGGACTGGAGGCGCGGGAGATGCAGGCTCAGGTCCTCGACTCGATGGACCTCGAGCGCGAGCGCGGCATCACGATCAAGGCGCAGAGCGTGTCTCTGCGCTATGCGGCGCGGGATGGACGGATCTACCAGCTGAACCTGATCGACACGCCAGGGCACGTCGATTTCTCCTACGAGGTGTCGCGCTCCCTGGCGGCCTGCGAGGGAGCGCTGCTGGTGGTGGACGCCGCCCAGGGCGTCGAGGCGCAGAGCGTGGCCAACTGCTACACCGCCATCGAGCAGGGGCTCGAGGTCGTACCTGTGCTGAACAAGATCGACCTGCCGTCGGCGGACGCCGACCGGGTCATCAAGGAGATCGAGGAGATCATCGGCATCGAGGCGAGCGACGCCGTGCGCGTCAGCGCCAAGACCGGCGAGAACGTCCCGGACCTGCTCGAAGCCCTGGTCGCGCGCGTCCCGCCGCCGGCCGGCGACCCGGACGGGCCCTTGCAGGCACTGATCATCGATTCCTGGTTCGACAACTACGTCGGCGTGATCTCGCTCGTGCGCGTCGTCAACGGCTCGCTCAGGACCGGCCAGAAGGTCCGGATGTGGTCAACGGGGCGCGCGCACCAGGTGGACAAGCTCGGCCGGTTCACGCCGAAGCCGATTGCGGCGGAGGCGCTGTACACCGGCGAGGTCGGCTTCGTGGTGGCGGGCGTGAAGGAGATCGACGGCGCGCCGGTGGGCGACACGATCACCCTGGACGCGAGGCCCTGCTCGACGCCCCTCCCCGGGTTCAAGCAGATCAAGCCGCGGGTGTTTGCCGGGCTCTTCCCGGTCAGCTCGGACGACTACGAGTCGTTCAGGGACGCCCTCCAGAAGCTCAAGCTGAACGATTCCGCGCTGCAGTTCGAGCCCGAGGTGTCGACGGCGCTCGGATTCGGATTCCGCTGCGGATTCCTGGGCCTGCTGCACATGGACATCGTGCAGGAGCGGCTCGAGCGCGAATACGGGCTCGACCTCGTCACCAGCGCCCCGACCGTGATCTACGAGGTCGCGACGAGCAGCGGCGAGACGATGTTCGTGGACAACCCCGCCAAGCTGCCGCCCTCGGACAAGGTGGCGGAGGTGCGGGAGCCGATCATCGTCGCGAACATCCTGCTGCCGCCGGACTACGTGGGGCCGGTGATGAAGCTCTGTCTCGACAAGCGGGGCGTGCAGAAGAAGCTGCTGTACCTCGGCAGCCAGGTCTCGATGCAGTGGGAACTGCCGCTGGCCGAGGTCGTGCTCGACTTCTTCGACCGGCTCAAGTCGGTGAGCCGGGGCTACGCGTCGTTCGACTACGATTTCGATCGCTTCCAGGGTGCGCCGCTCGTGAAGCTCGACATCCTCATCAACGGCGACAAGGTCGACGCACTGTCCGTCATCACGCACCGCGACAGCGCCTACCAGCACGGGCGGGAGCTCGTCGACAAGATGCAGGAACTCATCCCGCGGCAGATGTTCGAGGTGGCCATCCAGGCGGCGATCGGGTCCCACGTCATCGCTCGCTCGAGCGTCAAGGCGCTGCGCAAGAACGTCACCGCGAAGTGCTACGGCGGCGACATCTCCCGCAAGCGCAAGCTCCTCGAGAAGCAGAAGGAAGGCAAGAAGCGCATGAAACAGCTCGGGCAGGTGGAGATCCCGCAGGAAGCCTTCCTGGCGGTGCTGCAGCTCGGGCGCAAGGAATGACGGCCGCCGCGCGCCGCGCTGTGACGCAAGACATTGATGGGGCGCGAAAAATACTCAATACTCGCGCAGCCTTCGTGAGGTGATGCTTGATCTTCGATTTCTCGTTCGTGCTGGTGCTCGCGACCCTGGTGACCGGACTCGTCTGGGCCGCGGACGCCTGGTACTTCAAGCCCCGGAGGCTCGCCCGGGCGCAGGCGGGGGTGCTCCCGCGCGAACCCGTGCTGGTCGAGTACTCGCGCTCGTTCTTCCCGATCATCCTCATCGTGCTCGTGATCCGCTCGTTCCTGTTCGAGCCGTTCCGGATTCCCTCGGACTCGATGATGCCGACGCTGCTCGACGGCGATTTCATCTTCGTCAACAAGTTCACCTACGGACTGCGACTGCCGGTCGTGAATGCCGAGTTCCTGGACCTCGGCGAGCCCGAGCGCGGCGACGTCGTGGTCTTCCGCCTGCCGTCCGACCCCAGCACGAACTACATCAAGCGGCTGGTCGGACTGCCCGGTGATCACGTGACGGTGCGCGACAAGCGCGTCTACCTGAACGGCGAGGCGCAGCCGCTGACCCTCGACGGCATCTACGAAGGCTTCGGCCACACGGGCGCCCAGATCGCCGTCGAGACGCTGGACGCGACGCCCCATCGCGTCCTGTACATTCCGGAACGGCCATCCTACGACTTCGACGACGTGGTGCCGCCGGGGCATTTCTTCTTTCATGGGCGACAACCGCGACAACAGTCGCGACAGCCGTTTCCCCGAGGTGGGCTTCGTGCCGGCGGACCTGATCGTCGGCAAAGCCGTGGTGATCTGGTTGAACTGGAACCTGCCGAACGCCCCGATCTGGGGCCGGATCGGCGAATCGATCAATTGACAGCTTCCCGGAGTGCAGACATGAAGCAACGTCAGCGTGGCATGACATTCCTCGGGCTGGTGACGATCCTCGTCATCCTGGGCGCGGCGCTGTACGCCGCGATGCGTCTCGTCCCGGTGTTCCTCGAGTACACCGAGGTGGCCCGGGCACTGGAGCAGGTGCGCGACGAGCACGCGGCGATCGACACCAATCCGCAGATGATCCGCAACTCGCTCGAGCGTCGCTGGGACGTCGAGGACATCAAGGGCATCGGCTGGAAGGAAGTCTCGATCAAGAAGTCGAACGAGGGCTACGACGTGCGCGCCGCCTACCAGGTCGAGCAGCCTTTCATCGCCAACGTCTTCCTGGTGGCGAAGTTCGACAAATCGGTCACGATCCAGCAATGAGCCGCGATTGCTGACCGCGCGCGAATGGGCGGAGGCGCGGCTCGGGCATGACTTCCGCGACGTGGCGCTGCTCGATGCGGCGCTCACGCATCGCAGCGCGAGCAAGCGCAACTACGAGCGCCTCGAGTTCCTGGGCGACGCCGTGCTCAGTTTTGCCGTGGCCGTGCTGCTCTACCGCGAGTATCCGCAGGCCGACGAGGGTGACCTGAGCCGCTACCGCGCGGCCCTGGTGAGCGGCAGCACCCTGGCCGAGGTCGCGACCGGGCTCGACCTAGGTGCGCAGTTGCGCATGGGCAGCGGCGAACTGAAGAGCGGCGGATACCGACGGAGCTCGATCCTGGCCGACGCGCTCGAGGCGATTTTCGGGGCTGTCTACCTCGACGGCGGCATCGCCGCGGCGAGTGCCGTGATCGAGCGACTGTTCTCGGCGCGGCTCGCGGAGTTGCCGCAGGCACAGGCACTCAAGGACCCGAAGACCCGGCTGCAGGAGCTGCTGCAGGGGCGCAGCCTGCGGATTCCGGTCTATGCTGTCGAGGACGTGAGCGGCGAGCCGCACGAGCACTGGTTCGTCGCCAGTTGCGAGGTCGAGGCGCTCGGGTTGCGCGAGCAGGGCGAGGGCTCGAGTCGCCGACGGGCCGAGCAGGAGGCTGCCGAGCGGGTGCTCCGGCGGCTGGAGCAGGAGGTTGCACCGCAGTGAATGAAACGAGCGACACCATCGAGCTGACCCCCGGCACCGTGACCCGCTGCGGGATCGCCGCGCTGGTCGGGCGGCCCAACGTCGGCAAGTCGACGCTCCTGAACGCGCTGCTTGGTCGCAAGGTGACCATCGTGAGTCCGAAGCCGCAGACGACGCGCAACCGGATCCACGGCGTGCTGACCCGGCCCGGGCTGCAGATCGTCTTCGCCGACCTGCCGGGCATCCATGCCCGCCAGCCGCGCGCGATCAACCGCTACATGAACCGCACCGCACTTGCGTCGCTGGCGGACTCCGACGTGAACCTGTTCGTCATCGAGGCGCTGCGCTGGACGGACGAGGACGAGCGGGCCCTCGACGAGCTGCGCCAGGCGGGTCGGCCGATCCTGCTGATCATCAACAAGGTGGACCGGGCGAAGCCGAAGTCCCGCCTGCTGCCGTTCATGGCGGAGATCACGCGCAAGGCCGAGTTTGCCGAGGTGGTGCCGCTCTCCGCGCTCAAGCGCAGCAATCTCGAGCGACTGCCCGAGGTCATTTCGCGCTACCTCCCGGAGTCGCCGCTGCTCTATCCGCCCGAGCAGTTCACGGACGTCAGCGACCGCTTCATGGCGGCCGAGATCGTGCGCGAGAAGCTGACACGGAGGCTCCAGGAGGAACTGCCCTACGGCCTCGTCGTGGAAGTGGAGGGGATGGGCGAGGCTGAGGACGAGCCGGGCAAGCTCATCGTACAGGCCGTGATCTGGATCGAGCGCACGGGCCAGAAGGCGATCGTGATCGGCAAGGGCGGCGAACTCCTCAAGGAGATCGGCCGCGCAGCCCGTCTCGAACTCAAGCAGTACTTCGGCAGGCCCGTGCACCTCGAGCTCTGGGTGAAGGTGCGGGAGGACTGGTCGGACGACGAGAATGCCCTGCGGAAGTTCGGATACGAGTCGTGACGTCGACCTCCCGCCGTGTGCAGCTCGAACCGGCCTTCCTGCTGCACCATTACCCTTGGCGCGACTCGAGCCGCATCCTCGAGTTGTTCTCGCGCAGCCACGGGCGTGTCTCGGTCTTCGCGCGCGCCGTGCGCCGCGGAGGATCCGCCCTGCCGGCGGCGCTGCAGCCGTTCGGCGAGGTGCTCGCCTCGTGGAGCGCCCGGGGAGACGCAGGGCAGCTGACCGGCGCGGAGCGAGCCCGTGCGCCCGTGCGGCTGGCGGGTGATCGACTGATGAGCGGGTTCTACGTCAACGAGCTGATCATCAAGCTCCTGCCCCGCCACGATCCGCACCCCGCGCTGTACGACGCCTACGCACGCGTGGTGTCGCTCCTCGAGGATCCGGCCGCCGACCCGGCGCGGGCCCTGAGGCTGTTCGAGAAGCGGCTGCTCGAGGAACTCGGCTGGGGACTCGATCTCGCCCACGATGCCTGCGGCGGACGGGCGATCCTTCCGGATCGTGCCTATCGCTACCGGGTCGACGGCGGTGCAGAGGTCGTCGACGGCGTCGCGGAAGGTCCGCTGGTCTTCCAGGGCTCGTCGCTGCTGTCCCTGGCCCGCGAGGCCCTGGACGACCCGCGCAGCCTCGCGGACGCGAGGCGCCTGCTTCGTGCCGCGCTCGACCAGTGTCTCGACGGCCGTGAACTGCGCACGCGGGAAGTGTTGCTGGCGATGCGGGCGCACGGCGGCCCGTCGCCCGGAGGCTGAACCATGCTCACCCATCCCTTGCGACTGGGCGTCAACATCGATCACGTCGCGACACTGCGCGAGGTGCGCCGTGCGACGTATCCCGATCCGCTGCTCACCGCGCTGGTGGCGGAGCAGGCGGGTGCCGACAGCATCACGCTGCACCTGCGCGAGGACCGCCGTCACATCCAGGACCACGACGTCGACCGCCTGCGGGCTTCACTGCAGACGCGCATGAACCTGGAGATGGCCGCCACCGACGCCATGGTCGCCATCGCACGCCGCGTCCGACCGCAGGACTGCTGCCTGGTGCCGGAACGCCGGGCAGAACTGACGACCGAGGGTGGACTCGACGTGGCCGGCCAGCGGGCAAGGCTCACGGACTGCTGCGCGTCCCTCCGGGAGTGCGGCAGCCGGGTGTCGCTGTTCATCGATCCCGAGCCGGTCCAGCTCGAAGCCGCGCTCGAGGTTGGCGCGCCGGTCGTCGAACTGCACACCGGCGCCTATGCCGAGGCGACGGGGGAGCGCCAGGCCGTCGAACTGATGCGCCTCGTGGAAGCCGCGCGGTATGGCTCGCGCATCGGGCTCACGGTGCACGCCGGACACGGGCTCCACTACCACAACGTCCAGCCGGTCGCCGCGGTTGCCGAGATCGTGGAACTCAACATCGGGCACGCGATCGTCGCCCGTGCGGTCACGGACGGGATGGCGGCGGCGGTCCGCGAGATGAAGGCCCTGATGACCGCCGCACGGCACGGTCTGTCGAACTCAAGCTGAGGACGGATCGTGATCTTCGGCATCGGCACCGACGTCGTGCAGCTCGACCGCGTACAGGCCACCTTCGAGCGCCACGGCGAGCACTTCGTGCGCCGGCTCCTGATGCCGCAGGAGGAGGCGGCGTTCCGCGGGTACAAGCGACCCGTGCGCTTTCTCGCCATGCGCTTCGCCGCCAAGGAAGCGATCGTCAAGGCGCTGGGCACCGGCTTCGCACACGGCATCTGGATCCGGGACGTCGGCATCGCGGCGAATGCCTGGGGGCGTCCCGAGGTCATCTGGTCCGCACGCGGCCAGGCGCTGCGCGACCGGCTGGGTGCAGGCGAGGGACACGTTACCCTCACCGACGAGGCCGGTCTCGTGGTGGCGGTCGCGGTCCTCATGCGCAAGGAGTCCGGGTGAGCATCAGCAACGTTCTCGCATTCGACATCGAGACGGTTCCCGACGTCGAGTTTGGACGGCGCCTGCACGGGCTCGAGGGCCTCACGGACAAGCAGGTCGGCTACGTGATGCAGACCCGCCAGCGCGAGCAGACGGGATCCGAGTTCCTGTCGCTGGAGCAGCACCGGGTCGTGGCGATCTCGGTGGCCATGCGAACCCGGGAAGGCTTCCGGGCCTGGAGCCTGGGCGAGCCGGATTCGCCCGAGTCGGAACTGTTGCGGAGCTTCTTCGACGGCATCGATCGCTACGGCCCGACGCTGGTGAGCTGGAACGGGAGCGGATTCGACCTGCCGGTCATGCACTACCGCGCGCTGCGCCATTCGCTGCAGGCGCCGCGCTACTGGGAGACGGGCGACGAAGACCCTGCATTCCGCTGGAACAACTACTTGAGCCGCTTCCACTGGCGCCACGTGGACCTGATGGACGTGCTGTCCGGATTCCAGGGTCGCGGGCGAGTCGGCCTCGACAGGATGGCGCAGCTGCTCGGTTTCCCGGGCAAACTGGGCATGTCGGGGGAGGCGGTCGGGGAGGCGCACCTCGAGGGCCGCGTCGAGGACATCCGCAACTACTGCGAGACCGACGTCATCAACACCTACCTGATCTACCTGCGGTTCGAACTGATGCGCGGCAGACTCACGCCGGAGGAACACGGGCGCGAGAGCGCGCTGGTGCGGTCGTGGCTCGGCGACGCCACCCAGCCGCACCTCGGGGAGTTCCTCGCGGCGTGGACCACCGCAGCGGAATGAAACGGATCAGCGCCGCCCCTGAAGAGGCCGACATCGAGGATCTTTCCCACGAGGGAAAGGGCGTGGCCCGGATCGACGGCAAGACGGTCTTCGTCGCCGATGCCCTGCCGGGGGAACGCGTCGTGCTGCGCCGTGTCCGCCGGCACCGCAACTTCGACGAGGCCGGGCTGGAGTCGGTGCTTCGTCCGAGCCCCGATCGCGTCGAGCCGGAGTGTCCGCACTTCGGAACCTGCGGCGGCTGCGCGCTGCAGCACCTCGCGCCGGCCGCACAGATCGCCTTCAAGCAGGACCAGCTGATCGAGAACCTCGCGCGGCTCGGCGGGGTGACGCCGGGGCGCATCCTGCCGCCGCTGCAGGGGCCCGTCTGGCGATACCGGCGCCGGGCCCGGCTCGGCGTGAAGTACGTCGCGCGCAAGGGTCGCGTGCTGGTCGGCTTCCGCGAACGCGCCGCGCCCTTCGTCGCGGACCTGCACGAATGCAGGGTGCTCGCGCCGCCGGCCGACCGCCTCGTCGATCCGCTCGCCGCGCTCGTCGGTGGGCTGTCGATTGCAGGCCGGATACCCCAGGTCGAGGTCGCCGTGGCCGACGACGATTGCGCGCTCGTGCTGCGCACCCTCGATCCACCGACCGACGCGGACCTCGGTCGGCTGCGCGAGTTCGAAGCCGGGCAGGGCGTGCGCCTCTACCTGCAGTCCGGGGGGCCGTCCAGCATCGTCGCCCTCACGCCCGGGCGGCCGCCGCTTCGCTATGCGCTGCCAGGCTCCGGCCTGTCGATCGAGTTCGAGCCGACGGACTTCATCCAGGTGAATGGTGCGATCAACCAGGCCATGATCGAGCGCGCGATCGGCCTGCTCGAGCCGCAGCCTGAGGATCGCGTGCTCGACCTGTTCTGCGGGCTGGGCAATTTCTCGCTGCCGCTGGCACGCCTTGCGCTCGAGGTGGTCGGCGTGGAGGGCGATGCCGGCCTGGTGGCACGCGCCGGAATGAATGCGAGACGTCAGTCCTTCGGCAACGTCGAGTTCCACGCAGCCGACCTCGCGGCGCCGGCGACGGGTGCCGCCTGGGCGAAGCGCCCCTTCGAGCGCGTACTCCTCGATCCGCCCCGTGCCGGGGCGCGCGAGGTCCTGCCCCTCGTGGCAGACTCTGGAGCTACGCGCGTCGTGTATATTTCCTGCCATCCGGGCAGCCTTGCCCGCGATGCAGGCATCCTGGTCCGGGACCACGGATTCCGGCTGGTCGCAGCAGGCGTCATGGACATGTTTCCGCACACCACCCATGTCGAGGCCATGTCGGTCTTCGAACGCTGAACGATGCCGCTCGAGATCGAACGCAAATTCCTGGTCGAGGGCGAGGCGTGGCGCACCGGCGCCGACCGCCGCGAGTTCTATCGCCAGGGCTACCTCGCGGGCAGCGAGTCGTGTTCGGTCCGCGTCCGGGTCGGGGGCCAGCAGGCCTGGATCGGCGTCAAGGGGCGGGTGCGAGGTGCGACACGACTCGAGTATGAATACGAGATTCCGCTGGACGAGGCCAACGAGATCCTCGATCTGCTCTGCGTCCAGGGTCGCATCGAAAAGTACCGCCACTGGGTGTCCCATGCCGGACACGAATGGGAAGTGGACGAGTTCCTCGGCGACAACTCCGGGCTGGTGGTCGCGGAACTCGAACTCGACGACGAGCGGGAGGCGTTCGTGAGACCGCCCTGGGTCGGGCTCGAGATCACGGAGGACGTTCGCTACTACAACTCCAGCCTCGCGCTCCTGCCCTGGCGTGCTTGGCCGGCAACGGGGGAGTCCCGGTGACGCTCGGGCCGCTGATGGTCGACGTTCCCGGCACGGAACTCACGCCCGAGGACCGGCGCGTGCTGGCGCATCCGCTGGTCGGCTCAGTGATCCTGTTCACGCGCAATTTCGAAGGCGTGCACCAGCTGGAGCGACTCGTGCGCGAGATCCGCGCGGTCCGCAAGCCGCCGCTGCTCGTCGCGGTGGATCACGAAGGCGGTCGTGTCCAGCGCTTCCGCACGGGCTTTACGGAACTGCCGCCGCAGCGGTCGATCGGCCGGGCCTACGACCTCGATCCCGAGGCGGGCCGCAGGCTCGCATGGCAGTGCGGCTGGCTCCTCGCCGCCGAACTGCGCGCCGCCGGCATCGACATGAGCTTCGCGCCCTGCGTGGACCTGGATTACGGGGTGAGTGAGGTGATCGGCGACCGCGCGTTCCACCGGGACCCGGAAGTGGTGGCCCGACTGGCGGTGTCCTGCATGCAGGGCATGCGCACGGCGGGCATGGTGGCCACGGCCAAGCACTTTCCGGGTCACGGGGCGGTGGTCGCGGACTCGCACAAGGCGTTGCCGGTGGATCGGCGCCGGCTCGAGGAACTGGGCGAGGACCTGCTGCCCTATCGCACGCTGATCGCGAACGGCCTGGCATCCGTCATGGTGGCCCACGTCCTGTTCCCCGAGGTGGACGATGCGCCTGCGGGCTTCTCGCGTCGCTGGATCCGCCAGGAACTGCGCTGGGGCCTCGGCTTCACCGGCGCGGTCTTTTCGGACGACCTCAGCATGGGGGGCGCCGCGTTTGCCGGATCCGTGCCGGAACGCGCGCGGCGCGCGCTCGCGGCCGGTTGCGACGTGCTGCCGGTCTGCAATGACCGGGCCTCAGTGCTCGCAGCGCTCGACGAACTGGCCGGCGAGTCGGATCCATTGAGCCAGGTGCGCCTGGCGCGACTGCACGGGCGACCGATGCCGGACCGTCTCGCCTTGCAGCAGAGCGCCCGGTGGACGGAGTGCCGCGCGGCCGTGGATCACTGTCGCGACGCACCACAGTTGCAGCTTGACGCCTAGGGTGGTACGAGATGGGAGCATGACTAATCCGGATCCTGCACTGCTGGCGGAGGTCCTGCGCCACTCGCTCGACGGCGTCGCGATCGTCGAGGATCCCGGCGGCTCGTCGCCGCGCGTCGTCTACGCCAACGCGACGCTGGCGTCCCTGCTGCAGCAGCCCGAGGAGTGGCCGAACGGTCGCCTGCTCGAGGAGATCGAGATGGAGGCGCCGGCCGACCCGAACGGCACCAGCGTCGGGGTGGGCCTGCGCGTGAGCCTGCGCCGGGCGGACGGGGCCGTGGTCGAGTGCGAGCGCTGGGCTCTCCTGTTGCCGGACGCACGGCTCGCACTGCATTACCGGCCACTGCCACGGGCGGCGGCGGGAGCGCTGGCGGCCGGCGTCGACCGCTCGGGCGGGCTCAGCACGCCGGAGCACTTCCTCGAGGTGCTGCGGCGCGACTGGTCGATCGGCCAGCGCGACGGCCGGACGATCACCGTGATGCGGCTGGATCTGGATGCCTGCCGCGACTACCGCGAGGTCTTCGGACGCGGTGCGACGGACAACGTGCTCCGGCAGGTGGGTCGGACGATCGCTTCGGCCATGCGCCGCACGAGCGACGTCGTCGCCCGCTTCGCGGATGACGAGTTCGTCGTGCTCGGCGTCTCCATGGAAGCGGAAAGCGCACTGCAGCATGCCGAGCACATTGCCGGTCGCGTGCGCGCACTCGCGATTCACCATCCGCGCTCGCGGACCGGCCGTTACCTGACTTTGAGCGGCGGGGTGGTCACGACGGTGCCACCGCGCTCCCTCGCCTGCGAGGCGCTGCTGGAGGCCGCCCGCCAGGCCCTGACGCAGGCCAAGGCGCAGGGCGGAAACGTCGTGGTGGCTGGACAACTCGACGCGCCGCGCTAGCCATCGGCCGGATCGTGCATCTTCGCGCCGGGCGCCGCGCACGTCGGGCCCGTGCCGGCCGGGGCCGTCGGGTCACCTGCCGAGGCACGCCCCGAGCTGGTCCAGCAATCCCTGCGCCGCTGCGAAACGCTGCTCGCCCTGCGGCCAGGTGCCGGCAATGCGCAGCTTGCTGGGACCATCGAACCGCATCGTGCGGCCGCTGCGCTGCACGAGCAGGATGAGGGCCCCCGGGTCGATGGGGGTGGCGTCGTTGAACGTCACCGAGCCCCCGGCCGGGGCGACGTCGAGGCGCTCGATGCCGAGAGGCGTCGCCGCCGTGCGCAACCGCGCGATTCGGAACAGGTGACGCGCCGGGTCCGGCAGCAATCCGAACCGGTCCACGGTCTCCGCCTGCAGGTCGTCGAGCTCGATCTCCGTGCTGACCGCGGAGAGGCGCTTGTAGAGCACCAGTCGCGCGTGGACGTCCGGCAGGTAGGCCTCGGGCAGCAGGGACGGCACGTGCAGGTCGATTTCCGGTCCGTGGTGCAGCGGGCGCTCGAGCTCCGGCGTCTTGCCTGAACGCAGCGCTGCCACGGCGCGCTCGAGGAGTTCCAGGTACAGCGCGAAGCCGATCTCCTGGATCTGGCCGCTCTGGCCCTCGCCCAGCAGTTCGCCGGCACCGCGGATCTCGAGGTCGTGGGTCGCGAGCACGAAACCTGCGCCGAGGTCCTCCAGCGACTCGATCGCTTCGAGTCGCTTCACGGCGTCCGACGTCATGGCGTTGCGCGGCGGAGTCACCAGGTAGGCATACGCCTGGTGGTGCGAGCGACCGACCCGGCCACGCAGCTGGTGCAGCTGTGCGAGGCCGAAGCGGTCGGCACGGTCGATGATGATCGTGTTCGCGGTCGGCACGTCGATGCCGCTCTCGATGATCGTCGTGCAGAGCAGCAGGTTGGTGCGCTTGTGGTAGAAGTCGAGCATCACCTGCTCGAGGTCCCGCTCGCGCATCTGGCCGTGCCCGATCGCGATCCGGGCCTCCGGCACGAGTTCGGCGAGCCGCTGCGACGTCGCCTCGATGGTGTCGACGCTGTTGTGCACGAAGTAGACCTGGCCGCCGCGACGCAGCTCGCGCAGGCAGGCCTCGCGGACCACCGGCCCGTTCCACTCGGACACGAAGGTCTTGATGGACAGGCGTGCGGCCGGTGGCGTGGCGATCAGCGACAGGTCGCGCAGTCCGCCGAGTGCCATGTTGAGGGTGCGCGGGATCGGCGTCGCGGTCAGGGTCAGCACGTCCACTTCGGCGCGCAGCGCCCGCAGCCGTTCCTTGTCACGGACGCCGAAGCGATGCTCCTCGTCGATGATCAGCAGCCCGAGATCCTTGAACCGGACGCCCGGCTGCAGCAGCCGGTGGGTGCCGATGACGATGTCCACCTGGCCGGTCGCGAGGCCTGCGAGCGCCGCCTTGGCCTGCGCGTCGCCCCGGAATCGTGAAAGCAGCTCGACCTTGACCGGCCAGTCGGCGAACCGGTCCGCGAACGTCTGGTAGTGCTGCTGGGCGAGCAGGGTGGTGGGCACCAGTACGGCGACCTGCTTGCCGCCCTGGACGGCGACGAACGCCGCACGCAGCGCCACCTCGGTCTTGCCGAAGCCGACGTCGCCACACACGACCCGGTCCATCGGTCGTGGCGAGCGCAGGTCCTCGATGACCTGGGCAATGGCCGCCGCCTGGTCCGCGGTCTCCTCGAACGGGAAGCCCGACTCGAACGCATGCAGCTGCGGCTCGTCGATCCCGAACGCGTGCCCCGGCCGCGTCTCCCGGCGGGAGTAGACGTCGAGCAGCTCCGCCGCGGCGTCGCGGATGCGCGCGGCCGCCCGGGCGCGGGCCTTCGACCACTGCTCGCTGCCGAGCTTGTGCAGCGGAGCCGTCTCCGCCGGCGCACCCGTGTAGCGACTGATCCTCTCGAGCGCCTGCACGGGCACGTACAGCTTGTCGCCCTCGGCGTACTCGAGTACCAGGAACTCGGCCGGCATGCCGCCCGCATCCATGGTCGTGAGTCCGAGGTAGCGACCGACGCCGTAGTCCTCGTGGACCACGGGCGCTCCTGGGCGCAGGTCTGCCAGCTGCTGGATGATCCGCGCGGGGTCGCGGTCGGAGCGCCGGCGCCGGCGCTCCTGTCGTGCCCGTTCGCCGAAGAGCTGCTCCTCGGCGTAGATCGTGAGCGGCGGGTCGGAGAGCGTGACGCCGGAGGCCAGCGGCGCGACGGTGATTGCGACCGGCAGATCCGAGTCGACGAATTCCGCCCAGGTGCCGGCGATTCGCGGCTCGACGCCGAGGGGCCGCAGCAATTCGAAGAGGAGTTCGCGCCGCCCCGGCGACTCCGCCGCGATCAGGACGCGGCCGGGATGCCGGGTCAGGTGCTCCGCGAACGCGCGGATCGAGTTCTCCTGGCGCTGGTCCAGCCGGAATGCCGGTGCCGGGCTCGTACCGAGATCCACCATCGCAACACCAGGCACCGCCGTGGCGGACGGCGAGGAATCGATCAGCAGCTGCCCGGTCGATCCCGCGGCGGCCGTCCATTCCTCGGGCGGCAGGAAGATCTCGCCGGGAGCGAGCACCGGGTGTTCGATGTCGTAGCGTCGCTCCTCGTAGCGCGACTCGACCGTCTGCCAGGCGGCGAGCAGGCCTGACTGGTAGTCCGCCGGCAACGCCACGACCGCACCGGCCGGGAGGTATTCGAACAGGCTCGAAGTCGACTCGAAGAACAGCGGCAGGAAATATTCGATGCCAGCCGGGGCCAGGCCGTCGCCGACGTCGCGATAGGTCGGCATGCGCGTCAGGTCGCCCTCGAAGCGAGTGCGAAAGCGCCGTCGAAAATCCCGGATCGAGTCCGGGGACAGGCTGAACTCGCGGGCCGGGAGCAGGTCGAGACGCTCCAGGCGATCGCTCGAGCGCTGAGTCTCCGGGTCGAAGCTGCGGATGCTGTCGATCTGCCGGTCGAAGAGGTCGATGCGCAACGGCGCGTCGCTCCCCATGGGGAAGATGTCGAACAGCGAGCCGCGAATGGCGAACTCCCCGGGCGCCGCCACCTGCGGCACGCTCGCATAGCCTGCGGCGGTCAGGCGCAGGCGGAACTGCTCGAGATCGAGGTCCTGGCCAAGACTCAGGGCGAGGGCATGTGCGTCGACGAAGCTGCGGGGCGGCAGCCGCTGCATGGAGGTCGGCAGGTCGGTGACCACCAGGCCGCGTTCGAGGGACGGCAGGCGGGCGAGCGCGCGGAGTCTCTGGGAAATGATGTCCGGGTGAGGCGAAAACTGGTCGTACGGCAGCGTTTCATAGTCGGGGAACGCGAGGATGGGCATCCCGCTGCCGGCGAAGAAACGCAGTTCGTCCTCGAGCCGTGCCACCGCGGCCGCGTCGCGCGCAACGACCACCAGGGGACGCCTGAGCTGCGCCGCCGCGCGTGCCAGGTAGAGGGCCGGGGCAGCGCCGGCAAGGCCGTGCCAGCACACGCGGCGACGGTCCTCGCGGGGCAGGGCGGGGATATCAGACATTAAGTTAAACAATAAGTTACGAGCAGATCCTGAGATCCGCTCTAGTTTCGGGAATCGGTCGGGCGGTCGTGCCGGTCAGCGCGGGGTGGACGCCATTCGCTGGGCCACCGCGTGGACGACGAGATTGTGCTCGAAATACACGACGAATGCCGGGTACACCCAGCGCGTGATCGGCGGATCGCCGACGGCCGGATACCGCTCGGCCGGTTCACCGAATCGTGCCTGGACCTGGGCCATGCTCAGCCCGCGCGACGGCGTTTCCACGCGGGCCTGGGCCGGCGGGGGCTCTACCATCTGCAGGTTCTGGGCATACGACGGGGCGAACCCGAATCCACAGGCGATCCCGACCGCAGCCAGCACTGTCTTGCGCATGATTCCGACCTCTGCACGGAAGCCGACCGAACTATAGCACCCGCCGCAAAACTGCGGACGTGACCGGGTGCCGGGTTTGGACGCCGGGGCGTGGCTGCGGGCGGGTGCGCGGGCGTGCATTGCGGCCGCCGGCCGGGTAGCCTTGCGGCCTTTCGCGCGAGCCCCGATGTTCCATCCTCTGCCCATCTTCGTCGGCCTGCGTTACGTCCGGACACGGCGACAAGGGTTCTTCGTTTCCTTCATCTCCTGGGTCTCCATGCTCGGGGTCTGCGTCGGCGTTGCGGCACTGATCACGATCATCTCGGTCATGAACGGCTTCGAGGGCGAACTGCGCAATCGCCTGGTCGCGCTCACGGCCCACGCGACGCTGGAAGGCCCGCCCGAGCTCATGCGCGACTGGCCGGCGGTGGCGGCGCGCGTGCGGGAGATGCCGGGAACCGCGGGGGTCGCACCGTTTTCCGACGTGCAGGCGATGATCGGCCGGGGGGGGCACCTCCAGCCCGTCCTGCTCCATGGCGTCGACGTCGTGGCCGAGCCCGAGGTGTCGACCGTGCAGCAGCACATGCTGCAGGGGCGGCTCGAGGACCTCCTGCCGGGCCAGCGGCGCATCGTCATCGGTCGCGTGCTGGCATGGCAGATCGGGGCCGATGTCGGAGATCCGCTCACCGTCATGGTGCCCGGGCGGGAACTCATCCGCTCCGGTGGCCGACCCCGCCTGCAGACGTTCACGGTATCGGGCATCTTCGAAGTGGGCCTGCAGGATCACGACGGCTCGCTGGCGCTGGTGGCGCTGGAGGACGCAGCGGCGCTGCAAGGCAACGGGTCGACACCGACTGGCCTCAGACTGCGCTTCGACGACGTGATGAAGGCACCGTCGCGCGCGTCGAGGGTCGCCGAGTCGCTGGGAGGGGGTGCGACCGTGCGGGACTGGACGCAGGAGCACTCGGCATATTTCCGAGCGATCCGTATCGAGAAGACGATGATGAGCCTGATCCTGATGCTGGTCGTCGCGGTGGCCGCGTTCAATATCGTCGCGGCGCTGGTGATGGTGGTGAACGAGAAGCGCTCCGACATCGCGATCCTGCGCACGCTGGGCCTGGCCCGCGGCGGGGTCGTCGGCGTGTTCTTCACGCAGGGCCTCGTGATCGGTGCCCTGGGTACCTTGCTCGGCCTGGCGCTCGGGCTGCTCATCGCCTTCAACGTCGGCGAGATCGTCCCGGCGCTCGAACGCCTGTTCGGGTTCCACGTCATGGATCCGACCGTCTATTACATCACCGAGATACCGTCCGAGCCGCGAGCGGCCCAGGTCGCGACGATCACGATGCTGGCCTTCCTGCTGACGGTTCTGGCGACGATCTACCCGGCGCTTCGCGGCGCGGCGACCGAGCCGGCCGAGGCGCTCAGGTACGAATGATGGGCGGCGTTCCCTACGAGCTGCGGATCGGGCGGCGCTACCTGCGGTCCTCCGGCAATCGCTTCCTGTCGTTCATCTCGCTGATATCGATGCTCGGGGTGGCCATCGGCGTCGCAGTGCTGATCGTCGTCCTGTCGGTGATGAACGGTTTCGAGCGTGAGCTGCGCGAGCGCATCCTGAGCGTCACCTCGCACGCCACCATCACCGCCTTCGGTCCCGGGCTCGAGGACTGGCGGTCCCTGCGCGAGCGCGCGCTCGCCGAGCCCGCGGTGGAAGCCGTGGCACCCTATCTGGAGGGCGAGGCGCTGCTGATCGGCGAGCGGGACGACGGCAGTTCGAGTGCGCTCGCGGTGCGTGGCGTCGATCCGGCCCTCGAGGCCAGCGTATCGGCCATCGGCGAGCGCATGCTGAGTGGGTCGCTTGCGGCCCTCGAGCCAGGCAGTTTCCGGGTGCTGCTCGGTGGAGAGGTGGCGACGCGCCTCGGCGTCACCACCGGGGACACCGTCGTGATGGCGATCGCGCAGGGCACGGTCACGCCGGCCGGCGTCGTGCCGCGGATGCGGCGCTTCACGGTGGCCGGCGTCTTCTTCTCGGGCATGTACGAGATCGACAACGGACTTGCGCTGGTGAACCTGGTCGATGCGGCGCGCCTGTTCCGCACGGGAGCCGACGCGACCGGCCTCCGGCTCCGGGTGAGCGATCCGCTGCGGGCGCCGTCGGTTGCGCGCGCCGTGGCGGGCGCGCTCGGCGGGGGGCTCTACGTGGAAGACTGGACGCAACGCCACGCGAACTTCTTCCGTTCGATCGAACTCACCAAGCGCATGATGTTCTTCATCCTGCTGCTGGTGGTTGCGGTCGCGGCGTTCAACATCGTCTCGACGCTGGTCATGGCGGTGAAGGACAAGCAACCCGACATCGCCATCCTGCGCACGCTCGGGGCGCGGCCGGCCAGCGTGCTGGCGGTGTTCGCCACCCAGGGCACGGTGATCGGACTGCTCGGCACGGTGGCGGGCGTCGTGCTCGGCGTGCTGCTCGCTGAGAACCTGGAGTCGCTGGTGCACGGCCTGGAGCGACTGGTCGGCACGCGCTTCATGGACGCGAGCGTCTACCTGATGAGCGACCTGCCGGCGCACGTTGAGCTGGCGGACGTCTCCCTGATCGCGGTCACGGCGTTCGCGCTGTGCTGCGCCTCCACGCTGTATCCCGCCTGGCGGGCCGCGAGGACCCACCCGGCGAGGGCCCTGAGACATGAGTGACCCGGCGACGCTGAGCTGCGAGCGCGTGAGCAAGCACTTCGAGGAAGCGGGCCAGCGTCTCGACGTGCTGAAGGATATCAACCTGCGCGTCGAGCGCGGCGAGACCCTGGCCATCGTCGGTGCGTCCGGCTCGGGCAAGACGACGCTGCTGCAGATCCTCGGTGGCCTGGATCTGCCGACGGGCGGAACGGTGCGCATCAACGGACAGTCGTTTGCCGAACTGTCCGATACGGATCGGGGAACGCTGCGCAACCGTGCGCTGGGCTTCGTCTACCAGTTCCACCACCTGTTGCCCGAATTCACGGCGCTGGAGAACGTGGCGATGCCCCTGCTCGTCCGGCGTCGGCCGGTCGCCGAGGCCGAGCAGCAGGCCCGCCAGTTCCTCGAACGAGTCGGGCTCGGTGCACGACTGGGCCACCGTCCGGCGCAGTTGTCCGGTGGCGAGCGTCAACGCGCGGCGGTTGCGCGCGCCCTGGTCACGCGCCCGCAGCTGGTGCTGGCCGACGAACCCACGGGAAACCTCGACGGTAACAACGCCCGGGGAGTGCTCGAACTGATGCTGGAGCTCAACCGCGAGCTTGGGACGAGTCTCGTGATCGTCACGCATGCCACGGAGATCGCTGGCCGCATGCAGCGCGTCCAGGTACTCGAGGACGGCCGGCTCGGCGACGCCTGAAACGACGCATTCCGGGTCGTTAATCGCCTCGCCCGTCGGGACGGCAGTACTCAGGCTGGTCCCCGATCGAATCATCGAGGGATCGGGCCATGGTCTCGACGGCCGTGGGTTGGCTGCTGGGCGCCTGCACGCTGCTGCTCCAGGCGGACCTGCCGGGCGCCGGCGTCGTCGGCGCGATACTGGCCGGGTGTGCCTGCGTCGCGACGATGACTCGGCGCTGGGCGCTGCTCGCCTTCGCGGTCGGGTACGCGCTCAGCTGGAACCAGGCCGCCGATCGCCTGGCCAGGCGACTGGCACCGGAACTCGAGGGCGTAACCCTCACGCTGACCGGCCGGGTCGCCTCCGTTCCCCAGAACACCGCGGGCGGGATTCGCTTCCGGTTCGCGACGCGGGCCCGGGTCGGCGTGCCACCGCTCGTCGAGCTCGCCTGGTACGAGCCCGACTGGCAGCCCCTCGCGGCAGAGAATCTCCGGCTCGAGGTTCGCCTGCGGCGACCGCGGGGATCCGCCAATCCGGGCGGCAGCGACTACGAGGCACGCATGCTGCGCGAGGGCGTCGGCGCGACGGGCTACGTGCGCTCGGCCAGCCGGCTCGGGCGCGGTCCGCGGGACGTCGCAACGCATCCCGTGCTCGTCGCGCGCGACAGGATCGCCACTGCAATCCGCGGGGCGCTCGGTGACCGACCCGCGACCGGCATCGTGGCGGGCCTGTCGGTCGGGTTGCAGGATGCCCTGAGCCAGGAACAGTGGCGCGCACTGGCGCGCAGCGGCACGAGCCACCTGATGGCGATCTCGGGCATGCACATCGGCATGTTTGCAATGGTGGCCGCATGGGTGGCCGCCGGGATTCAGCGGTGGCGCCAGCGTCGCGGGGCCCGCGGCTCCGTCCGTGACGTCGCGGTCAGCGCGGGCAGCGTCGCGGCACTCGGCTACTCGTCCCTCGCGGGCTGGTCGGTGCCCACGCAGCGGACCGCGATCATGATCGGCATCGTCGCCGTCGCCCTGCTGCGCCGCCGCCGCGTCGGCTCTGCAGACGCTTTGTCGCTCGGCGCGATCGCAGTGCTCGCGAGCGAGCCCCTCGCTCCGCTCGCCGTCGGCTTCTGGCTCTCCTTCGGAGCCGTCGCCGCGATCCTCTTCGCGACGAGTGGCCACCTGTTGCGGCCGGGATTGCTCCGTGGCTACGCGCACGCACAGTGGGCGGTCACCGCCGGGCTCGTCCCGGCGCTGGTGGGCAGCTTCGGCAGCGTCTCGGTCGTGGCAATCGGCGTCAACCTGCTCGCGATCCCGCTCTACACGATCATCGTCGTGCCCGCCGTCGTGCTCGCGACGCTGGCCGTGATTCTGCAGCCAGGAGCGGGTGCACAGATGCTCGGTGCGGTGGCCTGGTTGATCGAGGCCAGCTGGCCACTCATCGCGCTGCCGGCCTCGTGGTCCTGGGCGACCTGGGGCGTGGCGGGTCTCCCGCCAGTGGCCTGGTGTGCCATGGTCGCCGGTGCCGTGGCGGCGCTGGCACCCCTGCCCGCGCCAGGCCGGATTGCCGGAGTGCTGCTGCTGCTGGCGGCCTGCAGCTGGCGTGCGGCGGCGCCCGGGACCGGTGCAGTCCACTTCGCAATGCTCGACGTCGGACAGGGACTCGCAGCGGTGGTGGAGACCCGCAGGCACGTGCTGGTGTACGACGCCGGACCGGCGTTCCGCAGCGGCGGCGATGCTGGCCGGATGGCAGTGGAGCCCTACCTGCGCCACCGTGGTCTGCGTCGCGTGGACGTCCTCGTCGCGAGTCACGACGACCTCGATCACGCCGGCGGCGCGGATTCCGTCAATCGCCTGACCGTGGTCGCGCACCGCGTGGCCAGCGGCCGTGCGCTCGATCCGCTCGGCCGGGTTGTCCCCTGCGTCCGCGGCGATCGCTGGACCTGGGATGGCGTGATCTTCGAGTGGCTGCATCCCGGGCCAGCGCGACTGCCCGGTGACAACGACCAGTCGTGCGTGCTGCGGGTGCAGGCGGGCGCGCACACGCTGCTGCTCACGGGGGACATCGAGCGAGCCGCCGAGTCCGAGATTCTCGCGACGACCACGATCGGTCCGGTCGACGTGCTGCTGGTGCCGCACCATGGCAGTCGCACGTCGTCGACGTCCGCCTTCGTCGCGGCGACGCGGCCCCGGTGGGCACTCGTACCCGCGGGACACCGCAATCGCTGGGGCTTTCCGCGTCCCGAGGTGGTCCGGCGCTGGGAGGCGGTGGGCGCCGAGGTCGTGCTCGGCCCGGCGAGCGGAGCAGTCGAGTTCGACCTGCATCCAGATCGCCCGCTCGCATCGCCACGCCTGTGGCGAATCGAGCGACGCCGGTCCTGGCACGATCCCTGAGGCGTCCCGCGAGTCGCGGTGCCGCCCCTGCATGCAGTATCATCCGCCGCGTTGAAGCAGCGGACCTGGGCCCGGAAATGTTCGAAATCGTGACGGCCGGCGGCATCGTGATGGTGCCGATCATCCTCTGCTCCATCCTCGCCGTGGCAATCACGCTGGAGCGGCTCTGGACGCTGCGGGAGCAGCGCGTGGTACCCATCGAACTCACGGACAAGGTCTGGCAGTGGGTCGAGAATCGCTCCCTGACGGACAAGCAGATCCTCGCGCTCCAGCAGCATTCGCCGCTCGGCCGGATTCTCGCCGCCGGACTGGCCAGTCGCCATCGCGACCGCGCCGTGATGATCGAGGCCATCGAGGACGCGGGGCGGCACGTCGTGCACGACCTCGAGCGGTTCCTGAATCCGCTCGGTACCATCGCCGCGATCTCGCCGCTGCTCGGGCTGCTGGGGACGGTCACCGGCATGATCCGCACGTTCAAGGCGATTACCGTCGCCGGTGTCGGGAATCCCGCCGCGATGGCCGGTGGCATCTCCGAGGCGCTGTTCACCACGGCGGCCGGCCTGCTGGTGGCGATCCCGGCACTCGTGGCCTATCGCTACCTGCGTGGACGCGTGGACGGGCTGGTCATCCAGATGGAAAAGGAATCCATCAAGCTCGTCCAGGCCATCGATCGAACGAGCGGGACGCGGCCGGGTGCTGCCGCCGAAGCGGCCGCGGAAGCCGCCGCGTGAAATTCCAGCCGCGCCCGGCGGAAGAGCCGGACCTGAACCTGACGCCGCTGATCGACGTCGTCCTGCTGCTGCTGATCTTCTTCATGCTGTCCACGCGCTTCATCGACGAGGGGCGACTGCAACTGCGCCTGCCCGAGGCCGGCGTGGTGCCGGAGGCGGCCGCGGAGGCGGAGGCCGTCGAGATCGAGATCACCGCGCAGGGCGGTTATCGCGTGAACGGTCGTGCGCTCATCAACAACAGCCCCGAGACGCTCGCGGCCGCCATCGGCAAGGCGGCGGGTGGCAACCGCGCGATGCCGTTGACCGTCCGCGCCGACGCACGGGCCACCCACCAGAGCGTCGTGACCGCGATGGACGTGGCGGGACGGGCGGGCTACCGCCAGATCAACATCGCCACGGTCAACGATGGGCAATAAGGCCGGGGGGAAGGCCGACCTCAAGATGCCGCCGGGGGCCCTGCAGACCTATCGCAGGCTCACCGGCTACCTGCGGCCACATCTGAAGATCTTCATGGTGGGCGTGTTCGGCATGGCGATCTTCGCGGCCACGGACGCCGGCTGGGCCGCCTTCGTGAAATTCTTCCTCGACGGCACCTTCGTCGACCGCGATCCGCGCATGGTGTGGCTGGTGCCGGTGGCGCTGGTGGGCCTGTTCTTGCTGCGCGGGCTGGGGGACTTCCTGCAGACCTATTGTCCCGGATTCGTGGGCCGGCGCATCGTCAAGACACTGCGGGGTGAGATCTTCGATCGCTACCTGCACCTGCCGGTGTCGTATTTCGATCGCCAGGCGTCCGGCGTCCTGCTGTCCCGACTGACCTACAACACCGAGCAGGTCGCGACCGCAACCACCGACTCGATCACCGTCTTCATCCGCGACACGCTGACCATCCTCGCGCTGCTCGGCTACCTGCTGTACCTGAATCCCAGGCTCACGTTGATCAGCCTGATCGTGGGACCGGCGATCGCGGTCCTGATCCGCAGGATCAATACACTGTTCCGGCGCTACAGCAAGCGCATCCAGGCCTCGATGGGCGACGTGACGCGGGTCGCCAAGGAAGCGATCGAGGCACCGCGCGTGGTGCGCGTATTCAACGCGCAGGACTACCAGGCCGGCATGTTCGAGCAGGTGATCGAGCACAATCGCCGCTCGCACATGAAGCTGATGATGACCAAGGGACTCAGCAACCCGGTGGTGCAGACGCTCGCCGCCAGCGGTCTGGCCGTCGTGCTCTACCTCGCCACGGTCGAGGCGATCCAGGGCCAGATGTCCGTCGGCGAGTTCACATCCTTCATCGCCGCCCTGATGCTGATCACGGCGCCGCTGCGGCGGCTCGTGAACGTCGCCGGGCCGCTGCAGCAGGGCATCGCGGCCGCGCAGAGCATCTTCGAGGTGCTCGACACGCCGCCCGAGCCGGCCGGTGGCCAGCAGGTCATCGCGCGGGCCCGCGGCGAGGTCGAGTACCGGGACGTGAGCTTCAGCTACCCCGGCGTCACGGAGGGCGTACTGCACGGGATCAGCTTCGGTGCCCGCGCCGGGGAGACCGTGGCGATCGTGGGTCGTTCCGGCAGCGGCAAGTCCACCATCGTCAACCTGCTGCCCCGGTTCTACGACGTGAGCGGGGGCGCGGTGCTGCTCGACGGGCAGGACGTACGCGAGTACCCGCTCGGGGACCTGCGCGCCCAGATGAGCCTGGTCAGCCAGGACGTCGTGCTCTTCAACGACACGATCCGCAGCAACATCGCCTTCGGCTATCCGGCCACCGACGGGCAGATCGAGGACGCCGCGCGCGCGGCCCGCGTGCTCGAGTTCACCGCGCAGCTGCCGGAGGGCCTCGACGCCGTCGTGGGCGATCGTGGCTCGCTGCTCTCGGGCGGACAGCGGCAGCGCATCGCGATCGCGCGCGCCCTGCTGCGCAATACACCGATCCTTATCCTGGACGAGGCCACCTCGGCGCTGGACACGGAACTCGAGCGCCAGATTCAGGAGCAACTCGAGGCGCTCATGCAGGACCGCACCACGCTCGTGATCGCGCATCGGCTGTCCACGGTCGAGAAGGCCGATCGTATCCTCGTCATGGAGGCCGGCCGCATCGTCGAGATGGGGACGCACGACGAACTGCTGGCCCGCAACGGGCAGTACGCCGTGCTGTACCGCATGCAGTTCAACGAATGAGCCCGGAGGCCGGGCTGCAGCGGCTCTGGTACGGCCCGCGCTGGCGCAGCCTGCCCCTCTGGCCGCTCGGCTGGCTTTATCGCGTGGTGGTCGCCGGGCGGAGTGCCCTCTACCGGCGGCGCGTTCTGCCGCAGCACCGCGTCGGAGTTCCGGTCGTCATCGTCGGCAATCTCACCGTGGGCGGGACCGGGAAGACGCCGGTTGCGGCCTGGCTCGCCGGGCAACTCGGCCTGAGGGGCCGCCGGGTCGGGGTGGTCCTGCGCGGGTATGGGGGCCGGGCATCGCGGGGCACGGCCGTCGTGACGGCCGCCAGCGACCCGGGCCTGGTGGGCGACGAGGCGGTGCTGCACGCGCTGCGGGGGCCGCACGTGGTCGTCGTCGGTGCGGATCGGGTGGCGGCCGCGCGGCGTGCGGCCGAGGAGGGCGCCGAGGTCGTTGTCTGCGACGATGGCCTGCAGCACCTGCGCCTGGTGCGCGACTGCGAGATCGCCGTCGTCGACGGCGCGCGCGGGCTGGGGAACGGCTTGACGCTTCCGGCCGGTCCGCTCCGCGAGCCGGGCAGCCGCCTAGAGTCGGTGGATGCCGTGGTGTTCACGCGACGGGGAGCAGCCATCGAACCGAAGCTGCAGCCACGGCGACCGTTCGTGACGACCGCGCGGCTGTCGCCGGGCGAGGCCGTGCGCCTGGGTACCGGTGAGCGGCGCCCGCTAGAGTCCTTTCGTGGCCAGCCACTGCACGCCGTCGCCGGGATCGGGCATCCGGATGCGTTCTTCGATGCCCTGCGGACAGCGGGACTCGCGTTTACGGCGCATGTACTGCCCGACCACGCGGCCCTCGAGCCGTCGGCGCTGCCGTTCCCGTCGGGCGCCCGGGTCCTGATGACGGAGAAGGATGCCGTAAAATGCCGGTCGTTCGCCGGCGCGGACTGGTGGTTCGTCGAACTCGAGGTCGGTCTCGAGCGTGCGTCTGCCGGTGAACTGCTCGCACTGGTTCTGGAGCGCACCGGCCTGACCGGTGCGGGAGTACATCTTGGATAGCAAACTGCTCGACATCCTCGCCTGCCCGCTCTGCAAGGGGCCGCTCACCTGGCATCCCGACGCTCAGCAGCTCGTCTGCCGGGCGGAACGGCTCGCCTACCCGGTGCGTGACGGAATTCCCGTGATGCTGGAGGAGGAGGCGCGACGCCTGTCGTCGGACGACCCGCTGCTCGCGGAGTAGGCGGGTGTTCCACGTCGTCATCCCGGCGCGCTTCGCCTCGACCCGCCTGCCCGGCAAGCCGCTGCTCGACATCGGGGGCAAGCCGATGATCCAGCGGGTCGTCGAGCAGGCCTGCGCGAGCGGGGCCGGCGAGGTGCTGGTCGCGACCGACGACGCACGCATCGCGGAAGCGGTGAGCGATCCCCGTCGCGGCGGACAGTGCATCGCGATCATGACGGATCCGGATCTGCCCTCGGGCACCGACCGCGTGGCGGCCGTCGCCGAGCTGCGCGACTGGAGCGACGAGACCGTCGTGGTCAACGTCCAGGGCGACGAGCCGTTCCTGCCACCCGCGCTCGTCGACCAGGTCGCCGACCTGCTCGTGCGTGATCCAGGCGCCGGCATCGCGACGCTCGCCGCGCCGATCGCCCACCTGGAAGAGTTCATGGACCCGAACGTCGTCAAGGTCGTCACGGCCCGGGACGGCAGCGCGCTGTATTTCAGTCGCGCGCCGATCCCGTGGTCGCGGGATGGTGCGCCGGACGGCCTGGCGAGCCAGCGGGATTTTGCCGGTGCGATGCGTCACGTCGGGCTCTACGCATACCGCGTCGGGACGCTGAGGTCGATCATGCGAATGATGCCGTCCGGGCTCGAGAATCGGGAGCGGCTGGAGCAGCTGCGAGCGCTCGAGAACGGTGTCCGGATCGTCGTCGGCAGCTGCGCGGTGTCGCCGGCGCCGGGCGTGGACACGGAGGCCGACCTGCAGCGGGCGAGGCTGAGAGCGTCGGGCGCGCCTGACGGACTTCGGGAGCAGGCATGAACCAGGTATTGCTGAGCGCATTCGGACTGACGATCACGCCGTGGAAGCTGATCGGCTACCTCGGCGTGGCGCTGTTCGCCGGCCGCTGGTTCGTGCAGATATACTATTCACGAAAGCACCGCCGGCCGGTCGTGCCGACCGTGTTCTGGCTGATGAGCATCTCCGGCAGCCTGTTGCTGCTTTCGTATTTCATCTTCGGAAAGAACGACTCGGTCGGGATTCTCTCGAACCTGTTCCCGACCGCGGTCGCCGGCTACAACCTCTATCTCGACGCGCGACACAAGCGCAGTCGGCGAGACGGCTCGATCACTTCAGGCTGAGAACGGGGCGCCGCGCCGGCAGCAGGCCGCGCAGCTCGGCGGGCGACAGGTGGCGCCAGTGTCCCGTCGGCAGGCTGCCGAGGTGCACGTGCATGATCCGGACCCGCTGCAGTCGGCGCACCGTGTAGCCGAAGTGCTCGCACATGCGGCGGATCTGCCGGTTCAGTCCCTGGGTGAGCACGATGCGGAACGTGTTCCGGCCGACCTGGGTGACCGTGCAGGGGTTGGTCACCGTGTCCAGGATCGGTACGCCGGCCGCCATCCCCGCCAGGAAAGCCGGCGTGAGTGGCCTGTCCACGGCGACCACGTATTCCTTCTCGTGCTCGTTCTCCGCGCGCAGGATGGTATTGACGATGTCGCCGTCGTTCGTGAGCAGGATGAGCCCTTCCGAATCCTTGTCGAGGCGGCCGATGGGAAAGACGCGCTCGGGATAGCCGACGAAGTCGACGATGTTGCCGGGCACGCCGCGGTCGGTCGTGCACTCGATGCCGACGGGCTTGTTGAGTGCGAGGTAGATTCGCTTCGGCCTGGTCCGCACCGCCCGTCCGTCCACCCGGACATCGTCACCCGCGGCGACCTGCGTGCCGAGCACCGCTGGCGTTCCGTTGACCGTCACCCGGCCCGCGTCGATCCACTGGTCGGCCTCGCGGCGCGAGCAGGCCCCGGTCTCGGCGAGATACTTGTTGAGCCTCATCGTGCGGGGACTCAGCCGCCGGAGCGCTTCACCGTGTAGCCGAGCTTCGTGAGCTCGGTGACCAGCGTGTCCCGATGATCGCCCTGGATCTCGATCACGCCCTCGCGCGCGGTGCCGCCCGAGCCGCATCGCTTCTTGAGGCGCGTCGCCAGCTCGTCGAGTGCCGTTGCTGCGAGCGGCAGCCCGGTCACCACGGTGACGCCCTTGCCCTTGCGACCCTTGGTCTCGCGACCGACGTGCACCACGCCGTCCGCGCCGGGGCGCGGAGTCGTCGCCTGGGCGGGCTTGCTCCGACGGCACCGACAGTCCGCGAGCGGGCGGGCGCATTCGGGGCACAGGCGCCCCTGACCGGTGGTGTAGACGAGCCGGGCGTTCGACATCTTGCGGCGATTCGCGATGAGAGGAGCGGAAGCGCAGTTTGACACCGCGCGTGCACGCGGGTCCAACCGGCGCGACGCGGGTGCGCGGGTTGGATCGATCGAGCCCGGGGAGTATTCTTCCGCGCACAAGAAACAGATCCATCGCAGGGGGTAGAAGATGAATCGACGGGATTTCTTCATGTCGTCGCTCGCCGCGGCCGTCGCCGCGTCCCTGGCCGGTGGCCGGACCTGGGCCGCCGCCGCGCCGATCGCCGGCGACATCGAGGCGGTCACCGGCGGCGGCACCCGGATCGCGCTCGAGAAGCAGGCACTGCAGGAGTTGCGCGACAGCCTGCGCGGTGCGCTGCTTCTGCCGGGGGAGCCGGGCTATGACGACGCCCGGCGCGTCCTCAACGCCTCCATCGACCGGCATCCCGCCCTGGTCGTGCAGCCGAGCGGCACGGCAGACGTGCGCACGGCCGTGAGCTTCGCGCAGCAGCACAAGCTCCTGCTCGCGGTGAAATGCGGCGGTCACAGTTACGCCGGCAAGTCCACCTGCGAGGGTGGGATGCAGATCGACCTGTCGCGTTTCCGCGCAGTTCGCGTCGACCCCGTGGCGCGCACGGCGTACGTGGCCGGAGGCAGCCTGCTCGGTGAGCTTGACCACGAGGCGATGTCGCTCGGGCTGGTGACGACGGCCGGCACGGTCTCCCACACCGGCGTCGGTGGATTGACGCTCGGTGCCGGATTCGGTCGCCTCGCGCGACGGTTCGGCCTCGCGCTCGATAACCTGCGCGGTGTCGACATCGTCACGGCGGACGGGAATCTCCTGCACGCCAGTGCCGGCGAGAATCCCGATCTGTTCTGGGGCGTGCGGGGCGGGGGCGGCAACTTCGGCGTCGTCACCTCGTTCGAGTTCGGCCTGCATGCCATGCAGCGACAGGTGATCGGCGGCGACCTCGTGTTCCCGATCGCACGTGCGCGGGAGCTGCTCGATTTCTACGCGAACTTCAGCATGGCCGCGCCCGACGAATTGTATTGCGACGCCGTCATGACGGCCCCAGCGGGCGGCAAGGACGGTTCGTTCGTGATTCACGTCTGTTACTCAGGTGCCGCCAGTGACGCCGATCGCGTGCTGGCGCCACTGCGCAAGCTCGGCACGCCGCTGGCCGACACGATCAAGCCCGTGGACTACGTGCAGCTGCAACGCGCCTGGGACAACACGGACCCGCGCAACGAGGGCGAATACCTCAAGTCCGGATTCATCAACGACTTCCCATCGCCGCTCGTCAGCGCACTGATCGACGGCTTCCAGGCGGATCCGCAGCGCGCCACGACGGTCTTCTTCCAGCACTCCGGCGGCGCGATCGGCCGGGTGGCCCCCGACGCGACGGCATTCCCGCATCGTCGTTCGCGGCTCAACATGTTCGCCGTCGTGACCTGGGGGCTCGAGCACGAGGCAGCGCCTCACGTGAAGTACGTGAAGGACTACTGGTCGGCGTTGCAGCCGTTCACCGACGGCTATTACACGAACGAGGTCGCCAACGAGGCGCAGCGCCTGGTGGACGCGAACTACCAGGGCAACATCGACCGACTCGTGCAGCTCAAGAACAAGTACGATCCAGGGAACCTGTTCAGGCTCAATGCGAACGTGAAGCCGACGGCCTGAGCCGACGATGCACAAGAGCAGGCTGGCCGGATTCATCATCGACTGCCGCACCGACGACCTCGCGTCGGCCGCCGGCTTCTGGGGCCAGGCGCTCGGCATGCAGGTCCGGGCCCTGCCGGGCGAGGAAGGCGAGAAGTACGTCCGGCTCGTCGATCCCTCGAGCGAACTGCACGTCGAGGTGCAGCAGGTGAACCATCCGAGCCGCGTCCATCTCGACATCGAGACGGATGACATCGACGCCGAGGTGAGCCGGCTCGAAGCGCTGGGTGCCAGGCGAGTCGAGCAGGTGCAGACGTGGTGGGTGATGGAGGCGCCGACCGGCCAGCGGTTCTGCGTCGTCCGCAGGAGCTCGCCGGGCTTCGACGCCAAGGCACACCCGTGGAAATAGTGAATGCCACGGTCGGGCTTGCACCCCGGGAAGCTGGTACGTGAATGCGCTGGCAACCTATCCGGAGCATCGCGGTCGCGGCGTTGCACGGGCGCTGATGACCCAGCGACTCTCCAGCGACCCGCGCTAGGGCGATCCGGCCGGCACGGCCGGATCAACGTCCTCGTCGGGCATGTCGGGGCTGATCCGGTAGATCGCTCCGGCGTAGTCGTCGGAGACGAAGATCGTGCCGTCGGGTCCTTGTGCGATGCCGGCGGGGCGGCCGATGACGCCATCGGGGCCGAGGAAGCCGGTCAGGAAGTCCTTCTCGACGACGGTCCCATCGGCCAGCCAGTGCAGTGAGACGACCTTGTAGCCGTCCAGCGTGCTCCGGTTCCAGGAGCCGTGGAGCGCGACCAGCGCGACGCGCTCGTAGCCCGTGGGCAGGAGCCCGTGCAGGAAGCGGATGCCGAGCGGCGCATTGTGCGCGCGAAATCCGTGCACGGGATCGATCGGTGGGGCTTCGCCGCGGTACTCGCCACCGAGATCCGGATCCGCGATGCCGAATCCGTGCACGTATGGCCAGCCATAGAACCCGCCTGCCTCGATGCGGTTCAATTCGTCGGGCGGCAGGTCGTCCCCGAGCAGGTCGCGACCGTTCTCGGTGGCGTACAGCGCCTGATCCCACGGCGACCAGTCGAAGTCCACGCTGTTGCGCAATCCCGTTGCATGGATCGCGGCCTCGCTCCCGTCGGGGTGCATTCGCATGATGGTTGCGCGACGCGGGTCCTGTTCCACGCACGTGTTGCACGAAGAACCCTGCGACAGATAGAGCCAGCCGTCCGGTCCAAACCCGATGGTCTTGGTCTGGTGGAAGCCATCCGTCGTGAGGCCGGTGAGGATGTGCTGATAGGGTCCCGCCAGTTGACCCGTCGCTGAATCGAAACGGGCACGTCCCACGGCCGTGCGTTCGGCAACGTACAACCAGCCCTCGTGCAGCGCGATCCCGTGCGGCCCGTCCAGGCCGTCCATCAGTACCCGGTGCCGGTCCGCGGCGCCGTCGCCGTCGCGATCGCGCTCGAGGATCGACACGACGTCGGCCCGCGTCCGCGCGACGAGCAGGTCGCCCTCGGAGGTGACGGCCATGAAACGGGCCAGAGGGACGTCGGCCGAGTAGAGCTGGAGAGTGAACCCCGACGGTACCTCGAGCCGTTCGTCGACCTGCCTCGCGGTCGGTGGGGTGATCCCGCGGCCGAGCAGGAAATCGAGCAGCATCCGCTTGTCACCGACGGTCACCGGTCCCCACCAAAGGAAGGCGAACAGCACCGCCGCCACGGCGGCGAGCACGCCCAGGGCAATGAACAGGCGCGTACGTGTGCGATTCTTCACGGTGTCACGGGGTCCTGCTCCCGGGTCGGTCAGCTGGGACTAGAATACCCGTGACTCGTTCATTCGGCAGACAGCACGATGCGGATCCTTTTTGTGTGCATGGGCAACATCTGCCGTTCGCCGACGGCGGAGGGCGTTTTCCGGCAACTGGTCGCGTCGCGCGACCCCGGGCTCGACTTCGAGATCGACTCCGCCGGCACCCATGACTACCACGTCGGCGAGCCACCCGACGCACGCGCCATTGCAGCCGCCGCACGGCGTGGCATCGACCTCCGACCCCTGCGGGCGCGCAGGGTCGCCGACGAGGACTTCGAGCGCTTTGACCTCATCGTCGCCATGGACCGGTTGAACCGGGAGGCCCTGCGCGAGCGCAGCCCGGCGGCGCTCCAGGAGCGGATTCGTCTGTTCATGGAATTCGCGGCCGGGCAGCGCGGGATCGAGGACGTGCCCGATCCGTACTACGGCGGCCCGCTCGGTTTCGAGCAGGTGCTGGACCTCGCGGAGGAGGCGGCAAAGGGCCTGCTCGAGCACGTGCTCGAACAGAACCGGACCCGGCGCCGCTAGGAGGCGACGCCGGGTCCGGGCTTCAGGGCTCGCTGCGCGGTGCCTCGCGCGTCGCGTCGGTGGGCGGCGTGGGTGTCCACTCCGTCCGCGGCTCGGCAACCGTCACGGGTGCCTTGGTCGGTGTGGAGGCGTCCGTGGGGCGCGGCGCACCTTCGGCCGGAGCCCGGGCGGGCTTCGGCTCGGTGTCCGGGCGTGCAGCACGCTCGGATGCCGACGGGCGCGGCGATGCCGCGGATTCCTGTGCTGTCCCGCTCGTTCCTTCCGACCTGCCCGTCGAGTCCGAGCTGCCGGACGCTTCGCCGGGTTCCCGCCGGCGCCGACGCCCGCCGCGGCGTGAACGTCGTCCGCTGCGCTCGCCTTCCTGTCGCTCCGGCCGATCCTGGCGCGGTGCGGCGTCGCTGCCAGTCGCTCCGGGAGGAGCGGCCTCCGGGCCGGCGACCGGCAAGGGAACGACCACCGCCGACGGCGGCGCCTGCGCATCGTCGGTGCGCGAGCCTTCGGGACGCGATGCCTGCGGCGGGCGCTGCTGCTGCTGTCCGTCCGGGCGGCGCTCGCGCTGCCCGCCCCGGGGCTGCTGGTCCGGACGCCGATTTCGATCGTCGCGTCGCTCGGGCCGACGTTCGCCTCGTGGTTCGTCACGACGACCTTCACGTCGCGGTTCGTCGCGACCATCGCGCCGTGCTTCGCGTCGCTGATCGTCGCGCGCACCCGGCCGCGGCTCGCGATCACGGTCCCGGCCGCGATCACGACCACGATCGCGATCACGGCCGCGATCGCGCTGTGCGCTCCGCGGGCGCTCGGTCGTGACGGGCGCCGGTACCGGCTCCGGCGCGCGCTTGTCGCCGAACAGCCAGTGCCACAGGCGCACGAAAGCGCCATCCCGCGGTCCGTACTGCGGCACGGGCGCCGCGGCGACGACAGGAGCCGGCGGCGGCGCCTCGACCTGCGGCGGAGCCGGCGTGCTCGGGACGACCGTCGTCACGGCCGGCACGGGGGGTGGAGGCGGAGCCTTTTCCTCGGCGGCGATGGCCTCCATGTCCACCTGGGGCTGCACGGCCATCTGGTGGCTGATGACGGAGTACTCCGGTAGGCCAAGCTCGTCGTCCCGCACCCGGCGCAGTTCGTACGCCGGCGTATCGAGATACCGGTTCGGGACGAGGATCACGTCGACGCCGCTGCGGGTCTCGATGCTGTTGAGCCACTCCCGCTTCTCGTTCATCAGGTAGGTGGCGACGTCCACGGGCAACTGCGCGATGACCTTGGCAGTCCGGTCCTTGCGGGCCTCCTCGCCGATCAGTCGCAGGATGGCGAGCGCCAGCGATTCGACGCTGCGGATCACCCCCATGCCGCTGCAGCGCGGGCAGACGATGTTGGTCGACTCGCTGATCGATGGCCTCAGACGCTGGCGTGACATCTCGAGCAGACCGAAGCGGGAGATGCGCCCGATCTGGATGCGGGCCCGGTCCTGCTTGACCGCGTCGCGCAGGCGGTCCTCGACGGCGCGCTGGTTCTTCTGCGACTCCATGTCGATGAAGTCGATGACGATCAGGCCGCCCACGTCGCGCAGGCGCAGCTGACGGGCGATCTCGTCCGCCGCCTCGAGGTTGGTATTGCAGGCCGTGGTCTCGATGTCCGTGCCGCGCGTGCTGCGCGCCGAGTTGATGTCGATCGACACCAGTGCTTCGGTGTGGTCGATCACGATGCTGCCGCCCGCGGGCAGGTTCACCTTGTGCGAGTACGCCGACTCGATCTGGCTCTCGATCTGGTAGCGGGTGAACAGCGGGACGTGGTCGTCATAGATCTTGAGTTTGCGCAGGTTGCCCGGCATGAACCGCTGCATGTAGTCCTGCGCCTCGGCGTGGATCTCGGGCTTGTCGATCAGGATCTCGCCGATATCGTCCGAGAGGTAGTCGCGCAGTGCCCGCAGGATCGCCTTGCTCTCCTGGTAGATCAGGAACGGCGCCGGGCGTCCCTCGGAGGCGCTCTTGATCGCATTCCAGATGTCGACGAGGTTGTTGACGTCCCACTGCAACTCTTCCGCCGAGCGGCCGACGCCCGCGGTGCGCACGATGGCGCCCATGCCGTCGGGTATCTGCAGGCTGTCCATGGCCTCGCGCAGCTGGTCGCGGTCGTCGCCCTCGATGCGGCGGGAGACGCCCCCGGCCCGGGGGTTGTTGGGCATCAGGACGAGGAACCGGCCGGCCAGGCTGACGAAGGTCGTGAGCGCGGCACCCTTGTTGCCGCGTTCCTCCTTCTCGACCTGGACGATGATCTCCTGGCCTTCCTCGATCAGGTCGCGGATGCCGGGACGGCCTTCGCCGTCGCCCTCGCGGGGCTTGAAGTAGTCACGGGAGACTTCCTTGAGCGGCAGGAAGCCGTGGCGGTCGGCGCCGTAATCGACGAACGCAGCCTCGAGGCTGGGTTCGACCCGCGTGATGCGGCCCTTGTAGACGTTGGCTTTCTTGGTTTCCCGGGAGGGTATCTCGATGTCTAGGTCATAGATCCGCTGGCCATCGACCAGGGCGACACGCAACTCCTCTTCCTGAGTTGCGTTGACGAGCATTCTTTTCATCGGTCCTCGCAAATGACGAGTAAAGGACCGCGAACGCCCGGACGGGTGGTGCCGTGGCTGTCGGGAGAGGTCTGGCAGCAGCCTGGGTCATGCGCCTGTTGCTTGGCGCCCGTGTACTGTTCGTGCACGGGCACCGGACCGAATCCTGGTGCTTATTGGCATCGGGCCCGCCGAGCTCGCGTCGGCCCGTCGCCCGCCCGGGTAACGGCGCCTGCGCGTGTTCACGGCAGTGCGATGGTCTGATGTATCAGAACCAACTAAGATGCGACTCTAACAAGCGTTTTCCGGCAAATCAATGGCTTACGATAAGACGGTCCCGCAGGCCGAAGAATCGGTCGCGCCGCGTTCCAGCGGCGTGCAGTACGTCGAGGCCGGCGAGGGAGATGTCGGGCAGCGACTGGACAATTTCCTGATTCGCACGCTCAAGGGCGTGCCTCGGACCCACGTCTACCGCCTGCTGCGCAAGGGCGAGGTTCGCGTCAACAGCAAGCGTGCCAAGCCCGAGCAGCGCCTCGCGGCGGGCGACCGCGTCCGCCTGCCACCCATGCGCCGACCCGACCCGGCGGAGGCGGCGACGCGCCTGCCCAGCCCGTCCCTGCAGAAACTCCTGATCGACGCCGTCCTCTACGAGGACGCAGACCTGATGGTGCTCAACAAACCTCCGGGGGTCGCCGTCCATGGGGGCAGCGGCATGACACACGGCGTCATCGAGGCATTGCGCGCCGCACGGCCCGAGGTTGGTGAACTCGACCTCGTGCACCGGCTCGACCGCGAGACCAGCGGATGCCTGATCGTGGCCAAGCGTCGGGCAGCCCTCCGTGACCTGCACGCCCAGTTGCGCGAGGGCCAGGTCGAGAAGCGCTACCTGGCGCTCGTCTGCGGCAAATGGGACCTTGGCCAGAAGCGAATCGAACTGCCGCTGGCGACGGGGGAGCGGCGTGGCGGCGAGCGGCACGTCGCGGTGCGCAGCCACGGCCAGGTAGCCGTGAGCACGTTCCGTCCGGTGCAATTCTTCGGCGTCGTCGCAACGCTGGTCGAAGTCGAGATCGGCACGGGCAAGACGCACCAGATCCGGGTGCACGCGGCGTACGCCGGCCACCCGGTGGCGGGCGACGACAAGTACGGCGACCGGGACTGCAACGAGACGCTGCGGGGCTACGGTCTCAACCGCATGTTCCTGCACGCGGCGTCGGTGGGTGTCAATCGGCCGGGCACGCGGGAACCGTTGCACGTGAGTGCGCCGCTCGGCGCGGACCTGCACGTCGTGCTCGAATCGCTGCTCAAGGCACCCGGATCCCGGCGCGGCGCAGCGCGCCGCTCAGCCAGATCAAGGGCAGCCCGGTGAGGGCCGTCGGGTCCGCCGAATCGATGCGCTCGAACAGGGAGATGCCGAGCGATTCGGCCTTGAACCCGCCGGCGCAGTCCAGCGGTTCGTCCGCGGCGACGTAGCGCGCGATCTCGGTCTCGTCGAGGGCGCGGAACAGCACGCGCGTCCGGTCGAGATGCGCCTCGTCGCGGCCGGTGCGGCCGTCGACGACGTGCACGGCGGTCAGGAAGGCGACCTCGCGTCGCGACGAAGCCCGGAGTTGTTCCTCGCACCGCGCAATGGTCAGCGGCTTGCCGAGAATTTCCTCGCCGCGGACAGCCACCTGGTCGGACCCGATCACGACGCAGTCCGGGTGTCGGCGAGCGACCACTTCCGCCTTGAGGCGGGCGAGGCGCGCCGCCATGTGCTCCGCCGGCTCACCGTCGAGCCGACGTTCCTCGGTCCCGGGTGCGTGACAGTCGAACTGCACCTGCAGTCGCGCAAGCAGCACACGGCGGTAGGGAGAGGTCGAGGCCAGGATGAGCCTGGACGCAGCCGGTGTAGTCACGGGCGGCTCCATCGCACGCGCGGATCCTTGAAAAACAAGGGTTTAAGCTCGAACTCGTTTTGACACGGGGCGGGGCGATCCCTATTATACGCGCCCCATGTCGCCCACCCCGGCCGATCTGGTCAATGCGATCGAGCTCGCCGGCCGGGCCGCGACGCTGGAGCGCAGCCTGACCCTGCGGCAGTTGCCACGTCTCATCGAGGCCGGCGCGCTGGAGGGGACGCACGCGGACGCGGAACTCGCTTTCGACACGTTCGAGGGCCGTGCCAGCGTGAGGGTGCGGGTCGAGGGCGAGGTCATGCTGACGTGCCAGCGGTGCCTGCGTCCCTGCGCGTGGAACGTGGCCGAAGATGCGTCGCTGGTCGTGGTGACGCAGGATGTGGAAGAGGTGCCCGGTGGTTTCGAGCCCCTGCTCGGTGACCCCGAGCGACTCTCGCTCACCGAATTGATCGAGGAACAGGTGCTGCTCGGCCTGCCGCTGGTGCCGAGGCATGCGAACGCCGCGTCCTGCGGCGAGGCTTCGACGGCCTCGCGCGGCGAAGCGGACGAGCCGGCGGCGGAAGATCGACAGAGACCCTTTGCGAACCTGCGGGCGCTGCTCGACGAGAGCGACGGCTGACCCCGCGACAGGAGACGAGACCATGGCAGTCCAGAAGAGCCGCAAGACCCCCTCGAAGCGGGGCATGCACCGATCCCACGACGCCCTGCGCGGGCCGGCGCTGTCGATCGATCGTACGAGCGGCGAGACCCACCTGCGCCACCGCATCACGCCGGACGGCTTCTATCGCGGCAAGAAAGTGATCGAGAAGCCGGTCGCCGAGGAAGGCCAGGAATAATCCCCGGCCGCGCCCGAGCATGACCGCCGGGCTCACCCTTGCCGTGGACGCCATGAGTGGCGACCACGGCGCCGACGTCGCGGTTCCCGCGGCTCTCAGCGTGCTTGCGTGCACGCCCGACCTGCAGCTGCTCATCGTCGGCCGCGGAGACGTCGTCCGGCCGCTGGTCGCCGGCGTCGATGCCTCACGCTGCCGCGTCGTCGAGGCGAGCGAGGTCGTCGGCATGGACGAGCGTCCGCAGGATGCCGTCCGTCGCAAGAAAGACTCCTCCATGCGTGTCGCCGTCAACCTCGTGAAGAAGGGCGAGGCGGCGGCGTGTGTTTCGGCGGGCAACACGGGTGCCCTGCTGGCGACCGCCCGTTTCGTGCTCCGCATGGTGCCCGGGATCGACCGTCCGGCGATCGTGTCGGCCGTTCCCGCGGCGCACGGACACACGGTCATGCTCGACCTCGGCGCGAATCCGGACTGCTCCGCCGACCATCTCGTCCAGTTCGCCGTCATGGGTTCGGTCATCGCCGCCGATCTCCACGGCATCGAGCATCCGCGGGTGGGGCTGCTGAACATCGGCGAGGAAGACATCAAGGGCACGGACGAGATCCGCGCGGCGCACCGGCGTCTTGGCGGCCTGCCGATCAATTACCGTGGATTCGTCGAGGGCGACGACATCTTCTCCGGCGACGTGGACGTCGTCGTGACGGATGGGTTCGCGGGCAACGTGGCGCTCAAGACCATGGAGGGGCTCGCCCGATTCATCGGCAGCGTCATGCGCGAGGAATTTACCTCGAGCCCGTTGCGCAAGCTCGGCGCACTCGCGGCAACCCCCGCGCTGCGGGGACTGAAGCAGCGGCTCGACCCCCGCGCCTACAACGGCGCCAGCATGGTGGGCCTGGCGGGCGTCGTCATCAAGAGCCACGGCGGTGCGGACCGCGAAGCCTTCGCGAGCGCCGTGCGCGTCGCGATCGTCGAGGCACGCAAGGGCGTGCCCGCACAGATCGGCGGGCTGATGGCGAGGGTTTCGGCGGCCGAGGCCGGGGTCGCGCCGGCAGGCTGACGATCCGGGTCAGCGCACGACCTTGCGCCGCTCATCCGCGCGGCGCCGGCGCATGCGGGCCATCAGCTGGCCGCGTCGTTTGCCGAGGCGTGCATCCATCACGCCGTCGTCGCGCCCGGACGGCATTCGCTTCGGCAGCGACTTGCGGAAAGCCCGGAAATCCTCGTAGGCGTCGATCTCGTGACGCAGTTCCCGGAACACGAGTTCGATCATGACCGCATCGTCGAGCAGTCCGATGCCGGGAATGTTGTCCGGGATGATGTCCTCGGGATCGCAGACATAGGCGAGGGCGGCGAGAACGGGGCTGCGCTCGGCATCCTTGAGCGGCCAGTCCGCATCGCTGAGCATCGCGTGGAGGATCTCGAGCTTCTGCATGCGCTCGGCGACGAAGTCGGGGAGGTCCGAGCGGCGCAGGGTCTCGACGAGGTCGGCGGCCGCCCCGAGGATCTCCTCGTCATCCGCGATGCCCACGGCCTCCCGCGCATGGCGCAACTCGCGACGGAAGTGACGCAGGTCGCGGTCCGACAGTTCGATGATCAGCTTGAATGGCATGTGGTCCCCCCGCGCGAAAGGCTAATGTCCGGACCGCCCGGTGGTCAACGCAGTCCGGGCGGACGCGCCGCGGTATTTGGTTAGAATGCGCCGAATCGTTCCAAGGTTGCGACGAATGCGTCGATATGTCATCCAGGCCAGCGTGACGGTGGCGGCCGCAGCGGGCCTGCTGTCGGGCGCCGCAGCGTTCGCCGGCGGCGCGGAGTACGTCGTGCCCGACAACGGCGACAACGTCGTTGGCTTCGTCACGACTGCGATCGCGGAGCAGCAGGACACGCTGCTCGACATCGGACGTCGCTACGGCGTGGGTTACGAGGAGATCATCTCCGCGAACCCAGGCGTCGATCCGTGGTTGCCGGGTGACGGCACCGAGATCCTGATCCCGACTCGATTCATCCTTCCGGAGGCGCCGCGCGAGGGGATCGTGGTCAACCTCCCCGAGCACCGCCTCTATTACTACCCGCCCACGAAGCCCGGGGAACGTGCCGTCGTACGCACGTACCCGATCAGCACGGGGAAGATGGACTGGAAGACGCCGCTCGGCGTCACGCGCGTCGTTTCCAAGCAGGCACGGCCGAACTGGTACCCGCCGGCCTCGGTGCTGGCCGAGCACGAGGCGCGGGGCGATCCGTTGCCGAAGGTGGTACCGCCCGGACCGGACAACCCGCTCGGCGAGCACGCCATGCGCCTGGGGATTCCGGGTGGCGCCTACCTGATCCACGGCACGAACCGCCCTGCCGGCGTCGGCATGCAGGTGACCCATGGCTGCATACGACTGTTTCCGGAGGACATCGCCGAACTCTTCGAGTTCGTGCCCGTGAACACCCGGGTCAACCTGATCGACGAGCCCAGCAAGGTGGGCTGGCACCGCGGCACGCTCTACGTCGAGCGGCACCCGCTGCTCGAAGGTGCCGGCGAGGCGGGACCCGACGATCTCGGGATCTTGAAGCAGCGGATCGCGGTGCTGGCGGAAGGGCGTCCGGTCGACATTGACTGGGACGGCGTCGAGCGGGCCTTCGGACAGGCGAGCGGCGTGCCGGCACCGGTTTCCGTGCCCAAAGAAAAACGCCGCGGGGTCACCGCGGCGTCTTCCAACGATCGATGAACGATCGCCTGGGCGAGATTACTTGCCCATCGACTTCTTGAACGCGCGATCGATCTTCTCGTTCGTCGCGTCGCAGCAGGCCTGCGCACCCTGGGCAGCCTGCAGCGCCTGATTGGCGGTGCCCTGCACGGCGCTGGCGGCATTGGCGGCGCTCGAGGCGCTGGCAGCGGCAGCATCGGCCGAGGACTTGGCAGCCGCGGCGGACTGGGCGGCAGCCGCGACGGCCGCGTCGTTCTTGGCGACGTAGTCTTCGAAGGTCGAGGTGCTGACGCAGCCGGTGGCCAGCAGCGCAGCCGCGGAAACGGTCAGCGTCTTGAGCATGACGTTCTTCATGATGGAAACTTCCTCGGTGGTGTAGGAGTCGATAAGCCAGACAAGTCGACTGTACCGACAGGACGCAAGATCCGTTGCGGACCACAGCCGAACACACCGATGCTACCCGAACCGCCAGTGTGGTTAAAGCAGCCCACTGTCGCTACATGGCGACAGTGACTCGCTGGATGCCGTCCGTTTGACGGCGTGTTCATGACCAGCGCGGGGGCGCGGCGCTCCCCCTTGCTTTGCCGATCGTTACTGTATATAAGAACAGTATCTGTACATCCATACAGGAACTGCAATGGACGACCTGACTCCCCGCCAACGCCAGGTGCTGTGCTTCATCCAGGACGCCCTGGCCGAGCACGGCATGCCACCGACCCGGGCCGAAATCGCCGAGGCACTCGGTTTCAGGTCGGCGAACGCGGCCGAGGAACACCTGCGCGCCCTGCAGCGCAAGGGCGTGCTCGACCTGCGGCCGGGGACCTCGCGCGGCATCCAGCTGCGCGACTCACTGCGTGAGCAACTGGGCCTGCCGCTCATCGGGCGCGTCGCCGCCGGCCGGCCCATCCTCGCCGAGGAGAACATCGAGGCTCACTACCAGATCGATCCCCAGCTCTTCCAGCCGCGGCCGCACTACCTGCTCAAGGTCCGCGGCATGAGCATGCGCAACGCCGGCATCCTCGATGGCGACCTCGTCGCGGTGCACCGCACCCCCGAAGTGCGCAATCGACAGATCGTCGTGGCGCGCCTCGAGAACGAGGTGACGGTGAAGCGCTACAAGCAGGAAGGCACGGTGGTGTGGTTGCTGCCCGAGAACCAGGACTTCGAGCCGCTGCGCGTCGACCTCAAGCACGAATCGCTGATCATCGAGGGTGTCGTGGTCGGGGTGGTGCGACAGGAGGCGGGCAGAGCCTGATCCGCTTCCGCCATGTCCCTCGACGATCTCCTGCGTCATCCCGGACTCTGGCGTGCCCGGGAGCAGGGCGGGATGGCCGAGCGGCCCGGGATACCCACGGGTTTCGCGACGCTCGACCGCTGCCTGCCCGGTGGCGGCTGGCCGTCGCAGGGACTCATCGAACTCCTCACGGACCACACCGGCATCGGTGAAGTGAGCTTGCTGATGCCGGCACTGGCCAGGCTCTGCGGCGACGAACACCACGGCGGCTGGCTGGCATGGATCTCACCGCCACACCAGCCCTACGCGCCGGCACTCGCTGCCCGCGGCATCGACGTGCGCCGGCTCCTCGTCGTGCGCGCACAGCCGGCGGAGTGGGCGATGGAGCAGGCGTTGCGGTCGGGCGCCTGCAGCGCCGTGCTCGGCTGGGCGCCGTGCCGCGACCGGCAGAGCCTGCGACGGCTGCAACTCGCCGCCGAGCAGTCGCGCTGCCTGGCCGTGCTGTTCCGGCGCCTGCGGGATGGCCACGAACCTTCTCCCGCGGTGCTGCGCGTGGCACTCGAGGGCACCCCCCGGGGCCTCGAGGCCCGCATCCTGAAGAGCCGCGGCGGGCATGCCACGAGTGTGCGGCTGGGCTGGACCAGTGCGACGTCCTTCTCTCCGGCGAATTGATCATGCCGTTACCCGGCAGGCATCGGGCCATGCCCGGACTCTCTCCGTCGCCGGCGCCGGCGAGCGCGCCACCCATGCCGCGGCCTGCGGGCTCGCATGCCACCCGCGGCGAACTCTGGCTTGCCATTCACCTGCCGTGCTACATCCTCGAGTCACTGCACCGAGCCGCTGAATCGACTGCCGACGGAGGTGCGCCGCCGGTTGCCGTCGTCGACCTCGAACGGGGCGCGCGGGTGATCCGTGCCTGCGACGCCACCGCCGCTGCGGCCGGCATCGTTGCCGGAATGTCGCTCAACTCTGCACTGGCCCTGCTGCCCGGCCTGCAGGTACTGGCACGCGACGCGCGCCGGGAACGGGCATTGCTCGAGACCGTCGCGACGAGCGCACTCGACTTCACTCCGCGCGTGAGCCTCGACCCACCTGACGGCGTGCTGCTCGAGGTGCGCGGCAGCCTGCGGCTGTTCGGCGGCGTGCGCAGGTTGCGGGCGCGGCTGCAGGAGCGCCTGCAGTCCCTGGGGGTCGAGCCGTGCATCGCACTCACGCCCACGCCGCTTGCATCACTCTGGCTTGCGCGCGCGGGCGAGCAGCTCGCACTGCGGCGCCCGGACGTGCTCCCCGGCCGGCTCGCACGCCTGCCGCTCGGCTGCACCCGCTGGTCCGTCCGCAGCCTGCAGTCATTCGCCACGATGGGCGTACGCACCGTGGGGGACTGCCTGCGCCTGCCGCGCGACGGCCTGGCCCGTCGCTTCGAGCCACGCATGCTGCTCGATCTCGATCGTGCAGTGGGTCGTGCGGCAGACCCGCGTGCCGCCTTCGTGCCGCCAGCACGGTTTGCGGCGCGCCGCGATCTCGAGCCCGAGATTGCCGACGCCGGGCGACTGGGCCGCGCGCTCGCGCCGCTGCTCGACGAGCTGTGCGGATTCCTGGCACGTCGCGGGCGGAGCATCGAGGCACTCGAGATCGGGCTGCTGCACCGCGACGCGCCGACGACGCGGCTGCGCCTGCGCTTCGCCGAACCGGTGATGCAGGCCGGACGGATCGCGAACCTGCTGCAGGAGCGGCTCGCGCGAATCGAACTGCCATGCCCGGTGCGCCAGCTGCGGCTGCGTAGCGGGCCGCTCGTCGAGGCGCGGGAGAGCGCCGCGGATCTCTTCGTGCACGACCGGCGGGATTCTGCGGGCGTGCCGCAGCTCGTCGAGCGCCTGCAGGCACGACTCGGCATGGACGCGGTGCACGGAGTGAGCCTGGTGCCCGAGCATCGGCCTGAATCGGCCTGGCAGAAGAAGAATGAAAATGGAGACGCCGCCCTTTTCCACGACCGGAAAAGGGTGGCATCCCCATGGCTCCCATTCCCGGACGGTCCGCCGCGGCCTCTGTGGCTGCTCGCCGAGCCGCAACTGCTCGAAGGCGGCGAGGTGCCCTGCTACCAGGGACCACTCGAGCTGGAGGAGGATCCCGAGCGCATCGAGTCGGGCTGGTGGGACGGTCGTGACGTGAGGCGCGATTACTACGTGGCATGCACCCACGGCGGGATGCGGCTGTGGATCTTCCGGGAGCGCAGGGCCGGGGGACGCTGGTTCCTGCATGGCGTGTTCGGCTGAGCCTCCGCCGGGAAACGAGGCACATGAGTTACGCCGAGCTGCATTGCCTCAGCAATTTCAGCTTCCTGCGCGGTGCCTCGCATCCGGAGGAGCTGGTCGAGCGCGCGGCCGGGCTGGGCTACGCCGCACTCGCAGTCACCGACGAATGTTCGGTGGCGGGCGCCGTACGTGCCCACCTCGCAGCCCGCGACCACGGTCTCAAGCTGATCATCGGCAGCGAGTTCCGGCTCGCCGATGGGTTGCGCTGCGTGCTGCTCGCCACGAATCGCCGGGGCTATGGACAGCTTTGCCGGCTGATCACCCGCGCACGTCGCGCCGCGGGGAAGGGCGACTACCGGCTCGAGCGCACGGATTTCGCCCCGGCCGGCGTCGCCTCGGAAGCGCCGCCGACCGCCGGCGCCCCACTCGACCTGCGCGACTGCCTCGCGCTGTGGTTGCCGGAGCGCGTGCCCGACGCGGCGCACGGTCGCTGGCTCGCCGATGTGTTCCCGCGACGCCTGTGGATCGCCGTCGAGCTGCTGACGAGCGGACAGGACCGGCGCCGGCTCGCGACGCTCCGGGATCTCGGCGAACAGCTCGACCTGCCGCTCGTCGCGGCAGGCGACGTGCACATGCATGCGCGCGGGCGTCGCGCCCTGCAGGACGTGCTCACCGCGACGCGCATCGGCACGACGGTGGACCGGGCGGGCTATGCGCTGTTCCCGAATGGCGAACGACACCTGCGTCCGCTGTCTCGCCTGCGCGAACTCCATCCACGCGAACTGCTCGAGGCGACGCTCGAGGTGGCGGCGCGCTGCAGGTTCTCGCTCGACGAACTGCGCTACGAGTATCCGCGGGAGATCGTTCCCGGGGGCGAGACGCCCACGAGCTGGCTGCGCCGGCTCACGGAGGAGGGTTGTCGCCGTCGCTGGCCGGACGGTGCGCCTGCCCACGTACGCTCCCTGCTCGAGCACGAGCTCGAGCTCATCGCGGACCTGGCCTACGAGGCCTATTTCCTCACCGTCCACGACATCGTCGTGTTCGCCCGCACGCGCGGCATCCTCTGCCAGGGACGCGGCTCCGCGGCGAATTCCGTCGTCTGCTACTGCCTCGGCATCACCGAGGTGGATCCCTCGCGCATGTCCCTGCTCTTCGAGCGGTTCATCTCGCGCGAGCGCAACGAACCGCCGGATATCGACGTGGACTTCGAGCACGAGCGCCGCGAGGAGGTCATCCAGTACGTCTACGCGAGATACGGTCGTCACCGCGCCGCGCTCACCGCGACGGTGATCTGCTACCGGCCGCGCAGTGCGCTGCGGGACGTGGCGAGGGCCATGGGTCTCGATCCACTGCAGGTCGATGCGCTCGCGCGCTCGATGCAGTGGTGGGACGGGTCGCGGATCGACGAGGGCCGCGTGCGCGAGGCGGGGCTCGACCCGGAAAGTCCCCTGCTCGCGCGGGTGCTCGCGCTCGCGCGCAGCCTGCTCGGCTTTCCGCGCCACCTGTCGCAGCACGTGGGCGGCTTCGTCATCGCCCGGGACCTGCTCGAGGAACTCGTGCCCGTCGAGAACGCGGCGATGCCCGGGCGCACCGTCATCCAGTGGGACAAGGACGACCTCGATGCACTCGGCTTGCTCAAGGTGGACGTGCTGGGTCTCGGCATGCTCACGGCGATCCGCCGCGCCTTCGATCTCATCGAGGGGCTCCGGGGTACGCGCTGGACGCTGGCCACCGTGCCCGCGGAGGATCCGGCGGTCTACGAGATGATCGGCCATGCCGATACGATCGGCGTGTTCCAGATCGAGTCGCGTGCGCAGATGGCGATGCTGCCGCGGCTCAGGCCGCGCTCGTACTACGACCTGGTGATCGAGGTGGCGATCATCCGCCCCGGCCCGATCCAGGGCGACATGGTGCACCCCTACCTGCGACGGCGCGGCGGGCTCGAGCCGGTCACCTATCCCAGCGAGGAGGTCGAGGGCGTGCTGCGGCGCACGCTCGGCGTGCCGATCTTCCAGGAGCAGGTGATGCAGCTTGCGATCGTCGCGGCCGGGTTCACGCCGGGGGAGGCGGATGCGCTCAGGCGCGCGATGGCGGCCTGGAAGCGCAAGGGCGGCCTCGGTCACTTCGAGGAGCGACTGATCCGCGGCATGCGCGAACGCGGTTACTCCGAGGACTTCGCGCGGCAGATCTTCCGCCAGATCCTCGGTTTCGGCGAGTACGGCTTTCCGGAGTCGCATGCGGCGAGTTTCGCGCTGCTCGTCTACGTCTCGGCGTGGCTCAAGCGGCACGAGCCCGCGGCCTTCGCGGCGGCGCTGATCAACAGCCAGCCGATGGGATTCTATGCGCCGTCGCAACTCGTGCAGGATGCGGCACGGCACGGCGTGGAGGTGCGCTCCGTGGACGCGCTCGTGAGCCAGTGGGACTGCACCCTCGAGCCCGGCACGGACGGCGAAGCCGCGCTGCGGCTCGGCCTGCGGCTCGTCAAGGGGTTGTCGGAGGACGCGGGCCGTCGGCTGGTCGCGGTCCGCGGGCGGAACGGCTTCCCGGACGTGCAGGCGCTCGCGTCGCGCGCCAACCTCGGTCGTCGCGAACTCGGTTGCCTGGCGGCCGCCGGTGCGCTGGCGCGTATTGCAGGTCATCGTCATCGCGCGGCCTGGAACGTGGCCGGCATCGAGGGACCGTTGCCCCTGATGCCCGAGCCGCGCGTCGCCGAGGGCCTGCCGCTGTTGCGTGCGCCTGCCGAAGGGCAGGACATCGTGGCCGATTACGCGCACACCGGCCTCACGTTACGCCGTCATCCGCTGGCGCTGCTGCGCGACCGACTGGCTGCGCGTGGCTTCGCCACCGCCGCTGGCCTGCACGAGTTGCGCCATGGCGCCACGGTCCGCGCCGCGGGCCTGGTGATCACCCGGCAGCGGCCGGGCAGTGCGCAGGGCGTGACCTTCGTGACGATCGAGGACGAGACGGGCAGCGTGAACCTGATCGTCTGGCGCGACGTCGCCGAGCGCCAGCGCCAGGCGCTGATCGCCTCACGGCTGTTGGGCGTGGCGGGTGAACTGCAGGTCGAAGGGGAGGTGCGGCACGTGATCGTGCGCCGGATGACGGACCTCTCGCGCTGGCTCGGTGCACTCGTCGCGTCGTCGCGCGACTTTCACTAGCGCCGGCGCGACGGCTTGCGACCGTCGCCGATGTCGTAATCGTCGAAGTCGAGCAACAGCTCCGAGGTGCGCTTCTGCTCGAGCAGGCGCTCGAGCTTGCGCCAGGCCGGCTCAGCGCCCCTCGCGGCGCCCCGCTTGCGCTTGTCCAGGTCCTGCATGAGGCGATCCACGTCGAGCGAGTCCTCGTCGCTCGGCGCTTCCTCGCCGTCCTCTTCCTCGAAATCGTCGGATTCAGGCTTCTCGCTCATCGCAGGACCTACGAGCCCCACCGGCTGCATTTGCGCGACTTATACTTCGGCCGCATCCCGCCGGCAAGAGCGGGACGATGCGGATGCCCCGGGGGGCGGTTTATCAGTGCAGGAGGCTCGCCATCCTGCGCCGCGTGGCGAGCACGAGTTCGTGGTCGTCACCGAGCACGTCGAAGGCCATCAGCAGGCTGCGGCGCGCGAGGTCGTCGCCGAATTTCCGGTCGCGGCGCATCAGGTCCAGCCACTCGGCCAGGGCCGTCGCATAGTCGCCGGCCAGCGCATGGTGCGCGGCCAGCGCATGGCGGGCGGCCGCATCCCCCGGATCGCGTTCCAGCGCCGAGCGCAGGGCGAGCACGTCCGGGCGGGCGACGGCGGCCTCGACGAACGCAAGCCGGGCGCGCAGTGAGCTGAGGGCGGGGTGGTCGGCACGCTCGGCCGCGATGCGCTCGATGGTGGCCGCCGCGGCCTGCGCGTCACGCTGCTCGAGCTGTGAGGCCGCGAGATCGAGATCGCTCTTCGCGGCCGGCTCCGCGGGCGTCCCGGCGGGGGACAGGTACTTGTCGAGCATCGCCCGGATCGTCGCTTCGGGCTGCACGCCGACGAACTGCTCCACGGCCTGCCCGTTGTGGAAGAGCATCACCGTCGGGATGCTGCGGATGCCGAAGTGGCCCGCGATGCCCTGTTCCTCGTCGGTGTTCACCTTGGCCAGGGTGAAGCGGCCACCGTAGTCGTCCGCGATGCGCTCGAGCATGGGCATCAGGGTGCGGCAGGGACCGCACCACGGTGCCCAGAAATCGACCAGCACGGGCTCGGTGGCCGACGCCTCCACCACGGCCTGCATGAAGTTCTGTTCGGTCGCGACGATCTTGAAGTGGGATTCCGACATGCGCTCACCTCCGGTCAACCCGGCAATTCTCCGTAGCCTCCGGGGTGCCCGCAAGGGGTGGCTTCGCTATACTTACCGGCTATTTCAAATGCCGGAAATCTGATAAGGAGTCGCACGATGGGTCGAAATGTTGTCCTGGGGTTCTTCGTGGTCGCGCTTTGCGGTGCCAGTTCGCCCGCACTCGCGGACTGGACCGGGAAAGGCGAACTCGGCGCATCGTTCGCCAGCGGCAACAGCGAGAACGAGTCCGTCAATGCCGTCCTCGGGGTGAAGAACGCCTACGACCAGTGGACGCACACCCTCGGTTTCGCCGGCAACTATGGCAATGACGGTACCGACACAACGGCGCAGCGCTGGGAGGTCCGCGGGCAGTCGGACTACGAATTCACCGAGAAAACCTACTGGTTCGGTGCCGGCCGCTACGAGGACGACCGCTTCAGTGCCTATGACTACCAGGCTTCGCTGTCCACCGGTCTCGGCTACAGGATCATCGACAGCGATCGCACCAAGCTCTGGGTCCAGGGCGGTCCGGGCTATCGCTATGCCGAACTCCGCGAGACGGGCGAGTCGGAGGACGGATTGATTTTCCGCGGCGACCTCGGTTTCGAGCACCAGCTGACGGAAACGACCAAGATCGTCGACCGCTTCCTGGTCGAGGCCGGTTCCGACAACACCTACATGCAGAACGACCTCGGTCTCGAGGTGACGATCACCGGGGCGCTGGGGCTCCGGGTCGGCTACCAGGTCCGTCACAACACCGACGTCCCCGACGGCGTCGAGAATACGGACACGCTCATGACGGTCGGTCTGCTCTACGAGACCAAGTAGCCAGCGCCGGCGCCGAGGCCGGCAGTGCCCGAGGCCCGCAGGCTCCCGCCCGCGGGCCTTTTCATTTGGCTAGAATCGGCGCAACCAGGCTTCGAGTTCCCGCAACATGAACAATCACGCCGACGAGGGCACCGCCCCGCGGTTCCTGTTCCGCGATCCCGCCGAGCTCCAGACGCCCATCGGTCGGGCCATCAACGGCGATTTCCTCGCCGCGGAGGAGCCGGTCGTGCGACGGCTGGCCAATGCGGCCCGGTTCGACGAGGATACTCGGGCGAAGGTGCAGCAGACCGCGCATCGCCTGGTCGAGGCGGTCCGCAAGGCACCGGCGAGCAGGTCGGGGCTCGACGCCTTCCTGCGCCAGTACGACCTCTCCTCGCAGGAGGGCGTCATCCTCATGTGCCTCGCGGAGGCGCTGCTCAGGATTCCGGACGACGAGACGGCCGATCGCCTGATCGCCGACAAGCTGCAGGCAGGCGACTGGGCGAGCCACCTCGGTGACAGCCAGTCGCTCTTCGTCAACGCGTCGACGTGGGGACTGATGCTCACGGGACGAATCGTGCGGCTCGACCCGCGCGACGTCGCGGCGCCGTCCAACGTCATGTCGCGCGTGGTGGGTCGCATGGGCGAACCCGTGGTGCGCACGGCGATGCGGCAGGCGATGCGGATCATGGGGCACCAGTTCGTGATGGGTCGCACCATTGCCGAGGCCCTCGATACGTCGCTCGCCGGCGAGAACCGCCGTTACCGCTACACGTTCGACATGCTGGGCGAAGCGGCACTCACCGGCAGTGACGCCGACCGGTACTTCGAGGCCTACAGCAGCGCCATCGGGGCGCTGCGGGCGCGGGTCGGCGAGTACGCCGACGCCGAGGCCCGGCCGAGCATCTCGGTCAAGCTCTCGGCCATGCATCCACGATTCGAGCGGGCCCACCGGCGACGGGTCCTCGGCGACCTGACGCCGCGCCTCGTGGACCTGTGCATCGCCTCGCGCGATGCGGGCATCGCGTTGACGCTGGACACCGAGGAGTCCGAACGCCTGGAACTCACCCTGGAACTCCTCGAGGCCGTCTGCCGCGAACCCCGCCTCGCAGGATGGTCCGGGTTCGGGATTGCGGTGCAGACCTACCAGAAGCGCGCGCCCGCGGTGCTGCGCTACATCATCGGACTCGCCCGCGAGACGAAGCGCATCCTGCACGTGCGCCTGGTGAAAGGCGCCTACTGGGACAGCGAGATCAAGCGGGGGCAGGAGCGCGGTCTCCCCGGCTACCCCGTCTTCACGCGCAAGCCCAACACCGACGTTGCGTACCTGGCCTGCGCCCGCCTGGTGCTGGAGCAGGGACCGGAACTGTATCCGCAGTTCGCGACCCACAACGCACACACGGTGGCCGCGATCTCGCATCTCGCCGCACGAAGCAAGCGCGAGTTCGAGTTCCAGCGACTGCACGGCATGGGCGAGGAACTGTATGCGGAGGTGACACGCAAGGAAGGCCTCGGCGTGCCGTGTCGCGTGTACGCCCCGGTCGGCGAGCACGAGGACCTCCTGCCTTATCTCGTCCGTCGACTGCTGGAGAACGGCTCGAATACCTCGTTCGTCAATCGCATCGTCAACGAGAACGAACCGATCGACAACATCGTGGCCGACCCGGTGGGTGTCGTGGACGGGTGGACTCAGGTGGCGCACCCGCGCATTCCACTGCCGGTGGACATCTACCAGCCCGAGCGCCGCAATTCGCTCGGCCTGCACCTCGCCGACGGTGCGGTGCTGGGCGACCTGGCGGCGCGGATGCAGCGGGTGTCGCGACGGCCCTGGCTCGCCCGTCCGGTCGTCTCGGGGCAGGAGCTCGACGGTCCGGCGGAGCCGATCCGCAACCCGGCGAATACGGCGGAGATCGTCGGTACCGTCCAGACGGCGACCGCGGAGCAGGTGGCGGCCGCGGTGGCTGCTGCGCAGCGCGCCCAGCCGGAATGGGACCGCTCCGGCGCCGGCCGGCGAGCGACCATGCTCGATCGCGCCGCCGACATGTACGAGGCGAACCTGCACGAGTTCGTCGCGATGTGCGTGCGCGAGGCCGGCAAGACGGTCCCGGACAGCATTGCGGAAGTTCGCGAAGCGGTCGACTTCCTGCGGTACTACGCGGCGCGCGCGCGGGAGGAGTTCGGCGCACCCCTGCGCATGCCCGGTCCGACGGGCGAGAGCAACGAGGTCTCGCTGCATGGCCGCGGGGTCTTCGCCTGCATCAGTCCGTGGAATTTCCCGCTCGCGATCTTTACCGGGCAGATCGCCGCCGCGCTGGCGGCGGGCAACGCCGTCGTCGCCAAGCCCGCGGAGCAGACGCCGCTCGTGGCAGCACAGGCGGTCCGCCTGCTGCTCGAGGCCGGCGTGCCGGCGGAGGTGCTGCACTTCCTGCCGGGAGACGGCGCGATCGTCGGGGCCGGGCTGGTGGCGGATCCGCGGGTCGCGGGTGTTGCGTTCACCGGTTCCACGGAGACGGCTCATCTCATCCACCGCGCGCTCGCCGCGCGCGAAGGCGCCATTCCCGTGCTGATCGCCGAGACGGGGGGGCAGAACGCGATGATCGTCGACAGCTCCGCCCTGCCCGAGCAGGTCGTGCTCGATGCGACACATTCCGCGTTCAACAGCGCGGGGCAGCGGTGCTCCGCGTTGCGGGTGCTGTGCGTGCAGGAGGACATCGCCCCGAAGCTGATGCGGCTGATGGCCGGCCACATGGACGAGCTCGTCGTCGGCGACCCCGCGCTGCTCGAGACCGACGTCGGCCCCGCCATCGATGCGCAGGCGCGCGACATGCTCGAGGCGCACGCACGCGAGATCGTGCGTGGCGCCCGGTGGTCCCACCGGTGCACGCTCCGTCCCGAAACGCGACGTGGCAATTTCGTGGCGCCGCTTGCCGTGCAGATCGGCTCGATCGACGTCCTCGAGCGGGAAGTGTTCGGTCCCATCCTGCACGTGCTGACGTACCGGGCCCGCGACCTCGAGGGACTCGTCGACTCGATCAACGCAACCGGCTACGGGCTGACCTTCGGCATCCACAGTCGCATCGACAGCACCGTGCGCCGGGTCGCGGCCCGCGTCTCGGCGGGCAACGTCTACGTCAACCGCAACATCATCGGCGCCATCGTCGGCACGCAGCCCTTCGGCGGTTGCGGGCTTTCCGGTACCGGACCGAAGGCCGGCGGCCCGCGTTACCTGCATCGGTTCGCGCACGAGCGCACCATCACCATCAATACGTCCGCCGTCGGGGGCAATGCGTCGCTGCTGGCGATGGAGTAGGGTGAGCCGCCATGTCCCTGAGCGTTCTCGATATCTTCAAGGTCGGGGTGGGCCCGTCGAGTTCGCACACGATGGGGCCGATGAACGCCGCCTGCACCTTCGTCGAGGATCTCGCCGCCGGCGGGATGCTCGAGCGCACGGTGAAGGTCGGTGTGCAGGTCTACGGGTCGCTGGCTCTGACGGGAAAGGGGCATTGCACCGACCGTGCCATCCTGCTGGGCCTCGAGGGTCACCGGCCCGCGTCGGTCGTTCCAGAGAGCATGGATCCCGCGATCGCGCGCATCCGCTCGAGTGGCCGATTGCAGCTGCACGGCCGTCATGAGATCGATTTCGACGAGCCGCTCGACCTGCTGCTCCATCGTGACCAGACGCTGCCGCTGCATACCAACGGGCTGCGCTTCTCGGCGCTCGATGCGGCGGGCGCACTCCTGCACCGCGAGGAGTTTTACTCCGTCGGGGGCGGCTTCGTCGTTCGCGCCGGTGACTTCGGGCGCGAGGCGGCCGGGCGTGCGCAGGTCGAGTCGCCCTTTCCGTTCACGTCGGCGCGCGAACTGCTGACGGCGTGCCGGGAGAATGGGCTCGAGATGCACCAGCTGGTGCTGGCGAACGAGCGAAGCTTCCGGCCGGACGAGGAGACCGTGTCGGAGTTGCTGCGGATCTGGTCCGTGATGGAGGACTGCATCGAGCGGGGTTTCCGGGGCACGGGCCTGCTGCCCGGCGCGCTGAAGCTCCGGCGTCGCGCCGCCCGGTTGCACCGCATGCTCGTCGAGTCGGTCGAGCGACGACCGCTCGACGTCATGGACTGGGTCAACGCCTTCGCGCTGGCCGTGAACGAGGAGAACGCCGCCGGCGGCCGCGTCGTGACCGCGCCGACGAACGGGGCCGCGGGCATCGTACCGGCGGTGATCGCCTATTACCGGCGGTTCGAACCGGGGTCGAGCGCGGAGGGCGTGGTGCGATTCCTGCTGGTCGCCGGGGCCGTTGGCATGCTCTACAAGCGCAACGCCTCCATCTCGGGGGCGGAGATGGGGTGCCAGGGCGAAGTGGGCGTCGCCTGCTCCATGGCGGCCGCCGGCCTCGTGTCGGCGCTGAACGGCAGCACCGAGCAGGTCGAGAACGCTGCCGAGATCGGCATGGAGCACAACCTCGGCCTCACCTGCGATCCGATCGCCGGCCTGGTGCAGATCCCGTGCATCGAGCGCAATGCCATGGGTGCGGTGAAGGCGATCAACGCGGCGCGCCTCGCCATGCGCGGCGACGGGCTGCACAAGGTCTCGCTGGACCAGGTCATCTCCACCATGCGCCAGACCGGCAGGGACATGTCGGTCATCTACAAGGAGACCAGCCAGGGCGGACTGGCGGTCAACGTGCCGGAATGCTGAGGAGGCGCGACGATGCAGTTCACTGACCGGGTGGTGGTCGTCACGGGCGCCTTCGGTGCCCTCGGGCGGACAGTGGCGCGCGCGTTCGAGGACCGGGGTGCGCGCCTCGCGCTGCTGGACGTGGCGGTGCAGCCCTCGCCGGAGGTTCGCGGACAACTCGGCGCGTCACCCCTCGTCTTCGGCGGCGTGGACCTGAGCGACGTGGAGTCCACCCGCCGCGCGGTGGCGGCAACCTCGATGCGTTTCGGACGGATCGACGTACTCGTGAACATCGCGGGCGGTTTTCGCTGGGAGCGGCTGGAGGATGGTGATCCCGATACCTGGGACCAGCTCTACGCGATGAATCTGCGCACGGCGGTCGTCTGCTGCAAGGCCGTGCTGCCGGTCATGCTGGAGCAGGGCGCAGGCCGGATCATCAACATCGGTGCGGGCGCGGCCGCGGGCCAGGCGTCCGCAGGCATGGGTGCGTACACCGCGTCCAAGTCGGGAGTGCAGCGACTCACCGAGAGCCTGAGCGAGGAAGTGAAGGACCGTGGCATCACTGTCAATGCCATCCTGCCGGGAACGATCGACACGCCGCGCAATCGTGCCGACATGCCGGACGCAGACGTGAGCCGCTGGGTATCCCCGGCAGCCATCGCCGCGGTGATCCTGTTCCTCGCCTCGGATGCGGCGGGGGCCGTGACCGGCGCGTCCATCCCGGTGTCGGGACGCGGCTAGGAGTGATTCTTGGGGTAGTCGAACTCGACGTCCTGTCCACGACCCCAGTCGAGATCACGCCAGTTGGCGAGGTCGAACAGCGCCGTAAAGGTGCCGCAGGTCGGCAGGTTGTCGATCTGGTCGCCGGCGGACAGCTGGTTGGCGAACTCCGTGATGCCGGGATTGTGACCGAACACCATGAGGTGCTTCACGGCGGCACCGAGTTCGCGGATGACTTCGAGCATGTCCGCGGGCGACGCGAGGTAGAGGCGCTCGTCCTGCTGCACGAGCGCGGCGGGAACCTTGAGTTCGCGCGCCATCACGGCCGCCGTGGTGAGTGCGCGCACCGCGGGGCTCGAGAGGATGCGCTCGGGCTTGAACCGGCGTGAGCGCAACCGTCGAGCCATTTCCGGGGCGTCACGCTGGCCGCGCTTGTTGAGCGGCCGATCCCAGTCGGCCTGGCCCGGCAGGGACCAGTCCGACTTCGCATGGCGCACGAGCGTCAGGCGTCTCATTCCCCCCGCACCTCGACGGTGCCATCCACGACGCGCGTGGCGAAGGTCCGGACGGGTTCGTAAGCCGGCGGCGTCAGCGCCTGCCCGGTGCGCAGGCAGAATCGCGCGCCGTGCCGGGGGCAGATCACCTGGTCGCCCTCGACTGCGCCACCGGCGAGTCCACCGCCGTCGTGGGTGCAGACGTCCTCCACCGCGAGGAACTCGCCCGCCACGTTGAAGACGGCGACGAAAACGCCGTCCACCTCGACCGATGCATGATCGCCCGGCGGGATGGCTGCCGCGGGTCCGACACTGACCCAGGTCACATCATTCCCGTCTGCAGGCGGGCGGCCTCGGACATCATCGACTGGTTCCAGGGCGGGTCGAAGACCAGTTCCACATCGGCGCGCGTGACCGTCGGGATGATCTCGACCTTGTCGCGGACATCCTGCACCAGCACGTCGCCCATGCCGCAACCGGGGGCCGTCAGTGTCATGGTGACCTCGACGATCCGACCACCGTCCTCGGACTTGATGTCACAGGAATAAACAAGCCCTAAATCAATGATATTAATAGGAATTTCAGGGTCGTAGCAGGTCCGCATCTGCTGCCATGCCAGCTCACGGACGTCCTCGTCGCTCGCGTTCGGCGGGAGCTGGGGAACGTCGACCGCCTCCTTGCCGAGGGCGTCCGCGTCCTTGCCGGCGATGCGGAACAGGTTGCCCTCGACGTAGATCGTGAAGCTGCCGCCGAGGGCCTGCGTGATGAAGCCCTGCTGGCCCTGGCGCAGTTTCACGTTCACGCCGGCCGGGACGATGATCGCGTCCACGTCGCGTGTCAGCGTGACCGGTTCGTTGTCTGATCGATACATCGTCACTCCAGCACGGGGTCACTCGGTCGAAACGGGGGCGGACTCGCGATGCAGGGCGGCGTCCAGCGTGTGCCAGCACAGGCTCGCGCATTTCACCCGGGCGGGGAACTCGCGCACGCCCGACAGCGCGGCGAGCTTGCCGAGCGCCGCGGGATCCACGGCCGCGTCGTCGCGGGTCAGCAGTTGGTGCATCGAGGCGAAGAGCCGTTCGGCCTCGGGAACCGTGCGTCCCTTGACGCTCTCGGTCAGCAGCGAGGCGGAGGCGACTGAGATCGCACAACCGCTGCCCTGGAAGGACACGTCCTCGATCCGGTCCCCGTCGAGTTTCACGTACAGGGTCAGCCGGTCGCCACACAGCGGGTTGAACCCCTCCGCGTGCCGGTGCGCGTCCGGCATCGGCCGGAAGTTCCGCGGGTTGCGGTTGTGGTCGACGATCACGTCGCGATAGAGGTCCTTGAGGTCCATCAGCCGAGCATCTCCCGCGCGAACTGGACGGCGCCGACGAGGCGGTCGACCTCGGCGCGCGTGTTGTAGAAGGCGAACGACGCGCGCGCCGTGGCCGGCACCCCGTAGAACTCCATGACCGGCATCGCGCAGTGATGGCCGGTGCGGATGGCCACGCCCTCGTGATCGAGGATGGTGCCGAGGTCGTGCGGGTGTACGCCGTCGACGGTGAACGACACCACCGCTGCCTTTTCCGGCGCCGTGCCGACGATGGCAAGTCCGGGGATCCGGGTGAGTCGCTCGGTGGCGTACTCGAGCAACTCGTGCTCGAGCGCAGCGATCGTCTCGAGCCCGATGGATTGCAGGTAGTCCACGGCGGCACCGAGCCCGACCGCGCCGGCGATGTGGGGCGTACCCGCCTCGAACTTGTAGGGCAGGTCGCTGTAGATCGTGCGCTCGAAGCTCACCGCCAGGATCATGTCCCCGCCGCCCTGCCAGGGCGGCATCGCCGCGAGCAGCGATTCGCGGCCATACAGCACGCCAATGCCGGTCGGCCCGCACATCTTGTGGCCCGAGAAGCAATAGAAGTCGCAGTCGAGCGCCTGCACGTCCACGGCCAGGTGCGGCACTGCCTGGGCACCGTCGAGCAGGACCGGAATGCCGTGCCGCCGGGCCTCGCGGACGAACTGCTCCACGGGAACGACCGTGCCGAGCGCGTTCGAGACGTGCGCGAGTGCCAGCAGGCGCGTGCGGTCGGAAAGCAGCCCGCGGAAGGCCTCGAAATCCACCTCGCCGCGGGGGGTGATCGGGATGACGCGCAGGACGGCGCCCGTCTGCTCGCAGAGCATCTGCCAGGGCACGATGTTCGCGTGGTGCTCGAGCCACGAGACGACGATCTCGTCGCCGGGCTGCAGGCGTGGGCGCCCGTAGCTCTGGGCCACGAGGTTGATGGCCTCGGTCGTGCCGCGCACGAACACGATCTCGCGGGTCGAGCGGGCGTTCACGAATCGCCGCACCGTCTCCCGCGCTCCCTCGAAGAGGTCGGTGGCCTCCTGGCTCAGGCGATGCACGCCGCGGTGCACGTTGGCGTGCGTGGTCTCGTAGTAGCGCGAGATCGCGTCGATCACCGACCGTGGGCGCTGGCTGGAGGCGGCATTGTCGAGATAGCACAGGGGCTTGCCGTTCACCTCCCGGGCGAGCACGGGGAACTCGCGCCGCACGGCCTCGACGTCGAACGCCCGCTCCGCTCCTTGCGCCTGTACGGCCGGTGCCGGCGCCGCGCTCATTCCGTCACCTCGACCAGGCGCGCGAGACGACCGTCGAGCAGGTCGTGCACGATGGTTGCGAACGGTTCGTGATCCATGCGCGACAGCACGGCCCCGGCGAAGGCACGGGTGAGTGCGGCGCGTGCCTCGGACGCGTTCAGCCCGCGCGAGCGCAGGTAGAAGAGGGCAGCCGGGTCGAGCCGGCCGGTCGTGGCACCGTGGCTGCACTTGACGTCGTCGGCGTAGATTTCGAGCTCGGGCTTGGTGTCGATTTCCGCGCTGGCGCTGAGCAGGAGGTTGCGGCTCGTTTGTCGCGCCTGCGACTGCTGCGCACCCTCGTGCACGACGGACTTGCCATTGAAGACGCCCCGCCCGCGTCCGGCAGCGATGCCGCGATAATCCTGCAGGCTGCGGGTGCCGACCGCGAGATGATCGACGTGCACGTGGGTGTCGAAGTGGCGCGCGTCGTCCGCCAGGAACAGGCCGGTGAGTTCCGCAGCGGCCCCGGGTGCCGCGAGCCGCACATTGAGATCGATCCGGCCAAGGCCGGCGCCCAGTTGTGCATCGTGCATCACGAACCGGCCACGCTGCGCGACGGTTGCCTCAACCCGCTCGAGGTGGAAGCAGCGCTCGCCCTGTGCCAGCAGTCGATAGAGGTGCAAGGTGGCGTCGGCCCCGACCTCGACCTCCACGAAGGCATTCACCAGCCGCTCCGTGCCGGAATCGCTCGCATGGCGAATGATGATGCGCGCATCGCTGCCCGCGCCCGAGCGGACGAGGATGCGCGGGTGGCTCATCCCGGGTTCGTCGCCGGTCGCCATGACGGTGATCTCGATCGGCCCGGGCTGCGCCCCGGCGTCCACGTCCACGACCAGCACGTCGGGACTCAGTGCCGCATTCAGGGCCGCAAAGCCTTCCGTGCCGCCACCGGGCGGGACGCGGAGCAGGGCGCCGAGGGACTCGCCGTCGCGGTGAGTCTGCTCGAGAGATCGCAGTCGCAGGCCGCCCGGTGCGGTGCCCGGCGCGCACAGGTCCCAGCGCGGCAGGCCATCGACCACGGGCAGGCGGAACGGCGCCAGCGGTGCCGGCAGTTCGACTGCAGGCGTGGAACGCGCCGGCGAGCGAAAGCGCCGCGACTGGAGCCTGCGCAGGTTCGTGTATTTCCATGCCTCGTCGCGGGGCGCGGGAAACCCGAGCTCGGCGAAGCGCGCGAACGCCGCGGTGCGCTGCGGCTCCGCGAACGTCTGGCCGGTCTGCTGCGCCTCGAAGGCCTCGCGATATTGAGCGAGAGGCTCCGCCACGACCGCGCTCATGCCACCTGTGCCTCCTGCCGCACCCAGTCGTACCCGCGTCGCTCGAGTTCGAGCGCCAGCGTGCGGTCGCCGCTCATGAGGATGCGGCCGCCCGACAGCACGTGCACGAAATCCGGTTCGATGTAGTCGAGCAGGCGCTGGTAGTGCGTCACCATGACGATCGCGCGGTCCGCGCTGCGCAGGCTGTTGACGCCGTTCGCCACCACGCGCAGCGCGTCGATGTCGAGGCCCGAATCGGTTTCGTCGAGCAGGGCGAGCCGCGGCTCGAGTACGGCCATCTGCAGGATCTCGTTGCGCTTCTTCTCGCCACCAGAGAATCCCTCATTCACGCCGCGGCCGAGGAAGCTCTCGTCCATCTGCATGAGCTTCATCTTCTCGCGCACCAGCGCCAGGAACTCGAAGGCATCGACCTCCGACTCGCCGCGCTGCTTCCGAACGGCGTTCAACGCCGCCTTGAGCAGGTAGGCGTTGTTGACGCCCGGGATTTCCACCGGGTACTGGAAGGCCAGGAAGACACCGGCCCGGGCGCGTTCCTCGGGCTCCAACTCGAGGAGGTCCCGGCCGAGGTACTCGACCGTGCCCTGGGTGACCTCGTATCCGTCACGGCCGGCGAGCACGCTCGCGAGCGTGCTCTTGCCCGAGCCGTTCGGACCCATGATGGCATGCACCTGGCCCGTGCCAACCTCGAGGTCGATTCCCTTGAGGATCTTGCGGGCGCCGATCTGGGCATGCAGGTCGCGGATCTTGAGCATGTTGTTTCTCACTCGCACTCGTTCAGCCGACGGCGCCTTCCAGGCTCACCGACAGCAGGTTCTGGGCCTCGACCGCGAATTCCATCGGCAGTTCCTTGAAGACGGCCTTGCAGAATCCGTTCACGATCATGTTCACCGCGTCTTCCTCGGAGATTCCGCGGCTGCGGCAGTAGAAGAGCTGGTCGTCGGCAATCCTGGAGGTGGTGGCCTCGTGCTCGACGACGGCACCCGGATTGCGGATCTCCATGTAGGGGAAGGTGTGGGCGCCGCACCTGTCGCCCATCAGCAGCGAGTCGCACTGCGTGTAGTTGCGGGCGCCGTCGGCCGAGGGGAGGATCTTGACGAGCCCGCGGTAAGTGTTCTGGCCGCGTCCCGCGGAGATACCCTTCGAGACGATCGTCGAGCGCGTGTTGCGCCCGATGTGGATCATCTTGGTGCCGGTATCCGCCTGCTGGAAGTGGTTGGCGAGCGCCACGGAATAGAACTCGCCCACGGAGTTCTCGCCCGTCAACACGCAGCTCGGGTACTTCCAGGTGATCGCGGAGCCGGTCTCGACCTGTGTCCAGCTGATGTGCGAATTCGCCCCGCGGCATTCGCCGCGCTTGGTCACGAAATTGTAGATCCCGCCGCGGCCTTCCTCGTCGCCCGGGTACCAGTTCTGGACGGTGGAGTACTTGATGTCCGCATCCGCGAGCGCCACGAGCTCGACCACCGCCGCGTGCAGCTGGTTCTCGTCGCGCATCGGGGCCGTGCAGCCCTCGAGGTAGCTGACGTGGCTGCCCTCGTCGGCGACGATCAGCGTGCGCTCGAACTGCCCGGTATTGGCCGCGTTGATGCGGAAATACGTCGAAAGCTCCATCGGGCAGCGCACGCCCTTCGGGACGTAGACGAACGAACCGTCGGAGAACACCGCGGAGTTGAGTGTGGCGAAGTAGTTGTCGGTGTAGGGGACGACGCTGCCGAGGTACTGCTCGATGAGCGCCGGATGATCCCGAACCGCATCGGAGAACGGGCAGAAGATCACGCCGACCCTGGCGAGCTTCTCCTTGAACGTGGTCGCGACCGATACGCTGTCGAACACTGCGTCCACGGCGACGCCCGCGAGCCGCGCCCGCTCGTGGAGGGGCACGCCGAGCTTCTCGTAGGTCGCGAGCAGCTTGGGGTCCACCTCATCGAGGCTCTTCGGGCCGTCTTTCTTCTTCGGCGCCGAATAGTAAGAGATGGACTGGTAGTCGATCGGCGCGATGCGCAGGTGTGCCCAGTCGGGCTCCCGCATCGTGAGCCAGTGGCGGAACGCCCTGAGGCGCCAGTCGAGCATGAACTGCGGCTCGCCCTTCTTGCGGGAGATGAGCCGGACGACGTCCTCGTCCAGCCCCGGTGGCACGGTGTCGGATTCGATGTCCGTCACGAAGCCATGGCGGTACTTCTGGGCGATGAGGGCGTCGAGATCGTGGGTACTGCTGGACATGGGTGGATTCCTCAGAGCCTGCCGCCGGGACGACCGGCGACGGCCGGTCGGACCACGCCAGACAACCCGGGCCGCCAGGTCGCGACCGCTTCCTGGCCGCTCAGTTGCGCGAGAGAGATCTCCTCGAGCGAACGCCGGATGGCGGCATTGACGCGCTGCCAGGCGCCGCCGGTGCTGCACACCGTCTCGAGATCGCAGGCGCTGTGGCTCCCGCTGCACTCGGTAATCGCCACGGGCCCCTCGATGGCGTCGATGATCTCGGCGGCTGTGATCCTCGACGCGGCGCGGGCCAGCTGGTAGCCACCCTGGGCGCCACGTGCGGACGTGACGAGCCCCGCCCGGTGGAAGCTCTTCAGCAGCTTGCTCACGGTGGGGAGCCCGAGTCGGGTACGATCGGCCACCGCCGTCGCCGGGAGGCGCCGGTCGGGTCTGGAAGCGAGGCAGGCGAGGATCACCGTGCCGTAGTCCGTGAGCTTGCTGATTCGCAACATCGGGTCGGCTCCTTCAATTGGGACAATTTTAGTCCTATTCGTTTCGTGACGCAAAGCGACGCTTGTGCAGGTCGTGCCACCCGCCCGACCTGCTAGAATTTCGCGACAGCAGGCATTCGCGGAGCGAGCCCGGCTGATCGGACTCGCGCAGCTCGGCAGAGACGAGCCCGCGCGCGAGGCGGCTTCGAGCATTACGCGCGGATACAACGTGAACCACCAGCACGGGGGCGCAGCCGGCGGCAAGCCGGAGGCGTCACCTGACAATGTTGCGGAACTGCACGGCGTCGATTACTCGATCGACGGCAAGCAGGTCTTCCGGGGGCTCGACATCGAGATCCGCCGCGGGGAAGTCACGGCCATCATGGGGCCGAGCGGCACCGGCAAGACGACCCTGCTGCGACTCATCACCGGACAGCTGCGCCCCGACACCGGCCGGGTCCTCGTGGACGGCACGGACGTCGCGGGCCTCGGACTGCGCGAGGTCTACGCCCTGCGCCGGAAGATGGGAATGCTGTTCCAGAACGGCGCCCTGCTCACGGACCTCGACGTCTTCGAGAACGTCGCCTTTCCGCTCCGCGAGCATGCGCGCCTGCCGGAGCGACTGGTGCGCAACCTGGTCCTGACGAAGCTGCACGCGGTCGGCCTGCGCGGGGCGGCGGAACTCAGGCCGCAGCAGCTGTCCGGCGGCATGGCGCGCCGCGTGGCCCTCGCGCGTGCCATCGTCATGGATCCGGACATCCTGCTGTACGACGAGCCCTTTGCCGGGCTCGACCCGATCTCGATGGGCGTCGTGCTGCGCCTCATCCGATCGCTGAACGACGCGCTGGGCATCAGCAGCATCGTCGTGACGCACGACGTGCGGGAGATCTCGCAGATCGCCGACGCGAGCTACATCCTGTCCGGCGGCCAGGTGGTGGCCCGCGGGACGCCTGCGGAGCTGCGCGACCATCCCTCGCCGATCGTGCACCAGTTCATGGAGGGGCTCGCGGACGGCCCGGTGACGTTCCACTATCCCGCCCCCGACTACTGGCAACAGCTGCTCGACCGCGAGGGCAGCGCATGAGCGGCCTGCTGCGTGAGATGATCGAGAGCCTGCGCGAATTCCTCGAGCGCCTCGGGAGCATGACGCGCTTCTTCGGGCAGGTGCTGTGGCTTTCGCCGGCGACGTTCATGCGCTTCCGGCTCGTCGTCGAACAGGTCTACAACACCGGTGCCCTGTCGCTGGTCATCATCATGACCTGCGGCCTGTTCGTCGGGATGGTGCTCGGTCTGCAGGGCCACGACCTGCTGCAGCGTTTCGGCTCGGAGGACGCGCTCGGGACCGGTGCCGCGCTGTCGCTGCTGAAGGAACTCGGCCCCGTCGTCACGGCGCTGCTCTTCGCGGGACGCGCCGGCACGGCGCTGGCCTCCGAACTCGGCCTGATGCGTGCCACCGACCAGATCTCGGCGATGGAGGTCATGGCAGTGGATCCGATGCGGCGCGTCGTCGTGCCGCGGTTCCTCGGCGGCGTGATCGCCATGCCGCTGCTGACGGCGATCTTCATCGCCGTGGCGCTTTACGGCGTGCAGCTCGTCGGGGTGCAGTTCCTCGGCGTGGACCAGGGGCAGTTCTGGTCGCAGATGCGCGGTGCCGTTGAACTCGACGACATCCGCGAGGGTCTCATCAAGGGCGTCGCGTTCGGGATCGCCTGCAGCCTGATCGCGGTGTTCGAGGGATACAATGCGCAGCCGACCGCCGAGGGCGTAGGACGCGCCACGACCCGGACCGTCGTCATCTCCGCCGTGGTGACGCTGGTCCTCGACTATATCCTGACGGCAATCATGCTCTGACCCGAGGCGACCATGCGACAGTCCCGCGCCATTGATGTTTCCACCGGCCTGTTCGTGCTGCTCGGCTTCGCCGCCATCCTGTTCCTGGTGACGCAGATCACCAACCGGGAGTTTTCGCTGGGGGGCAGTGACGCCTACCGCATCGAGGCCCAGTTCGAGAACGTGGGCGGCCTCAAGCCCGGCGCGCCGGTTTCGATGGCGGGCGTCACCATCGGTCGCGTGGAGTCGATCGGCTACGACATGCAGCTGTTCAAGGCCGTCGTCACCCTGCGGATCGACAGCCGTTACGACGACATTCCGAACGACAGCGACGCGAGCATCTTCACGGCCGGCCTGCTCGGCGGCCAGTACATCGGCATCTCCCCGGGGGGATCCGAGGATGCGTTCCGGGACGGAGACCGGGTCGAGTTCGTGCAGGACGCGATCGTGCTCGAGAACCTGATCAGCAAGTACCTGTTCAGCCAGGCGTCGAAGCAGGAAGCCGAACCGGCGCCCCAGGACACCACGGAGTAAGCCACAGACCATGAGTGCCCTCGTCCGTTCGCTCATCCTCCTCGCCGCCGGCGCATTCTCCGCGTTGCCCCTCATGGCGGCTGACGCGCCTGCCACGCCGGGCCTCGGCCCACAGGAACTCATGGAGAAAGTCTCGCAGGAGTTGCTCCGCGACCTCGACGCAAACCGCAAGGCGCTCGAAGCCGATCCTGCTGGCTTGCACGTGCTGGTGGACAAGCATCTGTTGCCGTACTTTGATACTGACTACTCCGCACGCCTGGTGCTCGGCAAGCACTGGCGCACGGCAACCGCGGCGCAGCGCGAGCGGTTCATTAGTGCCTTCGTCGGCTCGCTGATGAGCGACTACGGGGATGCGATTCTCAAGTTCACCGCTGATCGCCTGGTCATCCTTCCGTTCCGGGGCGATCCGGCCGCTGACAGCGCCACAGTCCGCACGGAAGTGAAGCGCAGCGACGGTACGCCGGTGCCGGTGAACTACAGCCTGCGGCGGACGCCCGAGGGCTGGAAGGCCTGGGACGTCACGATCGAGGGGATCTCATACGTCAAGAACTTCCGCACCGATTTCGGGGCGGAAATCGAACAGACCGGGCTCGACGCGGTCATCCAGCGACTGGAGTCCCAGAACGCCGATCGGCTGAAAGGCGGCGCAGCGGCAGCGCCCGCCGCAAAGGCAGGCTGAAGAAAGTGGCATTCAGCATCGAAGCGGCCGGGCCAGGGAAGCTCCGGGCCAGCGGAGAGCTGGGTTTCGAAACGGCGGCGGAGGCTTTGCGGGCCGGTCTCCGGCTCATGGCTGGGGGACCCCGCTGGACGGTGGACCTGTCCGGCGTCACGGCGGGCGACAGTGCGGGCCTCGCCGTCCTGATCGAATGGCTGTCGGCGGCGCATGCGCAGGGCGCGGACCTGTCCTTCGAGTCGGTGCCCGCCCAGATGCTGGCAATCGCGCGCATTTCCGGCCTCGAGGGCCTGTTGCTCGGTCAATCCGGCTGATCCGGCTCGTCGTCGAATTCTTCTTCCAGCGGATCCTCCAGGGGTTCCTCGGGCGGATTGCCGTCATAGACGAGGAATCGTCGCCGCTGCAGGTAGGCGTCGCGGATGAAGCCGTACGGGTCGAACGTCCGTTCCAGCGCCGCATCCAGTGGCAGCAGTCGGGCCCGTCGGTCGACGATTCCGAGCGCCAGCGAAAACCACCGCTCGTTGCCGTAGTTGTACCAGTAGAACGGCTCGAGGAATCGATCGACCACGACCGAGGGCACATCGCGCACGGTCGACGGACCAATCAACGGCAGCATGAGGTAGGGACCGGGCGGCACGCCCCACCGGCCGAGCGTCTGGCCGAGATCCTCGTCGTAGTGGGGCAGGTTGGCATCCGAGGCCGGATCGAAAAAGCCGCCGATGCCGAGCGTCGTGTTCATCGCGAAGCGCAGGGTGCTTTGGCCGGCGGGCAGGAGTTTCCCCTGCAGGACCTGGTTCACGATCGTGCCGGGGTAGGCGAGGTTCGTGAAGAAGTTGCCGACGCTGGTCCGGATCCAGCCCGGCGTGTACTCCTGGTACGCCCGCGCTGTCGGCTTGAGGGCGGCACGGTCCAGCGCATCGTTGAACTCGTACACGCCCCGGTTCGCCGGCTCGAACGGATCCGACGGATGCCGGTCGCCGGTCGACGCGCACCCCGAGAGCAGCACCAGTGTGGCTGCCAACAGGTATTCCGGCACCGTGGGGCGCCGGGCGGCAGCCGTGCGAGCGTGAATCATCCGGACCTCCAGGACCGCGCGGGCGCGGCGGCCCGGGATTCTACCGTGATGGTGTCTCAGCCGCCCGGTGCCGGACGGTCTGGCGCCGAGCGCTCCATCTTTGCGCGCTCCCTGGGCAGCGCTTCCCTCAACTCCTTGAGCCTGGCCGAGAACTTGGCGCGCTGCACCGACGTGAGGTTGGGCACCGACAGTGCGAGTTCGAGCTGGTTGATCGCGAGCGGCAGGTCACCGCCCATGATGTGGTATTCGGCCATGTAGGAGTAGGCATCAGCGACGTCTCCCGCCGCGTTGGCGGCCAGGGCGGTGAGGCGGACCTGCTCCTGGGTGGGTGGAACGTTGTTGAAGAGGTCGAGCAGCACCTCGTGCGCACGCTTGGGGCGACCGGCCTGCAGGAGGGCCTCGCCGTAGCGAACGGTCACCGGGATATTGCGTGGCGCCAGTTCGCGGGCGCGCTCGAGCGTGTCGAGGGCCGCCCGTGTCCTGCCCGCCGCGAGCAGCGCCTGGCCGAGCGCCGTGTGGAACGCCATCACCTCGGGGTATGACTGGACCAGCCGCTCCAGCCGCGGGATCGCCCCGGTCGGATCGCCCGCCACGATCTGCGCAAGCGCCATGCCGTAGATCTGTGCGACGCTGGCATCCGGTTCGTTGTCGGCGACCGACGTGTAATAGGCCCGCGGATCGGCCCCGGCGCGTGTCGACAGCACCCGAACGCGCTCCTTTGCCAGCGAGTACCCGAGGCTTTCCCGCGGGGCGACGGCCGGGTACTGCAGCGCGCGGTCCTTCGATTCGGCGATGCGCGTGCTGGTGACCGGATGCGTGCGCAGGAGCTCGGGCATCTGGTCGGGGCCAAGCTGGGTCCGGCGTCCCATCGTGCCGAAGAACTCGGGCATCGCATTCGGGTCGTAGCCCGCCGCGGCCAGGATGCCGATGCCGATCCGGTCCGCCTCGTACTCGTTCTCGCGCGTGAAGTTGATCTGCGACTGGATGGCCAGGCTCTGCGCAGCGCTGATCGCTCCCATGGTGGCGTTCGAGCTGCCGCCGGCCATCGCGCCGATCAGGATCGCGGCGAGCGTGGCCGCCGTGGAGACCAGGCTCGCACGGGACTGGTTCTCGAGCCCGCGCGCGATGTGTCGCTGCGTGACGTGTGCCACCTCGTGTGCAAGGACCGCCGCCAGCTCGCTCTCGGACCCGGTCTCGAGCAGGAGGCCGGAGTGCACGCCGATGAACCCACCCGGCAGGGCGAACGCGTTGATCGCCGGATCCCGCACCACGAAGAAATTGAAGTTGCGATTGCCTTCGTGCGCGAGGCTCGACAGGCGGAGGCCGAGCGACTGCATGTATTCGCCGATTTCCGGGTCGTCGAGCAGGGCACCCGAATCCCGCAGGCCGCGCATGACCATGCGACCGATGCGGTACTCGTCCTCGACGCTCAGCGTCGCCTGCGCCGCCGTGCCCATCTCGGGCAACTGGTCCTGCGCGGTCTGGGCTGCGAGGGGCGCCGGCAGCAGCAGCCATGCCGACAGGACGAGGCCCGCGAGCGCGGAGAGGAAGTTGGTCGGTGAGGGTGATGGCATGCCTTGCTTGGACACGGGCCGCGACGCCGGGTTCCGGCCCGGCCGGCGCAACCCCTCAGAGGGCATCGGACGCGAAATCGGCCAGGCGCGAGCGCTCGCCGCGGGTCAGCGTGATGTGCCCGTAGTGCGCCCAGCCGCGGAAGCGATTGACCACGTAGGTCAGTCCCGAGGTCGTCTCCGAGAGATACGGGGAGTCGATCTGCGCGATGTTACCCAGGCATACGAGCTTGGTGCCGGGACCGGCACGCGTCACCAGCGCCTTCATCTGCTTCGGCGTCAGGTTCTGGGCCTCGTCGAGAATGATGTAGCGATTCAGGAACGTCCGGCCGCGCATGAAGTTGAGCGAGCGGATCTTGATGCGGTTGCGCAGCAGGTCGTTGGTCGCGGCACGGCCCCAGCTGCCGCCCTCCTGGCTCTGGGTCAGCACCTCGAGGTTGTCCATCAGGGCGCCCATCCAGGGCTCCATCTTCTCCTCCTCGGTGCCCGGCAGGAAGCCGATGTCCTCGCCAAGCGGGATGGTCACCCGCGTCATGATGATCTCGCTGAAGCGGTTCGTCTCGAGCGTCTGCGCGAGACCGGCGGCGAGCGTGAGCAGCGTCTTGCCGGTCCCGGCCGGGCCGAGGATCGTCACGAGGTCGATCTCGGGGTCGAGCAGCAGGTTGAGGGCGAAGTTCTGCTCGCGGTTGCGGGCGGAAATGCCCCACACACCGTGACGCTCGCGGCGGAAGTCGCGAAGCACCTCGAGCACGGCCGAGTCGCCGTCGATGCTGCGCACGATGGCCTCGAGGCCGTGCTCGCCAGGCTGGAAGACGAACTGGTTCGGCGCCCAGTGCGAAACGGCGCGCGCCCGGACCTTGTAGAAGGAACGCCCCTGCTCGTGCCACGACTCGAGGCTGCGGCTGGCCCGGTCCCAGAAGTTGGCCGGCAGCTCCTCGACCCCGGTGTAGAGGAGGTCCGCGTCCTCGATGGTCTTGTCGCTGTAGTAGTCCTCCGCGTGCACCCCGATGATCGCGGCCTTGATGCGCAGGTTGATGTCCTTCGACACCAGGGTGATCAGCGCCTTCGGATGCTCGCGCTTCAGCGCGACCGTGTTCGCGAGGATCGCGTTGTCGGCGCCGTGCCCGGGAAGCGTGTCGGGCAGGCCGGCGGCGAGCTGGCGCGTCTGGAAGAAGAGGCGGCCCCGGGGTGGCTTCTTGCCGCCGTTCGGCGCCTTGGCAATCGGCAACTCGAGTCCGCGATCGATCTGCTGCTTGCTCGCGCTTGCCATCAGTTCGTCGAGGAAGCGGCTGACCTGCCGCACGTTGCGGGCCGCCTCGGACATGCCCTTCTTGCCCGCGTCGAGTTCCTCGAGCACGGTCATCGGAATGAAGATGTCGTGTTCCTCGAAGCGGAAGATCGAGGTCGGGTCGTGCATCAGCACGTTGGTGTCGAGGACGAAGATGCGTCGTGGGGGAGGCGGCTTCTTCGGCGGCAACGTCTGGCTCCGTGTCGGGGGCAGGGCGTCGGGTGCGGGGATCAGGCCTCGCGGACGGCCGCCAGCACTTCCTCGGCGTGGCCGGCAACCTTCACCTTGCGCCACTCGCGCCGCAGGACACCCTTCTCGTCGATGAGGAAGGTGCTCCGCTCGACGCCCATGTACTTCTTGCCGTACATGCTCTTTTCCTTGATCACGTCGAAGACCGTGCACACCTTGCGGTCGACGTCGGCGAGCAGCTCGAATGGAAACTCGAATTTCGCCTTGAACTTCTCGTGCGAGGCGAGCGAGTCGGGCGAGATGCCGACGACGTCGGCGCCGGCCCGCCGGAACCGTGCGTGCAGATCGCGGAAATCGATGCCTTCCTGCGTGCAGCCGGAGGTGTTGTCCTTGGGATAGAAGTAGATGACCAGCTTGCGGCCCGCGGCCGCGGAGAGCTTCCAGGTGCCGCCGCCCGTGACCGGCAGGGAGAAGTCCGGCACCTTCCGGCCGAGCGTTGCAGTCTTGTCAGCCATGGTCCCTCACGCCTTGAGTGGTTCCAGGATCGCATCCAGGTTCAGGTTGTCGCACAGGTCGAGGAACTCCTCGCGCAGCGCCGCGATGTGGATGCGCGTCGGCACGTGCACCACCATGTAGACCGAGAACATCGGCGCGCCGGTGTGCGCGGCACTGTAGCTGCGGGTGTTGATGTCGCCGATGTCGATGCCGCGGGAGGAGAAAAAGCCGGCAAGGGCATGCAGGACGCCGGGCTGGTCGAGGCAGACGACGTCGACCGTGTACGAGACCATGTCCGTGCGCGGTGGCCGGGTTTCCGTGCGGCGGCTGGTGACCGCCAGCCCGGACGCCTCGGCGAGCTTGGCGAGCTCGCCCTCGAGCTTGGCGAGCGTGTGCCAGTTGCCGCCCACCAGCATGAGCATGGCGAACTCGTTGCCGAGGGCCGTCATCCGGCTCTCGAGGATGTTGCCGCCACACTCGACCACGACCCGGGTCAGGTCGTAGACCAGTCCCGTGCGGTCGCTGCCGATGGCGGAAATTGCGATGAGTTGCTTCATGGGGGATCCCGGGTCGCAGTGTAGCGGGGCGACGCGCTGCCGTACACGCGGGCATTGGTTGCGCCACGCGCCGGCCGTTCAGTAGCATCGCGGGAATACCGACCAAGGGGCCAACATGTTCAAGGGCAGCATCCCGGCGCTCGTCACGCCCATGCGGGACGATGGGGCGATCGACCTGGACGCCTGGGACAGGCTGCTCGACTTCCACCTGCGCGAAGGCACGGACGCCGTGGTGGTGGGCGGCACGACGGGCGAGTCGCCCGTGCTCGATCCGAGGGAACTCGAGGAACTGGTCCGTCGTGCCAAGGCCCGCCTGGGGGAGAGAATGCCCGTCATCGCGGGCAGTGGCACCAACGGCACGTCGAAGAGCATCGCGCTGTCGCGGGCGGCCGAAGCCGCGGGCGCCGACGCCTTGCTGCTGGTGACGCCCTATTACAACAAGCCCACCCAGGAGGGCCTGTTCCGCCACTTCACCGCCATCGCGGATGCCGTGCGGGTCCCGGTGATCCTCTACAACGTGCCCGGCCGGACGGCCTGCGACATGCTGCCCGAGACCATCGCGCGACTGTCCCGGCATCCTCGAGTCGCCGGCGTGAAGGAAGCGACCGGCGAGGTGGCCCGGGGCGAGGCCGTGCTGCGGCTGTCGCGCCCTGGATTCCTGCTCCTGAGCGGGGACGACCCCACCGCGGCAGAGCTGATCCGCATCGGCGCCCGGGGTGTCATCTCCGTGACGGCGAACGTCGCCGCAAGGGCGATGCACGAACTGTGCGAGGCCGGGCTCGCCGGCGCCCATGACGAGGCGGCCGCGATCAACGAACGGCTGATGCCCCTGCACAAGGCCTTGTTCCTGGAGTCGAACCCGATACCGGTGAAGTGGGCAGTGCATCGGCTCGGCCTGATCGGTCCAGGCATCCGGCTGCCACTCACGCCACTGTCCGCGCCGCTCCGCGAACCACTGGAATCCGCGATGGTCGCGGCCGGTGTGGAACTGCCCTGAGGTGCCGGTCTTTCGCGTCGGGGCCCAAGCGTGTAGGCTCTCGACCCCTTCCAGCGGAGAGGTGGCCGAGTGGTCGAAGGCGCTGGACTGGAATTCCAGTTATATCCAAAAGGTATACGTGGGTTCGAATCCCACCCTCTCCGCCAGCACCCGAGAGCGCCCCGTGAGGGGCGTTCTGCTTTCCGGGGATATGACCCATGAGAATCGCGACCCTTGCCTTGACGCTGCTCGCAGCGGGGCTCACGGCCTGCGCGCCGCGGGCGGTCGATTTCGCCGGCGAGACCATGGGCACGACTTACCACGCGACGGTGACCAGGATGCCCGCGACCGTGGGCCGCGAGGTCGTGCAGGCCGAGATCGACGCCGTTCTCGCCGACGTGGATCGCCACCTGTCGACCTGGGATGCTGGCAGTGAACTGTCGAAGTTCAATGCAGGGCCCGGCGTCGACTGGGTGACCGTATCACCGACCTTGCTCGAGGCGGTCGAGCAGGCACAGGCCGTGAGCCGGTTGACGGACGGCGCGTTCGACGCGACCGTCAGTCCACTAGTGCGAGCATGGGGCTTCGGGTCGGGCGCGCGGCGCGACGCCGGGCCTCCCGGGGCGGCTGAAATCGCACGGCTCCAGCAATTCGTCGGGCACCAGAAGCTCGAACTGCGCAGGGCACCGCCCGCCCTGCGCAAGACCGTCCCGGGTCTGCACGTCGACCTCGATGGGATCGCCCCCGGCCTGGCGGTCGACAGGATCGCTGCACGCTTCGAGGCTCTCGGTATCGGCGACTACCTCGTGGAACTCGGCGGTGAAGTGCGCGCGCGCGGCCGCAACCCTTCGGGACGCACCTGGCGCGTTGCCGTGGAGGCGCCACTCCCCGGCGAGCGGAGGCCGCTCGAAGTCGTGGAGCTCGACGGGCTGGGGGTTTCGACGTCCGGGGATTACCGCGACTTCCGCGACCTTGCGGGCCGTCGCATTTCCCATACCCTCGATCCACGGACCGGCGCCCCCGTGACGCACCGGCTGACTTCCGCGACGGTGATCCACCCGTCGGCTGCAATGGCGGACGGACTGGCGACCGCGATCATGGTCCTCGGACCGGAGGACGGCCTGTCGCTGGCCAGGCGTCTCGGCCTCGCTGTCCTGCTGATCGAGCGCGCGGAGGATGGTTCGTTCGTCCGATCCGAGACCGAGTCTTTTGCACGGCTACGCCGACCACTCGAGTGAAGGCTATGATCCGGCCATGACCGATCCGCTGAACCGGTTGAAACGTCGGCCGCTGCTCGCACCCTTGCTCCTGCCCCTGCTCGCCATCATCGCGGCAGGGGCGGGTGTCGTCTGGCTGGGCACCTGGGCGCGTACGACCGTGGTCATCGCGGTGCGCCATGCCGAGACCGGGCCCGCGGCGAGCGGTGATCCCGAACTGAGTCCAGCCGGCGAACGGCGGGCCGCCCGGCTCGGCGAGTTCGTGGCCGACGCGCTGCCCGGCAGGTCGGTGGATCACCTGTATGCGGCGGACACGCGTCGTGCCCAGCAGACGGCCGCGTCGGTCGCCAACCAGTTCAAGCTGCCCATGAACCTGCTGGCGAGCAGTGACTGGGCAGGGCTCGCCAGTCGGATCAAGCGGGACCACCGGGGGCAGACGGTCGTCGTGGTCGGCTATGCGAGCACGCTGCCGGGCGTGCTCAGGCAGTTGAGTACCACGAAGGTCACCTGGGCCGATGACGACTTCGATTCGGTATTCGTGGTCGTTTCGCCGACGCCCGGCCAGCCGCGCCTCTTGCGCCTGCGATACGGTTCGCTCGAGCCCGACTCAGCCATGCCGGCCGCCCGCTAGACGGGATACGGGCCCGGTCGTCGGACGAGTTGCCTGTCTCAGTGGCGCTGGGCGCCGGACTGGATGGCCTTCCGCACAAAGTCCTCGTGCGCGCCGATGCGCAGGTCCGCGAGGACCGAATCCTGAATCCGGCCGTCGCGATCGATGAGGTAGGTCCCGCGCCGGACCGCGATGCCGAGCGGGCCGTCGAGGTCGTACGCCTTGATCACCGTCTTGTCGGGATCCGACAGCAGCGTGAAGTTGAGGTCGTGCTTGTCGGCGAATCGCCGGTGAGAGTCGACGTCCTGCGGGCTCACGCCCACGACGCGAAGCCTGGCCCGAAGCAGGTCCTGGTGCAGATCCCTGAAGCTGCAGGCCTCTTTGGTACATCCCGGAGTGAAATCTGCCGGGTAGAAATACAGGATCAGGGGACCTTCCTCGAGCAGCGACGTCAGGCTGTGACGCTGCCCATTCTGGTCGGCCAGCTCGAAGTCCGGCGCCTTGCGGCCATTCTCAAGCATCGTCTGGTCCTCCTGCCGCCTTGACGGCACCCGAGTAATCCACTTCCATGACGTCGTATCCCGCGTCCGACATCCCGCAGCGGCGATAGACGGCGTGTGCCCGGTCGTTTTCACGTTCGACGTAGAGACGGATGCCGCACACCGTTTGATCGGCCCGGGCGAGGCGGTCGAGGTGCCCGAACAGCGCCTGGAACACTCCGCGACGCCGCGCATCGGGCAGCACGTACACGCTCTGTATCCACCAGAACGTGCCGTTGCGCCAGTCGCTCCATTCGTAGGTGATCATCAGCTGCCCGACGAGGCGACCATCGTGCTCGGCGACGAAGTAGCGGCCCCTGGCCGGGTCGTCGAGGACGGCCCGGACCCCGGCCTGGACCGTTCCGGGCTCGAGTCGCTTGTGCTCTGCCTCGAGTGCCATCGCGACATTGCCCCGCGCGATGAAGTCGGCGTCGGCCGGTCCAGCGGGGCGAATCACGATGTTCATCGGGCGATCATACAGGGGCTGCGGTTTCCGGTTGCGGGTCACAGGGCCGGTGCTACAATGCGCGCCCTCGTGTGGGGCGGTAGCTCAGCTGGGAGAGCGTCGCGTTCGCAATGCGAAGGTCGAGGGTTCGATCCCCTTCCGCTCCACCAACTTTTTCGTCCCGGCCGCCATGCCCCGGTAGCTCAGTGGATAGAGCGACCGCCTCCTAAGCGGTAGGTCATAGGTTCGACTCCTATCCGGGGCGCCATCCCCGTCGCGGACGCCCTGCAGTCTGCAGCAGACCGTTGGCTATCAGGTCCAGCGTCCGTTGATCCATTGGATTCTGGATAAACGGCATAAGCCAATATAAATGATAGGGTTACTCGCACGGATGGCGACTGATCGCGGGCGCTTGCGACCGTGCCCCGCACGTCGCTGCAACGATTCGGTAGCCCGTCAAGAAAACGGGGCAGCCGACTGGCTGCCCCGCTCGTCATACCTGGCGCTCGAGCGTCAGGTCATTTCCATTCGACGCGGCGCAGGTTCATCTCGCCGAAGAAGCTACGGAACTCCTCGTAGCCCTGCACGAGTTCGTCCTGCTTGGCCTTCTCGAGGCCCTTGCGGAACTCTCCCATGAACTTGTTGTAGCGCGCCTCGTCGGGTTCCATCATCGCGCCGCTGGTGAATTTCTGCACCAGCATCACGTTGAACGCACCGCCGGCCGAAGTCTCGCTGATGAAGATGCTGCAATCCTCGATGACGCCCATCTTCTTGTTGATCTCGCAGCCGCTGACCCAGCTCTGCTTCAGGCCGCCGAGGTAGTCGTCGATCCTGTTCGGGACGACCTTGACCATCGTCACGTTCCAGACCGCCTTGCTCGGCACGTAGTCCTTGTAGATCTCGGTCGATTGCGCGGTCGCGGAAACACCAATCACGGCCACAGCGGCCAGCAGCGACATTCGAAGCATGATTTGCCCCCTTGGATGGTCCGTGCGCGACATTGCGCACGGTTTTTTTGGCAATCGCCGAGCCGGTCCGACAAGAGCGGGCCCCGCCCGGCGACGGGGTACCGTAACCGCTGGCTTGGCGTGGGTCAACGAATCCAGGGGTGGCGAGAGGGGCGGCGCAAGGCCCGTCGGAAGCACGGTGGCGCCGGGGAGCGCCGAGGCCGCCTGCAAAGCGGGCGGGCTTTTCGCTAGACTACCGCGCTCTTTCGCCAGTCAGGCCGTCGGATCCGGACGCCCGTGTCAACCGAACAATCCCGAGCGATGAGCGCATTCGAAGCGATGCTGTCCACGACGCCGCTTGCCGCAGGCAATGCGCCCTACGTCGAGGCGCTGTATGAGCAGTTCCTGGCCGATCCGGCGTCCGTCGAGCCGAGATGGCGCGAACTGTTCGCGAGCTTCGGGGGGCGCGATGAGGACGTCCCGCACGCTCCGCTGATCGACGAGCTGGCGCGTCGCGCCAAGCGGCGCCGGGCGCCGATCGTCGCCGACGACGCTGTCATGCCGGCCGGACCCGCCGGCGGCGCGGTCAAGCAGGGCGCCGTTTCGCGGATGATCCAGATCTACGCGAACCGCGGGCACCTCATCGCCAGCATCGACCCGCTCGGGCTCATGGTGCGCCCGGTGCCCAAGGTGATGGGTCTCGACTACCTGGGCCTCACCGAGAAGGACCTGGACACGGAGTTCTTCACGGGCAGCCGCAACGAGGCGATCAAGCCACGACTCCTGCTGCGCGACATCATTGCGCAACTCAGGAACATCTACTGCGGCACGATCGGCGCGGAGTTCGCGCACGTGTCCGACGAGACCGAGCGTCTCTGGCTGCAGGACCGTTTCCAGGTCGGGCGCGTACAGCAGCACTTCTCGTCGGAGGAGAAGCGGGACATCCTCTGGAACCTCACGATGGCCGAGGGGCTGGAGCGCTACCTCGCCACGCGCTACCCGGCCCAGAAGCGCTTCTCGCTCGAGGGCGGCGACAGCCTCATTCCCCTGCTCGAGGACCTGATCCAGACCGGCGGCGTGCACGGGCTCGAGGACATCGTCATCGGCATGGCGCACCGTGGCCGGCTCAACGTCCTGGTCAACGTGCTCGGCAAGGCGCCGAGCGAACTGTTCTCCGAGTTCGAAGGCCAGTACGACCTCACGAAGCTGAAGGGATCGGGCGACGTCAAGTACCACAAGGGGTTTTCCTGCGACGTGAGCACGCCCGGTGGCAACGTCCACGTGGCCCTGGCCTTCAACCCGTCGCACCTCGAGGTCGTCAACCCGGTGGTCGAGGGCTCGGTGCGCGCGCGGCAGGAGCGACGTGGCGACGCCACCGGGGTCAAGGTCATGGCCGTGCTGATCCACGGCGACGCGGCCTTCGCCGGACAGGGCGTCATCCAGGAAATGCTGCAGATGTCGCAGGCGCGTGCCTTCTACACGGGCGGCACGGTGCACGTGATCATCAACAACCAGGTCGGCTTCACGACGCACGATCCCCGTGATACGCGCTCGACGCTCTACTGCAGCGACGTGGCCAAGATGATCGAGGCGCCGATCCTGCACGTGAACGGGGATGATCCCGAGGCCGTCGTGTTCGCGACCCGCCTCGCGCTCGAGTACCGCATGAAGTTTCACAAGGACGTGGTGATCGACCTCGTCTGCTACCGGCGTCTCGGGCACAACGAGGCCGACGAACCGGCGGCGACCCAGCCGGTCATGTACTCGGTGATCCGGACCAGGCCGACGACGCGCCAGATCTACGCCGGGCAGCTCGTGAAGGAGGGCGTGATCGAAGCCGGGGACGTCGACGCCATGGCGGACCGCTATCGGCTCGGACTCGACGAAGGCAAGCCGCAGGCGCACCAGGTGCTCGGACTCATCGGCAACGTGCACACCGTCGACTGGACCCGCTACCACGACGTGGACTGGACCGAGCAGGTCCCGACCGGCGTCAAGCCGCAGGTCCTGCGTGACCTCGCCACCCGGGTGACGAGCTACCCGGACGACTTCGTGCTGCAGCGGCAGGTGCAGAGGATCGTCGACGACCGTCGCAGGATGGCGGCCGGCCAGATGATGCTGGACTGGGGCTTCGCCGAGACGCTCGCCTACGCGACGCTGCTCGACGAGGGATACGAGATCCGGCTCACCGGCCAGGACAGCGGTCGCGGCACCTTCTTCCATCGTCACGCGGTGGGCCACGACCAGAAGAGCGGCGCAACCTACATTCCTCTCAAGCACATCAAGCCCGGCCAGCCCCGATTCCGGGTGACCGACTCGCTGCTCTCGGAGGAGGCCGTGCTCGGCTTCGAGTACGGCTACTCCACCGCCGACCCGAACTGTCTCGTCATCTGGGAAGGCCAGTTCGGCGACTTCGCGAACGGCGCGCAGGTGATCATCGACCAGTTCATCAGCTCGGGCGAGGCGAAGTGGGGTCGGTACTGCGGGCTCACGCTTTTCCTGCCGCACGGTTACGAGGGCCAGGGACCCGAGCATTCGTCGGCCCGTCTCGAGCGCTTTCTGCAGCTTTCCGCCGAGAACAACATGTCCGTCTGCGTTCCGTCCACGCCGGCGCAGATGTTCCACATGCTGCGTCGCCAGATGGTGCGCGACTTCCGCAAGCCGCTGGTCGTCATGACACCCAAGAGCCTGTTGCGCCACAAGCTGTCCGTGTCCGCGCTCGACGACCTGTCCCAGGGATTTTTCCGGGAGGTCATCGACGAGATCGACGACCTGCCCGTCAGCAAGGTGCGCCGCGTCGTGTTCTGCTCCGGAAAGGTCTACTTTGACCTGCTCGAGGCACGGCGCGCAGACGAGGCACGCGACGTGGCGATCGTGCGCATCGAGCAGCTCTATCCATTCCCGAGCGAGGACTATGCATCGGTGATGCGCCGCTATCCGAATGCGAAGGAAGTCGTCTGGTGCCAGGAGGAGCCGCAGAACCAGGGCGCCTGGTACCAGATCCGCCACCGTCTGCAGGAGCCGCTGTCCCACAAGCAGGAGCTGCTCTATGCGGGCCGGGCGCCCGCAGCCGCACCGGCCACCGGAATCCTCCAGCTCCATACGATCCAGCAGACAGGTCTCGTGGCCGCGGCGATCAAGGCGACCACCAAAGAAGAGTCGGCGCGCTCCACCTCGCGGCTGCGCGCCGCCGGCAGCAGGAAGAACCCATGACCATCGAAGTACGCGTACCGCAGCTCCCCGAGTCCGTCGCCGATGCGACGCTCGTCGCGTGGCACAAGCAGCCGGGCGAGGCCGTGAGCCGAGACGAGAACCTCGTCGACCTCGAGACCGACAAGGTCGTGCTCGAGGTGCCGGCCCCGGCCGCGGGCGTCATCAAGGAACTCAAGGTCCAGAACGGTGCCACGGTGACCAGCGGGCAGGTGCTGGCCGTGCTCGAGGAGGGCGCGGCCGCGACCGAGCCGGCCGCCCAGACGGCGCCTGCACGGAACGCGGCCGCCGAGGCGGCGAAGCCTGCCGCCGCCGAGGCCGCCGGAGCCCCGGCCCGGCCCGGCGGCACGACCGGGAAGCTGGCCCCCTCGGTGCGCCGGCTCGTCGAGGAACACCAGCTCGACGCCGGTGCGATCCCCGGCAGCGGCCGGGACGGTCGTATCACCAAGGCCGACGTGCTTTCCCACCTCACGCCGAAGGAGCCCGCCGAGGGGAAGGGTGCAGCGTCGGCCGCCGCACCCGCGGCGGGTCGCGGTGAACGGCGGGTGCCGATGACCCGGCTGCGCTCGCGCATCGCCGAACGACTGGTTCAGGCACAGGCCACGGCGGCGATGCTGACCACGTTCAACGAAGTCGACCTCCAGGCCGTGAACGAGCTGCGCGCGCGCCACAAGGAACGCTTCGAGAAGGAGCACGGCGCCCGGCTCGGGTTCATGTCCTTCTTCGTCAAGGCCTGCATCGAGGCGTTGCGCCGTTTCCCGGCGGTCAATGCCTCCGTCGACGGGAACGACGTCGTGTACCACGAGTACTACGACATCGGTGTCGCAGTGTCGACGGACCGCGGTCTCCTCGTGCCGGTCCTGAGGGACGCCGACGTGCTCGGTTTCGGCGAAATAGAGAAGGCGGTGGTCGGCTATGCCAACCGCGCCCGCGAGGGTTCGATTACGATCGACGAACTCACGGGCGGTACCTTTACGATCACCAACGGCGGCGTCTTCGGCTCGCTCCTGTCGACGCCGATCCTCAACATGCCGCAGAGCGCGATCCTCGGCATGCACAAGATCCAGCCGCGTCCGGTCGTCATGGACGGGCAGGTCGTCGTCCGGCCGATGATGTACCTCGCGCTGACCTACGACCACCGCATCATCGACGGCCGCGAGGCGGTGCAGTTCCTGGTGGCGGTCAAGGACGCGCTGGAAGATCCGGCGCGGATGCTGCTGCAGGTCTAGAACGGGAGCCCCCATGACCGACACCACCTCCTACGACGTCATCGTCATCGGCGCCGGCCCGGCCGGCTATCCCTGCGCCATCCGCGCGGCCCAGAACAAGCTCAAGGTCGCGTGCATCGATGCGTGGAAGAACTACGATGGCAGCCATGCCTATGGCGGCACCTGCCTGAATGCCGGGTGCATCCCGTCGAAGGCACTGCTCGAGTCCTCCGAGCTCTATCACCGGGCCCAATCGGAGTTCGGCGCGCATGGCATCAAGGTCGGCAACCTTGCCTTCGATCTGGCCACCATGCAGAAGCGCAAGGCGCAGATCGTCAAGGCGTCGACCCAGGGCATCGCGGGACTCTTCAAGGCGGCGGGCGTCACGGCCATGCCCGGGCACGGCAGGCTGCTGTCGGGCAACCGCGTCGAGTACACCACGCTCGACGGCAAGCAGTCGCAGCTCACGGCGAAGCACGTCGTGCTCGCGACCGGCTCCGTCCCGATGGAGCTCAAGTCCGTGCCGTTCGACGGCAAGGCCGTCGTCGATTCCTGGGGCGCGCTCGAGTTCGACGCCGTGCCGAAACGCCTGGGCGTGATCGGTGCGGGCGTGATCGGGCTCGAACTCGGCAGCGTCTGGCGCCGGCTCGGCGCCGAGGTGGTGGTGCTCGAGGCCATGGAACAGTTCCTGTTCATGGCGGACCAGCAGGTCGCGAAGGAAGCGCTGAAGCACTTCAAGAAGCTCGGCCTGGACATCCGGCTCGGCGCGAAGGTGGGCGGCGTGAAGGCCGGCAAGGGTGGAGTGACGCTCGAGTATGTGGACGCCTCGGGTCAACAGACCGTCACGGTCGACAAGGTAGTCGTCGCGGTCGGTCGCCGCCCGTTCACCGGCGAGTTGCTGGGTGACGGAACGGGTGTCGAGCTGGACGAACGAGGGTTCGTCAAGGTGGACCACGAATGCCGCACGACGGCCGCGAACGTCTGGGCTGTCGGTGACGTCGTGCGCGGACCGATGCTGGCGCACAAGGGCAAGGAGGAGGGCGTCATGGTCGGCGACCTCGTCGCGGGACTCGTCTCCGAGGTCAACTACAAGGCCGTCCCTTCCGTCATCTACACGGCACCGGAAATCGCCTGGGTCGGACTGACCGAGGAAGAGGCCAGGAAGACCGGTCGTCCCTACAAGGTGGGGAGCTTCCCGTTTCTCGCCAGCGGCCGTGCCCGGGCGATGGAGGCCCCGGCGGGGTTCGCCAAGGTCATCTCGGCCAGCGACGACGACGAGATCCTGGGCGTGCACATCATCGGCCCGATGGCGGGCGAACTCATCGCGGAAGCCGTCCTGGCGCTCGAGTACTCGGCGAGCACGGAAGACCTGCAGCGCACCATGCATGCGCACCCGACGCTGAGCGAGGCCCTGCACGAGGCCGCGCTCGGTGCGGACAAGCGGGCGATCGACTTCCCTAATCGCTGATCGCGGCGGCGCCCACGAAGGCGCGGAACGGGATCCCGCGCCCGGCCCAGTACGCGGCGGCATCGCCGAGGATGGCGAGCGCGGTGTCGAGCGACTCCGGTGCGACGCGGCGCATGCTGTCCGGATTCTCGAGGACCAGTACGTAACCGCGGGCGGGCCGCCAGCTGAGGTCCGCCAGGCAGTCGTAGAACGCGTCCCAGTTGCCCCCGAACCACTCTGGAAAGTCGAGCGCATCCGCAACGCGCCGGAGAAACTCCTCCTTCGACTCGCACCCCGCGAGATCGATGCGCTGGTGGTCGAGGTCGAGCGAGGCGGCGAGCTGGCACAGCGCGAAGGATGCTTCCGCCGTCAGTGGAATCACGCGGACCGGCCCCGCGGGCGGCGCCGCGCCGGAGTCGTCGTCGGGCATCATCGGTGGACCTCTACGCGACGGAAACTGCGGTAATGGTCGTCGGTGTAGTAGAACACCTCGGGCGGGTCCCCGCCGCTCACGATGCGCCGCGCGCCCCGGTCCGGCGAGCCCGGCGTCTCGACCGTGTACTCGCGGTAGTAGCCGCGGGGTTCGTCGGGCAGCCGTCGCTCGCGATTCTGGAAGGTGCTGCCGTCCCGCGGATACGGGAACGGACCGCCGCGCGCGATGGCCTCGAGGGTCGCCACGGCTTCCGGTGGCAGGAACGTCGGGTACCGCGTGACAGCGGGCGCGTGGCCATCGGCGCGGGTCGCGGCGGACGTCGACGCGGGGGTCTCGAGCCCATCGCGGCCCTGCCACCACTGGAAGGCGGCGATCGCGGCCATGCCGAAGATGGCGATGCGGATCCAGTTCCTCACCTGGGACTCCCCGGGATCATCCGCGGCGCCTTGCGCTGATCACGTTCGGCAGCCCGGCGAAACGGCTCAGCAGGCGACTCAACTCGTCGAGCCCGTGCACCGTGACCGTGAGGTCCACCGTGGCCGTGTTCTCCGCCGCGTCGGTCACGACGTTCATCGAGGCGATGTTGATGTGCTCGTCGGCGAGCACGGCCGAAATGTCCCGGGCCAGGCCGCGCCGGTCGAACGCGTGGATCGCGACGGCTACCGGAAAGGTCCGCTCCGGCGACGGTCGTCCCCAGTCCACGGACAGCACGCGCTGGGGTTGCGTGTCCTTGAGGCGCAGCAGGTTGGCGCAGTTCGCCCGGTGGATGCTCACGCCCCGCCCCAGGGTGATGTATCCCGCAATGGGTTCCGGGGGCACCGGACGGCAGCAGCGGGCAAAAGAGTTCATCAGGTCGCCGACGCCGTCGATCATCATGCCCGTGACCTGCCCGGTCACGGTCGGCTTGAGCGCCCGCAGCTTCGGAGGTTCGCGTTCCTGCAGGCGACGGTGAACCGCGCCGGCCACCTGCGCCAGTGTCAGCTCGCCCTGGCCGAGACCGAGGTACAGTGCCTCGAGGTTGGGCAGGCCCAGCTCCGCGAGGATCTCGGGCAGCGGCGGGGTGCGTACGCCGAGCCGGTCGAGTTCGCGCTCGAGCATCTGCCGCCCCTGCTCGCGGTTCTGGCCTTCGTCGAGCTTGCGGAACCAGTTGCGCACCTTGGCGCGATTGCGCGAGGACGCCAGGTAACCGAGTGCCGGCACGAGCCAGTCGCGGCTCGGGTTCGGCTGCTTGGCGGTGATGATCTCGACGGTGTCGCCGTTCGCGAGCTTGTGGTCGAGGGGCACCATGCGCCCGTTGACCCGCGCCCCGCGGCAGCGATGGCCGACGCTGGTGTGCACGTGGTAGGCGAAGTCGAGCGGCGTGGCGCCGCGCGGCAGGTCGATCACCTCGCCCCGCGGGCTCAAGGCGTAGACGCGGTCCTCGAAGATCTCGGCCTGCAGCCCGTCGAGCAGGTCCGGTTCCGCATCCTCGCGATTGCTCGGCTCGAGGAGCTGCCGGAGCCAGATGATCTTCTGCTGGAAGCTCGTCTCGGCCTTGCGGCCCTCCTTGTACTGCCAGTGCGCCGCGACGCCGAGTTCGGCGTGTTCGTGCATCTCGCGGGTGCGGATCTGGACTTCGAGCGGCAGGCGGCCCGGCCCGATCACGGCGGTGTGCAGCGAGCGGTAGTTGTTCTCCTTGGGCGTGGCGATGTAGTCGTCGAACTCGCCCGGGATGTAGGGCCACAATCCGTGCACGATGCCGAGCGCCGCATAGCAGTCGGCGATCGACTGCACCTGCACGCGCACGGCGAGCACGTCCATCACCTGCTCGAAGGCGAGCCCCTTGCGCTGCATCTTGCGCCAGATGCTGTAGATGTGCTTCGGTCGACCCGTGATCTCGGCGGCAACGTCCGCCTTCTGCAGCTCGCGGTCGAGCTCCCGGCGCACGTCCTCGATGTAGCGTTCCCGCTCGACGCGCTTGGAACGCAGCCAGCCGGCAATCCGCTTGTAGTCGTCCGGCTGCTTGAAGCGGAAGGCGAGGTCCTCGAGCTCCCACTTCAGTTGCCAGATCCCGAGACGGTTCGCGAGCGGCGCATAGATCTCGCGGCTCTCCAGTGCGGCGCGCTGCTGTTCGTCGCGCGTCGCCTTCTTGAGGTGACGCATCCGCACGAGCTGCAGCGCGAGCCGGACCAGGACCAGGCGGACGTCCGAGGCGAGGGACAGCAGGAGCTTGCGCAGACCCTCCGACTGCTCCGGCTTCAGGGCCTGGCCGGGGTTCCAGCCGGCCGGGATGCCGCTGCCCTCCACGCGCTGCAGTTCGCGCGCGAGCCGCAGCGGCTGCTCGCCGAAGATCGCGACCAGCTGATCGTCCTCGGCGGCGTTGGCCTCCAGACAGGGAACGAGCAGGCCGGTCAGCAGGATCTCGTCGTCAACCTGCAGCTCGGCCAGGATTCCCGCCAGTTCGACGCCGAGCGCGCCGGCCTCGGTCGCCTCGAGTCGGCGAACGTAGGCGACGGCCTCACGGACCTGCGGCGAATGGCCAGCGATGTCGATTTCGGCGTGCTTCACTGTGTAGGTTATGATAGCGCGACGTTTCCCGGTCCCCGTGGAGTGTGTGCTTGCCCAGGCTGAATCGTAGTGGCCGGCGCTGGGCGCCCACGTCGCGGCCCGTGTCGACGCGCGGCGGACCGGTGCGAATCCTCGGCCTCGATCCGGGTTCGCAGGCGACCGGGTTCGGCATCATCGACTGGGAGGACGGCGACGCCCGCTATGTGGCAAGCGGCGCCATCCGCACCAGTGGAGCGGCATTCCCACCGCGGCTGCGGCAGATTTTCGAGGGCGTGCTGGGCCTGATGCGCGAGTTCGGGCCGCAGGAAGTCGCGATCGAGCGCGTATTCATGCATCGCAACGCGGACAGTGCGCTCAAGCTCGGGCAGGCCCGCGGAGCGGCGCTGTGCGCGGTGTTCGGCGATGCGCCCGAGGTCTTCGAGTACGCGCCACGCGAGGTGAAGCTGGCGGTCGTGGGGCAGGGCGGTGCCCAGAAGGAACAAGTGCAGTTGATGGTGCGGACATTGCTCAGGTTGCAGGGCGAACTCGGCGCAGACGCGGCCGACGCCATCGGTATCGCGCTGTGCCACGCCTACTCGCGCGAGGCGCGCCGCATCGTCGAAGCCGGGGCGGCCCGCGGTCTGCGCCCATGATCGGTCATCTCCGCGGTCGACTGGCCGCGAAACATCCGCCGCAACTCGTCCTGGACGTGGGCGGGGTGGGCTACGAGGTCGAGGCGCCGATGTCGACCTTCTACGGCCTGCCGGCCGTCGGGGCGGAGGTGAGCCTGCACACCCATCTCGTCGTGCGCGAGGATGCCCACGTGCTCTTCGGCTTCGGCACCGAGCGCGAGCGCAGCCTGTTCCGCGAGCTGATCAAGGTCTCCGGGGTTGGCCCGCGCATCGGACTCGCCATACTTTCGGGCATCACCGTGGACGACTTTCACCGCTGCGTGGAGTCCCAGGACGTGGCGGCGATGGTTCGCGTGCCGGGCATCGGCCGCAAGACCGCCGAGCGGCTGGTGATCGAGATGCGGGATCGACTCAAGGTCCTCGGTGGCCCGGCCTTCGTCCCGGGCTCCGGTGCCGCGGCCGGAGCCACCCCGAATCCCCAGTCGGAGGCGTTCAGCGCGCTGGTCGCCCTTGGCTACAAACCCGCCGAGGTCACCCGCCTGCTGCAGAAGGTGGACCCGGCCGTGGTGTCGACCGAGGAACTCATCCGCCACGCGCTGCGTGCCGCGGCGACCTGATGCGACGGTAAAACTGAATGATCGAGCAGGATCGCGTGATTTCCGCCGGCAGCCAGCGCGACGAGGAGGCGTACGACCGCGCCGTGCGTCCGAAGACGCTGGCCGACTACGTCGGGCAGCCGGCCGTGAAGGCGCAGATGGAGATCTTCATCACGGCAGCGCGCCAGCGCGCCGATGCGCTCGACCACGTGCTGATCTTCGGCCCGCCCGGGCTCGGCAAGACCACGCTGGCGCACGTCATCGCCAACGAACTGGGTGCCGGTTTCAAGCAGACCTCCGGGCCGGTGCTCGAGCGGCCGGGCGACCTCGCGGCGCTGCTGACGAATCTCCAGGCGAACGAGATCCTGTTCGTCGACGAGATCCACCGCCTGAGCCCGGTGGTCGAGGAGATCCTCTATCCCGCGATGGAGGACTTCCAGCTCGACATCATGATCGGCGAGGGGCCCGGGGCACGGTCGATCAAGATCGACCTGCCGCCATTCACGCTGGTCGGTGCCACGACGCGCGCGGGACTGCTCACCTCGCCGCTGCGCGACCGCTTCGGCATCGTCCAGCGGCTGGAGTTCTACGGCACCGAGGACCTGCAGCGCATCGTCGAGCGCTCGGCACGGATCCTCGGCGTCCCGACCGACGAGGCGGGAGCTGCCCGCATCGCGGGCCGTTCGCGCGGCACGCCACGGATCGCGAACCGGCTGCTGCGCCGCGTGCGTGACTTCGCCGAGGTCAAGGCGCAGGGCAGGATCACGGACGCGGTGGCGCAGGCGGCCCTCGACCTGCTCGACGTCGATCCGCGCGGCTTCGACCCGATGGACCGTCGGCTGATGCTGACGATCATCGAGAAGTTCGACGGCGGACCGGTCGGCGTCGACAGCCTGGCCGCCGCACTCGGCGAGGAGCGGGGGACCATCGAGGACGTGATCGAACCGTTCCTGATCCAGCAGGGGTTCATCATGCGCACGGCACGGGGACGCGTTGCGACGCGCAGTGCCTACCTGCATTTCGGCCTGACGCCGCCAGCCGTCGAGCGCGCGGGCGGAACCCTCGGCCTGTTCGACGCATGAGGATGAAGCATGATCGGTGACCACTCGGCACTCGACCTGATCCTGCAGGCGAGCCTGATCGTCCAGTTCGTGATGGCGCTGCTCGCCGGGGCGTCCGTCGTCTCGTGGGCGATCATCCTCCGCAAGCGGCAACTGCTCAGGGCCGAGCGCGCGGCGGCCGACCGGTTCGAGGAGCAGTTCTGGTCCGGCGGTGATCTCGCGGCGCTGTACAAGGCCCTCGAGTCGGGTTCGCCGACCGGCATGGTCGGTGTTTTCGTCGCGGGTTTCCGCGAGTTCTCGCGGCTGCGCAAGCAGGTTGGCATCGCCGGCGGTCAACTCCTCGAGGGCAGCCGCCGCGCGATGCGCGTGGCCCAGCTGCGGGAGACGGACCGGCTCGAGGAGAATCTCTCGACGCTGGCGACGATCGGCTCGACGAGTCCCTACGTGGGCCTGTTCGGGACCGTGTGGGGCATCATGAGCGCCTTCCAGGGGCTTGGGAACGTGCAGCAGGCCACACTGGCCATGGTCGCTCCCGGCATTGCCGAGGCCCTGATCGCCACGGCCATGGGCCTGTTCGCGGCCATTCCGGCGGTGGTCGCCTACAACCGTTATGCGGACCAGGTGGGCCGGCTGGAGCTGCGGTATGACGCGTTCATGGAGGAGTTCTCCACCATCCTGCAGCGCCACGCCGGCGTCCAGGGCTGAGCCATGGCACAGGTCACGGGAGGCCGGGGACGGCGGCTGATGGGTGAGATCAACGTCGTGCCCTACATCGACGTCATGCTCGTGCTGCTGATCATCTTCATGGTGACGGCGCCGCTCCTGAGCCAGGGCATCAAGGTGGACCTGCCGCAGGCGGCGGCTGAACCCATGCCGCCGGACATCGAGCCGCTGGTGCTGAGCATGGACGCGGACGCGGCCCTGTACCTGAACATCGGCGATCCGAACACGCCGCTCGAGCCCGAACGTGCCCTGGAACTGGCCTCGGCCGTGCTGCGGAGGGAACCTGAGCGTCCCGTGCTGGTCAAGGCAGACAGGACGGTGCAATACGGGCAGGTGGTGGAAGCAATGGCATTGCTGCAGCAGGCGGGCGCCGTCAAGGTCGGTTTCGCGACCGAGTCGCCGGCGAATTCGACCCGCAAGAGCGGAACGCGCTGAACGATGCCCGGCTTCTTCCAACAGCACCTGCGCCCGCTGGCAGGGTCCGCGGGCCTGCATCTGCTGCTGCTCGCGCTGCTGGCCGGTGCGGCGCTGCGCTGGACGTCCCCGCAGCCGCCCGTCGAACTCGCGATCGAAGGGTATGTGGCCGAGGTGCCCAAGTCGGTGAAGGCACTGCCCGATCCCATGGCCGCGCCGGTTGCCAGGACTCCCGAGCCCGTCGAGGTTCCCCCGGAGCCGGTCGAGCGCGTTGAGCCGGCGGCCGAGCCGCCTGATCGCAGCGCGGAAATGGCCGCGCAGGCGGAGCGGGACGCGCAGGCCGAGCGCGATCGGCAGGTCGCTGAGCGCGCGGCACAGGAGCGCGACGCACAACTGGCGCGCGAGCAGGCCGCCGCGGAGCAGCGCCGGGCCGAGGAATCGGAACGCCGGCGGGCGGCCGAGGCCGAGGCGAAGCGCAAGGCGGCGGAAGACGAGGCGCGGCGCAAGACCGAGGCGGCAGAGGCGAAGCGCAAGGCCGAAGAACAGGCCAAGGCCGAGCGTGAGGCCCAGCTGCGGGCGGATCGCGAGGCGGCCCTCCAGCGCAGCCTCGCCGCCGAGGAAGAGGCGGCCGCCCTGGCGAAGTCGGGCGTGATGGACGAGTATCGGATGCTCCTGGTGCAGACGATCGAGCGCAGCTGGATCCGGCCGCCGTCGGCGCGTGCGGGCCTCGAATGTACCCTGTACGTCACGCAGGCTCCGGGGGGCACGGTGGTCGACGTGAAGCTCGGTCCCTGCAACGGCGACCAGGCGGTGCGCGAGTCGATCACGAACGCCGTCTACCGGGCCTCGCCGCTGCCGGCGCCGCGCGACCCGCGCGCGTTCGAGCGGCGCCTCGAAATCGTGTTCAAGCCGACGGAATAGGGGTTGCAATGCAAGTGATGCTCGCGGGCTTTCATCGATACGGCCTCCTGCCGGGACTGCTGGCGCTGGGGCTGCTCCTCGCGGCCTCTCCGGGCCATGCCCAGCTGCGCCTCGACATCACGCAGGGCGTGCGCGATGCGGTACCGATCGCGGTGGTGCCGTTCGGCGGCCAGGCCGAGGGCGGCGCAGTGGATGTCGCGGCCGTCATTGCCAACGACCTGCAGATGAGTGGCCGGTTCGCGCCCCTCGAGCGTGCCGACCTGGTTGCGCGACCGACCTCGGGCGCGGACATCCGCTTCGAGGACTGGCGCCTGCTCAAGTCGGACTTCATCGTGGTCGGTCGCATCGAGCCCGCTGCCACGGGCCTCACGGTCGTCTTCGAACTCTTCAACGTGCGCACCGGCGCGTCACTTCTGGCCCAGCGACTGCCCTCGAGCGAGCGCGGATTGCGGGTGACGGCCCACCGCGTCGCCGACCTCGTCTTCGAGCGCCTCACCGGTATCCCGGGAGCCTTTTCGACCCGCATCGCCTACGTCACCATGGACGGGCGGCCGCCCTCCCAGCGCTACCGGCTGGTCGTGGCGGATGCGGATGGCCACAACCCCCGCACGGCCATGGAGTCGGGCGAACCGATCATGTCGCCGGCCTGGTCGCCCGACGGGCAGAACCTGGCCTACGTCTCGTTCGAGGGCAAGGCGTCCGCGGTCTACGTGCAGCGTCTCGCCACCGGCGAACGTCGTCGCGTGTCGGCGCGGGCGGGCATCAACGGCGCGCCCGCGTGGTCACCGGACGGGCGCCGGCTGGCCCTCACGCTGTCGCGTGACGGGAATCTCGACCTCTATACGCTTGACCTGGCGACACAGACGCTCACGCGGGTGACCTCCGACGATGCGATCGACACCGAGCCCGAGTGGTCGCAGGACGGCCGCGCCCTGTATTTCACCTCGGACCGGTCCGGGAACGCCCAGGTCTACCGCGTCGCGCTGGACGCGGCCCGCAAGGCGGAGCGCCTGACGTTCATGAACGGCTACAACGCCCGCCCGCGCCTGTCGCCGGACGGCAAGGAACTCGCCCTGGTGACGCTGGACCGCGGCGGCTACCGGATCGCCGTGATGGAACTCGCCTCGGGGAACCTGCGGGTGCTCACCGACGCGCGCCAGGACGAATCGCCGAGCTTCGCGCCGAACGGTGCCATGCTGATCTACGCCACCCGGGACCGTGGCCGGGGAGCGCTCGCCATCGTCTCCTCGGACGGTCGCTTCAAGCAGCGGCTGAGCTCGGACCAGGGCGACGTACGCGAGCCGGCCTGGTCGCCGTTCGTCCAGCCGTGATGAACCGTTGCGGGCGTTGTGGTACAAGGCGCGCACTTCCTGCCGGCCGTGCCGGCCTATGCCAGAGCTTGAGTTCAGGAGTCACACAGTCATGAAGCGCATGCAGTTCCTCGCCGTCGCGTTGCTGGCCCTGGGCCTCGCGGCCTGCCAGAAGCCCACGCAGACGAAGCCGGAGGAGGGAGCCGGCGCCGCCGTCGACGGCGGGGGCGCAGCCACCAGCGGGATCGGCGCGGAGGGCGCCGGCGCGGGCGCCTCGAGCCTGACGCCGCAGCAGCAGGCGCTGGCCGAGCTGCAGCAGAAGAGCATCGTCTACTTCGACTACGACAGCAGCGAGATCCGCCCCGAGTACGTGCCGCTGGTCGCCGCGCACGCCGCGTACCTCGTCAAGTACCCGAGCGCTCGCGTGCGTCTCGAGGGACATACCGACGAGCGGGGATCGCGCGAGTACAACATCGGCCTCGGCGAGCGCCGGGCCCAGACTGTCCGGCGTGCGCTGCTGGTGCAGGGCGTGGCGGAGGCGCAGATCGCGACCGTCAGCTACGGCGAGGAGCGTCCGGCCGTCGAAGGCTCGGACGATCCTGCGTATGCGCAGAACCGGCGCGTCGAGCTCGTTCACGCCCAGTGAGCCGACGATGAATACCCGCTCGGCCATCGTCATCGTGATGTCGGCGCTGCTGTTGCCGGGCGCGGTTGCCTTCGGCCGCACCGCGAGCAACAAGGACCTCGAGGTGCGAGCCAACGAGCTTGACGCACGGCTCAGTACCGTCGAGCGCGCCAACCAGAGCCTGGTGCCGATGCAGCAGAAGATCGAGGCGGCACGGTCCGAACTGCGGACGCTGAAGGGCCAGATCGAGGAGGCGCGGCACGATCTCGAGACGCTCAGGCAGCAGCAGCGGGATCTCTACGCGGACCTCGACCGGCGGCTGCTGCTCATCGAGCATGGCGCGACGCCGGCCGGTACCGCGACCGGCGAGCCGCCGTCGGAAGCCGACATCCGCAACCAGGACGAGGCGACGGTGTACGGTGACTCCTTCGCTGCCCTGAAGGCCGGCCGCTACGAGGAGGCGATCCGCGGATTCCAGGTCTACCTCACCAAGTACCCGGACGGCCCGCGTGCCGACAACGCGTCCTACTGGCTGGGCGAGGCCCAGTACGTGCAGAAGGACTACGAGGCCGCGCTCAAGTCCTTCCAGACCGTGCTCGACCGCTTCCCGGACTCGCGCAAGGCCGGCGATGCACTGCTCAAGGTGGGGTTCTGCCAGTACGAGCTGAAGGCGTTCCGCAACGCGCGGGAGACCCTGGAGCGCGTGGAACGGGCGTACCCGGGCACGGACGCGGCCCGGCTGGCGGCCGAGCGGCTCGCGAGGATGGACGTCGAACGACGGTGAGCCGCCTCAAGGTCACCGAGACCTTCGTCTCGATCCAGGGCGAGGCAGACGCCGTCGGCTGGCCGAGCCTGTTCATCCGCCTCACGGGCTGTCCCCTGCGCTGCGTGTACTGCGACACGCAGTACGCCTTCCACGGCGGCGAATGGCAGACCGTGGAGCAGCTCGTCGACGTCGCGCGTGGCAGCGGCGTTCGCCACGTCTGCGTCACCGGAGGCGAGCCCCTGGCACAGAAAGCGTGCCTCGCCCTGCTCGCGGCCCTGTGCGACGCGGGCTTTTCCGTCTCCCTGGAGACGAGTGGTGCGATGGACGTCACTCCGGTCGACCCGCGGGTCAGCCGCGTCGTTGACCTGAAGACGCCGGGATCGGGAGAGGTTGCGCGCAATCGCCTCGACAACCTCGACATCCTCACCGACCGCGACCAGGTCAAGATCGTGGTGTGCTCGCGCGAGGACTACGAGTGGGCGCGCGCGCTCATCCGCAGCCATGCGGGATCGCTCGCGAGCCCGGTGCTGCTGTCGCCGAGCTGGGGACAGCTCGAGGCGCGCGACCTCGCGGAGTGGATCCTGGCGGATCGACTCGACGTCCGGCTGCAGGTCCAGCTCCACAAGTATCTGTGGGGCAACGAGCCCGGCCGATGAACACAACATCCGCCATGGAATCCCGAGAGCGCGAAGACCGGCCACCCGCGGTGGTGCTGGTGTCGGGTGGACTCGATTCGGCCACCTGCCTCGCGATCGCGCGGACCGAGGGGTACGCGTGTCATGCGCTCAGCTTCGCGTACGGCCAGCGGCATCTGGCGGAACTCGCGGCGGCGCGGCGCGTCGCCGGCTCGCTCGGCGCCGTCGACCACCGCGTGATGAACATCGATCTCGCCGCGTTTGGCGGCTCGGCGCTCACGGATCGCGGGATCGCCGTCCCCGAAGGGCCGACGACCGGGATCCCGGTCACGTACGTGCCCGCGCGAAACACGGTGTTCCTGTCCCTGGCGCTCGCCTGGAGCGAAGTTCTCGGGGCCCACGACATCTTCATCGGCGTCAATGCCGTGGATTACTCCGGCTACCCGGACTGCCGGCCGGAGTTCATCGAGGCGTTCGAGCGTCTGGCGAATCTCGCGACGCGGGCGGGAGTCGAGGACGGAGAGCGGCTCAGGATCCGCGCACCGCTCGTGTCCCTGAGCAAGGCGGACATCATCCGCCGTGGGATCGACCTGGGCGTCGATTACTCGCTCACGGTGTCGTGCTACCAGGCCGACGACGCCGGCCGCGCCTGCGGGCGCTGCGACGCCTGTCGACTGCGTCGGGAAGGCTTCGCGGCGGCCGGCGTGCCCGATCCGACGCCCTATCGGTGATCCGCGGGGGGCGATCCGGTATCATGCGCGCCCTTGCCTGGGCGGGCCGTTAGCTCAGTCGGTAGAGCAGCTGGCTTTTAACCAGTTGGTCGCTGGTTCGAATCCAGCACGGCCCACCAATTCAATGGGTTAGGCGCGATTTCTCTTCACATTTAGAGGAGTGACGTGCGGCCGGCGCCGCCAGCGCGCGTGACTCGGATTCGCGGAACGGCAATACCGATGATTGCCACGCCCTCGGGCACGCCCGGCGTCTGGCCGCATCGGGCGCGTTCAATGTCGGGCGCATGCATTACTCGCCTGCCTCGACAGGACGGTGGCCCTGATCCACCGACAGTTGACCGCGGAGCGTCCGCCGTGAGCCGGCCGCGTGCCGGGCATCGGTGTTCCGTGACCAGCCTCACGCCGCAGTCGGGCAACGGGTCGCTAGACTTCGGCGGACCCCAAACACGAGGTTCTCTGCCGTGGGCATTCGTCAACTGATCTGTGCGTGTTCCGTTGCCGCCCTGCTCACGCCAGCACTGGCGTCGGCGGACGTATCGGTCGTCTTCAGCAAGGACGAGATCTCGATCATCCAGGACTACTACTCCGCGCACGCCGGTGACTCCGGCAAGAACACCAGCAAGAACTCCAGCAAGCAGAAGGGCAAGCCCCTGCCTCCCGGCATCGCCAAGAACCTGGCGAGGGGCAAGCCGCTGCCGCCGGGCATCGCCAAGAAGAGTTTGCCAGGCGATCTGGCGCGTCAGTTGCCCCCGGTACGCAGTGGCTACGAACGGATCATCGTCGACGGCCGCGTGCTGCTGGTCGAAACGGCAACGCAGATGATCCACGACGTGCTGATGGACGCGATGTTCTGATCGGCGGCCTCGGGACGCGCGTCCCGGGCCACCCGCGCTGACCGGGCTACTCCTGCATCCGTGATACAGCATCCGGATGAGCAGCCGTACGCCGTCGTGCTCCTCGAGTTCGAAGTATCGCGGCGCTGAGCGGGCTGCACATGCCGGATCAGCCGGACGTGCGAGGCCGCGGTCGAACAGCTGCGTGGCCGCATGTCGCGACCGAGGAACGGTGTCGCGAACTTCCGGTCCATCAGCAGATTGTCCGCAGGGCCTGGACCGACTGCGGGCTCGACGCATGCTGCCCGAGGATGCCCGGGCGATGACGCCGGGTGACGCCGGGTGGCAGGTTGGCATGTTGCGCCGCAACTACAGTACCATCGCGCCCCTTCAGTTTCATTTGAAACGAATTTCCCCGGGGGACCCCGTCATGGCCGACCTCTTCGACAATCCGATGGGCACCGATGGATTCGAGTTCGTCGAGTACACCGCACCCGACCCGGTGCTGCTGCGTTCGCTGTTCGAGCGCATGGGCTTCCCCGTGGTGGCCCGGCACCGCAGCAAGAACGTCACGCTGCACAAGCAGGGCGACATCAACTTCATCATCAATGCCGAGCCCGATGGCTTCGGCCAGCGCTTCGCTCAGCAGCACGGCCCGTCGGCGTGTGCGATGGGCTTCCGGGTGCGGGACGCCGCCGCGGCCTTCAAGCGGGCCTGCGACCTGGGTGCGACGCCGGTGCGCACGTCGGTCGGACCCATGGAACTGAACATCCCCGCGATCGAAGGCATCGGCGGCAGCCTGATCTACCTGGTGGATCGCTACGGCGAACGCACGATCTACGACGTGGACTTCCAGCCCGTCGAGCAGGCCTCTCCCAGCCGGGCGGCCGGGCTGACGGTGATCGACCACCTGACCCACAACGTGCAGCGCGGCCACATGGACAAGTGGGCGGGCTTCTACGAGCGGCTGTTCAATTTTCGCGAGATCCGCTATTTCGACATCGAGGGCAAGAAGACCGGACTCTTCAGCCGGGCGATGACCAGTCCGTGCGGGAAGATCCGCATCCCGATCAACGAGTCGCAGGACGACAAATCCCAGATCGAGGAGTACCTGCGCGAGTACCGCGGCGAGGGCATCCAGCACATTGCGCTCGCGACCGACGACATCTACGCCACCGTGGACCGGTTGCGGCAGAACGGCATCGACTTCCAGGACTCGCCCGATACCTACTACGAGGGCGTCGACGCCCGCGTCCACGGGCACCGCGAGTCGCTGGAGGAACTGCAGCGCCGCCGGATCCTCATCGACGGCAGCGACGAGGACGGTATCCTGCTGCAGATCTTCACGCGGAACGTGATCGGTCCGATCTTCTTCGAGATCATCCAGCGCAAGGGCAACGAAGGCTTCGGCGAGGGCAATTTCCGGGCCTTGTTCGAATCCATCGAGCTCGACCAGGAGCGTCGGGGCGTCATCTGAAGCAGGGCGGCCCGGCCCGCAGCGTTGCGAGCGGACGAGGACACAGCATGAAACGATACATCCCGGTGTCGCGGGTGGAGGGGACCGCTTCCAGGCAGGCGCATTGCGACCTGCCGGAGGGAACCTACGAGCGGGAGATGAGCAAGGAAGGCTTCTTCGGCCCCGCTGCCTTCTTCCACCATCGGCATCCACCCACCGGCTGGACGGAGTTCACGGGGCCGCTCCGGCCGCGCGCCTTCGACCTCGCGAAGCTGCCGGCGGTCGGGCAGGGTCCGTGGTCTGCGGCGGAGGTGCTGGTCAACGGCCACTGCCGCATCCGTTACTGGCGGCTGCCCGGCAGCATGACCCGGCTCGCGCGCAACGCCGACGGCGACGAGCTGCTGTTCATCCATGCGGGCGCGGGCGACCTCTACTGCGATTTCGGTCATCTCGCGATCGAGGCCGGGGACTACGTCGTGCTGCCGCGGGGCACGATGTGGCGCATCGACTGCGCCTCGGCCATGGACGTCCTGCTGGTCGAGGCGACGAATTCGAGCTACCAGCTGCCTGACAAGGGACTGGTCGGAAATCACGCGATCTTCGATCCGGCAATGCTCGACACGCCGCGGATCGACGCGGACTTCATCGCGCAGCAGAGTGACTCGACCCGCTGGCAGGTCGAGGTGAAACGCCGCAATTCACTGTCGGTGATCACCTATCCGTTCAATCCGCTCGATGCCGTGGGCTGGCACGGCGAGCTCGCAGTGGTGCGGGTCAACGTGCGCGACCTGCGTCCGCTGATGAGCCATCGCTACCACCTGCCGCCGTCGGCGCACACGACCTTCGTCGCCGATCGCTTCGTCGTCTGCACGTTTGCGCCGCGTCCCTTCGAGAGCGACCCGGGCGCACTCAAGGTGCCGTTCTTCCACAACAACGACGACTACGACGAGGTCCTGTTCTATCACGCCGGCGATTTCTTCAGCCGTGACAACATCCACCCGGGCATGATGACGTTTCACCCGGGCGGCTTCACGCATGGACCACATCCCAAGGCCCTGACGCGAATGTTCCAGCAGTCGAAGCCGGCCACGGACGAGTTCGCGGTGATGATCGACACGCGCGATGCGCTCGACGCCGGCGCGGGCGTCGAGGCGGTCGAGTGGCACGGGTACGTGGACAGCTGGCGGGCCCGCCCATGAAGCTGGCCTCGCTGCGCAACGGCAGCCGGGACGGGCAACTGATCGTGGTGAGCCGCGACCTCACGCGCGCCGTGGCCGTGCCGCACATTGTGCCCCACCTGCAGGCGGCGCTCGACGACTGGGCACGCGTCACGCCGCGGCTGGAAGAGGTGGCGCTCGACCTCGAGGACGGCCGCGCGCCGGGCAGCTTTCCGTTCCAGAGCACCCAGGTCCTCTCGCCGCTGCCGCGGTCGCATCACTGGGTGGACGGGTCCGCCTACGTGAACCACGTCGAACTCGTGCGCAAGGCGCGCGGCGCCGAGATGCCGGCCAGCTTCTGGACCGACCCGCTCGTCTACCAGGGCGGGTCGGACGATTTCCTGGCGCCCACCGGCGACGTGCCGGTGCCGAGCGAGGAGTTCGGGATCGACCTCGAAGGCGAGGTCGCCGTCGTGACCGACGACGTGCCGATGGGCACCTCGGCCGCGGACGCGCGCCGTCACATCCGGCTCCTGATGCTGGTCAACGACTGGTCGCTCCGCAACCTGATCCCGGCCGAGCTGGCCAAGGGCTTCGGCTTCTACCAGAGCAAGCCCGCGACGGCGTTTTCCCCGGTCGCGGTCACTCCGGACGAACTGGGCGACGCCTGGGACGGCGGCAAGGTGCTGCTGCCGCTGGTCTCCCACGTCAACGGGCAGCTCTTCGGTCGACCCGAGGCGGGGCTCGACATGACCTTCGACTTCCCGCGGCTCATCGAGCACGTGACCCGCACGCGGCGTCTCGGCGCGGGCGCGATCGTGGGCTCGGGCACGGTTTCGAACTATGATCGTTCCCGCGGCTCCTCGTGTCTCGCAGAGCGCCGGATGCTGGAGCAGATCGAGCACGGGCGGGCCGTCACGCCATTCCTGATGTTCGGGGATCGCGTCCGCATCGAGATGTTCGACCGCGAAGGACGGAGTATCTTCGGGGCCATCGACCAGAAAGTCGTGCCGGCGGGGTGACGACCGCGCGACCAGGGTGACACGCGACATGTTCGGCAATCTAGACGTCCTGCCTCCGGATCCCATCCTCGGCGTCACCGCGGCCTTCCGGCGCGACACTGATCCCGGCAAGGTGGACCTCGGCGTCGGCGTCTATCGCGACGATCGTGGCAGCACGCCGATCCCTGCGGCCGTGCGCGAGGCGGAGCTGGCCGTCGTCGAAACCCAGACCACCAAGACCTACGTCGGTCCGGCCGGCAACCCCGAGTTCAACGACGCCATCGTGCGTCTCGCTCTCGGCCCGCTCGCGGAGACGCTGCGTGCGCGCACTGCCACGATCCAGACGGTCGGGGGCTGCGGGGCGCTGCGCGTCGGGGCGGAACTCATCCGCGCCTCCGAGCCCGGTGCCGTGGTGCACGTCAGTGAGCCGACCTGGGCGAACCACGAGCCGTTGATCGGCAGTTCGGGCGTGGCGCTGCAGCGCTACCCGTACTACGACCCGGCCACGCGCGCGGTCGCTTTCGACCGCATGATGGAGCACCTCGGTCGACTGCCCCCGGGGGCCGTGGTCCTGCTGCACGGCTGCTGCCACAACCCGACCGGTGCAGACCTGAGCGCCGCGCAGTGGCTCGAGTTGTCGATCCTGCTCGAGCGACGCGGGCTGCTGCCCTTCGTCGACCTGGCCTACCAGGGGTTTGGCGACGACCTGGATGCCGACGTCGTGGGGCTGCGCACGCTGGCCGAGCGCGTGCCGCAGTTCCTGCTGGCCATGTCGTGCTCCAAGAACTTCGGCCTGTACCGGGAGCGCACCGGGGCGCTGGCCGTGGTCACCGCCACCGACGCGACGGCGGCGGCCGTCGCCACGCACCTCGCGCGCACCGGCCGGCGGATGTATTCGATGCCGCCCGATCACGGCGCGGCGATCGTGGCGCGCCTGCTCGCGGAGGATCGCCTGAGGACGGGCTGGACCGAGGAACTGGCCACCATGGTCGCCCGCATGAAATCGCTCCGGGCACTCCTCGGGCAGCGCCTCGCGGCGCGCCGGCCGGCCACGGATTTCTCCTGGCTGACGCGTCAGCGTGGAATGTTCTCGCTGCTCGGGCTCGATGCCGCGGCGATCGAGGCGCTGCGCAGCCGGCAGCACGTCTACATGCCGCCGGACGGGCGGATCAACATCGCCGGCGTGAGCGAATCGAACGTGGACCGCGTCGCGGACGCGATCGTCTCCGTCCTGCCGGCCGAATGAAGCTCTGCCCGAAGCTGATCCTCGAGGGCACGCGGCTCACTCACAAGACCGACATTGCGTTCGCGCTCAACGAGCACCCGCGGGTGGTCGGACCGCGGAAGTACCGCTATCACTCGCCGCTGATCTCGGCGGAATGGTGCGCGTTCACCAACGTTCCATGGGGACGTGGCCTGATCAATTTCGAGCCCCGGGAAGAAGGGCTGGCCATGGAGACCTACGCGACGTGGGTCCGCCTCTTCGAACTGCAGCGGTATTACTCGTGGATCATCGACCGGTTCCACATCTCGACGATCGTCTTCCAGCGCCGGGTGCGTGGGCGTGAACTGGAGTTCGGGTGGCTCGAGGATCGTCTGCTGCCACTCGGCTTCCGCGTGGTCCTGTGCACGCGCAGCCCGGAGTCGTTCGCGCAGGCCCGCGAGGAGCGGCTCAAGGTCTCGGGCAACCCGGCCCAGTACGACGACCTGGACCGCTTCGTCACCGAGCAGGAAGAGATGCGGTTCGAGGTGGCGCGCTCGCGCCTGCCGTCGTTCGAGGTCGACGTTTCCGACGGCGACGTTGCCGCTGCAACGGAGCGGGTCGCGAACTGGCTCGAGTCCACGGGCGGGCTCACGCTCGATTGATGACCCGGGCTAGCCTGATCGGACCCCTTGCTATAGAATCCGCGCCTCGGGAATCGACGCGACAACGGCAAGTTGTTGATTGACGTAGGTTCCTGGCCGGGCAGGACGATCCCCGTGACCGGGGGGCGGCCAGTGCGGCGGGAGATTCGCCAGAGAAATCCCCCATGCGGGGATTTTTCATTTGCGGGGCGGGCAGCGCGTCTGCCGGCCGCGCAGGAACGAATGGGCCGCCGGCCCATTTTTTGTTTCCGCGCGCAGCGCAAGGACGGTTCGATGCTCAGGGAAACCTTGGAAGCACTGGTACGGCCGGTGGTCGAGGGGCTGGGGTACGAACTCTGGGAACTCGAGTACTCGCCGGGTCGCGGCAACGGCTTCGTCCGCGTGTACATCGATGCGGCCGAGGGCATCTCGCTCGATGACTGCGAGCGGGTCAGCCGGGCGGTGAGCGAGTTGCTCGACGTCGAGGACCCGGTGCCGGTGCAGTACACGCTGGAGGTGTCGTCGCCGGGAATCGACCGGCCGCTGCGTACGGCGGCGCACTTCGCGCCATATGTGGGCGAGCAGGTGCTCGTGGAAATGGTCCAGCCCGTCGACGGCAGGCGGCGCTTCAAGGGAGCGCTCGTGGCCGCCGGTGCGGAGCAGGTCGAGGTTGACGTGGACGGCGCGCGTTTTGCGCTGCCGATCGCAGGAATTCGCAAGGCGCACCTGGCGCCGGACGCATGAGCCCCGCTGAGCGGGAGGACGAAAGATGAACAAAGAGATCCTGATGGTCGTGGACGCCGTCTCGAACGAGAAGGGCGTCGACAAGGAAATCATCTTCGAGGCGCTCGAGGCCGCGCTCGCGTCAGCCACGCGCAAGAAGTACGGCGAGGAAACCGACGTCCGGGTCGCCATCAACCGCAAGACCGGCGACTACGACACGTTCCGCCGCTGGAAGGTGTTCGCCGACGACTCGACCGAACTCGAGTTCCCGGACAAGGAACTGCGCCTCGAGGATGCGCTCGACGTCGAGGCCGCGGCCGAGCCCGGTGGCTACGTGGAGGTGCCGCTCGAGTCCGTGGCATTCGGGCGCATCGCCGCGCAGACCGCGAAGCAGGTCATCGTCCAGAAGGTGCGCGAGGCCGAGCGTGCCCAGGTCGTGGAGCAGTACCAGGGCCGCATCGGCCAGCTCGTGTCGGGCATCGTCAAGCGTGTCGATCGCAACGGCATCTTCGTGGACCTCGGCGGCAACGCGGAGGGCTTCATCTCGCGCGACCAGATGATCCCGCGCGAGCCGGTGCGCACGCAGGACCGCATCAAGGCCTTCCTCAAGGACGTGCGCTCGGAGCCGCGCGGTCCCCAGCTCTTCCTGAGCCGCACCGCCCCGGAGTTCCTGATCGAGCTGTTCAAGCTCGAGGTGCCCGAGGTCGGGCAGAGCCTGATCAACATCCTCGGCGCCGCCCGCGATCCCGGCGCGCGCGCGAAGATCGCGGTGCGCAGCAACGATCCGCGGATCGACCCCGTGGGCGCGTGCGTCGGCATGCGCGGCTCGCGCGTCCAGGCCGTCTCGAACGAGATCGCCGGCGAGCGCGTCGACATCATTCCCTACGACGACAACTCCGCCCAGTTCGTCATCAATGCGATGGCCCCGGCCGAGGTGAGCTCGATCGTCGTCGACGAGGAATCGCACAGCATGGACATCGCGGTGGCGGAGGACAAGCTGTCCCAGGCCATCGGTCGTGGCGGACAGAACATCCGCCTCGCGAGCGAGCTCACGGGCTGGCGCCTCAACATCATGAGCGAGCAGGCGGCCGAGGAGAAGAGTGAGTCCGAGCAGCGCGTGCTGCGCGAACTCTTCATGAAGCAGCTCGACGTGGACGAGGACGTTGCGGCCATCCTGGTGGGAGAGGGCTTCTCGAGCATCGAGGAAATCGCCTACGTGCCCCAGTCGGAACTCGCCGGGATCGAGGAGTTCGACGAGAACATCATCGGAGAGCTGCGCAATCGCGCGCGGGACGTGCTCCTGACGCAGGCCATCGCGAGCGAGGAAACCATCGAGGGCGCCGCACCGGCGGAGGACCTGCGCGACGTCGAGGGCATGGACGACGAACTCGCGGGCGAACTTGCCCGCCACGGCATCGTCACGCGCGAGGATCTCGCGGAGCAGGCGGTGGACGACCTGGCCGAAATTCCGAACCTCGACCCGCAGCGCGCCGGCGAACTCATCCTCGCCGCGCGCCAGCACTGGTTCGAGCAGGGTCAGCAGGCCTGACCGGAGGATTCCCATGGCGGAAGTGACAGTCACGCAGTTTGCCGAAGTGCTCAAGGTGCCGGTCGACCGGCTCCTGACCCAGCTCGACGAGGCCGGCATCAAGGTTTCCGGCGCCGACGACATCATCAGCGACGAGGCGAAGATGGAACTCCTCACGCACCTGCGCCGGGCGCACGGGCGGGAGGAGGACGCGGCCGCGCCGCGCAAGATCACGCTGAAGCGCAAGTCGCAGCAGGAGATCAAGCTGGCCTCGACGCAGGGCAGGGCCCGCACGGTCAACGTCGAGGTGCGCGTCAAGAAGACCTACCTCAACCGGACCGTGCTCGAGGAAGAGCAGCGCCACCGGCAGGAGGAGGTCGACCGGCAGCGGCAGGCCGAGGAGGCCGTCAAGCTGGAGGCGGAGCGTCGCGAGGCCGAGCAACGCGACTCCGAGCGACTCGAGCGCGAGCGCCTGGAGACCGAGGAGCGACGCCGACTCGACGAGGAGGCGCGGCTGAAGGCCGAGGAGGAAGACCGCCGACAGGCCGAGGTCCGCGATCGCGAACGTGCCGAAAAGGAGCGCACCGCCGCCGAGCAGCGCTCGGCGGAGCCGGCCGCGCCGGCCGCACCGCCGCCCAAGGCGCGACCGGCGGAGCCCGCGGTCGAGCGCAAGGGGACGACGAAATACGGACGCAAGGAGCTGCACGTCACCGGCGACGCCAGCGCCCGCTTCAAGAAGCGGCAGCTCGCGAGCCGGAGCCGCAGGCACGTGCAGGTGAGCGTCGACTCGCGGGGCGGTGAATTCGCGCAGCCGACCGCACCCGTCAAGCGGGACGTACAGATCCCCGAGACGATCACGGTCGGCGAGCTCGCCAACCGGATGGCGGTCAAGGCCAACGAAGTCATCAAGACGATGATGAAGATGGGCGTGATGGCGACCATCAACCAGCCCATCGACCAGGACACCGCGCAGCTCGTCGTCGAGGAGTTCGGGCATACCGCCGTGCGCCTCAAGGAGGACGCGCTGGAGGACCAGATCCGGGCTGAGGTCGGGGAACTCGAACTGCTGTCGAGGCCGCCGGTCGTGACGATCATGGGTCACGTCGACCACGGCAAGACCTCGCTGCTCGACTACATCCGGCGCGCCAAGGTCGCGGCGGGGGAGGCCGGTGGCATCACGCAGCACATCGGCGCCTACCAGGTCGAGACTCCGAAGGGCCTCATCACCTTCATCGATACACCGGGTCACGCGGCGTTCACCGCCATGCGTGCCCGCGGTGCAAACGTCACCGACATCGTGGTGCTCGTGGTCGCTGCGGACGACGGCGTGATGCCGCAGACCGTCGAGGCCATCCAGCACGCACGGGCCGCGAACGTCGCGATGATCGTTGCCGTCAACAAGATCGACAAGAGCGATGCCGACCCGGACCGGGTCCGCAACGACCTCGGCAAGCAGAACGTCATTCCGGAGGAGTGGGGCGGAGACACGATGTTCGTCAACGTCTCGGCCCGTACCGGCGCCGGGATCGACCAGTTGCTCGAGTCCATCCTGCTGCAGTCGGAGGTCCTCGACCTCAAGGCGCCGCAGGAAGGCCCCGCCGTGGGCGTGGTGCTCGAATCGAGCATCGAGAAGGGTCGCGGCGCGGTTGCCACGGTGCTCGTCAAGCGCGGGACGCTCAAGTCGGGCGACCCGATCATCGCCGGGCAGGAGTTCGGCCGCGTGCGTGCGCTGTTCGACGCGACGGGCAAGCAGGTCCAGGAGGCGGGGCCCTCCACGCCGGTCGCGGTGCTCGGCCTGTCCGACGCGCCGAACGCCGGAGACGACCTGCTCGCCGTCGAGAACGAGCGCAAGGCGCGCGAAGTGGCGCTCTACCGGCAGGGCAAGTACCGCGATGTGCGACTCGCCAGTGCGGCCAAGAAGGTCGAGGACGTCTTCTCGCAGATGGGCGAGCAGGCGAGCGAGACCATCCAGCTCATCGTGAAGGCGGACGTGCAGGGCAGCGCCGAAGCGCTGCGGGACGCACTTTCCAAGCTCGCCACCGACGAGGTGGCCGTGAAGGTCATCGCGAGCGGCGTCGGCGGGATCACGGAATCCGACGTCACGCTCGCGGCCGCCTCCAGGGCGCGGATCATCGGCTTCAACGTCCGCGCCGACGGCGCGGCGCGTTCGGCCATGAAGGACACCGGCGTCGAGGTCAACTACTACAGCATCATCTACGAGGCGATCGACGACGTGCGCCAGGCGATCACCGGCATGCTGAAGCCGGAGGTCAAGGAGCAGATCGTCGGCCTCGCCGAGGTGCGCGAGGTGTTCCGGTCGAGCAAGTTCGGCACGGTGGCCGGCTGCCTGGTCGTCGAGGGAGTGATCAAGCGCGGCAATCCGGTCCGCGTTCTGCGCGACAACGTGGTGATTCACCAGGGAGAACTCGACTCGCTGCGGCGTTTCAAGGACGACGTCGGCGAAGTCCGGGCGGGCACGGAATGCGGCATCGGCGTGCGCAACTACAACGACATCCGAGCCGGCGACCAGATCGAGTGCTTCGCGCGATTCGAGGTCGCGCGCAGCGCGTGATGGTGCGGGGCCATGCCGCGTGACGTCCCCCGCGCCAGGCGCGTCGCCGAGCAGGTGCAGCGCACCCTCGCGGAACTTCTGCTCCGCGAGGTGCGCGACCCGCGCCTGAGGCCGCTCACCATCACGCACGTGAAGGTCTCGCCGGACCTTTCGCATGCCTGGGTGAACTACCTGCTGCTCAAGGGCGATTCGCACGATCCCGAGCAGCGCGAGATCCTGGACGAGGCGGCGGGCTACCTGCGGGGACCGCTCGGTCGCGCGCTGCGGCTGCGGGTGGCACCGCACATCCACTTCCAGCCGGACGAAGAACTCGAGCGCGGCCAGCGGCTCGAGGACCTCATCACGCGCGCCGTCCGCGAGGACGAGACCCGGCATCCCGCCGATGCCGGCGACGGCGACGGCGACGGCGACGACGACGACGCGACCGGCGGCGCGACCGACGACACGACCGACGCCGGGCCGCGGTGAGCGGTCACGGAACGGAACGGGGCCCGGGCGACCGCCCGCGGTGGCGTCAGCTCGACGGCATCGTGCTGCTGGACAAGCCACCAGGCCTGGGGTCCACGCCGGCCCTGCAGCGCGTGAGGCGACTGCTCCACGCGGCCAAGGCGGGCCATGCGGGCACGCTCGATCCGATGGCGACCGGCATGCTGCCGTTGTGCTTCGGGCAGGCGACGAAGGCCTGCGGCGCCCTGCTGGGCTCGTCGAAGGCGTACCGGGCCACCGTGTTGCTCGGTGCCGCGACCGATACCGGGGATGCGGAGGGACGAACGGTCCGCACGGGCGCGGTGCCGCCACTCGATCCCGAGTTCGTCACCGGGGCGATGGCACGCGTGTCCGGCACGCGCGAACAGATGCCTCCGATGTACTCGGCCCTGAAGCACCAGGGCCGGCCGCTCTACGAACTGGCGCGCCGCGGCGAAGAGATCGCGCGCACCCCGCGGACCGTCTCGATCCACCGCCTGGACCTGCTGCGCCTCGATTCCGCCGCCATCGACTTCGAAGTCGTCTGCTCGAAGGGGACCTACGTCCGGGTGCTGGGCGAGGAACTCGCGGCGGCGCTGGGGACGGTCGGCCACCTGGCTGCGTTGCGCCGCCTGTGGGTCGAGCCCTTCGTCGACTCGCCCATGGTGACACTGCAGGAGATCGAGGACTGGGCGGCCTCCGGTCCTGCGGAGGACGAGCATCCGGCCTGGCTCCTGCCCGTCGATGCGGCGTTCCCGGACCTGCCGCGGGTCGACCTGTCGCCCCTCGACAGCCTCCACCTGAGGCAGGGCCGCATACTGCGGGCGCCGCCGGCCCTGAGCCTGCCTGGCCACGCCCGGGCCTACGATGAAGGCGGGCGATTTCTCGGCCTCGTCGAAGGGGATGGGGCAGGCGGGCTGCGGGTCGCGAGACTCTTCGTGGGCGGCGCGTCGGGGGAAGGGGCGAACCCGGCTTGAGATATCAGGGCATCGAAGGGTAAAATGCGCGGCTCAATTCAAGGGTACCAAGGTTTCGAGGACTCCTAACGATGGCACTGTCCACCGAGCGCAAGACCGAGATCGTCGACGGATTCAGTCGCGGCGCGAAAGACACCGGATCGCCCGAGGTCCAGATCGCGCTTCTGTCTGCGCGCATCAACGAACTCGGCGAGCACTTCAACGTGCACAAGGGCGATCATGCCTCGCGTCGCGGGCTTTTGAAGCTCGTGACGCAGCGTCGCAAGCTCCTCGACTACCTCAAGGCGACGGACCTCGGTCGTTACCAGGACGTCGTCAGCCGACTCGGCCTGCGCCGCTGATCCGTCGAACCTCCGGCCCGCAATGCGGGCCGGATTCGTTTTCGCTTCCTACGATGCTCATGCAGCACTGGACACAATCGTGACCGTCCACAAGAAAACTTTTCAGTTCGGACCGCATTCCGTCACCATCGAGACCGGGCGCCTGGCCCGCCAGGCCGACGGCGCCGTCGTCGTTTCCATGGGCGACACCGTCGTGCTCGTCACCGCCGTCGGGCGCAAGAACGCGGACCCGAACAAGGACTTCTTCCCGCTGACCGTCAACTACGTCGAGAAGACGTATGCCGCCGGCCGCATCCCGGGCGGGTTCTTCAAGCGGGAAGGCCGGCCGTCGGAGAAGGAGACGCTCACGTCGCGCCTCATCGACCGCCCGATCCGCCCGCTGTTCCCGGAGGGTTTCCGCAACGAGGTGCAGGTCGTTCCCACCGTCGTCTCGCTGGATCCGGAGATCGATTCCGACATCCCGGCGATGCTCGGCGCCTCGGCAGCCCTGGCGCTGTCCGGCATTCCCTTCAAGGGACCGATCGGCGCCGCGCGTGTCGGCTACATCGACGGCCAGTACGCTCTGAACCCGACCCAGGCCGATCTCAAGAACTCGCAGCTCGACCTCGTCGTCGCCGGTACCGCGGACGCCGTCCTGATGGTCGAGTCCGAGGCGAAGATGCTGCCCGAGGACGTGATGCTTGGTGCGGTCGTCTTCGGCCACGAGCAGATGCAGGTCGCGATCAAGGCCATCAAGGAACTCGCGGCCGAGGCCGGGAAGCCCGCCTGGGAGTGGGCACCCCCGGCTGAGGACACGGCGCTGGTCGCCGCCGTCGGGGCACTGGCCGAGGCGGAACTCGGCAAGGCCTATTCGATCACCGAGAAGCAGGCGCGCTACGCGCGCGTGGGCGAGATCAAGAAGGCTGCGATCGAGGCGCTCGCCTCGGGCGAGTCGCCGAAGTTCGAGACCCGCAAGGTCGCCGACGAGATCGGCCGGCTCGAGTACAACATCGTCCGGCGTCGCATCCTGGCCGGCGAGCCGCGGATCGACGGTCGCGACATGCACACGGTACGCCCGATCACGGTGCAGACCGGCGTGCTGCCCCGTACCCACGGTTCGGCCGTGTTCACCCGTGGCGAGACGCAGGCCCTGGTGACGACCACGCTCGGCACGGGTCGCGACGCGCAGCTCATCGACGCCCTCGCAGGCGAGCGCAAAGAGCCGTTCATGCTGCACTACAACTTCCCGCCGTTCTGCGTGGGCGAGACGGGCATGATGGGTTCGCCGAAGCGCCGCGAGATCGGACACGGTAACCTCGCCCGGCGCGGCGTCAGCGCGGCCATGCCGGACATGACGACCTTCCCGTACGTGATCCGGGTGGTCTCCGAGGTGCTCGAGTCCAATGGCTCGAGTTCGATGGCGTCCGTCTGCGGCACCAGCCTCGCGCTGATGGATGCCGGCGTGCCGGTCAAGGCGCCGGTCGCGGGCGTCGCCATGGGCCTGGTGCTCGAGGGCGAGCGTTTCCAGGTGCTCACCGACATCCTCGGCGACGAGGATCACCTCGGCGACATGGATTTCAAGGTCGCGGGCACGTCCGACGGCGTGACGGCCCTGCAGATGGACATCAAGATCGAGGGCATCACCCGCGAGATCATGAAGGTCGCCCTCGAACATGCGAACAAGGCGCGCATGCACATCCTGGGCGAGATGGCCAAGGTGATCTCGACTCCGCGCCCGCAGATGTCCGAGTGGGCGCCGACCATCATCACCATGAAGATCGACCCGGAGAAGATCCGCGAGGTCATCGGCAAGGGTGGTGCCGTGATCCGTGCGATCACCGAGGAGACCGGCACCAGCATCGACATCGAGAACGACGGGTCGGTGAAGATCGCGTCAGTGAACGGCGCGGCCGGGCGCGAGGCCCAGCGTCGCATCGAACTGATCACTTCAGAAGTGGAAGTCGGGGCGATCTACGAGGGCAAGGTCGTGCGCCTCATGGATTTCGGTGCCTTCGTGCAGATCCTCCCCGGCAAGGACGGCCTGGTGCACATCTCCCAGATTTCCGACGAGCGCGTCGAGCGGGTCAGCGACAAGCTCAAGGAAGGGGACGTGGTACGCGTGAAGGTGCTCGAGGTCGACCGCCAGGGCCGCGTGCGATTGTCCATGCGCAACGTGGAGGGCTGACGCCCTCCCGGTGACGCAGGTCGTCTACTCCTTGTCCTTGTCCTCGCGGACCCATGGACGGGTCAGGCGGCCGAAGACTTCTTCCTGCAGCGACTTCCAGCGCTGGTAGTTCTTCTGGGCCACGGCGGTGACGGTTTCGACCGGGTCCAGTCCGACGACGCTCTTGAAGCGCTCGCGGAGATCGCGTTGCTCGCGTGCGAACAGCTGGATGCTCTCGTCGAGGTAGTGCCCGACGAAGTCCTGCAGGCCGCTGCCATAGCTGCGGATCACCTGCGACAGGAAGTCCCGGCTCATCAGTGACTCGCCCGCACCTTCCTGCTCGGCGATCACCTGCAGCAGGATGCTGCGCGTGATGTCCTGCTGCGACTTGCGATCGAGCACGACGAAGTCGACCCTTTCGACGACCAGTCGCCGCACGTCGGCCAGCGTGACGTAGCGGCTCTCGACCGTGTCGTACAGGCGGCGGTTAGGGTACTTGCGGATGACTCTCGGTCCGCTTCCCCGTCCACCCTCGGCCTTGGCTCCGGCGCGCTTGGCGCGGGTCGTCTTTGTCTTGGCGGTCATGACGTCTGTTCCTGTCGAATTGCGCGTTGTTCTGCCGTGGCCACCGAGCCCGCCTTCATGCCGGCGAGGGACTGCGGGCGCCAGTGCTCCAGCGCCCACTGCCAGATCTCGCCGAGCGGCGCACCGTCGAGGCCGGCCGGCGGCGACTGGCGCAGAAAAGCCAGCACCGCCACCAGCTGCCCACCCGGCGCCGAGCGCGACAGTCCTGGCGCGTCGCCTGATTTGGAAAGCTTAAGGCCCGAATCGTCCACGGCAAGTGGTACATGCATGTATGTCAGCCTCGGCAACCGAAGTGCGTCCTGCAGCAGGATCTGGCGCGGCGTGCTCGGCAGGAGGTCCGCACCCCGCACGACGTCGGTGACGCCCTGCGCCGCGTCGTCGACCACGACGGCCAGCTGGTAGGCGTAATGGCCGTCCCGCCGGCGCAGCACGAAGTCACCGACGGAGCGCGCCACGTTGCTGCGCTGTTCTCCCTGGACTCGGTCCAGAAAGGCGACGTCGAGGTCCGGAGCACGGAATCTCCACGCCACTCCATTCCCGGTCGGACCGGGGTCGACCAGGCAGCGCGGCGGATGGTAGAGGTCGTCCCCGGTTCGTTGCCGGTTCTCCGGCAGGGCCGACAACTGCGCCCGCGAACAGGCGCAGCGGCGCACGCGACCCTCGTCGAGCAACTGCTCCAGCGCCGCCTGATGCGCGTCACGCCGCGTGCTCTGGCGCAGGACCTGGCCATCCCAGTGCAGGCCGAGCCGCTCCAGCGTCGTGAGGATCTCGTCTGCGGCGCCCGGTCGCTCCCTGGGCGGGTCGAGGTCCTCGATGCGGACCAGCCATTGTCCACCGCGCGTCCGCGCCTCGAGGAAGCTGCCGACGGCAGCCACGAGGGAACCGAAGTGCAGCGGTCCGCTCGGGGACGGGGCAAACCGACCCCGATAGGGACGAAGGGGTTCAGCGGTACCAGTCGTCGCGGTCGCCGAACTGCTTTTCGCGTCGCTCACGCCGTTCCTGGGCCTCGACGCTCAACGTCGCCACGGGCCGGGCCTCGAGCCGCTTCACACCGATCGGCTCGCCGGTTTCGAGGCAGTAGCCGTAGGAGCCGTCATCGATGCGCTTGAGCGCCTCGTCGATCTTCCGGATCAGCTTCCGTTCGCGGTCACGCGTGCGCAATTCGAGGCTGAACTCCGATTCCTGCGTCGCGCGATCGTTCGGATCGGGAAAATTCGCGGCCTCGTCCTTCATGTGCAGCATCGTCCGGTCGACTTCCTGCATCAGGTCCTGTTTCCAGCTGCTCAGGATGGTGCGGAAGTGCTCGATCTGCTCCTTGTTCATGTACTCCTCGCCCTTGCGGGCGACGTACGGCTGAACATTGCGAGGGCCTGCGAGGAGACTCGGCCCGCCCAGGGATTGCGCGGCGTCCTCGGCAGTCTTGCGCTGAACCGGGGGCTTCTTCGGTGCGGCTGCCGCACGCGCGGTGGCGGACTGGCCTGCGGCCGGCGCGCCAGGCTTGACGGCCCGGCTGCGGGGCGCAGCCTTGGCCTTGGGCGCAGCCTTGGCCTTGGGCGCAGCCTTGGCCTTGGGCGTAGCCTTGGCCTTGGGCTTGGCCGCCGCGCTGGCGGGGGCCTTCGCAGAAACAGTCTTCTTGGCCTTGGTTGCCTTGCTAGACGGTTTCTTGACGGGCATCTCGGACTCCGGGGACATATCGAAGGACGCGGGATTATACAGACCACAGGGCCCGGGTCCACCCGTACCAGGTCACCCCGGCAAGAGCCCCCGGGCGGCCCCGTGGGAGGCACCGATCGGTGCTGTGAGCCGCGTCACTTTCTTTTAAACTTCTCGCTTCTCCTCCGACCCCCTCTCCCCGGGTGAACGATGCGCCTGACCAAGATCAAGCTGGCCGGCTTCAAGTCCTTCGTGGACCCCACCACCATCGGCTTCCCGAGCAGCCTGGTCGGCGTGGTCGGTCCCAATGGCTGCGGCAAGTCGAACATCATCGACGCGGTCCGCTGGGTCATGGGCGAGATCTCCGCCAAGCACCTGCGCGGCGACTCGATGGCGGACGTCATCTTCAACGGCTCGAGCTCACGCAAGCCCGTCGGGCACGCGTTCGTCGAGCTCGTGTTCGACAATTCGGACGGCAAGCTCGGCGGGGAGTATGCGAACTACTCCGAGGTCTCCCTCAAGCGACTCGTCTCGCGCGACGGTACCTCGTCTTATTTCCTGAACGGCGTTCGATGCCGGCGCAAGGACATCACCCAGCTGTTCCTCGGTACGGGCCTTGGGTCGCGCAGCTACGCGATCATCGAGCAGAACATGATCTCGCGCGTCATCGAGGCGAAGGCCGACGAGATGCGCGCGTTCCTGGAGGAAGCCGCTGGCATCTCCAAGTACAAGGAGCGGCGGCGCGAGACCGAGACCCGCATTGCGCACACGCGGGAGAACCTCGCCCGGCTCTCCGACCTGCGCGACGAGGTCGAGAAGCAGTTGCGCCACCTGCAGCGGCAGGCCGCGACGGCCCGGCGCTACCAGGCGCTCAAGCAGGAGGAGCGGCAGGTACACGCCGAGCTGCTCGCGCTCAGGCTGCGCGAGGTCGAGAGCGAGTCCGGCGCGCGACAGGCCATCCTGAACGAACGCGACATTGCGCTGCAGGCGGCACTGGCGGAGCAGCGTTCCGTCGAGGCCGAGATCGAGCGCGCCCGGCACGAGCACGACGCGCGGGCCGACGTGGTGTCCGAGGTGCAGGGTCGCTACTACCAGGTCGGTGCCGAGATCTCGCGCAGCGAGCAGGCGATCGAACATGCCCGGCAGATCCGCGCGCGCCATCGGCAGGAACTCGAGCAGATCGCGCAGGGGCTGCAGGAGGCCGGGGCCCATCGCGTGCGCGATGCTGCCCAGGCCGCCGAGCTCGCCGCGGCACTGGCGGAGCTCGAGCCCGGACTCGAAACGGCCCGCCTGGCGGAGGAATCGGCGGCCGCCCGGCTGGCGGACGCGGAGGGCGCGATGCACGGCTGGCAGGAGCGCTGGGAGGGCTTCAACCAGTCGCTGCGTTCGGCGTCGTCGGCCGCGGAGGCCGAGCGCGCACGACTCGAGGAAATGGACAACCAGCTGCGCCGCCTGGTGTCGCAGCGGGAACGCGCGACGCAGGAACACGGCACGCTCGCCCAGGCAGACGTCGCGGGCACGCTCGAGGATCTCGAGCGCGCCGAGTCCGAGGCGCGCGCGGGGCTCGAGGCGACGCGGGAGCGCATGAGCGGATTCGTCGCCGCGCTCCAGGCGGAGCGTGGACGGGAACGCGAACTCTCGGAAGCCTCACGGGTCGCGCGCCGTGAAACGCAGGACGTCGAGGGCCGCATCGTTTCGCTCGAGGCGCTGCAGCGCGCCGCGCTCGGCCAGGGGCAGGGCAAGGTCGTCGACTGGTTGAAGTCGCGCGGACTCGACGCGAGCCCGCGTCTCGCGCAGCAGCTCTCGGTGGACAGCGGCTGGGAGCGGGCGGTGGAAACCGTCCTCGGCTCCTACCTCGAGGCGGTCTGTGTCGATTCCATCGACGACGTCGCGGGCATGCTGGAGAGCCTCGGCGCGGGCACGGTCACGTTCTTCGCTGGCGCCCAGGGCGCGACCGGTGGCGGCCACGGTGCCGACACCCTGCGCGCGCGCGTCCAGGGGCCGGTCGGTCTCGACGCATTGTTCGAGGGCATCGTGGCCACCGAGACGCTGGGCGACGCGCTCTCCGTCCGTCCGCGCCTGCGGGCGGGGCAGTCCGTCATCACCCGGGACGGCATCTGGATCGGACCGGACTGGCTGCGCGTCAGCCGCGATCGTGACGCGCACGAAGGCGTGATCGAGCGCGAGCACGAGCTGCGGCGGCAGCGAGGGGAGCTCGACGGCCTCCAGGCCCGCAACCGGGCCCTCGACGAGGAGCTCGAGGCCGTCCGTCACCGGGTTCGCGAACTCGAGGACCGGCTGGCCGACGAGCAGTCCCAGTTGTCACGCAGCGGCGCCGCACACATGAACCTGCGCGCGCAGCTCGACGGCCTGCGTGCGAAGGCCGAGCAGCGCAATGCACGGATGCAGCAGCTGGCGGCCGAGCTGGCCGAGGTCGAATCCGCGCTCGAGGTGGCCAACGCCGGCAACCGTTCGACCCGGGCGCGGCTCGAGGAGGCCGTGGAGACGATGGCCGAGCTCGAGGAGCAGCGTCGAGCGCTCGAGTCGGAGCGCGATGTGCTCAGGCAATCCCTCGCAGAGGCGAGGCAGCGTGCCGAGCAGGATCGCAATGCCGCCCGCGAGGTTGCGATTCGCGTCGAGTCGCGCCGCACGGGGCAGCAGTCCCTGCTCGCGAGCCTCGAGCGTCTCGACGGACAGATCGCCCAGTTCGAGAGCCGTCGCACCGATCTCGAGACCCAGCTGGGCTCCGGTGAGTCGGCCGAGGCGGAGCTCAAGTCGGCCCTCGAGCAGGCGCTGCAGCAGCGCGTCGCCATCGAGGAGGAGCTGTCCGCCGCGCGGCGCCAGCTCGAGGCACTGGATGCAAGCCTGCGGGAGCTCGACGAGCGGCGGGCCCGTGCCGAGGCGGCCGTGCAGGACGCCCGCGACCTCCTCGAGAACGTGAAGTTCTCGGTCCAGGAGCTCAGGCTGAGGCGCGAGACGCTGCTCGAGCAGTTCGTGGCAACACGCCTCGAACTCGCCGAGGTGACGACCGCGCTCGCGCCCGAGGCTGACGTCGTGACCTGGGAGCAGCGCCTGGCCGAGACATCGGAGAAGATCGAGCGGCTCGGCCAGGTGAACCTTGCGGCCATCGACGAGTTCCGCGAGCAGTCCGAGCGCAAGGAATACCTGGATCGGCAGTTCGGCGATCTCACGGACGCGCTTACCACGCTCGAGGAAGCTATCCGCAAGATCGACCGCGAGACGCGCAGTCGCTTCCAGGACACCTTCGACCGGGTCAACACCGGTCTCAAGGACAAGTTCCCGCGCCTGTTCGGCGGCGGGCACGCCTACCTCGAGCTCGTCGGCGAGGACGTGCTCGAGTCGGGCGTCGCCATCATGGCGCGTCCGCCCGGCAAGCGAAACAGCTCGATCAGCCAGCTCTCGGGCGGTGAGAAGGCATTGACGGCCGTGGCGCTGGTCTTCTCGATCTTCGAGCTGAACCCGGCGCCGTTCTGCCTGCTCGACGAGGTGGACGCACCGCTCGACGAAAACAACGTCGGTCGCTTCTGCGACATCGTCCGCGAGATGTCCAGCCGCGTGCAGTTCGTGTTCGTCACCCACAACAAGTCCACGATGGAACTCGCCAACCAGCTGCTCGGTGTGACGATGAACGAGCCTGGCGTGTCGCGCCTCGTCACCGTCGACGTCGACGAGGCGATGCGCCTGGCCGCGGTCTGACGGGGCGCCATGTCCGAACTCCGCTGGATCCTGCTCGTCCTCGGTCTCCTGCTGATCGGCGGCATCTACGCCTGGGGCGTCCGGTCGCGGCGCCGCTCCGCCGCTCCGCAACCGGAGCGAATGACGCGGGTGGAGCCGCAACGGCCGGCCGTGACGCCGCACGAGCCGCGCCGCATCGAACCGGAATTCGGCCCGGAGGACGAAGTGCCCGAGGAGGCCGGGCTGGAAGAACCCGACGACTCCCTGGACGACACGGACCGGCTGCCCGTGCTCGAGATCGAGACTGAGGACGACGACGAAGAAGAAGCGGCCGTGCGACACGAGCCAGCACCGCGACGCGAGCCGCGGATCGAACCTGATGCCCCCGCCGCGCCGCCGGCACCCGCCCAGGGGGCGACTGCGTCGACGGCGCCCGCGAGGGGCGAGCCCACGGAGGTGCCGGCACAGAAGATCTTCGTCGTGCGGGTGGTTGCCCAGCCGCCGGCCCAGTTCGACGGCGCGGCGCTGCTCGAGTCTCTCCGGGCGGAGCGCCTCGAGTTCGGTCGCTACGAAATCTTCCACCGGCTTGAAGCCTCGGGCCGGCCCGTGTTCAGCGTCGCCAGCCTGCGCGAGCCGGGGACGTTCGATCCCGACGCCATGTCGGGCACGGAGTTTCGCGGCGTAGCACTGTTCGCGGTGCTTCCGGGCCCGATGGCCGGGCAACGGGCGCTCGAGGACATGATCGTCGCGGCGCGCTCGCTCGCGGCGCGTCTGGGCGGTGTCCTGCAGGACGAGAAAGGGGCCGCCCTGAGCCTGCAGCGGATCGGGCATCTCCGCGACGCGGTGGCGGACTTCGAGCGCGCACGGGCGCAGCCCCCGGTCCGCTGAAGAGCGGGCGGGCGATGTCCGACCGGGAAGCCGCCAAGCGCATCGACGAACTGCGTGAGCAGATCCGGCGGCACGACTACCGCTACTACGTCCTCGACGATCCCGAAATCTCGGATGCGCGCTACGACGCGCTGATGCGCGAATTGCGCGACCTCGAGGACGCGCACCCGGCATTGCAGAGCGACGACTCGCCGACGCAGCGCGTCGCCGGTGCGGTCTCGGAGGCGTTCGGCGAAGTGGTGCACGCGGTGCCGATGCTGTCGCTCGACAACGCGTTCAGCGAGCAGGACGTGCTCGATTTCGACCGCCGCGTCCGTGAGCGACTCGACGTCGACTCCGCGGCGTACTCCGCCGAGCCGAAGATCGACGGCCTTGCGATCAGCCTGCGCTACGAGCATGGTCGTCTGGCGCAGGCGGCCACGCGCGGCGACGGCACGCGGGGAGAGGACGTCACTGCTAACGTGCGCACCATCCGCTCCGTCCCTCTGGTCCTGGGGGGAGGGACTCCGCCCCGGTTGCTCGAGGTCCGGGGCGAGGTCTTCATGACGCGTCGTGCGTTCGAGCGGCTCAACCAGAGGGCGGCGGAGCAGGGCGAGAAGACCTTCGTCAACCCGCGCAACGCCGCTGCAGGGAGCCTGCGCCAGCTCGATCCCGGCGTCACCGCGGCGCGCGGCCTGGACGTCTTCTTCTATGGCGTCGGGGCGGCCGATGGCTGGACGATGCCGCGGCGCCACGGCGAGGTGCTCGAGGCCTTGCGTGGATTCGGCTTGCGCACCTGCCCCGAGATCGAGGTGGTCGATGGCATTGCAGCCTGCCTCGGGTACTACGCCCGGATGGCGAAGCGACGCAACGCCCTCGGCTACGACATCGACGGAGTCGTCTACAAGGTGGACCGCCTCGACTGGCAGCGTGACCTCGGGTTCGTCTCACGCGCGCCACGCTGGGCCGTGGCCCACAAGTTCGCGGCGCAGGAGGAGACGACGGTCGTGCGCGACGTCGAGTTCCAGGTCGGACGCACCGGTGCCCTGACGCCGGTCGCGCGTCTCGAGCCGGTCTTCGTCGGCGGTGTCACGGTGAGCAACGTGACGCTGCACAACATGGACGAGCTCGCCCGCAAGGACGTGCGCATCGGCGATACAGTCGTCGTGCGGCGCGCGGGCGACGTGATCCCCGAGGTCGTGCGCGTGGTTACCGACCTGCGTCCGCGCGGCGCGCGCGTCGTGAAGCTCCCCGCCCACTGCCCGGAGTGCGGTTCCCACGTGACGCGCACGGAGGGCGAGGCGGTGGCGCGCTGCTCGGGCGGGCTCGTCTGCGGGGCGCAGCGGCGCGAGGCATTGCGGCATTTCGCTTCGCGCCGGGCCATGGACATCGACGGGATGGGGGAGAAGCTCGTCGGGCAGCTCGTCGATGCCGGCCGGGTCGAGACTGCAGCCGACCTGTACTCGCTGACCGCGGAGGAGCTGTCGGAGCTGGATCGCATGGGGCCGCGGTCCGCGGCCAACCTCGTGGCTGCCCTCGAACGCAGCAAGCAGACCACGCTGCAACGGTTCCTGTTCGCACTCGGCATCCGCGACGTGGGCGAGTCGACGGCCCTGGCCCTGGCGTCTCACTTCGGCACGCTCGAGCGGCTCGAGGCGGCCTCCGTGGAGGACATCGAGGAGGTGCACGACGTCGGGCCGGTGGTGGCGGCGCACGTCGTGGATTTCTTCGCCGAGCCGCGCAACCGCAAGGTCGTGCAGCAGTTGCGGGAACGGGGCGTGCGCTGGCCCGAGCAGGCACGCGCAAAGGCATCGGCCGCCGGCCCGCTGTCCGGCGAGACCCTCGTGATCACCGGGACGCTGTCCTCGATGACGCGGGACGAGGCGCGCGACGCCGCACGCGCGGCGGGCGCCACCGTGACGGACTCCGTCTCGCGCCGGACCACGCTGCTCGTTGCCGGCGCGGAAGCCGGCTCGAAGCTGAAGAAGGCACGGGAACTCGACGTGCCGGTGATCGACGAGGACGAGTTCCAGCGCCGCCTGGGGCACGGGGCGGCGCGCTAGCGCGCCGGTCGGTTCCATGCTGTCCTACACGCTGCGCAGGCTCCTCGGCGTCGTGCCGACGTTCCTGCTGATCGTCACCGCGGCGTTCTTCCTGATGCGCGCCGCCCCGGGCGGACCGTTCGACGCCGAACAGACGCTGCCGCCTGAAATCGAGGCCAACCTGCAGGCCGCCTACGGGCTCGACCAGCCGGTGCTGGTCCAGTTCGGCCGCTACCTCGCGGGTCTCCTGCAGGGGGACCTCGGACCCTCGTTCCGCATGAAGGATTTCACGGTGGCCGAACTGATCGGCAAGGGCCTGCCGGTCACGCTCAGCATCGGGATGGCGGCCCTCGCGCTGGCGCTGCTGGTCGGCGTGCCACTCGGCCTGCTGGCGGCGCTGCGCCAGAACCGCTGGGTCGACCATGCCGTGATGACCCTGGCGCTGGTGGGCATGGCAGTGCCGAACTTCGTCGTCGCACCCGTGCTGGCCCTCGCCCTCGGCATTCACCTCGGCTGGCTGCCGGTGGCCGGCTGGCAGCCGGGCAGCCTGCGCCACATGGTCCTGCCCGTCGTCACGCTTGCCCTGCCGTTCATCGCGTACGTCGCGAGACTCACGCGCGGAAGTCTGCTCGAGGTCCTGCAGTCGGGGTACGTGCGCACGGCCCGGGCGAAGGGGCTGGCCCCGTCCGCCATCGTCCGTCGCCACGCGCTCAAGCCGACGCTGCTGCCGGTCGTGAGCTTCCTGGGTCCCGCCGCCGCCGCGTTACTCACCGGTTCGCTGGTGGTGGAGCAGGTCTTCGGCCTGCCCGGCGTCGGCCGTTACTTCGTGCAGGGCGCCATCAACCGTGACTACACGCTGGTCATGGGCATGGTGATCTTCTATGCGGCGCTCATCCTGCTCCTGAACCTGCTGGTCGACCTGCTCTATGGCTGGCTCGACCCGAGGATCCGCCATGAGTGAGGGCGGTCTCTGGAACGACGCCTGGCGGCGGCTGGGGCGCAACCGGGCGGCGCTGGTCGCCGCGGGCGTGCTCGTTGCCATCGTCGCACTGTCGTTGCTGGGTCCGCTGGCCGGCCGGTACGCCATCGACCACGTGGACTGGACGCTGAGCCCGCTCGCATCGCCGCCGTCGCTCGCGAACGGCCACTGGTTCGGCACCGACAGCAACGGTCGCGACCTGTTCGCCCGGGTCTGGAGCGGTACGCGCGTATCGCTGCTGGTCGCGGTGCTGGCCACCGTCGTCAGCCTGGTCATCGGCGTCGCATGGGGCGCGACGGCGGGCTATCTCGGGGGACGCGTGGACGGCTGGATGATGCGCTTCGTGGACGTCCTGTACGCGCTGCCGTACATGTTCTTCGTGATCATCCTCACGGTGGTGTTCGGCCGCAGCCTGTGGCTCATCTTCCTCGCCATCGGCGCCGTGGGGTGGCTCACGATGGCGCGGATCGTGCGCGGCCAGGCGATGGCGCTGCGGCAACGCGAGTTCATCGACGCCGCGGTGACGCTCGGCCTGCCCGCGCGCCGGATCATCGCCCGCCACATCGTCCCGAACGTGCTCGGCACGGTCATCGTGTACGCGACGCTCACGATCCCGCAGGTCATCCTGTTCGAAAGCTTCCTGAGCTTCCTCGGACTCGGGGTCCAGGAGCCGTTCACGAGCCTCGGTCGTCTCGTGGCCGAAGGCGCGACCGAGATGGAGACGGCCCCGTGGCAGCTGCTCGTGCCCTCGAGCGTGCTCGCGCTGCTGTTGCTGTGCCTGAATTTCCTCGGTGACGGCCTGCGCGACGCACTCGATCCGAGGCAGGGCTGAGGACATGCCGCGCACGCTGCTGTCGATCCGGGACCTCGACGTGGATTTCGACACGCCGCGCGGCAGGGTGCGGGCCGTTCGGTCCGTGTCGCTCGACGTGGGCGAGGGCGAGTGCGTCGCCGTCGTCGGCGAGTCGGGCTCCGGCAAGACCCAGCTGTTCCTGGCCTGCCTCGGACTGCTCGCCGCACAGGGGGTCGTGCGGGGTTCCGCAAGTTTCGCCGGACGGGAGCTCGTCGGGGCGGACGCGACGGCGCTCAACGAACTGCGCGGGACACGGCTTGCCATCGTGTTCCAGGACCCGATGAACGCGCTCACGCCACACCTTTCGATCGGGCGCCAGCTGGCCGAAGTCGTCCTGGACCGTGGCATGATGAATGCCGAGCAGGCCCGCGCCCGGAGCCTGGAGGTTCTCGAGGCGGTCGGCCTGGACGATGCCACGTCGCGCCTGCGCCAGTACCCGCACCAGCTGTCGGGCGGGCAGCGCCAACGGGTCGCCATCGCGATGGCCCTGATGACGAAACCAAGCCTGCTGATCGCGGACGAACCCACCACCGCACTCGACGTCACCGTCCAGGCCCAGGTGCTGGGGGTGCTGCACCAGGCGACGCGGCAGGGGCTCGGGCTGGTGCTGATCACCCACGACCTGGGCGTGGTGGCCGGCATCGCTCACCGCGTGGCCGTCATGTACGCGGGGGAGGTCGTGGAGATCGCGCCCGTGGCCGAGCTCTTCTCGGCGCCCGCTCATCCGTATACCTCGGCGCTCCTCGATTCCGTACCGCGACTGGACGCGCCGGCGGACGGACGCCTGCCCGGGATCGAAGGGCAGCCACCGCCACCGCAGGCGATGGTGCAGGGTTGCGCCTTCGCGCCCCGCTGTCCACGTGCGGTGGAGGCGTGCCGGTCGGCCGCAGTGCCGCAACACCGCGGCGTCGCGCGTTCCGTCGCCTGCCATCGACCACTGACACTCGAGGGGCTCGGAGCGTGAGCGTTCCCTTGCTGCGGGTTCGCGGACTGTCGGTGCAGTATGCGACGCGCCGCCCGGGGCTGCGTGCGCGGGCAGGAACCGTCACCGCATTGGACGCGGTCAACCTGGAACTCGCCGAGGGGCGGTCGATGGGCGTGGTCGGCGAGTCGGGCTGCGGCAAGTCGACGCTGTCCCGCGCGATCCTCGGCCTGGTCGAGCCGCAGGCCGGCACGGTCGAGTGGCGGGGCCAACTCGTGCGCCGCAACGATGCGGCGGTCCTGCAGCGCATGCGACGCGAGCTGCAGGTGGTGTTCCAGGATCCGTTCGGCAGCCTCGATCCGCGCATGACCATCGGCGAAAGCGTTGCCGAGGCCCTGGACGCGCTGGAAGGCATCCGGGACCCCGCGGCGGCGGTCCGGCGCATCGCCGGCTCCCTCGAGGAGGTCGGTCTCGACCCGTCGCTTGCGTCCCGCTATCCGCACGAACTGAGCGGGGGCCAGTGCCAGCGGGCAGCCATTGCGCGGGCGACGATCGTCCGGCCCAGGTTGCTGATCTGTGACGAGGCGGTGAGCGCGCTCGACGTCTCGGTCCAGGCGCAGATCGTCAACCTGCTGCGGGACCTGAGCGAGCGCCACGGCATGGGTCTGCTGTTCATCAGCCACAACCTGGCCGTCGTGCGCTACCTGTGCGAGGAAGTCGTGGTGCTCTACCGCGGCCGCCTGGTGGAACGCGGGCCGCGCGACGCGCTCTTTGCAGCGCCGCTGCACCCATACACGCGCGCACTGCTGGCGGCCGTGCCAAGACCGGTTCCCGGTGCCGCCCCGTGGGCAGCTCCGATCCGGGCCGGGGCCGATCCGGCGGACCTCCCGGAGGCCGCGGGATGCCTGTACCGGGGGCGCTGCCCCGCGGCAGATGGGATCTGTGCCGGGGAAGTGCCGGCACTCAGGGATGCGGACGCCGGGCATCTCGCCGCGTGCCATCACCCGGGCGCGACGCTGGTCCGCTGAGTCGAACTGGAAGGGAGCGCGACCCACGTAGGTCTTTACCGTCCTTGTCCGGCCCCCAGGGCTGTGATTACCTTTCGTCCAATTCTGCATACGCGGGAGCGTGGCTGGAAATGGGCATCGACCTGGGCCTGCTGATCCTCACGGCCGCCTCGATCGGCTTCGTCCACACGCTGCTGGGTCCCGATCACTACCTGCCATTCGTCGCGATGTCGGCGGCGAGGGGCTGGTCCGCGCGCCGGACACTCTGGATCACGAGTCTCTGCGGCCTGGGCCACGTGCTCGGGTCTGTCGCGATCGGCGCGATCGGCATTGCCGTGGGTGTCTCGCTGCACCGGCTCGAGTGGCTGGAGAGCTTCCGCGGCGACGTGGCCGCCTGGCTGCTCACCGGCTTCGGGCTCGCCTACCTGGCCTGGGGGCTCAAGCGGGCGTGGCGGTCGCGCCCGCACACCCATGCGCACGCGCACGCCGACGGAACGCTCCATCGGCACGTGCACGGGCACGCCGGCGGCCACCTCCATCCGCACGTGGACGAACGGAGCGTCCGCAGCATCACGCCGTGGGCCCTTTTCGTGGTCTTCATCCTGGGCCCCTGCGAACCGCTGATCCCGATCCTGATGTACCCGGCCTCGCAGCACAGCGCGCTCGGCACCCTGGCCGTCGTGCTGGCCTTCGGCGCGTCCACGGTCGCCACGATGCTCGCCGTGGTCTATCTTGGCTGCCGTGGTCTCGCATGGCTGCCACTCGATTCCGCCGAGCGGTACTCGCATGCATTCGCGGGTGCTGCCCTCAGTGCCTGCGGACTGGGGATCGTGTTTCTGGGCCTCTGAACGGGGAGCACATGCCGGACCGGATCGACCACGGCGCCTGCGCGTGCAGGCCCTGCGCAGGCGCGTCACGGGCGCGCCGGGCGTAGACAACGAAAAAGCGAGCGTCGGCATGACAGGACCGCTGCATGGCGTGGTCGTACTCGACCTGACCCGCATCCTGGCCGGCCCCTGGGCCACGCAGGTGCTGGCCGATTTCGGTGCGGAGGTGATCAAGATCGAGCATCCGCGCGGTGGCGACGATACGCGCCGCTGGGGCCCGCCGTACCTGGACGACGAAGCGGGTCAGGCAACGGGCGAGTCTGCCTACTACCTGTCGGCCAACCGCGGCAAGCAGTCGGTGGCCATCGACTTCAGTCGCGAGGAAGGCCAGGCACTGGTGCGATCCCTCGCCGGGCAGGCCGATGTGCTGGTGGAGAATTTCAAGGTCGGCGGACTGGCGCGCTTCGGACTGGGCGCCGCGGACATGCTCCGTCTCAATCCGCGCCTCGTGTACGTCTCGATCTCCGCGTTCGGCCAGGACGGTCCCGCCGCCGACGAACCCGGCTATGACGCGATGATCCAGGCCATGGGCGGCCTGATGAGCATTACGGGCGTCCCCGACGGCCAGCCGGGTGCCGGGCCGCAGAAGGTCGGCGTGGCCGTCGCTGACCTCATGTGCGGCATGTACGCCGTCTCGGCGATCCTGGCCGCGCTGCACGAGCGTACGCGCTCGGGTCGGGGGCAGGCGATCGACCTCGCATTGCTCGATACCCAGGTCGCGTGGCTGGCCAACCAGGGCCTGAACTACCTGGTGGGCGGGGTCCCGCCGTGCCGGCAAGGAACCGCCCATCCGAACATCGTGCCGTACCAGGCGTTCGCGACGTCGGACGGCCATCTCATGCTGGCCGTCGGCAACGACGCACAGTTCGCGCGCTTCTGCACCGTGGCCGGCGCGCCCGAACTCGCCACCGACGCGCGATTCACCACCAACGACCGTCGCGTCGAGAACCGCAGCGCGCTGGTACCGGCCGTGACTGCCCTGATCGGGCGGCGGACGACCGGCGAGTGGCTCGACAGCCTGCGGCGGGCACAGGTTCCCTGCGGACCCATCAACGACCTCGCACAGGTCTTCGCCGAACCGCAGGTCAGGCACCGCGAGATGCGCCTCGATCTCCCGCATCCGCTCGCGGGTACCGCCCCGGGGATTCGCAATCCAGTGCGCTTTTCGCGTACGCCCATCGACTACGGCCGGTCGCCACCCCTGCTCGGGGCGGACACGGCCGACGTACTGCGGACCCGGCTCGGACTGGATGCGGCGACCCTGGCCGGGCTGGCCGAGCGAGGTGTCATCGCGTGAAGCCCGTCCTGTGCAGGAGGCCGGCCGGCAGTTCATAATTCGCAGGCTGAACCGTCGCGAGCCTTGCCATGCCGACACGCACCGTCCGTTCCAGTCCGAGCGTCGCCAACGTCCGCTACGAGATCCGTGGTCGCCTGGCCCGGCGCGCCCAGGAAATGGAGCGCATGGGCTACGAGATCGTCTCGCTGAACATCGGCAACCCGGGGGCTTTCGGCTTCCGCACGCCGGAGACCATGCGGCTCGCGATGATCGAGAACCTGCGCTCGGCGGAGGGCTACTGCCACCAGAAGGGCATCTTCCCGGCCCGCGAGGCCGTGGTGATGCAGCAGCAGGAGCGCGGTGTCCGTGGCGTCACGGCGGACGACGTCTTCATCGGCAACGGAGTGAGCGAGCTGATCGACCTCACGTTGCGCGCGATGCTCGCGGCCGACGAGGAAGTCCTGGTGCCGAGCCCCGACTACCCGCTGTGGACCGCCGCGGTGAACCTGAATCGCGGGCGCGCCGTGCACTATCCCTGCCGGCCGGAGCGTGGCTTCGTACCCGACCCCGACGAGATCGAATCCCTGATCACCAAGCGCACGCGCGCGATCGTCGTGATCAACCCGAACAACCCGACCGGCGCGGTCTACCCGCGCGCCGTGCTGGAGGCGATCGCCCGCATCGCCGAGAAGTACCACCTCGTGGTGCTGGCCGACGAGATCTACGACCAGATGACCTACGACGGCGCCGAGTTCGTGCCGATGGCCAGCCTCGTGAACCACACGCTCTGCGGAACGCTGAGCGGCCTGTCGAAGGTCTACCGGGCGTGTGGCTACCGGGTGGGGTGGGCCGTGTTCTCCGGCGACGTCGAGCACTCCCGGGAATACCTGTCCGCGCTCGAACTGCTGTCGTCGCTGCGCCTGTGCAGCAACGTGCCGGGGCAGTGGGCCGTGCAGACGGCCCTGGGTGGCTACCAGAGCGTCCGCGAACTGCTCGTGCCCGGCGGCCGGCTGTACGAGTCGCGTCGGGCGATCATCGAGGCCGTCCAGCGCAGTCGCCACCTGCAGCTCAGCCCGCCGATGGGCGCGATGTACGGGTTCGTCGGAGTCAGGACCGACGTGCTCGGGGAATTCGACGACCAGCAGTTCGCGCTCGACCTTCTCGAGCACAAGCACGTGCTGGTCGCGCCGGGGACGAGCTTCAACGTTCCGTACCGCAATCACTTCCGCATCACGAACCTGCCCGAGCCGCGGCTCATCGCCGACGTTTTCGCGCGCATCGAGGAACTGCTCGACAATTACGCGGCCGGGGACCAGCCAGCGACACGCCCGAATCCCGCACTGAGAGTGGTCGAAGCTGCCGGCGGGAACTGACACGTCCGTCCTGGCGAGGGCGACGACCCGGGTCACGCCCACGCGTCGGCTGGCGCACTACCTGCGCGCGCGACATGACGCGGACTGCATGGCACGCGGGCTCGAGGTGTGGCCGACGGCGGATGTCGTTACCTGGGACGAGCTGATCGAGCGTGCGTTCCTCGTCGATCGCCAGGAGGGGCGGGCAACGGGGCGTTGGCTGCCGGCAAGCGCCGCGCAGCTGGTCTGGGATCGCATCGTCCGGGACGATTCCGCGCTCGATGGCATGGTTTCGGCGGCGGGCATTGGCCGCGCGGCGTACCTGTCATGGCGTCGCCTGAACGACTACGACATCCCACCGGCAGCACTGGCGGACGAGGGGACGCTCGAAACGGTGGCCTTTGCGCGCTGGTGCGCGCAATACCGGCGCTGGCTCGAGTCCCGCGGCTGGACAGACGTCTCGCTGGCGCAGCGCTCGATTCATTCCGTCGCCATCGGTCCGGGCCTGGAAATCGTCGGCTTCGACCGGCTCAACCCGACGCAGGATGCCCTGCTGCAACGATGGTCGGCGGCGGGTGTCGATGTCCGCCGGGAGACCGGCGCACGAGTCCGCGGGCGCGCGATGCGCGTCGACTGTGTCGACGGCGCGGGAGAGATCGACGCCGCGGCGCGATGGGCGGCGAATCTTCTGCACGGGCAGCGCGATCTGCGCGTGGCCATCGTGGTTCCGGACCTGTCCCGGCGGCGCGCGGACGTCCGCCGCATCGTCGAGCGGGTTTTCGTGCCGGAGGCAGGACTCACCTCCGGGCCGGCGCCGGAGTCGCGGGCCTTCGAACTGGCGGCTGCGCGTCCACTGGGCGAGCACCCCGTCGTGGCCGCCGCGCTCGACTTCCTCGACGTGCTCCTCGGGACGCCGGACCTCCCGGCCGTGAGTCGCTTCCTGCGCAATCCCTTTCTGGCCGACGCCGACATCGAGGGTCCGGCCCGGGCGCGCCTGGATGCCAGGATCCGCCGCTTCGGGCGCCCCGACGTCGGACTGGACGGACTGGAGCGCCTGGCGGCGGAGCATGGTTGCCCGTCGCTGGCGCGCGTCCTTGTTCCGGCCCGAAATGAAATCTCGAAATGGTCTGATAAAGATCTTCCAAGTAATTATTCCAATTATATTTTTACGGTCCTTGGCGCGCTGGGTTGGCCAGGCTCCGGTCTCGACAGTGCGGAGCATCAGGCCGAGGAGCGATGCCGGATACTCGTGTCGGATTTTGGATCCTGCGACGAACTCACGGGCAAGGTCAGACCGGCCGAGGCCGTCGGGCTGCTGCGGGAGATGGCCAGCCGTGTCCTGTTCGAGCCGCAGGAGCTTCGCGCGCCGTTACTGGTCATCGATGCCGAGACGTCGGCGGGCATGCGCTTCGACGCGATCTGGGTCTGCGGGATGGACGGTTCCCGTTGGCCGCCGCCCGCGGCGCCGGATCCTTTCCTGCCGCGCCACCTGCAACTCCGGCACGGGCTGCCGCGCGCGTCGGCCGATTTCGCGGCCGGTGAGGCCCGCGAGACGCTGGACCGGCTGCTGTGCAGTGCGGGCGAAATCGTCCTGAGCGTGCCGCAGCTGGAGGACGACACACCGTTGTTGCCGAGCCCGCTGCTCGCCGGTATCCCAGCTGGCGTGCCACCGCCCGGATGGCCGGCGCCGGGCCTCGCGGCACTGAGTCACGAGGCCCGGCCGCCCCTCGAGTCGGCGATCGATGCGCGGCTTCCCTGCGTCGCCGGTGAGGAGCGCCGGCGGGGCGGCGCGCGATTGCTCGAATTGCAGGCGGCGTGTCCGTTCCGTGCCCAGGCCGAGCTGCGGCTTGGCGCGCGTGCGCTCGACGAGCCTGGCGTGGGCGTGGGTGCAGCGGAGCGCGGCGATCTCGTACACGTCGCGCTGGCCTCGCTCTGGCGCGAACTCGCCAGCCAGTCGACTCTCAAGGCGCTCGACGCGTCCGCGGTCGTGTCCGCGGTGCATCGCGCCGTGACCGCCGCACTGGTGGAAGCACGCCGGTCGGCGGACCCGGTGCTCCGGCACCTGCTCGACCTCGAGGCCGAATGGCTCGAGGCGCGGGTGCTGGAGATGGTTGCGATCGACCGGGAGCGCCCGGACTTTGCGATCGAGGCCATCGAGGAGCCCGTGATCGCCCGGATCGAGGGTCTCGACCTGGAACTGCGTCCCGACCGGCTCGACAGGCTCGGGGACGGGTCGCTGGCCGTGATCGATTACAAGACGGGCGCCAGTGCCGATGTCCGGGCCTGGCTCGATGAACGACCGCGGCTGCCGCAGTTGCCGGCCTACGTGCTGGCACTGGGCCCCGAACGCATCGCTGCGGTGAGCTTCGCCCGCCTGCGCACGGGCGATACGGGCTATGCCGGCCTCGCGCGGAGCGCCGAGCATTTTCCGGGTCTCAAGGTGCCCGGTGCCAAGGGCGGCCCGAAGGGCTTCGACTCCTGGGAGCAGCTCGTCGCGGAGTGGCAGCGGCGTCTCGAGGGGCTGGCCGCCGAGTACGTTGCCGGGGACGCGCGACTCGCACCCAACCCGAAGAAGGCCTGCGAGTACTGCCACCTCGGTGCGCTGTGCCGCATTGCGGAGACGCGCGGCGCGGCGCCCGACGAGGAGGTCGGGGAGGATGAGTGACCTCCGCCATGCGGATGCGCGGGCGCGCGAGCGGGCCCTTGCGGTCGACCGCAGCTTCATCGTCCAGGCACCGGCCGGCGCTGGCAAGACGGAACTCCTGACACGGCGCTTCCTGGCGCTGCTCGCGACCGTCACCGAGCCGGAATCGATTCTCGCGATCACCTTCACACGCAAGGCTGCGGCCGAGATGCGCGACCGCATCCTCGCGGCGCTCCGCGCGGTAGGCACGCCGGACCCTGCGCGACCGATCCATGCGCGCACCCTGGAGCTTGCGCGTACGGCCCTGGCCGCGGACACGCGCCACGACTGGCACCTGCTCGAGCAGCCGGGCCGCCTGCGCATCCAGACGATCGACGCGCTCAACCTCGGGCTCGCGCGTCGCCTGCCCCTGCTCTCGGGCCTCGGGGCGGGACTCGGCATCGAAGAGGACGCCCGCGATCTCTATCGACGCGCGGCGGAGCGACTGCTGACCCACCTTCCCCACGGCCTCACGCGTCACAGCGAGTCGGTCGCGACCTTGCTCACGCACGTGGACAACCGGGTGGATCGGTTCGTCGAACTGGTCATCGAGATGCTCACCCGGCGCGAGGCGTGGCTCCCGGTCCTGCCTGGTGACGTGGACGACGCCCGGGAGGAAGCCCTGCTCCGGCGGCACCTCGAGTCCGCACGCGACGACCTCGTGCGCGGGCACCTGGCATCGCTCCGCGATGCGATGCCTGGCAGCCTGCTCGAGGAAGCGGCCGAGGTGGCGGCCGAGGCCGCGGGCAACCTGGTCGCCGACGGCCAGGCGTCGCCGATCTGCCACTGGGCGGATGCAAGCCGATTGCCCGCCGACGGCCCGGACGACGTGCCGCTCTGGCGCGGGCTGGCGCAGCTGCTGCTGACGGAGGAAGGCACGCCGCGCGCACGGTTCGACAAGCGGCTCGGTGTTCCGCCGAAGGAGGCCGGGCGCGACCTCAAGCGGCGTGCGGGACTTGCGGCCGCGCGACTCGGCGAGTTCGCCCAGGCGATGGAACTCCTGCATGCGACGCGCAGCCTGCCGTCTCCGTCGTACGACGCGGAGGAGTGGCGCGTGCTGATGGCGCAGTTTCGCGTTCTCAGGCTGGCGGTGGCCGAACTCGAGGTCGTGTTCGGGGAACGCCGCGTCGCGGACTACCCGCGCTTCGCCCGGGCGGCGCGCCAGGCACTCGGCTCGTCGGAGGCGCCGACGGATACCGCGCTCGCACTCGACGCCGAGCTGCGCCACGTACTCGTGGACGAGTTCCAGGACACGTCGGATGCGCAGGTGAAGTTGATCGAGTCGCTGACAGCCGGCTGGCAGCCGGACGACGGCCGCACGCTGTTCCTGGTCGGGGACCCGATGCAGTCCATCTATCGGTTCCGCAATGCCGAGGTCGGGCTGTTCCTCGACATCCGGAACCGGGGGCTCGGGGGCATCGATCTCGAGTCGCTCACGCTGGCCGTGAATTTCCGCTCGACAGTACCGGTCGTCGAGTGGGTGAACGAATGCTTCGCGCAGGTGCTGCCCGACGAGGACGACGCGCTGCGCGGCGCCGTTCGATATGCACCGTGCGTTGCTGGACCGGACGCGGGCCACGACGGCGGGGTGCGACTGCATGCACTGTTGCGCCGCAGTCGCCTGCACGAGGCCGAGGAGGTGGCAGCCGTCGTCCGCGACCGCTTGCACGCGGATCGGGCGGCGAGCATCGGCATCCTCGTTCAGGGCCGCAGTCATCTCGTGCACATCGTCGCGGAGCTGGCACGGCAGGGCATCGAGTTCCGGGCCACGGACATCGACCCGCTCGGCGAGCGACCGGTGGTGCTCGACCTGCTCGCGCTGACCCGGGCGCTCGCGCATCATGCGGACCGCACGGCCTGGCTGGCGATCCTGCGCGCACCGTGGTGCGGCCTCACGCTGGCAGAGTTGCATGCGCTGGTCGGGGACGACCGGGATGCCCCGATCAGCGAACGGCTGCGCGATCCGTCGCATCGTGCCCGTATCGCGGGTGACGCGCACCGGCGACTGGAACGCACGTGGCACGTGCTGGATGCGGCGTGCGTCGAACTGCGACGATACGGACTGCGCGACGCGGTCGAGCGTGCCTGGAACGCACTCGGGGGACCGGCCACCGCGGCATCCCGCAGGGAGCTTGACGAGGCGCAGGCCTACCTCGATACGCTCGCGGCGCTCGAGTCGAGGACGACCGGCCCTGTCGATCTCGCGCAGCTCGCGCGGGCGCTCGAGGCGCTCTACGCACCATCGAGCGAACGCGCCGACGTGCGCGTGGAGCTGCTGACGGTGCACAAGGCGAAGGGACTGCAGTACGACACGGTGATCGTGCCGGGCCTCGAGCGCCTCCCGGGACGCGATGACCGGAGGCTGCTGCACTGGGTGCGGTTGCCGCTCGCGGGACGCGACGAGCTCGTCGTCGCGCCGGTTTCACGGACGGGTGCCGAGGCGAATCTCCTCTACGCGTGGCTCGAGGCGCTCGAGCGCGAGAAACTGCTGCAGGAGCGGCGACGACTGCTCTACGTGGCGGCGACGCGCGCTAAGCGGTGGCTGCACCTGTTCGGCAGCGTACAGGTCCGCGACGACAAGGACCCGCCCGAGCTGCGCCGGCCGGCGGCGCAGACTGCACTCGGCCTGCTGTGGCCGGCCGTCGGTGGCCAGTTCGTGCAGCGGCTGGCGGAGGCGGGCCCGGGCGACGGTGAGGACGCGCCGGCGACGTCGCGCGATCCCCTCTTGCGAAGATTACCGTCGAGCTGGACCGAGCAGTGTGCTGCCGGCGGCCCCGTCGATCGATTCGCGCCTCGTGCCGCGGGCGCCCGCGACGCCGACGGTCGAGTTCGACTGGGCCACGGAAACGGCGCGGCACGTCGGCACGGTGGTCCACCGCGAGCTGCAGCGCATCGCCCGCAGCGGGGACGCCCTGCAGGCCGATGCAGTGCGACTGCACGAGCGCTGGGCGAATGAACTCGCGGAACTCGGGGTTCCCGCGCCACGACGGGCAGCGGCGGTGGAGCGGATCGACAGTGCGCTCCGGCGCGCACTCGCGGACCCCCGCGGTCGCTGGCTGCTCGATCCGGGGCACCGGGAACAGTCGACGGAGCTGGCGCTCACCGGTCGACTGGGCGGAGAGGTGGTGAACATCGTGGTCGATCGCACGTTCGTGGATGCGGAAGGCGTGCGCTGGATCGTGGACTACAAGACCAGCAGCCACGAGGGCGCGGGCCTCGAGGCATTCCTCGACCGCGAGCAGGAGCGCTACCGGGCGCAGCTCGAACGCTACGCGGCGCTCATGCGCCGGCTGGGACCCGAGCCTGTCCGCCTCGGCCTGTACTTTCCACTACTGGCGGGCTGGCGCGAATGGCCCGACGCGGGCTGAGTCAGAGCGTGCCACTGACGCTGACGGGCCGCCGGCCGGCAGCATCGGCCGGTCCGAGCAGTTCCAGCGAGCGTGCGAGGGCCGGCGGCGTGCTGCCGCGGGGCGCCAGCGTCCCGTCGAGCAGGAAGCTCCGGTCACGCCCCAGCGTGAACCGGCCCTCGAACGAGAACGGGCCTTCCTTGTCGGTGACCCTCGCGTTCAGTTGCTCGGCCTGCACCTCGCCGCCCTGCGGATCGGGCATCACCACGTGGTAGCTGCCGATCGATGCGTTGCGCGGTGGGGGCGCGACGAGGTCATCCATGTCGAGCGTGCCTCTGAGGGTCGTGGGCCAGCCGTCGCTCACCACGATCTCGTCGAAGAGGCCCGTCAGCCGGCCGCGCCACCCGCGAGGCATGCCGATCGGCAGCGCGGACAGAACCTCGACCGGCAAGTCCGCCCGGACGTCCTGCAGGTACACGCTGCCGGCGAAAGACACGCCGAAACCGGTACTGAGACTGCCGTCGGCGCGCGTGAGCACCAGCTCGCCGCCGATCCGTCCCCGCAGGAGGGCGAGCGGCGAGAGCGACCAGCGCAGGTCGCCGAGCGGCGCGGAGCGCCATGACAGCCCCCGTGCCTGGCCCGTCCATACCGAACCCGTCAGTGCCGTCGCCTCCAGGCCGAGACGGGAAAGCTGGGCGCCCAGCAGGGTGGCCGGCAGGGTTGCCAGCGCGATGAGCAGCGCGGCGGCGAGGCCGACTGCGATCAGCCACCAGGGTCGTCGTGCGGAGGTCGGCGCCGAGTGCGCCGTGCGTTCACGGACTCGGCGCGGCGCCATGAGTCAGCGTCAGGCTGGCGTTCACGAGTCCCGGGGCGGCCGCCGCGTCGATGGTGGCCGCCTCGACCTTGACGCCATACTGCTGCTGCAGGTTCGCGAGCCATGCCACCAGGGTGTCGAACGGGGCGGCCTCGAGCCGCAGGCGTAGCCCGTGCTCGCCGCTCGGGCTCTGGTCGCGGATTGCGCTGCCGAGCCCGGCCTCGCGACCCGTCCGGTCGACCAGCACCACGAGTGACTGGTTGTTGGTAACGACACCGCCCATGGCGCCGGCGGCCATGACCTCCGGCGCCATGCGGCGCATCAACGCGAGGTCGGCCGCTTTCTGGTCGACGCGGGACGCCCGCTTCGTCGCCGCCGACGTGAGGGGCAGGACGATCGCGAAATAGAGGAGGGCGATGGCCAGCAGGCCCGTCGCGACGTAGACGAGGTTGCGTTCCCGCGGTGCGAGGCCGCCGAGCCATTGACGGAGTTCGTTCATGCCTGGCCCAGCCGCACCTGCAGGCGTCCCTCGACCACACTGCCGCGTGGCGTGGCCGACTGCAGTTCCGCGACGATGCCGTCACGGTTCATCGACTGCTGGATGTCGTCCAGCGACTGGACGCTGGGGGCGGTGAGCCGCAGTTCGAGGGCGTTGCCGCGGAAGCTCATCGCCTCGATGCGGGTATCCGGCGCCTGCGCCAGCGCCTGCGACAGCACCGACAGGACCGGCAGCAGGCCGCCGCCGGAGGCACTCCTCGCATTTGCGAGACCGCGCATCTGTGCGACGGGATCGACGACCTTCTGGCCGGGAAACACCTGGGCGGCCACCTCGTCGATCTGGGCCTGCAGAGCGCGGTCGGCGCGATTCAGTTGCCACAGCGTCACCGCCTGGCCCGCCAGGAACAGCAACGCGGCGGCGGCCGCGAGCGCGGCGGGCAGCCGCCACGCACGGAATCGCGTGCCGAGGGACGATCGCGGCGCGTACGGGCCCTGCAGCAGGTTCACGCCGGCACCGCTGGCGGTCTGCGCCGCGAGGAGCGGCAACGGACCCTCGGGCAGCAGCTTGACCTGCAGGCTCGCGGTGCGCGTGCGCATGCCCTCGATCACTTCGCGGTGACGCTCGTAGTCGGCCGTTCCCGCGTAGAACGTGACGTGCTCCCCGGTTTCGCCAGCCGCCCCGAGCACGAGGTCGAGGGCGTCCTGCAAGGGCTCGGCATCGAGCACGTAGGGCAGGCCGTTCGCCCGATGCACGAACAGCGATGCCTCGTCGAGCAGCAGCGAGCAGCCGGATGCGCCGACCGGGACGGCGGCGGCATCGGCATACGCCGCGTCCGGGTGGATACCCGCCGCCTCGCACTCGCGCTGCCAGCGATCGAACAGGTTGCGTGCGACCACCGCGACGGGCGTTCCGACGGCGCCGGCCGCGCGTGACCCGACGGCGAAGTGGAGCGTCTCGACGTCGGAGGCGAGCTGCTCCTCCAGCGCGAACGGCACCGCCTGGGCGAGCCGGGCGCCGCCGCGCAACGGCAATTCGGGTTCGGCAATCGTGATTTCGCTGCCGGGCAGCAGCAGCAGCACGCGGCGGCCCTGCGCCACGCCGAGCGCGTCGCCCACCGGCCCGCTCTGCACGGGGCCGGAGCGGGCGCCGTTCGAATCAACGATCAGCCACGACGCCGGTGCCCCTTCGGCGGCACGGAGCCGGATCACCAGCGTCTCAGACATCGGACCTCGTGTGACTATTCGCTGCCGAAACTGCGCAGCGCGGGCCGTACGGTCCCCGTAGCGCCACGCGCGAGCAGACTGTACAGGGTGAACTGGGTGGTGCCAATAGTGACCCATATCGTTGCACGGAAGTAACTGCTCGATTCCGTGAGCGAGTTCTTGACCTGGTTGTAAGCCTCGTCACCCAGCGAGCCGCGCATGTCCTCCAGGGTCGGGAAGCAGGCGTCCTTGCGTCGATTGACGAGGTCGTCGGGGTTCAGGCTGAACTCGCGCGTTTCGTCGCTCAGCGAATCGAGAACGACCCCCGGCGCGGTGCAGACGTTGATCGGCGTGCCGACCGGCAGCGCCGACAGATACGGCTTGAGCCGCAGGTAGCGCTCGACCCCGAAGCCGGGCAGCACCATGATCTCGCTGACGCGGGTCACCGGCATGTTCGCCGCCAGGTGCGGTGGGTCCTGTCCCGTGTAGACCGAGTCCTCGGCGCCGTCCGGAAACCCGGGCTGGACGTCCTGGTCGATCCAGTCGGCCAGGGCCGTGGCCCAGGTCGGCTCGATGTCGAGCATCGCGAGGATCCGCTCGAGCTGCTTCACCGCGTCCGGATTCGTCGTGCCGTCCGCATGGGTGAGGTTGTTGATGTTGAAGAGGCCCTGCAGGTCCTCGAGACGGCCCTCGACGGTCCCGCCGTCGATCGGCAGCGGCGGAAGGGGCCGAGCCCACATCTCGCCCAGGTGGTCCGTCTTGGTCTCCTGCTGGTCGCGCTTCAGGAAGTCGGCGGCCCAGGCCTCCGCGCCCAGCGCGACCTCATAGCCCTGGTCGAGCGCAAAAAGCGTCGCGCTGCGGCGCTGGTCGAGAAAGCCGCGGAATCCCACGTCGACCGCCAGCATGGTGGCGAGCGCGACCATCAGCACCGCCGTGATCAGGGCAACGCCTCGCTCGCGAGGCCGTGCGCGCGGCGCCGGTCGACGGACGTTCATCCGGACACCTCGACGATGCGGCGGATCTCACCCCAGTCCTCGAGTTCGATCAGCACCTCGATGGCCGCCGGGCGTGCGCGTCCGTCGCCGCCCAATCCGGCGTCGGACGCCGGCCAGCGCTCGACCCACTCGCGATTCAGGTTCATGAACCGGAAGCGCACCGTGCGCACGCCGCCGAGCAGCTTGCGGCGAGTGGGTTCGAGCGTCAGGGTGCGGTCCAGGACCGCCCAGTGGTCACGCCACAATCCGTCCTGGTCAATGCGGTAGCCCACCCGCTGCAGGGTGGGGCGCGGCAGCCCGGCCGTGTTGCTCCATCCGGCACGCGTGAACTGCAGCCCGTACTCGACCGAGTCGCCGGCGAGGATCGCCGGCAGCTGCGTGTCGCCGAGTGGCTCGCGGATCGGTCTCGGCTCGACCTGGGCGAGATCCTGCGCGATCGCCTGCACGGCCCGCTGCACCTCGCGCGTGCGTTCGAGCCGCTGCTCTGCATACTCGCTCTGCCGCTGCAGTTCCGTGTAGCCCGAGAGCGCCATGGACCCGATGATGGCGAAGATCGCCATCGCGACGAGCAGTTCCATCAGGGTGAAGCCGCCGCATCGAGGGGTGCGCACGCGGATCACTCGTCTTCCTCCTCGGCGGGCGGCTCCGGCGTGGGGTCGCCCGGCGTCAGGGCCGGGTCCTGCGGCTCGCCCGTGCCAGCGTCATCGTCATCGTCGCCGGGCCCGCCTGCATCGGGCACCCCGGCCCACGGCAGCGGCGCGCCGCCGCTCGGGCCGATCGCGGTGCCATAAAATCCCGTCACCGTGGCGAGCGCCGAGTCCTCCGGGGCATCGACGTGCCGGACGTCGACGTCCATGCGGCGCAGGCTGTCGACCTGGGTCTGCGTGACGCGCATCGTCCACTGCCAGCGCTGCCCGGCGAACTCGACTTCGTCGGAGGTTTCCGCGACGTCGGGCGGGGAGGCCGCCAGGCGCTGCTCCGTGATGACGTTCATTGCGATCCAGTGCGCCAGCGTCTTTTCGCGCAGGTAGGTTCCATTGCGCGCGCTCTGCGTCACGGCCTGGATCACGCCCAGCATGCCGAGCGCGACGATCACGAGCGCCGCCAGCACCTCGATGAGCGTGAAGCCGCGCGGGCGGGGACCCGGTCGCTCAGCGACGTTGCGGGTCATCGTCAGTCACGAGTTCGATCCGGCCCTCGGCGTGGCCCGCGATCGTGCGCCCTTCGTCCGTGCCGTCGCGCTCGAGCCGGATCTCGAACGGCACGAGGTCTCCCGACGCCATCACCACGACCTGCGGTGCGGGCGGGGTACGCTCGGTCGGTGCCGCGCGCTCGGTCAAGCGGACCTCCCGGGATTCCAGCCAGAGCCCGGCCCGCAATCCCGGCGGCAGCGTGCGCTCCCGCAGCAGCGGGTCGTCCACCACGAGATTCCAGCTGTCCGTGCGGCTGTCATAACGGAGAAAATCGTAGCCGGTCGCGTCGAGGCGCAGCCCGACATCGCGACCCTCGAGCATGGCATCTTCGCGCGCCTGCTGGAGCACGGCCTGCAGCCGTCGAGCCTGCTCGTCCATCTCGTGGTCGCCGCCGAGCACGCGAACCGACACCACGGCCATGGTCGTGATGATGCCGATGATGACCATGACGACCAGGACCTCGAGCAGCGTGAAGCCCGAGGCCCGGGGCGCCGTCGCCCGACGCGGCAGGGGGCTACTCGATGTTCCAGTTGCCGATGTCGGCATCGGGGCCCTCGCCGCCCGGCTGGCCGTCCGCGCCGAGCGTGTAGAGGTCGTACTCGCCGCGAGTGCCGGGAGCGATGTAGAGGTAGTCGTTCCCCCAGGGGTCCTTCTTCATGCCGTCGACGTAGCCGCCCTGCTTCCAGTTGCGGATATTCGGGTCGGCCGGCTGCTTGACCAGCGCCTCGAGACCCTGCTCGGTGTTCGGATAGCGGAAGTTATCCATGCGATAGAGATTGAGCGCCGTCTCGTAAGCGCGGATGTCCTGCTTCGCCTTGGTGACGCGGGCGTCGTCGATGCGGCGGATGACGTTGGGGGCCACCAGCGCCGCGAGAATGCCGAGGATGACCACCACGACCATGATCTCGATCAGGGTAAAGCCAATCTGGGCGCGACGTCGGCCGCGCGGCCGGCGGGGGCTGCCCGCGTCGTGGGAGAAGTTCATCGCGTGTGTCGGGCTCTGGCTGTAGAGTTCTCGAATCATAGCAAATCGGGGCATGCGGCCCGTGACGGCGATGGCGCTTCGGCGCCTGTTCAGGTTCCGGCCGGCCGACTGGGTCGTGCCGCTCGGGGTGGCTGGGGTGCTCCTCGGGATGCAGTTCGTCGCCGTCGACGCGCTGGCGGACCTGCGCTACGAGCGCGCCGGCGTGCTCGCGGGCCAGGCATGGCGACTGCTCACCGGCCACCTCGTGCACGCGGACCTCGCCCATCTCGCCTGGAACGTGTTCGGGGTGCTGCTGGTCTGGTTCCTCTTCGCGCGCGACTACACGCCGGCGCAATGGCTCGTGATCCTGGTTGCTTCGACCATCGCGACCGACCTCGGGTTCCTCGTCCTCGAGCCGCAACTCGAGTGGTACGTCGGATTTTCGGGAGTCCTGCACGGCTGCATGGCGGCCGGACTGGTCGCCTGGCTCAGGACCGCCCGCGACCCGCTGACCGCGGTCGTCGCCGCGCTGTTCGTGGCGAAGCTTGCCTGGGAGCATTTCGCCGGCGCCTTGCCATTCACGGCGGCGTCCCTGTCGCTGCCCGTGGTGCACGAGGCGCATACGTATGGCGCACTGGGTGGGACGCTGGCGGCCCTCTGGCTCGGGCGTGCCGAGCGCCCGCGGTCCGCATCGCTATAATCCGGCGGCCGGCAGCTCCGGCGCCGGTCGGGAGGTACCGCATGTCGCTCGCATTCGTTTTCCCGGGACAGGGCTCGCAATCGGTCGGCATGCTGGCCGGGCTGGCCGCGGCGGAACCCGTGGTCCGCGAGACCTTCGCCGAGGCCTCGGCCGTGCTCGGTTACGACCTGTGGCGGTTGTGCCAGGAGGGACCCGAGGCGGAACTCGGCAGTACCGAGCGGACCCAGCCGGCGATGCTGACGGCGGGCGTCGCGACCTGGCGCGCGTGGATCGATCGGGGCGGACCCCGACCCGTCGCAATGGCCGGTCACAGCCTGGGCGAGTACACCGCGCTGGTGTGTTCGGGGGCGCTGGATTTTGCCGTCGCCGTCGACCTGGTCCGCTTCCGCGGACAGGTCATGCAGGAGGCGGTGCCGCTCGGCCAGGGCGCGATGGCCGCCATCCTGGGGCTCGAGGACGACGAGGTCGCGGCTGCGTGCGCCGATGCCGAGCAGGGCGAGGTGGCGGAGGCAGTCAATTTCAATGCGCCCGGGCAGGTGGTCGTGGCCGGGAATGCGACGGCGGTCGCGCGGGCCATCGAACTCGCCAGGGCGCGTGGCGCCAAGCGGGCGGTGCTGCTGCCGGTGAGCGTGCCGTCGCACAGCCGCCTGATGCTGGGCGCCGCCGAGCGCCTCGCCGGACGGCTCGCCACCGTCGACATCCGCATGCCCGACGTGCCCGCCGTCTATACCGTGGACGTGCGGACGCACGCGAGTCCCGACAGTATTCGCCAGGCTCTGAAGGAACAGCTCTACAAGCCCGTTCGCTGGGCCGATACGGTCCGGGCCATGCTGGCCACCGGTGTCGACACCATCGTCGAGTGCGGCCCGGGCAAGGTGCTGACGGCACTCAACCGGCGCGTCGAGCGCCGACCCGACCTCACCATGCTGTCGGTGGAGGATCCAGACGGACTGGCCGCCGCACTCGCCACGTGCCGGGAGAAGTCCAATGCTTGAGAACGAATTCGCGTTCGTCACCGGTGCCTCGCGCGGCATCGGCCGGGCCATTGCGCTCGAACTTGGACGCCGTGGCGCGCGCGTCGTCGGGTCGGCAACCACCGGGGCGGGTGCGCAGGCCATCGACCGCTACCTGGCGGAGGCCGGCGTCCGGGGACGCGGCGTCGAACTCGACGTTGCCGAAAGCACGTCCGTCGAGCGGTGCTTCAAGGACCTCGAAGCGACGGAGGGCGTGCCGTCGATCCTGGTCAACAACGCCGGCGTCACCCGCGACGGCCTGCTGATGCGCATGAGCGCCGAGGACTGGACGACAGTCATCGAGACGGATCTCTCGGCCGTCTACCGGACCTGCAAGGCGGTGATGCGCGGCATGATGAAGGCCCGCCGTGGGCGCATCATCAACATCGCGTCCGTGGTGGGCGTCATGGGCAACGCGGGCCAGGCGAATTACGCGGCGGCGAAGGCCGGCATGATCGGATTCACCAAGAGTCTGGCGCGTGAAGTGGGGTCGCGTGGCATCACCGTCAACGTCGTCGCGCCCGGATTCATCGTCACCGACATGACGGACGCTCTCGGCGAAGGCACCCGCGACGCCCTCCTGTCGCAGGTTCCCCTCGGACGGCTTGGTTCGCCGGAGGACATCGCGCACGCGGTGGCTTTCCTGGCATCGCCCGAGGCGGGCTACATCACCGGCGAGACGCTCCACGTCAATGGCGGTATGTACATGATCTGAATTGGATTTTCGGCTAATTGGACCCCATCGGGCCCTTAACTTAGAATACGCGCCCCATGCCGGGCACCCTTCAGGGAGGGCCGGCTGCATCGTTTCCCACAGAGGACTCCGAAGACAATGAGCAGTATCGAACAGCGGGTGAAGGCGATCGTTGCCGAGCAGCTGGGGGTCAAGGAAGAGGAAGTCGCCAACGATTCATCCTTCGTCGACGACCTCGGCGCAGATTCGCTCGACACCGTCGAACTCGTGATGGCGCTCGAGGAGGAGTTCGAGACAGAGATCCCGGACGAGGACGCCGAGAAGATCACGACGGTCCAGCAGGCCATCGACTACATCAACGAGCGGCGCAGCCAGGCCTGACCGCACGAGATCCGCGACGCCACGGAGGGCGGTCGCGGTGCAACCGTCCATCGGCCAGCCAGGGGGACGTAGCTTGACGAAGCGCAGAGTCGTCGTTACCGGACTTGGCATCGTGTCCCCGCTCGGCAGCACCGTCGCCGCTGCCTGGGACGGCATCTGCAACGGTCGCAGCGGCATCGTCACCCTCACCCGGCTCGATACCACGGCCTTTCCCGTCCACATCGGCGGGGAAGTCGTCGGATTCAACGCCGAGGAGTACATGTCCGCCAAGGACGTGCGGAAATTCGATCCCTTCGTCCCCTTCGGCTTCGCAGCGGCGGTCCAGGCCGTCAAGGACTCGGGCGTCGAGGTGAACGAAGCGAATTCGCCCCGCGTCGGTGTCGCGATGGGGGCGGGCATCGGCGGGCTGAGCACGATCGAGGAGAACACGGCGAAGTGGCTGGAAGCCAGGACGCCGCGCAAGATCTCCCCGTTCTTCATCCCGGGCAGCATCATCAACGCGACTGCCGGCCAGGTCTCGATCCATTTCGGCATGCGGGGCCCGAACCTCGCGCTGGTCACCGCCTGCACGACGTCCACGCATTCCATCGGGATTGCGGCGCGCACCATCCAGTACGGTGACGCGGACGTGATGGTCGCGGGTGGCGCCGAGGCGGCGTTCACGCCACTCGGCCTCGGCAGCTTCGGACAGGCCCGCGCGCTATCGCTGCGCAACGACGAGCCAGCCCGCGCGAGCCGTCCCTGGGACCGCGATCGCGACGGCTTCGTCATGGCAGAGGGCGCCGGGGCAGTCGTACTCGAGGAGTACGAGCATGCGCGGGCACGTGGCGCGCAGATCTATGCGGAATTCGCCGGCTTCGGCATGAGCGGCGACGCCTATCACATCACGGCGCCGCCCGAGGATGGCGAGGGCGCCCGGCTCGCGATGGTGAACGCTGTGCGCGATGCCGGCATCGCGCTGTCCGAGGTGGACTACATCAACGCGCATGCGACGTCGACCGAGCTCGGCGATCGTGCCGAAACCGTCGCCGTCAAGCGCGCCTTCGGAGATCACGCGCACCGCCTCGCGGTGAGTTCGACGAAATCCATGACCGGTCACCTGCTCGGTGCCGCCGGCGTCGTCGAGGCGATCTTCACGATCCTCGCAATTCGCGACGGCATCCTGCCGCCGACGATCAACCTTGAGAATCCCGATCCAGTGTGCGACCTCGACTACGTCCCCGGCAGCGCCCGGGCGGCACGGGTGCGCATCGGACTGTCGAACTCCTTCGGCTTCGGCGGCACGAACGGCAGCCTGGTCTTCCGCGCCCTGCAGTGAGGCTCGAGCGCGGTTCGATCGGCCCCGACTCGCTGTTGCGGCTGCACGAGCGCCGGCCTGACCGCTATCCCGTCCTGCTCGAAAGCGTCGGCGGCGAACCCGGGCTCGGCCGCTTCGACGTGCTGCTGGCAGCGCCGGGCGAGGCTCTCGTGCTGCAGGTCGACGGACGGCTCGCGGGTCCCGGCGCCGGCGGTGACCAGGGCCGATTCCTGCCGGCACTGGATGCGTGGTGGCGTTCCGAAAGGAGCGCTCGCGAGGACGGTGCGGGGACGCCGTTCGCCGGCGGCTGGTTCCTGTACCTCGGTTACGAACTCGCCGGGGAAGTCGAGCCATCGCTCAGGCTGCCACGGTCGAGCCTTCCCCGCGCCGTGGCCTGGCGAATGCGCGGAGCCCTCATTCGTGACCGCGTGACGGGCGAGACCACCCTTCACGCCGAGTTGCCGGCCCTGGACGGCCTGGTTGCCGGCCTCGCGGTCGACCTGGCCGATCTCGCCGGGGACGTGCCCGAGGCGACGGGCACAGCCCCGCCGCTCCGTTTCGACGTGGTGGAAGAGCCGCCGGAGCGATTTCTGCGCGGCGTCGTCGACGTGCTCGAGGCCATCGCCCGGGGCGACGTGTACCAGGCAAATCTTTCGCGGGGGTGGCGGGCGTCGCTGCCGGCCGGCACGAGTCCCGAAGCCCTGTATCGCCGTCTGCGAGAAGCGAACCCGGCCCCGTTTGCCGGCATCGCGCGCCTGCCGGGCTTCACGTTGCTCAGTTCGTCGCCGGAGCGACTGCTGCGCATCCGGGGTTCGGTCGCGAGCACGCGGCCGATCGCGGGGACGCGGCCCCGCGGCGACTCGGCCGCGACGGATGAGACGCTGCGCACGGAACTCGGGTTGAACGAGAAGGAACGTGCCGAGCATGTCATGCTGGTGGACCTCGGTCGAAACGATCTCGGTCGCATCTGCCGGGGAGGAACGGTGCGGGTCGATGAGTTCATGACCATCGAGACGTATGCAACGGTGCATCACATCGTTTCGAACGTCAGCGGCGAGCTGCGCGCGGGCGTGACGCCCGGCGAGGCGATCGCCGCGGTGTTTCCGGGCGGCACGATCACGGGCTGCCCGAAGGTGCGCTGCATGGAACTGCTGGCGGATCTCGAGGGCACGCCGCGTGATGCGTACACTGGATCGATGGGATACCTGGGCCTCGACGGCTCCCTCGACCTGAACATCCTGATCCGCACCCTCGCGGTGCGCGACAATGGCGTCGAGTTCCGCACGGGCGCAGGCATCGTGGCGGATTCACGTCCGGAATTCGAATTGGCGGAGACCCGGGCCAAGGCACGCGGCCTGTTGCGTGCGCTGGGGAGTGAAGCATGATCGGAAGGCGTCTGGTGAACGGTGTCGAGAGTTCCGCGATTGCGGTCGATGACCGAGGCCTGCAGTACGGGGATGGCCTGTTCGAGACGATGGCGGCCGTGGACGGTCGCGTGCGCAACCTCGAGCGACACCTCGATCGCCTCGGGGAGGGCTGCCGCCGCCTGGGCATCCCGATGCCGGAGCGCGCGCAGATCGAGGCGGAATGCGAGCGGGCACTCGAAGGGCTGGGCGTGGGCGCGGTGAAGCTCATGATCACGCGTGGCCCCGGTCCCCGCAGTTACCGGCCGCCGGCCGAGCCGGCCGTGACGCGGATCCTCGTGTCTTCGGCCGCCCGCCAGCGCAACGACCCGGCAACCGGCATCGTCGTCCGGCTGTGCGATACGCCGCTCGGCCTCAACCCCATGCTCGCCGGGCTCAAGCACCTGAATCGCCTCGAGCAGGTCATGGCCTGCTCGGAGTGGAACGATCCGGAGATCGCGGAGGGGCTCATGTCGTCGGTGGACGGTCGCCTCGTCTGCGCAACGGCGGCCAACGTCTTCATGGTGCGGGCCGGGCGATTGCTCACACCGGACATCCGTGACTGCGGCGTGGCCGGCGTCATGCGCAGCATCGTCCTGGAGGCTGCGCGCGAGCTGGCGCTGCCGACGGACGTCGTCGATCTCGACGTCGGCGACCTCACGGAAGCCGACGAAGTCTTCCTCACGAACGCGATCACCGGCGTACGGTCGGTGGGCGAAGTGCTGGGTGTCCGCCGCTACGAGGCCCCGGGCCAGGTCACCCGCGCGCTGGACGAATGGACGTCTAGAGCCACGGCGTGAAGCTGCGCTACGCGGCCCTGGCGCTGGTAATCGTCACGATTGCCGTGGCGGCCGCCGGCTACGCGACCCTGCAACGCTGGCTCGATCGCCCGCTGGCGATCGCCGATGCGCCGCTGCAGATCGAGATTCCGCGTGGCCAGCCGCTGGCCGTCACGGCGCGCGAACTCGAAGCGCGCGGCGTCCTCGAGCACCCGCACTGGCTGCAGGCCTATGCCCGCTACACGGGAGTCGACGCGCGCATCAAGGCAGGCGAGTACCAGATACCGTCGGGCACGACGCCGCGCAGCCTGCTCGAACTGTTCGAATCGGGGGCAGTGATGCAGCACTCGGTGACCTTCGTCGAGGGCTGGACCTTCCGCGACCTCCGCCGTGCCCTCGAGCGCAGCGCGGTGATCGAGAACACACTCGCTGGCCGGGACGACACAGCGGTGATGGAGGCGCTGGGCGAGGCGGGCGTGCACCCCGAGGGCCTGTTCTTCCCCGACACGTACCTCTTCGGCAAGGGCACGACGGACCTGGAGATCCTGCGCCAGGCGCGGGCCCGCATGCGCCGCGAACTCGACGCGGCGTGGAGTGAGCGCGCCGACGACCTGCCGATCGACGAGCCCTACGCGGCATTGATCCTCGCGTCGATCGTCGAGAAGGAGACGGCTCTTGCCGCGGAGCGGGCACGCATCGCAGGCGTCTTCACGCTGAGGCTCCGGCGCGGCATGCGACTGCAGACCGATCCCACGGTAATCTACGGCCTCGGCCCGGCGTTCGACGGCAACCTTCGCCGCGCGGATCTCGAGCGCGATGGTCCGTACAATACCTACACCCGGACGGGATTGCCGCCGACGCCGATCGCCCTGCCGGGTGCGGAGGCGCTGCGGGCGGCGGTGCGGCCCGAGGAACGCGGCGAGATCTACTTCGTGGCCACCGGCCTGCCGGACGGCAGCCACGAGTTCTCGCGTACGCTCGCGGAGCACGAAGCGGCCGTGCGGCGGTACATCGTTCGCTACCGGCAGAGGCAGACGGGGCGCTGAGTGCAGGGACGATTCATCACGTTCGAGGGCGGCGAGGGTGCCGGCAAGTCGACGCAACTGAAGCGCGTGGCGGACTGGCTGCGTGGCCAGAACGTCGCGGTGACGCTCACCCGCGAGCCGGGTGGCACGCCCAGAGCGGAGCGCCTGCGGGAGATCCTGCTCGAGCGCGACGGGGAGCCCATGCCTCAGTCGTGCGAGCTGCTGCTCATGTTTGCGGCGCGTGCCACCCACCTCGCCAACCTCGTGGTGCCGGCGATGGGTCGGGGCGAGTGGGTGCTCTGCGATCGCTTCACCGACGCGACCTACGCCTACCAGGGTGGCGGGCGCGGGCTGCCCGTCGCGGACATCGATGCACTGGTGCGCATCGTGCATCCGCGGCTGCAGCCGGACCTGACCTTCCTGCTCGATGCCCCCGTCGACACCGGTCTCGCACGCGCCAGGCGGCGCAATGGCGTCGACGGACCCGATCGATTCGAGTCCGAGCAGCGCGAGTTCTTCGAACGTGTGCGAACAACCTACCAGCGGCGCGCCGCGGGCGAGCCCGACCGCTTCTGCGTGGTCGATGCCACGCGCGCGGTGGAGGCGGTCACGCAGCAGATCTGCAGCCGGCTGGCGATCCTGCTGGACGCGTCCCGATGAGTGCCGCGACCACCGCGGGTACCGAGCCGGTCCCGCTCGAGTTCCTGCCCTGGCATGCAGGTGCCGTTGTTCGCCTCGAGACCGCCGTGGAAGGAAGTCGCCTGCCGCACGCACTGCTGCTGCACGGACCCGAGGGCGTGGGCAAGGAACGATTTGCGGCAGTCCTTGCGGCGGGCCTGCTCTGCCGTCGACCCCAGCGCGGCGGCATCGTGCCCTGCGGTGCATGTGCCGAGTGTGCGCTGGCGCGTGCCGGCTCGCACCCGGATCTGCACTGGCTGCGTCGCCCGGAAGACCGCAAGTCCGTGGGGGTCGACGCCGTTCGCGAGGCGTGCGACCAGCTTGGGATGACGAGCCTGCGCAGCGGCTACCGGATCGCGATCGTCACGCCGGCGCACGTCATGACCACCAGCGCCCAGAATGCATTGCTCAAGACGCTCGAAGAGCCCTCGTCCCGCACGCTGCTGGTGCTCGTCACCTCGCGACCGTCGGTCCTGTTGCCCACCCTGCGCAGCCGCTGCCAGCGGATCGAGATTCCGCGCCCGCCGGCCGATGCCGCGCTCGAGTGGTTGTCGAGGGAGCTCGGTGGACCGCCGCCCGCGGGCCTGCTCGAACTGGCGGGTGGTGCGCCGCTCAGGGCCATTGCCCTTGCGCCACATTTCGACGCACTGGAGGCACAGATGACCGAGTTGCTCGACGACCTGCTGGCCGGCCGGACCGAGGCCACGCGGGCGGCAGGCGAGATGCTGGGCGAGGGCCTGCCGGTGCGGCTCGACTGGATGGAGGCCTGGCTCACAGGGGCGGTGCGGCGCCGTACGGTGCCGGATGCGAACAATCTCACGTTTCCGGGTGCCTCGCTGTTGCAAAGGCGGGCGGCCGAAGTGAACATAAGCGCGGCGTTCCGGATGGTGGATCGGTTGCGCGGCGCGCGGCGACTCATGGAGGGTCCTGCGGCGCCGCAACTGGTCATCGAGGCCCTGCTCATCGAGCTCATGGCCGCATTCGGGCGCAGAGGAGTCGCCTGATGGGTCCCGTGACACGGCAACCGAACAAGCCAGGACTGCTGACGCTCACCATCAAGGACAAGAGCGCGCTGTACCTGGCCTACATGCCATTCGTGAAGAACGGGGGCCTGTTCATTCCCACGAGCAGCAATTACCGCCTCGGTGACGAGGTGTTCATGCTCCTGAACCTGATGGGCGAGGACGAGAAGCTGCCGGTTGCGGGGCGCGTGATCTGGATGACGCCCAAGGGCGCGCAGGGCAAGCGGACGGCGGGGATCGGCGTGCAGTTCAGCGAGCAGGATCGCGGTAACACGCAGCGCAAGATCGAGTCCTACCTGGCCGGTGCACTCGGCGGGGACAAGCCGACGCACACGATGTAGCGTCGGGCCGGAATATTCGTGACGGACATGGCGGCGCGGGCGACTTCGGTCGCCCGCGCCGCGTCCGTATCAGAGGCTGGCCGGGCGTGCCTGGTCCGGCCGGCTGTAGTCGCACACGCCCTGCGGGAAGATCTGCTTCAACTGGGCGACCTGAGTGGGCGAGGGTGACCACGGCGCGTACGTGCCATCGGCCACCGCCTGGTCCACCGGCTTGACTGCGCACTTGTAGATGCCGCCCTCGATGGGCGCGCCGGCGACGGTGCGCGGGGTGCCGTAGATCGGGAAGCGCTGCGTGCAGGGGCCGGCTGGACCGTCGTCGAGGATGCCGTCCCAGGCATCCTCACCTGCGTAGATCAACGTACCCTGCACGTCGAAGCAGCTGTCCACGGCGCGGGCCGGGCGGTTCTCCCGGATGCTCCTGTCCGGGTTGCGCCGGATGTTCTGCATCCATTCGTCCATGACGGCGATCGCATCGAACGACTGGCTCGCCTTCGGCTGGCCCGGGAGCGTGTCGGTGAACCAGATCACCAGCATGTCGGAACTGCCCATCCTGTCCATGACGCGCTGGCGGACGGCGAAGCTCTGGTGCACGTTGTGCATGTCGAGTTCGCGTTCCATGTACTGGCGGTGGTCGATGGTCGGCCGGTCGAGCTGGCCGGTGAACACCATGCCCCCGGAATAGACACCCTGCATCGCCGCGAAGCTGCCCACGGTGCGCGGCGCCGGCTGGCCCGGCGCCGGGCTCAGGTTCTGGTTCTTCATGCTCCAGGGATCGAAATACCCCGGGATCGTCAGCGCCTTGTTGATCTCGGAGGCACCCGTGCCGAAGAACGGAAACGTCTCCTGCGACATTTCATCGGGCTGCTTCCAGCCCCCGACGTGCCAGTTGAGGTGCAGGAACTCGTCGGGCGTGATGGCGCCGGCCTGCAGTGACCGCAGGCCGTACTGCACGCCGACGTTGTCCCAGGTCGGACGGGCCGCGCCGCTCGCGTCGACGCCGTAGATGTTGCGCAGGTCGTCCCAGTGCGTCCAGCGGATCGCGGCGATGGCGGACAGCGGTTCGTAGAACTGCTGGTTCGGCGCCTGGCCGTAGAGCGGGTTCATGGCCAGCGGCGTGAGACCGCGCCACGCCGGCACGCACTCCGTCGAGCCGATCGCCGTGCTGTAGCCGAGCGCGAGCTTGAGCGGGGCGAGCGGGTCGTTGACCCTGGCAAAGCCCTCCTCGGCATTGAAGCCGACCAGCAGGCTGCGGTTCTTCGTGACGCGCCACTTCGGGTTGCTGCGGTCCGTGGCGTCCATGTAGTACTCGAGCAGTTCGCAGTCGCCCACGTGGATGGTCTGCGTGACCATGTCAGGGTAGGACTGCACCGGCAGCAGTGCGTCGAGCACGCCCGGCTGGTTCTGCCCGATGATGTACTGCTGGATGGCACCGCCCGATCCGCCGAGGCCGACCGTGTACGTCGGTACGCCGTAGCGCTCGATGAAGCGCTCCTTGGTCATCATCGCCGTCTCGCCGGCCACCTGCAGGTTGTAGTGAGTGCCGGTGTTGTTGCCGCTCGAATGCACGATCGCATAACCGAGCGCCAGGATGTCCGGGTTCATCGATCCGCCGTGCACGGTGCCCTGCGAGTGACCGATCGCCACGCCGCCCTGGAACCAGTACAGCAGCCGGCCATTCCACAGGCTGACGTCCGACTGCGCGGCGTTATCCTGCGCCGGCGCGAGCATCGCGATGCTGTACAGGAAGCGGTTGATCGAGCCGACCTCGCGGCGCACGACGAAGTCCACGGTGCGCCCGTCGGCAAGCGTGACCGTGCCCATGTCAGCCGGTCGAGGCCCGGCGGGCAGCGGCTTGAGGTTGCCGCCGGACGCGCTGCGGTACCAGTAGCTGATGAAAGTCTCGATCGAGCAGTTGCGGCTGTAGCCGACCGTCGCGCCGCCCGCGTCCGTCACGCGATATCCGGGTGGCGACGTGCTGTCGACCAGGGGCTGCCGTCCGACGGCGCCCTGGATCGTCGTGCACACGAAAGGCTGCTGCTGCGGTCCCGATAGCATCGGCCCCGTGATCGGGTAGTTGGTGACCTCGATCGAGTCGCGAAGGGACTGGTTCTTGACGTACACCTCGAGCGTGTTGCGCCCGTCGATGAACCCCGTCACGACGCCCTCGACCCGATGGCTGCCCGTTACGTGCAGCGGCACGTCGACCCGACTGCCATTGACGTAGATCTGCAGCTTGTCGTGCAGTCCCGGCGCCGCGCGCACCTCGACGCGCGCGTCACCGCCGGAGACGTAGTTCGCGGGACTCGACAGGATGCGCAGCTGCACATCCTTGCCCTGGCTGTTGCCGTTGCTCGAAACGGCTAGACCGGGGATCGCGAGCAGCGCCGTCGTGCCGGCGGCCAGGGCCAGCCAGGCTCGTGAACGGCGGTACGGTGCGCCCCGGCGGCGGGAACAGGAAAGGGCAGGCGTGGGCTGGTGAGTCTGCATGGCGGTACCCCTGGTTGACGTCTTGCCAGCAGCCTTCGGGCTGCAGTTCTTTTTTCGACGGACGCATGCCTTCGTGAACGGCGGGGCCGGTCGGCATGCGTTGGAGTACTAATACTCCCGACGCACCTGCATTGCAATTGGAGGTGACGCTCCGTCGCGGAGCGCGGAGGAGTGCGACTCGGGATGCCCGGGGCCGGACGGTCGACGTCCGGTGAGGCTCAGCCGTGCTTGCCCGGGGAGTTCAGTGCCTCGGCCAGGTCCGTGCCGGCAATGCCGCCCTGCAGCACGCAGGCATCGAAGCCACGCTCGCTCAGGATGTAGGCGGCGGCGGAACTGCGCCGCCCGTTCTCGCAGCACACGACGTAGGGGACCGACGGATCGAGGGTCTTGAGCTTGAGCCGGACGAAGTAGAGCGGCACGTTGATGGCGTTCTCGAAGTGACAGTGCTCGAACTCGCTCGGCAGCCGGACGTCCAGCCAGCGACTCCCGGCGGCCACCGCTTGCCTGGCAGCGGCGTAGTCGACCCAGCGCAGCATCGGCTCGTTGAGCAGGGTGTTGAAGTCTTCCTTGCCGAGGCGCATCAGCGTGCCGTCGGTCAGCATGGTGACCGTGGCATTTCTCTTGGCGCCCGAAATGAGCGCCTCCTCGCCGAAGGTGTCACCCATGCCGAGTTCGGCGAGCTTGATGCCCTCGCGATTGAGCGGAGTCTCGCGGTTCACCAGGCAGCGGCCCTGCACGATGGCGTAGAAATAGTCGCCGTCGTCGCCCTGCCGGATGATGGTGTCTCCGACGGCATAGTCGATTCGCTGCATGCGCATGAACACCGCCTGCAGGTTCGCCGGCGGGATCCTGTGGAATGCGCGGCTCTGCAGCAGCAGCGTCATCCAGTCGTCCCCGGCGGCGCTGCCGGCCTGGAGCTCGCCGACCTCGTAGGTGCCCGTCTGGTCCCAGGTGATCAGCACGTCCAGCAGGTCGCTGTCGATCGACACGTACTCGATCCGGTCGGTCGCGACGCGTGCGGTGCAGCGGCGCGGCAGGATCGGCGCAATTGGGTGCTTCGCGTCCGGCGTTCCGCCGCGGATCGTGCCGACGATGTGTCCCTCGGAGAGCAGGTCGACGGCGCCGGACACGAGGTAGAAGGTGCGCTTGTCGGTGTCGCCTTCCTTGAACAGGAGGCGTCCCTGGCCCAGCTCGCGGACCGTGGTCTTGCGCGCAAGCGCACGCAGGTTTTCGCTCTTCAGCCCGTCGAGCGGCGAGAAGGTACGCAGTACGCTGAGTTCCAGGGTCGAAGGCTCCGTCATGTCTGGCGCTGGCCCGTGATGAGTCCGCGACTCGCAGGCTCTTGGTCAAAGGTCCGCGATGTTATCACAGGGCACCGCGGACGAACGCGTCCCAGCCTGCGTCCGGCCGGAAGCGCGGACCGTGACGGGCCTCGAGTTCCTGCAACCGGGAATGAACCGCGGCGGCGCCGCGCGACCGTGCGTACTGCAGCGGTCCGCCGTGGAACGGAGCGAAGCCGGAGCCGAAGATGACGCCCGCGTCGACGAGATCCGCATCGGCGACGACTCCCTCGCGGAGGATGGCAACGGCCTCGTTGACCATCGGCAGTATCAGCCGGTCCTCGAGATCGTCCGGCGTCGGCGACGTCGCCGCTGCCTTGACGGGCTTGCCATCTTTCCATTCGTAGAGGCCGGCGCCGGACTTGCGACCGAGCCTGCCCGACGCCACGAGTTCGGCGACCGCTTCCGGCGCCTCCCGGCCAAAGGCCGAGGCCAGGATGCGGCCCACGTGCAGGCAGACGTCCAGGCCCACGGTGTCCGCGAGTTCGATGGGTCCCATCGGCATGCCGAAGTCCGTGGCGACACGGTCGATGGTTGCGAATGCCAGGCCCTCGCGCGACATCAGCATCGCCTCGGTCAGGTACGGCATCAGCACGCGGTTGACCAGGAAGCCGGGCGAACTCCGGCAGGGCAGGGGCAGCTTGTCGATGGCGCGAGTGAACGCCAGCGCCGCCGACCGCGACCGCGGACTCGTGGCCGCGGTCTCGATGACCTCGACCAGCGGCATCTGGGCGACCGGGTTGAAGAAGTGCAGTCCGACGAGGCGCCCGGGATCGGCGAGACCCTCGGCGAGGTCCTCGAGCCTGATGCTCGAGGTGTTGGTCGCCAGGATCGCGCCTGCCTTCATGCGGGGTTCGATGCTCCGATACAGGTCGCGCTTGGCGGCGGCGTCCTCGAAGATCGCTTCGATCACGACGTCGGCGCGCTCCACGCCGCGCCCCGCGACGTCGCCGCTGAGCCGCGCCATCGCCTCGGCCGATTTGCCGGGCACGCGGGCGCGCTTGTCGAAGAATGCCTGCGCGCGCTCGAGCGCCGCCCGCACGTATTCCTCGGCCCGGTCCTGCAGGGTCACGGTGAATCCCCGCTGTGCACTCCAGGCCGCGATGTCTCCGCCCATCACCCCGGCGCCGACCACGTGCACGTGCCCGCCCCGGGGGATGTCACGGCCACCCAGGGCCTTCATGCGTTCCTGCAGGAAGAAGACCCGGACCAGGTTTCGGGACGTGGGCGTGCAGACGAGTCGCGCGACGGAGTGCGCCTCGGCCTCGTAAGCCGTGCGCGGGTTCGCGCCGTGACGACGCCAGAGGTCGACGATCGCGTAGGGCGCAGGGTAGTGCTCGCGACGGGCGCGACGCGCCACCTGCTGTTCGATCCGGGGCGCGACGAGCCTCCGCACCGGGCCGAGCGAGAGCAGTCGCTGGGCAAGCGGCGCGTGGCGCTCCCGTGGCGGAGCCAGGGCGAGTACCTTGGCGGCGTCGCGCAGTTCGCCCGCGGGCACGGCACGGTCGACCAGGCCGAGCCTCAGTGCCTTGTCCGGCCGGACGTTGCGACCGGTCAGCATCATGTCCATCGCGGCGGTCACGCCCACCTGGCGCACCGAGCGGACGGTCCCCCCGAATCCCGGGTGGATCCCGAGCAGGACCTCGGGCAGGCCCAGCACGGTCTTCGGATCGTCGACGCAGACCCGGTAGCGGCAGGCGAGTGCAAGCTCCAGTCCGCCACCCAGGCAGTAGCCGTTGATTGCGGCGACGGTCGGGAACGGGAGTCGCTCGAGCCGCTCGAGGATGGCGTGGGCGGCCCGGATGAAGGGAACTGCCTCCTCGGGGGAAGACACCTGTCCGAACTCGCGCACGTCGGCCCCGGCGATGAAGCCGGTCTTGCCCGACACGACCACCAGTCCGCGCGGCTGCGTGGCCACGATCTCGTCCAGCCGGCCCGCGAGTTCTTCCATGGCCGACCGGGAGAGCGAATTGGCGCTGGAGCCGGGTTGGTCGAAGGTGAGCCAGGCGATCCTGTCGCCGTCGACCTCGAGCGACCACTGCCGGTCGCTTGCTGCTTTCCCGTCGCTCATCGAAACTCCATGGGGCAGCCGTTCAGGCGGCGGCGCGCTGTTCACCGGTGACGCGGAAGTCGCAGACCAGTGGCCGGTGGTCGGAATAGGTCACGCCCGGCACCTCGAAGGCGTCGACCGCGATGCCGCGCGTATGCAGGATGAAATCGAGTTCCATGCGTGGACGCTTGGCCGGATAGGAGGGCAGGCGATCCCGATTCGCGCTCCTGAGTCCCGCGGCCTCCATGAACAGCGCCATCTCGTGTTCGCCCCAGAACGTGTTGAAGTCCCCGGCCACGATCACGGGCTTGGGCGACAGGCGCACGAGTTCGAACAGGTGGCGCAGCTGCGCATGTCGATGGCGGAACTTGAGCGACAGGTGCACGAGGAAGACGCACAGCTCGTCGAGTTCGAGCTCGATGATGAGGCGCTTGATCCCGGTGTCGAAATAATGGAATCGTTCGCCCTCGACGCGCGGCGCGGCCAGGAAGGCGTTCGCCTGCTTGTTGACGATCGGCACCAGCGTATTGACGGACCCGGTGCCGTACTTGCACTGGTAGGTGGAGTAATGGCCCAGGGCCTCCGCGATCACTTCGGCCTGGTTCACCCGTCCCGTGCGGATCGAGCCGGTGTCCACCTCGATGAGGCCGACGATGTCCGGGTCGGTCGACTTGATGAACCGGGTGATGCCCTCGAGCACGCGCGGGTTGCTGCGCAGGTAGCCGGCGCCAGGCACGGGCAGGTGGAAGGCGGCCCCCGTTCCCGTGGCGTAGCGGATGTTGTACAGCAGGAAGCGCATTCGGTTCTGATTCTATAGCCCGCGGCAAGGATCCGGAATCGTGCTGGCTGGGCTACACTAGTGCCCGAGCACCCCTCAGGTGGCCTGCAGACGGAGGATCCGTGAGCAGCGTAACGCAGAAAAACCCGATCCGCCTGTTCGTCTGCCACGTGTGGCAGCAGGACGAGGACTACCTGCGCGTCTTCGAGTACCTCGAGAGCGCGTCGAACTTCTTCTACCGCAATACGAGTACGCCCGAGAAGCGTCCCGCGGGCGACAGGGAAGTGTTGCGTGAAGACCTGCGGCGGCAGATCAATGAGGCCGAGGCCGTCATCGTGCCGTCACAGCTCTACCGCAAGCACATGGACTGGGTCGAGTTCCAGCTCCATTGCGCGAAGGCCTACGACAAGCCGGTCGTCGTGCTCGAGCCCTTCGGCAGTCACGACACGATCGCGCCGGCCGTGATGGAAATGGGCGACGAGGTCGTGCCGTGGGACCAGCGGCAGCTGGTCGATGCGATCAAGCGACAGGCGCGTCACGAGGAAACGACGCGCTTCGATACGATCGAATTCAAGCTCGATTGAGGAAGGCGGGAACGTCGTCGTCCGCCACGGCACGCAGGACCGCGGCGGGCCGGCTCGCCGCGTGGCCGGCGGGCTGCTCGCCGAGGGCGACGAACAGGGCGACGATCTGGCGGGCATGCGCGGCCGCCTCCGCTTCGGACATCTTGATCACGCTGGCGGCGACGGGATTGAGGCTGCCCATCTTGCGACCGCTCTGCAGGGACGACACGACGTCTGCGAAGCCGGCGCGCAACTCGCGAGGGAGGTCGTCGGGCATCAGGTCGTGGAGGTGGGCCTGGTAGGCATCCGCGAGTCGTTGCTTGATCGATCCTGATCCGGCAAGGACCAATACGGCTTCGCGAAAGCGATCCCACTGTGTCTGCATCTCGTGACCCCGTCCGTCGCTAGGACTATATCTTGTTATTCAGGCGGTTACGCCGCTTAGTTAATGTAAAAAATCTTTTTGTCGACCCTTGAAACTTCCCACGAATCATAGGGCTACGAGTGAAATATACGCCGCCGCCGAGGAAATTCAACGAGCAATCTGATCCGCAGCGAAGATAGGCCGAAAATTGATGAAAGTACGCATTGCGCTGGTCAGCGCCCGCGAGGCGCTGGCCCTGGATGAAGACATGGCGCCGCTGGTCGCGGCCCTGCGCACCGTGGGGGCCGAGGTCGACACGCCGCTCTGGGACGATCCGGCCGTGGCGTGGGACAGTTACTCCGTCGCGGTGCTCCGTTCGACCTGGGACTACGTGGATCGCATCGACGAGTTTCTCGCGTGGACTGATCGGTGCTCGCGTGCCACTCAATTGATGAACCCGCCCGAGGTGATCCGCTGGAACACGGACAAGCACTACCTGATCGATCTCGCGCGATCCGGCGTGCCGGTGGTGCCGACGACGTTCGTCGAGCCGCATGGCGACGCGCATGAGGCGCTGGATCGCTTCCTGGCCGGCGGTGAAGCGGCCGGGAGCGTGACGGTCGGCGGACGCCAGGGCTTCGACGAGTTCGTCGTGAAGCCCGCCATCGGCGCAGGCTCGCGCGATGCCGCGCGCTTCGGTCGTGCCGAAGCGGCGCGCGCCGTGGCGCACCTGCGTGCACTCCTCGAGGCAGGGCGCAGCGCCATGCTGCAACCGTACCTGTCACGGGTCGACGAGCAGGGCGAGACCGCGGTGATCTACCTCGGCGGCGCGTTCAGTCACGCGGCGCGCAAGGGCCCGCTGCTGCGGGCAGGCGACGCGCTGGTCGAGGGGCTCTTTGCGCCGGAGGAGATCTCGGCGCGCGAGGCCGATCGATCGGAACTCGAGGTGGCCGACGCCGCGTATCGCGCGATCGGCAGCGCCCGACCGGTCTACGCGCGCATCGACCTGATTCGCGACGCTGACAACCGACCGGTCGTGCTCGAGCTGGAACTCACGGAGCCTTCGCTGTTCCTGCTGCACGCACCCGGTGCAGCGTTGCGGTATGCCAGGATACTGGCGGCGCGCGCCGCGGATTCCTTGTCAGGGGGCGCGGCCGGGTCGCCCGTCTGACGAAGCGTCGGAGGATGCCTGCGATGAATACGGAATTCACACCTCTCGAAGGGGGTTGCACCTGCCGGTTCGTGCGCTTTCGCATGACGACACGACCGCTGTTCGTCCACTGCTGCCACTGTCGCTGGTGCCAGCGGGAAACCGGAGCCTCGTTTGCCCTCAATGCCCTGATCGAGTCGGATCGGGTCGAGCTGCTCGCCGGCGAGGTCATGGTCGTCGACACGCCGTCCGACAGCGGCAAGGGCCAGGCGATTTCCCGGTGTCCGCGGTGCCACGTGGCGCTGTGGAGCAACTATGGCGGCAGCGGTGACGTGGTTCGCTTCGTCCGGGTCGGTACGCTCGACGATCCGGATCGATTGCCGCCGGACATCCACATCTATACGTCGTCGAAGCAGCCGTGGATCGTGCTGCCGCCCGGTGCCGTCGCGGTGCCCGGATACTACAAGGCCTCGGATCTGTGGCCGGAGGAGAGCCTCAAGCGGCGTGCCGCCCTGCGCGCCAGTCGGTGAATCCAGTCCGGGCGATTGCGTGACTCACCCGGCGCCGGTCAGGGCCGCGGTCCGGACGCCGCCGCGCGACTCTGCTTCGCCGCCCTCACGATGCGTTCCAGTGCTTCGAGGAACCGGGAACGGTCCTTGGGGCCGAACGGTGGTGGGCCACCACGCACGCCATACGCCCGGAGGTCCGCCATCAGATCCCGCGTGGCCACGGCATCGCCGATGTTGTCCTCGGTAAACGGCTTGCCCGACGGGCCGAGCACGTGTGCCCCGAGCTTGAGGCACCGCGCGGCGAGGGGGATGTCGGCGGTGACGACCACGTCGTCGCAACGGACGTTCTCGACGATCCAGTCGTCCGCTGCATCGAATGCGCCGCTGACCACCTGCAGACGCATCCGTGTGCCCCGCGGCACCTGCATCCACGCATTCGACACGAAGACCAGCGGCAACCCGTGCCGTTCGGCGACGCGGGCCGCCTCCGGCTTGACCGGACACGCATCGGCGTCGACGTAGATGTGCGGACCGGCGAGCATGATTGCTAGGATGACATGACACAGTGACTTGGGACCAAGGAACACTCAATGACGATCGAACTTTCGCTTCTTGCCTGGACGGTGGCGCTGGCCATCCTGCAGGTCGTCGTCGCCAGCGTCGGCGGAATGACCCAGTTTCCGCTTCCCGACCTGGTCGGCAACCGTGAACCACCGCTGGATGGCAGGGGATGGGTGGGCCGTGCGCAGCGTGCGCATCGCAACATGCTCGAGAGCCTGCCCTTGTTCGCGGCGCTGGTGCTCGTCGCTCAGGCTGCCGGCATCAGCAATTCCACGACGATCCTCGGCGCCCAGTTGTTCTTCTATGCGCGGGTGGCCTATGCGATCGTTTACGTCGCCGGCATCCCCTGGCTGCGTACGATCATCTGGACGGTCGGCCTGGTGGGCCTGCTGATGATCCTGTCGCAACTCCTGTAGCCATCGCGGCGGCGACGGATCGGCCCCTCAACCGGGACGACGCGGCCGCGCTGCCGGCCGCTTGGCCGGGCGCTTGGGCGGTTTTCGCAGGGGCTTCGGCGGCACGTGGGCCGCGAGGCTGATGAATAGCATCCGGCCGGCCACCCGCGTCTTCGCGAGCTCGGCGAGGATCCGGGCGGGCATGCCTTGCGGCAGGCCGACGAACGTGTGGTCTTCGCGGATGTCGACGTGTCCGATCTGTCTCCCCTCGAGACCGGCCACGTTCGCGATGGCACCGACGATGTTGCCGGGCTTCACGCCGTGCACGTACCCGACCTCGATGCGGTACGTCTCGGTGTCCGCCTCCGCGAGGCGTGGCGGTGACGGCTGCGTCTCGCTCTGCGGTTCGTCGTCGGCGCTGCCCCGGTGCGCGGCCGGCTCGCCGGCCTTGTCCTTGAGCAGCAGCGGACTGCCACCCTGCAGCAGGCTCGCGAGCGCCGCGGCAATCTCGATCGCCGGGATGTCGTGCTCGCGCTCGAATTCCTCGACCAGGCTGCGGAATGGCTCGCCCTGGCCGGCGGCAATCGCCTCCGTGATGCGCTGCCGGAAACGAGCGACACGCTGCTCGTTGACGTCCGCGATGGTCGGCAGGTCCATTGGTTCGAGCGGCGAGCGGGTCGCGCGCTCGATGTAGCGCAGCATGTTGCGTTCCCGCGGCGTGATGAACAGGATCGCCTCGCCGTTGCGGCCCGCGCGTCCGGTCCGGCCGATGCGGTGCACGTAGGATTCGGTGTCGTACGGGACGTCGTAGTTCACGACGTGGCTGATCCGCTCGACGTCCAGGCCGCGCGCGGCCACGTCCGTCGCGACGAGGATGTCGAGTTGTCCGGCCTTCAGTCGGGTGACGGTGCGCTCGCGATCCTTCTGCTGCATGTCACCATTCAGTGCAGCAGCCGTGAAGCCGCGCGCTTCCAGCCGCTCGGCCAGCTCGACGGTCGACTGCTTCGTGCGTGTGAACACCAGCATGCCGTCGAAGGGCTCCGCCTCCAGAATCCGCGTCAGTGCGTCGAGCTTGTGCACGCCACTGACGATCCAGTAGCGCTGGCGGATGTTCGCGGCGGTGCTGGTCCGGCTCGTGATCGTGACCTCGACCGGCTCGCGCAGGTGCTTCTGCGCGATGCGGCGAATCGGACTCGGCAGCGTCGCCGAGAACAGGGCCACCTGGCGCGTCGGCGGCGTCTGCTCGAGGATCCACTCGATGTCGTCGACGAAGCCCATCTGCAGCATCTCGTCGGCCTCGTCGAGCACCAGGCAGGTGAGGCCACCGAGGTCCAGGGTGCCGCGCTTGAGGTGGTCCATGACGCGGCCCGGGGTGCCGACGACCACGTGTGCGCCACGCTTCAGGCTCATCAGCTGGGGCGTGTAGCTCTGCCCGCCGTAGATCGGCAGGACGTGGAAACCCTTGATCTTCGACGCGTACCGCTGGAACGCCTCGGCGACCTGGATCGCGAGTTCGCGCGTCGGTACCAGCACCAGTCCCTGCGGCGGACCTCGGCGGACCTCGAGACGACTGAGCATCGGCAGCGCGAACGCGGCAGTCTTGCCGGTGCCGGTCTGGGCCTGGCCGAGCATGTCGTGACCGGCCAGCAGCACCGGAATGGTGGCGGCCTGGATGGGCGACGGCGACTCGTAGCCGACCTCCGCGAGGGCGTCGAGAACCACCTCGCTCAAGCCGAGATCAGAGAATGCGGCGGCAGGACCCTGTGGCATTGAATCCGTCATGGCGTGGTACTCGGGTTCTTGGGCCGGGTGTCCGGCGGGCCTCACAAGCCTACGCGAACCCCGACGCCGGGGTATCGTCGACCCCGCCCTCCCTTTACCATACCGGCCACACCGCAACGGGAGTGACGCGTGGCCGGCGCCAGCCTTTTCGCCCTGCTCGACGATATCGCGACGGTTCTCGACGACGTCGCGCTGCTGACCAAGCTCGCCACGAAGAAGACCGCGGGTGTCCTCGGAGACGACCTTGCGCTCAACGCCCAGCAGGTGGCGGGCGTTCGTGCCGACCGCGAGTTGCCCGTCGTGTGGGCGGTGGCGAAGGGGTCGCTCCGCAACAAGGCGATCCTCGTGCCCGCGGCCCTCGCGATCAGCGCGATCGCGCCCTGGGCGATCACGCCGCTGCTCATGATTGGCGGGCTGTACCTGTGCTTCGAGGGCTTCGAGAAGATCTGGCACGGCATCACTCACCGCGAGGAGACGCAGGCGCACCGGGACGAACTGCTCGTGGCGCTCGAGGATCCGACGATCGACCTCGTTGCACTCGAGAAGACGAAGATCAAGGGTGCCATCCGCACCGATTTCATCCTGTCCGCGGAAATCATCGTCATCGCGCTCGGGTCGGTGGCGGCGGCGAGTTTCGGCATACGGGTCGCGGTCCTGGTCGGGATCGCGCTGCTGATGACCGTCGGCGTGTACGGTCTGGTCGCTGGCATCGTCAAGCTCGACGACGCTGGCTTGCACCTCGTCGGGCGCAAGGGCGACGGCCTCCTGGCATCGCTGTCGAGGCGGCTCGGGCGCGGCATTCTCTGGTTTGCACCCTGGCTCATGAAGCTGCTGTCGGTCGCCGGGCTGATCGCGATGTTCCTCGTCGGCGGTGGCATCCTGGTCCACGGCATTCCATGGATCGAACACTGGGTGGCCGGCTTTGCGGAGAGCGGATCGAGCGTGATGGCGACTCTCGCCCGGTTTCTCACGGCGGCGTTGGTGGGAGTGCTGGCAGGTGCCGTCACGGTGGCGGTCGTCGGCCTGGCCCGGAAGGTAATGTCCGGGCGTCGGCCTGCGGCCGATGCCGATCGGCCGGCCACCTGACCAAGCATCCGAACTCGTGACAGCCCGACAGGGCAGGGGTCGTCAGCGTCCCCCGGCGGTCGTTCCTTCGTGGCCGGCGACAGAACCTTCATCGGCGAGTCGTCGGCGCAACCATCGGCCGACGTCCGCGAGTTCCTCGGCGCAGACCTCGTGCTGCATCGGGTACTCGTGCCACTCGACCGGGTATCCCTGTCCGGTGAGCACGTCGCGCGCCTCCGTGCCCATGGCCAGCGGTACCACCGGGTCTGCCTGTCCGTGACCCATCAGGATCGGTAGCCCGGCGTTCGCCGCGGACTTCTCGCCAGAAAGCCTGGCCGGAAACGGCAGGTAGGTCGACAGCGCGAGGATGCCGGCGAGGCGCACCGGGAACCGGAGTCCTGCGTTGAGCGCGACCGCACCCCCCTGCGAGAAGCCGGCCAGCACGACGCGTGACGGAGGCACTCCCTGTTCGACTTCCCGCTGCAGGTAGTCGCTCGTGCGTCGAGTGGATTCGTCGAGTCCGGCGGCGTCGGCCCGACCCTCCGGCGTGAAGGACCGGATGTCGAACCACGCGCGCATGACGTAGCCGTTGTTGACCGTGACGGCTCGGAGGGGCGCATGCGGGAACACGAAGCGCACCGGCAGCGACTCCGGCAAGCCGATCTCCCCGACGATCGGTACGAAGTCCCAGCCGTCGGCCCCGAGCCCGTGCAGCAGGATCACCGCGGCGGATGCCGGCATCGCCGGTTCGAGCGTAACTTCGTTCTCGGTCACCCGCTGCGTGTACTGCACGGGAAGCGTCAGCTCGCGACGGCGTGCAGCTTCGCGCGCAGGAACTCGACGAACTCACGACTCCTGGCCGGCAGCCAGCGCACCGGCCGGCCGCCCGGTGCCGGCGGAGCAAAGGGGAGCAGCAGCATTGCTGCGACATAGACGAGCACCATGCCGCCACCCGTACCGAAGCAGCAGCAGCACGGCGACGATCCTCAGCAGCGTGACGTCCAGCCTGAAGTAACGTGCCAGTCCCTGGCAGACACCGCTGATCACGGCGCCTTCGCTCACCTGCTCGAGTCGACGGGTCGTGTCCCGCGTCGCGCTGTCCCGCGACACCCGCTCCGCGGCCGGCGCGGCGCCCGGGACCTGGACCGGACCGATCTCGTCGAGCGCCGACACGAGCTCGGCCAGGGTCACGACGCCCTGCCCGGGCGGCAGGCGACGCGCGCACTGGTCGGCCACGGCCTGCTCGAGGTCGTCGAGGATTTCCTGCCGGTCGGGATTTCCCGCCAGGCTTTGCTCACCCTCGGCGAAATACGCTTCCAATCGCCGGTAGGCCGCGTCCTCGAACTGGACGGTGCTGCGATTGAGGCGGACGGTGGTGGCGATTCGTTGCATGGTTTCAGTGTCCGATATCGGCGATGGTGCGGTTGATCCGGCTCCAGTACTCGTCCAGTGCGGCGAGCTGTGCCCGCCCGGCCTCGGTGAGACTGTAGTACTTCCGCGGCGGACCGGCGTCCGATTCCTGCCACTGGTACGCGACGAGTTCCTCGCGGCGCAGCTTGCTGAGCAGCGGGTAGAGGGTGCCTTCCTGCGTGGAGAACTCGGTGCCGGAAAGGCGGCGCAGGATGTCCGGGACGTAGGCGCTGCGGCAGCCCACGATCTTGAGGACCAGGAATTCGAGCAATCCCTTGCGGATCGGGGCCAGTTTCGATTCGACGATCATGAGTCTGTTCTGCAGGTACCGTGTTTCATAAAGGTACTGTTGCTTCGGGCTGTTCGTCAACGGATCGGTGCACCCAAAGAGCGTCTCGCCGACCGGGACGCCTAAGCGAGCACGACACCGGCGCCGCGCGACCCTGCCGGTCGATTCGCCGGTTTCGATCGAGTTGCGATCGCGGACAGACGGAGCAGACTGCACGGACGACCCGCCGCGATCCGCCAGGACGGGTCAACAACGAGTCTCTCTCCATTGCCGGGAGAGCAGGGGGTCTATCTCGATTCGCCGATGTCCGGGAGGATGAATCGTCCATGTCGGGTCTGGAAGCACACTATTCGGCTCGCGATATCGAGCAGCGGATCCTGGCCGGCCTCCGTGCCGCGGGCTTGAATCCCGAGCAGCGCCTGTCGCCCCAGGACCTGGGGTCGCTCGACCATTTCCACACGGGCGGACTGGCCGCGTCGCTCGAACTGCTGGACCTCGCTCAGATTCGAGCCGAGGACCGCGTCCTCGACGTGGGGGCGGGCCTGGCCGGTTGCGCGCGATTGATCGCCAGCGGGCATGGCAGTCGTGTCGACTGCATCGAGATGTCGGCCGACTATTGCGCCGGTGCGGCGTTGCTGAATCGGCTCACCGGCCTCGATGACCGGATCGCGGTGCATGAGGGCAGCGCGCTGGAGCTGCCGTTCCCCGACGCTTCGTTTGACGTCGCCTGGATGCAGAACGTCGGCATGAACATCGCGGACAAGCCGCGCCTCTATGGCGAGATTCGTCGCGTCCTGAAGCCGGGCGGACGGTTTGCATTCCAGGAGATGGCCGCCGGGACTGCCGCGACCTGCTATTTTCCGTTGCCATGGGCCACCGATCCCGCCGACAGCTGCCTCGTTTCCGCCGCGGCGATGCAGGCGATGCTCGTTGCGAGTGGCTTCGTCGCCGAGTCGTTCGAGGACACCAGTGACGCTCACCTGCGCAGGACCTCAGGGCCTTCGGTGCCGGGACAGCTGAGCCTGGCCGTGTTCGTCGACAATCTTGCGCAGAAAGCCGCGAACGCGCGCCGCAGTCTGGAGGAGGGTCAGATCCGGCTCGTGAGAGGGATCTTCCGGGCGAACACCGACGCGACGCGTTGACTAGTCCTTTTTCGCTTGCAGGACCATGAGTTCGCCGGGTCCCATGCCCCCACGATTGGCCGCGCACCGGCGTCGTGCTTCCCGCAGCAGCTCGTCGTAGGTCGACGTTCCGTCACCTGCCAGAATTTCCACCGTGGATTCGCGCGCCGCCTCGGCCCAGGCGCTGGCTTCTTCCTCGCACCGGGCGCGGCCGAGCTGGGCGCACTCCCGAGTGCGCTGCAGGATTGCTTCGCGCGTCGGTGTCCGGGTGCAGGAATACAGCAGCTTGGGCGATGCGGCTCGCTCGAACGCCGCATAGCGTGCGTCCGAAACTCCACCCGGATTCCCGCGAAAGAATATGGCCCACAGGGCGACCAGGAGCGCGACGATCATCAGTGGCCCAAACATGGCTCTTATCAACGGTCACCTCCAGAAGCGGTAGCGGCACCGCGGGCCCGATTCCATTCAGAACCATTCATAAGCTATCAGACCCCCTAAGGACGCGGGTGGATCCCGGTGACAGATTTGGACCCGGAAAAGCCGCTGCCGTTGTATCGGCGACGGCCATGGTCGGTTCAGCATCATCAGGGGTCAACTGTCATGAAAAACCGGGCGCTCGGGACAATCGCTGGCCACGCCTGCCTTCGCGGTGCGGTCATGCTGGGTCTTTGGCTGGTCGTGGCCTTTCGAGCCGCTGCCGGAATCGGCGAGCTGGACGTCCGATTCGGCACGAATGGCGAGATCGCGGTGGACGGGGAGACATATGGGGCGGTATTGGCGTTGCCGGACGGACGGCTGCTGGTGGTGGGCACGTCGAGTTCGCAGGCCCACATCTCGAGCAATGAATTTGCGGTTCATCGGTTCTCTGCCTCGGGTACTCCGGACGCGTCTTTCGGTGCAGCCGGTCGCGCCGTGGTCAGGATCCCGCTGGAACAAGTCTGGATCCGCGCGGCGGCGCTGCAGCCGGACGGCAAGGTCGTGGTCGCGGGCTACGGCACGCGTAATTCCGGCGGAAGCGTCAGGCTGCTTGCCCGCATCACGGCCGAGGGCCTGCTGGATGCCGGGTTCGGCGTCAACGGGTTGGTGATCGGCGGATACGGTGGCTGGGGTGGCTACGCAGGCGTCCTGGTGCTGCCGAGCGGTGAGATCCTGGCGGCATACAGCGACGAAGAAAGGTTCTTCGATCGATTTCTTGCGACTGGCGTATTCGCTGCGAACCTGCCCCAGGATGCAGCGCCCGACCGGATGGCCTTGCAGGCAGACGGTCGGGTCATCGTCGTGGGTCAAAGGGATGGGCGCGGCGTCGCCTGGCGGCTGCAGGCCGACGGCCGCCTCGACACGAGCTTCGGCGACGGTGGCTATGCGGGGCTCACCAACTACACCATGTCGGCGCTGGCAATCGAGCCGGACGGCGACCGGATCGTCGTCTGTGGCGACCGCCTGATCGAGCGCCTGACGGCCGACGGTCGTCGGGATACGACCTTCGGGCCACAGGGCAGCGGCTGGGTAACGTTCTACGATCAGTCGGACCCCAAGATCGCCCGCTGCGACGGACTCCTGGCCAACCCCGACGGCAGTGTCGTCGTCGGCGCCAGTGACGTTCAGGGATTCGAAGAGGTCCTGCATCACGCGTACGTGATCGGCTTGCGTCCGAACGGATCGCGGGATCCGAAATTCGGTTCCGGCACGGGCCATGCACGATTCGGGACGCAATCCGCGCCGGGCACCCGGCAGCAGGGCGTTGCATTGCTGCGGACCAGCGACCAGAACGCGCTGTCGGTCTGGAGCAGGTCCACGTTGGGTGATGCCCGGACGATCATCCATCGTATCGACCTCGGGTCGGGCGGGGAGGCTGGCGCAGTGGGCGTGCCACTGCCAGGCCTGCGTGTACGGGAGGGGATGGGGACTGCCGTGCTCGACGTCGTCCGCAGCGGCGGCGCGAGTGGTGCCGCAAGCGTCCGCTTCGAAGCCGTGCCGACGACCGCCGGCAGCGGCGATTTCCGGGCCGTGGCCGGGCTACTCCATTGGAGCGATGGCGATGCGAGTGCGAAGTCCATCGAGCTGTCGATCGTCGACGACGGTGAGTTCGAGGGCGAAGAGAGCTTCCAGATCCGCCTCTTCGCTGCCCAGGGTGTGGCTGTTGCCACCGAGACTTTCACCGTCACCATCGATGACGACGAGGCACTGCAGGGACTGCGGTTCGTCGACACGGAGACCACGGTCAAGGTCGGTAAGGCGTCATCGCTGATGGTCAGTCGGGATGACCATGGCGCCGGGCCGGTGACGGTCTACTACGCCATCTGGGACGGGTGGGACGGCCCCTTCACCAGTGTCGGCCGGCTCAGCTGGGGGGCGGGCGAGCGGGGCGAGAAGGCGGTTCCGCTCCTGACCGCAACCGGCATCGAATTCACCTATTTCGTCAGTCTATTGGACGAGCGGTGGAACTGGCTGGACGGCACCGCCAAGGTCACGGTCGAGGGCGCGGTCTCGCCGGCTCCGGCGCCCCCACCGGCACCGGCACCGTCGCCGCCACCATCGATCGAGTCGGGCGGAGGTGGGGGCGGCGGACGCTTCGACTGGATCGTTCTCGCGGTCTGCCTGTGCGCGGCGGCTTATCGCATTCGCAAGGAGGCCACCGCGGGCCTGACGACGGCATAGCGACCGGGCGGTGTGACGACCGAGGCCAAGGATGCGCCGGAAGCTGACGGATCACCGGACAGGGACGTCCGGGCCGTCGCGTCGCAGCGTGGCTACGCCTTCTTCCTGAGCTCCGCCTTGACCCGGGCCCCTTTGGCTTCGAGCAACGGGCGCAGCACTTCCTGCAGCCACGGTGCGTAGCCGATCAGCCTGGCCAGTCGCAAGGTCGAGACGGGCATCGCACGTTCCCGTTGCCGGTCTCGGGTGCAGGCGACGATGGCCTCCGCCACTTCCTCCGCCGAGAGGATCGGTTGCGAAAAGACCAGGTCGGGCACGTGGTCTAGGTCGTCGAGCACGAACGGCGTGGCGATCGGACCGGGCGACACCACGCAGAGCGCCACTCCCGCCTCGCGCATCTCGTCGTTCACCGCGAACGTGAACCCGCGCAGTCCCCACTTGGACGCGCAGTAGGGTGCCTCACCGGGCAAGGGCACGTGCCCCGCGATCGAGGCGACGTTGACGACCACGCCTTTCGACTTCCTGAGATGGGGCAGGGCGAAGCGCGTCAGCAGCATCGGCGCCTTGAGGTTCGTATCGAGCACCGTTGCGATCGCATCCGGGTCGAGCGTATCGAACCTGCCGCGTGCATTGGCCGCGGCATTGTTGACGAGCACGTCGATCCGCCCGTAGGCCTTGACCGTCTTCGCGACCAGTGCCTGCAGGTCCTCGGTGCGGCTCACATCCGTGCGCACTGCGAGGCCCTTCAAGGACTTCGCGAGCTTCTGGATCTTCTGTGCCGAGCGGGCCGCGAGTACCACCGCTGCGCCGGATCGGGCAAATGCCCGTGCGGCGGCTTCGCCGACTCCCGACGAAGCGCCGGTGATGATCACGACTTTCCTGGTCCGCGACTGAGCCATTGGATTCTCCCGTCTGAAGATGCCGCGCCGAACAGAATCGGCCCTGCCTATTGTCGCTCGTCGAACGCCGATACGTCTTCCATTAAACGCGCCCCGAGGGCCGCGACATCCTCGTCGACCTCCCGCCTGATCCTGACCTTCATGTCCCGCGTCCTGCCCTCGCTTCAATCCGAAGCCGTAGAGTCGGGCGGTCTGCCGATGCCCGAAATATTCCAGGCACACCGCAGGTCTTCTCAAGTGACCACGCCTTCTGGCGCGGTGCCACAAGAACACATTTGCCTTTCGCAGGAGATCAAAGAATGATTGCAAGAATGTTTCCCCTCGCTCTGGCGAGCCTGGTGCTCTCCAGTCCGTTGGCCGTCGCGGACGGGCGCGTCCCGGCACTTTATGAGGTGCGCGTGACCAACGTAACCTCAGGCGTCTACTTCACGCCGACCCTCGCTGCGACCCACGTGCCGAGCGTTCGGATGTTCGCGCTCGGTGCACCTGCGAGCTCCGCACTGGCCGCACTCGCTGAGTCTGGCGACGTCAGTCCGCTGCAGGCCGCGCTCGATGCGCTTGGCCGCGAAGTCAGCGCGACAGCGGTGGCGGGTGGCTTGCTTGGCCCGGGATCCAGCACGACGTTCACGATCCGGGGTCGCCCGAGTCAGGATCGCTTGAGTCTCGCCGCGATGCTTCTGCCCACGAATGATGGTTTCTACGCCATCGATGCCGTGGAGTTGCCGTCCCAGGGCATCAGGACCTACACCGCGCTCGGCCACGATGCCGGGAGCGAGTTCAATGATGAGCTGTGCAGCAACATTCCTGGACCACAGTGTGGCGGAGCGGGCCTTTCCGGCGAGGACGGAGAAGGGTATGTACACGTCCATCCCGGCACGCACGGAATGGCCGACCTGAGCCGCGCGAGTTACGACTGGCGCAATCCGGTGGCCGATCGTCACGGTGACGCGGATCCAGTGATGGGCGAGGCGGCGGACTTTGGGTCCGCCGCCTCGGCGTGCCGGGGTGCCCGGCAACACCTCAGGTGGAGATCGATCGCGGCGTAACCATTGCCCGCCAGCCCCAGCAGAGCGCACGATCCACTCAGGACCAGCGGCGTCGGTCCGGTCGTGCACGGGAGGGGCTGATGGTCAAAGGTGAGTGCAACTGCGGGGCAGTTCAGTTTGAGATTGACGGGGATCTATCGGGTGTCTACGTGTGTCATTGCTCGATCTGTCGCAGATCCACTGGGAGCAACGGCATCGCAGTGGTTGTCGTCCCCAAGGAGCGATTCCGGTGGGTCAGGGGTCGGCAGTGCATCGCGACCTGGAAGAAACCGGACACCGAGTGGGAAACCTGGTTCTGCAGCGTCTGCGGCTCTCCCGTGCCCGGGGAGAACGACGCTACGAGAATGTTCGCGCCGGCAGGATGCATCACCCACGGAGGTGATGCGCTGCGCGTCATTCACCACATCTGGGTGGGTTCGAAGGCCGTCTGGGACCAGATCGGCGACGCGGGCAAGCAGCACGTGGAGGGGTTTCGCGGGTAGGCCGCCTCTATCCGGCCCCTACGCGACGCATCCCGTGGCCGGGCTGCATTAGACTTGCTCGCGGCGCGAGGCTCAGACCGGGCTTCAGCTGCATGCGCGATTATCTGGACCTCGTCCCACCCGTGCGAAGCCGTACTGCTACCGGAGACCACATGAAACGATGGCTGGCCCTTGCATTCACCGTTCTCGACTGGCACGATCGCCGGCATGGCCACAGCTGAAACCGCACCCACCGTGCTCGTCACCGGCGCCAACCGGGGCATCGGGCTCGAGTACGCTCGTCAGTTCGCCGCCAAGGGTTACAGGGTCATCGGCACGGCACGCGACCCGGCCGATGCCAAGGAACTGTCGGCCGTCGCCGACCGTGTCGAGCCGCTCGACGTGACCAGTGCGGCAAGCGTCGCGGCGCTGGCGACCCGTCTGCGCGGCGTACCCGTCGACATCCTGGTGAACAACGCCGGTGTCTTCGACCGCAAGGACGTCACCGTCGACAAGGTCGACTTCGCCATGATGGAGCAGACGCTCGCGGTGAATACGCTTGGGCCGTTGCGCGTCACCCAGGCACTGCTGCCCAATCTTCGCGCCGGCAAGCGCCGGACCGTCGTCAACATGTCCTCGCAGCTTGGCAGCATCGAGGGTTCCAACGGCCGCTGGTACGCCTACCGGGCGAGCAAGGCGGCGCTGAACCAGGTCAACAAGACCCTGAGCGCGGAACTGGCACCGGAGAGTTTCATCTGCGTCGTGCTGCATCCGGGTTGGGTGCGCACCGACATGGGCGGCGCCGCCGCCACCTATTCCCCGCAGGAAAGCGTCAGCGGGCTGGTGGCGGTGATCGAGAAACTCGGGCCGAGCGACAATGGGCGTTTCTACGACTTCAAGGGCACGTCGATTCCCTGGTGACCGGCCGGCGGCCCGGACTGCCCGCATCGAGCGCGTGGGCGGGCATGGGCAGCGGTGCTCAATCGAACGGCCACGGCAGTCGCGTCGGAACCCGAACCGGGCTGCGCTTGTCCGTCGCCAGCGGTCGCAGCGACTGTCGCTCGACCGCACGCCACCACGGTGACACGCGATCCACATCCCTGGGCTCCACGGGCTGCCCGAGCTGCGGCATCACCAGCGGCACGCCGCGCTTCGCGCCCAATGTCAGCAGAGTCTCCGCCGGCTCATCCCAGGCGTGCATCGCCAGGCTGAACGTACCCCAGTGCACCGGCAGGAACGCGCTCTCGCCGAGCAGCGCCCAGGCCTCGAGGGCGTTCTCCGGGCCCAGGTGGACGTGTCCCCAGGCGGGATGAAACGCACCGACTTCGAGCATCACCAGGTCGAACGGCCCGAGCCGCTTGCGGATCGCGGCGTACTCCGTGGTGAGTCCGGTATCACCACTGAAGAACACCGCGTGGCGTCGCGAGCGCATCACCATGGACGACCACAGGGTGGAGTTGCGGCTGCGCAGGCCACGCCCCGAGAAATGCTGCGAAGGCGCCGCGGTCACCGTGAGGCCCGCCTTCGGCAGCGCGTACGACTCCCACCAGTCGAGTTCGACGATGCGTCCGGCCGGCACGCCCCAGGCCTCGAGGTGCGCGCCGACGCCGAGCGAGGTGACGAACGGCACGTCGCGCTTCGCGAGCGCGCGGACCGTGCCGTAATCCAGGTGATCGTAGTGGTCGTGCGAGATGACCACCGCATCGAGCGGCGGCAGCGCGCGCAGCGGAATTGGCACCGGCTGGAAGCGCTTCGGACCCGCCCATTGCGCGGGCGAGGCGCGCAGCCCCCACACGGGGTCCGTCAGTACGCGGACGCCGTCGAGTTCGAGCAGCACCGTGGAGTGCCCGAGCCAGGTGGCCCGCAGTCCGCTGTGAGCCTTCTTCGTCCAGGCCTCGCGGGGATCCACGGCCGGCAGCGGTCCCTTCGGCACGCGCCGGTCACCCCCGAACAGGAACTCGCGGACCGTCGGCATCGCCACGTCGGTGCGCAGCAGCCTCGGCAGTACGGGACGCAGGTTGCGGAACGCGTCGCCATGCCACCGCGGCGATGCCTGCATCCGCTCCAGTCGCAACCCGTTCGGTGTACTGCCGATTGCCTTCATGTGGAACCGTGACCTGCGAGGGCAGGGGAGAGAGCGTCCTGCCGCGCATCCCGGCCTGGACATCACGTTCGTCGGACACCGGCGCGGCCGGCTGCCAGGATCTGAAGAAGCTCGACGCTCATCCGACGCCGCAACGTGTCGTCGAGCACCTCGATCGCGCCTCGTCACTGCGGCCGGTCCCCTACGGCGCGGCCGCCCCGGACTGCGGGTACAGGCGATTCGCCTCGCTCAGCACGTACTGCCGGATCGCCTCGGCGTCCTCCGGCGTCAGGAACCTGCTGAAGCTGACCATGCCGGCCGGCTGCAGCATGCCGCCGATCACGATGTCCTGCCATACGGCGTGTACGTCGGCGGAGGACCAGCGCAGATCGGGGTTGAGCGCACCGGTGCGCAGGGCATCGCCGTGGCAGTACGAGCAGAAACGCTGGTACATCACCTGGCCGTGTGCGACGACGTCCGCGCTGGCGGTGACCGGCGCTGGTTTCGGCATGACGCGCTCGTCCGGTGGCAGCGGCGGCAGCTTCGCGGTGCCGCCGAGCCTGAACGCGAGCACGCGCGACACGTTGCGCTGCCTCCATGCGTGTGACAGTGCGCCGGCCTCGTGGCTCATGCCTCCGCCCACGCCCACGGCAAAGGCGACGTACTGCTGTCCGTCGAGCGCGTAACTGACCGGGCCGGCCATTGCCTGTGTCTGCGCGTCGAACGACCAGAGGGGCTTGCCGTTCGTCGCATCGAAGGCGCGCACCTGGCCGAACGGATCGCCCTGGAACACGAGCATGCCCGCCGTGCTCAAGGTGCCGTTGTTGCTGGGTCGACCGTGCTGGTGCATCCAGCGCGCCTCCTGCCGCACCGGGTCCCAGCCGAGCAGCCTGCCCGAGGAGACGCTGGCGATGTACTCGTCGAGATTGGGAAGGGGTGGCGGCGCGGCCGCGAGACTGTCGAAGCCGCCGTTGAAGAATCCCTGGTCCGGCAGGCGATCGATGTCGCGCGTGGGCGAAGCCAGGGCCTGCGGCACCGACATCTCGGCGAAGTAGACGAGCCCGGTCCGGGGGTTGTAGGACATGGGCGACCAGTTGTGGCCGCCGCCGATGAACGGCAGCACGGTGACGCCTTTGGCGAAGTCACGCAATTTCGGGTCCTGGATCGGGCGCCCCGTCGCGGCATCGATGCCCGTCGCCCAGTTCACCTGGGTGTACTGCTGCGCCGAGAGCAGCTCGCCGCTCGTCCGGTCGAGCACGTAGAAGAAACCATTCTTCGGCGCCTGCATCAGCACTTTGCGCTCGCGGCCGCCGATCGAGAGTTCGGCGAGCATCATCGGTTGCGTGGCGGTGTAGTCCCAGGTCTCGCCGGGCGTGGTCTGGTAGTGCCACACGTACTCGCCGGTCTTTGCGCGCAGCGCCACGATCGAAGCGAGGAAGAGGTTGTCGCCGCCTCCGGGACTGCGAAGTTCCTGGTTGCGCGGGGACCCGTTGCCGACCCCGATGTAGACGAGATCGAGTTCCGGGTCGTACACGATGGAATCCCACACCGTGCCGCCGCCACCCCATTTCCACCACGAGCCGTTCCAGGTCTTCGCGGCCATCTTCATCGTGGCGTTTTCGAAGCCGTCGGCCGGGTTGCCCGGCACCGTGTGGAAGCGCCAGGCCTGCTTGCCGGTCGCAGCCTCGTAGGCCGTGACATAGCCGCGCACGCCCATGTCGGCGCCGCCGTTGCCGATCACCACGAGATCGCCCGCGATCCGGGGGGCGCCGGTGATGGTGTAGGACTGGTTGCGGTCCGTGGTCTGCACGTCCCAGAGCACGTTGCCGTTCGTGGCGTTCAGCGCCACCAGTCGACCGTCGTAGGTGCCGACGAAGACCTTTCCGTCCTTGAATGCGACGCCGCGGTTCACGGCATCGCAGCAGCCCTTGGCCAGGAAGCTGCGGTCCACCTCCGGGTCGTAGTGCCACTTCAGGGCGCCGGTGCGGGCGTCGAGTGCGTAGACGATCGACCAGCTGCCGCTGACGTACATCACCCCGTCGATCACCAGCGGCGTCGCCTCCACGCCACGGTTGGTGTACATGTCGAAGGACCACGCGAGGCCGAGACTCGAGACGTTGGTGCGGTCGATCTGGTCGAGTGGCGAGAAGCGTTGCTCCCGCCAGTCGTTGCCGTGCAACGACCACCCGGTGTCGAGCGGGGCCGCATCGGGCGTTGTCGAAGCCTGCGCGGTGACGGGTTCCGCGCCGTTGCCGACGGAGGTGAAGAGGACGAAGGAGATCGCCACGGTTGCCAGCTGCCGCATGGCGTATTCACGCGAATGCCACATCGTCCGTGCTCCATGCGCATCGGGTCGTGCGTGCGATGATGCGCCGGACGTCGCGCCGATGTCACCTCCGGGGGCATCCGGCTCGGCGAGCAGCCGTCTGGGAAATCGGCGGATGCGGAGACGGGATCGGCTCTAGTACAGGCCGTCGCGCGAGAAGTCATGGATCAGCAGATTCCTCGCCTCGTCGATGGGGAGACAGTCGCGCCGGGTACGATAAGTTGCCGGTATCAAGAACGACAATCGGGACGACAGGAAATGCACTTACGACCCCGAATCTTCGTGGCAGGCGTGGCTGTCCTGCTCGGCAGTTCCGCAATGGGCGCCGACGGTGCGGACACACTGTCGCTGGGCCTCGGCAAGATCTTCACGTTCTTCTTTCTGACGCTCGGCCCGAATTCGATCATTGCACCATTCGCCCGGGCTACAGCTTCGTCGACGGTGGCCGACAGGCGTAAAGTCGCGCTGATCACCACCGGCATATCGTTGCTCGCGGTATTGATCGCGGCAACGATCGGCATCAGGGTGCTCGGCAACTGGGGCGTCAGCACCGGCGCACTTCTCGTCGCCGCCGGCATCATTTTCTTCCTGGTGGCAATAGAGTCGATTCGCAGCCAGTACCGGATTCCGGAGAAGGCGCACGACGACACCGGCGGCGACCTGCCATGGCACCTGCTCGCGTATAAGCTGGCGTTTCCCTGCATCACTGGGCTCGGTGCTCGACGTACTGCAGGCGGCGCTCGGCGTCCAGGCCGTGCTGGCCGGGCTCAGGATGGCCGGCGTCATCAGCGGAACGAGCTAGGCACTGGAGGCGCGCGCAGGAGTCAACGCCCGGGTTGCAGCGCGCGCACCGGAACTAGCGGGCTGCTTCGCTCGCGACGTCGCGGGCCAGCGCCTCGGCCTCCGGCCGGATGCCCTCCATGAGGGTCAGCCCGTTGTGGACGTTGACCATCCAGAAGCGCAACTCGGCGGTCAGCTCGGGCGATCGGCGATAGCCCTCGATGACCGCCGTGGCCTGCGCCTCGCTGATGGGCGAGGCGCAGTCCTTGAGCGTCTGCCGGGCATCGTTGGCCTCGTAACATTGGGACCAGATGTACTGCTGGACCGGCCAGGGCGTCATGCCACGCACGCTTTCGCGGTATTGCGGGATCAAGCCGAGCACCTCGACGACCTGGCTTCCCGCACCGGCACCGTAGTGGGTTGCAATCCGCGCACGCAGTGCCTGGTTCCGGATCAGCAGCAGGTGGCCGCTCGAGCGGATCTCCTGGAACGTGACGTCCGGCTTGCGGTACGGCCAGACCTGGCTGGACTGGTAGTACGCCAGCAGCGTCTGCCACGCCGACCCCTCATGCAGTTGCCCGTCCTCGGCATAGGCCAGTGCCGCCGATCCGTAGTCGCGAACCTGCGACCAGAACGCGGATATCTCCCGCAGCTGCCCCGCGTCCAGCATCAGCTCGTCGTGCAGACGTCGCAGGTATTCATCGCCGCGCACCGAGTCCTTGCGGTCGTCGTTCCAGTTGCTGACCTGCAGGCCGATGAACACGCCGACGACGACGATCGCGATCTCGATGATCACGGCCGTCCAGTCGTGTTCTCGGAGTTGCCTGGTGATCCTGCGCAGCAGCATGCAGACATCCTTCGGTCGTGGAGCCACTTGGGAAGCCGGATTCTTGCACAGCACGTTGCGCTGCGCAGTCACGATGGCACCTCGCATATCGTAATGGAGCCGCTGGAGTCGCAGCAGCTGATCGCGTGACTGGCGGCGCCGCCGCATATGCCGGTCAGGACCGGTCGACGGCAGGCTCGAGCTCAGCAGAATGCCGGATACGCATACAAGGATCGCCCTGGACAGGTGGTTTGAATCCTCTATCCGTGGGTTCGCAATCCGGTCACTTGTTGCGCATAGATTGTGGCGCCAATCACAACGGAGCTCAGGTTCATTGGATGCGCCTGCGACGGCCGTGGGTGCGAGGCGTCGACGTACTGTGCTTTTCGCCAATGGTCCCGGTGCCTGAATTGAATGTGGTCGCCGGGACGGGAGTCGTTGCAGCGGTGGCCGTGGTACGCTCCCGCGCTATGAACAAGCCCAGATTGACGTATTTTGATGCTCCCGTGAGTCGAGGCGAGGAGTGTCGTCTTGCGCTGCACCTCACGGGCATCGATTTTGAGGATGTTCGTATCAGCGGCACCGACTGGCCAGCGATGAAGGGCCAGACACCCTACGGTGGTCTGCCTGTTCTGGAGCTGCCGGGACATCCGGCCATTGCGCATTCCAATGCCATCCTCGTGTTGATCGGTCGACGGCACGGATTGCACCCAACCGACGACTTCGAGGCGGCTCGCCACGAAGGAATGATGCAGCACGTGGAAGATCTGCGGGCTGTTGTGTCGCCGACGATTCGCATGGGAGATTCCGAGAAGAAGGCGGCGCGCGAGGCGCTCGTGGCGGACTACCTGCCGGCGTGGGCAGGGGCGGCGGAGAGGAACATCCTCGGCCGTCCCTTCTTCAGTGGCGAGACGATCCAGGTGGTTGACCTCAAGCTGCACATGGCGGTGCGCTGGTTCATCGGCGGCAAGGTCGATCACATTCCGGCAACGATCTTTCGCGACTACCCAGGACTCGTCGGGGTCTACGAGGCGGTGCGCAGTCACCCTGGCGTGGTGGGCTGGTACGCGAGAAGCTGAGCGCGGGCGACCGGCGAACGAGGGCTGGCGCGATAGGGTGCTGCCTTTCAGGAATGCGGCGACCGCCGGTCCTGGCGGTGGACGAGGCAGTGAGACGGAACAGTCGCTAACGCGCGGACTGTGCTCGCGCGGTCAGGAGGAATACCGGGAAGGTCCGGCCATCCTCCCGGGCGACCTCGACGGCGGTCTCAAAGCGCACCGCTTCGAAGTCAGCCGCCTCCAGCTTGCGCCGAAGATCCTCGCGATCGAAGCCGGAGTGGAAGACCCCCGCCGTGTCCGGCGGATGGAAAGTGCCATCCTCGGCGTCCAGATCGGCGAGCGCGAGCTGGCCGCCGGGCTTCAGATGTTCGCGGAAAATGCGGAGCAGCTGGTCCGTGTCCTGCACGTGATGCAGTGCCATGGCGCTGACGATGGCATCGAACTGTTCCCCGAGCGGCTCCAACAGGATGTCCTGACAGCGCGGCTCTACCATGCCCCGAAGTTCCTTCTTCTCGGCGAGGGCTTCGAGCATCGAAGGCGACGTGTCGACGGCGATCACTTTCGCGACCAGGGGCGCGACGTGCGCAGCCAGCAGGCCGGTGCCGGCACCGAAGTCCATGACCCGCATGCCGTCGTTCCACTCCAGGCTTTCGCGCAGCAGCGGTCCAACCGAGGCGGAGATCTGCAACGGAACCGGACGCGTGTCCCAGTCCCCGGACTTGTCCGCGAAATGATCATTCTGCATGGGTGCCAAATTGGCTTTCCGGGTTATCCCGGAACGAATCGATGAACAGCCTGCGCAGGGCAAGCCAGCCGCCGGGCTGCCCGCAGGTAAAGTTCGCGGCGCCGCTGTACTTCTTCCCAGCGACGCTGACAAAGAACTTCACGCCACCGATGAGCCCGAGGTCGTCGGATCCGGGCGGGCTGTAGAAATTGACTGTCGCGTCGCCACAACGTGCCGATCCAACCACCGGCATCACCTGGCGCCAGATCTCCTCCATGGTGTCGGCGTTCGAATCCGGCCTGGTGCCGAAACTGGCCGACAGACCCGGCGCTCCGTTCGGGCAGGCCGTGTCGCAGGACGCCGGCGTGACCACGGCGCTGACGAGCGCCCTCCTCGGTGCGCGCCTCGCTGTCGGCCGGGAACAGCACGATGCGGCCGTCCAGCGGGAAGGAGTGCACTTCGATGTTGAAGCCGGTGCCGTCTTGGTGCGGGAAGGCGAAGCCGATTCTCGTCCAGGCTCGGGCTTTCTTGCCGTTCTCGCCGTCGAACTTGCGGACGGAGCAGGCGTAGAAGCGCGGGATGGATGCGCCGCATGAATTCGTTGCGGGAATGTGCAGAAACACGAGGCCGGACCTCCCGGTACCTGCCCCGGTGGACACGCCGTGAACCCATAGATATGCACGGCCGCCAGGCGATCAGCGGCGCAGAAGCCAGAGGATCAGACTCAGCACGATGCTCAGGATGATCATCGTGGTGAACGGGGCGAACAGCTTGAAGCCGGGTCGGTCGATCACGAGGTCGCCGGGGAGGCGGCCGAGCCCGAGTTTTGAGATCCAGGGCCAGAGCAGACCCACGAGCGCAATCAGGACGCCGATGGTGATGAGCAGGCGTTGCATGCGTGGACGTCGGCTGTCAGCGGCGCTTGGCTTCCAGCTTTTCCTGCAGCCAGAGCTTGATCAGGGACTGGTACGGGACGTCACGCGAGTTGGCCGCCAGGCGAATGCTGTCGAGCAGGTGTTTCGGCAGGCGCAGCGAGATAGTTTCCGTCGACGGCTTCAGGTTGCGCAACCGGACCGGCTGTGCGCCCGTCCAGTCGAGATAGTCGCTGCTGTCGTGGGTCGCCCAGAAGCGCCGCTCGGCATCCTCCGACTTGAACTCAGGGATTTTCTTTGGCTTTCGCGTCATAGATGGCTCGCTCCTTTCGATGCATGTCCCGCGCCGAGATCACCCGGATGCGGCTACCGGTGTCCCGCAGCGTGAACGTGACGTGCAGTCGGCGATCGTCCTGAGTCACGCCGAGCGCGTCATATCTCGCTTCCCTGCCGCTGTGTCTCGAGTCCTCCAGGACCAACAGCGGGTGTGAGAAGAACACCTGTTCGGCTTCGCTGTCGGACACATCGTGCTTCAGGTTCTTGCCGCGGTTACCCGCGTCCCACTCGAAGCCGACGAGACGGTCCAGGTCAAGCACGTATGTATATTACCATCATATACAATGATCGTGTCCAGAGCACGGTCCGGACTGCGGTGCACGAGTCCGATGGCTGCGAATGGAACGGGAGATCCCGGTCGGAGCCGGGATCGGTGGTCGCGGCGTTGAGACGGGTTTCACAGGAGGCCGCGTTCGGCGAAGCTGACGATCACGTCGCCGGTGACGACGAAATGGTCGAGCACGCGGAAGCAGTCAACGCACGAGTTGTTCGGCGAGGCGGTGGGCGTGGTCGCGGGCGGGGTCGTCGGGGAAGCGATGATCGAAATCGTGGAGCAACGCGCGGGCCGTGGGGCGCTCGCCGCCGTCGCGTGCGAGTTCGGCAAGCTTGAGGAGATGTTCGCTCGCAAGCGGCCGGAACTCGGGGTCTGCCCGCAGTCGGGCGCGGACGACGCGGAGTGCTTCGCCGTTGCGCTGCGCCGCGAGCAGCAGCGGTAGCAGCGCCTGTGCGACGCGGTTGGCGAGTCGAAGGTTGGGCCAGGTGGCGACGCGCTCGAGGATCCAAGCGTACTCGATCATCGGTGTGGGGCTCCGGGCGGCGTGCTGCTCGATCGTCTGCCACGCGGTCTGCTGCCGGCCGGCGCGAAACTCGGCGAACACCTGATCGACCAGTAAGTCCCGCTCGCGGTCGCGATCCCGGTCGTCACGGTGCTGCCGTCGCTCGGGGGAATACTCGGGTTCGAAACCGACCTCGTAGCGGCGCCCGTGGAGCACGCCGCCCAGCACCGAGAACATCGCGAGCCAGAGCAGCATCAGCAGCGCGATGCGGAGCAGAAAGGCGAACTCGTCGCCTTCGAGCACGATGGTGCGTCCGAGCAGTCCAGCGCCGACGGCGACGCCGACGACCAGGACGTAGCCCCATCCGAGTCGGACGGTCATCGCGGCGATTGCGAGTGGGTTCAGCGCCCGGGCGAAGGAGCCGGTGACGGTGTGGGTGGCGATGATGGCGGGCAGTGCCACGAGTCCAAGCAGGCGGATCACGGTCAGTACCCCGGAACCGACGAGTTCGCCGATCGTACCGGTGCCGAAATAGAACACCACCGCAGCCAGCGCATAGGCCAGTGGCCGCATCTCGCCGAGCGGGTTCGCCGCCTCGACCGTCAGGACCGGCGCGCCCGGTCGGCCTTCCGCCGCGTGATCGAGCAGCAGAAAGGCGTATTTAAAGAACCAGGAGCCGATGATCAGAACGATGACCACGCCGAGGGGCAGTGTGTTGAAGCCGAGCGACAGCAGCAGCGAGAAGATGCCGACGAGCAGCAAGGGTGCCGTGTGCAATGGCAGGAGCAGGGAACGGAATACTGTGCGGGCATCCATGGCGCGGAATGATAGCGGGTGGGCTCATCGGGTGAGCCTGGGCGATGTTTACGATTGATGCGGCTCAGGGTTTGCCGAAGTTGGGCCGGTCGCGAGCCTGAAGTGTGAAACGTGTCGCGATCGGCTGGTCGATAGCTGGTTGTGCTGAGCGCGGAGTCGGCGGGGTAGACGCTCGCTTCGCGAGCTCGCGGCCAGGGTCGCGAAGGTGGAGATCCTATTGTCGCGGCTTGCCGCTGTCATCTATCGGGTTGTAATGCGCCTCCTTGCCGCCTCGAGCCAGCTTCGCGGGGCTGGGGGTTGTTGATCTGGAGATTGACGAGCGATATGCAGCAGGACGCAGATGTGAAGAGAGAACATCCGAAGCCGCAGGACATCGACGCGCTAGTCGCGTTTCTGCCGCGACTTTTGGCGGACGGTATTGCTCCGATTCGGGACTGGGGTGGCGGGGAGACGGATGCCATTGGTGCCTACGTCATGCCGTGGCCGGAGTACGAAGAGGTCGTGACCGAGTTCTTCCGGGCGGCGGGCCAGGACTGCCGGATGGATTTCGACTACGTGCCGGAAGAGGCGGGACGTATGCTCGAGGACCACGCGCTGGTGCGGCAGGCAAGTCTCGGCGAGGTCAAGACGATGCTCACGTACTGCGTGCGGGATGAGCGGTTCTGTGACGGGCACTGGGGCGCCATGATCGAGCGCGGTAACGTGCCGCGGCTGCTCGAGCGGCTGGCGGAGATCAGAGCCGAGCAGGACTGACGGATCGATTTGGGGACGCCCGCAAGGTGGGCTCGACGGCGGAGCCGTCCTGAAGGGGTTGGGCAGGGCGATCCCGGGGCGGAGGGGGGCGCGACTCTCGGTCTCTCGCAGCCTAAAGGCCGCGTAGGATCGGCGTACCAGTGACCGCCGCGCGATCAGGGGCCCGTCGTGTAACCTCGAGACCCCATGCAGACCGAAAAGGCCTGCTTCGAGGCGGCATCGGCCGACTGCTGGGCCGCGGCCGACTGTTGCTGCGCCTCCGCCGGCTCGGCCTTCCGCTGCTGACGGCGATCCTGACGCTGGTTCGCGCCACCCACGACGGCACCGGCAACGGCGGCGTCTTGGGCCTGGTTCTGCCGGTATTCCTGCTGCACGTCGCTGTCGAGTTTGTCGTAGTTGTCGTATTGATTGCCCCGAACCTGTGCAGCGGCGGCGCCCGCCGCCGCACCGGCGGCCGCACCACGAACGCGTCCGCCGGACGGAGCCGACGCTGTCGACGAAGTCTGGGTCTGACTGGCCGAGGCCAGCGCCTGATCGTAGGCCGTCTTTGCCTGCGCCTGGCAAGCGGCGGTATCAGCCTGAATCTGCTCCGGCGTCTGTCCCTGTGTCGGGATGACGGTCTGCGCGCTGGCCTCAACTGCAACGGTGATGATGGCCACCGCGCAGGCGGAAGTGAGAATCCTGGTTAGCAATTTGGTGAACTCCTGATGTTCGGCCGAAGCGCTCGCACCTGCGACGGCGGGACCGGCGCATGGTCGCGCTTCTGCTCGCAGTATAGGGCTACCCGACTCCAGGCGGCGTATGGGGCCTCCAATTCGGCATACGGTTCAGTGACTTGCGGTTTCATGCGGCAAGTGCAGACTGGCGGTCGAATGGCCGCGATCGGCCATGAAAAGATGTTGCTCGGCCTGCTCTAAATCTGACGATTGCAGTCATCTGCGGAAGGAACGGCGCAGCTCGCCATCAGCGGCGGCCCTACTCCAGTCGATCGTCGCCGGCGGTTCGCTCAGGCCTGCGGCGCGAGGCAGGCGCCTCGCGCCGCTCGGCGTCCGTCTCGCTTACGGAACGATACGCAGCACGCTGCCGTCACCGCCGGTGGGCGAGAACGAGACTCCCTGGTTCGACGTATACAGGGCACCGTCCGGGCCCTTCACGAGTCCGTTCGGCAGACTCGCGAACCCCGTCAGTACCTCCCTGCGCTCGCCCGTCCTTGGATCGAACGTGACGAGGTTCGCGCTGTCGGTCGTCCATGGGTAGTCGTAGGGGAAGATCTCGACGCCGTACAACCGGTTGCCGTGCCACGCCAGGCCGACGATCGGGTTGAGGGACTGGAACGGCAGCGAGTAGCCCGTGAAGCCTTTGTCGAACTGCGCGAGTTCCGCCGGCCCGCCGTCCTCGCCGAAGGTGCCGACGTAGAAGTCGTTGCCGCGCCGGGTCGCCACGATCGGGTTGTGCTCGGCCTCGTCGATCGACATGTCATACATCTTCTCGATCGTGCCGTTGCGCGGATCAACGCGGAGCAACATGCCGCGATTGGTCTCGACTACATACAGGTACCGGCCTGCCGCGAACATCGAATGGAACACGCCGTCGGGTTCGAGGTCGGTGGTCTCCGGGTTCGTGTCCTTGATGAAATAGGGTGGATTCTTCTCCAGCCACGCGTTCAGGTTGGCGACGTTCTCCGTGGAACCGTCGGGATTGACCCGCAGGATCGCGGGGAGGTCTTCGGGCAGCGCGTGCGAGCAGCCGCCCAATTCAATCAGTACATAGAGCGTGCCGCCGATGAACGCCACGTCGGTCGGCCCGAAGTTGGTCAGGGTGTTGTCGGTCACGCTCGGCAGGCCGTCGGCAACCGTTTCCATGGTGCCGTCGGCCAGCACGCGGATCACCCGTCCGCTGTAGCCGGCCGTAAAGGGGCTGAAGATGTTGACGTCGACGGGGCAACTGGGGTCGATGTCGGCCGGCGTCTGCCCGCCGCCGACACCGGCCTCCGCCACGTACAGGTGACCGTCGGGACCGAAGACGAGGCCGCGAGGGTTGGTGAGGCCCGTCGCGTACGTCGTCACGGTCGGCCCGGCGGCCGCGCGTGCTCTGCCGTCGGGTCGTGCGGGCGTGTCCGCGTGGAGGACGCCGATGCCTGCGCAGGCGATCCCGGCGAACGCGGTTGCGGTGAAACGAGTAAAGTGATTCATGACTTAGTGTCTCCTGGTTCCTGCGTTGTTTAAGTGCGGACTGCTTCCGGCGGCGTGGGCCGCACGGACTGCTCGAAGTCGCGCGCCGCGACGTCGCGGCAGGCGAGCATGTCCAGGATCTGCGCCGAGGAGGCCCCTTCGAACCCGCTCTCGGCGACGAAATCCTTCGGATTGCGGAAGGTGCCAAACAGGAGGTCGAACAGCGGCAGGTCCGAGAAGTTGTAGTGGTGGATGCCGCGGCCGTGATGCACGCTGTGGCTCTCGGGCCGCTGCACGATATAGCCCAGCCACTGCGGCGTGCGGATGTTCGTGTGCTGGAACGTGGCGAGGAACATCGTCGCGTACAGGTACCAGGTGACCGACTGCGCCGGCAGGCCCACCACGGTCAGCGTCAGGCTGCTGAGCATCGCGAAGCCGGCGATGTCGAGCGGACTGAAGTAGAAGGCCCCGAAGCTGTCGACCCGTTCCGCGCTGTGGTGCATCTGGTGGAAGGCGCGCCACAGCCAGTGATGCTTGTGCATCGTGCGGTGCCAGGCGTACACCAGGAACTCGAAGACCAGGACCCCGATCGCCGCCCCGACCAGCGGGTGCACGGACTCGAGGTTGACCAGCCGGAACGGGGCCAGCGCGTCCGCCCATAGGAGCGGCAGGTAGGACGATAGGAAGAAGTAAACGATGAACACGACCAAGGCTCGGGCGTGCCAGCCTGGAACCTGGGGCAGCGCCCGGGCCGGAAACAGGGCCTCCACGAGGATCAGCGCGCCATAGATGGCCAGCACGGCCAGCGAGACGGGGTCGAGAAGAATCTCCAACGGTGTGGGCATGGCGGACTCCTGCGTTGCTGTTTGTTCTGGGCGCCGGTATTGTCGAAACGAACCGGGGTTGCCTGCATGGCCGGACGCTAATGACTTGCTAATGATTCGGTAACCATTGCCATCGGAAGGGCTTCGAATGCGTGCGGCGGATGTCAGGAAGTTCCGGATCGGCGATTACGTCGTCGACACCGCCCGCTATCGGATCAGCCGCGGGGACGTGACGGTCGCCGTCGAGCCCAAGGTGTTCGACCTGCTCGTGCACCTGATCCGCCATCGCGACCGGGTGCTGACGCGCGAGCAGCTGTTCGAGTCGGTCTGGGACGGGCGCGAGGTCTCCGACGCCACCCTCAGCAACCACGTCCGCAGCGCGCGCAAGGCGCTCGGCGACAGCGGCGAGCTGCAGCAAACCATCCAGACCGTCCGTGGCCGCGGCTACCAGTTCGTCGCACCGGTCATCGAGGTCGTGGACGACGCCGCCAGCGCCGTCGTCGGTACGGCGCCCACACCTGCGCCGGTCCCGGTGACCGGCAGTCCGGACGAGCCGACCCGGCGCCCGTGGCGCCGGGCCCTGGCGCTGGTCGCCGTTGCCCTGCTGGTGCCCGTCCTGTTCTTCGGGGCGCGGTTCCTGGACGCCCCGTCGGCGCAGCCCGAGCCCAGCCGCCCCTACATCCTGGTCGTGCCGTTCGGCGTCTCCGACAACGCCACCGAATACCACCGGACGTTCGCGGACCAGGTGACACGGGAAGTGGTCGACAACCTGCGCAAGATCTCCGGCCTCAGGACGGTGCCGCACGCCTCGGCCTTCCATTTCCGCAACGACAAGACCCGCGAGCACGTCCTCGAAAGCCTGCCGGGCCTCCAGTTCGTGCTGGACGGCGAGGTGATCGTCGCGCCCGACGGCACGCTGCGGATCACTCCGCGGCTCACCGACCTGCGTCGGGACCTGGACGTGTGGAGCAGTCCTTTTACCGTCCGCGTGGACAACCGGGATTTCTTCGAGACGCCCGCCGAGATCGCGAGGGCCGTGGCGCGAGCGCTGAAGGTGGAGATCCTCAGGGACGAGCAGCGCGCGCTGGCCGAACTGCCCCGCATCCCGCAGGCCTACGAACCGTACGCGGCGGGTTGGCGCGAGATGGAGAAGTTCACGCACGAGTCCATGCATCGTGCCGTCGATTACTTCGACCAGGCGATCGCGCTGGACCCCGATTTCAACGCCGCCTACCGGGCCAAGAGCGATGCGCTGCGCTCGATCTTCGCCTACTTCGAGCCGCCGCAGGAACTGCTGCCGGTGGTGGAGGCTGCCCTGGCCGCGGTGCTCGAGCGCGATCCGGATTCCGCAGAGGCGTTGTCATCCCTCGGACTGACCCAGGTGATGGCCTGGCAATGGCGGGAGGCCTGGGAAAACCTGAACAAGGCGCGGGCGCTCGATCCGACGCTCGCACAAACCGAGATTGGTTTCGCGCTCTATTACACCGCGCTCGGCGAGAACGAGAAGGTCAAGGCGTCGCTGGCCCGCGCCGTCGAGATGGATCCGCTGAACACGGAACTCGCGGACTGGGGAACCTGGGCCTTGTTCATGGTCGGCGAGCAGCAGGCGGCCCGTGACTGGGCGGTGACGCAGATGCGCCAGCATCCGGAAAATGGGTTCGTGTTCTGCGGGGCGGGCATTGCGGCCTACCTGCGCGGCGACGCGGCCGAGGGGGTCGCGCTGCTGGAGCACGGCGTCGAACTCTCTGGACGGGCGCCGGTTGCGCTGATCATGCTGGCCCAGGGATACGGCTATGCCGGCCAGAAGGACAAGGTGCTGCCGCTGCTCGAGGAGGCCGAGCGGGCGAACATCTACATGTGCCCCTACGAGACGGCCGCGGCCCATCTGTCACTGGGCGACGAGGCGAGCAAGGCAAAGGCCATCGAGCTGCTGTACGAGGCCGTCGACAAACGTTCCAACTGCCTCATCTTTCTGCGCAACGACCCGCGAATGAGGGTGCTCCGGGAGGACCCCCACCATGCGGGCCGCTTCGAGGAGCTTCTGACTCTCGTAGGGCTGGATGAAGCCGCGGTGAGGTCCTACAAGAAATAGTCCGAGGGCCCCGCCTTGGCCGGAGCAAAGACCACGGCGCCCCTGTCGGCCATCAGCTGCATCGAGAAGGCGCGAGTTCATCCTGGGGTGGCTAGCTTACCCTCGAGTACGCGCTCTTCGAGGACAGCGGCTACCTCGCCCTGGCCGAAGCGCCAGAGCGTTGCCTATGCTTTGTCGAGTCCTTCCTAGGTTGCTTAGAAGCATCGCGAACATGATCTGGTCCGACTGTGGGTCGAAAGTGGACGGATTGCCAAAAGGCGAGGGCGGGTAGTCGCCTGCCCGAAATGCTGTAACTGATCGGAAGCATCCGCCAGGCGCAATGCACCCGTCGCTTGGACGTCAGACCACCATACGCTCGTCCATGAGCATGTCGCCGACGCACGACAAGCTCTTGAATATGTATGTGCAGGCCTCGACGACGTTGCTGTTCCTCAGCGTCGTGCAGCACGGCTCGCATGCCTCCGGCGTGCTGATCCGTGCCTGCAGTTGGCGCGACCTGACGACCGCTTGGGGCCGCTCGAACTGCAGACCAACCAGTACGCGTTGCGTAATCGATGTCAGCGAGGCGCTGGAGATAGGGGTCTCGGGTTCACGGCACTGGATCCGAATGTGCCTGGCGCCGGCAGCCCCACAGGTACGCATAATGTATATTATGTCTAATAAAGGGTCGGGAAAAGTAGCCGGATTGACATGTTATTACGCATGTAACAACATCTGCCTATGATCAAACTCAAGCTCACCGCCGTTGGCAACTCTACGGGAGTCGTCTTCTCCAAGGAGATCCTGGCGCGCCTGAAGCTCGACAAAGGCGATGCGGTCTACCTGACCGAATCGCCGGACGGCTACCGCCTGACTCCGTACAACCCCGAGTTCGAAACGCAGATGACCGCCGCCCGCAAGATCATGAAGAAGCGTCGCGCAGCGCTCCGCGAACTCGCCAAGTAAGCGAGGCTCGTAAATGCGCGAGCCGGCGTGGATCCCCCTCGAGGTCGTGCTCGCCATCCACGATGAGCAACTGGCCGAGCACGGCGGCCAGCCCGGCGTGCGCGATCGCGGGCTGCTGGAGTCGGCCATGGCGCGGCCCCAGAACCAGTTCACCTACGGCGAATACTCGATCGCACGCCTTGCCGCGGGCTACGCCTTCGGCATCTCGCGTAATCACCCGTTTCTGGACGGCAACAAGCGCACCAGCCTGGTGGTCGCCGAACTGTTCCTCGAGATCAACGGAGTCGAACTGATCGCAACCGATGCTGCGTGCGTGACCACGTTCCTGCAACTCGCCGCCGGCGAACTCACGGAAGAACAGCTCGCGGACTGGATTGCAGCGCACTCGGCCGCTTCCAGCTGAAGGCCGTTCCGAGGAACGTGGCATCGCCCCGCGAGCGACTACAAGCCGCGTCCCCATCAATCCGTCAACCCGGCTGCGCTCCAATTTCCGCCAGCCGCTCGAGCAACCGCTGCACGTGACCGCCCTCAATCATGGCGGCCCAGTGCCCGTCACAGAATCGCTCACCCCGCACGCAGTAGGTGAGCATCGTTCTAATCTCGTCGAGACTCGCCCGCCGCACCCGCGCCAGATCCTCGAGCATGCGTCCCGCCTCTTCCGGCACGCAGTCGAAATCCATCCAGCAGTCCTGACCCGCCGCCGCGAAGAATTCGGTCACGAGATCTTCGTAATTGGGCCACGGCATGACGTAGGCACCATTGGCATCCGTCTCCCCGCCACCCCAGTCCCGGATCGGAGCCACCCCGTCCGCGCTCAACCGTGGCAGAAACGCGATCAGCTCATCAATGTCCCGCTGTGTTGGTCGGCGGCTCAGGGTCAGATCCCCATCACCTTCAATAACCCATCCGTCAGCCCCGCGAGGCCCCGTCCCGTGATCCCGGATCGCTTCCCGGCGTACGGCATCTCCTCGTACACGCAGAACCCGGGCCCGCCCGCGAAGTTGTCGTTGAACAGTCCGTTGACACCGAGCATGTATGCGCTGAACGTTTCAGACCGCTTCGGCGAGTAATCGAGATTTGCACTGAAGCCCATCGTCGAACCCGAATCGATGCTGCGCCCGCTGCCGGCCCGCTCGAGGCGCACGCCGCGGCACCCCTGTACGAGCAGTCTCCCCGGGCCCTCGAAGATGAGGTAGCGAAACTGCAGTGTGATGATCGCACTCCAGCTGAACACCCAGCGCCGCTCAATCCGGATCGGCCGATCAATCACGTGCACGAGACCGACCAGGTTGCGCGGCTGCAGGACCAGCGCGGTACCCGTCGCCATTGGGACGACGCCGATCTCGGCAAATGGATCGTTCTTGCTCGATACCATGAACGACTCGGGTGTCGTGGCGCGAATCCGTGTCAGCGCCACCATCCCGGCTGCAATACTGGTGAACGGAAACCTCCAGTCCAGCAGCCACTTCGTGTCCTTGCGCCCCCGGTTCGCCGAACTCTGCAGGAAGTCCGGATGGACGAGCAGTTCTTCGCCGTTCCCGATGGCGATCTCCTGGGAGACCGCCGAGATCCTCTCCCACGCTGGAGTTCCCGTTTGCACGACGTCGGACGGGACCCCGTCGGGTGCACCGACAAGCTGTGGCCGGAGCCGGATCGGCGGTCGCTTCTCCACCAACGGTGCAACAAGCCAATACCAGAACGCCTTGATTCCGACCGGCACCAGGGTCACCGCAATGAGAATGCCGAGCGCACTCAGGAACACCTTCTGAATTGACCGCTGAATCCTCTCCGCCTGCTCTTCGGCGGACGCCAGCGCTTCTCTTCTCCGTGAGACAAGCTCATCCAATGGCTCGAGGATTGACCCGGTGGCTGCCTGTACCTGCTCGGTGACCGATCGATGAAGTTCCTTGGCCCTTTGCAGTTTGACTTGAAGCGACGCGATGTCATCGCCGCCACGGATGCAATCCTCTCGGAGCTGCGTCGCCCGCGCCTGCAGCTCACTCAATCGCCGCTCCGCGGCCGTGAACGGCACCTTGCTGAGAATCGGATTCGACACCTCGTGAGCATCACGGGCATCACGCGCCGCGAAGTACCGGCCGCAGGCCTCTCGGGTACGCGCCTTGGCGGCACGTAACGCCTGTTCGAGGGTTCCGACGAGCGCGCGACGACTATCGACCTGCTCCCGGATGCGCGTCAGAGCGGTCTGCTCCGCGGAGAGCAGCTGGATCTCGATCTCGAGCTGCAGATCCTCCTCGAACCCCTTTCCGCTGAGCATGCCGAGCATCTTCTCGGTTGGCGATCGCCGCTGCCGATTCTTCGACGTCATGCTGGCTTGCAGTTCGGCAATCCGAGCATCGATCTGCGCTGTGGTCTGCGCCGCCGCAAATCTCAAGCGTTCGTTGACCTGCCGTTCCTGCTGGCGGGCAAATTCCGTCAGCGCATCACGCCCGCGCTCGAGCTGCGTGAGGATCTCCCGGTCCGGGAGCAGCCCCTTCAAGTACGCGCCAAGTAGTGCCGAGTCGTCGCGATACGCGTCCCAGGCGACCAGCGCCGCGAGAATGGCCAGGAACAGCAGGAGGCGGCCTCCCAGCCAGCTGGCAGTGGTGCTTACAGGATTCCGCATTTCACGATGCAGGGGTGGCCGACGCGTGCACCTCCGGCAGGTAGCCCGCCGCCAGCACCTTTACCGTGCACGCCGGCGTCAGCACGGTCACCGTGGTCTTCGCTTCGACCGCCCGCGGTCGTCCGTACCCGGTTGGCGTCCACTTGAGGTAGCGCCCCTGCCACTTCAACCGCGCGGTGCCCTCTTCCGCCGGCAACTGCACCATCACTCCGTCGGGTAGCCCGCCCGCGCGTGCCGTGAACTGTCGCTGGGCGCCGTTACGCTCAGCCCGGTCACGCTTCATCACGGGATCGATGCCCTGGACCAGCGCCACCTGACCCGGCCGTCCTTCGACCCCCGCGGCCCAGGCCCGCTCAAATTCGATGAGGCGCTCCGCCCGGCAGTCGCCGCAGGGGCGATGCCCCGCGGCAAGTGCCGTGGCTTCGTCCAGGAAAAAGAGTTCCGTGTATTTCCCCGGCGCCATGATCGGGCGCCGAATACCGTTCCACTCCAGCCGGCACGTCACCCACGCGACGCGCGCCGACGTCCTGACCACTCGCCGTTCGTCGTCGTGCAGGCAGCCGCGATTCCCCATCAGCGTTCCCCGCGCCGCCACCGCCACGATCTCGCCAAACGGCGTCACTCGATTCTGCAGCGTCATTCGGGTGCCTCGAGCTCTCGCCGGGAACCGGCAAGTCGCCAATCTACCAGCCTCCGACACGACGAACGCTACCGCGCGGAAAGAGAAGGCTGCGCGTTGCAACGCTCAGTCTTCCACTCGATCGCGGAGCGGACGGCGTTCCGAACGCTCATCGTGGGTAGTGGTTGCCTCTTCGTCGTCCCCGCGCGGTACCGTCCCGAGTTCCCGCGTCCCCTGCCTCAGGCTCTCCAGCACCGACTGGGCCGCCCGATACCGGTACTCGAACCGGCGATCGCTCGGAACCGGCCGTGTCTGCACGTAAAGTTCGAGTGCTTCCTGGACCACCTCGACTTCGAGCTCGGCCAGCAGAAGCTTCAGTTTGTCGATTGACATCGCCTTGCTGCCCCGCCCGTCTGGTAAACCACGCCGGCAGCCAGACTATCGGTCTTGTGAGCGCGATCGCAAGCCGCGTCGCTGGAGTCCGTCTCGCCGATCCCGCGCAGATGCACAGGCGCTGTTCAATTACACGAGCTTCACCGCCCGCAGCTTCCTCCCCCCGCGGACGAGTGCCCGATCGAACGTCACGAACTCAGTCTCCTCGGGCGCACGAGCGAGGTGCAGGGCATCGGCGAGATCCAATCCTCGGCCTGTCGCCTCGAGCGCCGTCGCCACTGCGGCTGCGTCCTCGACCCTGACATTTGGTAGCCCGAGCAGAGCCCGCAATGCCTTTACCGTTTCGGTGGGACTCAATTCGTACACCGACTCGAGCACCCAGGCGGCTTCGAGCAGGACAGTCACCCCGATCCAGATTTCCTCCGACTCGAACAGTCGTCGTGCCTCTGAGCCCTGTCGCTCGTCGTCATTGACGAGCAGCCGAACGATGACGTTCGTATCGACCGCTTGCACGTGGCTACCGCTTGAGGCCGCGCCGGTATCGCCGCGCCACTGCGGTTCGGATGCCCTCGTCCATCTCCTTGGGCGTCTTTGGCGGCCCGGAATGCAGCACCGAACCAAACACCTCACCGATCTCCGTCCGTGGGAAAGGAGCCCTGGCCCGGAGTCGCACACCATCGGCCGTCGACTCGACCACGAACTCGGTACCCGGCCCCCAGCCGTGCTCGTCGCGCACCGACTTCGGCAGCACCACCTGACCCTTGGACGAAAGCTTCGTTGTTTCCATTCGCAAAAAGTAAGACATGGTAAGAAATGTGTCAAGGGCGCTCAGAACCATCCCCGCATCGGAGGCTGTTTGCGTCGCGACCGAGGTGGAGGAGCGCATGTCGTGAATCCGTACCGACCACGTCGCCGAACCTCCCTTCCTGCGCGTGCCCGCTTCGGGCATGCGCCACCCGACCCTCCGGAGGCCGCGCGCAGTGAGTACCCTTTTTGACCCGACCACCCTCGGCGGCCAGGCGCTCCGGAACCGCATCGTCATGGCGCCCCTGACCCGCAACCGGGCAGACGTCATGGGCGTGCCGAAGCCCTTCGTGCGCGACTACTACGCCCAGCGCGCCAGCGCCGGACTCATCATCTCGGAGGGCACCCAGACCAGTTTCGCCGGCCAGGGCTACTGCCGGACGCCCGGCATCCACACGCCGGAGCAGGTCGACGCCTGGAAGCGCGTCACCGACGCGGTCCACGCGCGGGGCGCGAAGATGTTCATGCAGTTCATGCACTGCGGCCGCATCGCCCACCCGCTCAACCGACAGATTGCGGACCTGCCCGTCGCACCCTCGGCCGTGAAGCCGGCCGGCCAGATGTGGACCGACCAGCAGCAACTGCAGGACTATCCCACGCCGCGCGCGCTCGAGACCGCGGAGTTGCCCGGGCTCGTCGAGGAGTTCGTTTCCGCGGCACGGAACGCCATGCGGGCCGGCTTCGACGGCGTCGAACTGCACGCCGCAAACGGTTACCTGCTGAACCAGTTCCTCGCCTCGAACACCAACGGGCGCACCGACGGCTACGGTACCTCCGTGCAGGGACGCATCCGCTTCGTGGTCGAGGTCGTCGACGCGGTCGCCGCCGCCATCGGTGCCGGACGAACGGCCATCCGGGTTTCGCCGGGGCACATGTTCAACGATCTGGTCGATGCCAACCCGCTCGAGACGCATCGCGCGCTGCTCGATGCCCTGCCCACGGCAGACATGGCCTACGTGCACGTGATGCTGCCGGACGCCTTCAGCCCGCAACTCAACAACGCCGGCGATCCGCAGGCCGTGCTCCCGGCCCTCCGTCCACACGTCAAGGGAGCGCTCATCGCCGCTGGCAACCTGACCGCCACGAGCGCTCAGTCGATGGTGGACTCCGGGCTGATCCAGCTCGCCGTATTCGGTCGACCATTCATCGCGAACCCGGACCTGGTCGAGCGCCTGAGGACCGGTGCGTCACTTGCCACCCCGCGCGAGGAGTTCTTCTATACGCCCGACGCCCAGGGCTATAGCGACTACCCGTCGCTCATGCCTTAGCTTCGCAGCCCCCCGGACGCGCCCCGCCGGGCAACCGGACACTCTCCGGATCGACGAGGAAGACCGCGTATACACTTCGGCGAATGAACGACGAAGGCATGCCTCTCACGGATGATCGGACCCGGCGCGGCATTCGTGCGCTGTGGACGCTGGATCCGTCCGTCATCTTCCTGAACCACGGTTCTTTCGGCGCCTGCCCGATCCCGGTGCTGCGGTATCAGGCCGATCTGCGACAGCGCATGGAGCGCCAGCCGGTGCAGTTCTTCGTACGGGACCTGGAAGGCCTGCTCGACGAGGCGCGTGCCGCACTGGGAGAATTCCTGCTCGCGCCCGCGGACGACCTGGCCTGGGTTCCCAACGCCACGACGGCGGTCAATGCCGTGCTCCGGTCCCTGCGCCTCCAACCCGACGACGAGTTGCTCACGACCGATCACGAGTACAACGCCTGCCGCAACGTGCTGGACTTCGTCGCCCGGCGGGCTGGAGCCCGGGTCGTAGTGGCCAGCCTGCCGTTCCCGATCGCCGGTCCCGACCAGGTGATACAGGCTGTGATGGATCGCGTCACCGAGCGGACCCGGATTGCGCTGCTCGATCACGTGACCAGCCAGACCGGACTGGTCCTCCCGATGGAGGCGATGGTCCGGGAACTGCGGGAACGGGGTGTCGAGACCCTCGTGGATGCCGCTCACGCGCCAGGCATGCTGCCGCTGAACGTCGCGGCCATGGGTGCGGCCTGGTACACGGGCAACTGCCACAAGTGGATGTGCGCACCGAAGGGCGCCGCATTCCTCTACACGCGGCCGGACATGCAGGCACAGACCCGGCCTGCCGTGATCAGCCACGGCGCGAACTCGCCGCGGACGGACCGCTCCCGCTACCGGGTCGAGTTCGACTGGATGGGAACCGACGATCCGACGGCCATCCTGTCGGTGCCCGAAGCCATCCGCTTCATGGGTCGGCTGATGCCGGGAGGCTGGGCTGCAGTGCGGGAGACCAATCGGCAGCTCGCCCTCAGGGGCCGCGACGTGCTCTGCAACACGCTGGGCATCGACCCGCCGTGTCCGGACGAGATGATCGGCTCACTCGCGTCGCTGCCGCTTCCGGACGGGGACGGTCGCATGAGCAATTCGCCGCTGTATGCCGACCCATTGCAGGACCTCCTGCTGGAGCGGTTCCGGATCGAAGTCCCCGTGATCCCCTGGCCGGCGCCTCCCAGGAGACTGATCCGGATCTCCGGGCAGGTATACAACCGCGATGGAGACTACGAGACTCTGGGGCGCGCACTGCGGTCGCTGGTGACGTAGTCCCGTCCGTTGCGCCGCGCCGCTGCGCAGCGCACGCCTGGAAAAGCTCGGTTGGACTGTGCGTGCTCATGATCCGTGCTCCGTTGCCGCCGGAGGCACGTCGGAGCGCCGTCAGACGCTGCTGAGAGACTCCACCAGCAGCCGTCCCACCACTTCCGCCTGCTCCTGCTGCACCCAGTGACCCGCATTCGCGACCAGGTGGCAGCCGCGAAGATCAGCGCAGGCGCCCGCTTGCATCGCCTCGAAATCCCCCGGTCGCTGGTAGATGCCCCAGTCCTTCTCGCCGGCAATGAACCAGCTCGGAACCTCGATTCGTCGACCCGAGAACAACGTGAACTGCGCCAGATGGCTCGGCGTGCCGAGGCTGCGATACCACTGCAACGCGCCCTGGAATCCGGTGCGCCCGAACTCTTTCGCATAGACCTCGAGTTCCGCATCCGGCAGCCAGGCGCATTGCGTGATCGCCTCCTCCGAGGGCATCTCCTGCGCCACGGTCTCGGCCATTCCCTTGCCCATCTCCATGACGTAGTACTCCGGGAGCTTCGCCAGCGCCTCGGCGCTCATTGCGCCAAGCGAACGCGGGGCGTTCTGCGGCCAGTCCGCGCTCTTGACGTGGAAGTACGCGCGCAGGAACGCGTGCAGGCCCTGCGGGCACAGTCGCATGTCCCGGTCGGCCTCGCGCGACGCGTAGTAACGCTGGTAGTGCAGCCGCGGCCGCGGCAGTGCCGCGAGCTGTTCGTGAAGGTTCTGGACGGTCGATGGAGCCGCCGTCCCTGCCGTGCCAAACGGCAGCTCCGGCACGCCGCCGAACGGTGCACTCATCAGCACCACGGACCTGAACACATCCGGACGGATCAGCGCGCAGTAGGCGGCGACCGGCGATCCGAAATCGTGTCCCACTACCGCGTGCACCTGCCGCACACCGAGTGCCGCGACGAGTGCGAGCGCGTCCCGCACCAGGTTGAAGACGTGGTAACTCGGCAGGTCCCCGTCGTAGGCCGCGTCCCAGCCGGTGGTTCGGCCGTAGCCGCGCTGGTCGGGGGCGATCACGTGATAACCGGCGTCCGCGAGCGCTGGCATGATCTTTCGCCAGCTGTAGCCGAGTTCCGGGAAGCCGTGAAGCAGCAGCACCAGCGGGCGCGGCCCGCCCTCGAATCCGGCCTCCAGGATGTGCACATCGAGCCCGTTTGCCCCGCTCACGCAACGCGGGCGGATGCATCCTGGCAAGGGCAGAGTCTCCAGTGCGCTCATGGTTGGCGATCGCTGGCCGAAATACAGCGTTGAGCGTACCAGAGCACGTCCTTGACGCGCCTCGCCAACCGAGCTCCGTCGTACTGTGCCGCCAGGATTGCCCGGCAATGCTTCGTGCCATCGCAGTACGCCCCTTCCCTCGCCGGGCGGCTCGTGTAGCATCCCGGCAGACGCATCGGGGGGGCGCCCATGTCGAATGCATCGGTCGAGACGAGCCGCTCAGGCTGGCCGCGGTACTACACCGTCGTGCTGCTGCTCTTCGCTGCCGTATTCATCTCCTACATCGACCGCACCAACATCTCGGTGGCCGCCATCGCGATGCAGGAGGACCTCGGCTGGACCGACACGGACAAGGGCATGGTGCTCTCGGCGTTCTTCATCGGGTACCTGCTCCTGATGGCGGCGACCGGCGCGCTTGCGAATCGCTTTGGCGGCTGGACGGTGCTTGGAATCGCGGTGATCTGGTGGTCGGCATGGACCGCGCTCACGCCGCCGGCGGCGATGATGTCGCTCGGGGCACTGATCATGGCGCGTATCGCGCTCGGGCTGGGCGAGGCGGCAGTCTTTCCCGCATCGATGAACATGATCGCGCGCTGGGTGCCGCCGGAACGCCGCTCAAGGGCGACCGCACTGATCATCAGCGCGATCTCCCTCGGCACGGTGTTCGCCCTGCCGGTGACGGGCTGGCTGGTGCGCGAATACGGCTGGGCGCTGCCGTTCTACGTGTTCGGGGCGATCGGGCTGCTCTGGTACGCGGGGTGGCACGTCTTCGCGCGCGGCGATCCGCCGGGCGATGTGTCGAACGCGTCGGCGAAGCCCGGGGAACGCGCCATTCCCTGGGGACGATTGCTCCGCCTGCCGGCGGTGTGGGCGATCATCGTGGCCCATTTCGCCAGCAACTGGGGCCTGTACGTCCTGCTCGCGTGGATGCCGAGCTACTTCAAGACGACGTTCGGTGTCTCGCTCGCGAGCGCCGGGGTCCTTTCCGCCGCGCCGTGGTTGGTCAATTTCATCGCCGCGAATTTCGCGGGCGCGTGGGCGGACCGCATGCTGCGGGCCGGGCGCAGCGCCGCCTTCGTCCGCAAGCTCATGCAGGCCATCGCACTGGTGGGCGGTGCCGTGTTCATGCTGCTGCTGACCCGGGCGACGACGCCGACCGAGGCGGTGGTGATCATGTGCTTCGCAACCGCCACCTCGGCCTGCGCGATGTCGGGTTTCGCGCCGAACTGCTTCGACATCGCACCAAAGTACGCCGACGTCATCTGGGGCATCAGCAACACGTTCGCCACGCTGCCGGGCATCGTGGGCATCTACATCACCGGCTGGCTGGTGGATCGGACAGGTGCATTCGCCGCGCCGTTCGTGCTCACGGCGGGCGTCTCGCTGTTCGGGGCGGCGTTCTACCTGCTGTTCGGGTCCGGCCGCCGGCACATCGACTGACCGTGCGCTCGACCCCGGCGCACGACGGTGACGCGCCGCTCCGCTGCCTGCTCAGAACTCATCCTTGCCGGTCAGTTCCTTCTCGATCCGGTCCGAGCTGTACATCACCACCTCGATCACGCCCTGCAGCGTCGCCGGATCCGCGTCCGCGCTGACCGGAGCGAGAAACACCACGAGGTACTCGTCCTGGCCCTGGTTGACCTGCCAGGCACCGAGGATCATGCGGGCGTTCTCCTTGAGCAGATGGGCCGCGAGGTCTGCGGGCACCGAGCCCTGGCCGCGTGAGGCCACCGACCACACGTCGCGGACTTCGAGATTGCCGACTTTGGCCGTGTCGGAAGCCACCCAGACCCGCTGGCTGCGCGCCTCGCCCACCTGGAATTCCAGCACGAAATCCCCGTTGTCCAGGCCGTACGCGAGCTTCGTCTGCTCGAGCGCCGCCTCGACCCTCGGGTCGGGTGTCTTCGTCGCTGGCTGACTTTCTGCATCGGCATCGATCGTCATCCCGGCGAGCAGCAGCGCCAGGTACAGACCAAAGACCAGTCGTCGACAGTTGAACGATGACATGCAGGCGGCTTCCTTGGGTAGCGCCAATCTTAGCGCCTGCATGGCCGGTCGGCGCGAGATCAGGGACCCGCGTCGCTGTCGCGGCCCACGCGCTTTCTCGGCACCACGACCTCACCCGTCAGTACTCCACCCGACGGCGGCCGGAACAGGGACTTCGCCGTGCTGCCGACCTTGCGGCACACTGTGGCATCCAGTGCCCCGCCGACGACGCCGCCGAGCACCGGAACGGCTCGTGGAATCTTGAGGATGACCCGCTGCCCGACCTGTGTCATGAGTCGCGCACCGACGCGCTTGTTGACCTCGACCAGCAGTCGGCCGGGAACCTGGTCGACCGCCCGCTGGGTCAGCTTGTTGTCCACCTTGAGGCCGAGGTCCTGCATCGCTTCTCTCGCCACGTCGCCGGCCAGCGCGAGCAGTACCGTCGTCCGTACCCGGCCTGAATCGAGATCATGTCCATAGAGCCGTGCGATGGCCCCCGCCATGCGTGCCTGCAGCAGCCAGGATGCCCCGAGCGCCGCCGGGATGGACACCGGGAACGTGACGACGCCCCCGAGTCCTGTCAGGAATCCGGTGGTGAAGTTCTTGCGGGTCTCCCACTTGATCAGCGCGGCCACCCGCTGGTCGTCGTCGACAAAGCTCGCGTCGATCCGATACTCCGTGGCGAGGTCTTCGGCACTCGACAATGGTCCTGCTCCGCCGAGACCTTTCTCGAGCAGGTATGCCACGAGCCGGCCTCCCGAGACGTCGGCCGGGGGGGGCTGTCGTGAAGACGAGGTCATAACTTCGGATACTCCCTGCCGGCGAGCGCCACTGGCCTGGCCGGCGTCGTACTCGAACCCTGGGCGGCCCGGTCACCGCTATCATGTGACGTGGCTGCACGAATCGGAATAGGGACAAGCTGGCTGATCCTGTGCCTCGCGGGCTGTGCCAGCGGCCCCCAGCGACCTGCGGCGTCGACGGTCGGATGCGCGAATGCCGTCGTCGCAGAACTGCCAGCCGGGCTCACGGACCCGGAAAAGCACTGCATCGCCTCGGCGGGAATCGCCCTGCGATGCAGTCCGTTCGAGGCCTGGCTCGCGGGTTGGGGCAAGGAAGTGCAGGATGCGTTCGGTCACGGCGACGCGTCACGTGAGGACCTGGTCGTCGACCGCCTCGGCCGGCGCTGCGCCTCGACGCACGCCAGTCCCGAGGCCGTCGCCGACTGCTGCCGACAGGCCCTCGAGGCTCCCCGCAACTAATGGGGGGCAGTCTGTCGCCCGGCGGTTCAAGCGCTGCGGGGATCACGTGTCCAGGACGACTGGACCATTAAGGGACTACGCACGCAGCACGCGATTGAAGAATTCCACGGTCCGCCGCCAGGCGAGTTCCGCCGCCTCCGGGTCGTAGCGCGGCGTCGTGTCGTTGTGAAAGCCATGTTGCGTGTCGGGGTAGCTGTATGACGTGTACCTGACGCCGGCGGCCTTCAACGCAGCTTCGTAGGGTGGCCAGCTCGCGTTCACGCGCTCGTCGTTCGCGGCAAAGTGCAGCAGCAGTTCGGCCTTGATGGCGCCGACAGATTCGAGGGCGGGCGCACTGCCATAGAACGGGACCGCGGCCGCGAGATCCGGCAATGCCGCGGCGAGGCGGTTCGAAATTGCGCCGCCGTAGCAGAAACCGACGACGCCGAGACGGCCATTGTTGCCTGGCTGCGTGCGCAGGAACTCGGTCGCCGCGATGAAGTCCTCGAACGCCTTTGGCTGCTCGAGCTTCGGGAACAGGGCGCGCGCCTGGTCTTCGTCCCCGGGGTAGCCGCCCAGCGGGAACAGGGCGTCGGGGGCGAGCGCGATGAAGCCCGCAAGTGCGACGCGTCGCGCCACGTCCTCGATGTGCGGATTCAGGCCGCGGTTCTCATGGACGACGAGCACCAGCGGCAACGGCTCGCTGGCCTCGAGCGGACGTACGAGGTACCCGCGGGCCGTCCCATACCCCTTCGGCGAGTCGTACTCCAGGTGGCGACCATCGATCCGTGGATCGTCCACGGCAACCTGCTGTGCCTCGGCGAAGCGCGGACTCAGCGCGCCGAGAAGCCCGGCAGCCGTGACCGTACCGACCGCGAATTTGCCGACCCGCTCGAGGAACGTACGACGGTCAATGTCGCCGTGCACGTACTTGTCGAAGATCAGCAGGACTTCCGGATCGAACTCGCTGGCACGCGGCATCGGTCGGTGGTTTTTCATTTCACCCTCCCCTGCAGTTCAGGCGAGCTTAACGCAACTTCATGTTTCCCTGCCCGTCTGCGGATGCGCTTCTCCACGCGCCTCGCGTGATTCACACTCCGTGGTGACCCTTCCCTCCGGTGCCCTCAATGAACGTACGCCCGTTTGTGATCTTTTTCTTCCTGACCGCGCTCAGTGCCCACGCCGAGAGCGTCAGCGAGGACGCGTTCAAGGCCGCCGCCGACTGGACGGTGCAGATCCGCACCTCAGTCAGGCGCCCGTTCATCGAGGACGAGCAGGGAACGTGGTTCGGGGCCGGCTTGCTGGTTGACGCCGATCGCGGCTGGATACTCACCAACGCCCACGTCGCCGGCCATTCCTACGGCAAGATCTCCATTGCCTTCGTGGACGGCAAGGCAATTCCTGCCAGACGCATCTATGTCGATCCCGATCTCGACCTCGCGCTGCTTGCCTACGATCCGGGCCGGCTCTCACGCAGGACCGGAGTGCCCACGCTGGACTGCAACGCGCTGCCCCCGGTCGGACATCCGGTCGGGGCTTTTGGTCATCCGTGGGGGTTTCGCTTCACCGGCACCCGCGGCATCACGTCGGCGGTCACCACTCGGCTGGGTGCCAACATGCTGCAGACGGATGCACCCATCAACGAAGGCAACTCCGGCGGTCCGCTCATCAGCCTGGAGACCGGGCGCGTCGTCGGAATCAACACGGCCAAGATCAAGGAAGAGTCGGTCGAAGGTCTGAGCTTTGCCGTGCCCATGCCCTATGCCTGCACGATCATCGAGTTGCTGAAGCAGGGCCGGGATCCCTCCCCGCCCGCTCATCTGGTGGATTTCGCGAGGGACGACAACGACGAGCAGACCCTGATCGTGGCCCGCTCGCGACTGCCGGCGGGCACGATCGACCTGCGGATCGGTGACGAGATCGTGGGTCTCGCCTCGCCCGCTCGTCAACTCACGACCGAAACCGACCTCGTGGATGCGCTGCGGGGCCGTCTCCAGGGGATCTTGTTGAGCGTGCGCCGTGACGGCCGGCTGCTGGAGCTTGAAGGACACTGGCCATCGGCCGCCAGGATCACGGAGCGGCGTGGACTCTGGATCTCCGGGGCACTCATTGCCGAGGCCGAGCCCGTCACCGGCGGCCTGATCTCGGGCACCCCGGCCTTGATGGTGCATCATGTCAGCCCGGGCTCGGAAGCCGAGTCGGCGGACCTGATGGTCTACGACCTGCTCCTGACCGCGGAGCGTACGCCGGTCGACTCGCTCGAAACCCTGGCGCAGCTTGCCCGGCGGGCAGCGTCCGCCGACCAGCCACTCGAGCTGCTGCTGCTGCGACTGACCTCCGAGTCGCACGAAGAACTGTTCGTCCACGCCCGGCGTTTGTTGGCTGTCGAGGATCTGGAAGCCGTCGGACCCGGGCGCAATGGAGCTGGCGACCGGTAAAAAACGGCCCTCGCGAGGAGGGCCGAATCAGGGGGAGAAACTGTTGCGATGCAGCATGGAGTTGGCTGCGATCCGCGTACATACGTGGATACCACGGGCGCTGCAAGCCACGAAAAACACTATTGAATACAATGATGTAAACGCGTCACTGGCAGTGTCTTCGGCGGAATGCACAGCGACCTGTTCGTCCGGTGGAATCGACCTGCCGGCGCGATATCAGGGCCCGATATCGACCGACCCCAGGATCCTTGCAACCTCGCGCCCGTCTACCGTCCCAGTATTCGACGGCGTTCTTCGCCGCATCCTGCACGATGAACCGCGCGTCGGGTGCGGCAGGAGCGCCGTCGAGATGGCCATGACGAGACCTCGCGCCCGTGTTGACGAGCTGGTGAGCCGAGTCTGCCCCGCCGGGCAGGTTCACGATGTAGTCCTGCGGCTTCACCTCGAAGGTCTCCTCGCCGAGTCGCAAGATGCCCGTGCCGCTCAGGATGAAGAAGTGCTCCTCGTTGGCGTGGTGATGGTGCAGCGGAAAAGCCGCCTTCCCCGGCGGTACCCGCGTCAGGTTGGCACCGATGGCCTGTGCGCCTGCGCTGTCTCCGAGCATGGCCATGGTGAACTCGAACACCGCCCCGCTCTGCCAGCAGCTCACGCAGCACGGAGCGTACGCCACTCACGCTGGTCTCCGACCGAGAGTCCGGTGCGTGCCTTGTGGGGGTCGGCGAACGGTCCCGATCCGCAACCCCTCCTCCGGATGTCGCGGGCTTCCCAGTCGCACGATACGCAGCGTCAAGTCGTCACGCGCTCCTTCTTCCCGTCCCGCCCCGAGTAACGGGTCCGGGCGTCGAATTCCTCGAGTTCGACCGCGACGCCTTTGCCTCCGTAGACCGCATCCCGGAGCCAGGCAAGTTCCGTCTGCACGGCCTCGCGTGACCTGACCTCGCCATACCAGCAGCGCCGCCCGGCGTCCCACCAGTACCCGCGCTTCTTCAGCACATCCTTCGATTCGAAGGGGGAATTGCTCGCCCACAACCGGTACGACGGTGCCCGCGCCGAATCCAGCAGCCGCCGGAGCGCCGTGCCGCCGGACTCCGCGAATGGACGCCTGAGCACCTCGAGCAGTGCGAGGCAATCGATCTCCGCGCGGTGCCCCTCGTAGAAGAATCCGTGGCGATACGCGAGGTATTCGAGCTTCGAACTCTCGATCCCCGCCTCGGACCACGGCACTTCCTGCCACGAGCATCCCCACGGCAGCGCGGTGAACACCGGCAGCCGCGGTTCCAGGAATTTCCGGTCGAACCCGGCGTTGTGGGCAATGACGATGCCGACTCCGTCCAGCAGTCGGGCGACCGCTGCATCGTCGATTCGCCGGCCTGCCACCATCTCGTCCGTGATGCCATGGATAGCCGTGGACGCCGCGGGTATCGGTATCCCCGGATCCTCGAGCGCGTCCAGGGACCCGAGCACCCGACCGACGTCTCCCGAGGCCGCGGAGTACTCGAACACCACCACGGCCAGCTCGATGATCCTGTCGTTCGCGGGGTCCGTCCCCGTCGTTTCCGTGTCCACGATGGCGGCGTGGCGCACCGCCGGGCCCTCGAGCGCGGGCGACTCACCGGTGACGTCCAGGCGCCGGAGCACCCTGTAGTCCGGGTGCCGTGCCAGCTGCACCGCCAGCCTTTCGGCCTCGTTCCGTTCCATCGACGCCAAGCCTCTCGGGGTCAGAGTCCCGTTCACGCGACCGCCGCGCGGCCCTCCACAGCTTACTTGAACTTGTGGGTTGGATCGGCGGGCGGTGGGCCGTCGTCCCGATCGCGCCGTCAATCGATCCCGGGGCGGTGTGGTGGGCACCGCAGGCGATTCCCGCTTAGAATCCGCACTCCCCCGGGACGACTCTGGCGAGGACGAACATGAGCAATTTCGAGCAGCAGAAAGCGAAGTTCCGCACCCAGGCCGGCTTCATCGCCGCCCTGGACCAGAGCGGGGGCAGCACGCCCAAGGCCCTGAAGCTTTACGGCATTGCGGAGAGCGAGTACTCCGGTGAAGCCCAGATGATGGATCTCATCCACGCCATGCGGACACGCATCATCACGAGTCCGAGCTTCAACGGTGAGCGCATTCTCGGCGCCATCCTGTTCGAGAACACCATGGACCGGGCAATTCTAGGCCGGCCCACGGCCGAGTATCTCTGGGAGGCGAAGAAGGTCGTCCCGATCCTCAAGGTCGACAAGGGCCTCGAGGCGGAGGCGAACGGTGTACAGCGGATGAAGCCGATGCCAGGGCTGGACAAGCTTCTCGATCGTGCCCGGGCCAAGGGCATCTTCGGCACCAAGATGCGTTCCGTGATCAAGCAGGCCAACCCGGACGGCATCCGCGCGGTGGTGGACCAGCAGTTCGAGGTCGCCCGGCAGATCATCGCCGCGGGTCTCGTGCCGATCATCGAACCCGAGGTGGACATCCACTGTCCTGACAAGGCGGCGGCGGAGGACCTGCTCAAGGCGGAGATTACCCGCCAGCTCGACCAGCTTCCCGAGGGCCAGCTGGTCATGCTGAAGCTGACCCTGCCGGACCGCGACAACCTGTACGCGGACCTGATCGCGCATCCGAAGGTGCTGAAGGTGGTGGCCTTGTCCGGAGGCTACTCGCGGGAGGAGGCCAACACGCGCCTTGCGCGGCAGACAGGCATGGTGGCGAGCTTCTCACGGGCGCTGACCGAGGGGCTCTCGGCCCAGCAGTCGGACCAGCAATTCGACGCGGCGCTGGACCAGGCGATCGAAAGCATCTACCAGGCCTCGAAGACCTGACGGTCCGGCGCCCGGACGATCGCCGCTCAGTCGTCGTCCGGGTGCGCTGGGGCGCCGTCGGGTTTCAGCTGCTCGAGGAAGTCGAGCACCGCGGCACGCTCTGTCTCGTTGCGCAGGCCTCCCATGTCCATCCGGGTGCCGGGCGCGAACGCCTGCGGGTTGCTCAGGAAGCGGTCCAGCGTCGCGCGATCCCAGTTGCCGGAGTGCCGTCGCAGCGCGTCGGAGTAATCGAAGCCTTCGACGCTGGCGATCTGCCGGCCCACGACGCCCCACAGCGTCGGACCTTCCAGGGGAGCCTCGTCCGGCTCGAAGGCGTGGCAGGCGAGGCACACCTCGAAGGCGTCGGGCACTTCGTGTTCCATGGGCCCGACACTTGCGGCCGCGGTCGTCACTGCGACGCCGACGCACAGGGCCGTCAGGATCGAGCGCGCCGGCGAGATCCGACTGGAAGCGGTCATGATTCAGGTCGCGGCGGTCGCTAACCTGGGCACGGTGGTCAGTCTCCTGCCACCTGGATCAACACCAGCGCCCCGCAGCGCGGGCAGGTACTCGATTCCACCGCCTCAACCTCGAACCATCGGCGACCACATTCGCAGCGCACCTGCAGGACCCAATGACCGACGGCGCGGCCCACGCGCTGCTCCAGCACCTCGAAACCGTCCGGCATCCGGGTGACCCGTGGTGTCGGGCCCGAGCCCTGGGTGTCGTCGATGTCGTCCGTGCCACCGTCGCGCCCGGAGACGTCGCGATCGAGCATGCGCATCAGCTGCGTCAGGCTGATCATCTCCAGCGGTTCGTCGGCCTTCTTCTCGTCGCTCATTCCCAAGCTCCCTGCCGGTCTGCTTCGCCGGCATCTTACGCCATATCGCCGGAAATCATGTCGGGGCGCGGATTGCAAGCCCGGTGGCGCCAGGCCCACGGGCTTGCACCTCGGGCGGCGATGCAGCGCCCGGACCGGGAACGGGATCCGGAACCCCCGGCCGAGGGCAACACGTTGCCCCCAACCTGGCCCTGACCATTTATCATTGCGCCCCCCGCTGGGCACCCCGCCCCGCCATCAGGAGATTGCGCATGAAGAGAACAGTTCTGGGTTTCATTGCCGCTTCGCTGGTCGCGCTGGCCCAGCCCGCGCTGGCACAGAAGACCGCAGGTGAGGTGCTGGATGACAACACGATCAATGCCAGCGTCAAGGCCGCGCTCATCGGAGCCGAGGGGGTACCCTCCACTCAGGTGAACGTCGAGACCTACCGCGGCATCGTGCTGCTGAGCGGATTCGTGGAGAGCTCAGGCGCAGAAGGATGCCGCCGCCAAGGCCGCCAAGGACGTTTCGGGCGTGCAGAAGATCCACAACGTCGTCGCCCTGCACCCGTCGACGTCCATGGGCACGAAGCTCGACGACACCGTGATCACCGGCAAGGTCAAGGCTGCGCTGATGGACGACAAAGACGTCAAGAGCGGTCAGATCAACGTCGAGACGAAGGGCGGCATCGTCCAGCTGGCCGGCTTCGTGACGGGCGACCAGATGCAGAAGCGCGCCCTCGAGATCGCCAAGGGCGTGAGCGGCGTGAAGCGCGTCGAGGACGCGATGTACGTCAAGCCGGCGGAGTAACGGCTCCCCACCACGCGTACATGTGGACGCGTCCTGTGCGGATGTCGCACAGGGCGCGTCTCACCTGGCCATCCGCCACCCATTCCTTGACCGCGACCCGCCCCGGCAGTTGTACCGGTGTGAGGAACTGCGTATGGATGGGGGTTCCGCGCGGAACGTCGGGCGCCGGCGCCTCGGCGAGACTGCGAGCCAGGGACCACATGCCGTGTGCAATCGAACCGCGCAGACCGAAGAACCGCGCGGCGCGATCGCTGAGGTGGATCGGATTGAAGTCGTTCGAGACCCGGGCGTAGGCCCACGCGGTCTCCAGCGAAACGTCGAGCTCGGCCAGCACCCGGCTGTCCTTTGGCGCCTTCGGAGGCCGCGGAGGACGTCCGCCCGACTGCCCCATTGGTTGCGGCCAGCGCGACATGAAGACGCAGGTCTCGCGCCAGGGCGTCCCTGAGTCGCCCGTGATCTCCGTTTCGATGTCGAAGGTGAGACCGGTGTCGGTGCGCTGGTAGTTCCGCGCCGAGACCGCGATGTCGAGGCGCATGCCCGCGGTGAGTTCGCCCGGGCACTCAATGACGTTCGAAAGGTGGATCAGGCCCATCGGTCGCAGCGGAAATTCGCGGTCCGCGAAGATTCTGCAGGTGCAGAGGCATCGCGAGGACGTGGGGAAAGGTCACCGGCAGCGGGGACCCGGTCTGGAACCCGCACATCGATGCGTAGGCAGCCGCCTTGCGCCCGTCCAGTCGTACTCCAGCGACCGACGCCTTGAATTCCGGGGGATCCGTGACCTCGGTGATCGGCGGGCGGCGGGTCAGCAGGACCCGCGGATAAGTCGCCCAGACGGAAGGCAGTCGCGACAGCGGCAGCTGCACCGTTCGCGTCATCGGCTTAAGGGGCCACCGTATTGATCACCAGGCTCAGGTCGCCCGCCGCTCCCTTCTTGTGCATCGATTCGCCGACGAGGTCGCCGGAGGTCGTCACGGCGGTGCCCCCGAACGAGACGCGAGCGACGATCTGCACGTCGTCCACCGACGACAGGTTGCGTCCTTCGATCATCGCCTGCGAGTCACTCAATACGACGGTCGTCGGCAATGCGTCGGTGGTCAGCCGTACGGCGGCGAGCGGTGGACCGGGAATTCCCGGCTCGCGGGCGCTGACGAACAGCGCCGTGCCTGGCCTGAGCTTGCCGGCCATCGCCGGGTCGACCGACAGTGCGATCCGGATCGTCCGGCCGGAGGCAGACTCGCCTGCAGCATCGGACATGACAGGGTCGGCCCCGCCCATGCCGCCCATGTTGCCCATGGCCGGTGCGGCGGCGGCCACGCCCGCCGACGGCACGTCCACCCCGAGACCCTGCAACTGGGTGACGAGGATCTGCCGGATTTCTTCCGGAGGATTCATTTCGAGCAGCTTTGTCCACTGCACCTTCGTCGTCTCGGTGTCATCCGATCGCAGCGCGATCAATCCCGAATACCACAGCGCCTTCTGGTTGGCCGGATCGGCGGCCAGGGCCGCATCGATGATCGACTTGGCGCGGGGCTGAGCGTCGGGCTGACCGGCGAGTACGATGGCTTCGGCGAGGTCCAGCTCGACCTCGGTATCGCCGCCGCCCGTCAATGCGCTGGCCTTCTGGTAGGCGTTCACCGCGTCTGCCGGACGTCCGGACACCAGGTAGGTGCGACCGAGCATGCGCCATCCTTCGACGTCCCCGGGACTCTGCTGCAGCCGTTGCTCGAGACTGGCGGTGACCTCGTCCATCGAGCCGGCGTTCTGCGCATGGTTGCCGCTGGCCATGGCCGGGGCATCCGGGTTGTCCCAGGGGAAGTTGCTGATCCGGCCGTACAGCGCCGATGCGGCGAGCGGCAGCACCACCAGCAGTGCGACCGCGGCTGGCACGGCACGCGGTATGGCAGCCTGCCCTTTTGCGGCAACGGGCGCCTCGCGCAGCAGGGGCACGAGGATCAACACAAGCGCCACCACGATCATGGCGGCGCATCCGATCAGGAATGTAGTCACGATTGGCCAGCCTCCGGGCCGTCAGCCTCGATATCGGATTCCTGGGCGCGGCGGCGCACCACGCGCACCAGCACGACGGCGGCGATCAGCAGCAGCAGCACCGGCGCGGCCCACAGCAGGAAGTTCTGGGCCGTCATGCGCGGCCGATAGAGTACGAAATCGCCGTAGCGCTCGATCATGAACTCGCGGATCTCGTCGTCGCTCTTGCCGGCGGCGATCATCTCGCGCACTTCGCGGCGCAGGTCCTGGGCGAGCGTCGCGTTCGAATCCGCAATGGTCTGGTTCTGGCAGACGAGGCAGCGCAGTTCCCGGTTGATCGTCTCGTAACGATGCTGCAGTACCGGATCCTCGAAGGCGGCCTCGGAATCGATGGCGAGCGCCTGCCCGCCGAGGGCCAGCAGTGCCGCGAGCAGCCCAGCTCGGAAGAAGACATTCATCACGACCTGGTCCCCGTTGCGGCGCGCGACGCCTCGATGCGCGGCAGGAACTCCTCGTTCCAGATTTCCATCGTCATCGGTGCAATGTGCTTGTAGAGGACGACGCCGTCCGGTCCGATCAGGAAGGTCTCCGGAGCGCCGTAGACACCCCAGTCGATGGCCGTGCGACCCTCGCGGTCCTCGGCGACCACGGCGTACGGATTGCCGAGCTTCCGCAGCCATTGCTGGGCGGCGGCGTTGTCGTCTTTCCAGTTGAGGCCGACGATCGGCACGGTCTTCTGCCGCGCGATGGCCAGCAGCGTGTCGTGTTCCTCGCGGCAGCCTCCGCACCAGGTACCCCAGACGTTGAGCACCCAGGGTTGGCCGAGCAGTTCGCCCGACGACACGGGATAGGTGGCGTCGTGCAGGCTCGGCAGCGAAAACTCCGGCGCGGGCTTGCCGATCAATGGCGAGGGCACCTCGCGCGGGTTCAGGCTGAGGCCCTTGAACAATGCCAGCCCGAGCAGCACGAAGAGCAACAGCGGGATGATGAACTTGAGCGTGCGCATGGCGGTCGTCTCAGCGGGCCGCAGCGGTACCTGGCGCCGCTACTGCGTCATCCGCAGTCGAGCGCCGCCGCCGGTAGCGCCGGTCCGTGATCGCGACGATACCGCCGAGCGCCATGATCAGCGCGCCGAGCCAGATGTACCGGACCATGGGCTTGTACTGGATCCGCATGCTCCACGCGCCTGCCCCGAGGTCCTCGCCCATCGCGACGAAGAGGTCCCGGTTCCACTTCACGTGGATGCCGGATTCGGTCATGGGCATGGTCTGCACGCGGTAGGTCCGCTTCTGCGGATGCAGCGTGGTGACTTCGCGGCCGTCGCGGGTGACCAGCACCTCGGCCTCGATCGCATCGTAGTTCGGGCCCTCGACCCTTCGCGTGCTCTTGAAGTCGAACGTATAGCCCTTCAGTTCGACCGACTGCCCGGGCGTGAGCGCGATGTCCTTCTCGATGCGGTAGGTCTGCGTCACGGTCACGCCGATGGCGAACACGCCGACGCCGATGTGGGCGATGGTCATGCCGACCACGCCCCGCGACAGAGACTGCTTGCGGCGGAGCCTCTGCCAGGGCTCGTACAGCGAGGACAGGATGACCCAGATGCCAGCCGTCAGCCCGACGACGGTGCTCAGGTGGAAGGCACCGTAGGCGACGGGCGGAATGAGCAGCCCCAGCGCCAGCGAGACGACGAACAGCAGCGTCAGCGGGCGCTTCTTCTCCGCGAGCTTGCCTTTCTTCCAGGCGGAGTGCATGCCGACGGCGAGCAGGAACAGCAGCGGGATCGTCGGGATCAGGAAGACCACGTTGAAGTACGGCGGACCCACCGAGATCTTGCCCATGTTCAAGGCGTCGAGGAACAGCGGGTACAGCGTGCCGATCAGGATCAGCACCGCGGTGATGAGCAGCAGAGCGTTGTTCGCGAGCAGGAACGACTCGCGGGAGACCGTCTCGAAGCCCCCCCGGGTGCGCAGCGCCGGTCCTCGCCACGCGAACAGCGCCAGCGATCCGCCGACGCAGATGCCGAGGAAGCCGAGGATGAACAGGCCGCGGCTGGGATCGCTCGCAAACGCGTGCACCGACACCAGCACGCCAGAACGCACGAGGAAGGTCCCGAGCAGGCTGAGCGAGAAGGTGATGATGGCGAGGAGCAGCGTCCAGCTCTTGAACAGGCCGCGCTTCTCGGTGACGGCGAGGGAGTGGATCAGGGCCGTGCCGACCAGCCAGGGCATGAAGGACGCATTCTCGACCGGATCCCAGAACCACCAGCCGCCCCAGCCGAGCTCGTAGTACGCCCACCAGCTGCCGAGCGCGATGCCGACGGTCAGGAACATCCACGAAAGCGTGGTCCAGGGGCGCACCCAGCGCGCCCACGTCTCGTCGAGCTTGCCTTCGAGCAACGCCGCCACGGCGAACGCGAAGGCGACCGAGAAGCCGACGTAGCCGACGTAGAGCATTGGCGGATGGATCGCGAGCGCGGGATCCTGCAACAGGGGATTCAGGTCGCGGCCGTCGACCGCCGCCGGGAACAGGCGCTCGAATGGGCTCGAAGTGAGCAGGATGAAGAGCTGGAAGCCGATGCTGACGATGCCGAGCACGCCGAGCACGCGCGCGGCGAATGTCTCGGGCAGGTCACGGCTGAAGAGGCCGACTGCGACCGACCACGTGGACAGCGCCAGCGCCCACAGCAGCAGCGAGCCTTCGTGCGCCCCCCAGACCGCGCTGAAGCGATAGAACGTCGGCAGTGCCGAGTTCGAGTTGCTCGCGACATACAGCACGGAGAAATCGTTCTTGTAGAACGCCCAGCACAGCACGGCGAACGACAGGGCAACGAACACCCACTGGCCGATGACCGCCGGGCGGGCCGCCGCCATCCAACGACGATTGCCGAACTGCGCTCCCGCGAGACCGAACCACGCCTGGGCGGCCGACAGCAGGACTGCGACGATCAGCGCGAACAAGCCGAGTTCTATGACCATAGGTGTTTCCCCTGCCCTCTGTGGCCTGCTCAGGTGCTGCCCTGGCTGCTCGCCTGCGCGGCGTCCATGTGAGGCTTCAGGCTGTCCTTGACCTCGGGTGGCATGTAGTTCTCGTCGTGCTTGGCGAGGACTTCCTCGGCGACGAACAGGCCGTCGTTGCTGAGCTTGCCGCGGGCGATGATGCCCTGTCCCTCGCGGAACAGGTCCGGCAGGACGCCGGTGTAGCTCACGCCGACCGTGTTGGCGAAGTCGGTGAGCGTGAACCGGACCTCGAGGCTGCCTGGCGCGCGCTGCACACTGCCGTTTTCCACGAGGCCGCCGACGCGGAAGCTGCGCGCATCGGGCGCCTCGCCGGCGTGGATCTGGGTCGGGCTGTAGTAGTACAGGAGGTTCTTCTGGAAGGCCTGCAGTGCGAAGGCGGTCGCGATGCCGACGCCGACGAGGATTGCCGCCACGGTGGCCATGCGCTTCTGACGGGGTGTCATGAGTGATCTCCTTAATCTGCACTCGAGCGGCGCCGCGCGCTGGCCTGCTCGTCCGCCTCGCAGCGACGGGCACCCAGCCAGTTCATCAACAGCACCACGGCGGTTAGACCGTACGCCGTCCAAACATATCCGGCATAACCACCCATTCTAAGAAACTCTTGCAAGTCCATGAATTATCTGCCTTCTTTAAGCCAGGTGGCGTTGCGTTCCCGGCGCAGGATCTCGCCGCGGAGCCGTCGGGAGACCGCCCAGCCGTAATACAACTGGAAGCCCACGATCATGATGAACAGCGGGATCAGCATCTCGATCGCGATGGACGGCTTGTCGAGCTTGGTGACGCTGGCCGGCTGGTGCAGCGTGGTCCACCACTCGACCGAGTAATGGATGATCGGCACGTTGATGACGCCGACGATGGCGAGCACGGCACTCGCCCGGTCGGCGCGCTGCGGATCGTCGAAGGACGAGCGCAGCGCCATGTAGCCGAGGTAGAGGAAGAGCAGGATCAGCTCGGAGGTGAGCCGGGCATCCCAGACCCACCACGTGCCCCACATGGGCTTGCCCCAGATCGAGCCGGTGGCCAGCGCCAGGAACGTGAAGCTCGCGCCGATCGGCGCACTGGCTGCCGCCGCCGCGTGCGCCAGCTTGATGCGCCAGATGAGCCCGACGCCGGCGGCCACCGCCATCGCGACGTAGATGAACATCGACATCCACGCGCTCGGGGCGTGCACGTACAGGATGCGGAAGGCGTCGCCCTGCTGGTAGTCGGCGGGCGCCTTCACCAGGCCCCACCAGGCCGCCAGCAGGATCAGTGCCAGCGCGGGCCAGCCGAACCAGGGCGCCAGGTTGCCGAGCAGGCGATAGGCGTGCGGGGGCGAGGCGAACTTATGAAACCAGGTCCACATGAGGGTCTATTGCCTGTCTTGCCTTGCGTTGGAACTCAACTCTCGACGCTGATGCGGATCGCGGCGGACATCGCCAGCGGCCCGAGGCTCAGCGTGAGGAAAAAGATGGCGGCGAGCAGCTGCAGCGGGCCGGACGGCGAGTCACCGTCCATGACCATCCCGACGGCCCGCGAACCGAAGATCAGCAGCGGCATGGCGAGCGGCAGGACCAGCAGCGAGAGCAGCACGCTGCCCCGGCGGACCCCGACCGTGAGCGCGGCGCCGATGCCGCCCAGGACGCTGAGCGTGGCGGTGCCGAGCAGCAGCGACAGCACCAGCGTGCCCCAGGCACTGAACGGCAGTCCGAGCGCCGTTCCCACGACCGGCGACATGATGACGAGGGGCAGGCCCGTCAGCACCCAGTGCGAGGCCACCTTCGCGAGGAGCAGCCAGCCGAGCGGCTGTCCGGACAACACCCATTGTTCCATCGTGCCGTCTTCGACATCCGAGCGGAACAATGATTCCAGCGCCAGCAGCGATGCGAGCAGGGCCGCGACCCAGACGACCCCGCCGGAGATCTCCCGGAGCTGGCTCAGGTCGGGGGTCGTGGCGAGCGGGAACAGCGTCGTGACCACGACGTAGAAGATGAGTGGCTGGGCGACCTCGTCCCAGCGGCGCCAGGCGAGGGTGAGGTCGCGTCGGAAGACGAGGCCGGCCGCGGACGAGATGGCGGCGCGCTGCATCAGCTGAGCTCCAGGCGTCGCAGGAATGACGCCTCGTCGAGCAGTCGCTGGTGGGCGGCTGCCAGCGCGAGGCCGCCAGCCTGGACGTGTTCGCGCACCAGCTGCTCGACCAGGCCGTAGCCCGCCGTGTCGAGGTTGGTCACGGGTTCGTCGAGGATCCACAGCACGGCGCCCGACAGCAGCAGCCGGGCCAGCGCCAGGCGGCGCTTCTGCCCCGCCGACAGCGAGCGTGCGGGCAGGTCGCCGCGCGAGAGGATGCCGACCCGGTCGAGGGCCGCGTCGATGTCGGACGGCTCCAGCGCCTGCCGCAGCCCGGCCAGGAATTGCAGGTTCTCGCGGGCGGTGAGGTCGGCCTTCAGGGAGTTCAGGTGGCCCAGGTAGGCCATGTCGGTATGGAATTCTTCACTCGAGTGGTGGAGTTCCTTGCCACGCCACACCACGGTGCCACTCTCGGCCGGCAGCAGTCCGCAGACGACCCGCAGGAGCGTCGTCTTGCCGACGCCGTTCGGACCGGTGATCTTGAGAAACTCGCCCGCGCGCACGCCGAACGACACGTCCCGCAGGATGTGCCGGTCGCCTCGCCAAGCATTGATCTCTCGAGCCTCGAGCAGGGCCCCGTCGGGCAACATCGATCCTCCGCGCTACGCTGATCCGGGCCAGTCGCCCGGAACACGGCCCGCGCGGCGACTAAGTGGGCGCGAAGTCTAGCAAAACGACAATCATTCCGTGTCTGCGACTTGCCGTAGCGAACCGGCGTCCACGGGCGTCAGCACCACGAGTTCCACGCCCTCCTCTACGCGATCACCGGGCTTGACCGCGACCTCGGAAACCGTTCCAGCCCAGGGGGCACTGAGGGAGTGCTCCATTTTCATCGCCTCGAGCACCACCAGCACGGTCCCCGCCTCCACGGTCTCGCCCGCCCGGGTCCGCACGTCCAGCACGAGTCCGGGCATCGGTGACCGCAGGTGTCCCTCGTGTTCCGCCGACACGTGGTGTTCGGCCCCCGTGTCCTCGGCGAACTCGAACCTCAGGCACTGCCGCCGCAGAACGAAGCCGTCCTCCGTGAACTCCAGCCGGGCGTCGAAGGCCTGTCCGTCGATCCTGCCCGTGACGCGACCCGCGGCCGTGCAGTGGCACGACTCCAGCAGGTGCGAGCGGCCGTCGAGTTCGACGGCGAGATCCGGGCCGGAGCGCCTCATCCGCAGCCAGCGACGCTCGTCTCCCAGCCTGAGCGGCAGTCGTACCGAGGGCGTCCCGTTGATGCGGAAGCCGTCCGCGTCGCTCCACGGCGTCAAGCGCGCATCGGGTCCGGTCGCCTGCACGCCACTCGCCGCCAGTCCGGCGCCGGCGCCGATCAGCCAGGCCATCGTCCGGTCGCTCGCGGTCGCCCCGGTGGGCCGCAGGGCGCCCTCGAGCAGTCGCGTGCTGACGTCGCCCGTGCGTACGGCCTCCGCGCCCAGGATCTCCCACAGGAAGCGGGTGTTCGTGCGCACGCCGTCCACGACCGTCGATTCCAGTGCCTTGCGCAGGCGATCCATCGCCTCGAGCCGGTCCCCACCCCAGGCGACGAGCTTGGCCAGCATCGGGTCGTAGTAGATGCTGACTTCGTCGCCTTCCCGCACGCCCGTGTCGACGCGCAGGTGCTCGATCTCGTCCGGGAAACGCAGCCGCTCTAGCCGCCCGGTCGACGGCAGGAACCCGCGGTCCGGATCCTCCGCGTACAGGCGCGCCTCGACGGCATGTCCGCGCTGGAGGATCTGTGGCTGGCGCAGCGGCAGCGCCTCGCCGCTCGCGACGCGCAACTGCCACTCGACGAGGTCGACACCGGTGATCATCTCGGTCACGGGGTGCTCGACCTGCAGCCGGGTGTTCATCTCGAGAAAGTAGAACTCGCGCCCGTCGAACAGGAATTCGACGGTGCCGGCGCCGACGTAACCCACCGCCCGCGCCGCCGCGACAGCCGCGTCACCCATCGCCGCCCGGGTGGCCGGCTCGAGGCCCGGTGCCGGCGCCTCCTCGATCACCTTCTGGTGGCGGCGCTGCAGGGAGCAGTCCCGTTCGAACAGGTGGACCGTGTTGCCCTGGGAATCCGCAAAGACCTGGATCTCGACGTGGCGGCCTTTCTCGACGAATCGCTCCAGCAGGAGGCGGGCGTCGCCGAAGGCCTTCTGCGCCTCGCGCCGGGCCCCGTGCAGCGCTTCCGGGAGTTCGGCGGCCGAACGCACGATGCGCATGCCCTTGCCGCCCCCGCCCGCCGTCGGCTTCACCAGCAGCGGAAAGCCGAGCCGGCCGGCCTCCGCCTCGAGCGCCGCGTCGGACTGGTCCTCGCCGTCGTAGCCCGGCAGCACCGGGACGCCGGCCGCGGCCATCAGCTGTCGCGCATCGCTCTTCGATCCCATGCGGTGGATCGCATCGGCGGGCGGTCCGACGAAGACGACGCCTGCCTCGGCGCAGGCCCGCGCAAACCCGGCGTTCTCCGAGAGGAAGCCGTAGCCTGGATGAATGGCTGCGGCGGAGGTGTCTCGCGCCGCCGCCAGTATCCGCGCCGCGTCGAGGTAACTGGCCTGCGCCTCGGCCGGGCCGATCTCGACGGCCTCGTCGGCCAGTTGCGTGTGCAGCGCGCCACGATCCGCGCTGGAATACACGGCGATCGTGCGCACGCCCAGGCGGCGCGCGGTACGGATGATCCGGCAGGCGATCTCGCCACGATTGGCGATCAGCAGGCTCTTGAGCATGTCAGCGCCTCACATCCGGAAGATGCCGTAGGGTCGCTCGCCGTCGTCGGGGCGGCAGGTCGTCGCCGCCAGTGCGAGCTTGAGCACGGAGCGCGTGTCCGCCGGGTCGATGACGCCGTCGTCCCACAGGCGCGCGCTCGCGTAGTAGGGATGGCCCTGTGTCTCGTATTGCGAGCGGATCTCCGCGCGGAACGCGTCCTCGTCGGCCGCGGCCCAGTCCGCGCCGCGGCGCTGCAGGCCGTCGCGCTTGACGATCGCCAGCACTGTCGCCGCCTGTTCGCCGCCCATGACCGAGATGCGCGCGTTCGGCCAGGTCCACAGGAACCGGCCACCGTAGGAGCGCCCACACATGGCGTAATTGCCGGCACCGAAGGAGCCGCCGATGATGACCGTGAGCTTGGGCACGGAAGCACAGGCGACGGCCGTCACCATCTTCGCGCCATCGCGAGCGATGCCGCCCGCCTCGTATTTCCGGCCGACCATGAAGCCGGTGATGTTCTGCAGGAACAGCAGCGGTATCCGTCGGCGGTTGCACAGCTCGACGAAGTGCGCGCCCTTCAGCGCCGACTCCGAGAACAGCACGCCGTTGTTCGCGACGATGCCCACCGGGTAGCCGCCGATGCGGGCGAAGCCGCAGACCAGTGTCGCGCCGTACAGCGCCTTGAATTCGTCGAGCTCCGAGCCGTCCACGAGCCGCGCAATCACCTCGCGCACGTCGTACGGGTGCCGCGTGTCGCGCGGCACCACACCGTAGAGTTCCTGCGCGTCATAGCGCGGCGGCCGCTCGGCCGCGGGCGGCGGCCGGGATCCTTTCCGGTTGAGGTGCGACACGAGCCGCCGGGCCATCCAGAGCGCGTGCGCGTCGTTGTCCGCCAGGTGGTCGACGACCCCGGATTGCCGGGCGTGGACGTCCCCGCCCCCGAGGGTCTCGGCATCCACGACCTCGCCCGTCGCCGCCTGCACGAGCGGCGGTCCGCCGAGGAAGATCGTGCCCTGCTCGCGGACGATGATGGCCTCGTCGCACATCGCGGGGACGTACGCGCCGCCCGCGGTGCACGAACCCATGACCACCGCCAGTTGCGGGATCCCGGCAGCGGACATCTGCGCCTGGTTGTAGAAGATGCGGCCGAAGTGATCGCGATCGGGAAAGACGTCGTCCTGCCGCGGCAGGAACGCTCCGCCGGAATCGACGAGGTAGATGCAGGGCAACCGGTTCTCGAGCGCGACCTCCTGGGCGCGAAGGTGCTTCTTCACGGTGATCGGGTAATACGTGCCACCCTTCACGGTTGCGTCGTTGCCGACGATCATGCACTCGAGGCCGCCCACGCGGCCGATGCCGGTGACGACGCCGCCGGCCGGGATCCAGTCCCCGTACAACTCGTGCCCGGCCAGCTGGCCGATCTCGAGGAACGGCGAGCCCGCGTCGACCAGCCGGTCGATCCGGTCGCGGACGAACATCTTGTCGCGAGCCTCGTGCTGGGCCCGCGCCGAGGCGGAACCGCCGGCCGAGATGCGCGTGACCAGTTCGCGCAGTTCCCCGGAGAGACGGAGGTTGACCTCGCGGTTCGCGGCATAGTCCGCCGCCGAGCGGTCGATGCGGGTCTGGATGAGGCTCACGTGAAGTCCTCCGCAGTCAGCCGCGCCGTGCCGCGGCCAGGATGCGCTCGGCCTGGCGCAGGTGGGGCTTGTCGAGCATCGACCCTTCGAAGGCCACGGCGCCCTGGCCCGGCGAGGCGCGGAATGCGGCGAGCACCTGTTCCGCCCGGCGAACCTCGTCCTCGCTCGGCTCGAACGCCGCATGGATCGGCGCCACCTGGTGCGGGTGGATCGCGAGCTTGCCGACGAAGCCCTGGCGGCGCGACGCCCGGGCGCGGCGTTCCACGGCAGTCGCATCGCGGATCTCGGTGTCCACCGTGTCGATGGCCGGCACGCCGGCCGCGGCAGCCGCCAGCAGGCACAGGGAGCGGGCCAGCGCGAAGGTGGACTCGAACTCACCGTCTGCCGTCCGGTTGCCGAGCGCACCGATGTCCGCGGCCAGGTCCTCGGCGCCCCAGGTCAGGCCCGCGACGCGAGCCGGCAAGGCCTTGAACGTGGCGGCATTCAGCACCGCCGCCGCACTTTCGGTGACCAGCGGCAGGACACCGATGCTGCCCGCCGGGTGAGCGAAACGTGCCTCGAGAATTTCCAGCCAGTGGCTCACGCGGTGCACGTCGCTGCCGTCGCGCGCCTTCGGCAGCACGATGCCGTCGGGGCGGCCCTCGATCACCGTCGCGAGATCCGCGAGGGCATCCGGCGTGTCGACGGGATTGATGCGTACCCAGGCCGGGACCCGGCGCTCCGCTTCCCTGAGCCAGCGCGTAATCTCGCTTCTCGCTCGGGACCGGTGCTCCGGGAGCACGGCATCCTCGAGGTCGAAGATGATCGCGTCGGCGCCGCTCGCGGCGGCCTTGTCGAATCGTTCCGGCCGGTCGCCGGGCACGAACAGCATCGAGCGCATCAGGCCACCGCCCGGCGCTTCATGAGCGCGGTCCGCTTGCACACCCCCACCTCCTCCCCGCGCTGGTTGAAGCAGCGGTGGATGAAGACGACGATCCCGGCCCCGGGGCGCGAGCGACTCTCGCGCATCTCGTGCACGACGGTTTCCGTGCGCAGCGTGTCGCCCGGATAAACGGGTTTCGGGAAGCGCACCTCGTCCCAGCCGAGATTGGCGATGGTCGTACCGAGCGTCGTGTCCGCGACGGAGACGCCCACCATCAGGCTCAGCGTGAAGCAGCTGTTCACGATGCGGCTGCCGAACTCCGTCCCCTTCATGTACTCCTCGTCGAGGTGCAGTGCGGCCGGGTTGTGCGTCAGGGCACTGAAGAGCAGGTTGTCGGATTCGGTGACCGTGCGTCGCAGCACGTGCTCGAAGCGCATGCCGACGGTGAATTCCTCGTAGAAGAGTCCGCCCATTGCCATGGTCCTGCGCCTCAGGCCGTGGCCGAGAAGATCTCGCGACCCATCAGCATCCGACGGATCTCGCTGGTGCCTGCGCCGATCTCGTAGAGCTTTGCGTCGCGCAGGATGCGGCCTGCCGGGAAGTCGTTGATGTAGCCGTTGCCGCCCAGCGCCTGGATGGCATCGAGCGCGACGCGCGTGGCCGCCTCGGACGCATAGAGGATGCAGCCGGCGGCGTCGATGCGCGTCGCCTGGCCGCGGTCGCAGGCCTGTGCCACGGCGTACACGTAGGCGCGACAGGCGCTGGTGGTGGCGTACATGTCGGCGATCTTGCCCTGCATGAGCTGGAAGGTGCCGATCGGCTGGCCGAACTGCTTGCGTTCGTGCACGTACGGCACCACGAGATCGAGGCTCGCGCGCATCAGGCCGAGCGGCCCGCCCGAGAGCACGACGCGTTCGTAGTCGAGGCCGCTCATGAGCACCCGGGCGCCGCCGCCGACCGGACCCAGCACGTTCTCGGCCGGGACCTCGCAGTCCTCGAACACCAGCTCGCAGGTGTCGGATCCGCGCATGCCGAGCTTGTCGAGCTTCTGGGCCGTCGTGAAGCCCTTGAAGCCCTTCTCGACCAGGAACGCCGTGACGCCGGGCGTGCCGGCCGACGCATCCACCTTCGCATACACCACCAGCACGTCGGCGGTGGGCCCGTTGGTGATCCACATCTTGTTGCCGTTCAGCACGTAGCGATCGCCGCGCCGGGTGGCGAGCGCCCGCATGCTCATCACGTCGGAGCCGGCGCCCGGCTCGCTCATCGCGAGCGCGCCGAGGTGCTCGCCGGTGATCAGTCCCGGCAGGTAGCGCTGCCGCTGCTCGTCCGTGCCCCAGCGCCGGACCTGGTTGACGCACAGGTTCGAGTGGGCGCCGTAGGACAGTCCCACCGAGCCGGAGACGCGGCTGATCTCTTCCATGGCCACCACGTGCGCGAGGTAGCCGAGGCCGACGCCCCCCCACTCGGGCTCCACCGTGACACCGTGCAGGCCGAGTTCACCGAGCCGCGGCCAGAGGTCGCGCGGGAACTGGTTGCTGCGGTCGATCTCCTCGGCGCGCGGCGCGATCTCCGCGTCCGCGAAGTCGCGGACCGTCTGGCGCAGCATGTCGATGTCTTCACCGAGGCCGAAGTCGAAATGGAGCACGGTGTTTCCTCCACGGCTTGCCATGTCGCCGTGCAGCGGTATATTGTCCGACAATCGGAGGATCCGTCAAATGTCGACGACGCGCCGTGGCGCCCCCAAGCCCCTTTTTGAGCCCCTGGTCCCGCAGCCAGCCTACGGCCGCGTGGCCGCGGCGATCGAGCAGAAGATCCTCAAGCGTACGCTCCGGCCCGGGGACGCGCTGCCGACGGAAACCGATCTCGCCAGCCAGTTCGGCGTCAACCGCTCGACCGTTCGCGAGGCGCTGCGGCGACTGGAGAGCGCGGGCCTGGTGGGGCGCGAAGGCGGTACCAAGCGCCTGCGCGTGACGCGCCCCGGCCATGCCGAGACCGCCTCGCGGGTGAGTCGGGCCCTCGCCCTGGACGAGGTCACGTTCATCGAACTCTGGGAGGCGATGCTCGCCGTCGCACCGCGCACGGCCGCCCTCGCCGCCTCCCACGTGACGCCTGGCACCCTCGCGCGACTCGAGGCCGCGATCGGCACCGTCGAGGCCGCGCGGGCCTCCGAGGCAGCGGTCGGCGGCGTCGTCGAATTCTTCGGAACGCTGGCGGAATCGAGCGGCAATCGCGTGCTGATGCTCGCCATGCAGCCCGTGACGCGCCTGCTCGCGCCGTCGCTGCGGCGCATGATCGACCGCGTGCCCCAGGGACGATCGCGCATCGTGGTCGCCCAGCGCTGCATCCTGGAGGCGCTGCGCAAGCACGATCCGGTCGAGGCCGAGTCGTGGATGACCCGCCACGTGCAGGACTTCCGTCGCGGCTACGAGATCGCCGGCATCGCGCTCGATACGCGGGTTGCGGAGGCTTGAGAGTCGTCCCCGGCCGTCAGGGCCCGCGTGTCGTATCGCAGAGTTCGTCGACGAGCGTGGCCGACATCGAGCCTGCGCGGACCGGTCGGAACTCGGGTTCCGCTCCGTCGCTCGCCACCGCCGGGATCTCCTCGCCATCGGCGGCAACGTAGGTCCTGGACTCGAGCGCGAACGAACGTTGGTCGCACTCGACCACCAGCCGGTCGATCGCGGCGAAGAGCGGCTTGCCGTACTGCCCGGGGGGCCGTGGAGTAGCGTATTCCGTGCGCACGAACGCCTTGACCTGACGGCCGGTGCGGACGATCCGCGATCGATCGACGGAGTAGTGATTGCCTGCGTCGTCCACCGACAGCGCCTGCCAGTCGGAGGCCAGCAGTGGCATGGTCGTCACGAGTCCGAGCAGGAGAGTCGCAGGATTCCGCAGGTGACGGAGGCGTAAGGCAGGCATGCTTCAGTCTCACCGGAGGCTTGGGCTTCGTCCCGGCGCCCGTCGGGCGACGGAGGTTGGCGGACGGCAGGGCGGAGTCTAGACTCTCGGAAACCCCGAACCAACAAGGGGCCCGGAACGTCGATGCTCGAGAACCGTCGCCGGCCGGGTGGCATGGAGGTCCATGACATGGCAACGCAACCTGGATACCGTCGGACCACCCCGTCTGTTGCCCTGAGCCTTGCGGCCGGCTTTGCCTGGCTGGCGTTGCTGGCCCCCTCGGCCGGGGCGCAAACCGCGCAGGCCCCTGCCCCGCAACTCGAGGTCACCGCCGCGGACGCGCAATGGCGGGCTCCCGCCGCCGCGGACGACGTGAGCCTGCTGTTGCCGACCGAGATCGAGGCACCCGCGCAGGCCCCGCCACCGCCCGGGCCGCTCGGGAAGCTGGGATTGCTGCTGGGGACCATTGCGATGGTCGCCATCGCCGTCGCGGGCATCACGCTCACGCTCCGCTCGCTGCGGGAGGACCGCCGACTCCGCCGGCGCGGCCAGGGACATCGAACCCCCAAGGCCTCGGCCGGCTAGTTCTGCGGGCGCGTCCCGGGTCGGTCCGTCGCGCCTGGTGCCCCGGACAGGAATCGAACCTGTACACCCTTTCGGATAACGGATTTTAAGTCCGTTGCGTCTACCAGTTCCGCCACCGGGGCTCGGTGCGGCGCACGATCCGCGGAAGTTTACGCGACCCGGTGCCGGTGTTGCGGTTCGGGAGTGTACGGCGCTAGCCTCCCCTTGCTATGTCACTTTCCTCCCTCGTCCGCGGCTGTACCTTCGACGATTTCCTGATCGAGCCACAGCACTCGGTCGTCGAGCGGAGGGACCCGGGCACGATCGACCTCAGCGGCCGGTTCTCGGAGCACATTCTCCTGCAACGGCCCATCGTGTCCGCCAACATGGACACGGTCACCCGCGCCGACATGGCCATCGTGCTCGCCGAGGAAGGCGGCATCGGCATCATCGACCGTGGCTACCGCGATGGCGATATCGAACCCCAGGTGCGGGAGGTCGGCATCGTCAAGCGACGGCAGCATGGTGTCATCGCCGATCCCTACACGATCGGACCCTCGGTCTCGCTCGAGGAGGCTGCGGCCGTGATGCGGCATTCCGGCGTCGGCACGCTGGTCGTGACGGACGAAGACCGGCGCTTGCTCGGGCTGCTCTCGGAGCGCGACCTGCGCTTCGTCGACCCGTCGATAAACGTCGCTGAACGAATGACCCCCCGTGCCCGGCTCGTCGTGCACGAGGGCGCGGTGGACGCCGACGTCGCAGCGCAGATCATGGTCCGCGAGAAGGTCAAGAAGCTGCCGCTCGTCGATGCGCAAGGCGTGATCCAGGGCCTGATCACGGCCAAGGATATCGTCAAGCAGCAGCAGCAACCCTTCGCCACGCGCGACGCCCAGGGCCGCCTGCGCGTCGGTGCGGCCATCGGTGCCCGCGGCGACTTCCTCGAGCGCGCGGCCGAACTCATCAAGGCCGGCGTCGATGTCCTCGTCATCGACATCGCGCACGGTCACTCCGAGGTGATGGATCGCGCGCTGACGGACTTCCGCGCGCGTTGGGGGGATTTCGAGCTGGTGGCCGGCAACGTCGCAACTGCGGCCGGAGCGCGGTTCCTGCAGGACCGCGGCGTCAATGCCGTCAAGGTGGGCATCGGCCCGGGCGGCGGATGCACCACTCGCCTCAATACGAGTTTCGGAGTGCCCCAGGTCCAGGCACTGGTGGAGTGCCGCAAGGCGCTCGGGCTCGGCGGCGCCACACCGATCATCGCCGACGGTGGCGTGCGTCGCGATGGCGCACTGGTGCAGGCGCTGCTGTTCGGCGGCGATGCGGTGATGCTCGGCAGCGCATTCGCGGGAACGCTCGAGACGCCCGGCGAGGTCGTACAGAAGGCCGTGCTGCTGCCGGAGTCGCAACGGCCGGTGCACGTGCCCTTCAAGGTGCTGCGTGGCATGGCGTCGCTCGGGGCGATCAAGGACCGCCTCGACATCGAGGATGCCGGTGCCGCCGAACTCCAGGCCTTCGGTCCCGAAGGCATGGAGATCAGCGTGCCGCTGCGCGGATCCGTGCGCGGAGTCATCCGCGACATGATTCGCCACCTGTGCTCGGCGGTCAGCTATGGCGGAGCGCGGAGCCTCGCGGAACTGAGGGATCGCTTCTGGGCCGACCCGGAGCGATATCTCATCCGCCAGTCGGGGGCGGCGCGTCGCGAGTCGTACGATCGCTGAAGCCTCCGGGCAGGCAGCAAAGAGCCCGGCGCGAGGCCGGGCTCTACAGGGGTGGAATCGCTCAGTTCGCTATCGCGAGCCGGGATGATCTTCCGGCACCTCTGATCGCCAACCGACCGAGCGGCTCCTCCGGGTTTGTGATCAGCCCGCCTTGCGTCGCCGGCTCAGACCCAGCCCCGTCAGGCCGAGACCGAGCAGCGCGAGCGTGCCGGGCTCCGTTACCTGCGCCTGGACTTCGTAGTCGAAGCTCGACGTGCCGGCACCACCATGCGTGATGATCGCCGTGAGGCTGATCGGGTACGGGCTGGCGCCGGTCGCAAACATCGACGTGTCCGAACCCGAGAACGCGCCGCCCGAGAACGGCCCGATGCTCGAGATCGACTGAGCGCCGGCGAGCGCCGTGAAGAGCGCCGAGGAGTTCTCGTTCAACGTGCCGCCCACGCCCGAGTTGAACGTCGCGGTGGTTGGCAGGAATCCGTCCTGCGAGAACGTGATTGTCAAGGCACCGGCGCCGGGGCTGGTGACCACGGCGGCCAGGTCCATGTACGGCATCGCGGCCGAACCATCGGCCGGGTAGGTCGTGCCGATCGAGACCGTCGACGTCCAGAGCGTGCTCGGCGCGGTCCACACGAGCGTGAGAACGCCTTCAATCGGATTCACGTCGCCGGCCTGCTGGTCGACGATCGACATCGAATTGGTACCGTCGTTCACGGTCAGCATGGCGGCGGCCGACGCCGATCCGGTGGCGAGCGCGAGAGCAACGGCGATGGCAAGCTTGTTGAACATTTCCTGAGTCTCCGTCCTGATGTACTGCGATGGTGCTTCAATGGGCTGGGTGGTCTCTGTCGCCATGGACAGAAGCAAGTCCCGTGCCAGGGAAATTCCATCATGCGGCCCAGGACTGCGCCGAATTTGACGGAATCTGCCGCCGTCATCGGTCCGACTCGACCACAAGCAGCCTCGCGCGGACGCTGCGTCGCGAATTGCAGAATCGGGGCCAGTCCCGGAATGGCATCGACGGGATCGAAACGGTGAATGTGGAGGCTAGGGTCGGAATCGAACCGGCGTACACGGCTTTGCAGGCCGCTGCATGACCACTCTGCCACCTAGCCGCGATGGCGGAAAACCTGCCCCCAGAAAGACATGACCCCGGGAGGGCCCGGGGTCATCCGACATTCTGGAGCGGGTAACGAGGCTCGAACTCGTGACCTCGACCTTGGCAAGGTCGCGCTCTACCAACTGAGCTACACCCGCTCGGGCTCACAAAAGCAGGCTTCTGTGAGCCCGGAATTCTGTCTGCCACTCCCCGGCCTGTCAAGTGGTCGGGTCCCGACGCAGCTCGGGCCAGGCGGCCTTGAGGTAGCTGACCATCGACCAGAGCGTCAGCGCCGCGGCGGCGACGAGCAGGATGACCCCGGCCTCGTAGACCGGCAGGCCGAAGAGGTTTTCCCGGAACATCATCATGCTGAGCCCGGTCATCTGCAGGATGGTCTTCCACTTGCCGAGGCTCGAAACCGCGACCTTCGCGCGCGCCCCGAGGTGCGCCATCCACTCGCGCAGCGCCGAGACCGTGATCTCCCGGCCGATGATGACGATCGCCGTCACGACGATGAACGGTCGCGTGTCGTGCCCGACCAGTAGCACCAGCGCCGTGGCGACCATCAGCTTGTCCGCCACCGGGTCGAGGAACTCGCCCATCGGCGTGGTGATGCCCATGCGCCGCGCCAGGTAGCCGTCCAGCGAATCGGTGATCGCCGCCGCGATGAAGACCACCGCGGCCAGCGGGTTCGACCACGGGTGACCCCAGTAGAACAGCATCACCACCAGCGGCACCGCGACGATTCGCGCCACGGTCAGGGCATTGGGCAGCTGGGTGAGATTCACGACGCGTCAGGACCCCGGGTTCATCCGTTCGAAGATCAGTTCCGCCAGAGGGTGGCTGATGCCGCGCACCTTGGCCAGGTCCTCGACCCCGGCCTGCCGCACACCCTGAAGACCGCCGAACGCCTTCAGCAGTTCGCGTCGCCTGGCCGGGCCGAGCCCGGGAATCTCCTCGAGCAGGGACTCCAGACGGGTCCTCGCCCGCGCCTTGCGATGCCCGGCGATCGCGAAACGATGGGCCTCGTCCCGCACGCGCTGGACCAGTCGCAGGGCCGGCGAATCCGCGGGCAGTATAAGACCCCCCTCCTGGCTGGCCAAGAAAAGCCGCTCCTGCCCGACGCGCCGATCGGCGCCTTTCGCGACCCCGACGATCACCGGTTCCGCGATCCCGAGTTCCTGGAAGGCATCCCGCGCCGCCCGCAACTGCCCGGCGCCGCCATCGATCAGCAGGACGTCCGGCATCTCGCCTTCGCCGCCCTGCACGCGGGCAAAGTGCCGCGTGACCGCCTGGCGCAACCCGCCGTAATCGTCGCCGGGCGTCAGGTCGCGGAGGTTGAAGCGTCGATAGTCCGCCTTGATCGGGCCGTCGGGTCCGAGCACCACGCAGGAGGCGACGGCCGACTCCCCCATCGTGTGACTCACATCGAAGCACTCGATCCGCTGCGGCGTTTTATCGAGGTCCAGGTCGCGCTTCAGTGCCTCCATCTGCTCGCGCAGGCTCGCCCGGCTCGAAGCCTTCATCTTGAGGCCGAGTTCCGCGTTGGTCCGTGCCATGGTCACCCAGCGGGCCCGTACGCCGCGGACGCCGCTGCGGATCGGTACCGCGCGTCCGGCACGCCCGCGCAACGCGGCCTCGAGCACGTCGCGGTCCTCGAAGCCCTGGCTGACGAGAATCTCGTCCGGCGCCTCGCGCGCGAGGTAGTACTGGGACAGGAAGGCGGACAGCACGTCGCTCTCCCCGCCCAGCCCGCCCCGGGGATGGAAGTTCGTGCTGCCGAGGTTGCGGCCGCCGCGGACGTACACGACGGACACGCAGAATTCCGGGCCCGTGCCCGCGATGGCCACGGCGTCGATGTCGCGGCCGGCGATGCGGGTCACCGACTGGCTGGCCTGGATCTGCTTCAGCATCGCGATCTGGTCGCGGAACCGTGCCGCGGCCTCGAACTGCAGGCGGCCGGCGGCCTCCTCCATGCGCCGCCCGAGGTCGGCGACCAGTTCCGTGTTGCGCCCTTCGAGCACCTTGACCGCGTCGGCGATGTCCTGTGCATAGGCCTCGCGGGTCACGAGTCCGACGCACGGCGCCGAGCAGCGTCCGATCTGGTGCTGCAGGCAGGGTCGTGAGCGATTCGCGAAGAACGTGTCCTCGCAGGGTCGCAGGCGGAACAGCTTCTGCAGCAGCTGCAGCGTTTCGCGGGCCGCAACCGAATTCGGATAGGGGCCGAAGAAGCGGCCCGGGACCTTGCCGGCGCCCCGGTAGTACGCCAGCCGCGGGAACTCGTGGGCGGTCAGGTGGATGTACGGAAAGCTCTTGTCGTCCTTCAGCAGGACGTTGTAGCGCGGACGGTGGCGCTTGATGAGGTTGAACTCGAGCAGCAGCGCCTCGGTCTCGGTCGCCGTGACCGTCACCTCGACACGCGCGACCTGCGCCAGCATCGCCTGCGTGCGCTCGGCGTGCGCCTTGCCCCTGAAATAGCTCGAGACACGGTTCTTGAGGTGTCTCGCCTTGCCGACGTAGAGGATCGTGTCGTCGGCGGCCAGCATGCGGTAGACACCGGGCCGGGCGGGCAGCGCTGCCAGGAAGGAGGCGACGTCAAAGGGCGGCTGGACGGTCACCTGCGAAGTCTAGCGGGTTGCGCCGTCCGCTATGTCGCGTCACCCGCTCTCGCCAGCCGGCTGGCACGGTCCACGACCGCCCGGAACATCCCGGGCGTCAGGCGGCGGGTGTTGGTGTTGTACCGGCTGCAGTGATAGGAGTCGACGAGACGCAGCCCGCCAGGCAGCGTGAATTCCGCGCCGTGCGCGAATTTCGCCGCGGATCCCTTGAGTCCGCAGGCGCGCAGCACGGCGCCGTGCGCGATCGAGCCGAGCGCCAGCAGCACGGTGCCGCTCTCGAGACCTGCGATCTCGGCGGCGAGATAGGGATTGCAGTTGCGGATTTCCTCGGGCGTCGGTTTGTTCCCCGGCGGTACGCATTTCACCGCGTTGGTGATGCGACACCCGATGAGCTGCAGGCCGTCGTCGCGGGAGGTGGAAATGCTGGCCGAGGCCCAGCCGAAGGCGTGCAGGGTCTCGTAGAGCAGGATGCCGGCGTAGTCGCCCGTGAACGGGCGGCCGCTGGCATTCGCGCCGTGCAGGCCCGGGGCCAGCCCGACGACCAGGAGCTTCGGCTGCTCGTCACCGAAGGGCGGCACGGGGGCGCAGTGATAGCCGGGGTATTCCCGCCTGCAGTCCGCGAGGAACGACGCGAGCCGTGGACACCGGCGGCAGTGGGGATCGAAGTCAGTCATCCATGTGGCGGATGACGGCATCCCCGAATCCCGACGTGCCGACCAGCGTCGCGCCCGGGACCAGTTCCTCGAGCTCCGCCTTGACCGACTGCAGGCTGACCGCGTGCCCGTGCTTCGGCGATCGGATCGCCTTGCGCAGGCGGGCAAGGTCGAAGGTGAGTTCCTTGTTCGCGATCGTGTTGACGACGCCCTTCATCACGAGGTCGGCCGCCTCGGTCCAGCGCAGGTAGCGCAGCATCATCTCCGCCGACAGGATCAGCGAACCGGGGTTGACGCGGTCCTTGCCGGCGAAACCCGGCGCCGTGCCGTGGGTCGCCTCGAAGACGGCCACGCCCTCGCCGATGTTGCCGCCCGGCGCGATGCCGATACCGCCCACCTGGGCCGCCAGTGCATCGGAGATGTAGTCGCCGTTCAGGTTCAGGGTCGCGATCACGTCGAAATCTTCCGGGCGCAGCAGGATCTGCTGCAGGAAGTTGTCGGCGATCATGTCCTTCACCACGATCTCGCGACCGGTCACGGGATTGTGGAACGACATCCACGGCCCGCCGCCCATCTCGAGCGCGCCGAACTCGTCGCGCGCCAGCTGGTAGCCCCAGTTGCGGAACGCGCCCTCCGTGTACTTCATGATGTTGCCCTTGTGGACCAGGGTGACCGAGCTGCGGTCGTTGTCCACGGCATACTGGATCGCCTTGCGGATCAGCCGCTGCGAACCCTCCTTCGACACGGGCTTGATGCCGATGCCCGAGCTCAGCGGGAAGCGGATGCCCTTCGCGCCGAGTTCCACCTGCAGGTAGTGGATGAGCTTCTGCACTTCCTGGGAGCCGGCCGGGTACTCGATGCCGGCATAGATGTCCTCGGTGTTCTCGCGGAAGATCACCATGTCGACGTAGCTCGAGTCCGCCATCGGCGTCACCACGCCCGGGAAGTAGCGGATCGGCCGCACGCAGGCATAGAGGTCGAGGTTCTGGCGCATCGCCACGTTGAGCGAGCGGATGCCGCCGCCCACCGGCGTCGCGAGCGGCCCCTTGATCGACACGACGTACTTCTCGAGGGCGTGCTGCGTCTCCTCCGGGAACCACGCGCCCGGGCCGTACACGGCGAGCGCCTTTTCGCCGGCGAAGATTTCCATCCAGGCGATGCTGCGCCGGTCTCCGTAGGCCTTGCGCACCGCCGCATCCACGACCTTGCGCATCGCGGGCGTGACGTCCACGCCGATGCCGTCGCCCTCGATGAACGGGATGATGGGCCGCCCGGGCACGTCGATCGATCCGTCGAGATTGACCGTGATCCGCTCGCCGTCGGCGGGCACGTCGATCTTGTCGTAATGCATGGGAGGCATCCTCTGGCGAGGCAGGCGCATCGCGCGCCGCCGGCGTCCGCGAGGATACCAGACGGCTGCCGCGCGCCAAAAAGAGCACGGCCCGGGAGGGAAACCGCCCGGGCCGCGTCGGGTCAGTCCCGGTCAGCGATCAGTGGTGGGCGCCGCCGGTCGCAAACTGCTCCTCTTCCGTGGAGCCGTGCATCGCGGTCGTCGACGAATGGCCACCCTGGATCACCTGGGTGACTTCGTCGAAATAGCCGGTACCGACCTCCTGCTGGTGCGAAACGAAGGTGTAGCCGCGGTCACGCGCCGCGAACTCCGGCTCCTGCACCTTCTCGACGTAGGCCGTCATGCCCTTCTTCACGTATTCACTCGTGAGGTCGAACATGTTGAACCACATGTTGTGAATGCCGGCCAGCGTGATGAACTGGTACTTGTAGCCCATCGCACCGAGTTCGCGCTGGAACCTGGCGATCGTGGCGTCGTCGAGGTTCTTCTTCCAGTTGAACGACGGCGAGCAGTTGTAGGAGAGCAGCTTGTCCGGGAACTTCTTGCGGATCGCCTCGGCGAAGGTCTTGGCGAAGCCGAGGTCCGGCTTGCCGGTCTCGCACCAGACCATGTCCGCGTACGGCGCATACGCCAGGCCGCGGGAGATCGACTGCTCGACGCCCGGCTTGACGCGGTAGAAGCCCTCCGGCGTCCGCTCGCCCGTGCAGAACGGCTTGTCGTTCTCGTCGACGTCGCTCGTGAGGAGGTCGGCCGCCTCGGCATCGGTACGCGCGAGCACGATCGTCGGCGTGCCCATCACGTCGGCCGCGAAGCGCGCCGCGACGAGCTTCTGGATCGCCTCCTGGGTCGGTACCAGCACCTTGCCGCCCATGTGGCCGCACTTCTTGACGGAGGCGAGCTGGTCCTCGAAGTGCACGCCGGCCGCGCCCGCGCGGATCATCGCCTTCATCAGCTCGAAGGCGTTCAGCACGCCGCCGAAACCCGCCTCGGCGTCCGCCACGATCGGCGCGAAGAAATCGAGGTAGTCCTTGTGCCCCGGGTGCACGCCGCGCGAGCACTGGATCTCGTCCGCCCGCTTGAACGTGGCGTTGATGCGCTCGACGACCTTCGGCACCGAGTCGACCGGATACAGCGACTGGTCGGGGTACATCGCCATGTAGCTGTTGTTGTCGGCGGCGACCTGCCAGCCCGACAGGTAGATCGCCTTGATGCCGGCCCTGACCTGCTGCATGGCCTGGCCGGCGGTCAGCGCGCCGAGGCAGTTGACGTACGGTTCCGTGTTGACGAGCTTCCAGAGCTTCTCCGCGCCGAGGCGCGCGAGCGTGTGGTCGACCTGCACGTTGCCGCGCAGTCGAACGACATCCTCTGCCTTGTAGGGCCGGGTGATGCCCTTCCAGCGTGGGTTGCTCTGCCAGTCCTTGCGCAGTTCGGTCGCTGCCTTGTCCGTCATTTCTCGATCCTCGTTTGAGCGAATTCTCTAGTCGATGGCCCGGTAGGCGGGCAGAGTCAGGAAGGTCTCGAACGCGTCCGCCGTCGTGATCTCATCGATGATCCCGGCCGCGCGCTCGAAATTGCCGGCCGCGAAGGCGGCCTCGCCGAGCTCGTTGCGCAGCTTCGCGAGTTCCTCGCGGGTGACCTGCCTGAACAGTTCCACCGTCACCTTGCGACCGTCGTCGAGGACGCCCTTCGGGTGGCGGATCCACTGCCAGATCTGGGCGCGCGCGATCTCCGCGGTCGCCGCGTCCTCCATCAGGTTGTGGATCGGTACGCAGCCGTTGCCGCCGAGCCAGGCGGCCATGTACTGGATCGAGACGTCCACGTTGTTGCGCAGCCCGGTCTCGGTAATCGTGCCGTCCGGAATCCGCAGCAGGTCGGCCGCCGTCACCTCGACGTCCTCCAGGGTGCGGTGCAGCTGGTTGGGCGTCGGCATCAATCGGTCGAAGATCTCCATCGCGACCGGCACGAGGCCCGGGTGTGCCACCCAGGTGCCGTCGTGTCCGTCCCCGGCCTCGCGCTCCTTGTCCGCGCGCACCTTGGCCAGCGCCGCGTCGTTCGCCGCCGGGTCGTTCTTGATCGGGATCTGCGCCGCCATGCCGCCCATCGCGAAGGCGCCGCGGCGATGCGTCGTCTTGATCAGCAGCCTGGAGTACGAGCGCAGGAAGTGCGTCGTCATCGTCACCTGGCTGCGGTCGGGCAGCACGAATTCCGGGTAGCGGCTGAACTTCTTGATGAAGCTGAAGATGTAGTCCCAGCGGCCGCAGTTCAGGCCGACGATGTAGTCGCGGAGTTCCCACAGGATCTCGTCCATCTCGAACGCGGCGAGAATGATCTCGATCAGCACCGTGACCTTGATGGTCTGGGGCTGCAGGCCCAGCCGCGCCTCGGTGTGCCGGAACACCTCGGCCCACAACCGTGACTCGAGGTGGCTCTCGGTCTTCGGCAGGTAGAAGTAGGGTCCCGTGCCTCGTCGGCGCAGCTCGGCATGGTTGTGGAAGATGTACAGGCCGAAGTCCACGAAGGCGCCGGGCACCTGCCGGCCGTCGACCAGCAGGTGCTTCTCGTAGAGATGCCATCCGCGCGGACGGACGATCAGCGTCGCGATGGTCGGGTTCAGCGAGTACTGCTTGCCATCCGGGTTCTGGAAGTCGATGCGACGTGCGACCGCGTCGCGCAGGTTGACCTGTCCCTCGACGACGTTGTCCCAGGTCGGCGTCATGGAGTCTTCGCAGTCCGCCATGAACACCTTGGCGCCCGAATTGAGCGCGTTGATGATCATCTTGCGATCCGTCGGACCGGTGATCTCGACGCGACGATCCTGCAGGTCCGCGGGAATCGCCGTCACGTGCCATTCGCGCTCGCGGATGGCGCGGGTCTCGGGCAGGAAATCGGGCAGCTTGCCGGCATCGATCTCCCGCTGCCGGGCTTCGCGCCGGGCGAGCAGTTCCTCCACCCGGGGGGCGAATTTCCGCGCCAGCTCGGCGATGAACTCAAGCGCTTCGCGCGTGAGGATGGTTTCGTACCCGGGGCGCAGGGTGCCAGTGACCGCGCATCCCTTGGGAAGGTCGAGGCTCGTCGGTGTGCTCAAGGCGGACTCCACGTCGACCCGCGACGCCACGTCGGGCGTTGCCGGGTACATGTTGCAGCGCAATAATGAGAATAGACTTGGGATACGCGACGGGCAAGAGCAAATTCCGCAATGCGCCTGATCCTGATCAACAAGCCGTTCCAGGTCCTGCCGCAGTTCACCTCCGCGGACGATCGCCGCTGCCTCGCCGATTTCTGCACGGTCCGTGGCGTCTATCCCGCCGGACGCCTGGACTACGACAGCGAGGGACTGATGGTCCTCACCGACTTCGGGCCGTGGCAGGCGCGCATCAGCGAGCCAGGTTCCGGCTTTGCGAAGACCTACCTCGTGCAGGTCGAGGGGACGCCGACCGATGCGGCGCTCGAGACCCTGCGCGCGGGCGTCCCGCTCAATGACGGGGTCACCCTGCCCGCCCGTGCCGACGCCGTGCCGGAACCCCAGTGGCTGTGGCCTCGCGAACCGCCCATCCGGTTCCGCAAGCGGATTCCCACCACGTGGCTGGAGCTCGGACTGTCGGAGGGTCGCAACCGGCAGGTGAGGCGGATGACGGCCGCCGTCGGCCTGCCAACCCTGCGCCTGCTGCGTGTCGGTGTCGGACCCTGGACCCTGGCGGGACTGGCACCGGGCGAATGGCGGGAGGTGCCACGCCAGGAGGCCGAGACCGTGCTCGGCGCGAACAGCCTCAGGCGGACCTTGCGTAGGCCGCGATCCGCATCGCGAGTTCGAGGGCCTGCTCGTAGTTGAGCCGCGGGTCCACCTGCGTGCGGTAGGCCCGGACGAGGTCTCCCTCCACCAGGCCACGCGCGCCGCCCGTGCACTCGGTGACGTCCTCGCCCGTCAGTTCGAAATGCACGCCGCCGAGGTAGCTGCCGAGTTCCCGGTGGATCCGGAAGGCGCTCTCGAGCTCGCCCACGATGTTCTCGAAGCGTCGGGTCTTCACGCCGGACTGGGTGCCTTCGGTGTTGCCGTGCATCGGGTCGCAGACCCACAGCACGGGCGTGTCCGTCGCCCGCACGGCCGCGATCAGGGCCGGCAGGCGTGCCTCGATCTGCCCGGCCCCCATGCGGTGGATGAGCACCAGCCGGCCGGGCTCCCGTCGCGGGTTCAATACCTCGCAGAGGCCCTGCACCCACTCAGCGTCCATGGCGGGTCCGACCTTGACGCCAACCGGATTCGAGATGCCGCGGCAGTACTCGACGTGGGCACCGTCGAGCTTCGCCGTGCGCATCCCGATCCAGGGCAGGTGCGTGGACAGGTTGTACCAGCGGTCCTGCCTTTCGATGAAGCGGGTCTGCGCCTGTTCGTACAGCAGGTGCAGTGCCTCGTGGCTCGCGTAGAACGGTGCGCGGCTGGCCTCGTGGACGCGGCTGCCGCTCATCGCCTCGAAGAAATGCAGCGAGTCCGAGATCGAGTCCACGAGCTTGCGGTACTGGTCGCGCAACGGCGAGTGCGTCACGAAGTCGAGGTCCCAGTACTCCGGGTGGTGCAGGTCGGCGAACCCGCCGTCGATCAGCGCGCGCACGAAATTGAGCGTCAGCGCCGCCCGCTCGTAGCCGCGCAGCAGCAGTTCGGGATCCGGCTCCCGTTCGGCGGCGGTAAAACCCGGGCGGTTGACCAGGTCGCCGCGATAACTCGGCAAGGTCACGCCATCACGGGTGTCGGCATCGCTGGAGCGCGGCTTGGCGTACTGCCCGGCGAAGCGGCCGACGCGGATGATCGGCTTCTTGAGGCCGTGCAGCAGCACGAGGCTCATCTGCAGCAGGATCTTCAGCTTGCGCGCGATCTGGCCCGACTCGCAGTCGGCGAACGATTCGGCACAATCCCCGCCCTGCAGCAGGAAGCGGCGACCCTGCTGTGCATCCGCGATCTGCCGCCGCAGCGCCTCCACCTCCCAGGACACGACGATCGGCGGCAGCCGGCTCATCTGCTCCACCACGCGTTGGAGTGCCGCGGAATCCCGGTAGGTGGGTTGCTGTTCGGCGGGTCTGCGGGTCCACAGGTCAGGTGACCAGTCCGGACGCTGGGGCTGTCGGCTCATGCGGCGATCCTAACCCGGATCTTTGCACCGCAAAAGAAACTGGATGTGACGCCCCACGTGAGTTTCGTCAGAATCGCGCCCCTTACGCAATCCCGGAGCTTCGGAATGCACAAGGTCCTGATCCTCGGTGCGGGCAAGATCGGCTCGCTCATCTCCGGCCTGCTGGCCGAAACCGGCGACTACGTCGTCCACGTCGCCGACGTCAACGAGCAGGTGGCCCGCGCGGTCGTCGAGGCGCATGGGCTCGACAATCTACACGCGCACGGCTTCGACGCCGGTGATCCGCAGGCGCTCCAGGCGCAGTTGCAGGCGCATCCCGTCGACGCCGTGATCTCCAGCCTGCCCTACTACTGCAACGTCGCCGTCGCCGAGGCCGCCCGCGCCGCCGGCATCCACTACTTCGACCTGACCGAGGACGTCGCCGTGACCCGCGCCGTCCGTAACCTGGCCGACGGGGCGGACCAGGCCTTCGTGCCGCAGTGCGGTCTCGCGCCGGGCTTCATCAGCATCGCCGCCAACGCCCTGATCGGGCATTTCGACGAACTGCGCAGCGTGAAGCTCCGGGTCGGCGCCCTGCCCCAGCACCCGAACAACGTGCTCAAGTACTCGCTGACCTGGTCCACGGAGGGGCTGATCAACGAATACGGGAACCCCTGCGAGGCGCTCGTGGACGGTCGTCTCAACGAGGTGGCGCCGCTCGAGGGCCTCGAGGAGATCGAGATCGACGGCACACCGTACGAGGCCTTCAATACCTCCGGTGGCCTCGGGTCGCTGGGCGACACCTACGGGCATCGCGCCGACAGCATGGACTACAAGACCATCCGTTACCCGGGCCACTGCGCCCAGATGCGGCTGCTCATGAACGACCTGAAGCTCAACCAGGATCGGGCGACGCTGAAGCGCATCCTCGAGAACGCCGTGCCGCAGACCCTGCAGGACGTCGTCATCGTCTACGTGGCCGTCACGGGCCGGCAGGAGGGCGACCTCCGCGAGGAGAACTACGTCAGCAAGATCTATCCGCAGGTGATTGCCGGCCGCCTGTGGTCGGCCATCCAGGTGACGACCGCCGCCGGTATCACCGCGGTCGTGGACCTCGTCCTGAGCCACCCCGGTCGCTACCGCGGGTTCGTGCGCCAGGAGGACTTCAGTCTCGTGGACGTGCTGGACAATCGTTTCGGCCGGCACTACGCGGACGGTGGCAGCAAGGACATCTCGGCGCGTATGGTCGTGGCGGGCCAGACCGGGCAGCAGCGCGCCAACGGAGGATGAAGATGAAGACGGTACTCGACAACCTCGGGCTGGAGGCAGTGAACGCCGGCACCTGGTCGGCCCGGGACGGCTGGCTGTCGGATCCTGGCGCCGCGCGGATCGACTCCCTCAACCCGGCGACCGGCCGGTCGATCGCCAGTGTCCTGGCGTCGACGCCGGAGCAGTACGAACAGGTCATGAGCTCCGCACGCGAAGTGGCCGAGGCCTGGCGAAAGATCCCCGCGCCCAAGCGCGGCGAAGCCGTGCGGCTGGTGGGCGAGGAACTGCGCCGGCACAAGTCCGACCTCGGCAGCCTGGTCGCGCTGGAAATGGGGAAGATCAAGGCGGAGGGCGACGGCGAGGTGCAGGAGATGATCGACATCGCCGACTTCGCGGTGGGCCAGTCGCGCATGCTCTACGGGCTTTCCATGCACTCCGAGCGGCCGAACCACCGCATGTTCGAGCAGTGGCAGCCGCTCGGCGTCGTCGGGATCATCAGTGCCTTCAACTTTCCCGTCGCCGTGTGGGCCTGGAATGCGTTCCTGGCGGCGGTCTGCGGCAACGTGAGCGTCTGGAAGCCGTCGCCGAAGGCCGCGCTCTGCGCGGTGGCGGTGCAGAAGCTCTGTAACCGGGTGCTGGAGCGCCACGGGTATCCCGGCATCTTCCAGCTCTTCGTGGATGCCGGTCACGAGCTCGCCACGAGGTTCGTGGAGGATCGGCGGGTGGACCTCGTCTCCTTCACGGGCTCGACCCAGGTCGGGCGGGACGTGGGGGAGCGGGTGGCCCGGCGGCTCGGCAAGAGCCTGCTCGAGCTCGGCGGCAACAACGCCATCATCGTCGACGAGTCGGCCAATCTCGACCTGGCGGTCCCGTCGATCGTCTTCGGTGCGGTCGGAACCGCCGGCCAGCGGTGCACCAGCACCCGGCGCGTCTTCGTGCATGCTTCACGCCTGCAGGAACTCGAGCGCCGGCTGACCCAGGCCTATGCACAGGTGCGGATCGGCGACCCGCTCGATGCCGGAACTCTCATGGGGCCCCTGATCGACGCCGGCGCGGTCCGGCGTTTCGAGGCGGCCGTGACGCAGGCCGTGGCCAACGGCGGACGGCTGCTCACCGGTGGCAAGGCTCTCGACCGGCCGGGTCATTTCGTCGCACCCGCGGTCGTCGTGGCACGCCACGAGTGGGAGATCGTGCGCACGGAGACCTTCGGGCCGATCCTGTACCTCATCCCCGTCGAGTCGCTCGACGAGGCGATCCGCCTGCAGAACGATGTTGCGCACGGGCTGTCGTCCGCCATCTTCACGGATCGTCTGCAGCACGCCGAACGCTTCCTGTCCGCCTCGGGGTCCGACTGCGGCATCGCCAACGTGAACATCGGCACGTCGGGCGCCGAGATCGGCGGCGCCTTCGGCGGCGAGAAGGACACGGGCGGCGGCCGCGAGTCCGGGTCCGATGCCTGGAAGGCCTACATGCGGCGCCAGACCTGCACGGTGAACTGGGGGACTGAACTGCCGCTCGCCCAGGGCATCAACTTCGACGTGTCGGGCTGATTGCGTCAGCGACGCCTGGCCAGATCCTCGTAGAGGACGCTGACGAACCGCTCCGGGCTGACGGCGCCGCGGCCATACTGCGCGTCGAAGGCCTCGGTGGGCCGTGCGGCCAGTACCTCGTCGAGGCTCCTGCCCTGCGCGACGAGATCTCCGACACTGCGGCCCACGGCCACGAGCATGTCGCGGTAGGACGCGAGTTCGGCACGGTTCGATACGTCGCCGTGCCCGGGGACGACGAGCGTCGCGTCGTCGGCGCGTGACAGGACCGTTTCGATCGCGGCGACGAGCCCGGCCAGCGATCCTCCGCTGGCGAGATCGAGGCGCGGGTACGAGCCACGGTCGTAGACGTCGCCCAGTTGCACGACGTTCGCCTCCTCCCACCAGAGGATGACGTCGCCGTCGCTCTGTGCCGCGTCGACGTGCAGCGCCATCAACCGGTCGCCATTCAGGTGCAGGGTGATGGTGTCGTCGAACGTCAGCATGGGGAGTGCGGCGGGCGACGACGACGCCGACGGGCGCTCGCCGCGGCCGACCCCCGGCGTGTTCATGCGTGCACGGGCGGCGTCGTGCGCCACGACCAGCGTCCCCGCCTGTGCAAGCACCTCGTTGCCTCCCGCGTGGTCCGGGTGCCATTGCGTGTTGATCAGGAATCGGGCTGGACCGGCGGCGATGCCATTCACCGCCTCGAGCACCGCGGCAGCGGTCGGCGCGGCGCCGGCATCGACAACGACCAATCCGTCCACCCCGCTCCACACGGCGATATTGCACGCAGCGCCGCTCAACAGCTGGATCCCCGGGCGCAGCGGATGGGCGACGACCGGCGCCGTGACAGGCGGCACCTCGGGCGCCTGCGCCCAGGCCGTGACCGACGCCAGCAGCAGCGCGGCGACGGATACTGCGTGGGTGTTCGATCTCGGCATCGGCTCGGTCCTGCCTCACTTCGCGGATACCCGCTGAGTATACGGCGACCGGTCACAGATGCGACCGGCTGCTATCATCGTGGCATGGACCGAGACATTTCCTTGCAGTGGGGGCGACTGTCGTGGGCGGGGCTCGCGATGCTGGTCGCCGGCTGGATGCTGGCCGCCATCGCGCAGCCAGCCGTCGGTCCGCGGGGCGTGCTGCTGCCGGTGTCGGGTCCCATCGGACCGGCCACCAGCGATTTCTTCGTTCGCAAGTTGCGCGAGGCGGACGAGAGCGGCGCCAGCCTGGTCATCGTCACGATCGATACGCCGGGCGGGCTCGATACGGCGATGCGCGACATGATCCAGGCCATCCTGGCGTCCGACACGCCGGTCGTGACCTACGTGTCCCCGAGCGGGGCCCGTGCGGCCAGCGCGGGCACCTACCTGGTCTACGCCAGTCACGTCGCAGCGATGGCGCCGGCCACCAACCTGGGTGCCGCGACACCGGTACAGATCGGGGCACCCACCGGCGGACCGAAGCCTGTCGAGAAAGACACCGGCGACGAGCAGGACGGAGACGCAAAGTCACCCGCCCCTGCCGCCGGGACACCGCTCGAACGGAAGGCGCTGAACGACGCCGTTGCCTACATCCGCGGCCTGGCGGAACTGCGCGGCCGGAATGTCGATTGGGCGGAGGCGGCGGTCCGCGAGGGTGTGAGCCTGCCGGCGGACGAGGCGCTCGCCGCCGGGGTCGTCGATCTGGTCGCCACCGACCTGCCGCAGCTGCTGCAGATGCTTGACGGGCGCAAGGTCAAGCTGCGATCCCAGGAGATCGAGTTGCAGACGGCGGGCCTCGTGATGGAGGAGGTCGAGCCCGACTGGCGCACGGACCTGCTCTCGCTCATCACCAATCCGAACGTGGCCTACCTGCTGATGCTGATCGGCATCTACGGCCTGCTGCTCGAGGGTTACAACCCGGGCGCCATCGTCCCCGGCGTCGTGGGCGCGATCTGCCTGCTGCTCGCGCTGTTCGCGTTCCAGGTGCTGTCGGTGAACTACGCCGGACTGGCACTGATCGCGCTCGGGGTCATCCTGATCGTGGCGGAGTCCTTCGTGCCGTCCTTCGGCGCGCTCGGACTCGGCGGCATCATTGCGTTCGTGATCGGATCCGTGATGCTCCTCGATCGCGAGGTGCCCGGATTCTCGATCGCCTGGCAGCTGATCGGTGCCATGGGTCTCGCCGGATCGCTGGTCCTGCTCGCGATCGTTTCGTTCGCCATCCGCGCGCGACGCCGACCCGTGGTGAGCGGCGTCGAGGGGCTCACGCGCGAATTTGCCGAAGCCGTCGAGGCATTCGATCGCAAGGGACTCGTGAGCGTGCACGGCGAGCTGTGGAAAGCCGTCAGCACGGAGCCGGTCGCGGCCGGCCAGCGCCTGAGGATTCGCAAGGTGGATGGGCTCACCGTCGAGGTGGAGCCCGTCAAGGACTGATTCCAGGAGTAGCCGTCAATGATCAACCTGCCCATCGTGGCTTTCGTCGTCGTCCTGCTGGTGGTACTGGCCACGCAGATCTTCAAGATCCTCAACGAGTACGAGCGTGGCGTGATCTTCACCTTCGGACGCTTCACCGGGGTGAAGGGGCCGGGCCTCATCATCCTGATTCCGCTCGTGCAGCGCATGGTCAAGGTGGATCTCCGCGTGGTGGTGCTGGACGTCCCGACGCAGGACGTCATCTCGCGCGACAACGTGTCGGTGAAGGTGAATGCAGTCGTGTACTTCCGCATCGTCGATCCGGAGAAGGCCATCATCCAGGTGGCGAATCCGTTCGAAGCCACCAGCCAGCTCGCACAGACGACCTTGCGCTCGGTGCTGGGGCAGCACGAACTCGACGAGATGCTCTCGCAGCGCGACAAGCTGAACGTCGACATCCAGCGCATCCTGGATAACGCCACCGACGCGTGGGGCATCAAGGTCGCGAACGTCGAGATCAAGCACGTGGACCTCGACGAGACGATGATCCGCGCGATGGCGAAACAGGCCGAGGCCGAGCGGACGCGGCGGGCCAAGATCATCCACGCCGAGGGCGAGAAGCAGGCGGCCGCCCAGCTCGTCGAGGCGGCGCAGATGCTCGGCACGGAGTCGAAGGCGTTGCAGCTGCGATACCTGCAGACTCTCTCCGACCTGTCGAGCGAGAAAGCGACGACCATCGTCTTCCCGTTGCCGATGGACCTGATCCGACCGTTCATGGAAGACAAGAAGTAGCCCGCCAGGGACGCTGCCCCCGTCCCGCTCCTGTTGCCTGCCAAGGGGGGCGGCGTCCCGGATCCCCGGGGAATAGGTGCCCCTATTCCGCTTCTGCGCGGGCGAGCCTGAGCTGCTGTTCGAGGCGCGTGGCCGAGACCGGGCCGAGCGTGCGCAGGTCCTGTGCGAAAAGCGACAGCCGGAACTCCTCGATCATCCAGCGCAGTCGCTCCGTCTCGATGGCGGGTGCAACCGGCTCATGCCGTGCGCGCAGTGATCGCCATGCCTCTGCGAAGGGCGCGACCTGGGCATCCAGCCGGCGATCGCGCTGGACGTCGTTGCGCAGGCGCTCGGCACGCCGGGCGGCGGCACGGACGTATTTCCTCAACTGGCCGAAAGCGGGCTCCGGCGTATGGCGCACCCAGCCGGGCGCCAGCAACGCCTCGAGCTGGCGCGTGATCGACGCGCGTCCCTCCGCGAACGCCGGCGATCCGAGTTCGGACAGCGCGGTGCGAGCGTCCTTCAGCGCGAGCAGGATGGACTTGACCGTCCTGAGGACTTCATCGCCCCGGCTCGTGACCTGCGCGCGCCCGGCCTCGAGGCGGGTTTCAAAGTCCACGCGTGCCCTCGGTATCCCGTGTTCGGCGAGACCGAGCGCGTCCGCCATGGCGCGATCCGCGATGTCGCCGAACAGCCGCCGATCCATGCCGGCCGCGGCCACCAGCAGGACGAGTTCGCGGTCGGCCGCGCATTGCTGCACGACGAACTCGTGCTGCTGCCGCAGCGCGAGCGCACCCAGCCGCACGACGCCCGCCGGGCTCGCGGTCGCGGCAGCCGCCGGGCTCGCAAAGAGGCGCAGCCGGACCGCTGTCCCGTCATCCTCGAGGCCCGGGTACATGCGCAGGGTCACGCCCGCGCTGCGGACACGAACCTCGTCGGGCAGATCCCCGAAGTCCCAGCGCCGCACACCCTCGCGGTCCCAGCCTGCGCCGGGCGGCGCCGCGGCGGCACCCGTCGCCTGCAGCCGCAACTCGCGTCGCAGTGCGTCGAGGTCCCGGCTGCGCCGCAGTTCACGGCCCGCGGCATCGATCACGCGCAGGTTCATGCTCATCCAGGGTGGCAGTGGAATCCCGCCAAGCAGCCCGGGTTCCACCCGTGTGCCCGTGGATACACTCAGCAGGTCCGCCAGCCGCTCGAGCAACGATCCCTCGGCAAACGGCTCGAGCGCCTCCCGCAGCCGGGTGGCGGTGTCCGGGATCGGTACCAGTTCGCGGCGCAGGTTCTTTGGCAGGCCGCGCAACAGCGCCACGAGTTTGGACGACAGGTATCCGGGCACCAGCCACTCCAGCCGGCGCGCCGGCAATGATCCCAGGAGCGCAAGCGGCACGTCGAGCAGGACGCCATCATCCGGGTCCGTCGGGTCGAAGAGGTAGTGCAGGGGAAGCTCGTTCCCGTCGACCTGAAGCCGATCGGGATAGTCTGCGGGCGCAGCCGTCGGCTCTGGGCCAGCCAGCATCAGTTCGCGCGGTACGTCCAGCCGCTGCGGGTGCCGCGGCTCCTCGGCGCGCCACCAGCGCTCGAAGGCCCGGGTCGACGCGACGTCGGCCGGAATCCGCTCGAGGTAGAAGTCCACCAGCACGTCGTCCGAGGCGAGCAGATCCCGTCGCCGCAGCCGCGCCTCCAGCGCCTCGATCCCGGCGCGAACCCGGGCGTTGCGCGCAACGAACGCGTATGCAGCCGGCGTCGTCGGGCGCACGAGCGCTTCCTCGACGAACATCCGGCGGGCGAGCGCCGCATCGATGCTCGCGAAATTGACCTGCCGCCCGCTGCTGAGGACCCGCCCGTACAGGGTGACTGTCTCGCGGGCCATCACCATGCCCCGCTCCGCCACCCAGTGCGCGTCGCCATAGGTTCGCCGGACCAGGTGCGCGGCCGCAGACTCGATCCACGCCGGCTGCACCTGCGCGACCATCCGCGCGTACAGGCGCTGGGTTTCCACCAGGCTGGCCGCCACGATCCAGCGCGGCGGGCGCTTCTGCAGCGGTGTTCCGGGCGCGATCACGAAGCGCGTGTCGCGCGCACCGAGGTAGCTGCGGCCGTCATCGAGCACCCCGATGCCGCCAAGGAATCCCGCCAGGATTGCCTGGTGCAGGACACCTCCGGGTGCCGGCGTGTCGTTGCGCTGCAGCTGCTGCGCCGCCGTCATGTTCGACAGCTGCTCGTGCAGGTCCAGCCACTCGCGTACGCGCAGGTAGCCGAGGAAGTTCTCCTTGCACCAGCGACGCAGTGCACGCGTGCCGGCAGCGGCTTGCGCGCGGGCGGCCTGCCAGAGGTTCAGCACGCCGACGAAATCCGATCGTTCGTCGGCATATTGCGCGTGCCGCGCGTCGGCGAGTTCGGTCTTGTCGGACGGCCGCTCGCGCGGGTCCGGAATGCTCAGGAAGGACGCGATGACGAGCACTTCGTCCAGGCAGCGCAGTCGCCCCGCCTCGATCAGGATGCGCGCAAGCCGCGGGTCGACCGGCAGCAGGGCCATCTGCCGGCCCAGGCGGGTGATGCGGCGATCGCCATCGACGGCACTCAACTCCTGCAGAAGGCGATAACCGTCGTTGAGTGACCGGGTATCCGGCGCGTCGAGGAACGGGAAGTCCTCGGGCGCGCCCAGCCCGAGCGCGGCCATCTGCAGGATCAGGCTCGCGAGATTGGTTCGCAGGATCTCCGGATCCGTGTACTCCGGTCGGGACGCGAACTCCTCCTCGGAATAGAGGCGGATGCAGACGCCCTCCCCGACCCGCCCGCAGCGGCCCTTGCGTTGCTCGGCACTCGCCCGCGAGACGGGTTCGATGGGCAGGCGCTGGAACTTGGCTCGCGGACTGTAGCGACTGATCCTCGCGAGACCCGTGTCGACGACGAACCGCACGCCGGGAATGGTGAGCGAGGTTTCCGCGACGTTGGTGGCCAGGACTGCGCGTCGCCGGCGGTGCGGTTCGAAGACACGCTCCTGCTCCGGCGCCGACAGGCGCGCATACAGTGGCAGGACGTCCCAGTCGCGCGATCCACCGCGCAGCAGGAAGTCGCGGGTCTCGACGATCTGCTTCTCGCCGGCGAGGAAGACCAGTGCGTCGCCGTCGATGCCGCTTTCGTTGGTGCGCAACTCGTCGAGCGCGGCTGCCACGGCCTCGGGCAGCGACGGTGCGTCGGCGTCCTCCTCGTGCAGCGGCCGGTAGCGCACCTCGATGGGATAGCTGCGACCTTCCACGTCCACCACCGGCGCGCCGCCGAAGTACTGCGCGAAACGCGGTGTCTCGATGGTGGCCGAGGTCACGATCACCCGCAGTTCCGGCCGCCGGTCCACCAGGCGCTTGCAGACGCCCAGCAGGAAATCCAGGTTGAGGTTGCGTTCGTGGGCCTCGTCGAGGATCAGGGTGTCGTAGCGCTCCAGCAACGGATCGCCGTCGAGTTCGCGCAGCAGCAGGCCGTCGGTCATGAGCTTCACCAGCGTGCGCGGACTCGTGCGGTCCACGAAGCGCACCTGGTAGCCGACCAGGTCGCCGCAGCGGGTGCCGAGCTCGGCGCTGACGCGGTTCGCCAGCGCCTGCGCCGCGATCCGGCGCGGCTGCGTGTGTCCGATCATCCCGGCCTGTCCGCGGCCGAGCTCGAGGCAGATCTTCGGCAGCTGGGTGCTCTTGCCGCTCCCCGTGGCGCCGCTCACGATGGTCACGGGTGATCGCAGGATGGTGGCGGCGATCTCCTCGCGCTTCGCGTGCACCGGCAGGCTTTCGTCGTAGCGTACGACGGGCACCGAGGCGCGGCGCGTGTCGACGCGCGCGACCGACGCGCGGACCTGCTCCTCGAGGCGCGCGAGCTCGCGACCATCGACCGTGCCGCGTCGGCGCGACAGGCGCGCGTGCCAGGCCCCGAACCGCCGGCGATCGCGGATCAGGCAGCCGTCCAGCGCCGCTTGCAGCGACGCCAGCCGGGCCGTCAGCCGATCTCCTGCTTGGCCCTCGTCCACCGGGCCTCCAGTTCGTCCGGGTCGGCATCGCCCGGTGACCGGCCTTCCGCGGCCAGGCCGGCCTCGAGGCGCCGGAATCGCCGCTCGAACTTCGCGTTGGCCGCGCGCAGCGTGGCCTCCGGGTCGGCATCGAGGTGGCGGGCCAGCTGGGCGACCGAGAACAGCAGGTCGCCCAGTTCCTCGCGGGCGTGCGCGGCGTCCTGCGCGGCGAGGGCATGACGCAGTTCGGCGCTCTCCTCCTCCACCTTGTCCAGCACGGCTCCCGGCTGCGCTCCAGTCGAAGCCTGCCCGGGCCGCCCGCTTGCCCAGCTTGGCCGCACGGGTCAGGGCCGGCAGACCGAGCGTGACGCCATCGAGTGCGCCCGTCGCGCCGGTCGTGACCCGGCGCTCCGCCGCCTTGTGGTCCTCCCAGGCGGCGGTCTGCTCAGCCGTGGAACGCACGCTCGCGTCCCCGAAGACGTGCGGATGCCGTCGCTCCAGCTTGTCGGAGATGGCAGCCGCGACGTCGTCGAAGGCGAACAGGCCCTGTTCCTCGGCAATGCGCGACTGGAAGACCACCTGGAACAGGAGGTCACCGAGTTCGTCGCGCACCTGCCCGGCATCGCCGCGCTCGATGGCATCCGCCAGTTCGTAGGCCTCCTCGAGGGTATGGGGGGAGATCGACGACCAGGTCTGCTCGAGATCCCAGGGACAGCCGCGCTGCGGATCGCGCAGTGCGGCCATGATGGATCGCAGACGTTCGATGGACACGGGTCAGGTCTCCCGAAGGACGTGGCAGAGCGACAACAGCATCCCCGCCGTCGCGCCCCAGATGTGGCGGTGGCCGTAGGGGATGTCGTGGGTCGTGAAGGAATGGCCCGCGAAGACGCGCGTCGACGCCACGTGATTGCACGGATCCAGGATGAACTCCAGGGGAACCTCGAACGCGTCCTCGACCTCCGTGAGGTCGAGCCGCAGGTCGAATCCAGGCTGCACGAAGGCCACGGCCGGCGTGATCAGATAGCCGGTGATCACCAGGTGGTCGTGCAGGTACCCGGCAAACGACGCGAGTGCGGGATCGAGGCCGATTTCCTCGCGCGTCTCGCGCAGCGCCGCTTCCCACGGTCCCGCGTCGCCGGGCTCGATGCGTCCGCCCGGAAAGCTGATCTGTCCGGCATGCTTCTTCAGGTGAGAGGCGCGCTGCGTCAGCAGCACGGTGAGGCCTTCGGGTCGATCCACGATCGGCACCATGACCGCGGCGTGTGCGAGGGTGGTCGGCAGGTGCTGCCGCAGCGCGTCCGTCTGCTCGGCCGACAGGCCGGAGACCCAGGCGCGCAGCGGATCGCCACCGGGCTGCGTTCCGCGCAGGCACCGTTCGATGCGACCACGCAGTTCGCGGGAGGCGGACGCAGTCAATCAGTCCCCCGGCCGACCGTGACCCACACCGCCCCGCGTGAGTCGCGCCGGATCGAGCAGGCGGGCCAGTCGCTCCGCGCCCAGGTCGGTCATCTCGGTGGCCACCTCGAGGATCGGGCGGCCTTCGGCCAGCGCCCGCTTGGCGATCGCTGCCGCCTTGTCGTAGCCGATCACGGGGGTCAGCACGGTCACCAGCATCGGGTTGCGATCCAGCGCCTCCGCGATCCGGTGCGTGTTGACGACGAACCCGGCGACGGCGCTGCGCGCCAGGGTGCGGCAGGCATTGCCCAGCAGTTCGATGCTCTGCAGCAGGTTGTAGGCGACGACTGGCAACATGACGTTGAGCTGGAAGTTGCCCGACTGCCCCGCCACCGTCACCGTCGCGTCGTTGCCGATGACCTGCGCCGCGACCATGGCGACCGCCTCCGGCACCACCGGGTTCACCTTGGCGGGCATGATGCTGCTGCCCGGCTGCAGGGCCGGCAGCGCGATCTCGCCGAGCCCAGCGAGCGGGCCGCTGTTCATCCAGCGCAGGTCGTTCGCGATCTTCATCAGCGCGACCGCGAGGGTTCGCAGCTGGCCGGAGACCTCGACGGCCGTGTCCTGCGACGACAGCGCCGCGAAGAAATCGCGGCTCGGGCGCAGGTCGAGCCCGGTCTGCCCGGACAGCAGCACGGCGGCCCGGGCCGCGAATCCGGTCGGAGCGTTGATGCCGGTGCCGACCGCGGTGCCACCGAGCGCCAGGGCATGAAGGCGCGGTCGCGTGCTCTGCAGCCGGGTGACGGCGTCGTCGATCTGCGTCCGCCACGCGCCGAGTTCCTGCCCCAGGGTCAATGGCATCGCGTCCATCAGGTGCGTCCGCCCGGTCTTGACGGTCTCGCCCACGTCGGCCGCCTTGCGCGCCAGCGTCTCCGACAACTCCTTCAGCGCCGGCAGCAGGTGCCCGGCGATCGCGAGCGCGGCGCTCACGTGGATCACCGTCGGGATCACGTCGTTGCTGCTCTGGCTGCGGTTGACGTGGTCGTTCGGATGCACCGGCGTGCCGCCCGAGTACTGCGTCGCGAGGCGGGCGATCACCTCGTTCGCGTTCATGTTGCTGCTGGTGCCCGAGCCGGTCTGGAAGACGTCGACCGGGAAATGGGCGTCGTGGCGACCCGCCGCCACCTCGAGGGCGGCCCGCTGGATGGCGAAACCGCGCACCTTGTCGAGATCACCCGACTCGAGATTGGCCCCGGCGGCCGCCCATTTCACATAACCGAGTGCCTGGATGAACCCGCGCGGCATGCGGATGCCGCTCAGGGGAAAATTCTGCAGGGCCCGCTGGGTCTGGGCACCCCACAGCGCGTCCCCGGGCACGCGCAACTCGCCCATGCTGTCTCGCTCCACACGAAACTCGTTTGCGGACATGAGCTTGGGCTCCGAAAGGCGATGCGGGCGCCGTGGCAGGGGCCTGCGGTATCATCGCAAATCGTAACACCTCCCGGATTCCGGCATGAGTCTCACCCCGCTCACCGCGCTGTCGCCCGTCGACGGTCGCTACGCCTCCCGCTGCGCCGAGCTGCGCGACCTTTTCAGTGAAGCCGGCCTGGTGCGCACGCGTGTGCGGGTGGAGATCGCCTGGCTGAACGCACTGGCCGGGCCGAAGGGGCTGCCCGAGATGCAGGGGCTGTCGCCCGCGGACCTTGCACTGGCGGAGACGATCGCCCGCGACTTCTCCACGGCGGATGCCACGGCCGTCAAGGCCATCGAGCTCGAAACCAATCACGACGTCAAGGCCGTCGAGTATTTCATCAAGCGCCGGCTCGAGGGACATGCGGGCTGGCGCTCCAGGCTCGAGTTCGTGCACTTCGCCTGTACGTCGGAGGACATCAACAATCTCGCCTACGGACTCCTGTGCCTCGAGGCACGGGAGCGCGTGCTGCTGCCGCGGATCGATAACCTGGCCAGTGCACTGCGCGCCATGGCGCACGCCCACGCCGACGACGCGATGATGTCGCGAACCCACGGCCAGCCGGCGACGCCGACGACCCTCGGCAAGGAAGTGGCCGTCTTCGTCCATCGGCTGCGCCAGGCCCGCGAGGCGCTCGCGCGCATTCCGATCCGCGGCAAGCTGAACGGCGCCGTGGGCAACTTCAATGCCCACCTGGCAGCCTATCCGGACATCGACTGGCCGGCGCTCGGCAAGCACTTCGTCGAGACGCTGGGCCTCGAGTGGAACCCGTACACGACGCAGATCGAGCCCCACGACTGGATGGCCGAGTACTTCGACGCGCTCGCGCGCTGCAATACGGTGCTGCTCGACCTGTCCCGCGACTTCTGGGGCTACATCTCGCTCGGTTACTTCCGGCAGAAGGTGATTGCGGGCGAGGTCGGCTCCTCGACCATGCCGCACAAGGTCAACCCGATCGACTTCGAGAACGCCGAGGGCAACTTCGGCGTCGCGAATGCACTGCTGCGCTTCATGGCCGAGAAGCTTCCGGTTTCGCGCTGGCAGCGCGACCTGACCGACTCGACGGTGCAGCGCAACATCGGGGTCGCGCTGGCGCATTCCGACCTCGCGGTGCAGTCGATCTCGCGCGGGCTCGCACGCCTGGAGGTCGACCGCGAGCGACTGGCGGCGGACCTCGACGCGAACTGGGAACTGCTGGCAGAACCCATCCAGACGGTGATGCGACGCTACTCCGTGCCGGAGGCCTACGAGCAGTTGAAGTCGCTGACGCGCGGCCGGCGGCTCGACGCCGCGGCGGTGGCCGCCTTCGTCGACCAGTTGCCGATCCCGGAGGCGGAAAAGCGCAGGCTTCGCGAACTCACGCCGGCGGGCTACATCGGCGCGGCCGCCCGGCTGGCGCGGAGCATCTGAGGCGATGTCTCACGGGGACGCGGCATGCACGCTGCGCGCCGCGAGCTGGGGCGAGGACCGCGTTGCCATCGAGCGCGTGCGACGTTGCGTATTCATCGAGGAGCAGGGCGTTCCGGAGGCGGAAGAATGGGACGCGGCCGACCCGCGTGCGTGGCACGTGCTGGCCGGGACCGCAAAACGTGACGCAGTCGGCACGGGACGGCTCGAGCCCACCGGTAAGATCGGTCGGGTCGCAGTGCTGCCGCAGTACCGCGGCACCGGGGTCGGCGGCGCGATCGTGGGCTACCTCGTGAACCAGGCCACAGAACTGGGGTTCACCAGGGTCTATCTTCATGCCCAGGCAGCCGCCACCGGATTCTACGAGCGACTGGGTTTCAGGGCCGACGGGCCCGTCTTCGACGAAGTGGGGATTCCGCACGTACGGATGAACCTGGGGATCGAGCGGAACGATGAACAGCAGGCTGGACGTCACGGGCACGAGGAGCATTCTCTCCTCTCTCGATGAGTATCGGGCGGCGGTCGCCGAACTCGCCACCCGGGCCCAGCGCTCCCTGTCGATCTACACGCCTAACCTCGAGCCGCTGCTCTACGACCAGGACTGTTTCCTGGAGCCGGTGAAGCGGCTCGTGCTCGCACGCAGCCATGCGCGGCTCCGCGTGCTGATCTCGGATCCCGCGCGGGCGTCCCGCGACGGCAACCGGTTCATGCAGATGGCCCGGCGGCTGACGAGCTACATCGACCTGCGCAACGTGGCCGGCGACTACCGCAACAACCCCTGCTCCTTCATCGTTGCGGACGACAAGGCGATCGCCTACCGGCAACAGTCCTCACGCTGGGAAGGCATCGTCGAATACGACGACCAGCAGATCGTGCGTCGCTACCTCGCCTACTTCGACGAGGTATGGGCCGTGAGCCTCATCCAGCCGGAGCTCCGCGCGACCGCGGTCGATTTCTGAGGCCGCCCTTGCCTGCGGTTGAGCGAGGATCCGTATAATGACCGGCATGGTATGGAAGCCGGACGTGACCGTCGCAGCCGTTGCGGAGCGTGACGGGAAATTCCTGTTCGTCGAGGAACGTGCCAGCGGGCGGGTCGTCCTGAACCAGCCGGCCGGCCATCTCGAGGACGGCGAGACCTTGCTCGAGGCCGTGGTGCGCGAGACCCTCGAGGAGACTGCCTGGCAGTTTGAGCCGCGCGCGGTCGTCGGCGTCTACGTCTGGCGGCCGGCACACCTCACCCGCACCTTCCTGCGGATCGCATTCGCGGGTGAGCTCGGCGCTCACGATCCCGCGCGACCCCTCGATCGGGGCATCCTGCGGACGCGCTGGCTGACGCGCGGGCAGCTGGACGGGCCGGCCATGCGACTGCGCAGTCCGCTCGTCAGCCAGTGCGTGGACGACTACATGGCGGGCGCGCGCTATCCACTGTCACTGATCAGCCACCTGATGCCGCTCCCGGCGACGCTGGCTGCGAGCGGCTAGGGCTCGACCCCGACCCTGCCCCATCCTCGCGATTCCGGCCCGCCCGCGCCCGCGCGGTAGAATTCGCGGCATGAGCAAACGATCGCGCGTGGTCCTCGGCATCTCCGGCGGCGTCGACTCCGCCGTGGCCGCCGCGTTGCTGAGGGATGCCGGCCACGACGTGCATGCGCTGTTCATGCGCAACTGGGACGAGGACGAGGACGGCTACTGCACCGCCGCGGCGGACCTGCAGGATGCGCGCCGTGTGTGCGAGGACCTCGCGATCCCGCTGCACACCGTCAGCTTCGCCGCGCAATACCGGGAGCGCGTGTTCGAGCACTTCCTGGACGAACTGCGCCGCGGTCGCACGCCGAATCCCGACGTTGCCTGCAACCGGGAGATCAAGTTCGGCGTGTGCTTCGAGCACGCGCGGCGCCTGGGGGCGGACTACTTCGCCACGGGCCACTATGCGCGCGTCGCCATGGTGGACGGACAGGCGAGCCTGCTGCGCGGGGTCGACGCGGCCAAGGACCAGAGCTATTTCCTGCATACGGTGCCCGGCGAGCAGCTGGCGCGAACGCTGTTCCCGATCGGTCACCTGCGCAAGGCAGAGGTGCGGCAGCTGGCGCACGAGCGTGCGCTTCCCGTGCACGACAAGCGTGACAGCACGGGAATCTGCTTCATCGGCGAGCGGCCGTTCGCGGAGTTCCTCGCGCGCTACCTGCCGGCCCGGCCGGGCCCGATCGAGACCACCGGCGGTCGTCGGGTGGGCGAACACCGGGGCCTCATGTACTACACGCTGGGCCAGCGCCAGGGACTCTCGGTGGGCGGCGTGAAGGGCGCGAGCGAGGCGCCGTGGTACGTCGCGGACAAGGACCTCGCCCGGAATGTCCTGGTCGTCACGCAGCAGCACGACGATCCACGCCTGTTGTGCGCGGAATTCGCGACCGAAGCGGCTCGATGGATCGGCGGGAGCGCGCCCGCACGGACGTTCGCCTGCACGGTGAAGACCCGTTACCGGCAGCCGGACCAGGCCTGCACCGTCAGCCTGCGGGTTGACGGCGGGTGCGTCGTCACGATGCCAGCCGCGCAGCGAGCCGTCACACCCGGCCAGTCGGCCGTCTTCTATGCGGCGGATGTCTGCCTCGGCGGAGCGGTGATCGCCTCGACGGTCAGTGCCGACGCCCCTGCCGCGGTCGCCTCCTGAACCGCTATAATTCGCCGATTCAGTCGGGCCCGAGCGTTTCCCCGGAGGTTTCATGCGCGACAGTTTCAAGACCCGCCAGGCGTTGCCGGTGGGCGGCCAGTCCTACGAGATCTTCAGCCTGCCCGCGATCAAGGGCCATGACCTCGGACGCCTCCCCTTCTCCCTGAAGATCCTCCTCGAGAACCTGTTGCGCACCGAGGACGGCGTCAACGTCACGCGCGAGGACATCGAGGCGCTGCTCAAGTGGGATGCCAAGGCGGCTCCCAGCCACGAGATCGCGTTCACGCCCGCGCGCGTGATCATGCAGGACTTCACCGGCGTGCCCGCGATCGTCGACCTCGCCGCCATGCGCGAGGCCATGACGCGCCTGGGCGGGAACCCGCAGGAAATCAACCCGCTGGCGCCGGCGGAACTGGTCATCGACCACTCGGTGCAGGTGGACGAATACGGTGCGCCGGATTCGCTCAGCAGGAACAACGCGATCGAGTTCGCCCGCAACGGCGAGCGCTACTCCTTCCTGCGCTGGGGCCAGACGGCATTCAGCAACTTCAAGGTCGTGCCACCCAATACCGGCATCGTCCACCAGGTGAACATCGAGCACCTCGCGCGGGTCGTGTTCCCCGAGGACAAGGGCGGCACGCAGCGCGCGTATCCCGACACGCTCGTCGGCACCGACTCGCACACGACGATGGTCAACGGCCTCGGCGTTCTCGGCTGGGGCGTCGGCGGCATCGAGGCCGAGGCCGCCATGCTCGGCCAGCCGGTAACGATGCTGATCCCGCAGGTGATCGGCTTCCGCCTCAAGGGTTCGCTGCCGGCCGGCACGACGGCGACCGACCTGGTGCTCATGGTCACGGAGATGCTGCGCAAGAAGGGCGTGGTCGACAAGTTCGTCGAGTTCTTCGGTGACGGCCTGGCCGGCCTGCCGCTCGCGGACCGCGCCACGATCGCCAACATGTCGCCCGAGTTCGGCAGCACCTGCGCGATCTTCCCCATCGACGAGGAGACGATCCGCTACCTCGAGCTGACCGGCCGTCCTGCCGAGCAGATCGCCCTCGTGGAAGCCTATGCGCGTGCCCAGGGCCTGTGGCGGACCAACGGCATGCGCGAAGCGGACTACACGGACGTCCTCGAACTCGACCTCGCCTCGGTCGAGCCGAGCCTCGCCGGTCCGAAGCGGCCACAGGATCGCGTGCCGCTGCGCAGCTCGAAGGAAATCTATCGCCGGCACCTCGCGAAGATGGTCGATGAGCGCGCCCAGAAAAACCCGTCGGCGACCGGCAAGGGTGCGGCAACGTCCGGTGGCAAGTCGTTCGAGGTCGCCGACGGCGCCGTGCTGATCGCGGCCATCACCAGTTGCACCAATACCTCGAATCCCGCGGTGCTGGTCGCGGCCGGCCTGCTGGCGCGCAATGCCGTGCAGCGCGGCCTGGCGTCGAAGCCGTGGGTCAAGACCAGCCTCGCGCCGGGATCGCGCGTGGTCACCGACTACCTGACGGCGGCCGGCCTGCTCGACGACCTCGAAGCCGTCGGCTTCTACCTCGTGGGATACGGCTGCACGACCTGCATCGGCAATTCGGGACCGCTGCGGCCGGAGATCTCCGCGGCAGCGAAGTCCGGCGACGTCATCGCCACCTCGGTGCTGTCGGGCAACCGCAACTTCGAGGGCCGCGTGCACCCCGAGGTGAAGATGAACTTCCTCGCCTCGCCGCCGCTGGTGGTCGCCTACGCGCTGGCCGGCACGATGGACATCGACCTGAACGTCGAGCCCCTCGGCATCGGATCCGACGGCAAGCCGGTGTTCCTCAAGGACGTATGGCCCTCGCCCACCGAGGTCCAGACGACGGTTGCGACCTGCGTCAACTCCGGGATGTTCCGCAAGGGCTACGCCAGCGTCTTCGCCGGTGACGAGAACTGGAATGCGATCGAGGTTCCGGAGGGCGAGGTCTACAAGTGGGAGCCCGCGTCCACGTACGTGCGCAACCCGCCGTACTTCGAGGGCATGACCATGACGCCGGGCGCCGTGGCCGACATCCGCGGTGCACGCGTGCTGGCCCTGCTCGGCGACTCGGTGACGACGGACCACATTTCGCCGGCCGGCAACATTTCCAAGACCAGCCCCGCCGCGAAGTACCTCATGGAACAGGGGGTCCAGTCGGTCGACTTCAATTCCTACGGGGCCCGGCGCGGCAATCACGAAGTAATGATGCGCGGCACGTTCGCCAACATCCGCCTGCGCAACCTGCTGGCGCCGGGCACCGAGGGTGGCGTCACGGTGCACGTCCCCAGCGGCGAACAGATGTCCATCTACGATGCGGCGATGAAGTACAAGGCCGAGAGCACGCCGCTCGTCGTCCTGGCCGGCAAGGAGTACGGAACGGGCTCGTCGCGTGACTGGGCCGCCAAGGGCACCATGCTGCTTGGCGTCAAGGCTGTAATCGCCGAGAGCTTCGAACGCATCCACCGCTCGAACCTCATCGGCATGGGCGTGCTGCCGCTGCAGTTCAAGGACGGCGACAACGCCCAGAGCCTCGGGCTGACCGGCACGGAGAGCTTCGAGATCATCGGTCTCAACGGGGGCGCCGCGAAGGTCGTGACGGTCGTCGCGACACCCGCTTCCGGAACGCCGATCCGGTTCGAGGTCCGGGTGCGGATCGACACGCCGAAGGAGCGCGACTACTACCAGCACGGCGGCATCCTGCAGTACGTGCTGCGGCAGCTCGCCGGCAGCAGCAAGGCGGCCTGAGCGCGCCGTGCGGAGGGTCGGGTGGGGATCGTGAAGTACGACTCCCCTCCTGTCCCTCGCGAAGTGCTCGGGCGGGCGGCTGCACTGCTCGGGCGGGCGCGCAGCATCTGCGTGCTGACCGGCGCCGGGATTTCCTCGGAAAGCGGTATTCCGACGTTTCGCGATGCTCAGGAAGGCTTCTGGGCACAGGTCGACCCGCTCGACCTGGCAACGCCCGAGGGCTTCGAGCGTGACCCCGAACTCGTCTGGCGCTGGTACGAGTGGCGCCGGGAGCTGGTTCGGGGCGCCCAGCCGAATCCGGGGCACCATGCGCTCGCCCGTCTCGCGTCCCGTGTGCCGAGCCTGACGCTGGTGACCCAGAACGTGGATGGCCTGCACCAGCGGGCGGGAAGCTCCGGGGTGATCGAGTATCACGGGAACATCCTGCGCGATCGCTGCACGCTCGAGCAGGTCGTTGCCGGGCGAACGCGGGACTCGGGCGGCGGGCTGCCCCGCTGCGAGTCCTGCGGCGGCCTCTTGCGTCCCGACGTCGTGTGGTTCGGCGAAATGATCCCGCGTGACGCGCTGCTGAGGTCCGACGCCGCCGTTCAGGCCTGCGACCTGTTCCTGTCCATCGGCACGTCCTCGCTGGTCTACCCGGCCGCCGGGCTGGCCGAGACGGCGCTCGGGCGCGGGATTCCGGTGATCGAGGTCAATCCGAACCCGACGGACCTGAGCCCGCGCGCCGACATCGTGCTGCGCGGCCCGTCGGGCGAGGTCCTGCCGGCACTGCTGGCCGCCGCCGGCGCCGGGTAGCTCAAGAAGCTCCGCTGACTCTCTAGAAGCTCAGGTTGAGGTCCGTCGTGAACACCCAGCCGTCGCCGCCGACGATGAATGGCACGCTCGCATAGCCCACAGGCGACCGGTCGAGGTAGAGGCCCTGCAGGTTGACGCGCAGTTCCTTGCGCTTCAGCGGGAACCAGTTGACGCCGAGCGCCAGGTCCCAGGGATCACCGTACTGGCCGAAGATCTTCGAACCCGACGCATAGCCCTGCAGCGAACCCGGCAGCAGCATGGCCGACGTCTGCAACTGGAAACCATGGTCGAACAGGTCGTCCACCGGGATCTCGCCGACCGTCTGGAAATTGTCGACCCAGCGCCAGTAATACTCACCGTCCAGGGACCAGCCGCGCAGCTTGAGCCCCGCGCTCGCGGCGGCCATCCGGTAGCTGGCCTTCTTGATCCGTCCATCGGTCGCAAAGGCGTCCGGCTGGAAGATGCGGGTTCCATCGGACAGGCGGATCTGGCTGTTCTCGAAGTCGTTGACGCCCGGCTGGCTCTGCGCGTCCTCGCGGCTGCGCGTGAAATGCAGGCTGAAGAGGGTTGCCAGGTCGTCGTGATATTCGTAGTCGCCGAAGCCTTCGCCGGGTCCGTACTCACCGGTAGTGGGCATCCACCAAAGGGCGCCTGACATCGTGTTGAAATTGCCATCCAGCTGACCGGCATCCACCCCGAGCTGGCTCAGGTTGTTGCCGATCATGAAACGGTACTTGAGCGTGTCGCCGAGCTTGCCCCAGGCCCAGATCCCGCTGGTGTAGGAACCCCGGAAGAACTCGTCCGCCACCGTCCGGTTGTCCACCCGCAGCCAGTTGGGGAAGGTGTAGTTCGTCGAGCGCGTCGAGGGCAGCGCGCCGATGCCGCCCGCAAGGCTGAAGGCGTCGTTGAAGCGATAGCTCAGGTTGCCGGCGACCACGACCTGCGCCCCCTGGCCCTGGCTCGTGTTGCTGGTCCAGGTGTAGAACAGGTAGCGGAAATCCGGGTCGAACAGCCAGCCCTTGAAGCTCATGTTGACCTTCTGCAGCTGCACGTCCTGCCGCAGGTCGAGGTTGCTGGTGCGGCCGAAGGAATCCGTGTAGCTGTCCTCGAGCGCTTTCTGGTTCAGGTAGCGGACGTACGAGAAGATGCTGAAGTCGACCTCACCCAGGTCGGATCGGGCCAGCACCATGCCTTTTCCGCCTTCGTAGCGCCCCCACTGGTCGTCGTCCGGGATCGACCGGTCGACCGCGATGGGTGGCACCTCTGAGGCCCCGGTCACCGGTGTCGGTGGCGGCACCGCTGCCGCGGTCGGGCCAGCGACCGCCCCTGTCTGGAGCTGGGTCTCGAGCTGGTGGATGCGCGCATCGCGCTCCACGAGCTGGGCTTCGAGCTGGGTCTGCCGCGCTTCCAGGGCCCGGAGCCGCGCCTCGATCGAGCTGTCCACGTCGGCGGCATCCGCCGCCATCGGAGCCGTCGCTAGCAGTGCAACCGTCAACATTCGGGTGATCTTCATCGAATCCTTCCTCGTTCGCTCAACTGTCGCCTGCCGCTTCCCGGGCGGAGGTCGTCACGTGGGCCCCGTCGAACAGGCCTGGCAAGCGGAATCCGACGGTGCCGACCGGCTGAGCGTGCTGAACCCTTCTTCAGACATGTTTTTTCATGGGGTGCGTGCATGCGGGGCTGAATCGACGGCCGGGAACCATTCGAACCGGTCGATGAGGACCAACGGCGCCGGCGGCAAACCTGGGCCATCAATCCATCGGCTGCGCATTATGGACGCAATCAATGACCCACTGAAGCGGTCTACTTTGTTAGAGACCCCCGGTTGACAGTCCCACGTGACGCGGGTGGCCGGCCAGTCCGAGCGGAGAATCCACGGTGCCAAAGCGATCGAAACCCGACCTGCAGCCTTCCGAGATCACCCCGCAAGCGGTGTACCTGAATCGACGGCGCCTGCTGCAGGGCATGGCCGGGGCGGCGCTTGTGGGTCCGTTCACCCCGGGCCTGGCCGCGACGTCCCTCAAGTATCGCAGGAACGCTGCCTTGAGCACTTCCGATCCTGCAAATTCCTATGAAGATATAAAGAGTTACAACAACTTCTACGAATTTGGCACAGATAAGTCGGATCCGGCAGAACGCTCCGGGCAATTCCGCTCTCGGCCATGGAGCGTCAGCGTCGCCGGCGAGGCCGAGGTCACCGGCACCTTCACGCTCGAGGACATTCTGAAGCCGCACGCACTCGAGGAACGCATCTACCGGCTGCGCTGCGTCGAGGCCTGGTCCATGGTGATCCCGTGGGTCGGATTCCCCCTCGCAGACCTGATCAAGCGGTTCCGCCCGACCTCACGCGCCCGGTACGTGGCCTTCAAGACGATCCTGCGGCCAGAGGAGATGCCGGGACAGCGCTTCCCTGTGCTCGAGTGGCCGTACGTCGAGGGATTGCGCATGGACGAGGCGATGCACCCACTCACGATCCTCGCCGTCGGCGTCTACGGCGAGACGCTGCCGAACCAGAACGGCGCGCCGCTCAGGCTGGTGGTCCCCTGGAAATACGGCTTCAAGAGCATCAAGTCCATCGTCGAGATCCGCTTCGCCGAGAAGCAGCCGTCGACGTCGTGGAACCTGTCCGCACCGCGCGAGTACGGGTTCTATGCCAACGTGAATCCCGAGGTGGATCATCCGCGCTGGAGCCAGGCCCGGGAGCGGCGCATTGGCGCCGGGCTCTTCGCGCCCCGTGAGCCCACCCGGATGTTCAACGGCTACGCCGAGCAGGTTGCCTCGCTGTACAGGGGCATGGACCTGCGGAAGAATTTCTAGCCGCGATGGCGCTCCCCGTGCCGTCGGTCACGCGTTTCCAGAAGTATCCATGCGACGTTACCTGAAGCCCGTCCTGTTCATCCTGTGCTCGCTGCCGCTCGCCTGGCTCCTGGCCCGGGCTTTTGGCGTTGCGGGTCTCGGGCTCGGCGCCAATCCGATCGACGAAATCATGGATCGGCTCGGCGACTGGGGCCTGCGGCTGCTGCTCGCGACGCTGTGCGTCACGCCGCTGGCGGTGATCCTGCGCAAACCCTGGCTCATGGGCGTACGTCGCATGCTGGGACTCTTCGCATTCACCTACCTGAGCCTCCATTTCCTGAACTGGCTGGTGCTTGACCAGTGGTTCGATCTTCGCGCGATCGCCGCGGACATCGCCAAGCGGCCCTATATCACCGTGGGGTTCTCGGCGTTCCTGCTGCTGGTGCCGCTCGCGGTCACCTCGACCGCCGGATGGATGCGGCGCCTGGGCCGCCGCTGGCATCGCCTGCACCGGCTCGTCTATCCCGCGGCGGTGCTGGGCTGCGTGCACTTCTGGTGGCAGGTCAAGGCCGACTGGCGGGAGCCGGCGGCGTACGCGGCGATTCTCGCGGTGCTGCTGGGCTGGCGGGTCCTGCGCGCGAGAAGGCGGCGCACGGGCCCGCCGGGTCACGAGGGTGTGCTGCGCAGCTTGACCCAGGTGTGGGCGAAGACGGCCGCCATGATCAGTACGACGCCGAGGTAGAACCGTGTGTCGAGCTCGCGCTGCTCGCCGAGCAGCACCATGGCGAGCACGATCGCATAGACGGGTTCGAGGCTGACGGCCAGCTGCGCCATGAATGCGCTGGTATGACGCAACGCGCGCAGCGCAAGGGCGAACGGCAGCAGCGTGCACACCAGCGACAGAATCGCCAGCAGCCAGGCATCCTGCGGCCCCGGCAGTGCGACCCACGGCCCCTGGCCGCGAACGACCAGCGCCACGAGGGTCAGGAACAGCGTCCCGGCGGCGAGTTCCACGCCTGTCACCAGGAGGGCGCTGCCCTGCTCGACGTAGCGCTTGTTCAGGGAACCGAAGATCGCGACCAGGAAAGCCGACAGGACCCCGATCGCCAGCCCCAGGTGCATGCCGGACGGCGTGCCGCCGACCACGAGGGCCACGCCGGGCAGCGCGAGGAGGCCCGCCAGGAGGTCGCGGCCGTCGAATGGCCGGCGGGCGAGCAGCGGCTCGAGGACGGCCAGGAAGATAGGGCCGACCGCCATGCAGGTCGCGGCGACCGAGGCGTTGGAGAGCTTGATCGCGGCGTAGAAGGTGAGCCAGTGCAGGGCCACGATCACGCCGATCCCCGCGAACACGGCGATCGTCCGTGGGTTCGCCCCGCGGACTTCCCGCCACAGCGGCGGCCACGCCAGCAGGACCGCGACGACGATCAGCATGCGCCACCACACGAGTTCGAGCGCCGGCAGGCTGATCAGCTTGCCGAGGATGGCCGTGAAGCCCCACAGGAACACGCAGAAATGGATCTGCAGCAGCGCCTTGCGCACCGGCATGATGATTCCCGGCAGCCGTGAGCCGCGCCGCGCGGCTCACGTCGCGCTAGGCTCGGGCGGCCTTCTTCTTGAGAATCACGCGCTGCACCATCTCGAGTGCGGTCGTGTTGCAGGGCGGCAGCTCGACGTCCGTGCTGCCCCGGGGCGTCACGCGGTCGCCCCAGCGGACGAGGTGTGCGCACCAGGTGAGTCCGGCGCCGAACGCCGGCAGGAGCACCAGCTGGCCCGGCTGGATGCGGCCTTCCTCGAGTGCCTCCACCAGCGCGACGGGGACCGTCGCGGCGGACATGTTGCCGTAGCGATGCACGTTGACGAACACGCGCTCCATGGGCACGCCAGCGCGTTTCGCCACGGCCTCGATGATGCGCAGGTTCGCCTGGTGCGGCACCACCAGGGAGATGTCGTCGGCCGTGATGTGCCGCGCGGCGAGCACGTCCGCGCAGGCGCCGGACATGCCGATCACCGCGCGCTTGAAGATCTCCTGGCCCTCGAAGATCCAGTCGGTGTCACCGTACATGCGCGTGTAGTTTGCATAGCGCGTGCCCATGCCCTTGACGATCAGCGTGCCGCGCGCATCGCTGTCGCAGCCGAGCCGCTCCGCCAGCAATCCCTCTTCGCGGTCCGTCGCCTGCAGCACGACGGCGGCGCAGCCGTCCCCGAACAGCACCGAGACGCCCCGGTTTTCCCAGTCCATGAAGGCCGAGATCAGCTCGCCGCCGAGCACGACGGCATTGCGCACGACGCCGGTGCGGATCATCGCGGTCGCCGTGCTGAGCGAATACAGGAAGCTGGTGCAGGCGGTGTTGACGTCCATGGCCGCCGCTTTCTTCGCGCCGAGGCGTACCTGCAGGCCCGAGGCCTGGTTCGGCACCTGGTCGTCGAAACTGCAGGTGCCGAACACGATCAGTTCGACTTCGGCGGGATCGAGTCCGGCCGCCGCCAGGGCCCGCATGGCCGCGACATAGCCGAGTTCCTCGAGCGGCACGTGCGACACGCGGCGCTCGCGGATGCCCGTGCGGCTCGTGATCCACTCGTCGTTCGTGTCGAGGAAGGTGGCGAGGTCGGCGTTGGTCAGCACGGCCGGCGGCAGGCACTTGCCCCAGCCCGTAATGGCGGCGTAGGTCACGTTCGGGACCCCCGGTCAAAAGGTGGGCGCCACTTTACCAGCTTGCCGCCTCCGCGCGCGGCCGCGGGAACTCGCCCGCCTTCGCCAGCATCCCGGGCACGGGGCGCCCGAGTTGCTCCTGCAGCCACAGTGCGGTCTCGATGGCTGCCGCGAGCGACAGTCCCGTCTGGTACCCGGAGCGGTGCAGCAGGTACACCAGGTCCTCGGTCGGAATGTTCCCGGTCGCCGCCGGCGCAAACGGGCAGCCACCAATGCCACCGAGGCTCGCATCGAGCGTCCGCACGCCGGCCTGCACCGCCGCGAACGCGTTCGCGAGGCCCGTGTTGCGGGTGTTGTGGAAATGGCAGCGCAGGGCCACGCCGGGCACCGCGTCGCGGACGCGACCGAGGAGTTCGCTGACCTGCGCCGGCACCCCCACGCCGATGGTGTCTGCGAGCGCGATCTCGAAGGGCTCGGCGTCGGCGACCTGACGCACGATGTCGACGACGTGATCGAGCGGCACCTCACCCTCGAAAGGACAGCCGAAGGCTGCGGACACCGTGACCTGGGGGCGGCTCCCGGCCGCACGGGCGGCCGCCGCAATGTCGAGCCAGGCCGCGATCGATTGCGCGGTCGTGACTCCCTGATTGCGCTGGTTGAACGTATCGCTGGCCATCACCGCCATGCCGATCTCGTTGCAGCCGGCCGCCACCGCGCGCTCGAAACCCCTGCGGTTCAGGACCAGGCCCACGTAGTGCACGTCTTCGCGGCGTGGCAGGGCCTGCAGAACGGCTTCGGCATCCGCCATCTGCGGGACACGCTGCGGATTGACGAAACTCGCCACTTCGATGCGACGGGCCCCGCCGTCAATGGCCCGCTGGATGAACTCGACCTTGGTCGCCGTCGGCAGGACGGCCGGCTCGCTCTGCAGGCCGTCGCGCGGGCCGACTTCGACGATCTCGATCTGATTCCCCACGGCCATGGACTCCGTGCCTCCGCCGGACGAGCTTACAAGGGCCGGATCGCGGATCCAACCAGCGCCATCGGCGCCCTGCCGGCGGCACAAGGGCCGGCATCGGCGACGAGCGTGCACGAAACCCGCCGATCCGGGTCCCGTGACCGGCACTTGGCGATAGAATACGGATTCTTGCGCCCGCGGACGGGCGCGCGAGGACCAGCATGAAGAAAGCGAACCTGATTCTGATGGCGGCCATGGCCGCCGCAGGCGTAATGAGTGTCACCGGTGCCCTGCTTGCGCCCTCCGCCGCGGTCGCTGCCGAGGGGCAGAAGCTCGGCGCGAAAGTGGCCAAGCCGCTGCGGGCGGCCCAGGAGGCCATGACCGAGCAGAAATGGGCCGAGGCGATCGCGCACATCGACGAGGCCGCGGCGGTCCAGCCGCAGACACCGTATGAATCGTTCATGGTGGACGAGCTCGGCTGGTTCGCGCGGATCCAGACCAAGGACTATGCGGGCGCCGAGCCGGCGCTCGAGCGAGCCATCACGTCCGGCTTCGTGCCGGAGGCGGACCTTCCGCAGCGCTACAAGGCGATGACGCAGCTCAACTACCAGCTCAAGAACTACCCGAAGACCGTCGAGTACGGCAAGAAGTACGTCGCGGCCGTTCCGGGCAGCGCGGACGTCGGCGCGATGGTGGCGCACGCCCAGTACCTGCAGAACGATTTTGCGGGTGCCCAGGCGACGGTGCAGCAACTGACCGCAGGATCGTCGAAGCCCGACGAGCAGTTGCTGATGATCGGGTTGCGCAGCAGCTATGAACTCCAGGACCGCGCCGCAACGATGCGCTCGCTGGAGTCGCTGGTGCGTTACTACCCGCAGCAGAAGTACTGGGAGGACCTGCTCACCAACCAGCTGTACGAGACCAAGACCGAGCGGGACCTGCGGGTGTTGTATCGCCTGATGGCCGATACGAATACGCTCGACAAGCCGGAGGAGTACTCGGAGATGGCCGTGACGCTGATGGCCGGCGGATTCCCGTCCGAGGCCGCGGGGGTGCTCGAGCGGGGCCTGTCGGCGGGCGTGTTCCAGGGTGAGACGAAGACCCGTGCCGAGTCCGAACTGAAGCGAGTGCGTTCGGCGGCCGACGCCGACCGCAAGGAGCTGGCGACGGCGGACCAGGCGCTGGCGGCGGCCAAGACCGGCAATGAGATGGTTGCCATGGGCAAGCTGTTTTTCAGCGTCGGCGAGTACGCCAAGGCCGCGGACGCCATCCAGAAAGGGCTCGCCAAGGGCGGCGTGACCGATACGGACGACGCAAACGCCCTGCTCGGCATTGCCCATGCGCGCAGCAGCCGCTATCCGGAAGCCCTGGCCGCGTTCGGCGCCATCCGCGATGCCAAGCTCAATGAAGTGGCGAGACTGTGGAAGCTGTACGTCGAGACGAAGCAGGCCCCGGCGGCCCGCCGGTTCCGGCCGCGGGTTGACCCGACCCGCAGCTGTCGGGCGACCATGAAAAAGGCCCCCGGCGCGCGAGCGCCGGGGGCCTTTTTGTCGATCTGCGCTCCGGTCGGCGCGCGATCAGCGCAGCCGCAGCTTCCAGAGCCGGGCCACCTCTGCAAACTTCGGGTCCTTGATCCCGTCGAATGCCTTGATCGCGTCCGCCTTCTTGCCGTCCCGGGCCAGCGCGATTCCCAGGTCCATGTGGGCATCGTCCACGTCCTCGAGTCCCGGGGTGGCGATGGCCTTGCGCATGGCCGCCGCGGACTTCGCGTACTTGCCGTCACTGAAGTACAGCTTGCCGAGCGTGTAGGCGTCCTCACCGGACTTCGTGGCTGCGAGTGCCGCATCGGCGCCGCCGAGCTTCTTGCGCTCCTCGTCCGCGCGACGCTTGGCGCTGTCGAGGGTGCGCTGGGCGCGCGTCAGGTCCTCCCCGGAGAAGATGTCCTTGCTGATGCCCTTTTCCATGATGCGCTGCCCTTCGATCGCGTAGCCGCCGACCACCAGTGCCTGCGCCATGTCGATGTACTGGCGCGGCTCGCGCAACGAGCCCACGTCCTCTGAGAGGCGATAGAGGGCGATCAGCTCGTGATCGTGATTGGTCTCCTTGATGTAGCCATCCAGGAGCCGGTCCCAGGTATCCGGGCTCGGGTAGTGCTTGAGGAGCAGCTCGAGCGACTTCGTCGTCCCGGCCTCGTCCTTGATCTCGTAGCTGCTGCGCAGCATGAGCTGCAGCACGTCCTCGCTCGGCTTCTGGCTGCCCTTGACGATCCGGTCGGCCGCCGCCAGCGCGTTCTTGTAGTCCTTCTGCTGGTAATACCCCTGCGCGACCATGACCTGCATGTCCTGGTCCCCGGGAACCGACTTCAGGTACTGGTTGGCGGCCTGGATGGCCTTGCCGTAGTTGCCCGCGCGGAACTGCAGCTGCGCCAGGGTCTTGGTGCGCTGGACCTTCTCGCTGGCCGGCATCTGGCCGGACCCGATCTGCTGCTCGAGCAGGCGGGCCGCGTCGGCATTGCGGCCCTGCTGCAGGTACACGTACCAGAGCAGCTCGTTGATCATGTAGTCCTCGTAGGCCGTCCTCGGCTGGACCCCCTGCGCTTCCTTGATCTTGGCGAGGGCGCCGTTCCAGTTCTTCTTCTTGACGGCGTCCTGCGCGGCCTTCAGGGGAACACCGACCTTGGGCCCGATCGTCTGGGCCTCGGCCACGGACGGTGCGAGGACCACGGCGGAAACACCGAGCGCTCCGGTGAACGCCAGTGCAGCACTCAGTATCCAGGTCGCCTTCATCATCAGACTGCCTCGCTCAGGGGCCCGAACACGCCCCTCAAAGTAGAAAAAGCCGCCGGGGCCATGAACCCCGGCAGCCGGATTTACAGCGTGCACCCGCGTTCGGTTGCGGGTGTCACGCAGGATGCATCACATGAACTGCTCGTTGCCCACGAAGCCGATCTTGCGCATCCCGTTGCGCTGCGCCGAGGCGAGCACCCGCGCGACGACGTCGTACTTCGCACGTTTGCTCGGCCGGATGTGCAGCTCGGGCTGCGGCTCGATCACCGCTTCCCGGCGGAAATAACCGTCGAGGTCGTCGAAGGCGACGGCCGATCCGTTCCACAGCACCGTCCCGTCGAAGTCGATCTCGAGGTTGATGACCACCGGTTGTGCGAGGGACGGCGCGTTCGAGGCACGCGGCATGTCCAGCTTCACGGCATGCGTCATCACCGGGATCGTGATGATGAACATGATGAGCAGCACCAGCATGACGTCGATGAGCGGCGTCATGTTGATGTCCATCATCGGTTCGTCTTCACCGCCGCCAATGCTCATTCCCATGCGATTCTCTCCTCGGAGACCGTGCGGTCGATCAGCGGCCGAGACCGCGGTCGGGCTCGGTGATGAAGCCGACCTTCTGGATGCCACCGCGCTGGCAGATCACGATCACGCGACCGACGTACTCGTAGGGCGTCGCCCGATCGCCGCGTACGTGGACCTCCGGCTGCGGATCCATGACGGCGATCTGCTTGATGCGCTCGAGCAGCGCCTCCTGGTTCGGCACCATGGCCGTGTTCCAGAAGATGTTGCCTTCGCGATCCACCGCGATGTTGATGTTCTCGGGCTTCGTCTGGGTCGGGATGTTCGCCGCCTTCGGCAGGTCCACCTTGACCGACTGCGTGATGACGGGAATCGTGATCAGGAACAGGATGAGGAGCACCAGCATCACGTCCACGAGGGGCGTGGTGTTGATCTCCGACATCGGCTTCTCGTCGTCGGCCGGGCCACCGCCCGTCGTCACTGACATTCCCATCGTGGTTGCCTCCCGAGGCTGCGGCCGCGGTTACTTCTTGCCGCCCGAGATGACCTTGGCGCCGGAACCCTCGACACGCGAGCCGCTGACGATGACCTGCTCGAGGTCGTTGGCGAACAGCTTCACCTTTTCCATGATGAGCTTGTTGCGGCCAAGGAGGTAGTTGTAGCCGAGCACCGCCGGAACCGCGACGGCGAGGCCGATGGCGGTCATGATCAGCGCCTCGCCCACCGGGCCGGCGACCTTGTCGATGCTCGCCTGGCCGGCGACGCCGATGGCGACGAGGGCGTGGTAGATGCCCCACACCGTGCCGAAGAGGCCGATGAACGGCGCCGTCGAGCCGGTCGTCGCCAGGAACGGCAACTGCGTCTGCAGGGCGCTGCCGATGCGGGCCACGCCGCGCGCGATCACGTTGTCGATCCACTCGTGCAGCGGCACTTCCTGCGTCATGCGGCTGTCGTGGTGCTCCGCCGCGTCGATCGCCTCGGAGGCGATGGCCTTGAAGATGTTGGCCTTGCCGGTGAGCTTGCCGACGCCGTTCTTGATGTTGTCGGCCGCCCAGAAGTTCTTCTCCGCCTCGTGCGCCTGCCGGAGGAAACGGCCCTGCTCCCACCACTTGGTGAAGATGATGAACCAGGAATAGGCGGACATCAGCGCCAGCAGGATCAGCACGCCCTTGGCGATGAAGTCTCCCTGAGCCCACAGGGCCCCGAGTCCGTACGGATTTTCGACAGCGACGCTTTCAGTGGCCATGTGGGTCTCTTCCTCTAACGAATCAGTTGCGTATCGGGGTGGTGTTTTTCGGGATCTGCGTTACGGCGGCCGCGTCAGTCGGTCAGCCGGAACGTGACGGCGAACGTGTGCCACATGGAGACGGGTTTGCCGTCCTCCTTGCCAGGCACGAAGCGCCAGTTGCGCTGGACTTCCTTCACGGCGGCCTCGTCGAGTTTCGGGAAGCCGCTGCTCTTGGCAACCTTGACTTCGCCGGCACGGCCGTTCTCGAGCACCATGACCTGCAGGGTCACGGTGCCCTCCTCGCCGGCACGACGCGAGGCGGGCGGGTACTCGGGCTGGCTGATGCGCGCGCCCTTGCCCTGCGTCGACGGCGGAACCTTGACGACTTTCTTTTCGACGGGCTTCGGCGGCGGCGGCGGCGGCGGCGCGGCGACCGGGCGTTCCGACGTCACGTTGCTGATCGCGGTCGACGGGCCAGTCTCGACGGGGATCTCGATGGAGATCTCCGGTGGCGGAACATAGGGTGGCGGTGTCTCAATCTCCGGCGGCGGCGGCGGCGGCTTGTCGTCCTCCTCCGGGAGTTCCTCGATCAGCTTGGTCTCGACCGGACCGAGCACGACCTCGACCACCTTCTTGCCGAGACCGGATGCCAGCACGTACACGAACAGCACGTGGATCAGCACCACGAGCGCGAAGGCTACGACGCGCTTGCTGTTTCTGGACGGATCGTCGATCGAATACGTGTAGGCCACATCCCCTCCACTGTCGTGGGGTATTCGTCTGATTTATGTTTCCCGGCGGAGCCCGCCCCTGCGACTCCTCAAGACCGTCGACACTAGCAAGAGGAACCACGCCGCCGCAACCCCCTGCGCGGGCGCGAACTCTACCCGTGCCGACGCGCCAAGACAACCTCTCCTGCCCCCTCGATCTCAACGTCCCGGTCGTTTCTCGGACAGTTTCAGGCCCCGATCGGTCACCGCGCCGAGCGAGGCGCTGCTCACGAGCTCCGCATACTTGGCCAGCACGCCGCGCGTCGCATACGGCGCGGGCGGCGACCACTTCCGGCGTCGCCGCCCGAGTTCGGCGGCTGGCACCGCCAGGGTCAGCTCGCGTCGCGTCGCATCGATGGTGATGGTGTCTCCGTCCTGCACCAGGGCCAGCGCACCCCCATTGGCCGCCTCGGGCGTCACGTGACCGACGACGAAGCCGTGGCTGCCGCCTGAAAACCGCCCGTCGGTGATCAGGGCGACCTTGTCGCCGAGTCCCTTGCCCATGATCGCCGCCGTGGGACTGAGCATCTCGCGCATGCCGGGGCCACCCCGCGGACCCTCATAGCGCACCACGATGACGTCGCCGGCCACGATCGTGCCGTCCAGGATGGCCTGCAGCGTCGCCTCCTCGCCGTCGAAGACGCGCGCGGGACCCGCGAACACGAGTCCCTCCTTGCCGCTGATCTTGGCGACCGCGCCTTCGGGCGCGAGGTTGCCGTACAGCACGACGAGGTGGCTTTCCCGCTTGATCGGGTCGGCGAGCGGCCGGACGATCCGCTGGTCCGCCGGATACGGCTTCACCGAGCGGAGATTCTGTGCGAGCGTCCTGCCGGTGACGGTGAGGCAATCGCCGTGCAGAAGTCCCGCGCCGAGCAATACCTTCATGAGCGGCTGGATGCCACCGATCCGGATCAGCTCCGACATCGAGTATTGCCCGCTCGGGCGCAGATCGGCGAGCACGGGCACCCGTGCGCCGATGCGCGTGAAGTCGTCCAGCTCGAGCGGAATGCCCGCCGCATGCGCGATCGCGAGCAGGTGCAGGACGGCATTGGTCGATCCGGCCAGGGCGATGGTGACCACGATCGCGTTCTCGAACGCCTCGCGGCTGAGGATGTCGGAAGGCTTGATGCCGCGCCGCACGAGGTTCACGACCGTGCGCCCGGCCTGTTCCGCATCAAGTCGCTTCTTCCGCGACACGGCCTCCTGCGCGGAACTGTTGGCCAGGCTCATGCCGAGGGCCTCGATCGCCGAGGCCATGGTGTTGGCCGTGTACATGCCGCCGCAGCTGCCGGGACCCGGGATCGCCGTCCGCTCGACTTTGCGCAGCTGCCGGTCCGAGATCGCGCCGCGCGCATGCGCCCCGACGGCCTCGAAGACCGAGACGATGTCCCGGCGTCCGGCGCCCGGGCGGATCGTGCCGCCGTAGACGAAGACCGCCGGGCGGTCGAGCCGCGCGATCGCCATCATGCACCCCGGCATGTTCTTGTCGCAGCCGCCGAGCGCCACCAGGCCGTCGAAGCCCTGCGCGCCGACCACGGTCTCGATCGAGTCGGCGATGACCTCGCGCGAGACGAGCGAGTAACGCATGCCCGGCGTGCCCATCGAGATGCCGTCCGACACGGTGATGGTGCCGAAGATCGTGCTCTTGCCGCCCGCCGCATCGGCACCCTTCGCCGCCGCCGTGGCCAGGCGATCGATGTGCATGTTGCACGGTGTGAGCGTGCTCCAGGTCGAGGCGATGCCGACCTGCGTGCGGCGGAAATCGCGGTCCTTGAACCCGACGGCGCGCAGCATCGCGCGGCTCGGCGTCTGCTTGACGCCGTCGACTACGACGCGGGAATGCGCCCGCGGATCAATCTTGCGCTTCGCCATGCTCGTCACTCCTGGTCAGCCGCGGCCAGCCGTGGCCAACCGTGGATTGTGCCTCACATCCCGCCCCGCCATCAGCCCGCACTGCCCGCAGGCGGTGCCCCGGGCAGGACCAGGAGCGCGCGAAAGTCGTTCACGTTGGTGCGGGTCGGGCCCGTGACGACGCCGTCGCCGAGCGCCTCGAAAAAAGTGTGGGCGTCGTTGCGGTCGAGGAAGTCGCGTGGCGCGAGCCCGAGTCGATCGGCCCGGGCGAGCGTGTCTGGGTACCAGAGCGCGCCCGCGATCGCGTCCGTTCCGTCGATGCCGTCGGTATCGGCGGCCAGTGCGTGGACCTGCGAGGCGGACCCCAGGGCCAGGCCGAAGGCGAGCAGGAACTCCACGTTCCGCCCGCCCCGCCCCTCGCCGCGCACGGTCACGGTGGTCTCACCCCCCGAGAGCAGCAGGCAGGGCGTGGCAAACGGCTGCCCGCGCAGCTCGACGTGGCGCGCGATGCCGGCCAGCACCTTGCCGACGTCGCGCGCCTCGCCCTCGATCCTGTCGGACAGGACGTGCGCGGCGACGCCGAGACCCCGTGCCGCCGCGGCCGCCGCGGCGAGTGACTGGCCGGCCGAGGCGATGATCCGCAGGCTGGCCTTGGACAGCCGCGGATCGCCGGGTTTCACCGATTCGTGGCGCCCGTCTTCGAGCGCCCGCCTGAGTTCGACGTCGATTTCGATCCGGTAGCGCGTGAGCACCGCGAGCGCATCGGCGCAGGTGCTCGGATCGGCGACGGTCGGGCCGGAGGCGATGTCGACCGGGTCGTCGCCCGGAACGTCCGAGATGGCGAGCGTCACGACGGGCGCCGGATGGCACGCGGCCGCCAGGCGCCCGCCCTTGAATGCCGAGAGGTGGCGCCGGACGCAGTTCATCTCGCCGATCGACGCGCCGCAACGGAGCAGTTCGGACGTGATCCGTTGCTTGTCCGCCAGCGTGAGGCCCTGCACCGGCAGCGGGGTCAGCGCCGATCCACCGCCCGACAGCAGGCAGATGACCAGGTCGTCGGCGCCGAGCGCCGCGACGCGCTCCAGGATCTGCATCGCCGCCCGCTGACCGTCGGCCGTGGGGACGGGATGCCCGGCCTCCAGCACCTCGATGCGGCCACGATCGAGACCGTGACCCGTCGCGGTGACGACGACACCCTCCAGTGGCCCGCTCCAGTGCCGATCGAGGGTCGAGGCCATGGCGGCCGCGGCCTTGCCCGCACCCACGACGACCGTGCGGCCTCGCGGCGGCGGCGGCAGGCTAGCGGGAAGACAGGTCGACGGCTGGGCGGCGTCGACGGCCGCCTCGAAGGCGGCGCGCAGCAGCGCATGGGCGTGGATCGTGTTCACGCCGCACGCCCGACCGCGTTCTCAGATCGCCGCATCTGCGTGAACTGCCAGGCACCCGAGCTGATCAGCGCGACCGGCAGCAGCAGGGCCCAGGGTTCGATTCCCGGGTGCAGACGCAGCAGCCCGTAGTACGCCAGGATCGCGACGGGGGGTGCGAGCAGTCCGCGCAGGCCGGTCAGGGTGACGTGCAGCGCCATGTAGCGAGTCTCCTCGCCCGGCGGCGCAAAGTCATTGTGGCCGAGCGACCAGCCCAGGCTGCCCGCTGCGAGCGAGATCCCCATCAGCGCAGCCCCGGGCCACAGCAGGAACTCGATTCCCGACAGGATCGCCGCCGCGAGCAGCACCACGCCTGCGACGGCGACCCAGGCGTGGACCGAGCGAAAGACGATGACGTGGTGCCGGTCCAGGAAGCGTGCCCACGGCTGGATCGCGAGCGGCATCGCCAGCACCGGGATGGCGGCGGTCACCGCGATCTGCAGGATCTTCGGCGCCCGCAGCACGTCGTCCAGGCAGACGACCATCAGCGGCGTGAGCATCAGGTGCCCGGCACCGAACACCGACATCGCCAGCATGTAGCGGCGAAACCGCGCGTCGTCGGCGAGCAGCTGCCGCACGCCGGCCAGGTCGAAGCCCGCCCCCGCGAGCAGTCGCGTCCGTTCAGTCGACAGCAGTCGCTTTTCCTGCCGCACTCTCATGTGCTTGAAGACCACGCTGCCGGCCACGCCGCAGGCAGCCGCGGCGACGATGGCGGCCCGGTACCAGGGATCGTCGTGCTCGAGCAGCCAGCCCAGCACCAGTCCCGACACCGCGAGCGCAATGGAGCCGTTGACCAGGATCGTTCCCGTGACGCGCGCGCGCAGGCGTCGCGGATAGTTCACGCTCCAGATCACCGATCGGACGGTGTCGACGCCGGCCCACAGCAGCCGTGCGACGCTGTACAGCACCAGGAACGCGACCAGGCCGCCGCCGCCGCGCGGCAGGAACGCGATGGCGCCGACACAGACCGCCATCGCGAGCATCAGGGGTCGCAGGAACTGCACCTTGGGCCGGCCCTGCGCCCGTCGCGCATAGACCAGGCTGGCCAGGTTCGCCCAGGCCGGGGCTGCACTGACGACGGCGAGCACCAGGTCGACGATGATCCCGGCCACCGCCCCGCCGAACAGTGCGCGCACCATCACGGCCGCCGTCCCGCCCTCGATGACACCGAGGCACAGGTAGATCAGCGTCCAGGCTCGACGCTCGAAGGCGAGGTCCATGGCCGGCGGGGATGATCAGCCGTAGCGTTCGACCAGCAGTGCGTACAGGGCCCGGACCGAATGCGGCTCGGCGCCGACCGGGCGTCCGGGCCGGTCCTTCGGATTCCACCCGAAGAGATCGAGGTGCAGCCAGTCCGTGCTTTCCGTGACGAAACGGCGCAGGAACAGTCCGCCGATGATCGCACCGGCAAACGTCGATCCCGAGACGTTGTTCAGGTCGGCGATCTTGCTCGAGATCTCCTCGTCGTAGCCATCCCACAGCGGCATCGGCCAGAGCGGATCGGCGTGCTGCCGCCCGAGCCGCTGCGCGGCGTCGACCGTCTCCGCGCGTGACCCGAAGAGTGCGGGCAGTTCGGGGCCCAGCGCCACGCGCGCCGCCCCCGTCAGGGTCGCCAGATCGACCAGCAGATCCGGTCGCTCGACGTCGGCCGCGGCCAGGGCGTCGGCGAGGACCAGTCGCCCCTCGGCATCGGTGTTGCCGACCTCGACCGTGATGCCCTTGCGGGTGCGCAGGACGTCGCCCGGGCGGTAGGCATTACCGGAAATCGCATTCTCCACGGCCGGAATGAGCACGCGCAGCCGGACCGGCAAGTCGCTCTCCATCACCATGCGGGCGAGCGCGAGCGTGCAGGCGGCGCCGCCCATGTCCTTCTTCATCAGCAGCATGCCGGCCGCCGGCTTGATGTCGAGGCCGCCCGAATCGAAGCAGACGCCCTTGCCGACGAGGGTCAGCTTCGGTGCCGCCGGATCGCCCCAATGGAAGTCCACGAGCCGCGGCGCGCACGCGGCCGCCTGGCCCACCGCGTGGATCGCCGGGAACCCTTCCTTCAGGGCATCCCCGAGTATCACCCGCCCGTCGCCGCCGTTGCGCGCGGCCAGCGCCAGCGCCTCCTCGGCGAGGCGTTCGGGCGAGAGGTCGCAGGCCGGCGTGTTGATGAGATCGCGAGCCATCGCAAGCGCCGCCGACATGCGGCGTACGTAGCTCATGTCGGCGAGTTGCGGCGGCACCAGCGCGGCGAGCTGTGGCGGCCGCGGCTTGCTGCGGTATCGATCGAAACGATAGCTGCCGTACGCCCACCCCAGGGCGGCCGCCGTCGCTGCGTGCGCTGGCAGCGGGGTCTCGATCCGCCATGCTCCGCCCGGCAACCGGTCGACGGCTGCGGCCAGGTGCCACGGCTCGAGGTCCCCGGCCGCCGCCAGCGGGCCGAGTCCGAGCACGGCGCCACGCAGCGCGCCGCCGGCATCGGTGAAGAACCACCGCCTGGAAGCGTTCGGCCCGGAAGCGCTGTGCCCCCAGCCAGCCGCGGGTCGCCGCATCCTGCGTGGCCAGCCACGCCTCGAGGTCGCGCTCGGCGACCAGCCAGAGCGGCCTCGCGGCCGCGACATCACGATTTTCGAACATGGTGTCGACAGCTTAGCCGAAGTTCTTTTTGCAGTGCGGTTGACAATGAGTCGCGCCCTATGCTGCTATCCGCAGGTCAAGCTGAACGCATCAAAGCAGGCTCATGATGGTGTTTGAGGCCCCGACCGCCCCGCCCGTTTCTCCGGCCACCCGTCCGGCCGGCCTGCTGCTTGCCCTGCTGCCGCTGCTTACCCTCCGGAGGTGCGGGGCCCCGGGCTGAAAGCGCGAAGCGCAGACGGATACCAGGAACCCCGCACCGGACCCGATCCGGCGCGGGGTTCTTGCTTTTGAAGACCCACTATCGTTGACCGACTCCAGGAGTTCTGAGATGCGTGCGTACTCGAAGAAAGACGTGGACAAGAAGGCGCTGAAGGGTGCCCGGATCGCCGTGATCGGCTATGGCAGCCAGGGCCGCGCCCATGCGCTGAACCTGAAGGATTCCGGCTACGACGTCGTCATCGGCGTACGCAAGGGCGACAGCTGGAAGAAGGCGAAGAAGGACGGGCTCGCGGTCGCAACGCCCGCCGACGCGGTGAAGGGTGCCACGCTCGTCGCCCTGCTCACACCGGACACGACCCAGGCGGAGAACTACAAGGAGATCCTGCCGAACCTCGCGCAGGGTGCCACGCTGCTCTTCGCGCACGGCTTCAACGTGCACTTCGGCCAGATCAAGCCGCGCAAGGATCTCGACGTCGTGCTGATCGCCCCGAAGGGCCCAGGCGACCTCGTCCGCCGCCAGTACCAGCAGGGTCGCGGCGTGCCGTGCCTGATCGCCGTCGCGCAGGATGCCTCCGGCAAGGCGAAGGCCAAGGCGCTCGTCTACGCCGACGGCATCGGCGGAACGCGCGCCGGCGTCATCGAGACGACCTTCAAGGAAGAGACCGAGACGGACCTGTTCGGCGAGCAGGCGGTCCTCTGCGGCGGCGCCACCGAACTGGTGCTGAAGGGCTTCGAGACCCTGGTCGAGGCCGGCTACCAACCCGAGGTCGCCTACTACGAGTGCCTGCACGAGCTGAAGCTGATCGTCGATCTGCTGCACGAGGGCGGCCTGGCGAAGATGCACAAGTACATCTCGCACACCGCCAAGTGGGGCGACCTGACGCGCGGTCCCCGCGTCGTGAACGCCGGGACCAAGAAGGAGATGAAGAAGATCCTCAAGGAAGTGCAGGACGGCAGCTTCGCCCGGCAGTGGATCCGCGAGAACAAGACCGGTCGCAGGAAGTACGACGCGCTGATGAAGAAGGATCTTGCGCACCCGATCGAGAAGGTGGGCGTGCAGTTGCGTGCCCGCATGCCCTGGTTGAACGAAGGCCGCTGAGCCCGACGAGGTGATCCCGATGCCCACGCCCGACCCGAACCGCGTACTGATCTTCGACACCACGTTGCGCGACGGCGAGCAGTCGCCCGGTTGCAGCATGACGCAGCCCGAGAAGCTGCGGGTCGCGCGTGCGCTGGCGGAGCTGGGCGTGGACGTCATCGAGGCCGGCTTCCCCGTCGCTTCCCGCGGCGACTGGGAGGCCGTGCACGCGATCGCCCGCGAGGTGCGGGGGCCGGTGATCGCCGGTCTGGCGCGCTGCAACCGCGAGGACATCGACAAAGCGTGGTCGGCCGTGCGCGAGGCGGCTCGGCCGCGCCTGCACGTGTTCCTGGCGACGAGCGCCATCCATCGCGAGCACAAGCTCAACATGGCGAAGGAGCAGATCATCCACACGGCCGTCGAGGGCGTGAAGTACGCACGCAGCCTCTGCGCGGACATCGAGTTCTCCCCGGAGGACGCCTCGCGCACCGAACTCGACTTCCTGCGCGAGGTGGTCGAGGCCGTGATCGAGGCGGGGGCCACCACCATCAACATCCCGGACACGGTGGGCTACACCGTGCCCGAGGAGTTTCACGAGGTCTTCGACTACCTGAAGAAGCACGTCAAGGGCGCCGACCAGGTCGTCTTCAGCGTGCACTGCCACGACGACCTCGGCATGGCCGTGGCGAACAGCCTCGCGGCCGTGCGCGCCGGCGCCCGCCAGGTCGAGTGCACCATCAACGGCATCGGCGAGCGGGCGGGCAACTGCTCGCTCGAGGAAATCGTGATGGCCATGAAGACGCGCGAGGCGCTGTTCGGCTTCCACACCGGCATCGATACCCGGCGACTGTTCCCCACCAGCCGCCTGCTCTCGAGCATCACCGGCATGCCGATCCCGCGCAACAAGGCCGTGGTCGGCGAGAACGCGTTCGCGCACGAGTCGGGCATCCATCAGCACGGCATGCTCAAGCACCACTCCACCTACGAAATCATGCGACCGGAGGACGTCGGCCTCTCGCGCACCCACCTGGTCCTCGGCAAGCACAGCGGCCGCGCGGCCTTGCGTGAACGCATCAAGGAACTCGGCTTCGAGCTGAGCGACGCCGAGCTCGCGCGCGTCCTCGAGGACTTCAAGGCCCTCGCCGACAAGAAGAAGGAGATGTTCGACGGCGACATCGAGGCGCTGGTGCTGCGTGCCGAGTTCGGCGCCAGCGGCCCCTGGCACCTCGAGAGCCTGCACGCGGTCAGCGACTCTGGCGGGGCCGCGATGGCCCGCATCGGCCTGCGCCATTCCGACGGGCGCACGGTGTCGCAGGAATCGACGGGCGACGGCCCGGTGGACGCCTCCTTCAAGGCAATCGAGACGGCGACGGGCATCCCCGTCACCCTGCGCAAGTTCGAGGTGCGCAGCGTGTCGATGGGCGAGGACGCACAGGGCGAGGCGGTCGTCACCGTGGAGTACAACGGCCGCGCGTACCGGGGCTCCAGCGTCACCACCGACATCGTCGAGTCCGGCGTGCGCGCCTTCCTCGAGGTAGTGAACCGCATCGAGTCGATGCGCGCGACGACCGCACGGCTGGAGCGCCGCAGCCCGGAGACGGAAGAAGCCGCCTCGGCCATCTGACCGCACCCAGAGAGCCTGCATGACCGCGAAGACCCTGTTCGAGAAAGTCTGGGAGCGCCACGTCGTGGTGCCGGAAACGCCGGAGACGCCGGCGATTCTGTACATCGACCTGCACCTGACGCACGAGGTCACCTCCCCGCAGGCGTTCTCCGTGCTGCGCAGCCGCGGGCTCCCGGTGCGACGCCCGGACCGTACGCTGGTGACCATGGATCACTCGACGCCGACGGACCCCGCGCAGATCTTCGGCGGCGTGCCGATTGCGATGGAATCGGCCGCCCGGCAGATCCGCCAGCTCGAGGACAACTGCGTCGAGTTCGGCCTCGACCTGATCGGGCTCCGCGACCACCGGCGCGGCATCGTGCACATCATCGGACCCGAGCTCGGCGCCACGCAGCCGGGCAAGACGATCGTCTGCGGCGACAGCCACACGAGCACCCACGGCGCATTCGGTGCCCTCGCCTTCGGCATCGGGACCACGGAGGTGGGGTACGTGCTCGCGACGCAGTGCCTGCTGCAGCGCCGGCCGAAGACGCTGGCGATCGAGGTGGCAAACCGCCTCGCTCAGGGAGTGTCGGCCAAGGACCTCGTGCTCGCGATCATCGGGCGCATCGGCGTGAACGGGGGCACCGGGCACGTCATCGAATTTCGCGGGCCGGCCATCGAGGCGCTGTCGATGGACGAGCGCATGACCGTCTGCAACATGTCCATCGAGGCCGGCGCGCGGGCCGGCATGGTGGCGCCCGACGAGACCACCTTCGCCTACCTGCGCGACCGTCCCCGCGCCCCGCGAGGCGAAGCCTGGGAGCGCGCCATGGCGGACTGGCACACGCTGCGCACGGACGACGGGGCCGACTTCGATCAGACGGTGCGACTCGACGCCGCGTCGATCGAGCCGATGATCACCTACGGCACGAACCCGGGCATGGTCGCGCCGGTCTCGGGCCGCGTGCCCGACCACCCGGGAGACGCGGTGTTTGCGCGCGCGCTGGAGTACATGGGGCTCGCACCCGGCGAGGCCCTGCGCGACAAGGCGGTGCAGGTCGTGTTCGTCGGCAGCTGCACCAATGCCCGTCTCTCGGACCTCGAGGCGGCGGCGAAGGTCCTCACGGGGCGCAAGGTGGCCCCGGGCGTGCGCATGCTCGTCGTGCCCGGCTCGCAGCAGATCAAGCGCGAGGCGGAGGAACGCGGGCTCGCCCGCGTGTTCACGGACGCTGGCGCCGAGTGGCGCGAGTCCGGTTGCTCGATGTGCCTGGGGATGAACGGGGATACCGTACCGCCGGGGCAGGTCTGCGTGAGCACCAGCAACCGCAATTTCGAGGGCCGGCAGGGCGTCGGCGCGCGTACGCTGCTGGCGAGCCCCGCCACCGCCGCCGCCACCGCGGTACGCGGCCGCGTCACCGACCCGCGCGAGTTCCTGAACTGAGGACGACATGGACCCCATCAACGTCATCCGCTCGCGGACGGTGGTCATGCCGTCGAGCAACATAGACACCGACCAGATCATCCCGGCGCGTTTCCTCACCACGACGACCCGCGAGGGCCTCGGCGCCGCGCTGTTTGCCGACTGGCGCTATGACGCCGAGGGCCGTCCGCGGGCCGACTTCGTGCTGAATCGCGCCGAGGCACGTGGCTGCACCGTCCTGGTGGCCGGCCGCAACATCGGTTGCGGATCGTCGCGGGAGCACGCCCCGTGGGCCCTGCTCGACTATGGGTTCCGGGCCGTGATCAGCACCGAGATCGCCGACATCTTCCGCAGCAACAGCCTCAAGAACGGTCTGCTGCCGGTGGTGGTGGACGACGCGACCCACGACTGGCTCGTGGCACATCCGGGGGCCGAGGTCGAGATCGACCTCGCGGCCACGACACTGCGCCTGCCCGACGGGCGCGAGGTCCGTTTTCCGGTCGAGGCATTCGCCCGCTACTGCCTGATGAATGGAGTGGACGAACTCGGCTACCTGCTTGGACAGGCGGACGCCATCACGGCCTACGAGGGGCGTCACCCATGAAGGCGCGCATCGCCGTGCTCGGGGGCGACGGGATCGGCCCCGAAGTGACCGCGGAAGCCGTGCGCGTCCTCGAGACCGTGGCGCGACATCACGGGCACGATTTCGAGTTCGTCGAGGCGCTCGTCGGTGGCGCGGCCATCGACGCCTCCGGTTCCCCCCTGCCGCCGCGCACCATTGATGCCTGCCGCACCAGTGAGGCGGTACTGCTCGGCGCCGTCGGTGGCCCGCAGTGGTCGGACCCGGCTGCCCGGGTCCGACCCGAGGCGGGTCTGCTCGAACTTCGCCGAACGCTCGGGCTGTTCGCGAACCTGCGACCGGTACGCACGATTCCGAGCATGCTCGACGCGTCCCCGCTCAAGGCGGACGTGATCCGCGGCGCGGACATCATGGTCGTGCGCGAACTCACCGGGGGCATCTACTTCGGACGCAAGACGCGCACGGCCCACGAGGCCGAGGACGTCTGCAGCTATACCACCGCGGAGATCGAACGCGTCACGCGCGTCGCCGCACGACTGGCGATGGGCCGCCGCCGGCGCATCGTCTCCGTCGACAAGGCCAACGTGCTCGAGACTTCCCGCCTGTGGCGCACGGTCGTCGAGCGCGTGCTCGGTGAGGAATTCCCGGAGGTCGAACTCGAACACATGCTGGTCGATGCCGCGGCCATGCACCTGCTGCGGCGCCCGACGAGTTTCGACGTGTTGCTGACGGAGAACATGTTCGGCGACATCCTGACGGACGAGGCGTCCATGCTGGTGGGCTCGCTCGGCCTGTTGCCCTCCGCGTCCCTGGGCGCCGGCAGTGTCGGTCTGTACGAACCGATCCATGGGTCGGCACCGGATATCGCCGGGCGTGGCATTGCAAACCCGTTCGGAACCATCCTGAGCGCGGCCCTGTTGCTCAGGCATTCCCTCGGGCTCGAGACCGAGGCCCTCGCGGTCGAGGCGGCCGTGACGGGAGCACTCGAGGCCGGGGTACGCACCGCGGACATCGCGGCACACGGGGTTCCGGCCTTCGGCAGCCGGGCCGCCGGCGACGCCGTTCTGGCACGTTTGGAGCCATGAAAAAGACCATATTTTTCAATGGCCTCTGTTATTATTAAGCGAAATCACATAAAGAATCCGCCCAGCTCAGCCCCGAGCAGCGTCCAGCCTCGAAATTGGCCTTTCAACCCCCGGAAAGCCGGCGCTATACTGCGCGTCCGCGGACGGCACCAGGTCGTCCGCCGCCCTGGTTCCAGGGCCGATCATGCGACGAGTGATGTGGACTTGAGTCGGGTTAGTCTATGCCTCACGGACTGAGGCAGCTCGGGTCCCTTCCCGGAAGGCCGGCTTCAATGCCGGCCTTTCTTTTATATTCCACCGCATGATCCCGCGGGCGCTGACGTGATCCACCGAAACGACGGCCAGTGGTCCCTGCGCCTCGTGCTGCTCGCCTGCCTGTCGTGCTGCATCGTCGCGAAGTCCGCCGAGATCCCGGGCGCGTCGCCCGCCGCCCCCGCGACGGCAGCCGCGCCGCTGGTGGCCGCGGCGTCGGACCTCAAGTTCGCCCTGGGCGAGATCGTCGAGCAATTCCGACGCGAGACCGGAATTGCGGCGCGCGTCAGCCTCGGCTCCTCGGGAAACTTTGCCCGCCAGATCGAGCAGGGGGCCCCGTTCGAGATCTTCCTCTCGGCCGACGAGGCCTACGTACGTCGCCTCGTCGACGCGGGACTGACGCGCGACGACGGTTCGGTGTATGCGATCGGCAGGCTCGTCTTCTTCGTGCCGACGGGTTCCCCGCTCGACCCGGACCCGCGACTCGCGTCGCTGCGACGCCACCTCGACGGCGGCCAGCCGGGACGATTCGCCATCGCGAATCCGGAGCATGCCCCGTACGGTCGCGCGGCACGGCAGGTGCTGCAGGCGCTCGGACTGTGGAACGCCGTGCGGCCGCAACTCGTGATCGGCGAGAACGTGGCCCAGGCGGCGCAGTTTGCCAGCGACGGCAACACCGAGGGCGGGCTGATCGCCCACTCTCTCGCGCTTGCGCCCGAGCTGGGTCGCCGCGGCAGGTTCGTCCTCGTCCCGGACGAACTGCACGAGCCGCTGCGACAACGCATGGTCCTGCTCAGGAACGCCTCACCCGCGGCCATCCGCCTGTACGATTTCATGCATGCGCCGGCCAGCCGCGCGGTTTTCGAGCGCTACGGCTTTGCACTGCCTCCGGACTGACTGAAATGGACTGGACCGCACTCGGGTTGTCCCTGCGCCTGGGACTGGTCACGGTCGCATTGCTCGTGCCCCTGTCTTTCCTGCTCGCACGCTGGCTGGCGTTCGCGCGGTTCCGCGGGCGCGGGTTGGTCGAGGCGCTCGTCGCCCTGCCACTGATCCTGCCGCCGACCGTGGTGGGCTTCTACCTGCTCACGGCCTTCGGCCGCCAGTCCTGGTTCGGCCGGGCGTTCGAATCGCTGGCGGGCCAGCCGCTCGTGTTCAGCTTCGAGGGCCTGGTGCTGGCCTCGCTGCTGGTGAACCTGCCGTTTGCGGTGCAGCCGATGCAGAACGCGCTGGCGGCGATTCCGCGCAACGTACGGGATGCCGCCCGCTGCTGCGGACTGTCGCCGCTCGGCGTCATCCGCCGGATCGAGCTGCCGCTGGCGCTGCCCGGGATCGCCACGGCCGTGGTCCTCACCTTTGCCCACACGCTCGGCGAATTCGGCGTCGTGCTCATGGTGGGCGGCTCGATCCCCGGGGAGACGCGGACCATCGCGATCGCGATCTACGATCGTGTCCAGGCGTTCGACGAGCACGGCGCCGGCGTCATGGCGCTGGTGCTGCTCGTGCTGTCCGTCGCCGCACTGTGGATCACCAATGCCATGGCCCGGCGCATGGCAGGGCGGACCTGACGGCATGGAGCACCCCGGCGCATTGCATGTCCGCCTCCGCCAGGCCGAGCCTTTCCCGCTCGAGGTCGATTTCGAGGCGCCCGCGGGATCGGTCACCGCGCTGTTCGGGCCCTCGGGCAGCGGCAAGACCACAGTGTTGCGGACGATCGCCGGCCTGCACCGTCCGCCGGAGGCCGAAGTCGCAAGCGGCGGCCAGCGCTGGACCGACACCGCGGCCCAGCTGATGGTTCCCACGCACCGGCGACCGGTCGGGTTCGTCTTCCAGGACTACGCCCTCTTCCCCCACCTGACGGTGCGCGAACAGGTCGCACTGGCGCTCGACCGGCCGCGCGGCGCGCCCCGCGCCGCACGGGTCGACGAACTGCTGCGCATCGCGCGCCTCGAGGGACTGGGCGACCGGCGGCCGGCCGCGCTGTCCGGCGGTCAGCAGCAGCGCGTCGCGATTGCGCGCGCCCTCGCCCGCGATCCGGCGGTGCTGCTGCTCGACGAACCCTTTGCCGCGGTGGACTGGGACCTGCGCGAGTCGCTGCGACAGGAGCTCATGGCCCTGCAGCGTGCGACGTCCCTGTCGATGGTGATCGTCACGCACGATTTCGAGGACGTCGTGAAGCTCGCGTCGCACGTCGTCCTGCTGGAGCGCGGAACGGTCACGGCGGCAGGGACCGTGGAGACGTTGACGGCCAGCAACCGCTTGCCCGGCCTCGACCGGCATCGCGAGCCCGCCGTGGCCCTCGATGCCCGCGTCGCCGGGCACGACGCGGCGCGGCAGCTCACGCATCTCGAGGCGCGCGAACTGCGGGTCTCGGTTCCGACGATGCACTCGCCCGTCGGTGCGCCGGTGCGCATCCAGATCCCGGCCCGCGAGGTCATCCTGGCGAACCGGCGCCCGGAAGGCCTGTCGCTGCACAACGTGCTCGAGGCCGAGGTGCTGGCCGTGGAGCCGTCGTCGCACGAGGCCCTGCGGCTGGTGCATCTCGTGGTGGGCCACGCTCGCCTGCTGTCGCTGGTCACCGTCGATGCCGTGCAGACGCTCGGTCTGGCGCCCGGCGTGCCGATCCTGGCGCTGGTCAAGGCCGTATCGGTCGAGGCGTTCGCCTGATCAGCCGCCGCCCCCGAGCGTGCCGAACGTGGCAGGAATCCGCGCGTAGAACAGCCTGAGGGGCTCGCGGGCCACCCGCTCGAGCAACTGCTGCGCTTCGTCCTGGGAGACGATGAACTCGACCTCGACGGTGAGCGATCCGGCGAGCTCGAAGAAGCGGTCCTCGTGCAGCACCCGATGGCGGCCGAATCCCGCCATGGCCCGGAAGGCGGAGCCGCCACGCACGCCGATCCGGTTGGCCTGCTCGAGCAGCCACTCCCAGGCCGGTCGCCCGTCGACCCGGTCGTTCTCGTGCACGTAGAAGCGCAGGAATGATCCGTCCATGCCCGACACCCTCAGTGGTTCGCCCGGAACCACAGCATCGTGCCGGCGCCGGCGATTGTCATCAGGACCGATCCCACGAGGTGGCTGGCGGCGGCGCCGAGGGCCCAGGCGGCGCGGCCCTGCTGCAGGAGCGTGACGATCTCCGCCGAGAACGTGGAGAAGGTCGTGAGCCCGCCGCAGAAGCCGGTGATGACCAGCAGGCGCCATTCGGGGGCGATGGCCGAGTAGGTCGCGAAGAACGCGATGGCGAGACCCACGAGATAGCCGCCGACGAGATTGGCGACCAGCGTGCCCGGCGGGATCGTCGGAAAAAGCCCGTTCAGCAGGAGCCCGAGCCACCATCGGAGCAATGCGCCGAGGCTGGCGCCCACGCAGATCGCGATCACCGACTTCCCCATGGCTGCGGTCCCGGTGCGCTCAGGTGGACGCGTGCCGGGCGGCGTCGAGCGCCGTCTCGAGATCCCGCAGCAGGTCGGCCGTCTCCTCGATGCCCACCGAGAGCCGCACCAGCGTGTCGGAAATGCCCGCGCGCGTCCTGGCCGCGACGTCCATGGCCGCGTGCGTCATGCTCGCCGGGTGCGCCACGAGGCTCTCGACGCCGCCGAGGGACTCGGCGAGGGAGAAGAGCTCGAGGGCTCCGAGGAATGCCTGCACCGCGCTGACCGAGCCCTTCAGTTCCAGGCTCACCATCGCGCCGAAGCCGTGCTGCTGCGTGCGGGCGAGGTCGTGCCCCGGATGCGACTCGAGGCCCGGGTAGTAGACGCGCGCCACGGCCGGGTGCCTGACCAGCAGGCGCGCGATCTCGGCGGCATTCTCGCCGTGCGCACGCATGCGCGCATGCAGGGTGCGGATTCCGCGCAGCGTCAGGTAGCTGTCGAACGGCGCACCCGTGACTCCGATGCAATTGGCCCACCACGCCAGGCGCTCGTGCAGCTCCGCGGTCGCGGCGACGACGCAGCCGCCGACGACGTCGCTGTGTCCGTTGAGATACTTGGTCGTCGAGTGCACGACGACGTCCGCGCCGAGTTCGAGCGGTCGCTGCCACACCGGCGACAGGAAGGTGTTGTCGGCCACCACCAGCGCCCCGGCCTCGTGCGCGGCGCGCGCCACGCTCCGGACATCCACGATCCGCAGCAGCGGGTTGCTCGGTGTCTCGATCCACACCAGCGCCGGGCTCGCGGCCAGGGCGTCCGCAAGCGCCGCGGGCTGCTGGAAATCGACGAACCGCACGTCGAGCGAACCGCGCTCGCGGAGCGCGTTGAAGAGACGGTAGGTGCCGCCGTAGCAGTCGTGGGGCACGACGGCGACCTGTTCCGGCCGGAAGAGCTGGGTCACGAGACCCACCGCGGCCATGCCCGAGGACGTGACCACGGCACCCGCCCCGCCTTCGAGTCCGGCCAGGGCACCGGCCAGCGCATCGCGCGTCGGGTTGCCCGAGCGCGAGTAGTCGTAGGCGCGCTTCTGGCCGTAGCCTGCGAACGAGAACGTGGAGGTGAGGTGGATCGGGGGAACGACCGCACCGAACTGCGTGTCGCTGTCGAGCGCGGCGCGCACCGCGAGGGTCTTGGCGGACAGGTCTTTGCTCATTCTTAATCGAGCGACCGCGCGAGCACGTCGCGCAGCACCTCGGTCTCCTTCAGGAAAGCGTCGTGGCCATAGATGGAACTGATCTCGACCAGGCCGCAGGTGCCGCCGTGCCGGTCGCGCAGTTCGCGCATGTCGGACAGCGGCACGAGCTGGTCCTCGGTGACGCCGATCAGCGTCGTCGGCACCCGGATCTGCTCGGGCTCGACCCGGTGCAGGTCGATGGATTCCGAGAGGCAGACGAAGGCCTCCGGCCGATAGTGCGCGGCATAGCTCTCGCCGCGGGCGAAGAGGTAGGCCTCGACCGGGAAGCGAAAACCCTCCGCGGTCTCCTGCGGCGGCCCCGGGAAGCGCTCCTCGAACTCGCGCGCCGAGCGGTAGGTCGCCATCGCCAGTGCACGTGCGAGCACGAGCCCGCGCGGGCCTTCGCCGTGGCCCAGAGCGTAGCGGACGATGGCACGCTGCACGCTGCGCCAGGCCGTGGACATCGGATGCGTGCGGTGGGCGGCGCTCAGCACCACGGCGTGCCGCAAGCGTTCCGGATGCGCCTGCGCCAGCGCGAGCGTCACCATGCCGCCGTAGGACGCCCCCACGGCACCCTGGAGTCGGTCGATGCCCAGCGCATCGAGCAGCCGGACCAGGACGGTTGCCTGATCGAACGCGCTGATCGTGGGGAAAAGCCGTCCTTCCGCGGGACCGGACGTCCGGTGGCTGCCGCCGAGGAAGTCGATCCCCAGCACCCGATATCGATCCGTGTCGAGGGCACGACCCGGGCCAACCGCGTCCTGCCACCAGCCCGGTGCGGCTTCCTCGAGGCCGAAGACCTCGCGGCCGGCCGAAATGCCGCCCAGCGCCGCGACCACCGGTGCTCCCGTTGCGCCCGCGAGCCGGTAGGCCACCTCGACGCGTTCGAGTCGCCCGCCGAAGTGCAGTTCCAGCGCGTCCGGCAACGTGAGCACATCGTGCCGCCACTCGTAGGCGGCGGGCAGGCGTGCGTCGATCGGTCGATGCGCGGTCATTGGGACGACGGGCTCCACGAGCGGCCGGACTGCGGCAGCGGCAGGCTTCGAGACTCCCGTGGAGCACGGCTCGTGGTTGCCGCAGCCAACACCCCCGGAAAACCGGGGCAGCCCTGCGGCAACTCATCTGTCGGCGGACCGGGTCCCCGTGGAGTTGGCACCTTTCCGGGCAGGTTGGGCCCGGCGGTTGCCCCGGCTTCAAAGGGCCATTCCCTCAGCCGGTCTCGATGAGCGGCGGCAGTGTAGGTGGCGGCGGAGCACAGCGTCAAGGGAGCGCGGAAGGCCTTGTGTTCTCCAGCTGGTTGTTTTAACGTGCTATCACGCTATTACATTGGAACTCCCCCCGTGAAGAGCCACCGCGGCATCTCCCCGCGCCAGGAAGCCGCCGCCGAACGGTCGCTCTTCCAGGCTGTCCTGACCCTGCGCACCGTCGAGGAGTGCCGGGACTTCTTCCGCGACCTGTGCACCCCCGCCGAGCTGCAGGCGCTGGCCGACCGCTGGGCCGTGGTGGGCCTCCTGCAGCGGGACATTCCCTACCGCGAGATCCACCGCCAGACGGGGGTGAGCGTGACGACCATCGGTCGCGTCGCCCGCTACCTGGCCGACGGCAACGGCGGCTATGCGCTCGCCGTGCGCCGCCTGCAGGAGCGCTGAGATGGAGCGCAAGCAACGCCTGCGCATCGCCATCCAGAAGTCCGGGCGGCTCACCGACCACTCCCTCGACCTGCTGGCGCGCTGCGGCCTCAAGTACAGCCGCGGCAAGGACCAGCTCATGTGCTACGGGGAGAACATGCCGCTCGACGTGCTCTTCGTGCGCGACGACGACATCCCGGACCTCGTCCAGGAAGACGTCTGCGACCTGGGGCTGGTCGGTCTCAACGTCATCGAGGAAAAGCGCCTCGCCATGGCGGCCCGCGGCAGCCAGGCGCGCTTCGAGATGATCCAGCGACTGGACTTCGGCCGCTGCCGCCTGTCGCTCGCCGTGCCCGACGAGTTCGCATACTCGGGCCTCGACAGCCTTGCCGACCGACGCATCGCCACGACCTATCCCAACGTCCTGGCACGGTTCCTGCGCGAGAACTCGATCCGTGCCGAGATCGTCACCCTGTCCGGCGCCGTGGAGATCGCGCCGCGACTCGGGCGCGCCGACCTGATCTGCGACCTCGTCTCCACCGGGTCGACCTTGAGCGCGAACCACCTGCGCGAGGTCGCCACCGTGCTGCAGAGCGAGGCCGCCCTCATCCGCACGCCGGTGCCGCTGCCCGACGAGAAGGCCGACTGGGTGCGACGGCTGCTGCTGCGCATCGACGGCGTGCAGCAGGTGCGCGAGAGCAAGTACATCATGCTGCACGCGCCGCGCTCCGCCCTGGCGCAGATCAAGCAGCTGCTGCCCGGCAGCGAGTCGCCCACGGTCATCCCGCTCGACGGCGCCGGCGACAAGGTGGCCGTGCACGCCGTGTGCCGCGAGACCGTCTTCTGGGAGACGCTGGAGAGCCTGAAGGCGGCCGGTGCGAGTGCGGTGCTGGTGCTGCCGGTCGAGAAGATGCTGCCATGACCGCGCCGCTCGAGATCCTGGACTGGACGCGGCTCGACGATGCCGGTCGCGACGCGATCCTGAGGCGTCCTGCACAGCGTGCGGCCGCGGAACTGCTCGAGAAGACCGGCCGCATCGTCGAGGATGTGCGTCGCCGCGGCGACGAGGCCCTGCGCGAGTACACCGAACGCTTCGATCGGGTGCGACTCGCCACCTTCGCCGTCAACGCTCCTGAGTTCGACGCGGCCGAGGCGGCGCTCTCGGAAGACCAGCACGCGGCCCTGCGCCGGGCGATCGGCACGGTCACCACGTTTCACGAGGCGCAACAGGCGGCCCCGCTGCGCATCGAAACCTCCCCCGGCGTGGTCTGCGAACGCATCACCGTGCCGCTCGACGCCGTCGGGCTCTACGTTCCGGCCGGCACCGCCCCCCTGCCCTCCACGGCGATCATGCTCGCCGTCCCGGCGCGGATCGCGGGCTGTCCGTTGCGGGTCCTGTGCACGCCGCCGCGCCCCGACGGTTCGGCAGACCCGGCGGTCCTGGTGGCCGCGCGGCTGTGCGGCATCGAGCGCGTCTTCAAGATCGGCGGCGCGCAGGCCGTGGCGGCCATGGCCTACGGTACGGCCAGCGTACCCAAGGTCGACAAGATCTTCGGTCCCGGCAACGCCTGGGTGACGGCGGCGAAGCAGGTCGTCGCCGCCGATGCCGACGGCGCGGCCCTGGACATGCCGGCCGGTCCGTCCGAGGTGCTGGTGATCGCCGACGGGTCCGCGCGCCCGGCGTTCGTCGCGGCCGACCTGCTCGCCCAGGCGGAGCACAGCGAGGACGCGCAGGTCGTGCTGGTGACGACGTCGCGTGCCATGGCCGAGGCGTGCGTGGCCGAGGTCGCCCGGCAGATGGCCGTGCTGCCGCGCCGCGCCATCACCGCGCGATCGATCGCCGAGAGCCGCGTGCTGCTGGTCCCCGATCTCGAGACCGCCCTCGAGGTGAGCAACCGCTATGCGCCCGAACACCTGATCCTGCAGGTCGACGATCCCCGTGCGTGGCTCGGCCGCGTGCGCAACGCAGGCTCGGTGTTCCTCGGTGCGTGGACGCCGGAGACCATGGGTGACTACTGCAGCGGCACCAATCACGTGCTGCCCACCTACGGGCACGCCCGCGCCTACAGCGGACTGGGCGTCGCCGACTTCCAGAAGCGCATCACCGTCCAGGAAGTCACGCCCGCGGGCCTGGCCGATCTCGGGCGGACGGCCCGCACGCTCGCGCGCCTCGAGTCGCTCGACGCGCATGCAAACGCCGTGACGGTGCGGCTCGACGTCATCGAGCGGGAGTCGCTCGCATGAGCTCGGTGCTCGACCTCGCCCGGCCGGACATCCTGCAGCTGCAACCCTATGCGCACGCGGCCTGGGACCCGTCGCTCGAGCGCCTGCACGCCAACGAGATGCCCTGGCGCGCCCAGGGGGACAACTCGGCGGCCGGCCTCAATCGCTACCCCGAGCCGCAGCCTCATGATCTGGTCGAGCGCATGGCGAGTCTGTACGACGTGCCGCTCGCCCGCGTGCTGGTCGGTCGCGGCAGTGACGAGGCCATCGATCTGCTGGTGAGGGCGTTCTGCCGCGCCGGACTCGACGGCGTCGTGATCACGCCGCCGACCTTCGGCTTCTACAAGGTCGCGGCGCGCATCCAGGGGGCGGACGTGCACGAGGTCCCCCTGCTCCGCCCCGGGTTCGCGCTGGACGTCCCCGCCGTGATCGAGGCCGGCCGCCGCGCGAAGATCGTCTTCCTGTGCTCGCCCAACAACCCGACCGGCAACCTCATCGACGAGTCGGCGATGCTCGACGTCTGTCGCGAACTCGCGACCGAGGCCCTCGTCTGCGTGGACGAGGCCTACCTCGAGTTCTCGGGAAACCCGAGCCTGGCATCGCGCCTCGACGAATACCCGAATCTCGTCGTGCTGCGCACGCTCTCGAAGGCGTATGCGCTCGCGGGAGCGCGGCTTGGGACGCTGATCGCGCGCGAGGAGATCGTCGAACTCCTGAAGCGCATCATTCCGCCCTACGCGATTCCGGCGTCGACCGTCGAGGCGGTGCTGGCGCTCACCGAGGCGCCGCAGCGGGCCATGGCCGGCGCACGCATCGCCACGCTGCTCGCCGAGCGCGACCGCATGGCCGAGCGGCTCGCGCGGATGCGGGTGGTCGCGCAGGTGTTTCCATCGGCCGCCAACTTCCTGCTGGTCGAGTGTCGCGACGCCCGGGCGGTGCTCGAGGCGGGCAAGTCGGTGGGACTGCTGGTCCGCGACTTCAGCTCGGCGCCGGGCCTGGCGAACTGCCTGCGTATCTCGGTGGGGACGCCCGAGCAGAACGAGCGGCTGATGGCCGCGCTGGAGCGACTATGAGCGGCGAGCGAATCCTGTTCATCGACCGGGACGGGACGATCATCGAGGAGCCACCGGACGAGCAGGTCGACAGCCTGCAGAAGCTGCGCCTGCTGCCCGGGGTCATTCCCGCCCTGCTCGACCTGCAACGGGCGGGTTACCGGCTGGTCCTCGTCAGCAACCAGGACGGCCTTGGCACCTCGTCCTTCCCGGAGGACGCCTTCCGCGAGCCGCAGGACTTCCTGCGCGGAATCCTGGCGTCCCAGGGCATCGAGTTCGCGGCCGAGTTCTTCTGCCCGCACGTCCCGGCCGACGATTGCGACTGCCGCAAGCCGCGTACCGGCCTGCTCACCGAATTCCTGGCGTCGCGGGCCCTGGACACCGCACACAGTTACGTCATCGGCGACCGCGACACCGACATGCAGCTCGCGGACAACCTCGGGCTGCCGGGCCTGCGGGTGCGCGCGCAGGGCACGGCGGACGAGACCTGGCCCGCGATTGCCGAACGACTGTGCCGCCTCAACCGCACGGCGCGGGTACAACGGCAGACCCGCGAGACCGACATCGAGGTCGCCGTGTACCTCGACCGCACCACGCCGGTCGCCATCGAGACCGGCATCGGCTTCTTCGACCATATGCTCGAGCAGGTCGCGAAGCACGGGGAATTCGCACTCGAACTGCGCTGCCGCGGCGACCTGCAGGTGGACGAGCACCACACCGTCGAGGACTGCGCCCTCGCCCTCGGCCAGGCGCTGCGCGAGGCGCTCGGCGACAAGCGGGGCATCGGCCGCTACGGCTTCGTGCTGCCCATGGACGAGGCGCTCGCGCAGGTGGCGATCGACCTCTCGGGACGTTCCTATTCGGTGTTCACCGGCCATTTCAGCCGCGACGCCGTCGGCGGACTGCCGACCGAGCTCGTCCCGCACTTCTTCCGCTCCGTCGCCGACAGCCTCGGCGCCGCGATCCACATCGAGGTCAAGGGCGAGAACACGCACCACATGGTGGAGGCCTGCTTCAAGGGACTGGGTCGCGCGCTGCGTCGCGCCATCCGCGTGCGGGGCACGGAGCTGCCGAGCAGCAAGGGCGTGCTGTGAGATCTTGCGCGTGAACGACGTCGCGATCATCGACAACGGCGGCGCCAACATCGCCTCGCTGCGCTTTGCGCTCGAGCGCCTCGGCGCGAGCTCGCAGCTGACGGCCGATCCCGCCGCCCTGCGTGCGGCCCGTCGCGTCATCCTGCCGGGCGTCGGGGCGGCGGGCGACGCCATGTCGCGCCTGCGCGCGCTGGGACTCGTCGAGCTGATCCCGCAGCTCGAGCAGCCGGTGCTCGGCATCTGCCTCGGCATGCAACTGCTGTTTGCGAGCAGCGAGGAAGGCGGCGACGCCGACGATACCGAGTGCCTGGGGATCATCGCGGAACGCGTGGCCCGCTTCCGCAACCGGCCGGACCATCCGGTCCCGCACATGGGTTGGAACCAGCTCCGCATCGTGAGCGACGGACCACTGACACGCGGACTCGGCGACGGCGAATACGTCTACTTCGTGCACAGCTACGCCGCGCCCACCGGGCCCTGGACCCTGGCCGCAACGGACTACGGCCAGGAGTTCTCGGCGGCAGTGCAGCGCGGCAATTTCTACGGCGTGCAGTTCCATCCCGAGCGCTCGGCCAGCGCAGGCAGCCGGCTGCTGGCCAACTTCCTGGAGCTGGCCTGATGCTCCTCGTCCCCGCCATCGACCTGCGCGGCGGTCGCTGCGTCCGCCTGCTGCAGGGCCGCTTCGACGCCGAGACCGTCTACGCCACGGATCCGGCCGAGGTGCTCGATCGCTATCTCGCCTACGGGGCGCGTCTCATCCACGTCGTGGACCTCGACGGCGCGCGCGACGGCGCGCAGGGCAATCGGTCGGCGATCGAGCGCCTGCTCGCCGCGGCGCCCGGGGTGAGCCTCCAGGTGGGCGGCGGCGTCCGTGAGCGTGGCATCGCCGACGCTCTGCTGGCGCTCGGCGTGGCCCGTGTCGTCGTCGGGAGCGTCGCGGTCACCCAGCCGCTCGAGGTCGAGCGCTGGCTGCGCGAACTGGGACCGGACAAGGTCGTGCTGGCCTTCGACGTCCGTCTCGACGAGGACGGCACGCCGCGGCTCGCGACGCACGGCTGGGAGCGACAGACCGGGACCAGCCTCTGGGAAATGGTCGAACGCTACTCCGCGCACGGCCTGCGGCACGTGCTCTGCACCGACGTGGCGCGCGACGGGGCCCTCAGCGGACCGAACCTCGAACTGTACCGGGAGGCCGTGCACCGGTTCCCCGGCATCGACTGGCAGGCCTCCGGCGGCGTGAGCGAGGCCCGGGACCTGCACGCACTCGCCGCCACGGGCGTCGCCGCGGTCATCAGCGGACGCGCGCTGCTCGAAGGACGTCTCAAACCCGAGGAGCTCGAGCCATTCTTGCCCGCCGCATAATTCCCTGCCTCGACGTCCGCGACGGCCAGGTCGTCAAGGGCGTGCGCTTCCGCGACCACCGCGTCGTGGGCGACATCCTCGAACTGGCCACGCGCTACCGCACCGAGGGTGCGGACGAACTCGTGTTCTACGACATCACGGCGAGCCCGGAGCAGCGCTCGGTGGACCGCAGCTGGATCACGCGGGTTGCGCGCGTGCTGGACATTCCCTTCTGCGTCGCGGGCGGCATCCGCAGCGTCGAGGATGCCGAGGCGGTGCTGAACGCCGGCGCCGAGAAGATTTCCGTCAACTCGCCGGCGCTGGCGGAACCCGCGCTGATCGACCGCCTGGCGCACCGCTTCGGCACGCAGTGCGTCGTGGTCGGCGTGGACAGCCAGACCGTCGGCGACGACTACCTCGTCTACCAGTACACCGGCGACCCGACGCGTTCGCGCAGCACCGCGCGGCGCACGCTCGACTGGGTGCAGGAGGCGCAGGACCGCGGTGCCGGCGAAATCGTCCTCAACTGCATGGCCAGCGACGGCGTGCGCTCGGGCTATGACCTGGCGCAGCTCAGTCAGGTCCGGGACGTCTGCCGCGTGCCGCTCATCGCCTCCGGTGGCGCCGGCGCGCCCGAGCACTTCGCCGAGGTCTTCCGGCAGGCCCGCGTCGACGGCGCCCTCGCGGCCAGCGTCTTCCACTCCGGCGCGATCGCGATTCCCGACCTCAAGCGCTACCTGCGCGAGACACGACATCGAGGTGAGGCTGTGACCCTGGACGACGTGAAGACCCTCGACTGGAGCAAGGACGGCGGGTTGCTGCCCGCCGTCGTCCAGCACGCACGCTCCGGACGCGTGCTGATGCTCGGCTACATGAACGAGGCCTCGCTGCGCGAGACGCTCACCGGCGGCCGCGTGGTGTTCTACAGCCGCTCGCGCCAGCAGCTGTGGACCAAGGGCGAGACCTCCGGGAATTTCCTCAGCGTGGTGGACGTCAGCACCGACTGCGACGCCGACGCGATCCTCGTGCTCGCGGACCCGCTCGGCCCCACCTGCCACCGCGGGACCGAATCGTGCTTTGCAGAGGCCACGCCGACCGACGCCCAGCGTCTCGCGTTCCTGTCCCTGCTCGAGCAGATCATCACCCACCGGATCGCCGAACAGACGGAAGGCAGCTACACCGCGCAGCTGTTCCAGCAGGGCCCGAGCCGGATCGCCCAGAAACTCGGCGAGGAAGGACTGGAGGTCGCGCTGGCCTCCGTCACGCGCGACGACGAGGGCGTGCTGAGCGAGTGCGCGGACCTGCTCTTCCACCTGCTCGTCCTGCTCAGGTCGCGTGACCTGACGCTCGAGGACGTCGTGCAGGAGCTACGGGCGCGACACGCCGCGAAGCCCTAGGCGTTCCGTCTGGGGCAGGCTGGCGAGTTGCCGGTCGAACGTACCCAGCGGCACGTGGCCCGCCTTGCGTGCGGTTTCCAGGACCAGGCAGTCCGAAAATCCCAGGGCCGGCCGTGCCCGGTAGTGCGCCAGGGCGGACTCGACCACGTCCGCGTCCTGGAGCGTCAGCGTCGCATGTACTTGCGGATACCGTTCCTGACGGACTCGGACTGGCTCACCCGCAGCGGTTCGTCACCGAACAGCGCCGCGTGGATATCCGCAGAGGTGCAATTTCCTGCACGACGCACGACGAATTCACCGTCGCGTTCTTCCCAGACCAGGACCGACCCGGGCCCGATGCCCATGCGTCGCCGAACCTCGGCTGGAATGGAGATCTGCCCCTGCGGCCGTGATCCTGGATTCTGCAATGCTCATGGGGTCACATTACCCGGGCGACGTGCCACGTCAACCTGGCTGTCGTTCCCCGCGCACCGCGAGCCACAGCATCAACAGCGCGGCGAGCAGCGTCACCGCGGCGGCAGCCGCGAACGCGGCTTGGGAACCGAACGACTGCCAGAGCACGCCGAACAGCACGCCGCCCGGCAGCACGAGCAGGCCGCTCGCGAGGTGGTAGAGACCGAACGCCGTCCCCCGCTCGTTCTCGGCGGAATGATCCCCGATCAGCGAGCGTTCGGCGGGCTCGGTCACTGCGAGCGTCGCCGAGTAGGCGATGAACAGCGCCCAGGTGCCCGCGAGGCCCGGCGACGTGGCCGCGAGCAGCATCAGGACGATCACCCGCAGGGTCCACCCACCCGCCAGCAGCGGGACGCGGCCCACTCGGTCCGACAGCACGCCGGCCGGCATCGCGATCAGCATCTTCGCGACACTGGCCGCCGCCCACACCAGCGGCACCCAATGGACCGCCATGCCCGCCTGGGTCGCCCACAGCACGACGAAGACCTCGGGCACGCTCGCCAGCGCCAGCAGTCCCGCGGCGACGATCATGGCCTTGAGCCGTCCGTGCAGTGCCCTGAAGGAGAACGCCGGCGCGGGCGCCATCGCGAAGCGACGCCCCGGCGGCACGCCCCACAGCAGGAGCAGCATCACGAGCACCCCGGGCACCACCGAGGCGTAGAACACGTGGCGCAGCTCGACCTGGGCGGACAGCAGGCCGAAGGCGATCAGGGGGCCGATCACGGCCCCGGCGTGGTCCATGGAGCGATGGAAGCCGAAGGCCCGTCCCCGCTGGGCCGGACCCGTGGAACCGGCGATGAGTGCGTCGCGCGGCGCCGTGCGCAGCCCCTTGCCCACCCTGTCGAGGAACCGCAGCACCAGCACGGCGCCCCAGCCGGCCACGGCGCCGATCAGCGGGCGCATGCCGTTCGACAGGCCGTAGCCGCCGACGACCAGCGTCTTCGCCGGGATGCCGCGATCGGCCAGCCGTCCGGACACGAGCTTCAGGACGCTCGCCGTGGCCTCGGCCAGTCCCTCGACCAGTCCGACGATGGCCGGCCCGGCGCCCAGGGTCGCCGTCAGGAAGATCGGCAGCAGCGGCGTGATCATCTCGGAGGCCGCATCGTTCAGCAGCGAGACCAGGCCCAGCACCACCACAGTGCGCGGCAGTGCTCGCCCGACCATGGCCGTCGCGTCCGAACGATCAGTCACGGATTGAGGCTCCAGGTGTCACGGGCAGCACGGGAGGTGGAACGAGTGCGAATTGTCGCTGACCCGATCCGGGCCGGATCTACCGCCGGCGCTGGCTCAGCCCCGCTCGAGCAGGATGCGAACCATGCGCCGCAGCGGTTCCGCCGCACCCCACAGCAGCTGGTCGCCGACGGTGAACGCGGAGATGTATTCGCCGCCCATCGCCAGCTTGCGGACGCGGCCGATCGGCACCTCGAGCGTGCCGCTCACGCGCGCCGGCGACAGCTCGCGGATGGAATCCTCGCGGGTGTTCGGCACCAGCCGAACCCAGGGGTTGCCCCCGGCGAGCAGTCGCTCGATCTCCGCGAGCGGCAGGTCCTGCCTGAGCTTGATCGTCATCGCCTGGCTGTGGCAGCGCATGGCGCCGACCCGGACGCAGATGCCCTCGACGGGAATCGGGTCCGAGGTGCGGCCGAGGATCTTGTTGGTCTCGGCGCCGGCCTTCCACTCCTCGCGGCTCTGGCCGTTGCCGAGGTCCTTGTCGATCCACGGGATCAGGCTGCCGGCCAGCGGCACGCCGAACTGCGCGTGCGGCAGCGCGTCGCTGCGCAGGCACTCGGTGACGACGCGATCGATGTCGAGGATGGCGCTCGACGGATCCTGCAGCAGGGCGGCGGCCGCACCGCTCGCCGCGCCCATCTGCTCGATCAGTTCGCGCATGTTCTGCGCGCCGGCGCCCGAGGCGGCCTGGTAGGTCATCGACGTGATCCACTCGATGAGTCCGGTCCGCAGCAGTCCGCCGAGCGCCATCATCATCAGCGACACGGTGCAGTTGCCGCCGATGAAGTCGCGCACGCCGGAGTTGAGCGCCGCGTCGATCACGGTCCGGTTCACCGGATCGAGGATGATGACCGCGTCGTCCTTCATCCGCAGCGTCGACGCGGCGTCGATCCAGTGGCCCTTCCAGCCTGCAGCGCGCAGTCGTGGGTGGACGTCGCTGGTGTAGTCGCCGCCCTGGCAGGTCACGATGACGTCGCACTGGGCGAGCGCCCCGAGGTCGCCGGCATCGTGCAGCACGCCGGCTCCACGCCCACGTCCGGGGCCACGCCGCCGGCCTGGGAGGTGCTGAAGAACACCGGGTCGAAGAGCTCGAAATCCCGCTCGGCCCGCATGCGCTCCATGAGCACCGAGCCCACCATGCCGCGCCAGCCGACGATGCCCGTCTTCATGCTCCCGCTCCCGCCGCGCTAGATCAGGATTTCCCGCGCGGGCTCGCGCAGGTTGTACCAGGAACTCATCACGTGCCCGTACGCACCGGCGTTGGCGATCAGCAGCGTGTCGCCCTCGGAGGTGGGTGGCAGCAGGCGCTCGTGACCGAGGTAGTCCGCCGACTCGCAGATGGGGCCGACCACGTTGTAGACCTCGCTGCCCGGCTCGCCGAACCGCGTCAGGTTGACGATGTCGTGGTGGGCGCCGTACAGCGCCGGCCGGATCAGCGAATTCATGCCGGTCGCCACGCCCACGTACTGCACCGCGCCCTTGCCCTTGAGCTGCGTGACCTGCGCCAGCAGCACGCCGGCCTGCGCCACCAGGAAGCGCCCGGGCTCCAGCCAGATGGCGAGCTGCGGCCAGCGTCCATGCAGGTCGTCGATCACGCCCTGCAGCTGCGCGAGGTCGACGGGCACCTGCCCGGGCTTCTCGGGCACGCCGAGGCCGCCGCCCAGGTCCATGACGCGCACGTCCGGGAAGCGCTGGGCGAGATCGCCCAGCAGCTGGCCGACCTGGTGCCAGTTGCGGACGTCGAACACGCCGCTGCCGGTATGGGCATGCAGGCCCACCACGCGAGTGCCCGTCGCCGCCACCAGGCGGCCGAGCTCGTCGAGCTCGAACAAGGGGATGCCGAACTTGGAGTGCACGCCCGCCGTGCGCACGTGATCGTGGTGACCCCGCCCGAAGTTGGTGTCGACGCGCACGAGGACGTCCCGGCCCCTGAACAGCTCCGGCCACGCCCGCAGCGGGTAGATGTTGTCGAGCGTGACCTGCACGCCCTGCGCGAAGCCCCACTCGTACTCGGAGCGCGGCGCGAAATTGGGCGTGAACAGGATCTTGTCGCGGTCGATGCCGGGCAGGATCTCGAGGACGCGCTCGCACTCACCCTGCGAGACGCACTCGAAGCCGAGCCCGAGCGCCGCGTAGCTGCGCAGGATGTCCGGGTGCGGATTGGCCTTGATCGCGTAGAACACGCGCTCGACGCCGCCGATCGCGAGCAGTTGTCGCGCCGTCTGCTCGAGCGTGGCCCGGTCGTAGACGTAGGCGCTGCCGTGCTCGCGCGCGAGCTGCTCGAGTTCCGTGCGCCGGCCCTGCCACCAGGGCGGCCCGCCCTCGGGGACCACCGGCCCGAGGCCGTGGATCTGCTCCCAGGTCGGCCCGAGCACGTGGTCCGACGGCGCGTTGCGCACGATCACGTCGTGCAGCCGGCTGACGAGCCGGTCGCCCTGCTCCTCGTCGACGACGAAGGTGATGTTGAGGTCGTTCGCCGCCTGCGTGACCAGGTAGATGCGTTGCTCCTCGAACAGCTCGAGCGCGTCGCCGAGCCGGTGCAGCGTGGCGCGGATACTGCGGCCGACGAGGCTCACCGCGGCGCAGGGCCCGATGACTTCGACCCGGCAGATCGTCGACAGCGACGTCACCAGCGCCTCGAGGGCGCGGGCGTCGAGCGCATTCGCCGCCGGATCGAGCGACACGGTGACCGTGGTCTCCGAGGTCGACACCAGGTCCACCGAGACGCCGTGTTCCTTGAACACGGCGAAGGCGTCCGCGAGGAAGCCGACCTGGTGCCACATCCCGAGGGTTTCCATCGAGATGAGCGTGATGCCTTTCTTGGTGCAGACCGCCTTGACGCGCGCGCCGCCGTCGCCGCCCGTGGCGGTGACGACCGTGCCTTCGAGATCCGGCTGCTGCGTCGCGTGGACCGACAGCGGGATGGAATACTGCTTGGCCGGCAGGATGCAGCGCGGATGCAGCACCTTCGCACCGCTGCTCGCGATCTCCTGCGCCTCGTCGTAGTCGAGCGACTTGAGCAGGCGCGCGTTCGGCACCGCGCGCGGGTTCGCGGTGAACATGCCCGGCACGTCGGTCCAGATCTCGAGGCGGCGTGCGTGCAGCTTGGCCGCGAAGTAGCTCCCGGACGTGTCGGAACCGCCGCGGCCGAGCAGCACCGTCTCGCCCTTGCGGTCGCTGGCGATGAAGCCCTGCGTGAGCAGCACGTTGCCGCCCACCGCGAGCCGCTGCTGCATCGCCGGGTCGGGCTCGAAGCTGCAGGTGGCCGACAGGTAGTTCGCGCGCGCCGTGGCGCCGGGGCGCTCGTCCGCGTGCAGCACGGTCCGTGCGTCCAGCCACTGGACGTCGAGGCCCTCGGCGGCGAGGAAGGCGGCGCCGATGCGCGTCGCCATCAGTTCGCCGGTGGCCATCACGCGGGCGCGCAGCCGGTCGCTCACCTCGCCGATGAGGTGAATGCCGGAGGCCATCTTGCGCAACTCGGCGAAGTGATGCTCGAGTTCCGCGCTGATCGGCAGTCCGAGGTCGCGCGACAGGTCGCAGTGACGCAACTCGATCTGGTCCATCACCGGTTCCCAGCCACCGTCGAGCGCCCGGGCGAGCAGTTGCTCGAGACGGTCGGTGATGCCGGAGAGCGCGGAGTGCACGACGACGGGCCTCAGCCCCTCGTCGAGTCGCGCGCGCACGACGCCCGCGACGTTCTTCCAGTTGCTGACGCTCGAGACGCTGCTGCCGCCGAACTTGAGGACGACCCAGTTGGATTCAGGAGTGTTGGTCATCGCGCGGTCCCCGAGCGGCGCCCGGGACCAGGGGCCGGGGGCGCGTGTCGCGTTCGTCAAACGTCGTCGTACGAGTCCTTCAGTGCCTTCTGCAGGCGCTTCTCAGCAAGCACGTCCTCGAGCTTGCTCCACGCCGCTTTGCCACGCTTCACCGCTGCCGCCTGCTTGCGCCGGTCGACGCGATCGATGAAGCGATCGAAATCTTCTTCCTCGGCGCCCGCCACGAACTCTTCGTCGAGGTCGAAATGTTCCTCGTCCCGTTCCATGTCACGACCCTGAGAAAATCCTGAATATTCAACGTGCTGCCGGAAGCTCCGGGCACAGGGCTGCGAACTATATACGAATTGCAAGGGTTCTCAACTGGTGCCGGTGTTACGGTTTCGGTTCGGCAGCTGGCGGCAACTGGTGCCGGTGTTACGGATTCGGTCCCGTACTCGTGAGCCGACGCCCAGACGCAGGCTACCTGCGCCCTGACGCCGGCTACCTGGGTCCGACTGACTGGTGGGGCCCAGCTGCAGAACTGTCATCGGAGCGGGCCGGGGAATTCCAACGGTGCAGGGAATCGACCGAGTGCCGCCGGGCGGAGCAGCTATACCCTTCGGCCGATATGACTTACTAAAAAGCCCTGAAAACAGTTACTTACAGGAGTTTTGAAAATGCCGTGACAGGAGCGCCCCGCTGCAGCCCCAGCCCTTCCGCCGCGCTGCCCTCCGCCCGCGCGATCTCGAGGACCCCGAACGAATTGACCAGGGCCAGGTAATCGCCCGGCCGGACGTCGGAGTAAGTGCGTTTCAGGGCCAGTTCCCGACCCGCCACCCGGACCGCCGGATGCGCCATCGACGCCAGGTGCCGGGCGTCGATGTTGCTGATCAGGTTGCCGAAATGGTCGATCGTGACGACCGACCCCGCGACCTGCCCGGCGCTGACGACCGGATCCTCGATCCACCCCGGAATCAGTTCGGCGACCACCGGCCCGAGGTCGGCCGGGAGCAGCCGGCCGGAGGCGAGTTCGGCCGCCAGCGGCGCGAAGATGTCCCTTCCGTGGAAGGTGGCGCTCGGCAGGCCGACGCCGATGCTGTCGAGCACCGAGGCCGAGACCCGCCGCGCCGTCGAGGAGACGACCGTCTCGATCACGGGCGCGAGCAAGCCATTGTCCGGGGCGAGGAAGACGTGTCCTTCCGTCTCGACGGCCGCGATCTCGCGCGGCCCGCCCACACCCGGGTCCACCACTGCCACGTGCACGGTCCCCGACGGGAAATACCGGAACGACCGGGCCAGCCAGAAACCCGCCTCCGCCGGCCAGTGCGCCAGGACGTCGTGGGTCAGGTCGACGATCGCCAGCGTCCTGTCCCGCGCGAGGATCCGGCCTTTCATGACGCCCACGAACGGGTCCCTGAGCCCGAAGTCGGTCGTGAGGGTCACGATGCCCGACGCCTGGAATGCGCTGCTCGACTGCGACACGCTGGATCACCCTCGTGGTGCCGCCCGGCGGTCGGCCGGGCACGAAAGGTTAAACTGCCGGGACCCCCGCCGCCACGTGCTCCGATGCCCTACCTCTATCTCGTCCGGCACGCACAGCCCGACTTCGTCGGACACTACGATTCCGTGACGCCGCTCGGTCTGCGCCAGTCCGAATGGCTGGGCCAGCATTTCGCGCAGCGCGGCCTGCGGTTCGCCCGCGTGATCTCGGGCAGCCTGGAGCGTCAGTCGGGCACGCTCATCGCGTTGCTGCGACACCTGCCGCAGGCGCCCGCCGCGATCGTGGACCCACGCTTCAACGAATACGACGCGGCCAGCGTGCTCGCGGCTCACGCCCGTGGCGACGACCGGGCGTTGCGCGCCGCCGGCGATCGCCGCGCCTACTTCACCGCAGTGCGCGACGCGCTCCAGGCCTGGGCCCGGACGGACACGGAGACGGACGGGGTCGAGTCCTGGCGAGGCTTCGGCGACCGGGTCGACGCCGCCGCCACGGCCGCCTGCGACGAGCTGGAACCATCAGCCGCGGTGCTGGTCGTGACCTCGGGCGGCGTGATCGGTCGACTGGTGGCGGGCGCGCTCGGCGCGGGTGCGGAGGCCGCCATCCAGTTGAACCTGCAGACCCGCAATACGGGGATCACCGAACTGGTGCGGGGGCGGTCCGTCAACCGGGTGCTGGCCTTCAACGCCGTGCCGCATCTCGAGCGTCCCGAGCGCGAGCACGCGATCACCCACTCCTGAGCGGGGTCGTCAGCCCTGCCTGACCAGCGATGCGAGGCGGCCGACGTCGATCGTGCCGGCCTTCTGCTCGATCTGCTCGCGGTAACGCGGCGCGAGGTCGCGGGCCTCGGCGAGCAAGGACGTGAACGACGCCTTGAGCGTGGCCGCGTCGAGCGTGCGGCCGCCGGCGTAGTAGCGTTGCGCCACGCGGCCCAGCGCATAGGTCGTGGCGAAGCTCAGTCCCGAACTCGCGGCCTGGCGCCCGACCGCCCGGCCGAGACCGCCGCCGACCCCACCGAGTAGCCCGCCGAGCAGCTTGCGGCCGAACTGCTCGAGGTATTGCGAGGTGAGGCCCACGCCCAGCGTGGCGAGAAAATCCCGCGCGTGCTTGCGGTCCATCGCGTAGCCATGCGCCTGCCCGATCCGGTAGACGAGCCGCAGCTGCAGCGGAATGATCGCCATCGAGGCGAGCGACTCGGGCAGCAGTTCGAGCGCCGCGTTGGTGATCGATGCGTTCAGGATCATGCGGTCCATTTCGGCATCCGGCAGGCTGGCGCGACCGAGCACCGTACCCGAGACCGGCGCAAACGCGGCCTCGGCCACCTCGTCCGCGGCGGCGCTGGTGGTGTTCGCAACCGACGCCGACAGCCCGAGCGCCGTCGCGAGCTGCGCCAGGAACGCCTGTTCCGCCGGGCCCTGCGCGCCGTCGGCATCGCACACGCCCACCGCCATCTCGTACGCGAACTGGCGCGACGCGGGCGACGGCAGGCTCGATGCAACCCGGGCCAGATCCGGCTTCGCGAGGAGTACTTCGCGGTAGAGGCCGGGCAGGTCGAAACCGGCGTCCGGCCCGAGGACCTCGGCCACGCGCTTCACGGCCTCGCGCTCGCGGTCGTCCTTGAGGCCGTCGGCAAAGGCGGCCATGAGGGCGATGGTCAGGATGGATCGGGTTTCGGCAGCGTCCATACGAAGCTCCAGAAACGAGAAACGCGCGGAGGGGGCGGCCTCAGACGACGGCGTCGACGGAACGCCGGCCTCTGCGGATCCGGCGCTCGAAGGGCCGGCTCGCGACGTCCGCCGTTTCCAGCGTTCGCCGCCGGTCGAAGCCGCTGCGACGGTCGCTGAAGTGCGTGTACCGGCAATCGCAATGCGCCGCGTCACAGCCCGGCAGCGGCAGCGCGGGCGCCTTGGCCGAGAGAAAGCGCTTGGCGGCCAGCTGGGTGGCGCCCTGGCAGCAATCCTTCTGCGGATGGACGCTGACCGCGTGGTACGGATTCGAGTCGCGCATCAAGCGCACGGTCGCGACGCCGTTGCTGCGACCGCCGAACCAGTTGCCGAGTTTGAATGCCATGGGAACGGGCGCTTGGTCTTCTTCTGCTCGTCGATCGAATTGGTCGGAGCGAGAGGATTCGAACCTCCGACCCCTTGCACCCCATGCAAGTGCGCTACCAGACTGCGCCACGCTCCGACCCGGGACGATTATAGCGGAACGCTCAGCGCCTGAGCGTCTTCAGCAGTTCCTCGAGTTCGGTCCGCATCTGGCGGACGATCTGCTGGGTCTGGGTCAGGTCCTCGCGCGCTTCCTCGCCTTCGAGGCGATTGCGGGCCCCGCCGATGGTGAACCCCTGCTCGTAGAGCAAGGCGCGGATCTGGCGGATGACCAGCACGTCCTGTCGCTGGTAGTAGCGGCGGTTGCCGCGACGCTTCACGGGCTTGAGCTGCGGGAACTCCTGCTCCCAGTAGCGGAGCACGTGCGGCTTTACCGCACAGAGTTCGCTCACCTCGCCGATGGTGAAGTAGCGCTTTCCCGGGATCACCGGGAGTTCGTCGTTATTGCTGGGTTCCAGCATAGGCTTCCACCCTGGCTTTGAGCTTCTGGCCTGGCCGGAACGTGACCACGCGGCGTGCGCTGATGGGAATCTCCTCGCCCGTCTTCGGGTTGCGTCCCGGTCGCTGGTTCTTGCTGCGCAGGTCGAAGTTTCCGAAGCCCGAGAGCTTCACCTGCTCGCCTGCCGCCAGCGAGGCACGCAACTCCTCGAAGAAGAGATCCACGAGTTCGCGGGCCTCGCGCTTGTTGAGCCCGAGTTGATCAAACAGCGCTTCCGCGATTTCTGCCTTCGTCAATGCCATGCTTATTTATCTCGTATCGTGGCGTTGTGCTCCCGCTCCAGGTCTGCAACGACCTGCGCCACGACGGCATCTATTTGTTCGTCGGTAAGGGTGCGGGAAATGTCCTGCAAATTCAAGCCTGTTGCGACGCTCTTGAAGTTCGCGTCGATGCCTCGGCCACGATAAATGTCAAATACCACGAGTCCCGTGAGGAGTTCGCCGGCGCTGCGGCGGATGGTGTCGAGCAGGGCCTGCACCGGCACCGACTCGGCCACCAGCACCGCGAGGTCGCGTCGCACCGCTGGAAAACGCGAAATCCCCGCGAAGCGCGGCACGGTCGCACGCAGTCCGGACTCAGTCTCGATCTCGAAAACCACCGCGGAATATGTCAACTCGAGCCTGCGCTCGACCTCCGGATGCAGCCGGCCGATCCAGCCCACGGCCTGTCCGTCGCGCAGGATGCGCGCCGACTGCCCGGGATGCAGTGCCGGATGTTCCGCAGGCACCCACTGGAAGGCCTCCGGCGTTCCGGTCAGTCGCACTAGCGCTTCGAGGTCCGAGCGGACATCGTGGAAATCCACAGCCGCCGTCGGCACGCCCCACTGCTCCGGCAGCGACGGGCCGGCGGCGAGTCCGGCCACCACCGGCACCTCGCGCGTGAACTCGCCCTCGACGAGATACTGCCGGCCGATCTCGAACAGGCGCACGCGCGGCTGCTGTCGTCGCTGGTTCTCGATCAGGGCGCGCACGAGACCGGGCCAGAGCGACAGGCGCATCTCGGCGAGGTCTGCGGAAATGGGATTGGCCAGCACCAGTGCCCGCTCCCCGGGACACAGCGCGGACTGCAGCGCGGGATCCACGAAGGCGTAGGTGATCGCCTCGAAGTAGCCGCGCTGCACCAGCAGGTCGGCCACCGAGTCCGACGTCACCCGCGTCTCGCTGATCGCCGGGATCGCGAGCGGCGTCGCCGGGTCGGTCTCCGGGATGCGGTCGAAACCGTGCACCCGCGCGATCTCCTCGATCAGGTCTTCCTCGATCGAGATGTCGAAGCGCCAGGCGGGCGGCACGACGCGCCACGTCGCCTCGCTGCGTTCGACCTGCATGCCGAGCCGCTCGAGGATGCCGAGCATCTCGCTATCGGCAATCGCGGCGCCGATGACGCTGCGCGCACGCGCCGGCCGGAAGGCCACGGCCGTGCGCACCGGAACTTCCTCCGGCAACTCGGTCATCTCGGTCGGGCCCGCGACGCCGCCCGCACAGGCGAGCAGCAGTTCCGTGGCCCGCTCGATCGCCCGCGCCTGCAGCGTCGGGTCGACGCCGCGCTCGAAGCGCTGCGAGGCGTCCGTGACGAGCCCGTAGCGACGTCCGCGGCCGGCGATTGCCTCGGGCCGGAAGAACGCGACCTCGAGCAGCACGTCCGTCGTGTCGTCGCCGATGCCCGAATGCTCGCCGCCCATGACGCCCGCGAGGCCGAGCGGCTTCGCGTGATCGGCGATCACCAGCACCGACTCGTCGAGCGTGATGTCGCGACCGTCGAGCAGGCGCAGCGTCTCGCCCGCGCGCGCACGACGCACGACGATGCCGCCCTCGAGTTCGCGCAGGTCGTAGGCGTGCATCGGCTGGCCGAGTTCGAGCATCACGTAGTTGGTGACGTCGACGATGGCGCTGATCGGTCGCAGGCCCGCGCGGCGCAGGCGTTCGCGCATCCACACCGGGGTCGGGGCATCGGGCCGCACGCCGCGGATCACGCGCGAGGCAAAGCGCGCGCAGCCGGCCCCCGGCACGAGTTCGACCGGGAAGCGATCCGCGGACGTCGCGGGCACCGGCTGGAATCTCGGGCCTGACAGGGTCGCGCCCGTCAGCACCGCGGCCTCGCGGGCAACGCCCGCCATGCCCATGCAGTCGCCGCGGTTGGGCGTCAGGTTGATCTCGAGGATCGTGTCGTCGAGCGCCAGCGCCTCGACGAGCGGCGCCCCGGTCGGCAGTTCCGCCGGCAGTTCCATCAGGCCCGCGGCGTCTTCCGACAGCCCGAGTTCCCGCGCCGAGCAGAGCATCCCGAACGACTCGATGCCGCGCAGCCTGGCCTTGCGGATCTCCATGCCGCCCGGCAGCGTCGCGCCGATGGTGGCAAGCGGCGCCTTGAGCCCCACGCGCGCATTCGGCGCGCCGCAGACGATCTGCAGGCTGTTCGCCCCCGGCGGCCACCTGGCACACGCTGAGCGTGTCCGCGTCCGGATGCTTCTCGCGCGCGACGATCTCGCCGACCACGATCCCCGGCAGGGGCGGCGCCGCGGGCTCGACGGCCTCGACCTCGAGCCCGGCCATGGTGAGGCGCGTCGCCAGGTCGCGGGGCTCCGGCGTGGATCCCAGCCACTCGCTCAACCAGTTCACACTCACGCGCATCGCTGCTTCCCGTCGCTCAACCGAACTGGCGCAGGAAGCGCAGGTCGTTCTCGAAATAAAGGCGGATGTCGTTCACGCCGTAGCGCAGCATGGCGAGACGCTCGATGCCCGCGCCGAAGGCGTAGCCGGTGTAGCGCTCGGCGTCGATCTCGACGTTGCGCAGCACGTTCGGGTGCACCATGCCGCAGCCCGCGATCTCGAGCCAGCCGGTGTTCTTGCACACGCGACAGCCCTGGCCGCTGCAGAACACGCACTCGATGTCCACCTCGGCCGAGGGCTCGGTGAACGGGAAGTACGACGGGCGGAAGCGGATGCCCAGCCGGCGCTCGAAGAACTGCTCGACGAAGTGGTGCAGCACCGAGCGCAGGTGCGCGAAGCTCACGCCCTCGCCCACCACCAGCCCCTCGATCTGGTGGAACATCGGCGTGTGGGTGACGTCGGAGTCGCAGCGATAGACGCGCCCCGGCATGATCATCCGGAGCGGCGGCTTCTCGCGCAGCATCGCGCGGATCTGCACCGGCGAGGTGTGCGTGCGCAGCAGGCGCCCGTCCGGAAAGTAGAAGGTGTCGTGCATCGCCCGCGCCGGATGATCGGCGGGGATGTTGAGCGCCTCGAAGTTGTGCCAGTCGTCCTCGATCTCGGGACCGTCCTCGACCGAGAATCCCGCGTTGCGGAACAGCGCCTCGATGCGCCGGCGCGCACGGCTCACCGGGTGCAGTCCGCCCGGCTGCTGGCCGCGCCCGGGCTGGGTCACGTCGATGCGGCTCGCCGCCAGTTCGCGCTCGAGCTTCTCCCGCTCCAGCACGGCCTCGCGGCCCGACACGAGGCCGGTCAACTCGTCGCGGACGGCGTTGATGCGCGCCCCCGCCTCGCGCCGTGCCTCGGGGGCGAGACCGCCCAGCGACTTGAGCAGCGCCGTGATCGCGCCCTTCTTGCCGAAGAGTTCGACCTTGAGCGCCTCGAGTTCGGGCAGGCCGGTGCACGCGTCGATGCGCGTGCGGGCATCGGCGGCGAGTTCGTCGAGGTTGGTGGTTCGAATCTCTGACATCGCTACGAGGGGACCGTCTTGCCCGGGAGCCGGGTGGACCGCTCGTGGCAGGAACCGTCCCCGGAAGAAAAGAGGCCGGGCCGCTTGCGCGCCCCGGCCCCGATCAGTCACGGCGCCGTGGCCACCCGGGCCACGGCGCACGCGCACATCAGGCGGCGAGACTCGCCTTGGCCTGCTCGGCAATCTTGCCGAACGCCTCGATGTCGTGGACCGCGAGGTCCGCGAGCGTCTTGCGGTCGATCTCGAAGCCGGCGGCCTTGAGGCCCGCCATCAGGCGGCTGTAGCTGATGTCGTAGCTGCGGGCCGCCGCGTTGATGCGCGTGATCCACAGCGCACGCATGTCGCGCTTCTTGGCGCGACGGTCCCGGTAGGCGTACTGGCCGGCCTTGATGACCGCCTGCTTCGCCGTGCGGAACACCTTGCGTCGCGCGTTGTAGTAGCCCTTCGCCTTGGCGAGGATCTTCTTGTGTCGGCGTCCAGCAATGACGCCACGCTTAACTCGTGCCATGGGTCACCTCACTCAAGCGTGCGGAAGAAGTTGATCGAGCCGGGCCAGGTCCTGCTTGGCCACCGGGGTGGTGCCACGCAGCTGGCGCTTTCGCTTGCTCGTCTTCTTGGTGAGGATGTGTCGCTTCTGCGACTGGCCGCGCTTGAAACCTTTCGCCGTCTTGCGAAAGCGCTTCGAGGCAGCCCGGTTGGTCTTCAACTTGGGCATGTCGACTCCTGTTTGTTGGCCCATTTCCCCACGGCTTGCGCCGCGGTTCGAGGGCGAAGAAGCGGCCGAAGCCGCCCTTACTTCTTCTTCGGCGACAACATCATGACCATCTGCCGGCCTTCCATGAGCGGGTGCTGCTCGACCACCGCATACGGTGCGAGGTCGTTCTGCAACCGGATCAGCTTCTGCCGGCCGATGTCTGTGTGCGCCATCTCTCGGCCACGGAACCTCAGGGTTACCTTGGCTTTGTCCCCTTCCTCGAAAAAGCGAATCAGATTCCTGAGCTTGATCTGGTAATCGCCTTCATCGGTTCCGGGACGAAACTTCACTTCCTTGACCTGGATCTGCTTCTGCTTCTTCTTCGCCGCGTGGGACTTCTTGTTCGCTTCGAACAGGAACTTCCCGTAGTCGACGATCCGGCAGACCGGGGGCTCCGCCGTCGGCGAAACCTCCACCAGGTCGAGCTCCTGGGAAGACGCCAGCTGCAGCGCGTCGTAGCGACTCATGACCCCCACTTGTTCGCCGTCTGCGCCGATGATGCGCAGTTGCGGGGCGGTGATCTCTTCGTTGCGCTTGATGCGCTTGGATGCTGGAGCAGCGATGCGTCATACCTCCAAAACAGTTCGGCCGCGGCTCACGACTTCCGCGGCAAGCTTCGAGGCGAGGTCCTCCAGGGACATCGCACCGAGATCCTTGCCGTTGCGCGTGCGCACGGCCAGCGTATTTGACCCCGACTCGCGGTCGCCCGCGACCAGCAGGTACGGGACCCGCTGCAGGGTGTGTTCGCGGATTTTAAAGCCGACCTTTTCGTTTCGCAAATCTGTTTCGACCCGAAGCCCCTGATTTTTCAGGAATTCAGCCGCCCGACGGCAATAATCGGCCTGTCCGTCGGTGATATTCATGACCACGGCCTGCACCGGGGCCAGCCAGGTCGGCAGCCGTCCGGCGTAGTTTTCGATCAGGATGCCGATAAAACGCTCCATCGAGCCCAGCACCGCCCGGTGCAGCATCAGCGGCGTGTGGGCGGCCCCGTCCTCGCCGATGTACTCGGCCCCGAGCAGTCCCGGCAGCACCGGGTCGAGCTGCAGGGTGCCGCACTGCCAGTCCCGGCCGATCGCGTCCCTGAGCACGAACTCGAGCTTGGGGCCGTAGAAGGCACCCTCCCCCGGGTTCAGCGTGTATTCGAGCCCGGCGGCCTCGCAGGCGCCCTTCAGGGCCGCCTCGGCCTTGTCCCACAGCTCGTCCGAGCCCGCGCGCTGGGGCGGCCGGTCCGAGAACTTGATGGCGACCTCGTCGAAGCCGAAATCGGCGTAGACGCTCTTCAGCAGCGCGCAGAAAGCCGCGGTCTCGGCATTGACCTGCGCCTCGGTGCAGAAGATGTGCGCGTCGTCCTGGGTGAAGGCGCGGACCCGCATGATCCCGTGCAGCGCGCCCGAGGGCTCGTTGCGGTGGCAGGCCCCGAACTCGGCCATGCGCAGCGGCAGGTCGCGGTAGGACTTGATGCCCTGCCGGTAGATCATCACGTGGCAGGGGCAGTTCATCGGCTTGACGGCGAGGATGCGCTCCTCCGACTCGGCGATGAACATGTTGGGCGCGTAGTTCTCCCAGTGGCCCGAGCGCTCCCAGAGCGAGCGGTCCACCAGCTGGGGCGTGCGCACCTCGACGTAGCCTTCCGCGGCCAGCCGTTCGCGCATGTATTCCTCGATCGTCCGCCAGAGCGTCCAGCCCTTCGGGTGCCAGAAGACGCTGCCGACCGCCTCTTCCTGGGTGTGGAACAGGTCGAGCTCGCGGCCGAGGCGCCGGTGGTCGCGCTTCTCGGCTTCCTCGAGGCGATGCAGGTAGGCCTTGAGGTCCTTCTCGTTGGCCCAGGCCGTGCCGTAGATGCGCTGGAGCATCTCGTTGCGGGAGTCGCCCCGCCAGTAGGCCCCCGCCACCTTCATGAGCTTGAAGGCGCCGAGCTTGCCCGTGGAGGGCACGTGCGGGCCGCGGCAGAGGTCGAACCACTCGCCCTGCCCGTAGAGGCTGATGTCCTCGTTCGAGGGAATGCCGGCGATGATCTCGGCCTTGTAGTGCTCGCCCAGGCCCTTGAAGGTCTCGATCGCGTCGTCGCGCGGCATGACCCGCCGCTCGACGGGCAGGTCGGCCTTGGCGAGTTCGTGCATCTTGGCTTCGAACTTCTCCAGGTCTTCCGGCGTGAAGGGCCGGCGGAAGGCGAAGTCGTAGTAGAAGCCGTTCTCGATCACCGGGCCGATGGTGACCTGGGCGTCGGGGTAGATCGCCTGCACCGCCTGCGCGAGCAGGTGCGCCGTGGAGTGGCGCAGGATCTCGAGGCCCTCGGGGTCCCTGGCCGTGACGATGGCGAGCGAGGCGTCGGACTCGATCAGGTGCGAGGTGTCGACCAGCCGGCCGTCGACCTTGCCGGCCAGGGCGGCCTTGGCGAGGCCGGGGCCGATGTCGGCCGCGACCTGGGCGACGGAGACGGGGGCGGCGTAGCGTCGGACGCTGCCGTCGGGGAGGGTGATTTCGGGCATAAGCCGGCCATTATACGGTCGAGGCGTACTGCTGGGCGATCCGTCTCCGATCGCTGCTGCGAACCGTCTCCGAGTGGCTACGCCAGCAGCTTGCCGACGCCGAGGCTCACGAGCAGCACGACCACGAAGACGGCAAACAGCCCGCCGGCCACGGCTGCCAGCCGGAAGTAGCTCCGTCGGGTCGCCTTCAGGTAGTCGTCGAGCCCGGTCATGCTGACGACGCCCAGCACGGGCAGGCCCGTTTCCTGCTCCAGTTCGCGCGTGTGGTTGAAGACCGGGTGCAGCAGGTGCAGGACAAAGGCCAGGGCGGCCCCGGCCGCCAGCGAGGCCAGGAGAATCCCGGCGACAAGTGGCGGGCGCCGCGGCGAAACGGGACGGAAACTGGCCTGGGGCGGGTCCAGGATGTCGAACCGTACTCCGGCGTCCGACTTCTCCGCGGTCTGTCCGAGCCTCGCCTGCTCGAGCCGCTCCACGAGCGCCATGTACTGCGCCTTGGTCAGGTCGTAGTCGCGGTTGAGACGGGTCAGTTCCGCCTCCACCTCCGGCATCGAATTCACGAGCTTGCGCAGCTCCGCCACTTTGGCTTCGTGGCCGGACAATTCGCGCCGCAGGGCCGCCACCTCGACTTCGGACTGGTTGAGCGCCAGTCGGACGCTCTGGTAGACGGGATTCGCCGGTGACCCCACTCGCCAGGACGGCGTCTTCATCTCCGCGACGCAGCGCATCCATCTCCTGCTCGCGCCGTAGCTTCAGCTCCGCGATGGTTGCCCGCAGGGTACCCACATCCGGGTGCTTCTCCGTATATGTCCGCAACAGGGCGTCAAGCTTGGCCTGGGCGTCGGCCAGCTGGGTCACTGTGTCGCCCCCGGTCGCCGTCTGCCCGCCTGGCAGGGTGATGCTGGGCGCGGGCCCAGCGCTCGCCGCCGAGGCCAGGATGCTGCCGTCCTTCAGCTGCCGTGCCAGCTCGTCGCGACGCGAGACGGCCACCGCGAGCAGGTCGCGCGTCTTGCGGGCCCCGTCAATCTCGCCCTGCAGGCGCGTGAAGTAATCCCCTTCCTCGCCCGGCATGGTGCCGATGTTGCGCTTCTTGAAATCCGCAAGACGATCCTCGGCCTCGCCAAGCCTCTGCTCATACTCCTGGATCCGGGCCGCCAGGAACTCCTGCGCGGTCTCGGCGTCTTCCATGCTTCCGCCCAGCGTGCCCTTGACCAGGCTGTCGAGCAGCATCTGGACGACCTGGAGGCTGCGTTCCCGGTCGGTATCGCGATAACTCAACCAGTACACGAGACCCTTTCGGACCGCGACTGCTCGCAATGTCCATGGTCACGTCGATCGAATCTCGCAACTTGTCCTTGATTTCTGCGCGGTCTTGATCGGTGACAGCCGCCGCAATCAGGTTGGTCTCGTCGATCACCCGGTCGAGCTGGGCGTCGCCCACCAGTGTCTGCTGCATGAGGTTCAGCTGTGCCGTCACGTCCTGCTGGATCGCCAGCCCCTGGATCACCGGCGACAGCGCGGTCGACGTGTCGACGAACACCCGGGAGCGTGCCTCGTACTTGTTCGGCAGCAACATGACGAAGGCCCATCCCACCAGGCACAGGACCCAGGCGGCCAGAATGGCCGGCCAGCGATACCGGGCGGCGCCTTGGAGTACGTCGAGAGCGTTGTTCAGTTGTTCGCGCATGGTCCAATTGGCCCATGAAAGGCCGTCTGCGAGCCAGTCGGATCATAGCATCGGGATCCCGCCCTGACGGGAGCGTGTCGAGACTCCGCAGGGTTGCGTATCCGAAGCTGGTCGCGATTTCGGAAACCTCACTTGCGGCGCGGTAACCAAATACGGACCATTTGCGTATAGCTCCTTCGATACCGCGGGACACCAGGGCAGGATGAATGACGCAATGCAGAAGACCGGCGACGGTGAGCACTCCGACGGTGCTCCCCGGTCTCCCACGCGGTTGCTGGTCCGTGAAATCGGCGGAGAGGTCCTTATCCTCGACACCGTGGCGGACCAGATCCACCAACTCAATGCTTCCGCGAGCCTGGTGTGGCGTTTGTACGCCGCCGGAAAAGGGCTTTCCGAGATCTCAAAAGCACTTGTCAACGAGTTTGACATAACGCAAACTGAGGCGGAGCGCGACGCGAGACAGGCGCTGCAGAAGTTCAGGGCACTGAAGCTCGCAGAGTAGGTCTAAGGGAGCGTACTCCAGGGATGACCCTCGTGCCGCTGCCGGCGGAAAGGAGTGAATGGACGATGAGCAAGCCCAGCACATCACGCAGAGAATTCGTCAAGAAGGCCGCTTACGTGGCGCCCGCCATCCTGAGTCTTCAGGCTTATTCTTCACTGGCCAAGGCTGGGTCGGTGAAGAATGACCGCGATGACACGAACGGGACGATCGTCCAGTCTCCGAAGCCGAAGAGACCAAAGATCAAGAAGAAGGATTAGCGGTCGCAACCAGCATGGAACGCGGCAGCTGCCTTCGCATGGCGCGGCACGCGTGACGTCGAGCCCCGCTGACCCGTTCGTCGAGCCGATTCACCTGCGCGTGTTGGATCGCCTCGCCTCAATCGAGCCGGGGCACGACGACGTTCGGGAATGCCTGGTTCGGAATTTCGACGCCATGATCGTTCCCGATGCGGGCGGGACGCCCGATATTTGGCTCTCGGTCCGGCGTACAGGCGAGTCCTTCGTCGTCTCGAGGCCGGATGGCACTCCCGTGAGCGCGTCGAACCTCGGTGACGTGGTCTACCGCGTCGAGAAAGCGCTGACGATCGCATTGCAGAAGCAGCGACCGGACCTGCTGTTCCTGCACGCGGCCGTCGTCGAGTGGGACGGCAAGGCCGTCATACTCGCCGGGGACACCGGCGCCGGAAAATCAACGACCACATGGGCGCTCCTGCATCACGGATTCGGGTACCTGAGCGATGAACTCGGCCCAATCGATCTTGTGAACCTTCGGGCACTCGCATATCCACACGCGCTCTGCCTGAAGGAACCGCCGCCCGCCCCATATGCAGCTTTCGCCCGCGGCCATGCACCTCGGGCGAACCATCCACACTCCCGCCGCTTCACTGCCCAAGTCGCTTGCCAGCGAATCTCTACCGCTGGGCGCAGTATTTCTGTTGCGCCATGACCCGGATCTGAGTGCACCTGCTGTGTGCAGGCTGGGAGTCGCCGAGGCGAGCGCCCGGATCTACCTCACGGCACTCAATGCGCTGGCTCACCCGGATCGCGGCCTCACGGCAGTGCTGCGGATCGCCGAGTCCGTACCCTGCTTCACACTGGAATCGGCCGATCTCCACCAGACGAGCCTACTCATCCGATCCACGCTTGAACGGGACGCGACGTGCTTATCGTCGAGCTGCTGAGGTACGCAGCGCACGGTCAGTCTCCGGAGTCTGCACACGCCGTCGCCGAAGCCCTCGTTGCCGCAACGGACGCCGAGCGCCAGTGGGCACTACACGCCGGATTGGGTCCGTTGGCCTACCGAGCCATCAAGGCGACCCCCGATTGCGTGCCGAGCGGCCTGCTCGAGGTGCTGCACGCAGCCGACCTGACCGCGCAGGTCCTCCACGGCAATCGGATCGAGGCCGCCGCCGAGGTCATCGACCTGTGCACGAGCCTTGGAGTCACCGTGATGCCATTGAAGGGCATTTCGATCAGCGAGCAGCACTACCCTTCGCCACACCTGCGGGCGATGACCGATATCGACTTCCTGGTCTCGGGACGCCCGTACGAGGAAATCGAGGCCGCATTCCTGCAGCGCGGCTACAAGCTCAGTCCGGTCGACATGGGTCCCGATCCTGCCCACGGGAAGCCGCTGCAGGATTGCCGCAGGAACGTCTGGGTCGAACTGCATACATCGCTTTTCCCGCCCACTTCGCCCTTGCAGGGACATCCGGTCGTTCGCGCAGCCGTCGGACAGCAGCGTTGGCAATCGACTCGGACTTCAGTGGCCGCAGGATCCTTCGCTTGCGCGACGAAGCACAATTGTTATACGTCGCGGCCTACTGGACCCGTGATCTGTCGACGCAATCGATTCATCCCACGTTCATCACACCGTTGCTGGATGCAATTATTCTTCTTGGAGCATCCGGACCAACGATGAATTGGGAACAACTTTCTCGCTGGATGGGCGACGACCAGGCGACGGCATCTCTCTATTTGCTGCTGTCGTGTCTTTCGAGGCACGAGCTGATTTCGTTGCCACCTGGACTTCTGGCGGAGCTGGCGACGAGGCAAACGATCATTGGCCGGGCTGAAAATCACATCATCCAGTCGCTGATCGACCGATACCTGCTCGGCGGTCGCACATTGCACCTGATCCACAGCTGGCACATCTGGCTGAACCTCCTCGGTCCCGGAGCGAGATATGCGAAGTCTGCGCTGCTGCCGTGGCGAATCGCGTTCCCGCCGTCCTACCCGCATCGCTTCGACCTGCGCGCTCAAGCCCAACGGCTCGCTCGCCTCATCCGACGTGCCTCGCGCAGAGTCGACCCTCAGACGTAGCCCCCAAGCGAGGCGGCAGCAATCAGCGACGCCGGATCCGCTCAACGAGCGCGCTGGTCGACTTCTCTGCCAGCAGCGGAACCAGGGCAACCCGACCACCGTCGGCCTCGACGACCTCGCGCCCGACGACGGCCTCGACCGTGTAGTCCTGGCCCTTGACCAGGACATGCGGCCGCACGGCCTTCAGGGTCTCGAGCGGCGTGTCCTCGTCGAAGATCGTCACCGCATCGACGCAGGAGATCGCCGCCAGCAACGCCGCGCGCTCGTTCTCGCCGACGATCGGCCGATCCGGCCCCTTGAGTCGACGCACCGAGGCGTCGCTGTTGATCGCGAGGACCAGCACGTCACCGAGCCGGGCCGCTCCGTGCAGCAGCGAGAGGTGTCCAGCGTGCAGCAGGTCGAAGCAGCCGTTCGTGAAGACCACCCGCTTGCCGGCCACGCGCCATCCGGCGGCGCGCGAAGCCAGCTCGCTGCGACTCAGGACCTTGCCACCGCGAATGTCCGCCAGCGCGTGGCTGATCTGGGCGGGCTCGATCGCGACGGCACCGACCTCGGCCACCGCGAGACCGGCCGCCACGTTGGCAATCTCTGCGGCCTGGTTCAGCGTCGCGCCGGCCGCGAGGGCCGTCGCCATGCACCGCGACCGCGGTGTCGCCGGCGCCCGTCACGTCGGAGACCGCCCGGCGCACCGCCGGGACGTGATGAGTCGCACCGCTGTGCTCGCACCAGCAGCATGCCGCGGTCTCCGAGCGTCACCACCATGCATTCGAGTTCGGTCGCGACCACGAACGGCAGCGCGGCCGCGGCGATCGCCTCATGATCGTCCGGGTCGAGGCGTCGGCCCGCTGCGAGCGCGAGCTCGCCAAGATTCGGCGTCAGCAGGCTCGCCCCACGGTAGGCCTGCAGGTCGCGCCGCTTGGGATCGACGAGGACACGGCAGCCACGCCGTCGCGCATCCTCGATGAGTCGCCTGAGCGTGCCGTCGGTCAGCATGCCCTTGCCGTAGTCGCTCAAGATCACCACGTCCGGCGCCTGGCCGGCCGCGAGCCGCTGCAAGCAGACCCGCCGCCACGGCGTCGTCGCACGGCCCGGGATCCTCCCAGTCGAGGCGGATCAGTTGCTGGCCCTGCCCGAGCACGCGCAGCTTGCGGGTCGTCCGCTTGGCATCGTCCTGATGGATGGCGCGGGTATCGATGCCCAGGCGCGCGCAGTCCGCCAGCAGGCGTGCACCGGCTTCGTCGGAGCCGACGACGCCGGCGAGCACCGCACGGGCGCCGAGCGCGGCGACCTGTCGCGCCACGTTCGCCGCACCGCCCAGGCGGTCGTGCGAGCTGCCGACGCGCACGACCGGCACCGGCGCCTCCGGAGAGATGCGCTCCACCGCTCCCTGCACGTACTCGTCGAGCATCAGGTCGCCGACGACCCAGACCTCGCGGCCGCGAAACCCGTCTACGAGTTCGCAGCAGCGTCGGTTGCGATGGCGTCGAGTCTGCCTCGTCGTTCACGACTGCCCCACTCCAAGCCGACGATCGAGTGCCTCGCAGATCGCGTGGATGCAGACGCCGTGGACCTCCTGGATGCGCGCCGTCGTACCGGAAGGCGCCGCGATCAGGACGTCGCACAGCGGCGCAATCCGGCCACCGGACTGGCCAGTGAATCCCACGATGCGACAGTCACGCGTTCGCGCTGCGGCGATCGCTGCGATCACGTTCGGCGAGTTGCCGCTGGTGCTGATCGCGAACAGTAGATCCCCGGGCGCGCCAGCGCCTCGACCTGGCGCGCAAACACCGTGTCGTAGCCGTAATCGTTGGCGACCGCGGTCAGGGTCGCCGTCCCGCCGGCCGACAGAGCCAGGGCGGGCAAGGCCTGCCGGTCGTCCTTGAACCGCCCGACCAGCTCGGCCACGAGATGCTCCGCGTCGGAGGCGCTGCCCACCGTTGCCGCAGGCCAGCAGCTTGTTGCCGCGCGCGAAGCAGTCGTGCAGCTCACCCGCCACCTGCTCGAGCGCTCGCGCCAGCCGCTCAGCGGCCGCGGCCATGACCCGCGCGTGATCCTGAAAGGTTTCCAGCACGCTCATCGTCGTTCTCCCCTTCGGCCGGTCGCGCCAGCAGCCACGTGCCACGGCCATAGAGATCATCATAGACCGGGACGGGCGCTCCGGTCAGCGCGGCGGCCGCAGCCCGGCCCTTGCCCGTCCGTACGAGAACGGACGCGACCCCCGCGGCGCGCGCCGCCTCGAGGTCGCGCACGTCGTCGCCGACGACGAGCGTCGCCGCGGGTCGAGTCCGGACTGCTCGATCGCAGCCTCGATCAAGCCAGGCGCTGGCTTGCGACACCGGCAGCCCTCCGCGGGCGCGTGCGGGCAGACGAAGACTGCGCGATGTCGCCACCCGCGCGCGACCACGGCGTCCAGCATGGCGCGTGAACGGCCTCGAGATCCGCACTTGTCATAATCCCGCGACCGACACCGGACTGGTTGGTCGCCACGGACACGCGATCCCGGCCCGCGCCGAGCATCGCAAGCGCCTCGAGTGCGCCGGGGATCCAGCGCCATTCCGCAGGCGAGCGAACGTAGCCGCCGGTCCGGCGCCTCCTCGTTCAGGACGCCGTCGCGGTCGAGAATCAGGTGCTTGACCGACGTCGGGTTCATGCACCGAACGTCAACGGTAACGATCGGACTGCGACAGGTAACCCTCCACGTAGCGGCGGACGCCGTCCTCGAGCGCCGTGAAGGGCTTCGTGTAGCCCGCCGCGCGAAGCTTATCCATCCGCGCCTCGGTGAAGTACTGGTAGTTCGGCCGGATCGCCTCGGGCATCGGGATGAACTCGATGCGCGAGGGCTGCCCCGCGGCAGCTGCAATCGCCCGCGCCAGGTCGGCGAAGCTGCGCGCCGTGCCCGAGCCGAGATTGAACAGGCCACTCACGTCCCGATGCTCGAGCAGCCACAGCATCACGTCCACGCAGTCGTCCACGAAGACGAAGTCGCGCAACTGCCCGCCGTCCGGGTAATCGGGGTGGTGCGACGTGAACAGCGTGACCGGCTGGCCGCTCGCCACCAGCGGATACTTCTGGGCGACCACGCTCTGCATCGGGCCCTTGTGATACTCGTTCGGCCCGTAGACGTTGAAGAACTTGAGCCCGACCCACTGGGGTGGCGCGGGCTCCCCAGCCGCGACGCGGCGCGCGACGCGCCGGTCGAAGAAATGCTTGCTCCAGCCATAGGCGTTCAGCGGACGCAGCCGCGCCAGGCCCTCGAGGCTTGCGTCGTCGTCGAAGCCGGCCGAGCCGTCGCCATAGGTCGCGGCCGAGGAGGCGTAGATGAAGCGGGACCGAGCGCCGGCACACCAGTCCCACAGCTGCGTGCTGAACGTCGACGTTGACGTCGAACACCAGATCGGCGTCGGTCGCCGTGGTGGCCGAGATCGCGCCCATGTGGATCACGGCATCGAGCTGCGGCCGCCGTCGACAGCCATTCGAGACACTCGCTCCGGCGGGACTATGTCAAACAGCGCATGCCGGGCGATATTGCGCCACTTGTCGCTCGACTCGAGCCGGTCGCAGACGACGACGTCGACGCCACGCTCGCAGAGCGCTGCGACCATGTTCGAGCCGATGAATCCGGCCCCGCCGGTGACAAGGATCATGTGGCACCGTCAAGGAAGACAGGCTGCAGTTTACGTCGAGCGAAGTCCTGGAGGATGTGGAGCTGGATCCGGTTCTCGACTATCATTCAGGCCGTACGCTCTTGCCACGCCAATCACCGCGGCAACGACGTGAGAATAGCAAAGCCGCTGAGGATCAGAGCGTCCATGCAGATTTGCGTCGTAGGTGGTGGCCGCATGGGGCTTCCCTCTCGCCTGCGTTTTCGCCCAGCACGGCGCCTCCGTCACGGTGGCCGACATCGACGCCGCCCTGGTCGCCCGCATCGCAGCGCCGGCGAATGCCCCTACGAGGAGCCCGGCCTGCGCGAACTGATGACGGAACTGCACCCCGCCGGGCGCCTGACCGCGACCACGGACACCAGCTGCGGCCGCAGCGCGCGTCCGAGGCGGTCGTAATCATCGTACCCGCGCACCTGACGCCTGAACGGGAGATCGATTTCCACGTTCTCCAGGCCGCGTCCCGGACGTTGGCAAGGGACTGCAGCGCGGCACGCTCGTCGTGTACGAGACGACCGTCAGCATCGGCGGGACGCGGCGCAGACTGATCCCGGCGCTCGAGCAAAGCAGCGGCCTCGTGGCTGGCGCCGACTTCCTCGGTCGCCTACAGTCCCGGAGCGGGTCAAGGCCAATCTGGTACTGTCGCGTCTGCAGCAGCACGCCGAAGGTGGTCGGCGGGCTCGACGACGAGTCTCGCAGCAAGGCACGGCACCTGTACGGCACCTACCTGCAGGCGCCGGTCGACGACGTCGGCACGCTCGAAGCCGCCGAATCCACCAAGTTGCTCGGCATGCTCTATCGGGATGTGAACATCGCGCTGGCCAACGAGCTGGCGGCCTTCTGCGAGCTGGCGGGAGTCGATTTCGATCGCGTCCGGGCTGCGGCAAATACGGACGGAGAGGCGCAATCTGCTGGTCCCGGAATCGGAGTCGGCGGACACTGCACGCCCGTTTATCCCTACTTCCTGACCCGCGAATCGCGTCGTCTCGGCATGACCCAGCGAATCTCCGAGGCGGCACGCGAGATCAATGACGGTCAGCCCGCGCGGCAGTTGGACCGAGTCGCGACCTACTGGAAACCGCTCGCC
>CAWGLZ010000004.1:0-747091 GCA_963823535.1 uncultured Gammaproteobacteria bacterium
GCACCATGTCGAAGGGAATGGAACGGAAGAAAGAAACCAAGAAGAAGCCCCAGAAGACCAAGGAAGAGAAGCGCGCGGAAAAGGCGGCGAAGAAGAAGCATTGAGCGCAGCGGGAGTCGCCTCCCAGAGGGCTGGCAGGGCGAACTGACCCGACTGCCGCGTTCAGACCCTCGTGCGTCGATCGAGGGGCTCATGCCTTGAGCCTGCGTCCGCGGACAATGGAAGCTGAGGACGGGGCGGCGGGGCCGGGAGGCCGCTCCCCGACGATGGATCGACGGGCCGCTACCGTCCTGACCAGCGTCGGCGTCGCTCGGGGACATCGAAATTATGGCAGCAGGCTGCTCAGACCAGGTGGCGGCGCTGATGCGGAATCAGGCCACCGGTTCGTGCGGATCGGCGGGGAAGTGGCGGCGGACCCACTCACGGGTTTCCTTGTCGAAGAGCAGCAGAGTCTCATTGCTCGAGCCGTAGGCGGCCTCGAGCCAGGCGGCACGGGTGACGGCCAGTCCCCGGGCGTGCAGGTCCTCGGCGACCGGGTCGCCGCGCAGCCAGTCAGGGAGGGCGCTGGAATCGGACATCTCGGGCCGCATTGTGTCGGGCGGGGTCGAGAGAGCATAGCGCACCGGCCACGGCGGTCGCGCCAGGGCGACGATTCGGGCGCAGGATGGGTAGTATCAGTCCATCCGTCGCTGCACGATCAGGAGGACACTCCATGACGCGAATCCTCGGTGTTTCCGGCAGCCTGCGCGCAGGCTCGTTCAATACGAGGCTGCTGCGTGCGGCGCAGTCCCGGGTGCCGTCGGGCGTCATGCTCGAAGTGGCGACGCTGCACGGGATTCCGTTGTATGACGCGGATCTCGAGGCAAGCGAAGGGCTGCCCGCCGCGGTAACCGCCCTGAAGGAGAAGATCGCCTCGAGCGACGGCGTGCTGCTCGCCACGCCGGAGTACAACAACGGCATTCCCGGCGTCTTCAAGAACGCGATCGACTGGCTGTCGCGGCCACCGGCCGACACGGCACGCGTCTTCGGCAATCGCCCGTTTGCGATCATCGGCGCCTCACCGGGCGGGTTCGGCACGATCCTCGCGCAGTCGGCTTGGCTGCCGGTCCTGCGCACCCTTCGGGCTCGGCACTGGAATGGGGGCCGGCTGATGGTGTCGCGTGCGCAGCAGGTGTTCGATGAGCGAGGCGGGATCGTGGACCCGAAGGTGGCGGAGCAGCTCGAGCAGTTTCTGGCCGGGTTCGCCGGGTTCATCGCCGATCGAGGGTCCGCGCACGCCCGGTGATTGCGTCGGGCATGCTCTGGCAAAGGCACGTCGGGTGAGCCGGCGCGCAGGGCTCAGTCGGGCACATGGAGCAACGGATGAGTTCGCGAGACACACTCGACAGCGATGAGATTGATGCGCTGTACGGTCTCGAGCCGGTGATCGAACCGGGTCGGACGGACGCGTCGAGTCCGACGGAGTTCGTGACCGTGCAGTGTCCGTACTGTGGTGAGCGATTCGACACCGTCATCGACGTGTCGGCGGGGTCGTTCAATTACGTCGAGGACTGCCAGGTGTGCTGCCAGCCGATCGAACTCGCCGGGAGCGTGGATGCGTCGGGAACGCTCGCCGGAGTCACGGCGGCTCGGGCGGGGTGAGAGCCTGGCTCGCGCGGTGACCCTGCGGGGATCCATCATTGAGGGTGGGGCGTGGGGCAGCCAAGGTGGCGAGGTCGGTCCGCGGCGCGGAAGAAGGAAAAACGGTCATGGCGACATCGGTGGAATCTCTGGGTGACGCTCTGCTGCTGGCTCCGGCCACCCGGGTCACGTGCCCGAAGTGCGAGCACGAGTTCAGCCTTGAGGAGGGCTTCGCGAAGAAGTCGCTCGAGGCAATCGAGGCGGCGAGTGCCGGGGCGCTCGAACGGCTGCAGGGCGAGGCGCGGTCGATGGAGGAGAGGCGGGCCCGGGAACGAGCGGCGAAACAGGAGGCACAGCAGCAGCAACAGCTGAAGGACATGAAGTCGCTGCTGGAGGCGCAGATCGCGAGCCAGGCGAAGGAGCTCGAGGTCTTCCGCAACACGGAGCTGCAGTTGCGCAAGGAGCGAGCGGAGCTCGAGGCCAGGCAGGCGCAGTTCGAGCTCGACGTGCAGCGCAAGCTCGACGCCGAACGCAGGCAGATTGCGGACAGCGTGCGTCAGGCCGAGTCGGAGAAGTCCAGGCTGCGGGAGGCGGATCTGCAGAAGAAGCTCGACGATATGCGAACGCAGGTCGAAGAGATGAAGCGCAAGGCGGAGCAGGGGTCGCAGCAGTCCCAGGGCGAGGTGCTCGAGCTGCTGCTCGAAGAGCAGATCGCGAAGGCATTTCCGCTGGACGTGATCGAGGAGGTCAAGAAGGGTGCCCGGGGCGGGGACATCGTGCACCGGGTGTTGACGCGTTCGGAACAGCAGGCCGGGCTCATCCTGTGGGAAGCGAAACGGGCGCAGAACTGGAGCCCCGCGTGGCCCGGAAAGCTCAAGGACGACATGCGGGAGGTGGGCGCGGATCTCGGCGTAATCGTCGCCACTTCCCTGCCGAAGGAGTTCGAGGGCGGTCAGCAGTTCGGTCCCCACGAGGACGTCTGGGTCACCACGCCCGGCATGGCGCTGCAGGTTGCCGGCCTGCTGCGGGCCCTGGTGGAGAACGTCTATCGGCAGCGCCTGATCGCGGTCAATCGGGACGAGAAGGCGGACGCCGTGTACGACTACCTGACGGGCCCGGCGTTTGCGCAGAAGTGGAAGAAGATCTACGACGTGTTCGAGGGCATGAAGCGGGAGCTCGACACGGAGCGTACGGTGACGACGCAGCGATGGGCGCGCCGCGAGAGACAGATGCAGCAGGCGGTGCTGACACTGGCCGGGGTCGCCGGAGACATCCAGGGGCTGGCGCAGCAGGAGCTGCCGCAGCTCGAGCTGGTGCCGGTGGCACTGGAAGGGCCCGAGCAGGATGCGGAGGAGGGAGAGGAATAGCTGGCTGTATGTGTGAAAGCCAGTCCTTGATCCAGCGGACACCGTCAGGTATGCGGATGACCACCGGCCGCTATCGGCCCAAAAGCAGCCGCCCGAAACAGCACCTTTAGTCCTGCAGTTACATCGACTTGTCGCCGGACGGTAGGCCCAGGTCTATGGCTACGTACTCCCTCAACCACATGATCTATGCTTATGGGTCATTAACCGGTAAGGAATCCGGCCAGTGCCGAAGCGCGCTAAACAACTGTTTCAGGAATTTTTCGTTGTGGTGATCGGCGTCTTTGTCGCCGTGGCTGCCGAATCCTGGTGGTCCGAGCGGGAAGATCGACGGTTCGAGCGTGAGATTCGTGAAGACATGTTGGTCGAATTTGAATCGAATGTCCGTATCCTGGACGCCGATATCCGCGTTAACGAGGAAGCCCGTGTTCTTATTGCAGCGCTATCAGGACTCTCGGATGAGGCGCTTTTCGCAATTCCGGATGCTGTTCTATCCAAGCAATTTGGCTCCGGCAATCTTGTGTCGGCGGGTTTCGACCCAGAACTAGGCAGCGTTCAGGCGCTCGTAGAAAGCGGGAATCTTGGCGCTGTTGGTGATCGTGAACTTCGTTTGCGCCTCTCCCGCTGGGTAGGGCTACTGGAACAATGCCGTCGCAAGAATTTCCAAGGAGTTAATTTGGAGAAGAGCGTAATGCCGCTCATTGTCCGGGCAGGCTCAGATCTCCGTTGGTCGGAGGTCGAACGGCGTGAGTTGCGAGCGTTGCTGGATAACGCGTTGGGCTTCTTCGATATAAGGGTTGCGTGCCAGCACGAACTGCGTAGCGCGGCTAATGATATTTTGGCATTCTTGGACGAGTCGAACTGAGGACACAAGGCCGAGTCGGTCATATGACCAACATGGGCCCGTGGTGTCCGTCTGAAAGCCTGTCACCGGAGCGTCAGCCGAGGGTCGGAAGCGGCCACTTGTCACTTGAGCAGACAGTGTCTGTCAGGTCGAACGCTGAACAGGACACTGTATGCTTACGCCCAAGTCGCTCGGCGGCGCTCAGGAAAAGTGGTGCCGCCAGCCCTCGGTCAGGCGCCGGCAGCGCTTTCCGTCGATCCACACCGGCGCACGAGTGCGCTCGACCTGCTCGTAACTCCATTCCGCGACCGCGACGGAAGTCGCACGATCAACGATCAGTCCCGCTTGGACTCCCACCTGGTCCAGGACGGCATCCTGCTTCGTTACGAACTGCATCCAGCGCTCGAGATGCTCCTCGCTCCCGAGCAGGTCGCTCTTGCTGGAATTGCAGGTGCCGTGCGCAAGGACGAGATTGTGGACAAGGTCCCGCGGATACCTCGACCACGGGATGAAGTGGTCGACGGCGGCGGTGCTCGACAGCGTGCGACGGCAGTAGAAGCATCGTCCGTCCTGGAGTTCGCGTAGCGGCCGGCCGAGCTTCAGTCCAAGCGCGATGCGACTCGAACCGAACAGAAACTCCGACAGTCCGGTGGCGCCGCCGAGCGCACTCTGGTTCTGCTTCAGCGACAATACGAAGCGCAACCACTCCGTCTGCGCCAGGCGTCGGATCAGCGTCGCTCGCACGCGGAGTTGGGACGCCACGCCGGGCGGCAGAGAGCGTTCCCGCCTCCTTGCGCACGTTTGCCAGGAGGCGAATCGCCGCTGCCTGCTTGCCTTGGTTCTGATGCAGAACGAAGCCACTGACAGCAGTTCCCGCAGCACTGAATGGTGCTGCTTGTCGCCAGTAGAGTTCTGCGAACTTCTCCGCGATGTCGTCGATGCGCAGCGGCAACGCGTCCGCGGAGTCGTTCCCACGTTCGATCGCCAAGTCGACCAGGGCGACCAGCAAGGCGTACTTGTAGGTGGCGACGAACGAGCCTTCGGACAGAATCCGTTCGATATTTGCGATGAAACGGACCTGCTCCTCGGCGCTGGGACCAATCGCAGGCTGTGACTCGACCGCATAGGGCGGATGCCCACCGAGGTCACGGACCTCGGCGCCCGTCACCTGCCGCTCCAGTAGTCTGCCTTCTCCGGCAGCACCCAGCGCACGCCGCCGCGTGGATCCGGTCGGTCGCCCTCGTAACGCGGGATCAGGTGAATGTGCAGGTGGGGCACGGTCTGGCCCGCGGCCGGGCCGTCGTTGATCCCGACGTTGTAGCCGGCCGGGCGCAACGCCTGGTCCAGGTCAACGCGGGCCTGCAGCAGCAACGCCATGAGGTCGCTCCGTTCTGCTTCGCTGACCTCGAAGAACGAGCCGACGTGGCGCCGGGGGATGATCAGCGTGTGACCCGGCGACACAGGGAAGCCGTCCCGGATGGCAACGGCATGTCGATTGCTCGAGGTCAGGCGGTCTGATGGCAAAACGCAGAAGGCGCAGGGTGACGTCAAAGGTCGCTCGAACCTGGGGAGGACAATGTCTGAAGATACCGCCAAAGATACCGCCAATGCCGGCTTTGTGCGACTGAGGGTCGACCGAAAGCGGTAGCATATTCATGTACTTAGCTTGAATGACGCGCTGCGGTCGAGAGCGGACGGGAGAACGGATTTGGACGAATGGTGGGACGACGAGCGTGAACGGGAACTGCCGGTCGAAGTGCCGCACACGCAGCTCTCGGAGGAGGCACTGCGCGGCGTGGTCGAATCGTTCGTGCTGCGCGAGGGGACGGACTATGGAGCCCATGACGTCCCGCACGAGACCAAGGTCGCGCAGGTGATTCGGCAGCTCGAGCGCGGCGAGGCAAGGATCATGTTCGATCCGGCCGGCGGCAGCGTCACGATCGTGGTCGCGAGTCCGGCGAAGCGATGAGGATCGAATGGCGCGGGAGGCGACCCGCGCTCAGGATTCCGGCTGCGCCGTGTCCGGGCGCCGTGGCTTGATCGCACCACTCTGATACGCGATTTCGAGCGCAGCGACGAGCCAGGCGAGTCGCTGTTCGGGCGTGCGGCGCTCGAACGACCAGCGGCGCAGCGCCTCGGCGTCCTCATAACTGCCCCAGGCGCTTGGATCATGGTTCGGATCGAAGGTCTTCATCCCATCAACCTTTGAGCTTCGCGCGAAGACGCTCGACGTCGGCGAGATCCTGCGCGCGCCCGGCGGCGACCTTCATGCGCACCAGATGATCAATTGAAGCGACGTGCACTTCGTGGTCACCGATGCGCATCACCGATGCCGCGTTCCAGAGCTCTTCGAACGGGACGTCCGGCGCCAGCATGATGTCGACCGTTGGGCGTGTATTGGAGCTGTCCCAGAAGCTGAATACCTGCATGTTGCGAGCGGACTGCCACTCGCGTCGCTGCTCGGGATCGGCCAGAGAAATCGGGTCGACTGGGGCCAGCGGACGGTAGCCTGCGGCTGCGAGGGCCTGGACGGTCGTCCGTGCGGCCTCCGCCGAGAGGTCGATGACGAGGTCCACATCCGCGGTCAGGCGATCGAGGCCGTGCAGCACGAGTGCGAGCCCACCCACCAGCACGAACCGTACACGGGCGGCGGCAAGGATCGCAAAGAGACCAACGAAGTCGGTTGGCATGGCTCATTGTCCCTTTGATGGCCGCGCCACGCCAGATCCGCGATTGACCCGGATTCCAATCCCTCGGTGCGTGCAATAGGCTGAGATCAGCGTTCAGCCGATAGCCGGAGGCAGTGATGGCGGGCAAATCCAAGGCCAAAGTGAAGAAGTCAGCGGGTGTGAAACTGCCGAAGCCGCCCAAGCGCTATCGGGAGTTCACCAAGCGGTATCCGGCCCTGGCGCAGGCGTGGGAGTTGATGAACCAGGCGGGCGCGGACGGTCCCCTGGACCTGCACACGCGCCGACTGATCAAGCTGGGCATCGCGATGGGAGCGATGCGCGAAGGCGCGGTGCGGTCGGGGGTTCGCAAGTGCGACGCCGAAGGTGTCACCGTCAAGGAGATCGAGCAGGTCATCGCGCTCGCGGCCGGCACCATCGGGCTGCCAGCCGCCGTTGCGTGCTGGAGCTGGGTAGCGTCTGCCCTGGACAAAGACTGACGAGCGGGGCCGTTCTGCTCAGCCGCCGCAGGCGTCGCGACAGCGCGCCAGTCGCGCAAAGAGCGCATCGTGGACCGCCGGCTCGACGGGTCCCACCGCGAGCCACTCGAGCGAGAGATCGTCGATCTCGGTCGGCGTGACACGGTTGCCGTGCCTCATGGAATCCACGAGACGCTGCATCTGGTAGTCGCGTCGCAGTTCCAGGTCTTCGGCCGGCGTCTCCACGCCCGCCGCCAGTTCCGCGCGGACGCACAGCAGTCGCAGCGCCGCCTCGTTCGCGGCGAGGTCGGCGCCGATCGTGCCGCCCGCGATCGCCTCGAGTTGCTGTTCCAGCAGGGTGCGCCCGTTCTTCGGCGCGTGAGCGAGTCCGGCGACGGCGGCCGTGGCGGATTCCCGCAGCGCTGCGCAATCGTCAGGTGACCGTGCCTGCAGCGCTGCCAGTGCGCAGGCACGGACCTGCGCCGCTGCGGTGAAGAGATCGGTCCAGCCCCGGCGCGCGGCCTCCGCACGGTGGCGCCGCAGGACGTCGCCGCAACCGTCGGCGGCCCGGGAAAACCGCTGGCGCAGCGTGCGCGCAGTCGCCCGCGGCAACTCCAGCGAATCGAACTCGTTGCACAGCTCGTCGAGCCGTGGCACGGCCGATGCCAGCGCCTCGCCGCCCAACTCGGCCATCTGCTCCATCTCTTCGCACAGCGCGGCCGCCCGCGTGTCGTTGGTGTCGAGTGCCGCCGCCTGTTCCGCCGCCTCCTGCGCACTGCGCTCGAAAACGGCGTCGCAGTGCCGTCGAAATTCTTCCCAGAGTGCGTTGTCCTGCTTGTGCGGAACGATGCCGACGGTCTTCCAGGTCCGCTGCAGGCTCTTCGCTTCGTCGATGGCCTGCCGCACGTCGGCGAGGTTCACCAGCGCGGCGGTGCGCGCGATCAGCTCGCGCTTGACCTGCACGTTTCGGGCGTACTCGGCTTCGAGGGGTGCCCGCAGCTCATCCAGGACGGCATGAAAGCGCGCCTGCAAGGACTTCACCACCGCCGCGTCCACCGGTGCATACAGGCGCCACTCGCGCCGTGACTCGAAGATCGCCTGGCGGACCGCGTGCCAGTCCGGCTGCTCGTCCGCCGGTTCGGAGGCAAGCGCTGACAGGCGTTCGATCAGCGCCTCGCGACGCGCCTGATTCTCCTTGCGCTGCTCCGCCTGCCGCGCGAAGTGCTCACGACAGGGCTCGTAGGCGCGCTCGGCCGCCTCGTCGAACAGCTGCCACTCCGGCGAGGGATCCTCTCCCGCGCCGCGATGGAGGGTGCGCCATTCGTCCCGCAGCCGCCGGATCCGCTGCGCGAGTTCCTCGGGTGAGAGATCCGCCCCGACCAGCGACTGCATCTGCTCGACCAGCTCGGCCCGCTTCGGGACGACCCGGAACGTCTTCCAGTCCTTCAGTTCCTCGACACGCGCGTCGATCTGCTGCAGCTGGCGCTCGAACCAGGCCGGCAGGGCGGGGGCCTGCGGCAGCTTCTCGGCAATCGTGTCACGCAGCCGTGCGGCGCGTGCCGTGCCGCCGTGGTCGAGGGCCGCCTGGGCCTGTCGCAGCAAGCCGATCAGGTGACGTACTTCCGCCTCGTCCGCTTCCCGCTTCTCCCGCTCCGCCTGGCGCTCGGCTTCGAGTCTCCGGGTCTCCTCGGCAGCCGCCGCGGCCGCGGCCTCCGCATCGCGTTCGCGTTGGCGCCGTGCTTCCTCGGCGGCGAGGGTCGCGACTCGCTGCCGCTCTGCCTCCGCCTCCAGTGCCTCGCGGTGACGGGTGATTGCCGCGCGGGCACGCTCGAGCTGCCGGGTCACCTCGCGCTGGACATCCGCTGTCGCGTGCGGCGCCAGCGTGCGCCAGCGTGCCTCGAGCTGCCCGAGCACAGCCGGGTAGGACGCATCGACCGTGCGCTCGGCGTGCCTGGCCACCGCCTCGGCCGCCGCGTCGACGTCGGCCTGTTGCTGCTGGGCAGTGCGGATCTCGGCCAGCCGCGCGTCGCGCGTGGTGGTCAGGATGCGATAGACGCTCTTGTCGTTCCCATGTCGCGTGGCCCGGATCAGTTCGTGCAGTTGATCCAGGTCCGTGATGGCCCGCGCCGCCGCCTGGCGGATCCGGGTCGAACTGCCCTCGGTCACCCAGCGGCCGACCGCGGCCATGTCGCCGGCCGCGATGGCCTGCGACACACTCGCTTCCTCCTCCCGTGCCCGCACGGCGGGATCGGGGGGCGGCGGCGACGGTGCCGCGACCTCGGGTGTCTCGGCGGCCGACTCATCGGCCCCGCCAGGGGACTTCCGGAACATGCGTGACAGGAGTGACATCGTGGTGCTTTGACTCATGCGGATCGGCCCGGCACGGCCGGTATCTTACCTGCGCCTTGGGCGCCCCGGGGCGCCCGGGTGGCGTGACCGCTGCGAGCGGGTGTTCAGCGCGGGCGGGCGTGCAATACCAGTGCGATGCCCCCGAGGATCGCAACCGAGCAGAGCACCAGTCGCAGCGACAGCTGCTCGCCGAGCAGCAGCACGCCGCCGAGGGCGGCAATGACCGGCACGCTCAGCTGCACGGTGGCGGCCTGCGTAGCGTGCAGCGCGGGCAGCACCGTGTACCAGATCGCGTAGCCGAGTCCGGAGGCAACCGCCCCTGACAGGATGGCGAAAAACGCACCGCGAGGATCCCATGCAAACAGGCCGAACGAGACCGAACTCAGGAGCACGCCGAACACCGATGCCCGGAGGAAGTTGCCCGCCGTGGTCTCGATCGGCTGGGTGTTGCCGCGACCCATCAGGGAATACGCACCCCAGGCGATACCGGCTGCCGTCATCAGCATTGCGCCGACCCAGTTCGGCGCCGTGGCGCCCGGCAGCAACAGTGCCAGCAGTCCGCTGAGTGCAAGCGCGAGGCCCAGCGTCTGCAGCGGCGTGAGTCGTTCTCCGCGAAACAGGCCATAGAGGATCATGGTGGCCTGGACGGCACCGAACAGGATCAGCGCGCCGGTGCCCGCGCTCAAGGAAACGTAGGCGAAGGAAAAGGCGGCGGCATAGGCGAAGAGGCTGAACGCCGACGACCAGCGGCCGGCGCGCGCACTTCGCCCGGATCGGACCCGCACGATCAGCCACAGGGTCGCGGCGCCCGCCACCAACCGGATCAGCGTGAAACTCGCAGGGTCGATCGCGGTCGACTTGAGCGCCAGGCGGCAGAGGATCGAGTTCGCTGCGAACGCCGTCATGGTGAGCGACGTCAGGACCCACAGCCGGCCTGCGCGGTCGTGACCGGCCACCCCGTGGCTCTTGTCCTTCATGACGCCCATTGTGCCCCATGCGAGTCGAGACGACGTTCATGCCGGTCGGCGCCGGTGCTAAGGTGTCGCGCTTCGCCAGCCTCGGTCCGCCGTCATGCCCACAGTCACGCCGTCTCCTGCCCGGTTACTGCTCGCGGTGCTGCTCGGCTGCACCGCAGCGCAGGCATTCTCCCTCGACGCGCCGGAAGAACGCATCGTCCGCGCGGTCGACGCGCGGCAGGCGGCGGCGCTCGACCTGCTCGCCGAGACGATCAACCTCGAGAGCGCCACCGAGAATCACGCCGGCGTACGCCGGGTGGGCGACGTGCTGGCGCGCGAGCTCCTGCCCCTGGGCTTCGAAACGCGCTGGGTGGACGTGCCGGCGGAGGTCGGGCGTGCCGGACACCTGGTGGCCGTCCGTCGAGGGAGCCTGGGAAAGCGGCTGCTGCTGATCGGCCACCTCGACACGGTGCTGCAGGGCGAGCCGTTCCGGCGCGACGGCAATCGCATCTACGGCTCGGGCACCGAGGACATGAAGGGCGGCAACCTGGTCATCGTCGAGGCGCTGCGTGCGCTGCACGCCTCCGGAGCCCTCGAGGATCGCCAGGTGACCGTCGTCTTCACCGGGGACGAGGAGGATCCGGGCGCACCACACCTGCTGGGTCGCCAGGCCCTGATCGAGGCGGGCGAGGCGAGCGACGTGGCACTCGGGTTCGAGGGCGGCGTGCCCGGGGTCGCCGTCATCGGACGGCGCGGCATCGGCACCTGGCGGCTCGAGGTCACGGCGCAGCAGGCGCACTCCTCGGGGATCTTTCGCGAGAACCGCGGCGACGGTGCCATCTTCGAGGCCGCGCGCATCCTGGATCGGTTCCGGTTGGAACTGAGGGAGCCTAACCTCACCTACAACCCGTCGGTGATCGTGGGCGGCACGGACGTGACGTTCGACGAGACGGGCCATCGCGGCACGGCACACGGCAAGACCAACGTCATTCCACGCGACGTGCAGGTGATGGGCGACCTGCGCTTCCTGTCCGGAGCGCAGTTCGAGGCGGCTCGCGAGAAAATGACGGCCATCGTGGCCGCGAGCCTGCCGGTCACCGGCGCCGCGATCCGCTTCCAGCAGGAATATCCTGCGATGGCGCCCACCGACGGCAACAGGGCCGTGCTCGCGGTGCTCGACGCGGTGAGCCGGGACCTCGGCGGGGGACCGGTGGTTGCGCAGGATCCGGCGGAGCGCGGCGCGGGCGACATCTCGTTCGTGTGCACCGACGGCCGGCTCGCCTGCCTCGACGGCCTCGGCGCGCTGGGCGAGAACGCTCACGCGCCGGGCGAGTATCTCGAGGTCGACGCCTTGTTCGGCCAGGTCCGGCGCGCGGCGCTGCTGCTGTATCGCCTCTCGCGCTGAGGCGTTCCGACCAGTCCCGGAGATCATCGATGGAGACCGAGGAGCTCGAGTACGTTGGATTCTGGCCGCGCGTGGGCGCGGCACTGATCGACACGGTGCTGCTGCTCTTCATCACGATTCCGCTGGTGACGGCCGTCTATGGCAGGCAGTACTGGTCCTCGACCGACTGGATCCGGGGTCCCGCGGACTTCCTGATCAACTGGGTGCTGCCGGCCGTCGCCGTGGTGCTGTTCTGGATCTATCGCCAGGCGACGCCGGGCAAGATTGCAATCGGGGCCCGGATCGTGGATGCCGAGACCGGTGCGAAGCCGAGCACGAGGCAGCTCGTCATTCGCTATCTGGGCTACTACGTTGCGAGCATCCCGTTGCTGGCCGGACTCGTCTGGGTGGCGTTCGATCCACGCAAGCAGGGCTGGCACGACAAGCTGGCCCGCACGGTCGTCGTGCGGGCCAGGCATCGCGGCCCGCAGCCGGTGAGGTTCCATGGCGATGCCGGCCGTCCATGACGTGCCGACGGTGCGGCGAGCACCGGTGGAAGGATCTCCGCGATAAGACGTATGCTGCGTGCCCCACCTCTGGAGGCCACCGCCATGAGCAACTCGGTCTACGACATCGTCATCTCGGCGATGCTGAACTCGCTCAGGAATCTCGATGCCATCGTCGGCAAGGCCGAGGCCCATGTCGAGGCCGACAAGAACCTGGATGCGGAGACACTGCTGCGGGCGCGACTGTATCCCAACATGCGGCCGTTCCTGTTCCAGATCCAGGTGGCGACTGACACCGCGAAGGGCGCCGCCGCACGCCTGACTGGGAAGCCGGTCCCGTCCTGGCCGGACGACGAGAAGACGTTCGCCGACGTCCACGCGCGGATCGGCAAGACCATCGATTACCTGTCGGGTTTCACGCCGGCAGACTTCGACGGCGCCGAGGAGCGGGCGATCGAACTGAAGATCGGGTCCTACAAACTCGACTTCATCGGTTCGAGCTACGCCGCGAGATTCGTGCTGCCGAACTTCTTTTTCCACGTGACCACGGCCTACGACATCCTGCGCCACAACGGCGTGCCGATCGGCAAGGCGGACTTCCTCGGGGGTTAGGCCGGGCGGACGTCAGATCAATCCGCGAGGAACGCCCGCACCGCCCCGAGATACCGTGGCGAGGCATCGAGCGTGTTGTGACCGACGCCCGGCACGATGACGACCTGCACCTGTTCCGGTTGGAAGCTGGCGGCCAGTGCCAGGGATCGTGCCCGCGGAATGATCTCGTCCTCGCCCGCGATCACCACGAGCACCGGGAGCCGCACGTCGCTCGCCCGGCGCGCTGAATCGTAGCGGTCCTGCAGCAGCAGTCCCACCGGCAACCAGCCGAAGTACGTCTTCGCCAGGTTCACGAGGCTGTCGAACGGCGTGACCAGCACGAGCCGCTCGACCGGTCGCTCGCCGGCCAGGCGAACGGCCACGCCGCTGCCGAGGCTGCGTCCCACGACCGCAACATCCGGATGCGCCTTGCGGAGATGGTCGTACACGGCGCGCGCATCGGCCGCGAGACCCGACTCCGACGGCCGTCCGCTGCTGCCGCCGTATCCACGGTAGTTCACGAGGTAGAGCGAGTGCTCCGGCAGCGCCGCGGCGAACAGGTCGACGTGCGCTGCGGCATCGTCGGCGTTGCCACCGAAGTAGATCAGCGCCCGCGGACCTGGCCGTGAGACCGCCCAGACCTTGATTCGCTCGCCCTGGCTCTCGAGCCAGAGCGCTTCTGCGCCGGGGTGGTCGACCTCCGGTGTCGGGAAGTAGATCCTGCCACGCTGGGTTGCGTAGACCCACGCACAGAGCAGCAGGTACAACGCCGCGACGGTGCCGAGCAGCAGCGCGACGGTCTTTCCCATTCCGACCAGCAGCGGCGTCACCGGAGATGCCATGGCCGGATTCTAGGCGCAGAACGACGGCAAACCCATTCGTGGCTTTCGGTCAGCCGCGCATCAATGGCAGCCGGATGCACGAGGCGTGCGCGGCCGAACAATGCACGCGATTGGTCGCGACGCGCGGCATCTCCGCACCGCCCTGTGGTCCCCCGGTGTTCGGGTTGGCGTCGAAGTGCGGGTAGTTGCTGCTGGAGACGTCCACGCGCAGGCGGTGTCCCGCCTTGAACAGGTTGCTGGTATCGAACGGCTGCACGGTGATGCGAACCACGCGGCCTGGCTCGAGGAACACCTCCCGGTCCCAGCCTTCGCGACAGCGGACGCGGAAGATGCCGTCGGTCAGGTTCATGGCGAAGCCGTCCGGCCAGGCCTCGCTCGGCGGATGGACGTCGATCAGCTTCACCGTGAAGTCGGTGTCGGGACAGTCGGACGAGACCCACAGCCACGCTTCGATGGCGCCGGTCACGATGAGGTCCGCGGCCAGGGGTTCGCTCTGGAACACCATGACGTCGCTGCGCGCCGCAAGCGGACCGGGTGGGCAAGCGGCGCGATACGTGAACGTGCCGGGCCCCACGCGCTGGTCGAACGCGCCGCCGGCCATCACCGGTTCGCCGGAGGTCAGTGCGCCACCGATGGTCGGCACGGGATCGGTCGGGTCGTAGCGGTACTCGACCCACGCTTGAGCCGTGTCCGGAGGCTCTGCGCGCAGTGTTCCGTCGGCGTGCAGGTACCAGGTGACGGGCGAGACCTCGCGCGGCGGCCAGGTCTCCGCGCTGCGCCAGCGGCCGCCGTGCGCCAGTCGACCCGTCGTGAGGCGCTTGCCGTCGCCGCCGCCCATCTGGAAGTAGCGGACCGGTGGGGCATCGCACGTCGCGTCCGCGGGTCGGGACTGCAGCCAGCGATCGAACCAGGCGAGGCGCAGTCGCCGGTAGTCCTCGGCCAGGTTGCCGTCGAGCGTGGCCGAGGCGCCGAAGTCGACGTCGCCCGCCCACGTCACGGAGCGGCCACCGTGCGTCCATGGGCCCATCAGCAAGCTCACCGCGGACCGCTTGCACCGCGACAGCTGCTCGAAGTTGCCGATGCAGGTCCGTACGTACGGGTCGTACCAGCTGCCGACGATTGCGACCGGGATGTCCGGCATCGCGTCGTAGTAGCCCTCGGCATACAGGCCGGGGCGCTTCCAGTCGTCGGTGAACGTTCCTGCCCGCCACTGCTCGAACAGGTAGGCCTCGTACTCGGGTGCTGCGGCGAGCGGAGAGTCGCCGGGCCGCCAGGGCATGCGGCGGAACCAGTCCGCGAGGTCGACGGCCTCGAGGGCCTCCCGCCGGGCGGGGTCGGCGGCGGTGCGCGGGCTCCGGAGCGCATGGCGATACGCCCAGGTGGCCTGCTTGAGCTCGAAGGCGCCGCCGCGCCGGATGCCGCCGTGGTAGGCGCTCGCAAACCCGCCGGAGTCGGTGAACATGCAGGCGAGGCCGGGCGGGGCGAGGCAGGCGAGCGCGAGTTGCGTGTGGGCGCCGTAGGAGAAACCCATGGTGCCGACGCGACCGTCGGACCACGGTTGCGCCACGATCCAGGCAAGTGTGTCGAAGCCATCCTCGGCCTCATTGACGTACTTCGTGAATTCACCCTCGGAGCGGTAGCGGCCCCGGCAATCCTGCATGACGACCACGTAGCCCTGCCGGGAAAACCAGGTTGCGACCTCGCGGCGGGTCGCGGGCTCCCGACGCGCGACGCTCACCTCCGAGCGGCTCGTCCCGGACTTGTCGTAGGGCGTGCGCTCGAGAAGCACGGGTCGGCGCACCGTCGCCGGGGCGTCGGCCACGGCCGGACGGTAGACGTCCGTCGCCAGGCGGACGCCGTCCCGCATGGCGACCATGACGTCGCGTTCGACCGTGATCTCGCCGTCGGGCGTCCCGCTCATCGTCAGTAGCCGACCTGCACGGCGATCGCGAGCAGGATGAGCGCAAGGCCGATGTAGATCAGCCAGAGCCAGAATGCGTACCGGGCCCACTGCACCCAGCCGACGCCGGCCGCCGCGAGGTAGGCGAGCAGCGTTCCGGACGTTGGCGTCAGCAGATTCGTGATTCCGTTCCCGAACAGGAAGGCGAGCACGGTGGTCTGCGGCGACACGCCCGACAGCTGTCCGAGCGGACCCATGATCGGCATGCTGACGGCCGCCTGGCCGGAGGTCGACGGGATCAGGAAATCGAGCGTGAGCTGCGCGCAGAACATGCCGGTCGCGGCGAGCCATGGATTGTCCCCGCCGATCACGTTCGTCAAGGCGTGCACGATGGCGTCCAGGACCTGGCCGTTCTCCAGGGTGATGGCCACCGCCGAGGCGACGCCGATCAGCATGCTGGCCATCAGCACTTTCTTCATGCCCGCCACGAAAGCGTCGGCCGCCTCGCTGGGGCCCAGGCCTCCCGCGCCTGCGAGCAGCATGCTGAGTCCAATGTAGTAGGCGGACAGCTCCGTGTGGGTCCAGTGCCAGCGGTTCGAGCCGTACACCAGCAAGGCGATGCCCAGCACCACGAGCCCCAGCACTCGCCGGTGCCGTCCCGAGAGGGGCGTGCCGTCGAACTCACGGACCACCGACCCGTCGTGACCCGAGCGCCGGATCATCATCAGCACGAAGCCGATGCCCGCGGCCAGGAACACGAAGTAGCACACGAGACGGAAGCCAGCCCCACTGAACACCTGCAGGCCCACCAGGGGCTGTGCGATGGAGAGCGGAATCGGATTGGTGACGGAGGAAATGTAGCCAGCCTTCACGGCCACCGTGACGATGGCGAGCCCGACCACGTTGGGCATCCCGAGGCGATTGGCCATCGCCACCATCAGCGGGATGATCAGCAGGTACTCCGACGCGAGCCCGAGGAAGGCGCTGCCGGCCGAGTACACCAGCATGAGCGCCGGCACCAGCGCGTAGAGGTTGCCGCGCAGCCGGTGCAGCACCGCCTCGAGGCCGGCATCGATCGCGCCGGAGCGGGTCATGACGCCGAACATGCCGCCGATCATCAGCACCATGTAGATGAGTCCCGCCATACGCTCCAGGCCCTGCGGGATGGCCAGGATCGCGCCTGCGAGGCTCACGGGTTGCGCGCGGTTCTCCACGGGCTCGCCACCGATGCGCAGCAGCTGCGCGGGCGAGACGTCCTTCTCCAGCACCTGGTAGGTGCCCGGCACGACCAGCCGGCCGTCGCGCTCGTAGCGGCCGGACTCGACCAGGTAGGTGAGGGCGGTCGCGAGCAGCAGGACGCCAAGCAGCACGATGACCGGGCTGGTCTGCCTCGCCTTCCTGCCCTCATCGTGCGTCATGCATTCCCCTCCGGCGGGTAATCGTCGCAGCTGTGCTCGTCTCAGGCGTCGCGGGCCGGAGAGTTCATTTCGCGTAGGTCTGCTGCAGGTACGCGCGGATCGCTGTCGACTCGAACATCGCGGTGCCGGTGTTCGGATCGACGAGATATGGCACCTGCACCTTTCCGGCCCGCGCCAGCAGTTCGGTGCGGTTGCGGCCCGACACCGGCAGGTCGGGGAACAGGGTGGCCCGGACGACCGGCGGCCCGAGGTCCTGCCAGCGGGCCTTGCCGGTGCTGCGCAGCAGGTAGGGCAGCTCGAGTTCGCACAGGAGCTCGCGCACCCGGCGTGAGTACGGGCTCGACTCGAAGCTGAAAAGCTCGAGCGGTCGCTTCGGCGCTCGCGACGCCCGGACCCGGGCACCGGCGCCGAGCCGCGGGATCGATGCCAGCACGGACGTCGACACGTCCAGCGGGCGCAGCAGTCGCGGCGGTGCGCGACGCCCGCCATAGCTGCGGTAGAGGTAGTCGACGATGTCGGCGGACTCGAACATCGTCTCACCGCTGTTCGGATCGACCAGGAAGGGGAACTGCTGCTTGCCGCCGAGTTTCGAGACTTTCGGGCGGAAGCGCTTCCCGCCGTGCGGCGCCGGGTAGATCAGTGCGTCGAGATCGAGTTCGGTGAGCGCCTCGCGCACCAGCCGGCAGTACGGACAGGCCTCGAACTCGTAGAGCTGCAGCGGACGGGCGGGCTGGCGTGCCGCGCCGCGCGCATTGGTGCCGCGCCAGAAGCGCAGCGTCGAGGCGAGGGTGGAACTCAAGACGTCGAGACCGGTGCTCATCCGTCGAATTTAACCACGGAGCGCGGCGTGTTGCGGGCCGATCGACTCCGACGCCGTATGGGTGGCGGACCCGCAGGTTGAGCGCTGCACGACATGGGAGTAGAAGGCAAACGAAGCAGGGGGCCACATGTTTGCAGGTCATTACGGTCCGAGTCTCGCCGTCCGCGCCGTGCGCCCGGAGGTCCCCCTGTGGCTGCTGTTCGTCGCAGCGCAACTGGTGGACATTGGCTGGGCACTGCTCGTGCTCGGCGGCGTCGAGAAGTTGAGGATCGTCCCGGGCATCACTGCAGCCAATCCGCTGGATCTCTACTACATGCCGTATACGCACAGCCTGCTCGCGGGTCGCGCCTGAGGCCAGCCGCATGGTCAGCGCCAGGGAATCGAGCAAACGCCAGGACACACCGGGCTCACGACCGCTGCGCAGGCTCGGGCGGCCGGAACTCATCGCCCGGCTGGAAGCGGCGATGTCGGAACGCGACGGCATCGTCGGGGCGCATTGCATTCACGAGCTCTGGATGCGAAACGAGCCGCCGATGAACGTGGAGCGGCTGCTGGGCCTGTTGTGGCGGGCGGCGTCCGAGTCCGTGCCGGACTGGCTGCCGATGCGCTACGTCGATTGGCTGCCGCTCACCTACGACGTCGCGGCGCGGTTCGAGCGCGCCGGGCGCGGCAAGTCGAATATCTATCTCGTGCTGCTCGACTACGGCGACAGTCCGCGCGGCCCGCACGGACTGTATGTCGGCGCGACGCAGTACGCGCCCGCCGCGCGGTTCGACCAGCACAAGGCGGGCATCCGTGCCGCCGGGAGCGTGCTGAAACGCGGTCTCGAGGTTCTCACGGGACCGGTGCTGCACCTGCAGCGCATCCCGCGGGCGCAGGCGATCGACATCGAGGAGAGACTGGCAGAGGCCCTCAGGGCGGAAGGACTGCTGGTCCAGGGAGGTCATTGAATGCCCATGCCGGACACCCCCTCCATTCCGCCGCAGGCCGTCGCTGCGTTGAACGCGGGTCGCAAGATCGACGCCATCCGGATCGTGCGCGAAACCCAGGGAATCGGCCTGAAGGAAGCCAGGGAACTGGTGGACTCGTACACCGCATTGCATCCGGACGTGCAATGGCGGGTTGACCAGCAGCGATCGCAGGCGTCGCGTCGCTGGATCGCCTGGCTGGTGCTTCTCGGGCTGGCTGCCTGGGCTGCCGTTCAGTACCTGTCGTTACCGTGAAACTTGCGATGGAGCGCGTGACCGTCGATCGAGCCCCGGTGCTGACCCTGTGGGCGGCCGTCGTGGCCGGGCGAGTGGATGGACGAGGCCGGCCAGGGTCAGGCTGAACTCCTGTCGGCCGCGTCCAGCGCCGCCATTTCCGCCTCGGTGAAGACGCGCGAACGCGTGTGGAACGCCTTGCCCTCGGGGCCCTCGAGCGAGAACGTGCCGCCATGGCCGTCGATCACGTCGATGATCAGCTGCGTGTGCCGCCAGTACTCGTACTGCGCCTTGCCGATGTAGAAGGGACAGCCGCCGATCTCGCCGAGGTATACGTCGCCCGCACCGATCGTGAGCTCGCCAAGCAGGTAGCAGTTGGCGGCACTGTTGTCGCAGCAGCCCCCGGACTGATGGAACATCAGTCCGGGGCCGTGCTTCGTCTTCAGCAGCTCGATGAGGTCGAGGGCCGCCGGCGTGGCGATGACCTTGTCTACCATGATCAGAAGAAGCCGAGCTTGTTCTCGCTGTAGCTGACCAGCAGGTTCTTGGTCTGCTGGTAATGGTCGAGCATCATCTTGTGCGTCTCGCGGCCGATGCCCGACTCCTTGTAGCCGCCGAATGCGGCGTGCGCGGGATAGGCGTGGTAGCAGTTGGTCCAGACGCGGCCGGCCTTGATGGCGCGCCCCATGCGGTAGGCCACGTTGCCGTTGCGGCTCCACACGCCGGCCCCCAGGCCATACAGCGTGTCGTTGGCGATGGCCAGTGCCTCGGACTCGTCCTTGAACGTGGTGACGGCCAGGACCGGGCCGAAGATCTCCTCCTGGAAGATGCGCATCTTGTTGTGGCCCTTGAACAGCGTCGGCTGCACGTAGTAGCCGCCCTCGAGGTCGCCACCGAGCTTCGCCTGCTCGCCACCGATGAGCACCTTCGCGCCTTCCTGCCTGCCGAGGTCCAGGTAGGAGAGGATCTTGGTCAGCTGCTCCCTGGAGGCCTGGGCGCCCATCATGGTATCGGTGTCGAGCGGGTTGCCGTGCTTGATGGCGGCCACGCGCGCCAGCACGCGCTCCATGAACCTGTCGTAGATGCTCTCCTGGATCAGCGCCCGGCTCGGGCAGGTGCACACCTCGCCCTGGTTGAAGGCGAACAGCACCAGTCCCTCGACGGCCTTGTCGAGGAAGGCGTCGTCCTTGTCCATCACGTCGGCGAAGAAGACGTTGGGCGACTTGCCGCCGAGTTCCAGCGTGGCGGGAATCAGGTTGTTGGCCGCGGCCTGCGCGATCACGCGGCCGGTGGTCGTCGAACCGGTGAAGGCGATCTTCGCGATACGCTTGCTGGTGGCCAGCGGCATGCCGGCTTCACGTCCATAGCCGTTCACGATGTTCAGCACGCCCGGCGGCAGCAGGTCGGCGACCAGTTCGGCGAGAATCAGGATGCTGATGGGCGTGGACTCCGCGGGCTTCAGCACCACGCAGTTGCCTGCGGCGAGCGCGGGCGCGAGCTTCCAGGCGGCCATCAGGATGGGGAAGTTCCACGGGATGATCTGGCCGACCACGCCCAGCGGCTCATGGAAGTGGTAGGCGACCGTGGTCTCGTCGATCTCGCTGATCGCGCCTTCCTGCGCACGCACGCAGCCTGCGAAGTAGCGGAAATGGTCGACGGTCAGCGGGATGTCGGCGTTCAGCGTCTCGCGGATCGCCTTGCCGTTGTCCACGCACTCCGCATAGGCGAGCAGTTCGAGGTTGGCCTCGATGCGATCGGCGATCCCGAGCAGGACCTGGGCGCGCGCGGCGGCCGGTGTCCTGCCCCACGCGTCGGCCGCGGCATGCGCGGCGTCGAGGGCGAGCTCGATGTCTTCGGCGCTCGAACGCGCGACGCGCGTGTAGACCTTGCCGTTGATCGGGGTCACGACGTCGAAGTACTGGCCCTTGGCCGGCGCGACCCACTTGCCGCCGATGAAGTTGTCGTACTGTTTCTTGTAGCTGAGCTTGGCGCCTGCGGTGCCCGGAGCTGCATAGAGCATGTCGTGTCCCCTCTGGTTTGGCCCTGGTGCCGACGGTGACGCGAGGGTGGTGCCCCCGCCTGGAGCCGGTTTGCTGCCGGTCTCCGCCGGTCTCGGGTCATCCTACACCCGAATCGCGCAGCCCGGCACCGGTCGGTCAGAACGATCCCATCGGCTGCTTCAGCACCGCAATCTCCTCGGCGGTCGACGCCCGACCGAGGATGGCGTTTCGATGGGGAAACCGTCCGAAGCGGTCGATGATCGCCTGGTGGGCCTCGGCGTAGCGCGTCCACTCCGCGTGGCCGAGACGACGGATCAGGTCGACGGCCAGCGCCTGGTCGCCGCGATCCTCGCTGTGTTCGAAGGGAAGGTAGAGGAACATCCGCTCGGCCCGCGTCATCCCGAGGTCGAACCCGCGGTCGATGGCCGCTCTCGCCAGTCGACGGGCCACGGGATCCGTCGCGAACGCGCGCGGCGTGCCGCGGAACATGTTGCGTGAGAACTGGTCGAGGACGATCACCGCGGCGAGCAGCGGGCGGGGCGTGGTGATGTCCTCACCCTCGCTCGCCACGAGCTGCTCGTGCAGGGACAGGAATCGATCGCGGATCTGCCCGTCGATCGCGTCGCTCTTCGCGAACCAGCGCGATTCGCCCATCTCCTCGAACCAGAATCGCAGGACTTCGTCGACCCAGCCGGGCGGGACCGTGTCCGTGGCCAATCGGGGCCCGGTCATGGTCGATCCACGCTCACTGTGGCAGTCCCGCCAGTTGCAGCGACTCGGCGAGATGCGCGGCGTCGGCTGCGTCCCGGAACGGTTCGCGGGTCATGAACTGCCGGACCGAGAAATCCGGCCGCAGCGACAGGCACTCGGCGGCCAACGTCCGCGCAAGTTCGACGTCGCCCAGTCGCGCGTGGCATGCCCCGATGTAAGCCGCGATGCGGAAGGTGCGCACCGGGATGTGCGCGAACATCGACAGCGCTTCCTCGTAACGCCGCAGGACCATGAAGGCCTGGCCGGCCTGGCGCCAGTACCAGGGCGGATCGAAGTACGGATCGATCTCCTTGGCGCGCGTGAACCAGTCGAGCGCCTGCTCGGCCTGACCGACGAACGTCAGCACCTGCCCCATGTCGGCGACGTTCCATTGGTTGTTGGGATTGATCTCCACCGAGCGGTGCATGTGCTGCAGGGCACGCTCGAAGGCACGGCGATACAGGCATATCTGGCCCAGCAGCGAGTGACAGGTGCTCTCCCCATCGTCGAGTTCGACGGCACGTTTCGCGAGAGTATAGGCCTCGTCGAGCGCCGCATCGGAGGACGCGGGGTCGTTGCGCCACTGGGCACAACGCATCATGGCCAGCATGCCGTGGGCCAGCCCGTAGTCGGGGTCGAGCTCGATCGCCTTCTCGAACAGGCGCGTGGCCTCGGCTGCGCCCTCCGGATCGTCCCAGGGCAGGGCGTTGCCCCTCAGGAAGCACTCGTAGGCGTCGAGGCTGGCGGGTGGCTTGCGGCGCGCGCGCTCGACGTCGGACACCTGCACCCGTCCCACGAGCGTGCTGACGATCTGCTGCACGACCTGGTCCTGGACGGCGAACAAGTCGGCCTGCGCCCGGTCGAAGCGCTCGCCCCACACCTGGCTTCCCGACTCTGTGTCGATCAGCTCCACGTTGATGCGGATCCGCTCGCCGATCCGCCGCACGCTGCCCTCGACGACGAACCGCACGTTGAGCTCGCGCGCGACCTGCTCGACGTCGACCGCGTTGCCCCGGTAGCGAAACGAGGTCGAGCGCGACCGTACCGCCAGCAGTCGCCAGCGCGAGAGTTCGGTGATGATGTCGCCGGTGATCCCGTCACTGAACGCCTGCTGATCGGGGTCGGCGCTCTGGTTGGCGAACGGCAGGACGCAGATCGAAACGCGCGAGGTTCCGGGCGCGGTGGGCGGGGGCTGCGTCATCCTGGCCGGCGGCGTCGGCTCCGGGTGCGCGGCGCGGCGGCGCGCGATCAACGCAGCGAGTGCGCGAGCGATCTCCTCGAACGCCGGTCCGCGGGCAGCCGTCGTGCCCTCGTCCAGGTCGATGGTGTGGAACGCACGAAAGTCGATCGGCAGCGAGACCTTGCCGAATCGCACCGGGACGAGGATGCCGCGATCGGCACCGTCACGTGCCTCGCCCCTGACCCAGCGCGATTCCACGGAGTGGCTGGTCCAGACCACCAGCACGGACGCGGCCGCCTCGAGTTCCGCGGCGATCAGGCGATCGAATTCCTGGCCCGGCGTGATGGCGGGGTCCCACCACACGGTCCACCCCCGGGCCTCGAGCGCAGCGACGAGCGGCGCGACACGCGATCGGTCGCTGCGGGAGTACGAGACGAAGACGTCGGCCATGCCGTGGATCCTGCCGCCGTGGGGCCGCTGCACTTCCAGGGTCGCGTTAGCTTAAACCCGATCCGTCGCGGGGGAGGTCTGGCCGTCTCCCGCAATTGTCTCCGCGAGGAGCCTCTCCGTCTCCTCGACCCTGGCGATGAAGCGAGGGTCGTTGCGAATCGGGTCGAAATCCGGGTCGTATTTCAACCACCCGAATCGTTCCTTGCCCATCTTGGCCCACACCGGGCGCAGCATCTCCAGGGCGAGGTCGAAATCGCGCAGGTGGATGACCAGGTCGCACGCGAGGTTGTAGCGCATGGACATGTTGTCCGGATCCATCAGGATTGCACGTCGGGCCCATTCCCGCGCCCGGTCGACCTGGCCCAGGGCGACGAGACACGAAACGATCGTCCCCATGGCGGAACCGTTGTCCGGTTCCAGCGTGATGGCCTTTTCCGCGCGCGCCAGCGTGCGCTCGGCCACGCGACGCAGGCCGTCCGTGTCGCCGAGCGCCGTGTGGCAGGTCATCATCAGGGGGCCCGACGCATAATCGGTCTCCACCATCGCCACGACCTTCTCCCAGTGCTCGACGGCCTCCTCGAAACGGTGCTGGTAGAAACGCAACCGGGCCGCCTCCCGGTTCACGTCGATCGATTCGGGGTCGAGGCGCAGTGCGAGCGCGAGCTCGGCTTCCGCGGCTGCGTATTCGCCGTCAGCGGCAAGAATGCCCGCCCGGGCCGCATGCGCCTCTGCGAGGTTGCCGTCGAGTGCAATCGCACGCGTCGCGGCCGTTGCCCCGTTGTCGCCATCGCCCGTCGCGTACAACCTGTTGCGTTGCGCCGTCGCCATCAGCGCCCACGCACGGGCGTAGTCCGCGTCGAGTTCGATCGCACCCCGGCACAGGCGGATGACGGTGTCGCTCTTGCGGGCATCGCTCAGCAGTCCGGTCGCGTAGTGCTGCCGTGCCATGAGGTACAGGTTGTAGGCCTCGAGGTTGGTCGTGCCGCGCTGCGCGATGGCCTTCTTCTCCTCGGGCATCAGCTTGAGCCTCAGCGCCGCGACGATGGCCTGCGAGATCTCGTCCTGCAGCGCGAAGATGTCGTTCAGGTCACGGTCGTAGCGCTCGGCCCAGACATGGTTGCCGCTCGCGCCGTCGATCAGCTGGGCCGTGATGCGCACGCGCTGGCCTGCCTTGCGCACGCTGCCTTCCAGCACGTGGCTCACCCGCAGCTGCCGCGCGATCTGCGCGACGTCGACGTGCTTGCCCTTGAAGGTAAAGGCCGTGTTGCGCGCGACGACGGAGAGCGCCGAGACCTTGCTCAGGTCGGTGATGACGTCTTCGCTGATGCCGTCGCTGAAGTATTCCTGCTCGGCGTCGCCGCTCATGTTGACGAAGGGCAGGACACAGATGGCGACGCGCGGCGGATCGGCCACGGCGGACACGTTGGATGCCGACGGGACATTGCCCCGTGCCGGCTCGAGGGGTCTTTGGCGGGCGATCATGGCATCGAGCGCCCGCAGGAGTTCCTGGAACGGACGACTTTCGGGGTCCTCGCGCCACTCGTCGAGGTCCGTGGTGTGGATCGCCCGCACGTCGATCGGCATCCGGGCGCCTTCGAAGCGGACCGGGACCAGGATGCCGCGCTCGGCGGCTTCACGCGCCTCGCCTCGCACCCAACGGGAAGTCACCGACGTCGGGGTCCAGACCACCAGCACGGCCGTAGCGGCATCGAGTTCGGCATCGATCCGGCCGTCGAACTCCTGGCCGGGCGCGATGTCCGGATCCCACCAGACGGACCAGCCCCGGGCCTCGAGGGCGGCGACCATCGGCGCGACGATCGCGCGATCGGTACGGGCATAGGAAACGAAAACGTCGGCCATGTCGGGTGGACCTCGATCCGGGTCGGTCGGCGCCCGAGGGCGGGCGGCGTCGCTAGCTTAACCCGCTCGATGCCGGCCAGCGAAGGCCGGTGCGAGTCCTATCCGTTCGCCCACTTCATGACGTCGTCGGTCGGACCGTCGAAGTCGTCGATCTCGGACTCGATGTCCACCGTGTACTCGCGGGCGAGGTGGCGTGCACCGCCGCGCTCCAGCCAGTCCTCGAAGTCGTGCGCCTTCAGCGGTGCGCCGATGTACGGACCCTGGACTTCGTCGAAACCGAGCGCGCGCAGCATCTGGACCGTCGCGACGTCGTCGATGCCGTCGGCGACGGAGCGGATCTGGGTGGCGCGGGCCATGGCCAGGACCGCCGCCGTGACGCCCTGGGTCCACGGGTCCGTGTAGAGTTCTGCCATCAGGCCGCGGTCGAGCTTCATCGAGTTGAAGGGCACGCGGCGGATCCGGCCGAGCGAGGCGTGCCCCGTGCCGAAACCATCGATCCCGACGCGTACGCCGTGACTGCGCAGGGCCTCGAGCGCGGCGCCGACGGCCGCGGGCGCGTCGACGAGGCTGGCCTCGGCGACCTCGACCTGCAGTGCGTCTGCCGGGAGGCGGTGACGCTCGATCGCGGCCTTTACCATTGCCACGAACCGCGGGTCGCGCAGCTGTCGGCCGGCCACGCTGGTCGACGCGAAGAACTCGTGCTCATAGCGTTCCCGCCAGGCGGCCAGCTGCCGGCAGGTCTCGTCGACAGCCCAGCGCCCGATGTCGTCGACGATGCCGGCCTCCTCGGCAATGGCGGTGAACTCGTCCTGGCGGATTTTCCCGAACTGGGGGCTGTCCCAGCGTACGACGCACTCGACCCCCGTCAGCTCGAAGCTCTCGATCGCCACGCGCGGCCGGTAGAGCAGCTTCAGTTCGCGGCGCTCGACGGCGCCACGCAGCGACGACTCGATCGACAGGCGACGGCGCAGCTGGGCCTGCGGTGTCGGCGAGAAGAGCACGCAGCTGCGCGGATCGGTGGCCGTGTCGGCCGCTGCGTGGGCATTTCCCAGCAGCTGGGCGGCGTCGACGGCGCGTCCTTCGGCAAGCGCCACCCCAGCGCTGATCGCAGGTACGTATTCGACGTCAGCCTGCAGTGCCTGCGCGGAGACGGACTCCAGCACGGCGTGGGCGACGGTCGCAATGTGTTCCGCGGACATGCGGCTGCGCAGCAGGAAGGACAGCTCGCCATCCGCCGTACGGCAGACGGACGGTGGGTCGCTACGCCAGAGGATCGTGCCGCCCTGGCTGATGCGCCCGAGTTCGGCGTCGACGTGCCGGGCCAGCTGGACGATGAGACGGTTCGCGAGTTCGCTGCCTTGTGCCTGTACGAGACGGTCGAAGTTGTGCACGCGGAATGCGACGACGGCCGCTGCACCTGAGCTGGTGCCGTCCTCGAGCGTCTGCAGGACCTGCTCGCAGAGGTGGCGCCGGTTCGGCAGTCCGGTGGCCGTGTCGAAGTAGGAGAGCTGCCGCACGGATTCCTCGGCCCGGTGCAGGCGAGTCAGGTCCTGCAGCGTGACGATGACTGCACTGTCGTCCGGTCCGCCCGCGCCATGCACCAGCTCGGCTTCCTGATGCAGCCAGATGACTGAACCGTCCGCCTTGCGGAGGCGGTGATCGAAACCGAGCCGGCCATGGCCGGTCGCGCAGGTGACGAACGCCGTGCGGACGACGTCCTGTTCAAGCGGGTCGAGCAGCGCGATGAAGTCCTCGTATCGTCCGAGTTGACCGCAATCGAGCCCGAGCAGTTCACCGAGCATCGGGGACACGTGCAGCGTGCGGCCGTCGGCGTCGACTTCCCAGTGCCCGACGCGCGCGATGCTCTGGGCGAGCAGGAGCTTGGACCGGCTGGAGCGCAGTTCCTCCTGGAGGTCGCGGTCGCGCAGCAGGAATCTGACCCGCTCGACCAGCAGCCGCGGGTTCATGCCCTTCTGGGCGAAGTCGCTGGCGCCGGCGGCATAGGCATCGCTGATGGCGGGGAGGTCGTTGCGGCCCGTCAGCATCAGGATCGGTACCGTGCGGCTGGCGGCCTGCTCGCGGATGGCGCGACAGGCCTCGATGCCCGTCATCCTCGGCATCATCACGTCGAGGATCACGAAGCCGGGCTTCACCTCGCCGAAGCGCTCCACGGCCTCCTGGCCGTCCCCCGCGGTGTGCACGAGGAAGCCGGCGCCTGCCAGTGCCGCTTCCGTCAGCAGCAGGTGCGAGGGATCGTCGTCGGCGATCAGGATCGTGGTGTTCGCGTTCTGGTTCATTCGTCTGCTTTTCCTCAGCCTGTTCCGGTGCTGCGCCGGGTTTCGGATTCGAGCGCTGCGACCAGCGCCGCGTAATGGGCCTTCAATCCCAGGGATGCACGCCGGGCGGCCACGAGGTCGGCGGTCTCGAGCGCGGCCGTCTCACAACGCTCGAGCAGTTCCGCCAGCCGCCGTCCACCGAGGTTGCTGACGGGCGACTTGAGCGCGTGAGCCGCGGCGCCGATCTCCTCGAGGTTCCCCGCGGCCAGCGCCGAGTCGAGCCGCTCGAAGCCGTCGCGGGCCGAGGTGACCAGCATCTCGCACAGGCGCTCGAACACCCGTGGCTTCCCGAGTCCGCGGATCGACTGGACCTGTTCGAGGTCGAGGATCGGCAGCCGGGCGGTCGTCGACGTGCTGACGACCGGTGTCTCGAGCACGGCATCAACCTCTGCATCGCTGAGCACAGCGCTCGCCGTGACATCCGGTTCGACAGCGCTCGCCGCCACCTCGACCGGGGAGCGTGGCTCGACCGCCGTCGTCTCCGCCGGCCCCCGTGCCTCGGCGATCGGCGTCAGTACCTCGACGAGCTGCGCGGACCTGAAGGGCTTCGAGAGGAAGGCGTTCATACCCGCGGCCAGGCAACGATCTCGGTCGCGCGCCAGGACATTGGCAGTGAGGGCAACGATCGGCGTGGCCGCCTGGCCGTGCTCGCTCTCGTGGCGACGAATGGCCTCGGTGGCGGCATAGCCATCCATGCCCGGCATCTGGCAGTCCATGAAGATCACGTCGAAGCGCTGCTGCTGTGCGTTCGCCACGGCGCTCGGACCGTCCCCGGCCACCACGACCGTGCAGCGGAGTTCGTCGAGCATGGCGACGGCCACCTCGCGGTTGATCGCATTGTCGTCCACCACGAGTACGCGCAGGCCGAACTCCGGCAGGGTCTCGCGCTCGGTCGTCGACTGGCGCCGGGCCGGTTCGCTCGACTCGGGCATGGCTGCGCGCGGCAGGCGGGAGGCCTTGAGGGCGGCACTCAGCAGCTGGGCGCGCACCGGTTTTGCGATGCAGACGTCGGGTGCGATGGCCCGCGTTCCCTCGTACGAGGCATTGAAGTCGAGCGCGCTCAGCAGCACGACGTAGGTGCCGGCGATTACCGGATCGAGGCGAATGATGCGCAGGAGTTCGTCGGTGGTCGCATCGGGCAGGCTGTGGTCGAGCACCACGACGTCGAACGGCTTTCCGCGGCGCGCGACGTCGTGCATCCGGTCGCCGACCGGACGGGCGCGATTGAGGACGGTGACCTCCACCGACCAGTTCGCGAGCATCTCCTCGAGCAGCAGGTGGCTGGTGGGATTGTCGTCCACGACCAGCACCCGCAGGCCGCTGAACTCGTCGCTCGCGCGGTCCGGCGCCTGTGCGGCTTCGCGAACCTCGAAGGGCAGCAGGAAGGAAAACGTGCTGCCCCGGCCCAGTTCGCTGGTCAGCTCGATCTTCTCGCCGCCCATCAGCCGCACGAGCCGGTTGGCGATCGACAGACCGAGGCCCGTACCGCCATGGCGCGACCCATTGCTTAGCTGGGTGAAGGCCTCGAACACGCCCGTCTGGTCGGCCTGGGGGATGCCGGGCCCGGTGTCCCGGACATTGAAGTGCAGGCGGCACTGGCCGTCACGCAGGTCGTCGAGCCCGACGCGGATCTCGACCTCGCCCTGTTCCGTGTACTTGACCGCATTCGACAGCAGGTTGCCGAGCACCTGGCGGAGGCGCAGGACGTCGCCCACGACCATGGCGGGGACCGTGGGCTCGATGCGGCAGATCATCTCGAGCTTCTTGCTTTCGGCCTGCCCGGCATAGAGCTGTCCGGCCTGCTCGGCGAGCTCGCGGACGTCGAACGCCTCGGGCACCAGGTCCATCTTGCCGGCCCCGATCTTCGAGTCGTCGAGGATGTCGTTGATGATCTGCATCATGGTCTCGGCGGCGGCGCGCATCGAGTCCACGAAGCGACGCTGTCGCTTGTCGAGCTCGGTGCCGCCGAGCAGCTCGGCCATGCCGAGGACGCCGTTCATGGGCGTGCGGATCTCGTGGCTCATGTTCGCCAGGAACTCGTCCTTGGAGCGCGTCAGGGCCTCCGCCTTGCGCAGTCGCATCTCCAGTTCACGCGTGCGCTCGACGATCTGCTGGCTCGACGCGTGGCGCAGCGTGCTCATGGCGCGCTCGTACTCGGCCAGCCGGTCGGCCAGGGCGTCGAAGTTCGTTGCGAGCTCCAGCAGCACGTTCCCGGGGATCTCGGGGGTCGTCGACTCGGGCGGATCGGACCATTCCGTGAGGCGCGTCGTCTGCGCCAGTTGCTCCAGCGGCTCGACGACCTGCCGCCTGAGCAGGTTCGAGGCGTACAGCGCGACCAGGACGCCGATCAGCAGCGCGACGGGCCATTGCCATAGGCCATGCAGTCCCTGGTGCCAGATCCAGCGGTGATCGACCACGACGCTGACCGTTCCCGACAGGTTCGGTCCCAGCTCGACCGGACTTTCGACATAGATCGGCTCGAGCGCGAGGTAGCCCATCAGCCAGTGCCATGCGCCCCGCGGGCGCGTGGTCCACCCGAGGGCCTCGGGCGCTCTCGCACCACGCTCCGCGATCAGGTCCGCGCGCACATAACGCTGCAGCACTTCGCCGCTCTGCAGCCGGAAGGTGGAGGCCATGAACTCGGGATAGCCCTGCAGGTCGTCGAGCGCGCCGCCGCCGGCGGCCTGCAGCCGCTCGGCCATCGAGGCCGTCCGGCTGCGGGCGAGGTCCAGGGCTTCCGAGCGGGCGAAGCGCGTGTCCCAGTGCGCGCCGATCACCAGCACGACCAGCAGCGTCGACGTCACCGCGGTCAAGGCGATGACGCGCAACTGCATGGTCAGGCGCAGCGACTCGAAGGCTTCGCGCAGTGAACTGCGCGTCGACTTGCGCAGTTGCGGTTCGGCGTCCGGGCTGGAGGTTCCGGTCGGGGGATCCATGGCGTCACGTCACTGTGAGAACTCGGCCGAGCGTACGCGTGCCAGTGACATAAGGAGAAATGGCTGCAGGCAAAAGTGAGAACTCGCGCACGGGTCTGGTGTCGCACCACCCCGGGGCGTATGTTCGGGGTGCGCCTTTGGCGCGACGACAACATGGCAAGGAGAACGCTAATGGCCAGCAAGAAGTCAGGGGAGTTCTTGTTCAAGTCGACAGGGGTGACCTACATGGAGGGTGACGGCGGTGGTGCATCGCTGATCAATCTCGAAGGGACGGCCACCGGCTTCGGTACGGTGCTCGGTACGCTGACCCTGTCCGGCGATTCGCCGGGAGCCTCGACCGGCCGATCAAGCTGGGTCGGAACGGCTTACCTCGACAATGGCGACGAGGTCCAGGGAACGAGCGAGGGCTTCTGGGAGAAGAGCGGCAAGCACAAGTGGCGTGTGCGCGGCGTCCTGCGCACGTCCACGGGAGCGATGTACCTGTCCGACGGCGTCATCAGCCTGGACGGGCGGACCTACAAGGGCAAGATGTCTGCGTGGGAGTGAACTGACGATGGACGCGCGCCGGGCGCCGCTGCACCGGAGAGGTGGAGCGGCGCCCGGCGATCACGATCCCGGCACGGGAAGGTCGGGGCTCAGGGCAGGTTCATGCCCAGCTGATCGAACAGGAACGCGAGGTAGTCGGCCATCTGTTCGATCAGCGCGCTGAGCGGGCTGCCTTGGCCGTGCCCCGCGGCGTCCGTCGTGATCAGGAGTATCGGTCGGTCAGATCAATGATCCCGCGCTTCTCGGAAGCTTGATATCTCATGTATCGTCGCCCCCAGCCCCGTAGGTATTTTTTCAACAGACGATTCTCGAGCAGCGTCTCGGCCAGTGCTTCTTTGAGTTGTGCCGCCTCGCTGCGAAGACCTTTCAATCTGAGCGGTTGCTTTTCCCGAAACGTGCCCCTAGAACGTCTGTCCTAGGGAAAATCGCCAGAGTGTTATCACGGCTCTACGCTACATGCTCGGTTGCAACGCGTCGCTATAAGACAGGGGCCGCCAGGCGGGAAAGCGCCACGCCCAGGCGCCACCAGAATGACCGGTGTTGGAGCTCCGTCGGATCGAGTTCGACGGCATGGGCGAAATCCGCCTCGAACATTTTCTCCATTTCCGTCGCGAAGGACTCGTCGACGATGAGCGCGGTCACTTCGAAATTGAGGCGGAAAGAACGATTGTCGAAATTCGGCGTACCGACCGTCGAAACCGTATCGTCAATCAACGAGACCTTCTCGTGCAGGAACCCAGGCTCGTAGGCATAAAAGCGGATACCGAGGTCGCGCAGTTCGTTCATGTAATGAAAGGCCGCGAGAAATACCGGCCAGCTGTCGGGCTTGCCGGTCGTTATGATCCGCACGTCCACGCCCCTCAGCGCAGCAAGCTCCAGTGCGGTCATGACCGCAGGGTCGGGGACAAAATATGGTGCGGACAACCAGATCCTCTTGCTTGCGGACTGCAGCGCAGCAACGAAAAACAGCTTCGCCGTTTCAAGATGCTGTGTAGGTGCGAACGGCACGATCATCGCGTTGACATCGCCGCTATCTGCGCCTTTCGGTTCCCAGTTCAAATTCGGCAGTTCGCGCGTCGCCCAGTACCAGTCGGTCAGTATGACTCCCTGCATCTGCGTGACGACCGGCCCTTCGAGCTTGACGTGTGTGTCACGCCAGGGGCTGAAATCGGGATCGAGGCCCAGGTACTCGTCGCCGACATTAAGGCCACCAACCCACCCGGTAAACCCATCGACGACCACCATCTTGCGATGATTGCGGAAATTGAGCTGGAAGCGGTTGCGCGAGCCCTGGGTCGGTTTGAAAGAACTCACCTTGACGCCGGACTGCTCGAGTTCCTCGACGTAACTCTGCGGCAGGCCGCTACTACCGATCTCGTCATACAGCACGTAAACACGGACTCCGGCTTTCGCGCGCTCAATCAGCGCATGTTGCACGCGGCGACCGAGCTCGTCGTCGTGGATCATGTAAAACTGAAACAGGATGTAATCCTGGGCCTTGCTGATGCCTTCGAGGATGCTGTCGAATGTTGCGTCACCATTGATCAGCAACTCGGCACTGTTGCCGGCCGTGAGCTCCAGCGCCGAGAACTTGCGCACTGCCTGGTACACAGAGGGACGGTCGTCGTGTACGACATTCCAGGGTTTTAGATTCTCACGAAACTCCCGGTTGATCCGGTCGATTTCATCGGATTGTTCTTCGTAGGCTTCTGCAAATCCCTCGAACTTGCTCCGCCCGAAAACGAAGTAAGCCGGCACCGATACGAAGGGAAACGTAACCAGTGATACGGACCAGGCGATTGCGCCTTGTGCCGTACGCGCGGTCATCACCGCCTGCACAGCGAGAACCATGCCAGTGATATAGAAGACCGCAACGATTATCCCGATGATCCGATTCCTTTTTTTCCGGCTGCCGAGCATTGAATAGGTCACTGACTATGTCGGCGTGCCTGGCACGAGTACGCGTGGATCCTGCGAAAGTGAATCAACCCTTGGCAAACGGCTCACGGATGTCGCTCCCGGATTCAGTCTTCCACGCCCTTGGCGATCCCGCGCGCGGCGCTGCCAAGCGCTAGCAGGGCTACGCCGGTGCTAATAAGCTGTACACCGAACAGCACGCCGACAGCCCATGCGCCGGACAATGGCCACTGCTTCCACAGCATCAGTCCCAGCAGTAAGGTGATGACGCCATTGGCGAGCATCCATCCCCAGCCGCTTGCGGGCCTGACCTGCAGCCCAGCGATGATTGCCAATACACCGGTGGCGAGAAAATAGGCCGCCAGCAGGAGAGTAATTGAGGCGAGGGCTGCAACGGGTTGCGAGAGCATAAAGCCGCCGGCTATCAGCGTTACCAGCCCGGTTAGAAATACCAGGAGTGCCCGCCCGAACGCGCCTGCGCGAAATGCAAGCAGGCACTGACTGGCGCCGCCGAGAATGAGGAAGATGCCAACGGTCCAGGTGATCGCCATGCCGGTTACGAGCGGCGAGCCAATCGCGAGGATGCCCATGACCAGCAGAAGGATGCCGATGCCGGTAACCCATCCGGCATTTTGCCGTAATCCCTCGATCAATCCGCCTTCCGTCCCGGCTGTATTAGTGTTCATCTTCTTCTCCGGGTGATGTAGGGTGATGTATGGATGAATTGTCTGTCGATCAATGCAGCGTACTCTTGACCAAATCGGGGCTCGGTCAGGTAAACGAAGCCGATTTCGGACCCCCGAGTCTGTCCAAGGTAATCGACTGGCAGCCGGAGCGGCAAGTTTGTTCCTGCGGTGCATGCCGGCACCGGATCCCCGACCACTCGACCGTCCCGAAAGGGACTCTGGTTCGCCGCCCGAGAATGTCCTACCGTCCTGTCCGCTAATGGTGAGCAAAGCAGCGGTCGCCCCTTTGAGCACAGTGCTGGATGACGATGACAGTCTGCGCCGGTCCGTAGCGAGATTCCTGCAGGCATCTGCATTTCGCTGTCCCGCAAGCGGACGCCGTCAGCCGCGATGACGGACTGCCACCGAACCCCGACGAAATTCCGAGGATCGATCATTGTTTAGTGGAGGATCTCCGAAATGCTGACGTCAACAAGAAGTCTGCTGACCGGTCTGATGATACTGGGTGTCACGGTCGCGCCGCCGGTCGTTGCGCAGGACTATGATCTCGTTATCAACAACGGCCGGGTCATGGACCCTGAAACCCTGTTTGACGGTGTCGCCAACGTCGGTATCAAAAATGGCCGCATTACCGAAATCAGCAAGAAACCGCTGAAGGGTGCCAAGACGATAGATGCCACCGGCCATATCGTGGCGCCGGGCTTCATCGACACGCATTTCCACTTTCAGATGCCGGTCGGCTATTCCCTCGGGTTGCGCGATGGGTTGACCAGCAGCATGGATTTCGAATTGGGCTGTGCGGGATCCTATATGGCCGACTGGTACGAAGCGCGTGCCGGTGTGACCGGGGCCAACTACGGCTGTGCGGTCAGCCACGAGTTAGCCCGCGCGATGGTCATCGACGGGTCAGACGGCGATTACTTGAAAGACGGCCCCATTTCCGCTTTGGAAACCCGGAAGAAGACAGGCTGGAGCGTGACGCGCCCGACCCTGGAACAGGGCAACGCGATTCTCCAGGAGATTGACAAGGGCCTGCAGGCTGGCGCCCCCGGCGTCGGCAGTACCGTGGGCTACATGAGAGAGGGCGTCTCATCACGCGAGATGTACGAAATTCAGAAAGTCGCGGCGCGCTATGACCGCCCGACCGGCGCCCATACCCGCTATACGCTCGGCACCGACACGACGGAGAACAATGGTGCGCAGGAACTCGTCGCCAACGCCGTGGCGCTTGGCGCCCCGGCGATCGTGCTGCACTACAACAACGACGGCTGGCAGCTTGCACACGAGATGATTACCAAGCTCCAGGAACGGGGCCACAACATCTGGGGTGAAATCTATCCCTACGCAGCAGGTTCCACCACGATCAATGCCGAGTTTCTGGAGCCTGAGAGCTGGATCGACGGCTTTGGCAGACGCTATGAAGACACCATGCTGGATCCGGTCACGGGTAAGTACTACACCCTGGAGACCTACAAGGCCACCGTCGCCTCCGAACCGTCCAGGCTAATCGTCATCTTCAAGCAACCCGTAGAAAACCAGGCGAAGTGGCTGACGCTGAAGGGCGTGACCATGGCCAGCGATGCAACTGCTGGCACGCCGTATGACGCCCCCTGGGATTACCCGATGGAGAAACTGGGCGGCACCCACCCCCGCACGGCTGGTGCCCGAGGCGCTACGATTCGCCTCGGTCGGGAAAACAACATCCCGATGATGCAGCTGATGTCGATCCTCAGCTACAACGCTGCCAAGCATCTGGGCGATACCGGCCTGAAGGCCATGCAAGAACGCGGCCGCATCCAGAAAGGCATGGTCGCCGATATCGTGGTCTTTGACCCCGAAACCTTCACGGACAATTCAACCTATGAAAAGGGCAGTATCCCTTCGACGGGCATGAAAGCCGTGATCGTCAACGGTCAGGTCACTGTGCGTGACGACGTGGTGCTTCCTGTCTTCGCTGGTCAGCCGATCCGGTTTGAGCCCGAAGCCAAGCCGCGCTTCGTGCCGATCTCGGAAGAGTCGTGGAAAGCTGAATTCTCGACCGGTATGCCTATGCCATCTGACTTCTCGTATGCCTTCCCTCAGAGCGTCGGAAAGTGACCGTGACACACTCAGAAACGTAGGCGTGACATGAGATTTTGGGCGTTCGTTCTTGTGGTGGCGGCCATGCTGGCCGCCACCAAGGCCTCTGCAGAACCCGAGGCGATCGAGTTTTCAGACCTGGTGGACCCTTTGGCCGTCGTCTTCGACGATCCCTACAGAGACATGGGGTTCCGCTTGCTGAATGAGTTGAAACTCGTGGTGGAGCTTGATGAGAAGCTCGCGCAGAAGGATCTCGCTGAAGACGAGCGCGCCCGGCTGACAGCCCGGCGCAGCGCGGCCACGGACATGCTGGAGATCAACGGTCAGGACGTCGATGCGCTGTTGGCCCAGCGCTGGGACGTCGCCAAAAAGCGGCAGACCGCGCGCATGGCCACGAACCCCTCTCTGGACAAGGTCGAGGTCACGCTATCGGGCTATCTGATCCCCGCGCCGAAGACCGTCGATGGAACGTATTTCGGCTACCTGGTCCCGCAGGTGGGGATGTGCAGCCATCTCCCGTCGCCTCCGCCCAACAAGCTCGTGCGGGTGAGATTGCTGGACGATCCGCGGAGCCAGTCTCTTTATGTACCGGTTCAGGTTTCTGGCCTGCTCCGTAGCGAACCAAGCGATGCCACCATATTCATCCTCGATGGAGAGGCACGCATGCTCAGCGGCTGGACCCTTGACGCCAGCACCGTCGAGCGACGGGAAGATCTGGGCGGGAATGGCGTTGTTGGTGCGTCCGAGAAAACCGTCGCCACCGGCGCTGAGCGCTGACACACCGGCCGCGTACATGCAGAAAGGTGGCCTGTACAGAGAAAATCTGTAAATGACGCGCCGTCTCAAGCTGACTGCAGCGATTGTCACAAAAGAAGCTTACGTAGTGACATTCAGAATTTCCAAAAGCAGCATTTTGGCAGATGGCTGGTGCTGAACGCCCTGGCTTCGCTGCTTTTTCTCGTCGGCCTCGCCGGCAATTCCTTGGCTGCCACCACTGAAAAGGTGCAGCAGATCACGTGGGCGAATCTTGTCCCGCAAGTTGAGATATATAACGATCCCTTCCTCGAGCTGACCCCTGAGCAGAAACTCGACTTGGTGGTGGTCGCCAGAACAAGGCAACTACAGTCGGGAGGCATGGACATTGCACCAGAGCAAACTGAAAGGCTCACTAACGCTTTAAAGCGGCTTGAGAAGGACCATATCGATATTGATGGTTTGCTCGCTTTGCGCGGAGAGATTGCCGCCAAGCGAAAGCACGCGATGGAAGCGGTCAACGAAACCCTGAACGAACAGCAGGTACGGCTCGCCGGCTATGTCCTGCCACTCGAGATGGACGGGCTGAAGATAACGGAATTCCTGCTCGTTCCCTACGTCGGTGCCTGCATTCATGAGCCGGTACCACCAGCCAATCAGATCGTACTGGTGAAGTTTGCGCAGGGGATTGAGGTCGACGGCCGGTTCACCCCTGTGTGGGTACAAGGCAGAATGATCACCCAGCTTGAGGACAGTAAGCTTTTCTTGGTGGACGGCGCCACCAGTATTCCAAGCAGCTACACGCTTGAAGCCGGCTCCATCGAAGCTTACAAAAAATAGTTTGTCTTACGAGCGCGCCCAGACCGCAACCAAGCACGGTCTTGAGGCCGCACTCGGAGCACCTGCCGCGATGGTCGAAGCATCTCCGGTGTCTGTGTTGAAATCGAACTGCGTGCTTGTCGTAAAGGATATGAGTTTTTCCTGGCCGGGGTCTTCGTTCCGGATTGGAATCACAGACTTGAGTGTCAGATCAGATGAACACTGGATGCTGGAAGGGCCGAGCGGTTCAGGGAAGAGCACCTTGCTGCAGTTGCTGGGCGGGGTTCTGCTGCCGCAGCGGGGAGACGTCCGGATGCTTGGCCAGAGTATGGGTGAGATGAGCGCCGCTCAACGCGATCTGCTCAGGGCTGACCATGTTGGCTTTGTCTTTCAGCAATTCAACCTGCTCCCCTATCTGAGTGCCCTCGACAACGTCCTGCTGCCGTGTCGTTTCTCGCCACTTCGGCGTCAGGCAGCGGAAAACGGTGGCGGGTTGGTTGATGAAGCGCGGCGACTGCTCGCTGCCCTGGGGCTCGGTGCCAAGGACGTCCAGTATCGTCGCGCGGGGCGCCTGAGCGTCGGCCAGCAACAGCGGGTTGCCGCCGCACGGGCGCTGATCGGAAGGCCGGCATTGGTGCTCGCCGATGAACCGACCTCGGCCCTTGATGCCGACAATCGCGACGCCTTTCTGGAACTGCTTTTCTCGGAAGCGCGCAGCGCCAATACCGCAATCGTTCTCGTCAGCCACGATGCCAACCTGCGCCCGCATTTCGAACGACGCCTGACGCTGGATGCAGGCTCATGCTGATGCGGTCCCTGCTGACACTGGCCTGGAGCAGTCTTGGTTCGCGGCGCTTCGCAGCGCTGATGACGATTGCCTGTATCGGGCTGGGCTCGGCCGTGCTGATCGTCGTCGAACAGGTCCGCACGCAAGCCCGCGAGGCCTTCACGCGCAGCGTCTCCGGGGTCGACCTTATCGTGGGGCCGCGTGGTGGCTCGGTTGAGTTGCTGATGGGCGTGGTCTTTCGTACCGGCACGCCCGGGCGCGGCATGAGCTTCGAGTCTTACCGCCAGATTGCAGCACTGCCCGGAGTGACCTGGGCGCTGCCAGTCAGTTTCGGGGATTCGCACCATGGCTACCCGGTGATGGGCACCGAGGCGGACTATTTCAAACATTTCCGTTATGGACGTTCGCAGCCGCTGGCCTTTGCTGCGGGACATCCCTTTTCTGATCTTTTCGACGCTGTGATCGGTGCCGAGGTTGCTCAACGACTCGGCTACCAGCTGAACCAGCAGATCGCCCTTGAGCATGGTCTGGAAGCCGCGATGGATGCGGAGCACAGCCATCAGGACAAACCGTTCCGCATTGTCGGCATCCTGCAACGCACTGGTACGGCGGTTGATCGTACGGTTCACATCAGTTTGGCTGGTATCGCAGCGATGCACGCCGACTGGCTGGGTGGGCGCCCACCTGATGCATTTGACAGGCTCAGTGCCGAAGAAGCCCGTCTGATGGCTATGGCTCCGGAGCGGATCTCGGCGATGCTGGTGGCCCTGGATCAGCGTGCTGCTGCGCTGTTTATGCAGGCGCGACTCGGCAACTGGTCAGCGGAGCCGCTCAGTGCTGTCATGCCGGGCCCGGCGTTGCTGGAGCTCTGGGAGATTGTCGGCGTGGCCGAGAATGTCCTGCGTGGTATGTCATGGTGTGTGATCACTGTAGTGCTGGTGGGAATGCTGACCGTACTCTGGAGTGGTCTGGAAGAGCGCCGTCGCGAAATGGCCGTGTTGCGCGCTGTCGGTGCGAGGCCTCGGCACACATTTCTGCTGATCATCGGTGAAGCCTTTCTGCTTACGCTTGGCGGCTTGGTGATCGGGATCTTCCTCGCGGCGTTAAGCTTGTCGGCACTCGAGAGCACGCTGGTCCAGCATTATGGATTGAGTCTGTCCGCTGCATTCACCGGGAGCACCATCGCGCCACTATTCGCAGGGATGCTCGCGGCCGGTCTGCTGGCTGGACTGCTGCCAGCGCTGCGTTGTTATCGACGCACGCTCTCTGACGGGCTCAGCCCCGAGATGGGAAGCTGATCCTTCTTAACGAACTCTTCAAAGGCTTGGGAGAAAGAATGTGCACGCGAAATCCAGTTTTAACCATCTGATCACAGTCTGTGTCTTCTCTACTTTGAGTGTTACCGCTCTTGCTCAAGAAGACCAGGCAGAAGAGAGTATCGATCTAAGCCCCACACCCTTGCTAGACCAGGCGCTAGATCAGGCGCCGTCAGCCGACGACATTGCCAAGGCGTTGGCAGATCCGAACTCTGTGCTTGGGACATTGAACTTCAATCTCGACCACATTACGTATAAAGGTGACCTGCCGGGGGCATCTGATCAGAGCGCAACTCGCTTGACGTTTCAACCCATCTTTCCCTATCCGATCAGCGACACTAGCAACTTTTACCTGCGGCCCGCAGTGCCGGTTGTGATTTCGCAAGACGTGCCGACAGCAGGCGGATTCGAAGATAAAGGTGTCGAACTTGGGGACATTTCTTTTGATGCCGCGTTGGGCAAAAGTTTTCCAGGTGGCTATGTTGTGGTCGGTGGTGTTGTGGGTACCTTGCCCACGGCAACAGACGACGCACTGGGGCTGGACCAGTGGTTGCTGGGCCCTGAGGTCGCTTTTGCAAAGGTTTCCAAATGGGGTGTGCTCGGTTTGCTCGTCTCGCATCAGTGGGACGTTGCTGGCGAGGACAGTTTTTCAACAAGTATCACCGCTGGACAGTATTTCTACGTGTTTAACCTCAGCGATGGCTGGCAGATTAGCGCGACTCCGACCTTCTCTTACAACCACGAGGCGGCCCGTGGACAGGAGCCCTGGACGCTGCCGGTTGGTGTCGGTGTGTCCAAGACCACAATCCTTGGTGGCAAGCCCTGGAAGTTCGGCCTCCAATACTGGCAATACGTCAAGCAGGCGGATGCTTTCGGACCGGATTGGCAGGTGCGTTTCACCGTAACCCGGGTAGTCTCCTTGCCATGGGGTGAAAAATAGGTTCATCGCCCAACTCCGGGGAAGGCGGCCCGGATCTTGAGGAAGAAGTAGGCGTCGTCGCGGAAGCCGTAGGCCATGCGCTTGCAAGAAGGTATGGATGCTGACATCGTCGTCTTCAACCCGGATACGGTCACTGACAACAGCACTTACGAGCCCGGCAAGGGCGCGTTGCCCGCCACCGGCATTCCCTACGTGTTGGTGAACGGTGTGGTGGTCGTCAAGGATTCCACCGTGCAGAAGGTCTTTCCGGGCAAACCCATTCGCTTCCCGGTATTAGAAAGAGGTCGTTTGGATCAGATCTCTATTGAGCCCAGAGCTTTTGATCCGAATCAGTGAGCAAGAAGGTTGTGCAGGCAGGTCATCCTGGCGATGACCTGCATTGCCCCACGTGAAGAAACCGAGACTGCACTGCAGTTGGTGCGGGACGCACACCGCGATGACTGCACCTGGTTTGCTGCGATCCGTCCCGAAGGGGACTCTGGTCCGCCACCAGAGAATCACCTACTGTCCGGTACCACAATGGTGAGCAAAGCAGCAATCGCCCCCTTGATCGCAGTGGTGGATGATGATGAAAGCCTGCGCCGGTCTGTAGCACGACTCCTGCAGGCATCCGGATTTCGCTCCAAGACGTACGACTCGGCGGAGTCCCTTCTCGCCGACCCGCATCGCTCACGGTTCGATTGCCTGATCGTGGACGTTCAGCTCAACGGCATGTCCGGCATCGGTCTGCGGGAACAGCTGTCATCGGCTGGCGTGAAGACACCCGTGATCCTGATGACGGCGCGCGAAGGAAGGGAGGAGCAGGATCCGGAGTACGGGTCGCCTGGCGCTGCCGTGCTTCGCAAGAGCGATCCGGGCGAGAAGCTGCTTGCAATGCTTCGCGAAACGCTCAAGGGGTTTCGAAGCGAAGAATTGAATGCCTAGCGCCGCGGAGTCCAACGGCTGTTCGAAGATTCCCTTCGAGGATGCCTGGCGACGTTGTCTTCGATCTCAGGACCATCAGTGACGTGGGCACATACCAGCAGACCAGCCAGCCGTCCGTGGGCGTACAGACTGTCCTGGTCAACGGTGAGCCGGTCGTCCGTCAGGGCAATCTGCTTCTCGGTGCGGACGCCGGACGACCGATTCGCCTTCCTGTGGCGAATCGATAGCCGCGTTGCAAGCCGCGACCGAAGGTGTGGGAGAACTGGACGCCCGGGTGTCAGGAGATGGGGGATGAACATTCAACAAGCTGTTTTCGCACCCGTCTCACCGGCCGCAGCCCTCTTGCTGGTCGGGCTATGGCCGTGTGCAATTTCCACGGCGTGGGCGCAAGCGGACCCCGACGCGATGAGTCGCCAGATCGAGGTGGAACGGCAGCGCCTGAATGAGCATATGCGATTGCTCGAAGAGCAGATGGTAGAGATCCGTAGACAAGCTGAACGGCTGGACGCAATGGAGCGCCAGTTCGCGACCGACAGCGCTGCGGAAGAATTCGGGTCCACCGTCGTTTCGGAAATACCGGCGGCGGGTTCGGAAGCCGCTGTGCCGTTCCCGGATGAGGAAGACGATATCGTACCGGAACGGATAGACACCGAGCCGAATCAGACCCGCGACGCGCACGTCGTGATGACCAGTGACGACCTGGCCGTAGCGGATTTTCCCGGCTCCTGGCCGATGTTTGGCACGAACTACCGGATGAAGATCGGCGGCTATGTGAAGCTGGACGCGCTCTATGACGTCGACGGAACCGGTGACGAGTACCAGTTCCTGATCAGCCAGCTTCCAGTCGAGGGTACGTCCGCCGCGAATCGCGCCGGCTACTTCAACATGTTCGCGCGTGAGACACGCTTCAATTTCGACATTCGAAATTCCCCGCCGGGTCAACCGGCCCAGCAATTCTTCCTGGAGATGGATTTCTTCGACGAAAACTCCTTCTCTCCGAGGCTGCGCCACGCCTATGTGGTCTACGGCAATTTGCTGATCGGCCAGACCTGGACCACGATTGTCGATCTCAACTCGCTGCCGTTCACGATTGATTTCGGAGGGGGAGACGCGCTGTTCGGCACGCGTACACCACAGATTCGGTGGCAGGACGACCTGAACCCGAACTGGACCTGGGGCGCCGGTCTCGAAATGCTCCAGAGCTCGGGTATCTACAACCCGCTTGACCTGCCGGGAGGAGCGAGCCCGCAGTTGCCCGTTCTGGCCGCACGCCTGACCCACCACCGCAGCGACGGCGAGCGTACGCTGGCCGCGCTCGCGCAGCAGTTGCGCTGGGACAGTGAGGGCAACGGACGCAACCCCACGGCGACTGGCTGGGCTCTCGTTTTCGCCGGGCGCCAGAACTTCAGCGACCGCAATTTCTTCACCTGGAACCTGGCCTACGGCGATGGCACGCCCGAAAACATCATGGCCTTGACCGGCAGTGACGCGAATGCGGTGCTGACGGAGGATTACCGCCTCGTTACGAGGCAGGGGTACAGCGTCGCACTGGGATTCGGACACGACTGGTCGAGCACCCTGTCCTCCAACCTGGCCTATGCCTGGACCGATCTCGAGGACCTCGGCCAGGATGAGCGCGCCGCTGATGCCATACGGAGCGGAGGCATCGGCCACGCCAACCTGATCTGGGCTCTGGACGAAAGGCTGTCGACCGGTATCGAGTACATGTGGGGCAATAGACAGAACGTGGACGGCGCCACTGGCGATGCATCCCGCGTGCAGGTCATGTTCAAATACACGTATTGAGCTCCCTTGGGGGCAGAAGCCGATTGCAACTCAGCGTTCGTGTTGGCGTCTTTATTTTTTGTAATCGAACTGGAAATGACATGACACCAGGAGACACACCGGCGTCGGCCTCTCTGGCGGTAACAAAGGGCCTCGGCGGACTGATTCTCGTAGCCCTCGCGCTGGTCTGCGTTCCCTCGACAATGACCGCACAGAATTGGGAAGGCCGACAATGATGACCACACTTCGTGCGATTGCGTTCGGACTGGCCGTTCTGATGGCCGCCCCGGTGTCTGCACAGCAGGCTGCGGATACGGTCTATTTTGGCGGCGACATACTGACGATGGAAGGCAAGGAGCCACGCTATGTCGAGGCGCTCGCGGTAAAGGACGGCAGGATCACGTTCGCCGGATCGATTTCCGACGCAGGTCGCTGGAAGGGGCCGAACACACAGGAGGTCAACCTCGCCGGTCAAACACTCTTGCCCGGCTTCGTCGATGGCCACAGCCACATCTTCCTGCATGTTGAGGGCCAGGATTGGGCCGATCTCTCATCTGCTCCTGTAGGCACGACCCGCAACTTCGACGACATCATTCGGGCGTTGAAGGACAAACAGAAGGAACTCGGCGCAGATGAAACAGAGTGGTTGATAGGCTCAGGCTACGATGAGTCCCTGCTCGATGAGAAGCGTCATCCAACAGCCGCCGATCTCGACAAGGCATTTCCCGACACGCCGGTGCTGTTATTTCATGTATCCGGCCACATCTTCATCGTGAACTCTGCCGGCCTGAAGGCCAAAGGCGTCAATGCGGATACGCCCGATCCTTCGGGTGGCGTGATTGTGCGTCTGCCCAACAGCCGCGAGCCCAGCGGCGAGCTGCAGGAAAACGCCCGCTTTCCGTTTCTTGACGTTATTGTAAAGGATCGGCCCATCGACGAATCTGCGAAGAAGTTGGCGAAATCTTTTGCGTATTACGCCCAAAACGGGGTGACGACGGTTCAAGAGGGCGGATTGCAGGAAACGCACCTGCCAGTCCTTCGCGCGGTGGCAGAGCGTGGCGAGATGACTCTGGATTTTGTGGGTCTGGTTTTCCAACCTGTGGCCGAGAAGTTGATTGCTGAAGGCAACACCAAGTGGGGTGTTTACGAAAAAGGCGTCAAACTGGCAGGCATCAAGATTACCATCGACGGCTCACCGCAAGGCAAGACTGCTTACCTCAGCAAGCCTTATCTGACGCCGGTGCCTCACTGCGATGGGGATTGCCGCGGTGTTTCAGCACTGACCGCGGAGGAGGTCAAGGAGCTTATGCTGCTCAGCTACCAGAACAATGTGCAGGTGTACGCTCACTGTAATGGTGACGCCGCGGTCGATCTGATGCTGGCGGGTCATGAATATGCCCTCGATCAGATGAAGGAAGACCCAAAAGCAAAGGATCGCCGCACAGTCATCGTTCATTCCCAAGTCATGCGTCCCGATCAGCTCGATGCGTACGCAAAGTACCGGATCTTTCCCTCCTTTTTCACCAACCACACGTACTTTTGGGGAGACGCGCATCGCGCCAACCTGGGAGAGGAACGCGGATCCTTCATTAGTCCCATGCGCTCGGCAATTGACAAGGGTATCCGCGCGGCCAACCACACCGATTATAATGTGACGCCGGTCAACCAGATGTTCGTCGTCTGGTCCGCAGTGAATCGCATAACACGCACTGGTCGCGTGCTCGGGCCGCAAGAACGCATCACGCCCTATGAGGCACTGCAGGCGATCACCATCAATGGTGCGTACATGTACTTCGAAGAAGACAGCAAGGGTTCACTCGAACCGGGAAAGGTTGCCGATCTCGTAATTCTTGACCAAAACCCGCTCAAGGTGGAACCATTGGCCATCAAGGACATCAAGGTGATGGAGACTGTTAAGGCAGGGAAGCCTGTATTCACGCTTAAGAGCCCTACGACGTTCCCCCGCTCTTGATTAGCGAAACGGTTTAGAGTCCAACCCGCCTCGACGTACCCCCTCTTTTGAGTGGAGTTCCCACGGTTCAGTGGAGACCTCGCCGCTTAGGCTTATGAGTTGCCTGAAACTGGTCGGGACTCACTCCGCCTAGGTGGCTGTGGCGACGAGTTCCATGCATCGCTTCCGAACTGCGCGCCCTGGCCGGAATGAATGAACGTGCGCGAGAACAGATCCATGACGACAGCCAGATACAGCCAGCCCTGCCAGGTCCGGATGTAGGTAACGTCAGTCACCCAGGCCTTGTTGCGGCGCGTCACCGTGAACTGGCGCTGCAGAACGTTGGGGATCAAAATCGAAGGCCTGCCCACGGCCCAGCGTCGGGTCCGATAGACGTGCAGCGCACGCAGACCGGCCGGTCGCATCAGTCGAGCGACACGATGCTTGCTGCAGGTCTCTCCCGCTTCACGCAGATCGAGAAACACCCGCGGCGCTCCGTAGATACCATGGCTGGCCACAAACGAAGCGCGGATCGGCCGCAACAGCGTGGCGTCCTCCTGTGCTCGCGTCGAGACCGGCTGCTTCAGCCAGTCGTAGTGGCCGCTGGCGGCAAGCTCGAGCACGCGACACATGGTTTCGATGCTGTACTCACGCCACTGGGCCCTGATGAAATCGTATGTCGCGCGAACGCGACAGGCCACCCTGCGAGTCCGCAAGACAGGTGGCCTGATATGATCGAGTTTCTTCAACTGAATTGGGCTGAACCGAGAGGGAAGCTCATGCCGAAGCTTCCGACTCGGCCAAGAGTGATTTCGGTTTTCACAACCATGCATGACGCCGGTGCGTACGGATGGTCCGCTCGACACGAAGACGAGATTGATCGATGAGCTGGATTACGACGATCTGGTCGATGGCTGCGGGCGCGTCCCTGACAGTCGCATGTATCTATTTGATCGCCTGGCTTCGAGAACGCGATGCGTGGGCGAACCTTTTTTTCTCCATCAGCGCCATAGCCGCCGCAGTCCTTGCCATGCAGGAATCGGCGGTCATGCGTGCGCAGACCCCTGCGGATTTTTCAGAGACGCTGCGTTGGATGCACCTTTCGGCAGTGACGCTCGTTATAGCGATAGTCTGGTTCATCTATTTTCATCTGAAGACAGGCCGTCTTTGGCTCGCATGGCTCATAACCAGCCTGCGCTTGCTGACCTTGATTGCGAATTTTTTCCTGTACCCGAATGCGACGTTTCAGGAGATACACGCGCTGAGTGAGGTTTTCTTCCTGGGCGAGACGCTGTCGGCGCCGGTGGGCGAAATGAATCCGTGGCGTTACCTCATCCAGCTGACGACGATTCTGTTGCTCATTTATGTTCTGGATGCTGCCTACGGCTCCTGGAAGCTGGGCAGGGTCCGATCGGCTCTGGTCCTGGGCGCGTCCATCCTGATGGCCACGATCCTCGCAGCAATCTTCTCTGGTCTCATGGTTCGCGGAATCCTGCCCGGCCCATTCATCGCGCTGATCTACCTGATAATCGTGCTCGCCATGGCTTTCGAGCTGAGCGTGGACCTATTACGCTCAAACCGGCTGGCCCGCGAACTTCAGGAAAGTCAAGTACGTATGCGGCTGGCCGCTCGTGCGGCAGATCTGAGCTTTTGGGAATGGGACGTCGTACGAGACAAGGTCTGGGTCAGCGAGGTGGGCAAAGAGCGAACCGAGACCTCCGGGTCCGGGCGCACCAACGTCGAGCATTACCTGGAGATTGTCCATCCTGACGATCGCGAAAGCCTGCGACAGGCGGTGAGTCAGTCCGTGGAATGCAATGAGGAGTTTCAATCCGAATTTCGAATAACTGGCGCCGACGGGGTCCAGCGCTGGGTCACCGCACTGGGTCAGGTTGAGCCGAGTGAACAAGGACAAGCATCGCGTCTTCGCGGCGTCTCAATGGACATCAGTAAGAGAAAGCAGGTGGAAGTCGAATTACAGAGAAACCGGAACGAGATTACGCTCGCCCAGCGTATCTCCGCGATGGGCCAGCTTTCCTCGGCACTGACGCACGAGATCAACCAACCGCTGGGAGCGATTCTCCGCAATGCCGAAGCGGGTGAATTATTTCTCCGACAGGACCCACCCGATCTGGCGGAGCTTCGGGAGATCCTGGTGGATATCAAGCAGGACGACCAGAGGGCGGCGGCGGTGATCGATCGCATGCGCTCTTTGTTGAAGCACGGGGAGTTGCGATTCGAGTCGATCGCGCCGCAGCAATTGATCGAGCAGGTGACGGCCATGCTCAACGTCGAAATGCAGGCGCATCATGTGAAGTTACGCACGGTGATTCCACACGGGCTTCCCAGGTGCGCGGAGATCGCATACATCTGCAACAGGTCCTGCTGAACCTGCTGCTCAACAGTCGGGAAGCGCTGGACGCGACGCCAATTGGCTCGCGACAAATAGAGATCAGCGCCATAGGGCGGGAAGACGGACTGGTCGAGTTGGCTGTCAGGGACACAGGGACAGGCATCGATACCGATCGGCTGCCGCAACTCTTTGAGCCGTTCCTCACCACCAAGGCCGAGGGCACCGGTCTCGGGCTCGCGATCTCCAGGACCATCGTCGAAGCGCACGGCGGTCGCATCTACGCAGAGAACAACCCGGACGGCGGTGCCTGCATCCGAATAGAGTTGCCTGGCGCGCGCGAGCAAGGAACGAAATGAGCGAATCGGAACCGACCGTCTTCCTCGTGGACGACGATCCTGCCTTTCTCAAGGCGATCGACCGCCTGCTTCGGAGCAGCGGGTATGTCACCGAATGTTTCAGCTCCGCAAACGAGTTTCTCGCGCAGCGTCGAGCCGAGCTTACAGGCTGTGCGTTGGTCGACCTCCGGATGCCCGACATGGATGGTATGGCCTTACAGAGGGCGCTGGCCGAGTCCGCCAATCCGCTACCGGTTGTTTTTCTCACGGGTCAGGGCGACATCCCGGCCAGCGTCGACGCGATGCGTCAGGGCGCCGTGGATTTCCTCGTAAAGACCGCTCCAAAAGAGGCCGTGATTGCCGCGATCGAGCGGGCGCTGGCGCACGATTCCCAACAACGCGTGGCCCGGGTCCACCGCCAGCAATTGAAATCACGATTCAAAAGGCTCACGCAGCGTGAACGCGAAGTGTTGTCCGAACTGACCCTCGGACGATTGAACAAGCAGATCGCTTCGAAACTCGGTATCCACGAGCGCTCGGTGAAACGCCATCGCACCAACCTGATGGGCAAGCTCGAGGTCAATTCTGTTGCCGAACTCGTACAATTGGTCATCGAATCGGAATTCAGCGCTACAGAGTGACAGGGATGATGCACCGGGTTCTTCGATTGCGTTACACATCGTAACTTGCGCCATCGGTCGCTCGGCTAGCGCGCAAGGACCGGGAGGCCCTGGCCGGCTATCGCACTCGGTCTATCGCCGAGGCCTGTTGGCGACAGGTCAACGAATCGGGCTGACCATTCGCTGCTGAGGGCGAGCGATCACGCCAGTTCCAGACGCGCAGGCTAACTCACGCCGGCCATACTCAATCCCGCCAATACCATTTGAACGCCAAGCGCGGCCTGCAGGACGGCCAATACCGACGAGACGACAGCCAGGGTCGGATTGAGGTACATCGAGCGCGTGATCCGATGTGCCACCAGCATCACCATCGCGTTCAACAACATGATTCCGACCAGCATGGCGACAATCGGCGTCAAGGGGACCGAATCCGGCCGGGTCGTCAGCACAAGGATGACTATCGCAATACCGTAGGGAGACACGACATAGGGAAATGCCATCCGGAATGCGACTCGAGCAATCGACGCCTGCGTGGAACTCGACGGAGTGTCATCTTTCGCGTGACCGTACTGGCCGCGAATGGTGTTCAGCGCGACCAGAAACAGGACGATCCCGGCGGTGATCAGAAGCGCGCCGGAGGAGATCCCCCACTTGCGCAGAAGCAGAATCCCGATCGTCGCGGCAACGAGGATCGAAGCCAGGGCGATTCCAGTGGTCACGAAGGCCACGCGGCGACGAGCGGTGTCAACCAGCCCGGCTGTCTCACGGGCAAAGGGGCCGATGACGGAGGCCGGCCCAAGCGTCAGAAAGAAGAAGGTGAAGACCTCTCCCAGCCCGAGCGATAGTGTGGCAGCAGCCTCATCGGCAGCGAACAGGCTGGCGGACCGCGATAGCAGCAAGAAACCTGTGGCCCACTGTAAGCGACTCATATGATTTCGCACCCCCGAGCCTGTCCAAGGTAATCGACTGGCAGCCGGAGTGGCAAGTTTGTTCCTGCGGTGCATGCCGGCACCGGATCCCCGACCACTCGACCGTCCCGAAAGGGACTCTGGTTCGCCGCCCGAGAATGTCCTACCGTCCTGTCCGCTAATGGTGAGCAAAGCAGCGGTCGCCCCTTTGAGCACAGGGCTGGGTGACGATGACAGTCTGCGCCGGTCCGTAGCGAGATTTTGACCTGCTGGGCGATTCTCGGACCGTTTGATTTCTGGGAAGAGGGCTCCCGGGCACCGCGAGGGAGTCATGAAGAAGGCGAGGTTCACTCTGGTAGCGGACCGCGATCTCGAGCTCGACGTGATGCGGGAGATCAGTCGAGAAAATGGTAAGCGCGCAGATTCGGCGACAACAGGTGGAGTACGCGCAGGAGCGCGGGCTGTCGTCGCGACGAGCGTGCGCGCTGCTGTCGGTTGCGAGGTCCACGATGGGACACGAGTCGCGTCTGGCGGCCAAGGACGCGCCCGTCGTCGCCGCCATGCGGGCACTGTCGGGCCCAGTACCTTCGTTTTGGCTATCGGCGCATCCATGTGTTTCTGGAGCGCGAGGGACACGTCATGAGTCCCGATCGAGCCCACCGGCTGTGGCGCCAGAACGGGTTGCAGGTGCCGCATCACCGACCACGGCGGCGGATCTCGACGGGTCGCCCGCGACCGTTGCTGCCCGAGCGTGTCAACGATGTCTGGACGTACGACTTCGTGTTCGACGCCTGCGCCAACGGCCAGCAGCTGAAGTGCCTGACGGTGGTCGATGAGTACAGTCGGGACTGCCTGGCGATCGACGTTTCCGGCAGCGTCCGCTCAGGTCGTGTGATCGAGGTGCTGGCCAGGCTCATCAGCGTCCGCGGCGCGCCGCAGTATCTGCGCCCGGACCGCGGCCCGGAGTTCGTCGCAACGGCCTTGCTGCGCTGGCTGACGAAGGTGAACATCGAGACGGCATTTGTCGTGTGGTCAGATCCGGCGCGGTTGCCGCGTTTCTGCTGTCGGTGGCTTCGATAGTCCAGGCACAGGATTCTCAAGGCCCCGTCCCGGATACGGACGAGCGCTTGAAAGAGCTCAACGTGGATGGGCGTAAGCCGTTGACACGGGTCAGGGCGCACTGAAATATACAAAACGGATGACTAATTACGAGGCGAGAACAGAAATGAACACTAAACACGACAAAGATTACGACGCTCCGATCCGAGTTGGCGCATCGGGTTTCGAGCCGCTTGAAGTCGACAGCCCGATGGCGAGGTGGAAAAAGCCCCAGTCCCCGGAATTCATCGCAAAGGCGACCAAGAACTACAGTTTTCCCAACTGGCAGTCGGGCAACGAAGATTCCATCTACTACAACCTCAATCTCCCCGAGTTCTTCCACTGCTCCTACGTCGCTCCGCCGCAGGAGTTTTCCAAGCTTGAGCGGGCGATCGATCCGTCTCTTCTGGATCTGACCTATACGGCTGCTGACGGCACACCGACGCCGCCGCTGAAGGAATATCTGGTCGGCAAGCGCCAGGTTCAGGCGATGATGATGGCCCACAAGGGCAAAGTCGTCTTCGAGGTCTATCCGGGCATGAATCCCACCGATATCCACATCTGGATGTCGGCATCCAAACCGACGGTTGGCCTGCTTGTCGCGATGCTTGCTGATGAGGGCAAGATCGATCTGGACAAGCCGGTCCCGACCTACGTGCCCGAGATCAGAGGGTCGGCCTGGGAGCAGGCGACGGTCAGGAACGTGATGAACATGTCCTCCGGCCTCAATATTGAGGAAACCATCGAGAACCTACTGAACCCTAAATCGTGGATCGCAAACTGGTTCACGGCCGGTTTCGAGCCGAACAAGGGCGATTTCCGCGAGATGTCCAAGAATGCCAAGCCATTGCCGGGTGAATCCGCAGGCGAACGTTTCCGCTATTCCGGCGCGAATACCCAGACGCTGGTGCTGGCGACGCAATATGTGTCCGGAATGCGGTGGCAGGACTTTTGGAACGAGCGGGTCTGGTCGAAGATCGGGGCGAAGAACCCGTTCATTTGCGGGCTCGCGCCGGACGGAACTCCTCTGGCCGCCGGTTTGCACAACACGACGCCCGAGGACCTGTTGCGCTACACGTTGATTTACACGCCCAGTTGGAATGTCGTGTCGGATGAGCAGATCATCTCGGACAGGCTGCTGAAAAGCATCCAGACCATGGGCAATCCCGAGGCCTACAAGGGCTCGACCGAAGAGCAATACGGCACCGACTGGTTCGGCGAAGTCCCTGCCTACAATTCAGCCCAGTGGGACCATGTCTTCAGCGATGGCGCCATGTTCAAGCACGGCAACATGGGACAGGGTATCTATGTCGACCCGGCCCGTGATTTCTGTGGCATGTACTTCGGTCTCGCGCCCAACCCTGACGAAATCTCGGGGATCGATCACTCGCCGGGTTATCTGCGCAATGCCGCGAAGTATTTTGCCGGCCAATAGGGAGGGTACCCACATCATCCAAAGTCGGCGCGAACGGTGACGTGGGCGAGAAGGCCGCATGACCCTGAAATCCGCAGCGCCGCTCGTCACGCACTTTCAACATCGAATGGGACATTTCCAAACCTCATCTCACCGAAGGAGCAACCAAAAATGAAATATCGTCATGTTATCGCAGCCCTCGCGGTTTCCGCGGCGGCTACCTTCAGCCCGGCATACGGCCAGACAACAGAAGGACAGTCCGTTGGAGCGGCGATCGGACAGATCGCGTCGGGGCTTGCCGGGCGCATAGGCTTCGCGGCGCAGGAAATCGGCGGCGACGAGGTCATCTCGTTCAACGGTGATCAGACCTTCGCCATGGCCAGCACCTACAAGGTGGCGGTCGCCGCGAAAGTGATGCATCTCGTGGACAAGGGGGAACTCAGTCTCGACCAAATGGTCGACATCCCGCCCGACATGTATGTCGCCGGCACAGTTGCGATTGCCGAGAGATTCCCCTACCCCGGGGTCCAGTTCTCGTTAGCGAACTTGATATATCCAATGATCACAGAGAGTGACAACACGGCGACCGACGTCCTTATGGGGCTGGCAGGTGGACCAGCGGCGGTGACCGAGAACCTGCGCAGGCTCGGGATCACCGATTTCAGGGTCGATCGGCCTGTCCGCGGGATTCTCATGGATTTCTACGGCGTGCCATCGGTCACCCCAGAAGCTGTCGCTGAGGCCATCAGCAACAACCCGGCACTGGTGGCGGCCCAGGTTGGTCCCAATCCGAACTTCGAGGCGGATCCCCGCGACCACACAACGCCCAATGCGTATCTGAAACTCCTGCTTGCCATCGACGGTGGCAGGGCGATGAGTCCGAAGAGCCGCGAGTTCCTGCTGGGCGTCATGTCGCGCACGCGCACCGGCGCTGGCCGACTCCAGGGGCTGTTGCCGAAGGGAACGCCCGTAGCGCACAAGACCGGAACCTTAGGCGGAGTAGCCAACGACGCTGGCTATATCACGCTCCCCGACGGTCGGCGGTTTGCCATCGCCGTGTTCACGAACAGCAGCAAGACCTCCGAGTCGGACAGGGAACGGGCAATTGCCGAGATCGCCCGCGCGCTGTTCGACCACTTCTACCTGGCTCCGGTGGCGAAGCAATAGGTGGGTAAACCGCTCGGGGGCGCACCCTCTACCGGTGCGCCCCCAGCAACAGAAACCTATGGACCAATCGATGACACGCAAGACGGACGAGTCCCGTGGCGGGGCGATCCTGCGCGGCGACGATTGCACTCTTCAAGAAATGCCCTCTGCAACGCCAGTAGGAGAAGCCGAATGGAAAAACTAAACTCAAAGAGCTTGATTGCGGCGCTTGCCGTCGCTGTGAGTGTCGCCCTGCCGGCGGTTGCTCAGGACGCCTATGGGCCGATCCTGTTCACGAACGTCAACGTCTTCGACGGCGTGAACGAAGCCCTGATCAAGAAAGCCAATGTCGTGGTGACGGGCAACAAGATCACCGCGGTGTCAACTGAACCGTTGGCCGTCGCGGGGGGCACGGTCATCGACGGCGGCGGGCGTACGCTGATGCCTGGCCTGACAGACTGCCATTGGCACAGCATGGCGGCCAATTTTAGTGGCAACGCATTCGCGCTTGGTGAGGGCAAGCTGAACCTTGTGGCGGCCGATGGGGCGGAAAAGACGCTTCTGCGGGGCTTCACCACGATCAGGGACATGGGCGGCAATGTCTTCGATCTAAAGTCGGCGATCGACGAGGGTATGTACGTTGGTCCCCGGATGTACGCTGCGGGGTCGATGATCTCCCAAACGTCGGGCCATGCAGATTTCCGTCAAACGATTGAGATACCTCAGAGCTATTCAAGGGATCTTACCCCGCAGGAAAGGATGGGTTCGGTCGCCATCGCAGACGGCAAGGCGCAAGTCCTGCAGCGCGTGCGCGAGAACCTGATGCGGGGGGCGGCCTTCATCAAGCTGATGGGTGGCGGCGGGGTCGCCTCGCCCTCGGATCCGCTGGACGTCTCGCAATACACCGTCGAGGAAATCGCGGCGGCGGTCGAAGTGGCGCAGAACTGGGGCACCTACGTGACGGTTCACTCCTACTCCGCGAAGGCGATCCAGAACGCGATCCGCGGCGGTGTCCGGAATGTCGAGCATGGCCAGATGATTGACGAGGAGACCGCCAAACTGATGAAGGAGACGAATACTTCGGTCTGCCTGCAGCCCTTCTATAACGACGAGGATGCGATCCCGTTACCTGCCGGCTCGTTTCAGGAAAAAAAGTACCAATTGCTGATCTCTGGAACTGATACAGCCTTCGCGTTAGCGAAGAAATACGACCTGCTGTTCGGGTTCGGCACTGACAGTCAGGGCAATCCCGCGCTCGCCGCGCGTCAGGGGGCGCAGTTGGCGAAGCTCGCCCGTTATTACGAGCCCTGGGAAGTGCTGAAGATTGCGACCAGCCAGAACTACGAGATCTTCAAGCGTTCCGGGCCGCGCGATCCCTATCCTGGTGACAACGGTGTGGTTCGGGAGGGTGCCTATGCCGACCTGATTCTGGTCGACGGCAATCCGCTCGAGAACATCGACTTGATCGCCGACCCGGAAAAGAACTTCGTCATCATCATGAAAGACGGCGTCATCTACAAGAACACCATCAAGTGACCTAATAACAATTTGGCCAACACAGCCGAAGGGTGGTTTATCGTCACGGAAGGACCGAACAAAGGAGAGCTCGGTGAATTACTCGAAGATCTGTCTGGTGAACGGAACTACCTGCGATTCAGTCACCGGATCTTCATTCGCTCCACTGAGGAAAGCGATTGACAACGAGTAATCAGTTCGCTGCGCTACGCCTCCTTTATCAGGTAATAGCACTAGTTGTTATTAGTGCAGTTAATCATTCAAATTAGATAAATCCAATTACTAATATTGGAGAAATGAACTGCAATGAAAGATGAACAGAAACTAAGAGTCTCCTATGTTGGCTTTTTCCATGAGACCAACACCTACCTCACCGAAGGAATGGGTGAAACCACGCTCGACAGAATGCGCACTTTCCGGGGCGATCAGATCAAGAATGGGTTGAACGGAACTGCCATTGGCGGGCCAGTGGATGTGTGCGAGGAAAAGGGATGGGAGCTGCTCCCGGGTGTCCTGTTCTATCCAGACTGGTGCTTCAGCACGGTGAACGATCAGTGTTGGAAAGATGCAAAAAAAGAGATCATAGACACGCTGAGAACACAGCTACCGATCGACATCGTCTACCTTTGTCTTCACGGTGCCGGTATGGTGAATAGAACGCCCGATCTTGAAGGAGATCTAGCGGAGTCGGTCAGAGCCCTGGTCGGAAAGGACACGATGATCGTCTGGTCGGGCGACCTGCATGGCAAGATCACAGAGAAGATGAAGGACAACATGAATTTCTTCAGTGCCTGCAAACAATATCCTCATATGGATATGAATGCATGCGCACGTGATGCCATGTATCGTGCCGCTGCGATCCTGGCAGGAGAGTCTCATCCCACCCCGGCCTATCGCAAAGTGCCACTGATGATGCCGGTGAGTAATACCGAAGAGGAGGGCGCCTTTGCAAATCGACTCAAAGAAAAGTGCATTGAAATCGAAAAGCGGCCCGGCGTGTTGAACTGCTCTGTTATGCATGGTTTTCCATACCAGGACAGCGATTTTTGTGGTGTGTACCCGATGGTCACTACCGAAAACAACCTCAAGCTGGCACAAGAACTGGTGGACGAACTGGCGCAGTGGATATGGGACCACCGGAAAGAGTCCGTCATCCCATTAGAACCTTTGGATAAAACGATGAGCACTGTGCTGGCCATGCTCGAGAAGGACGGCCACTATGTCCGCAAATTGCCAACGAAAGGCGATGTCATCGACCATACCCCTATTGTGATTGGGGACGCTGCGGATAACCCGGGTGGCGGAGCCGGAGGTGGCGGCACCCACTTGCTGAAGGCCCTTATGGAGACCAAAGGCCTGGGGAGAGTCGCTTTCATGTCCATACACGATCCGGAAACCGCAAAGGCCGCAGTCGCTGCCGGTGTAGGAGCGACAATCGATGTGAGTCTCGGGGGCAAGTTTGAGCCATTGGCAGGCGAACCGATCAAGACCAAAGCCTATGTCAAGTCGATTTCGGATGGGAATGAGACCGTTCGCGGGGGAACCGCTTTCAACGGCCCATTTCAGCTTGGCCCTACCGTTAGGTTGGTCATCGATGCGGTGAATACGGTGGATGTCATCGTCATATCCGGCCTATGCCAGACCTATGATGATACGCAGGGACGGCCACACGGAATCATCGTTCAGGAATATGACGTTATAGGTGTCAAAAGCGGAATGCACTTTCGAGCATTCTATGAGAACTTCACCGACAAGTTGCTGATCGCTGATGTTCCCGGAACCACTAGTCGCGACATTAGTATTTTCAAACATACCCAGCTAAAGAGTCCTATCTATCCGCTAATCGACGGCCATGGACGGTAGGCTCGATTCAAATGACAGCCGCGTGTCCTCAAAGGTTTCCTTCGAGGACGCCTGGCAGTTCATCGTCAAGGTTGGGCTCGCGGCCCATCGATACGGTTCCACCGCAGGCCGGCTGGAGTCCTTCCTCGCCGGTATTTCGAAGAAGTTTGGCTACGAGGGGGTATTCAAGTCGACCCCGTCGGACATCGTCTTTGCTGTGCGGGAAGGCCCCGATTCACCTCAGCGCGTCGAGTTCATGGCGACACCCCCTCCGGGTGTTGATCTCGACAAATTGGCGCGTCTGGGCGACCTGTTGCAGGACATGCAATCCGGCACAATGTCGCTCGCCGACTCGGTTGCTGGACTGGATGCCATTGACAAGGTTCCGCCTCCGTGGGGAAAGTTTGCGAGCATGCTGGGTTACGCCTTTACCGGAATGGGGCTGGCGCCGCTCCTGGGTGGCGGATGGGTTGACACGATTTTTGCCACGCTGTTCAGCATCCTTGTTTACGGGCTGGTCATGCTTTCCACCCGTCTCGGACCTGTTGCATCGGCCTGGTTGCCATTCTCAACGGCGTTTGTCGTCGGGGTTCTGGCAACCGCCGTCAAGTTCTGGGTGCCGGAGCTCAATCTCGTCCTCGTAATTCTATCGGCCGTGGCGATTATCCTTCCGGGATACACCATCAGCCTTGGGGCCGGGGAACTGGTCGCGCAGCACATCGTATCAGGCGCGGCAAACCTGATGAACGGCCTGACCTGCCTGTTCAAGCAGGTCGCTGGTGGATGGCTTGGCGTCATCGCCGCAGGCTTTGTCATTCCATTGGCAGCAGTTGGGCCCGCGAATCCGATCGAGTCGGTTTGGATGTGGCTGCTCGTTCCTATCCTCATCGTAGGGCTGTGCCTCTCGTTCCAAACCTCACGCCGCGATCTTCCCTGGGCCGCTTTGGTTTGTGGCATTGCCTACCTGGGGATTATGGCCGGGAATTCACTTCTCGACAGCAACCTCGGAAATCTGGTCGGCACCATCATTGCGGTGGTCGTCGCCAATTTCTGGGGCAGGAAGACGGGACGACCGAGCTCGATCGTGCTCATTCCCGCCATCGTCCTGCTGGTCAGTGGCAGCATCGGATTTCGCGGTCTCGTCGCCATGGCGGGAGGGGAGTTGATGTTGGGCGCTCAGCAGTTTCTTCAGATGTTCGTCGTGGCTGTCACAATTCTCGTCGGAATCATGATCGGCTACACGATCACTCGCCCGGAACCCGCGACGTCCCCCCGCTTTCAGTAGCAGGTGGGTCTAGAGTCCGCCGGCATTGTAAGCGGCCTCGCGGCCAGTTGCTTTGCGTACCGCGCGGGTGTCATTCCGCCCAGTGATCTCTTCGGTCGCTCCTCGTTGCGTCGAAGTCCAGTTTCGTTAACAGGGTGATCAAGAAGTTCAACCTGTCACCTGCGAAAGCTAGAAAGTTCGCAGCACTAATGGACGAGGTTTACCCAGAAACAGCAACGAAAAAAAGCAAAGGTCGCAAAGCAAAAACGCGAGCATAGTATTCGCAACGTCCCAAACAAAGGAGAGGACAATGCCCAAAGGTGTAAAGTCGTACAGCAAGCTCACCCTCGAACAGATCAGCGCTCTTCAGAAGACGCTGGAAGAAGAAAAAGCAAAGCGGGAGAAGATGAGCGCAAGCAACCCTGCTATCGCCAGCATCATCACCAGTATCAACAAAGTGGGAAACGAGCTGGGGCTGTCAGTCGAAGACCTGCTCACTACTATCGCCAGGGCTGTACTCGGTCCGGGCGCATACGTAGCCCAGCGCAGGGGACGCAAGCCGCGTGACCCGGCTGCACCCAAAAAGACGAGAAGGCGCGTCGTTAAAAAGTAGCTCGTAGCAGAGCTAGCTGATGAAAAAAGCCTCGTTTCGACGGGGCCTTTTCCTGCCCGCTACATACGGCTGTATTGCTCAATAAACGCGCCAAAAACAGTAGCCAAGAGGATTTGCGCAATCGTCAAGCGAGCACGCTGGCTGCTGCTGAAGAACCGCGACTCAGTGCGCCCGGGCGAGGACGTCGAACTCGAGGAGCTGCTGGCCGACAACCGCGACCTGTTCGTCGTCTACGTGCTGCGCGACGCACTGAAGGACCTGTGGGGCTATCGCCACCCCGGTTACGCGGCTCGCGCCTGGCGTGGCTGGTACCGCATAGCCCTGCGCAGCGGCATCGAGCCCCTGATCCGTTTCGCCCGCCGGCTACGGCCCTACCTGCCAGCGATCCTGGCCCACTGCCGCTGGCCGCTCGGTACCAAGCTCGTCGAAGGCATCAACAACAAGATCAAGGTCATCAAGCGCATGGCCTACGGCTTCCGCGACGACGCCTACTTCTTGCTCAAGATCCGGGCCGCCTTCCCCGGAGTTGGGAGATGAACCATAATTCTGCTACTCAATCAGGGGGTGACGCCGTAAGAACAGCATTTTGATTTAGAATGAAAATCTCAGACAAAACCGAAACGAAGGCAACCAACGTGCTTGAAATTTCTTTCGCAAAAATTACACCAGCCCGGTTTGGCGGGCGGCTAATCAGTGTTTTTGCAATGCTGGCCCTGATGGCGCCTGCGCAGGCGCAGCAGTTTGCGGGAGACAACCAGTGGACGGCGCCGCAGGGCGTGTCCACTCAGGTCCTAGCGGTCGGTGAGGAATTTTCTCAATACTACTTTGTGCTCGCCTTCAAAGAAAACTGGGAGTTTAACGCGCAATTTATCCACTTCTATGACGACCCTCGCAACTCGACGGAATCCTATACCTCCTCCCTTTTTTACGTCAAACATCGATTCTCAGAGAACGATGCAGGAACCGCCGGTTATTCCTTCTTTATCGGAACGGGCCTGAACCCGGACCATCTCGATCAGGGCGAGGTCACCCAAGCCTTTGATTCCTATTTTGCGACACTGACCGCTACCTATGCCTGGAATGATGACCGCTTCCGGCTCGACGTATTGCCCGGGTTCACGGCCAACCTCGACCAGGGCGATACGGGTGAAACCGCCTGGGGTTTTACCTACGCGTCAAGGCTCGCAATTTATGATGTGATCCCCCAGTCGGCGATTGTCGCCGAGGTCTTTGGCACCACTGGCGAGGCCTATGCAGCGCCAAGCTACCGGGCTGGCGTGCGTTGGGAAGGAAAGAAATGGGTCGTGGCCGGGACCTACTCGGATGCCTTTGACGGCTCCGGGGGTGCGGGCTTTGAAATCGGTATCATCTACTTTACCGATCCGCGCTTTTGCTTTGGCGGTTGCAAGCGCTAGTCTCATGCGGCCGGTCCCGGACAGGTTGGAGTTCCCAGGATTCAGTGGACACCTCGCCGCTTGAGCTTATGAGCTGCCTCGAACTGGTCGGGACCCACTCCGCCTAGGTGGCTGTGGCGACGAGTTCCATGCATCGCTTCCGAACTGCGTGCCCTGGTCGGAATGAATGATCGTGCGCGAGAATAGGTCAATGACGACAGCCAGATACAGCCAGCCCTGCCAGGTCCGGATATAGGTAATGTCAGTCACCCAGACCTTGTTGCGGCGCGTCACCGTGAACTGGCGCTGCAGAACGTTGGGGATAAGAACCGAAGGCTTCCCAACGGCCCAGCGGGTTCGATAGCCGTGCAGCGCACGCAGACCGGCCTGTCGCATTAGACGGGCGACACGATGTTTGCTGCAGGTCTCTCGCGCTTCGCGCAGATCGAGGAACACCCGCGGCGCTCCGTAGATGCCATGGCTGGCCACAAACGAAGCGCGGATCAGCCGCAGCAGCCTGACATCCTCCCGTTGTCCACCAAATCCTGGGAATTCCACTCCGGATTCTCTGCCATGCGACGTAGCCAGCGCCCAGGCCGACGGCACCTCCGGCAACGACCGACCCTGCGACCCCGCCGGGTTGCCCGCAGATTGGGGGAAAGACAGTGTCTGAGGAAGTCGGTGCGCCGTTGCCGCATATTGGTATTTTCTACACCTATGCATTCGCTCCCAACTGGTCATTACAGGCTGCAGGAATGGGATTCGCGCTTGAAGTCAGCGATATCGATGGCAGCATACTCGAGGCAGATGCCGACGTTATCTGGCAACCCCTGAGGAACTTCGGTATTGGTGCCGGGTAGCGGAGGCTTTCGGCGCATTGTGGGAGAGTTACGTTGACACAATTTCGTTTCGACGCATGTAGCGCATGATCTGGTTGGCTTTGCACATCGTCATCGTGGGCGCACTGCTCGTTGACGCATTGCTGCGTCCCTTTCGCCAGCCGTCCGCGCGAGTTGCCTGGGTTGTCGTATTGCTGGCATTGCCGGCGCTTGGCGCAATCGCTTACCTTTGGCTGGGTCGGGTGAGCATCGGACGCCGACGAATACAACAGCTAATAGAAATCGAACAGTCGTTGCCGGCCATCACAGCGCAGCCGGCCGCCGCGGACGATGCGCTCCGGAAGGTGCCGGACAGGTACGCGGCTTTGTTCCGGCTCGGTCATTCTGTAAACGGCTTCGATCCTGTCGATGGCAACCGCGGGCAGTTGCTGGCGAATTCCAACGCAGCGATCGATCGAATGATCGAGGACATTGATGCGGCCGGAGAGCAGGTGCATCTGAGCTTTTATATCTGGCTGACCGACAATAACGGGCTGAAGATGGTCGAGGCGCTGAAGCGTGCCGCCGGCCGCGGTGTCGTGTGTCGCGCTCTTGCAGACGACCTTGGCTCACGCCAGATGATTCGTTCGACGTACTGGGCCGACATGCGGGACGCGGGCGTCAAACTGGGCAGGGCGCTCCGCATGCAGAATCCGTTGCTTCGTCCGTTCGCCGGGCGTATCGATCTTCGTAATCACCGCAAGATCCTGACTATCGACAGTCGAGTCACCTATTGTGGCAGCCAGAACTGCGCGGACCCGGAGTTTCGGGTCAAACCGAAATTTGCGCCGTGGGTGGATATCATGATCCGTTTCGAAGGGCCGGTCGTCAGCCAGAATCAGCGATTGTTCGCAACGGACTGGATACTGGCGACCGGAGAACGAGTGGTGGGCTCGCACATCACGCGGCCGGCCGCGCTCGAGAATGGTTTCCCCGCGCAGGTCATCGGCACCGGCCCCACGGTTCGCTACTCCGCCATGCCGGAGACGTTTGCGGCACTGATGTTCGCGGCACGGCGAGAACTCGTAATCACAACGCCTTACTATGCGCCGGACGAGCAGATTCAGCAGGCGCTCTGTTCGGCCGCGCATCGCGGCATCGACACGACAATTGTGTTTCCGGCCCGCAACGACTCGTGGGAAATCGCCGCGACCAGCCGGAGCTATTACCGGAGTTTACTTGAGGCAGGCGTAAGGATTTTCGAATACCAGGGCGGCCTGCTGCATGCCAAGACACTGACCGTCGACGGCGAACTGGCGCTGGTGGGGTCGGCGAATATGGACCGCCGCAGCTTCGATCTCAATTACGAGAACAACATCCTGTTCCACAACCCGGCATTGACGGCCGACGTTCGTCAGCGCCAGCAGGACTACCTCGATGCTTCACGCCTGGTCGAATTGGCGGAAGTAACCGCCTGGCCGCCGAGCCGGCGGCTGCTCAACAATGCGGTGGCGACGCTCAGCCCGCTGATCTGAGGGCACCGGAGATTGTCGGTACGGGGCGCGACGATATTTTCGACTAACAACAGATCGCGCTTTCACGTCCTCAACGATTTCGCCTTTAATGCGAATACTCTCACTTTTATGCTCAGCCAAGCCCAAGTGAGGTGTAACCCCCTGATTTGCGGGTGTAGTTCAACGGTAGAACATCAGCTTCCCGATCGGAGTCGCTGAGTTGGGCAGATCTGTAACCGCTTGACCGGCACCCTCCAAATTTCGGTCTCTGCAAATGGGATGTCAGGCATGGCAAGGCCTCCAGATCGCAGCGTCACAAAAGAAAACGCTGGAAAAGTCTCGTCGATCAGCGAGGACGTGGTCGTTGACTATCCGGGCACGTCCGAGTCGCTGCTGCCACTCATGGAGGCAAGCTGCACTCAGCTTGAGCCGGGGCCTGGGCCTACAAATCTCGAGATCTTTTCGTCGAACAAGATCTCGGTAGACCATGGGCGTGTGCATGCGCTTTCCGGGTCGAGGCCGACGCACATGCGATGCGCGCGACCGGACGCAGTCCGTGCGGCTGGACGGGAATGAGCAGGGCGAATCCGGAGGAAGCAATTTTAGAACTACTGGTCGATGCGTATCTCCGCGCGTCGCCGCTGCGGCAGCGAGATGATCGGCCGCACCGACCGGAGCGCATCGTTGGGAAGCTGGCGAACGATTTCTTGCGTCGCTGGAAAAGAAGGTTTCGTTGGCGGATCTCTGTGTCGCGACGGGCGTCAGTAAATCGACGCTTTATCGGGCCTTCGATATTGTCTGTGGCGTGACGCAGCGAGATTGGGGGGCTGCAACACCGATAGAAAACAGGCTGAGAAGAAATGCATATACGTATGGTTTTCCTGCCAGCCAGGAAGATGTAGACTCATTCCAGCAATCGAAGGACTCACTAGGGTACCAATGCCAATGCGGTACCTGACGCCAGCGGAAATGTTGAGACATCTCCGGCTTTCGCCTCAATACTTGGATTCGGATATGGCCGGACGTCCAGGTTGTCTTCGAATACGTTTTACGCTGGCCGTTGGTTCGATACGCCTGAAGCGCGCGACCGCGTCGCTTTGAAGCGCGGCGTCATCGGGCAGTCTGTCCTCGGATGGAGGCTCAATAGGAACAAAGGACGGGGTTATCTACGAGAACACGCTGTAGCGTCAATCAGGCGCTGTCAGCTTTTTTGGTGCGTTACTTCGACAAGCAACGCGCGTATTCGCAAGAGTGAGGAGAAACAAGATGGGCGAGAACTACCAGGTTCACCGGGCTGCTGTTAATGCCGCCAAGGGCATCCGCCAGTTCCAGAAGGCAGACAACGCGATCGACAAAGACAACGTGGACTCGGCTGCGCTGCACTTCGACAAGGGGCTCGGCTTCTTTGCGTCAGCTCTTGATCACCTCGAGAAGGCCGAAGGCGATGCTTACGAAACGGCGGCCAAGGAACTGACGAAGGGCAATGACGAGCTCCAGAAGTCTATTGACGCCTACGGCAAGGACGACATGAATGGCGCCGCGAAGCACTATGCGAAAGCGCTCGAGCATTACGATACGGCGCTGGACGAGCTCGACGCCTGACTGACCGCGAAGATCGGCGGGCGCGGTTAAACCGTGCCCGCCACTGATGATGGGGCTGATCGAGCAGACGTCGTCGCGGTTCCATACCGATAAGAAGGAATAGTCAAGAGAGAAGATGCCATGACACTCATAGAGACCATCAAGAAAGACGCGAAGACCTCTAAATGGGTTGGAGTACTGCTTCTGATCGCAGGATTCCTGGCACTCGTTGCGCCTCTCGGGGCCGGTCTGTCATTAACCGTGATGATCGGCGTGCTGCTTCTCATGAGCGGTGTGGCCCAGCTTGTGCTGGTTTTCAAGGCAGGCTCCTTCGGAGAGGGCCTCCTGCTTGCCATCTTTGCGGCACTCAGCCTGATCGCCGGAGGCTACATGCTGTCGCAGCCCGTTTCCGGGCTGGCCACGCTGACCCTTTTCCTCGCCGGCTATTTCATAGCCAGCGGTGTTGTGCAGGTCATCGGCGCTTTTGGGGCGAGGCCGGAACAGGGGTGGGGCTGGCTGCTGTTCGGCGGCATCATCTCTTTTATGCTCGGCGTGATGATCTGGCGACAATTCCCGATATCCGGGGTGTGGGCCGTTGGTACCCTGGTGGGTGTCCAACTCATGATGAGCGGCTGGACGCTGATTGCGGTCGGTGGTCTTGCCAAGAACGCCGTAAAGGAAGTCGGCGCGTCCTAGGCTACGGTATGCGGATGACCTGGGGTGTCGACGGCGCAGTATCGCGTGAGGTCGGCACCTTGGTCATCGGTACGCGGGTTTAGCGATTTCAGGCGCTGCTGATACTAACTCAGGCTCGTAACGTTCGAGAACGCTACCGAGAAATGTTTTGACCATGTACTCACACGTCAGAACGCTTTCGCGGCGCGGCAACGCCGAGCCGTTGCAATTCGAGAAGCGCTCGGCGATGCCAATCATGCGTGAGTATGTTCCATGTCTCGAATACGGGTTTCAATCCTGTTGGTTTTCTTGCCGTTGGTAACGCAGGCCACGGGCGAGTGGCTGCGGTGGTGTAAAATGGGCGACGAAACCGCATCACTGCCGGTGGACCGAATCCGCGTACTCAGCCTCAACATCAGCCACGGGCGCAATACCGCGCCGAACCAGTTGCTCGTCAGCAAGAGCAAGACCTACGAAAACCTCGACCGGATAGCCGAGTTCCTCGTCGATCAGAGCCCGGATGTGGTTGCGCTGCAGGAGGCGGATGCGGCGTCGCGCTGGAGCGGCAATTTCGACCATGTCGCGTATCTCGGCGAGCAAGCTGGTCTGGAATGCGGGTTGCATGGACTGCACTCGCGGACCTGGATCTCGAACTACGGCACCGCGCTACTGAGCGATACCCGGCCGATGGTGTACGCGTCGATGCCTTTTGCGCCGTCCTGGCCTTCCAAACAGAAAGGTTTCGTTTGGGCCACATTCGATTGGACGGCTGGCGATCAGGTCCGGTCCATTACATTTGTCTCGGTTCACCTGGACTTCCTGCTCGACAAGGTACGGGATAGTCAGATCGACGAGATTTCTGCAGAACTGGCGAAAATCGATGGTCCCCTGGTCGTCATGGGCGACCTCAACAGCGAATGGAATGATCCGGCGTCACAGGTGAAGCGGTTGGCAGATGAACTCGACCTGTACGCCTATGAGCCTGACAAGGAAGGAATGGGCACCTACGGGGGACGTGACGGCAAGCGACTCGACTGGATCCTGATTTCGAGGGAACTCGAATTCATGAACTACAAGCTCTTACCCGACATCGTCTCGGATCATCTTGCTGTATACGCCGAAATTCGGCCCCGGGGCGAGGGGAAATGAACAGCAAGCCGGGTGCGGCTCAAAACTCCCATTCGAGCCCTGTTGTCCGCAGTGTCTTGAATATCGTTCGCTGCCTGCGCAGCGTCTGGCCTTTAATCCCACCCGCGGCTTTCAGGTTCTCGCGCATTTGAAGCCACTCCGGAGAACCCCAGAGGTAGGACTGCGATTTCAGTTCCTCGAACACGGCATTCAGATCTTCCGCCAGCGGCTCGGCTTCGAAGAAGTAGCCCATCTCGCTGTTGTACAACCTTGATCGGTAGTCGAAGTTGGTCGTGCCTATGAATCCGTAAGGTTCGGCAAGCCAGAACTTGGCGTGCAGCTTTCCATAAGTCTCTGTTCCCCCCGGGAACAAGTCGGAGTCGTTAAGGCCGGTCTGGTAGATGCGTATTCGCGGATGAGCCACCTGGCTCTTCCATGCGTCGCTGTTGGTTAACTCGGCACGCGTTTCGTCTTCTGATCCCAGGTCCAGCCAGCGCTGCCGCAGTTCGGCATCCAGGAGCAGTCGCGGCGCCGTGTCGAAGTCGATGACGGACTGTGCCGGAAAGTTGTCCGATGTCATCGCCGAATTGGTCATAATTTCGATCTCGGCTTCCGGATGCGCATCGATATACGCCCGGATGTCGGCGGCCTCGTCTACGACGACCTGGCCGTCCGAGTCCTCGTAGCGCGCCAGAAAGAGGTATGGAGAGCAGATACGCGATTGCCCGCCAGCGGACGTCTGGCTCAGGATGTCACTGAGAACGAAGAGGACGGAGTTGGGGCTTTTCAGGTAGTTATCGACCGCGTCACGTACAACCCGCTTGTCTACGACATGCGACATCTGCTCGACCAGCCGCACCCTGGTCTCTACCAGGCCCTCGCTCGTGTACACCGGCATTTTCGCGAACCGTTCCCGCATCGCCGGAAACTGCTTGAGTTTTGCCAGCGCCTCGCGCGCGCGGGTCCGCTCCGACCGGTACCTTGCCCGGGCGGGCTCATTGTGGTGCGCCTCGAGCAGGCGATTGCCCTTGAACAGGAACAGCGCGCTGAAGTATCCACTGGTCAATGCGCCGATATCGTCTTTCCGGGGAGCGTCGGCGGGACGTAACAGCAGCTCCACATCGCGATAGGTCCGGGGGTCGAACTCACCCGCTTCGGTGAGTCCGTAGTAGTCAAGTGCAATATTCCGCCCGCCGGTGATGAGGAACGCTGAATCTCCAAATTCCCCGTCTGTAATCAGTAACTTGTCATGGGAGCGGCGATTGGGGCTGGCGGACAGGTTCGTCAACGCATTGAAGACGGCAACCTGGACGCGCGCACGTTGTCGCGTCGGCTGGCCCTCGGCATTCCTGATGTACCCGGCGTCTTCCTCACAGGCATCCAGCATCCTCAGGGCCGACTTTGGAAAGCTGAAGGACCCCGCCGCATCAACTACCAGGCGAACGTCCACGCCACGAATCACGGCGTCGCACAAGGCGCCCAGCACGGCGTGTCCGGCGAGGTCGTCATGGTAGATGTAATAGATAGCATCCACCGTATGGCGCGCCTGCTCGATCATCCAGATCTTCAGCGCGAGCGAATCCTGGGAGCCGTCGTCCGTGGGAGGAATCACCTTCCCGACCGCGTTACTGACTGGAATATCGAACGTGCGTGCCACTTCGGCGGGTTCGATTCCGACCTCTCCGAGTTCCCGGGAATCGTACCACTGGCGTCGTTTCGCCAGTTCCGTAATGAAGGGGTCGTCGACCGCTCCGGGCTCCGGGCAATCCTTATCGGCCATGGTGCCTCCTACGCAGGTCGGTGGGACGCTCCTTTCACAGGCCTGGAGCAGAATTGCTGATAATCCGGCCAGTACCAGGACGGGAATTGCCGTCCTGGGACCGACGCCTATTCTTTTTGGCTGGCGCGCTAGTCTCGACATCACTTAATGATGCCCCAGAGTTACTGGATTTGCGATCCTCGCCGGACTGTTCGTGTCGGCCTGCCAAGTGCCGGGTAATCGGCGCCGCTCAGGTCGCGTCCCGCGGAGTGGTGTACGAGTCGTGAGTCCTGATCTGGTTGGAGGTGCGGACGAATTCTTGGACTACTTGAAGGGGTAGTTCATGTATTCATACGAGGATCGACTTCGAGCCGTGCGGCTCTACATCAAGCTGGGCAAGCGAGTCGGCTTGACCATTCGCCAGCTCGGCTACCCAACGAAGAACGCACTCTAGAACTGGCATCGGGAGTTTGAGCAGCGCCTTGACCTGCCGACCGGCGTTGATGCCCTGCGATCGACATACGCGCTTACCGATCTTCTGCAAGAAGTCGGCCTGCCGCGCAGCTCCTACTCTTACCATCGAGCACGGCTCGTATACGGGGGAGATCAGCCCCGCTCCGGACAACCTTCTGAACCGCGACTTCAGCGCGAGCGCGCCAAACGAGAAGTGGCTCACCGACATCACCGAGTTCCAGATCCCGGCCGGCAAGGTGTACCTCTCCCCCATGATCGACTGCTTCGACGGCATGGTCGTGAGCTGGTCGATCGGCCCGTGGTGCATTCGGATCGTGGCGGTCACTACCGCTGGCCTGGCTGGTTATCCCGGATCGCAGAGGCCTAACTCGTTCGCTCGATGTCACGCAAGGCGTGCTCGCCAGACAACGCTGCGTGCGAAGGCTTCTTCGGCCGCCTGAAGAACGAGTGGTTCTACTCGCGCGACTGGCTGTCCACATCCATCGAGGAGTTCGTCGCGGCCTTGGACGCCTACATCCGCTGGTACAACGACGCACGGATTAAGATCTCGCTGGGCTCCCGCAGCCCAGTCGAGCACCGCAGGGCGTTGGGAATCGCTGCTTAACCAGTCCAAGTTTTCTGCCGCACCTCCCCCTGGTCAGAATTGCACGCCGGTTTACACTAATCAGGGGATACGGAATAGTGGATATCTTAAGTACGAGACGATCGAAAATTTCAGCCTGATCGGGCATGAGTAAGCAGATGCCACATCCAACGCGCCAACTTAAGGGCAGAATCACCGGCCCTCAGAAGAAACTGCTTGCCGTGTTCCTGGTTGGGGTCGTGGCGGTCTTGTTGCAAGCCTGTGCCACGACGCCCGCACCGTCCTGCGAAGCAGGTACATTGCCCGCGGCCCGTTGCCCCGCACCGGGCGCGGTAGACGACGCATTCATCTCGGAACTGCTCGACCGACGCCAATGGTATTCGTCCCGGGACCTCCGCGAGCTCGCGATTGAGCCCACGGAAACGGCCCGGACATACGAAACTCCGATACAGAACGCCGTCGGTAAACTGGTGCCGCCAACCGATACCGGCGCACTTGACTCGCTGGCGCTGAAGATCTGGATGATCGAGCAGGCACGTCATACCGTGGACGCGGCCTACTATATTTTCAAGGACGACCTCGCCGGTTATGCCGTGCTGGGCGCGCTTTGTGATGCAGTGATTCGCGGCGTGGACGTCCGCCTGATTGTCGACGCAGGTGGTTCATTCAGTCTTCCGAAGTCCGCGCTCAGAATGCTGGACGCCTGCGAGGAGGACGCCGGATATATGACGAACGCCGAGGGCCTTCCGACCCGGCAACGTGCCCGCGTCCAGGTCGTTGTGTTCAACGCGCTGACCAATTTTTCCGCCAGTCCCAATCGCCGTTCCCACGACAAGTTGCTTATTACGGATGGGCAATTCGGGGAGCACGCATACCTCATCACGGGAGGGCGGAACATCGCGCTCGACTACTACGGGCTCACCGAAGCCGGTGAATTCGATCCCAAGGCCTACCGCGATCTCGAGATACTGTTGCGGCCCTTAGTGGTTCCCGATGAGCCAGGTGTCGGGGACCTGACCAGTGGGTACTTCAGCCTGCTGTTCCTGTTCAAGGCTAACCGCCTGCTCGAGGCGGTCAATACCGATAATGCCCGCGTCATTTACCAATCGGAGCGCGCCCGGGCACGTGAGGCGTTGGCGAAACTGAAAAGCTTCCCGATAATGCAGCAACGCTTCGCAGAGATTTCGGATTTCATGTCCGAGGGCTTTTTGCCGGCGGACGTTCTGCTGGCCCAGCAAATGTCGAACGTTGTCGACAAGCGAGTCGTGCGCGACGCAATCGCGAACCTCCAGCGTAGTCCCAATTCCATCCTTTTCGTCCTGGATAAAATCCTGGATAGAACGGACGCTGCCGGAAACTCGCGCATCTGCTCGCCCTACCTGTTTCTGGCGCGCTACGAGGACTCCGATGGCACGGTGATCCTCGACGAGGCAGCCTCGATTCGGGCCTATATCGATTCACATCCGGATGCCGAAATCGAAATTGTGACCAATTCGGCGATGACCTCGGACAACTTTCCGGCTCAGTCCGTCATCGATTTCGACATGGCGCCCCGCCTGCTGCTCGATCCGGAACTGCAGGAGCGTTGGCTGGATCTGAAATGGAAGGATGAAACGACCGCCGAGCTGACCAGCAGCGACGCCTGGAAGCGGCAGGTCAGCCACCCGCGAATACGAATCTACCAGACTGGTCTTAATGACTCTGACCTGTTCCCGGGCGGTACCGAGACTTACGGCAAGCTGCATGCCAAGTTCTGGGTGGCCGAGCCTTACGGATTTGTAGGCACGACCAACTTCGACTATCGCTCACGGCTATATAACAGCGAAATGGGCTATTTCTTCCACGCCGGGCCGCTGGCCGAAGACCTGGGTTCCGTGTTCGAGGAACTGAAATCGCAGTCCTACCTCTGGGGTTCTCCGGAATGGCTGCAAATGCGCAAAAACCTGATGGAGCTGGGTGGTGTGAAAGGACAGACGCTGCGCAGGCAGCGAACCATATTCAAGACCTTGCACGCCACGGGTCTCTTATGGCAGTTCTGAACCCAGCGGAATTGCCAGGTCGACGCCATACCATGATGTTTTTCGGTAGGCCCGTGGCGTGCCGAAGGGCCGTGTTTGTCCGACGGCGCCTGGGCCGGGTGTTACGCGACCTGGCCGCCGGCCGCGCTCAGCGAGTAATACCGTGGCGACGACTCACTGATGCAGGTCTCGAGCCGGCCGCGCAGCTTGCCACGGACCGGCAGACCGTCCAGGTATGCCCGCGTGCGCTGCCGTGTATCCCGCGCGAGTGCGAGGCTGGGGACAGCAAGCGTCGCGAGGAGTACGGGTAGCACGGATCTGCATCGCATCGGAATCACCTTCGGGAATTGGTGGAGCGGGACGGGATTCAGGCGCGATCGTAGCGCCGGGCAGCGCTGGTCAGTTCCGCGACGACCGCGCTGCGCAGGGATTCGGGCGCAAGGACCTCGACGTCCGCCCCGTATTTCAGGATATCCATGACGAGTTCCGGCTCGCGGGAGTAGGGGAACCTGAGCAGGTAGCTGCCGTCGAGCTGCAGCTTGCCGTCCTGCTTGGGGTGCCAGGTCTCGCGACTGACCCATCGGGCGCGCGCGGGGTTGAACAGCAGGACCGCTTCCTCGGTGTCGTGCCCGGCGAAGATGCCGTAGCCGCTCGCGAAATGGCGCTCCAGGGCCTCATCGCTCACGTCCTTCGCTTCCTTGTCGAGCACCGTGGCCTGTTCGATGGCGTCCACCGCAAAGGTGCGCAGCGCCTGGCGCTTGTGGCAGAAGGCGTCGAGATACCAGTTGTCCCGGTAGTGGACGAGGCGCTGCGGCGAGATCTCGCGCTCGAGAACATCGCCCGACTGCCGGCGATTGTGCCGGATCTTCAGTCGCCGGCGCGCGAGCAGGGCGGTCGACAGGACACGGAAGTGGGCGGGCTCGATGGTGCGCGCCCCCATCGAGAGGACGCGGATGCGCTTCGAGACGTCCGTTGCACTGTGCTCCCCCGAGGCGAGCAGGTCGTTCAGGCGCTTGCGGAACGGAACGAGCAGTTCCGAGAGGACGCCCGGCTCGAGGCCGGCCAGCAGCCGGTCCATCGTCAGCAGGGCAACGAGCTCGTCCGCGGTGAACCAGAGGCCGGGCAGCTGCCAGACCGCTGCATCCTCGACCTTCTCGTCGAAACGGTAAGCCTCGTGCGCGGCGTCATAGACGATCGGAGCGTGGAAGCGGTCCCGCAGGTACTCCAGGTCGCGCTTGAAGGTGGCGCGCGAGACCTCGAGCGCCTCGAGGAACTCCTGCGTGCGGACGAATCGCCGGGTCCGCAGCAGCTGCTGGATGCGGTAGAACCGCTCGGTACGTTCCATGTCTGTCCCCGCGGGGCGCGGCGGTCTCCGCTGCTCGGCACGCCTCAGGCGGACGGCGGCGGTGGCGGAGTCTCTTCCTTCTTCTGCTGGCGACGCTGCTGCTTCGCCTCGCGCTTCTTCCGCGCGGCTTCCTCGCGCTGTTTCTTCTGGTGTGAGTAATTGGGCTTGGCCATGAACTCTCCGGTGGAGTGGGGGGAGGGCGCAGAGTAACGGGTCGGACGGCATCGGGGAACCGCTGGGGCGTAATTCATGCGTCGCCCTGGGGTATCCTGATGATCCAGGAAGGTATGTCACGCCATGGCTGGCGGGAGGTGAGCGCCGATGTTCAAGGCAGAACCGGCCGTCCTTCGGACGATGTTGAGCCAGCTCGAACAGGCCATCCAGGACAATGAGGCCTGGCACGGTGGCGTCCTGAGGTCGCTCGTCTGCGGGATGCCCGGCGACCCGGTCGAGTTCGGGCCAGACGCTCACGAGCATTGTGGCTTCGGGCGCTGGTGCCGGGAGCGGGCCCCGGACGAACTGCGCACACAGCCGACGTTTGCGGCCATCGAACAGGAACACGAGCGACTGCACTGGCTCGCGCGCCGGATGCTGCAGCTCTCTCAGGCGCGGCAACCCATCGAAAGCGGCGACTTCGACGAGTTCGCGGCGAGCGCCGCGCGCCTGCGGACGGAACTCCAGGCGCTGCGCCACGAAATACAGGGCGCCTTGCGTAGTACGGATGCCCTGACCGGCGCCTACGGTCGCGTGGAGATGCTGCCCGAACTGCGCGAGTGGCGGGAACTGGCGCGGCGGGACGTGCAGCCCTGCTGCCTCGCATTCGTGGACATCGATCATCTCAAGCGGATCAACGACCAGCACGGCCACGCGGTAGGGGACGGCGTGCTCATGGAAGCCGTCGAGTTCCTGACCGGCCACCTGCGGCCCTACGACAAGGTCTTCCGTTACGGCGGGGACGAGTTCCTGGTGTCGCTGCCGGGCGTCGATCTCGAGACCGCCCAGCGGATCATGGAGCGCGTCCGGGACGGACTCGCGCGCACGCCGCTGGCCGAGGCCGAGGATGGCACGCCGATCCGGACGACGGTATCCTTCGGTCTCGCGATGCTGGATCCGGAGGCGAGCGTCGAGGAATCGATCGACCGGGCGGACAAGGCCTTGCTCGTGGCGAAGGCCGCCGGCCGCAACCGGGTCATCGCCTGGGATCCCGGCATTACGACTGCGACGATCCTGCAGACCGCCATGGACAGCGACGCCTAGGAGTACACCAATGAAGTTGCCCCGACGATTGAGGATGAAGGCACCCGGCCGTCCCTTGATTCTGCTGGCCCTCGGCCTCGCATCCGCCGCGGCGCTGGCGGACGAGGGAATGCGCTGCGGCAGCAGGATCATCGAGATTGGCGCGACGCAGGCCGAGGTGCTCGCCCAATGCGGCGAACCAACCGCGCGATCGGTGGATGTCCAGGACGTGCACAGCGGTAACCGTGTCGTCGGCACGACGGAGGTCCATCGCTGGACGTACGAGTCCTACAGCGCGAAGCGCGTGCTCGTGTTCGACCAGGACAGGCTGCGTTCGATCGAGTGAGTTGCCGGACCGCGGCCGCCTGGAACTAGTCCCACGCCTGGCGGGTGGCTGCTTCTACGAGTTGGAACACCCGCCCGTCGTCCGCGGTCCGCGTTCGCCCGAGCAGGCCCGTCGTCCATCTTGCGGGCAGCGCCCCGACGCCGTGCAGGGCCCCGACGGCCGCCCCCGCAATCGCGGCGATCGTGTCGTTGTCCTGCGTGTCGTTCACGGCGCGGACGATGGCTTCCTCCGGCTCCTGCGCATGGCGAAACAGGATCCACAGCAGGCTCGGCACGGACTCGAGCAGGTAGGCACCGGAGCCCCAGGCGTCGCAGGCCTCGCGCGCGGTCCAGCCATGTTGCGTGGCCTCGTCGATCACGAACTCGAGATAATCGGGGAAGGGTCCCTCCCAGTCCGAGTAGCGTCCCGCACGCGGACGGTACGGCTGGTCGGTGCAGACCTGGCGCACGGTCGCCAGGAAGGTGTCGACGATCCACTCGGGCGCGGGCGGCTCCGGCAGGCGCAGCAGGCGCGCAAGGAGGTCGGTGAACGCGACGCAGGCGGCCACCGAGCTGGCGTCCCGGTGGGTGACGATGGATGCCAGTGCGGCGTCGAGCCAGAGGGCGGCGCTGGTGCCCTGCGGATGCAACAGGACGACCGGCGCAATGCGCATCAGTGCACCGTTGCCGGCGCTCTCGGCCCCGCAGCGGTACCACGGCGACATGCCGCTTTCCCGGTTGTTCAGGAACCGCTGCATCGACTCGCCAACTCCGACGATCGGGCGCGAGGCAAAGCGAGCAGAGAGGTCCTCTGGATCGAGTGCGCCGCGCTCGAGCAGGCTCTCGAGCGTCCAGAAGGCGAGTTGGCTGTCGTCCGAGGGCAAACCGACGCGACTGTTTCCGGCGAGGTGGTTCGGGAGGTAGTCACGGATCTCGCCATGACGGGCCGCGCGGTCCGTCGCCGCCAGGCCTTCGCTCGTGTTGCCGAGCGCGTCGCCGATCGCGAGACCCAGCAGCATGCCGCGGATTCGATCGGGCATCGCCAGGCCCGTGACGCATGCGCCCGGACCCTGCAGCAGCGCGGACCGGGCCGGAAGGAAGCCCTCGGAGATCACGCGGGCGGCGAGGGGAAGGTTGCTGGTCACGGTGGGATAGAATGACAGGCAGGCTCTGGCAGATAGTCTGGCACAGCCTCGCTGCCGTCCGCTGTTGAACGCAGCATCGGGCGGACCGATCATCCCCGACCGAGGAAGCGAGTCATGCGATACGTCGTCATGAGTGACAAGACCGTCGAGCAGGCGACGGCGGATCTCGAGGAGGCCGTGCGGCTGAACGGATTCGGGGTGCTGCACCAGTACGACCTCAAGCAGACGCTGGCGAGCAAGGGCGTGGATCTTCCGCACGAGTGCCGCATCCTCGAGGTCTGCAACCCCCGGCAGGCGGCGCGCGTCCTGGCGAGCGACATGGGGATGAATGTTGCACTCCCGTGCCGTATCTCCGTCTACGAGGAGGGGGGACGGACCCGGATCGGCATGGCGAGACCGACAGCCCTGCTGGCCAGCCTGTCGGATGCGCCGGAACTCGGTGCCGTGGCCGAGGAAGTCGAGCAGGCGACGATCCGCATGATCGAGCAGGCGAAATAACGGGCTACCGGCTCCCGGCGCTGTTTCAGTCGCTCCGCAGCAGCAGGCTGCAGCACGTGACGCCGGCCTCGGCCTTGGCCAGTTCAGTCATTTCCACGGTCACTACCCGCAGGCCTTCTGCCTCGAGCCGGGCGCGGGTTCGCGGGTGATGGTGCGGGTGCACGACGGATCCGCCCAGGGGCAGCGCGTTGGCCGCATGTGGTTCCGTCGGGTCCACCCGCACGGCGCGATGGCCCGCGAAGACACGGGCGTCGACCCAGTCAGGATTCAGCAGCACGAGTCCGTCCGCGACCTGCGTGACAGCGGACTTGAGGTGCAGGCAGCCGGCGAAGCGGACCGGCGCGACCTCGTAGTCGAATGGCGCCAGTGCCGCGGCCAGCTGTCCGACAGCGACGGGATTCGTGCGGGACGAGAGGCCGACGAAGACACGACGACCGGCGACGAGGACATCGCCGCCATCGAGGGTCGCAGGCGCCTCGAGGCGAATGATCGGGCGCAGCGTGGCCAGGGCTGCTTCGATCGCGGCGGTCTCGGGTCGCCGGGAAATGGCGCCGGGGCGGGCGACGACCGCCACGTCGTCGAGTACGACGGCCGTGTCCTCGACGAAGACGGCATCCGGAAGCTCAGGTGCAGGCGGCAGGCGTCGCACCGTTGCGCCGAGCCCTGCCAGCAGTCGCTCGTAGTCCTCGTGCTCGGCGACTGCCCGCGCCACGTCGAGCGGCACGCGCTCGAGATGCGTGAGCTGGCAATCGGCGAGCGTCGGGCTGACGGCGCGGGTGAATGCGAGGATTCTCCGCTCGCCGATGGGTGCTGGTCCGGTCGTTGCCACTGGCGTCGTCCCTTGAATTAATCTCTGCGAATCTACCGTCGGGGGAGGGTGGTTGCGAGTGAAGGTACGGGAGAGTGCACGCGGCGTCCTGCGCATCGTGCTGCTGTGGTGGCTGGCGGCCCTGCCCGCGGCACACGCTGCGCCGGTGGCGGGTACCTATCTGAGCATCGAGGGTATCCCGCCGGAGGCGCCGGTTTCATCGGCTGCAACAGGCGAGTGGATCCTGTACCTGGACGGCGAGATCGACTCGACGGCGGCCGCGCGACTCGCCGCATTCACCGCAGAGCACGGCATCCGACGCGCTGCCGTCTACTTCAATTCGCCGGGCGGCAGCCTGGTCGCGGCGATGGCCATCGGGCGCCTGCTGCGGGAGCATGGTTACCGGACGAACGTCGGCAAGCGAACGACGGACCCGCGCAAGCCGGCCAGCGGCGTCTGCTACAGCGCGTGTCCCTTTGCCTTCGCGGGAGGCCTGCGACGTTCGCTGGAGCCGGGCGCCTTCATCGGCGTCCACCGGGCCTCCAACCGGGTGCCCGTGCCCGACGAATCCGCATTCCAGCAGGTCGTCTCCGGGCAGGCTACTCAGTACCTGTCGGAAATGGGCGTCAGTCCCGATTTGTTGCGTATCATGGAGGGGGTTCCGCCGGATGTGATACGTCGGATCACCCACGCAGAAGCCGTGCAACTCGACCTCGTCACCGACGGGAGGGTGCCTGCCGGAACCCCGCCCTCGGGCGCAGGTCCAGCCTCCGGAGAGATCAAGCTGTGATGATGAAGTTCCTGCTCTGGTTGCTGCTGCTGGCGGTCTCCTGGCCGCTCGCGTTGCTCGCGCTCGTACTGTGGCCGCTCGTATGGCTGCTCGTGCTGCCGTTTCGCCTGCTGGGAATCGCCGTCGAGGGAGTGTTTGCGCTGCTGCGCTCGATCGTGATGCTGCCGGCGCGGCTGCTGGGAGGCCGTCCGCGGGCGCAGGCGTCCTGAGTCGTACGCCGCACTAGCCGCCGCCACGAAAAAGGCCGAGCCGGGGATCCCTGGCTCGGCCTTGCTGGCTTCGGGGTCCAGGTCTCGCCGCCGATCGAACCAAGTCTTCCATTCGGCCAGTCGAAGCCCTGCCGGCGCGCGACCCTGCGCGCCGGTTCAGGGGGACGGACCTCCGACAGGAGGAGGATCCAACAGGCTCCGCCCGCCCCGGGGTCCCGGGTCGCCGACCGCCAGCAGGCATCGACTCTCGGGACTCACTACCTTTTTACCCCGGGAACGTTGCAGATTAAAGACTCGAAGCTACCTAATCGTGTTGCGGAATAGTGCAGCCTCACGCCGCCGCCGGGCGGCTGCCCGAAAAATCGAAAGCGCCAAACGGCGTGGTGTAGGTGCCCGCGATGGCGCCATCCGTCACTGCGCCGGTGAAGGCGAGATTCATGCGGCCGACCGGGGTGTCGACGAACGCCGAGAAGGACACGTTGTTGCCCTCCACGGTCAGTCGCTCGAGCGGTGATGGATCACCCTTGCCGGTCAACGTTCCCTGGCAGGCACCGTCGAGTTCCTGGATGTCGAGCCTTGCGGCCTGGTCGCCCAGCGGTGAATTCAGGGTCAGTGCCCAGGTGCCAATGACGCTCATGCTTCGATCTCCGTGCTTGGGGTAGGCGATCCTGGAACTCTAAACAGTCGTTGGTCCGCGTGGCAAATCCCGTGTCGCCACGAATCCACGACACGCGGCGCAGGCCAGTGTATGGTCGCCATCGACCGCGCCGACGGCGAAGAATGCGGGCCTCGGACCGGGCCCAGGGGGAAATCAATTGCAGAGGCTTGGTACGCCCGCAACGCGGGACAGGGCGGGCTCTTTCGCGGGGCACCCCAAGGGGCTCTTCTACCTCGCGTTCACGGAGGCGTGGGAGCGCTTCTCGTACTACGGCATGACGGCGCTCCTGGTGCTTTACATGGTCAACCAGCTGCTGCTGCCGGGGCACCTGGAAAACATCGTCGGCTTCGGGACATTCCGTGCGGCCATCGAGTCCGTGGTGGGTCCGCTTTCGACCCAGGCGCTCGCCTCGCAGATCTTCGGGCTCTATACGGGCTTCGTGTACTTCACCCCCTTGCTCGGCGGCCTGGTGGCCGACCGGTGGATCGGGCAGCGCAACGCGGTGGTGCTCGGGGCGCTCTCGATGAGCGGTGGCCATCTCGCGATGGCCTTCGAGCAGTCCTTCCTGCTGGCCCTGCTGCTGCTGGTCGTGGGATCCGGTTTCCTCAAGGGCAACATCTCCGCCCAGGTCGGCGCCCTCTATCCGCGTGACGACGAAGCGCGGCGTACCCGCGGCTTCGCCATCTTCAGCATGGCGATCAACTTCGGCGCGGTGTTCGGCCCGGTCGTGTGCGGCCTGCTCGCGCAGGTGTACGGCTGGCACTACGGATTCGGCGTCGCTGCCGTCTTCATGCTCGCGGGGCTCGCGACCTATCTGGTCGGCTACCGCCACCTTCCAGCGCGAGTGGAGCGGCGTGCCCGCGAAGGCGGACCGCTCACCGCCGCCGACCGACGCGTCCTGCTGGCGCTCGTGGCCGTGATGGTCATCACCATCTTCCAGTCGGTCTCCTACTACCAGCTCGCCAATGTCGCGCCCGTCTGGATCCAGGCGTCCGTGGCCCTCGACGTCGGCCGCCACAGCATCCCGGTGCCGTGGTACCAGTCGGTCGACCCGCTGTTCAGCATCCTGGGGGTGCCGCTGCTCTTCTGGATCTGGCGTCTCCAGGCCTCGCGCGACCGCGAGCCCGGCGAGCTGGCGAAGATCGGGACCGGCGCGTGGCTCGCGGCGGCCAGCAACCTGGTGCTCGTGGCAGCCATCTTCGTGGCCGACGGTGCGCCCATCCACCCCGTCTGGCCTTTCCTGTACTGCGCGGGACTGGGGATCGCCTTCCTCTACTACTGGCCGACGCTGCTGGCGCTCGTCTCGCGGACGGCGCCTGCCAGCGTCAACGCGACCATGATGGGCGTGGCCTTCATGAGCCTGTTCGTCTCGAACAATCTCATCGGCTGGGTGGGCGGTTTCTACGAGAAGATGAGTCCTTCCGGGTTCTGGACTCTGCACGCGGCCATCGCCGCGACCGGCGGGGTCCTCGTGATGCTGTTCGGGAAGCGTCTGAGCCGGGTGCTCGCGGGCGCCGAGGAACAGCCGCTGCGACCATCGGCGCAGACGCTGGAGGTCGAGCGCTGACGCGGCGAGACGCAGCCCGCGGGCTGCCTACGCGGCGGGCACCGTCGCCTGTGAGCTCGGACGCTCGAGCAGCCGGCTCCGCCACGCCTCGACGCCGGGAGGGGCCTCGATCTCCATGAGCGGCAGGAACTGCAGGAACGGCGTGTAGGCGACGTCCGCGAGCGTGTACGCGTCCCCGACGAGGTACGGCCGGTCTGCCAGCGTGCGCTCGACGATCGCGAGGTGCTTCTCGATCTCCGCCTTCGCCTGCGCCATGGCCGTGCGGTCCCAGCGTGGCTCGGGCAGGAACCGTTTCGGGAAGATGATCGTGCCGGTAGGTCGGGCCATCTGCAGGTCGCACAGGCGCAGGTGCATGTCCACGAGCGCCCGGCCACGGGCGTCGGCGGGCGAGAGCGACGGCCGGGGGCGCGTTGCCTCGAGGTACTGCAGGATCGCCGACGACTCGTACAGGATGAACCCGTCCTCGTCGATGGCCGGCACCCTCCCGTACGGGTTGACTGCCAGGTAGTCCGGTGCGCGGTGGGCCCGCGCCGCCATGTCGAGCACGACGGGTTCGAATTCGACGCCCTTCTCGAGCAGGGCAATTCGGACCCGTCTCGCGTAGGTCGACGCCGGATGGAAGTAGAGTCGCAGCATGGTCGCCCCCGTTGCGCGGTTCACTCGCCGCGTGGAGGCGACATGATACCCGCACCCGCCGGGCGATCCGGCCGTGTGGCCCTCAGGCCGCTGCGACCATTTCTTCCGGGGCCGACGTCCGGATCAGGTGATCGAACGCCGAGAGTGCCGCCTTCGAGCCCTCCCCCATGGCGATGATGATCTGCTTGTACGGGACGGTGGTTGCGTCTCCGGCGGCAAAGACGCCCGGGAGCGACGTCTGGCCCCGCGCGTCGACCTCGATCTCCCCGCGCGGACTCAGCTCGACGGTTCCCTTGAGCCACTCGGTGTTGGGCAGCAGCCCGATCTGGACGAAGACGCCCTCCAGATCGATCCGGTGCAGGCCGCCCGTGCTCCGGTCGCGATAGCTGAGCCCGTTCACCTTGCCGCCGGCACCGTGCACCTCGGTCGTCTGTGCGGACACGATGATCCGCACGTTGGGGAGGCTGTGCAGCTTGCGCTGCAGGACGTCGTCGGCCCGCAGTCGGCCGTCGAACTCGATCAGCGTGACGTGCCCGACGATACCGGCGAGGTCGATCGCCGCCTCGACACCGGAGTTGCCGCCGCCGATCACGGCCACGCGCTTGCCCTTGAAGAGCGGACCGTCACAGTGCGGACAGTAGGCGACGCCACGTCCGCGGTACTCGCGTTCGCCAGGCACGTTCATCTCGCGCCAGCGCGCCCCCGTGGAAAGGATCACGCTGCGGCTCCTGAGCGTCGCGCCGCTGGCGAGCCTGACGGCGAGCATGCCGCTCTCTTTGTCGGGCGCCAGTTCCACCGCGCGCTGCAGGTTCATGATGTCCACGTCGTAGGTCCGGACGTGGTTTTCGAGCGCCGCGGCCAGCTGTGGTCCCTCGGTCTCCCGGACCGAGATGAAGTTCTCGATGCCCATGGTGTCGAGCACCTGTCCGCCGAATCGCTCGGTGACCACGCCGGTGCGGATGCCCTTGCGCGCAGCATAGATGGCCGCCGAGGCCCCGGCTGGACCGCCGCCCACGACCAGCACGTCGAACGGCGTCTTGCGCCCGAGCTCCGCGGCCTGGCGGGCGCCCGCGTTGGCGTCGACTTTCGCCAGGATCTCCTCGACCGTCATGCGACCCTGGCCGAACGGCTGGCCGTTCAGGTACAGCGAGGGCACGGCCAGGATCTGCTTCGATTCGACTTCGGCCTGGAACAGCGCGCCGTCGATCATGGTGGCGCGCACACGGGGGTTCAGCACTGCCATCAGGTTGATGGCCTGGACGACCTCGGGGCAGTTCTGGCACGCGAGCGAGATATAGACCTCGAAGTCGAAGTCGCCGTCGAGCGCCTCGATCTGCTCGACGACCGTGGCCTCCACCTTCGGCGGGTGGCCACCCGCCTGCAGCAGCGCGAGCACCAGCGACGTGAACTCGTGCCCCATCGGGATGCCGGCGAAGCGAATACCGGTGTCCTCGCCCGCACGATTCACGCTGAATGACGGCGCGCGCACCGTGCCATCCGGCGCCCGCTGAACGAAGGCGATCAGCGTGGAGAGCGCGGACACCTCCTCGAGCAGCTCGCGCATCTCGCTCGCGGCGTCGCTGTCGTCGAACGTCGCGACGATCTCGATGGGCCGGGTCATGCGGCCGAGGTAGGCCTGCAGCTGCTGCTTGAGGTTGCCGTCGAGCATGTGCTTTTCCTGTGTAGGTGTGAGGTTCATTCGAGAAACGGGGCCCTCCGCGGGGAGGGCCCCAGGGGGTGCCCGCACTGCGGGGGTGGCAGTGCGGGCCCGAGGATCAGATCTTGCCGACCAGGTCGAGCGACGGTGCCAACGTCTTCTCGCCCGGCGTCCACTTGGCAGGGCAGACCTCGCCCGGATGCGCGGCGATGTACTGGGCAGCCTGCACCTTGCGGAGCAGTTCCCGCGCGTCGCGGCCGATGCCGAGGTCGTTGGTCTCGATGACCTTGATGACGCCCTCGGGGTTCACGACGAACGTCCCGCGCAGCGCCAGGCCCTCGTCCTCGATCAGCACGCCGAAGTTGCGGCTGATGGCATGGGTCGGGTCGGCCAGCATCGGGTACTGGATCTTCTTGATGGTCTCGGAGGCGTCGTGCCACGCCTTGTGCGTGAAGTGCGTATCCGTGGACACGCCGTAGATCTCGACGCCCAGTTTCTGGAACTGCGGGTACAGGTCGGCGACGTCGCCGAGCTCGGTCGGGCAGACGAAGGTGAAGTCGGCCGGGTAGAAGAAGAACACCGACCACTGGCCCTGCAGGTCGGCTTCCGTGACCTGAACGAACTCGCCGTTGTGGAACGCGGTGGCCTTGAACGGCTTGACGGGGGTATTGATCATTGAACTCATCTGCGGAACTCCATGAAGGACGGGTGAAACCTGATGACGCACACGATAGCGACCGTGGCGCGGTAGATCCAATCGATAGATATTGTCGTGATGATAGGGAAGGCCTATGAGCCTTCGGTGCACGGTTTCCATGCAAACCGGGCGCAGCCGATATGATGGCCGCCCATGGTGAGACCGCTGCTGACATCCGGGGTTCATGAAAAACTCCGATCGGCGAGGCGTTCCGGCGCGCCGACAGTGGAGTGCTCGCTGGACCTGGAGCGCTCGACGGTGACGGTCGCCGTGGACGCGGACGACTGGATGTACGATGGCCGGCGTTTCCCGTATCTCGAGGCGTGCCGGGAGCGAACCGTCTACTACTGGACTGGCGCAGCCTTCGAGCCCGTGGCGCGGTTCGGGAACTCACTCGTCAAGCTGGTGCCGACGCAGTGGGGTCCGCCGACGTTCGAGATCGACGGCATCAAGATGCTGCCCACGGCGCAGACCTCGCCCTACGCGGACGCGGAGCGCAAGGTGTCGATGATCGCGCCGCGCGGCAAGACGATTCTCGATACCTGCGGCGGACTGGGTTACTTCGCGGCGTGGTGCCTGCAGGGACAGGCCGCGCAGATCCTGTCGTACGAGAAGAACGCCGACGTCCTCTGGCTGCGGGGCCTCAATCCCTGGTCGCCGGCGCCGCGAGGCGCCTTGACGCTCACGGAGGGGGACGTCGCGCTCGAGATCGCATCGCTGCCGGACGCGTCGGTCGATGCGATCCTGCACGACCCGCCGCGGTTCGGCACCGCCGGCGAGTTGTACTCTCAGGTCTTCTACGATCAGCTGGCACGGGTGCTGCGGCGACGCGGACGCCTGTTCCACTACACCGGCACGCCGAACCGGCTCACGTCCGGCCGGGACGTGCCCGTCGAGGTCGCGCGGCGGTTGCGTCTGGCTGGCTTCGCGACCGAGATGAAGGGGGATGGCGTCCTGGCGGTGAGGCGAAGCTAGCGCTGCGCGGTCTCCGCGCGGCTGCGGTCCCGGATCGCGCGGAATTCGCTGCCTGCGCGCCAGTTCGGCCAGCTGGACTCATTCGCGAGCACCCGTCCCACGTCGTAGTACACGGCGAGGTCCTGCAGGACGCCGCCCAGGTCCCAGCCGGGATCATATTCGTCCGACGGCTTGTGGTAGCGGTTCGCGACGTAATCCTCGAGCCATGCGCGGCCGTAGTCAGGGCCCTTCGCCGGGCTGTCGATGCCAGCCTTGGTGTAGAGCATCGGCACGCCCTGCTTGGCCAGGTTGAAGTGGTCGGAGCGGTAGTAGAACCCCTTTTCGGGCGTGGGTTCCGCCACGAGTACGCGGTCCTGCTTCGCCGCCGCGCTGCGCAGGTAATCGTCGAGTTCGGACGCGCCGTAGCCGATGACGGTGAGGTCGCGCGTCAGGCCGATCATGTACAGGTTGTCCATGTTGAGCCCGCCGTACAGGTTCGCGGCCGGGACGGGGAGGTGATCGGCGAAGTACTCGCTGCCGAGCAGGCCGTACTCCTCGGCGGTGACGGCGACGAACATCACCGAGCGCTCCGGTCGCGGCTGAGTGGCGCCGAACACGCGGGCGAGTTCGATCAGCCCGGCAATGCCGGTCGCGTTGTCGGACGCCCCGTTGAAGATTCTGTCCGCACCGGGGGCGCCCGGCACCTCCGGCAGCTTGCCGAGGTGGTCCCAGTGGGCCGTGTAGAGGAAGTGCTCGCCCGGTCGCTCGCGGCCGGGCAGGACACCGACGACGTTGTACGACGTCAGGCGACGGACGTCGTTTCGTACACCGACGCTGGCGGTGACGCCGAGCGGGCGCGCCGTGAAGCTGCGGTCCAGCGCCGCCCGCTTGAGGGATGCGTAATCCTCGCCGGCCAGTACGAGCACGCGCTGCGCCGCCGCGTCGGTCAGCCAGCCCTCGAGTGCGAGCCGCTTCGAAGCCACATCGTCCAGGATCAGGTCGAACTGCGGCTTGGCCGCGCCATTGCGCACCACTTCCCAGGGATAGGCGGCGGCCTCGGTCTCGTGAATCACGAACAGGCCGACGGCGCCCTGCCGGACGGCTTCCTCGAACTTGTACGTCCAGCGGCCGTAGTAGGTCATCGAGCGGCCAGTGAAGAGTTCCGGGTCCTGGGTCGCGAACCCAGGGTCGTTCACCAGCACCACTGCGATCTTGCCGCGCATGTCGACGCCGGCATAGTCGTCCCAGCCGTACTCGGGAGCCACGATGCCGTAGCCCGCGAAGACGAGCTCGGCATCGGTGATTCGCGATTCCCCGACCGGGCGCTTGGTCCAGACGACCATGTCGGTCGCGTAGTCCAGGCTCAGCGATCCACCGGCGCCGCGGACCTGCATCGCCGGATCGGCGTGCGTGGCGATCTCGACCAGCGGCACAGCCTGCCGGAAGCTGGTGCCGATGCCGGGCTCGAGACCTGCGTCGCGAAACGCCTGCTCGATGTAGTCGAGGGTCTTCCGCTCGCCCTCGGTACCGGGTGCGCGGCCTTCGAACTCGTCGGACGCGAGGCGCTCGACGTGCGCACGGAAGTTCGCCTCAGAGAAGGCGGGCGCGACCGGCGGGGGTGACTGGCTGGCAGGTGCTCCCGAGCAGGCCGTGAGGAGGGCGAGCAGGCCCGCGCAGGGGATTCCAAGGTAACGATGATTCATCGGCAGGCGCACCGGTCTGGACGGTAGGCGCGCAAGACTACCGCGTTGTGCGTCGGGATGCAGGTGCGGCAGACCGCCGCCTCGCCGGGGGGCGGGGCGGCGGCTGCCGGCGCCGGGCTCAGTTGGCCGGTGCGAGGACCGGCGCGAAGTTGGCGTGCACCAGCTTCCACTGGCCGCCGATCTTGGCGTACACGCGCGTGGATTTGGCTGCGGAGGCGCTGGTCTCGCCGTCCTTGTCCTGGTTCACGCCGACGTAGTTGTACGACAGGATCGCCACGTCGCCGTAGACCTGTACCTTCGGGTTCATCATCTCACCGAGCAGCGCCTTGCCGCCCGACTTGTTCTGTGCCTCGTACATAGCGGCATTCAATGCCTTGCCCTCGAGGCGTACCGGGTAATCCGCGTTGAACTCGGTGTAGTCGTCGGCCAGGAGGACGGTCTGCTCGGCGACGCTCTTGTTCTGCATTTCCGCCGCCCATTGCGCGCGCGTAATGGCCATGACGTCGGCGGCGACCTTGGGATCATCCGCGGCCACGGCACCCTGCGAAAACACGACGACCGCTGTCGTCCAGACGAGCTTAGAAACAATATGCTTCATTTGTGAATTTTCCTTGCGTTTAGAATTGTTCGCAGCATGCTGCTGGTAGCGACCAGCGGCCGCTGTCGACCTGACCAGGCGCCGTCGCCCGAACAGGCTTTATACAGCACTGGGGTCCCGGGGGCGCCGCCGGTCGGTCGACAGTACCGATTGTCCGTGCAACCCGCAGGGCATACGATCAGGGTTGCCGCCGTGACTTTGGGCGGCGCCCACCCACTCGGGAGGAGCCTCCATGGCAGACACCGTGACGACTGCAAGACTGAAGGAAGACCTGGCCGCCGTGATGCGGGACGCAGAAGCGCTGATCAAGGCCTCCGCCGACCAGGGCGGTGAGAAGATGAACGAAGCGCGGGCCAAGGTTCGCGAGTCGCTCGAGGGGGCGCGTTTACGCCTCCGTGATGCCGAGCGAGCGGCCCGCCAGCATGGCGAGGATGCGCTTCACGCCACCGAGGACTACGCGAAGAACAAGCCCTGGCAGGCCATGGGAATGGCCGCCGCCGTGGGTCTTGTGATCGGCGTCCTGCTGGCCCGTCGCTGAGCCTCACATGAGCGACGGCGAGGGCTCGCCGGGGCCCGCGACCAACCTCCTGAAGTCGCTGGTCCAGCTGGGCGGCACCGTGCTCGCGGCCGCCCAGACCCGCGTCGAGCTGCTGACCACGGAAATCAGCGAGGATCTGGAGCGCGGGCTGCAGATCCTGCTGTGGGCGTTCGTCGCGGTCCTCGCCGGCATTCTCGGCGCGGTCCTCGCCGGCGTGACGCTGGTCATCTATTTCTGGGACACGCACAGGATGGGCGCCGCCGTGTCGGTGACCGCCGTTTTCCTGCTGCTGTCGGTAGTCGCCGGGCTGGTGTTCCGCAATCGATTGCACGAGAAGCCGCGACTGCTCGACGCGACCCGGACGGAACTGCGCCGCGACGTCACCTCACTCGGGAGCGACCGATGAGTTCGCGCCGCGCGGCGCTCGCCGCCCGGCGCGGCATGCTGCAGGCGGAGTGCGCGCTGCAACGCGACGATCGTGCGGCAGCTGTACGGCGGCATCGAGGGCACGGTTTCGCGCGTCGATCGCGCGATCGAAACGGTGCGCAGCCTGGCACCGGTGGTCCTCGTCGGCGGCGCGGCAATCATGTTCGCCGTTGGCCCGCACCGCGCGCTGCGGTTGCTGAGACGCGGGCTCGCGGCCACACTCTACGCGAACCAGGCCCTGCGCATCCTGCGCTGACGGTTTCGCCGCCCCGGGCGGCACGCGAGGGGGAAGCACCATGGAAAAGCCGACGGTCCTCGTGACCGGAATCTCCGGCTTCATCGCCAGGCACTGTGCGGTCGAACTGCTGAAGGCGGGCTACGGGGTGCGAGGCACGCTCCGCTCGATGCCGCGTTCGGTCGCCGTGAGGGAGTCCCTCGCGAGACATGCTGACGTTTCACGGCTCGAGTTCGCGCAGGCGGATCTCGAGTCGGACGCTGGGTGGGACACCGCCGTGGCCGGCTGTGCAGACGTGCTGCACGTGGCATCCCCGTTCCCGGCCCGGCAGCCGAAGGACGAGCAGGAACTGATCCGGCCCGCCGTGCAGGGTACCTTGCGGGTGCTGCGCGCGGCATCGGCGGGCGGCGTCCGGCGCCTGGTGCAGACGTCGTCCATGGTGGCCGTGATGTATGGTCACGCTGCCGACCGATCGGCGCCATTCACGGAACGCGACTGGACGGCGGTGGAAGCGCCGGGCGTCACCGCCTACGCGAAGTCCAAGACGCTGGCCGAGCGGGCCGCACGGGAGTTCGTGGCGCAGGACCGCTCGGGACTCGAGTATGCCTCGGTCAACCCGGGCGTCGTGTTCGGTCCGGTCCTCGATCGCGATATCGGCACGTCGGCCGAGGTGATCCAGATGATGCTGGCGGGCAAGTACCCCGGTGCCCCGCGACTGTCCTTCCCCAGCGTCGACGTGCGCGACGTCGCGCGCATGCACCGGCTCGCGCTCGAGTCCGATGCACCGGCCGGCGGGCGCTACCTGTGCACCGCCGGGACGCTCTGGTTGATCGACGTGGCCCGCGCGCTGCGAGCCGGGTTGGGAAACGCGGCGCGCAAGGCGCCCACGCGTGAGTTGCCGGACTGGCTGGTGAGGCTGGTCGCACTGGTCGATGGCACCGTTCGTCCCTACGTCCCCGACCTCGGCAAGGACATGAAGGTTGACGATACGCTGACCCGCCAGACGCTCGGGATGCACTACATCCCGGGCGACGAGGCGGTCCTGGCGATGGCGAGGAGCCTCCTCGATCTGAAGCTCGCCTGACGGCACGCAGCGTGCCGGGCCGGCCCGCGCCCCTACAGCGGCTTGACTGCCGCCGGGTCGGTCACCTCGCGCGGCGGATTGCTGAACAGCACCCGCAGCCGCAGGCCGAGGATCTCCGGCGAGGAGAGCGCATTGCGCTCCCGCATCACGCGGGCCAGCAGGGCCGGGTCGTCGGTGATGATGTTGTCGACGCCGCGCTCGATCATGCGCAGCATCGCTTCCGGCGTGTTGACCGTCCACACGTGGACCTGCTTGCCGGCCGTGTGCGCCTTGCGCACCAGGGACGGCGTCGCGCGCGCCGAATTCAGGCTGAGGAAATCGGCTTCCGTGCGCAGGACGTTGCCCACGGCGGCGGTCACGATGTGACCGGTGGACAGGCGCGGTTCGATCGCCTTGACCTGCCTGAGCGCCGCGTAATCGAGCGACGTGATGACGACCTGGTCGAGGAAGTCCTTGCGGTGCAGCAGTTCCACGATGGCCGGCGCGAGGTCCGGATCCGGGACGTTGTACTTGAGCTCGATGTTGATCTTCGTGCGGCCGCGGACGAGGTCGATCACCTCTTCCAGCGTCGGCGGATACTCGCCTGAAAACTTCTCGTCGTACTTGCGACCGATGTCGATCGTGGCGATCTCGTCGGCGGCCAGTGCCGCGACCTTGCGGGGATCCCCACCCATGCGCATGAGGTCGCCATCGTGCACCACGATGATCTCGCGGTCACGGGTGTGCTGCACGTCGAGTTCGATGTAGTCGGCGCCCGCTTCCATCGCCGCCCGGAAGGCGGCCATCGAGTTCTCGGGTGCACGGATGGATGCGCCCCGGTGCGCGGTGATGGCCACGTCCTCCTGGAGGACCAGACGCGAGACGAGGAACCACGCAGTGCCGAGGGCGAGGCCGAGGAGGGCCAGCGTCGCGACGATGGCCGGCCGGGCGATGCTGCGCGAATGCTCCTCCGTGATATCGAGTTCTCTCGGCGCCTGCCAGCGAAGCGGGTCGACCAGCTCGCCATACATCCGCGTCACCAGGAACTGGTGGCCGGCCAACCCCAGCGCGCCATAGAGGAATCCGCCGGTCAGGGCCACGGCGAGGTACAGCGCCACGAGCGGCAGGACGCGTTGCACGTCGATCCCTGCCCAGTCCAGCCCGGCGTCGGAGACCTGTCGGCACGCCCAGGTGATCGCGACGGTCGCCACCGTGAGCAGGATCCACCACAGCACCAGCGGCGTCACGATGCGAGCGAGTCGGCCACGCGTCATGGCCGAGCTCTTCTCGAGCGCCTGGCCCGGCATCACGCCCTCGAAGGCCAGGATCGGCACGGCCAGCAGCCAGCGCGCCAGCTGCCAGGCGGCGAGGAGGGCGTAGGCCAGCACGATGAGCGCCACGAGCAGCTTCGCGCGTCGCCATTCGGGTGGGCTTTCCGCGAGGTAGTAGTTGATGTCCTGCCCCGCCAGCATCGTGAACCAGACGATGCCCGCCAGGGCGAGGAACGGCAGCGCCAGCAGCACCAGCCTCAGGAAGACGCGAGTCGACAGGAGGATCAGCCGCGGCAGGCTGCGCAGCACGAAAGCGACCGTCGAGGCCACGGTGACGGGGCGGCGGGCCATCGCGTGGCCGGCAATCCAGCTGTGGCCGGTGAACTCGGCGAGCAGCAGGCTCACGGTCAGTGCGACGAGCACGAGCACGAAGGCGGCGCCCCAGGGCGAGAGGACGAATCCGGCGATGTCGAAGTTGCTGATCACCGGCTCGCCGGAGGTGAGGACGAGACGGCGGCCCACCCAGGTCACGATCGGCGTGAAGACCGCGAATCCCAGCAGCTGCATCAGCAGGTGGAAGGCGAGCGCCGGGCGCCACTGCGCGCGGAAGTCCGACCATGATCGGGCCGCGAGTCCGTCGTTCATTCGGCTCTCCCTCGGCCGAGCGTGAGCGCGAATGATAGACCACGGGAACGCGTGACGGCGCGGCGCCCGTCACCGTAAAGTGCCGGACTCCACGACGGCGACCCACTCCGGGCGAGGCGCTCACTTGAAAACCATCATCGAACCCTTCCGCATCAAGGTGGTCGAGCCGATCCGGCTCACGACGCCCGAGGAACGCCGGCAGCGGCTGGAGCAGGCCGGCTGGAACCTGTTTGCCCTGCACGCCGACGACGTGATCATCGATCTGCTCACGGACTCCGGCACCAGCGCAATGAGCGCCGAGCAGTGGGCTGCGGTCATGCGCGGTGACGAGTCCTACGCCGGTTCACCGTCCTATTACCGCTTCGAGGCGGCGGTCCGCTCGCTGATGCCGTTCACCCACATCATCCCCACGCACCAGGGCCGGGCGGCGGAGGCCATCCTGTTCTCCATCGTCGGCGGCCCAGGCAGGATCATCCCGTCCAACACGCACTTCGACACGACGCGCGGCAACATCGAGGCGACCGGCGCCACGGCAGTGGATCTCGTGGTCGCGGAGGCGCACGACCCGGATTCGAGGCAGCCCTTCAAGGGCAATATCGACCTCGTGCAACTCGAGCGCCTGCTGGAGTCGTCGGCGGAGCGGATCCCGGTGGTGATGCTCACCGTGACCAACAACGCCGGGGGCGGGCAACCGGTCAGCCTCGAGAACATCCGCGCGACGGCGGCGATCGCCCACCGCCACGGCAAGCCTTTGATCATCGACGGGTGCCGGTTCGCCGAGAACGCGTGGTTCATCAAGTGCAGGGAACCCGGGCAGTCGTCGCGCGCGGTGCCGGACATCGTGCGCGACATGTTCGCGGTGGCCGACGGCATGACCATGAGTGCAAAGAAGGATGCCTTCGCCAACATCGGCGGCTGGCTGGCCGTCAACGACGACGCCCTGGCCGCCGCCGCACGCAATCGCCTGATCCTCACCGAGGGGTTCCCGACCTACGGCGGACTGGCCGGCCGCGACCTCGACGCCATCGCGGTCGGGCTGCACGAGATCGTCGACGAGCAATACCTGCGCTACCGCGTGCGCACCAACGAGTACATCGGCGAGAAGCTGCTGGCACTCGGCGTGCCGATCGTGCAGCCCGTGGGCGGCCACGCCGTGTTCGTCGACGCGCGACGCTTCCTGCCGCACATACCGCCACTGGAGTACCCGGGCCAGGCGCTCGCGGTCGCGCTCTACGAGATTGGCGGCATCCGCGCCTGCGAGATCGGTACGGTGATGTTCGGGCTGAAGCCCGATGGCTCGGAGGCGGCCGCGGACATGGACCTCGTGCGCCTCGCGATGCCACGCCGGGTATACACGCAGTCGCACGCCGACTATCTCGTCGAGGTTTTCGAGGACGTGGTGCGCCGGCGCGACCAGCTGCGCGGCCTGCGGATCGTGTCGCAACCGTCTCAGCTGCGTCATTTCACCGCGCGCTTCGTGCCGCTCGGATGAGCCGGCCATTGGCCGCGCTGTGGATGCGGGCTCCGCGTCAGTTGCGCTAATCGTCCTTGCCGAGCAGCGCGGCGAGTCCGGCGAAGGGCGTCTGTGCCGCGCTCGGGCGCCTGTCCGGCCTGCCCGGCGAGTGTGCGGGGCGGATCGAGGAATCGCTGGTGCTCGTTGTCGTGACAGTAGACGCACAACAACTCCCAGTTGCTGCCGTCCGCCGGGTTGTTGTCGTGATTGTGGTCCTTGTGGTGGACCGTGAGTTCCTGGACATTGCCGCGGTCGAACTCCCGGGCGCAGCGCCCGCAGATCCACGGGTAGAGCTTCAACGCCCGGTCTCGATAACCGTCTTGCCGCGCGTCACGCGCGCGCCGCGCCTCGGCCACGACGCGGTCGAGGCGGTCGAGGTCGGGGCCGTCGGGTTTCCGTGGCATGCCTGGGCACTTCCGCGTGCAACCCGCGCAGTGTACTGCCAGACTTCGCATGGGGGTAAGATGAGGATGGAGACTCCATGACGACCCGACGCCGATTGATCATGGCAGTGGCCGCACTGGCGCTCGGCGCCTGCGCCGGACTGCCGGAGAAAGATCCCCTGCAGGTGACCGTCGCGGGCATCGAGCCGATGCAGGGCGAGGGCCTCGAGCTGCGCATGCTGGTGAAGCTGCGCGTGCAGAATCCCAATGACGCGCCGGTCGAGTTCACGGGTGCATACCTGCAACTCGACGTGCAGGGCCGGACGTTTGCCACCGGTGTCAGCGACGCAGGCGGCACGGTGCCGCGCTTCGGTGAGGCCGTGGTCGCCGTCCCGGTGACGGTCTCCGCCGCACGCATGGTGCGCCAGGTGATGGGCGTGCTGGACGGAACGCCGGTGGACACCATCCGCTACGAGTTGAGCGGCAAGCTGAGCGGCGCGATGTTCCAGTCGGAACGGTTCCGGACCCAGGGTGAGTTCCAGCTTCCGAAGCCGGCCCCCGAGGCCGGAGCCGCGAGCCTTTGATGCACATCTTCGCCAGGGCCGTCCTCCTCCTCCTCGTACTCGCCGTGACCTGGACACGGGTCGAGGCGCAGGAGTACACGGTTGAGGTCAGGCCGGCGCTGAACGACCTCGCGATCAAGATCGAGCCCGTGGCGAACACGGGCGTCCTCGTGGTCAACCTGACCAACAATTCCAGCACCAAGGTGCGCTGCGCCCTGCGCTACGACGCAGCGCCGCAGGTCCCCTACCGCACGACGGAATACGTCGAGCCCGGCAAGACGGTCGGCAGCGTCTTCAGGGCCAAGCGACGCTGGTTTTCCGTCGTCGTCGATGTGACCTGCGAACCGACGGACAAGTAGGGCCGGGCGGGAGGCCGCCCGCTGCCAACAATGCGTATCGCGGCGGGCGGGCGCTCTTGTCCAGACTGACGGGGCAGGGGAGAGAAGCCATGGGTATCGCGATCCCGATGCTCGACCTGATGTTCTTCCTCTCGGAGAACCAGGACAACCCGCGGCACGTCGGTGCCGTGCTGATCTTCGAGCGGCCCGACCGCGGCGGAGCGAACATCGTGCCGCGGGTTCTCGATGCTTACCGGCGCGCGAAGCCTGTACCGCCGTTCAACCGGATTCCCGTCTTTCCGCGCCTGGGCCTGCCCGAGTGGCAGGAACTCGACGACCTCGACATGGACTGGCACGTCCAGCATGTTTCCCTGCCTGCGCCCGGCACGGACGCACAGTTGCACCAGCTCGTGGCCGAGCTTCACGCCCCGATGCTCGAACGCCACCGGCCGGGCTGGAAGGTGTACGTGATCGAGGGACTCGAGCGGGACCGCTTCGCACTGTTCATCAAGGTGCACCACGCGCTCGTGGACGGAGAGTCCGGGATCGAACTGGTCCGACGCACGCTCTCGCGGTCGCCCCGGACCCGACGCATCCGCAGCATCGTGGCCACGAGGCTGCCGGAGATGCATGCGGCGGTGGAGGGCCACGGGCTCCACCGGCTCGAAGACGAACTCTCGGGCCTCGCGCGCGCTGCCCTGGCGATCGGCCTGGGGTCGGGACATCTGCTCGAGGAGGTCCTGAGTGCCCTCGGCGGCTATTCGAGCCGCACCGCACGACCCTTCACCGCACCGCTCACGCCGATGAACGAGCCGATTCACAACGCGCGGACCCTCGTGCACACGGTCCTGCCACTGGACGCCATGAAGGAGGTCGCGCGCGCCTGGGATGCGACGCTGAACGATGTCGCGCTCTGCGTGCTCGACGCCGCGATGAACCGCTACCTGCGCCGGATCGGGCGACCGCCCGAGCGGCCGCTGGTCGCGATCTGCCCGGTTTCACTGCAGGATCCACAGGCCAAGCAGGCGACGACCCGCGTCTCCGTCTTCTGGACCCCGCTCGGGTCGCCCTCCGCGGCGGTGGGCCGACGCATGCGGCAGGTGGCTGCGCAAACGCGGGCGGCCAAGGAGCGCATACGCGATCTGCCCCAGGATGCAGCCTACGCCTACTCGGTCCTCACCTTCGTGATGGGTGAAACGCTCGCGATGATTCCGCGAGGGTCGCAGGACTTCTTCGTGCCGTCCAACGTGCTCATCTCGAACGTGCGCGGTCCGGCGGAGCCCATGTTCCTCGGTGGCGCCCGGCTCGAGGCGCTCGTGCCCGTGTCCACGCTGATCTCGGGCATGGGATTGAACATCACCTTCATGTCTTACGCCGGCCGGGTCGTGATCGGCTACACGGCCAACGCATCCGCACTGCCGGACGCAGAGCGCCTCGCCGCGCTGACGCGCGATGCATTCGCGTCGCTGCAGCGGCACACCCGGAGACGGAATACGCATTGAGGTTCTGCGGAGCGACCGCGTTCGCGGCCGCACGCACCGCTCATCGCCGGCATTGGCGCCCGACGTGCGTGTAGCGATCATCATGTTCTGCTAGTGTCGGGACTGGCTGTGGCGGGATCCTGCCGCGGTCCTGTGGATCACCGACCTGAAGGAGGGACGCACATGGGCTGGATCATCAGCTTGATCATTGGTGGCGTGGTGGGCTGGATCGCGAGCATCCTGATGAAAACCAATGCACAGATGGGCATGCTCGCCAACGTGCTCGTCGGAATAGCAGGTTCGGCGCTCGGCTTCTGGCTCGCCGGCATGCTCGGGATCTCGGCGGGTGGCGGGCTCCTCCGCTTCGTCGTCGCCGTGGCGGGGGCGGCCCTGCTGATCTTCATCCTGAGGGCCCTCGGAATCTTCAAGAAAGCCTAGGCCCGGGGCTCGACGGGGCCGTCGGATCGCGCGAAGTCGGGAGATGCCGTGTCCTACCGGGTACTTGCGGACGCGGTCGTCCTGCTGCACGCGGCGTTCGTCCTGTTCGTCATTCTGGGCGGACTGCTGGCGCTGCGCTGGCCGCGGGTCGCCTGGATCCATCTCCCCGTCGTCGCCTGGGGCGCTGGCATCGAGTTCCTTGGCGGTGTCTGTCCGCTGACGCCGCTGGAGAACCGCTGGCGGCACCTCGCCGGCGAGGAAGGCTACCCCGGCGGCTTTGTCGAGCACTACGTCATCGGTGTCCTGTATCCGGACGGCCTCACCCGCACGACACAGCTCGCGCTGGGCGTGGTCGTGGTCATCGTGAATGCGGCGGTCTACGCGGCCGTCTGGCACCGCGACCGCAGGCGCCGGGGCTGAACCCCGACGCCTGCGGTCGCTTCTGGAATCGACCGGGAAGATCGTTCAGTCGTACAGCTCTGCCGGAACGTTGCCACCGTTCTTCGCGATCTGCTTCAGCACGGTCTTGTGCAGCCACATGTTCATCTTCGCCGAGTCGCCCATCAGATCGGCCGGGCAGCCGAGCTCGGTCGCAAGTTCCTTGCGTGCCGAGTAGCTGCTGTCGATGTCGAGCAGCTTCAGCAGATCGACAATCGACGTCTTCCAGTTCAGCTTCTGCGGGTTGGCAGCCGCGAGCTGCTCGAGCTGGGCGACGACGTCCACGATCGGGATCTCGACCGGCGGCGGCGGGGGCGGCGGGGCCACCGGGGCCTGCGTGTAGCTGGGCTGTGGTGGTGGCGGCGGCGGCGGCACCGGCTCGGCCTTGGCGGACTTCAATCCAAGTTTCTCGAGGATGGAGCTGAAAAATCCCATGTCTTCTCCTTTTTTCGATCGACGGTTGAATGAAAACGGACCCGCAGGTCTGGACCCCTGCGTGCGGCAAGCGCCGCGCGGATGACCGGCGGGCGGCTCAGGCGGCGGTGCCGCCCAGCATCGAGTTCTGCCGCGCGATCGATCACAGGCACCGCGCGGACCGCCCCGGACAACGTTCTCACCACCCTTTTTCGTATTTTACGTCAAAGGTGCCATCCGCATCCCTCCGGGGAAATGCGCAAGCTCGAGCCTCGTTCATGCGCGGCCGATGCGGTCCGGCAGCGGCGCGCCCTCGGGCGTGAACTGCAGTGAAATGGAATTGATGCAGTAGCGCTGGCCCGTCGGCGGCGGGCCGTCCGGGAAGACGTGGCCCTGGTGGCTGTCGCAGCGCGCACAGCGGATCTCGGTGCGGACCATGCCATGGCTCTGGTCGCGCACGTATTTCAGGTGGTCGGGATCATAGGGCGCCGTGAAGCTCGGCCAGCCCGTGCCGCTGTTGAATTTTTCCGTCGCGCGGAAGAGCGGCAGGCCGCAGAGCCGGCAACTGTAGACGCCGGGCTGCTTCTGGTCCACGAGCGTGCCGCAGAAGGGGCGCTCGGTGCCGTGCTCCAGCAGCACGCGCCGTTCCTCGTCGCTGAGCGCAGCCGCCAGCCGTTGCCGCTCCTCGTCCGTCGGGGGCGTGAGGTCGAAATCGGTCATGCGCCTTCCTTCAGCAGCGCACCGTGCGTGGCGCGGAGTTTGTCGACCTTGGGCGTGGCGACCGCGCGGATGTAACCCTGGTGCGGATTCCGGGCGGCGTAGTCGTGGTGATACGGCTCGGCCTCGTAGAAGTGCTCGAGCGGTTCGAGCGTGGTCGCCACGGGTGCATCGAGGATCCCGGCTGCGTCAATCTGGCGGATGTAGGACTCCGACAGTCGTCGTTGCGCGTCGTTCGCGTAGAAAATGGCGGACCGGTACTGGCTGCCGACGTCGGCGCCCTGGCGATTGACCTGGGTGGGGTCGTGCGCGATCGAGAAAAAGATCTTCAGGACCTGGCCCAGCCCGATTCTGGCCGGGTCGAAGACCACCTCGATGGCTTCCGCGTGACCCGTGTCGCCGCCACACACCGCGTCGTAGCGGGCCGTCTCCGCGGAGCCGCCCGCGTAGCCCGGCTTCACCGACAGCACGCCGTCGAGCTGCCGGTATACGGCCTCGGTGCACCAGAAGCAGCCGCCGGCCAGGACAATCGCGTTGCCCGCGTCCGCGGCGCTGATTTCGGCGGCGGGTTCCGGGAATGACCGCGGATCGATGTTCAGGCCCATGGGCGTCCTCGCTGCAACGGCGGTTGCCGGCAATCTTACTGCCGATACCAGGCAGTTCGGGACGCACGGCCGTTGGATTCGCCGCGTGGGCCTCGCACGGCGAGTCCGGTGGCGCCCGACCGGCGCACCAGTGCGGTGCGCCGGTCGGGACGCGCCCGCTCACTCGAGCAGGTCACCCGGTGTGGGGGGCAGCCTGGGCATCATCTGCTCGGGGAACGGTCCGGTCAGGGTCTCGAGGAAAGCGACCATGTCGCCGGTCTCCTCGTCGCTCACGCTGCGGTTGAGCTGCGTCGATGCCATGACCCGCACGGCCTCGGGCAGGGTCTTGACGGCCCCGTCGTGCATGTAGGGCGCCGTGTAGACGAGGTTGCGCAGCGTCGGCACGCGCCACATGCCGCGGTCCGCCTCGTCCTGGGTCACGTTGAAGCGGCCCGGGTCGGCCACGAGCTTGTACTGCGCCACGTACGGGCTGTCCGGGAAGGTCGGGAACTTCATGAAAAAGCCCGTGCCGGCCGGCAGGTCGGGTCCATTGAAGGCGGGTCCCTGGTGACAGCTCGTGCAACCGACCGCCGCAAACGTCTCCATGCCGCGCGCCTGCTGCGCGTTGAGCGCCGTCTTGTCGCCCTTCACGTAGCGGTCATATGCGCTACCCGGCGTGATCAGTGTCCGCTCGTAGGCGGCAATCGCCTTGGCGGTGTTGTCCATCGTCATGACCTCGCCTGCCCCGAAGGCCTGGATGAAGTACGCGCGGTAGCCCGGGATGTTGCGCACGCGATCGATCACGGCGTCCAGGTTGGGCATTCCCATCTCGATCGGATTGACGGGTGGCCCCTTGGCCTGTTCCTCGAGCGATGGCGCGCGGCCATCCCAGAACTGCACCGAGTGAAACGCCGCGTTCCAGACTGTGGGCGCATTTCGGCCGCCCTTCTGGCCGTGAACACCGGCCGAGGTCGTCATGTGGTCGTCGCCGCCTTCCATGACGTTGTGGCAAGAGAAACACGACACCGAGCCGGTCGAGGAGAGCCGCGGGTCGAAGTAGAGCATCTTGCCGAGTTCGACCTTCGCGGCCGTGGTCGGGTTGTCGGCCGGCGCCGGTGCAACGTCCGGCAGTGCCTGCCAGATGGACTGGGCCTGGGCGGTGCCGGCGGTCCAGGCCAGCATGACCGCGGCGAAGAAGATCCTGTGACTCATGGGCTGCCCTCCGGTGACATCGGCTGAAAAGAACAGTCTCTGCCGTCTGGCTTAAAGGACCCTGAAGAGGGGCTGCACGTGAACGCGGCTAGGCGATGCAGCGACACTTGTGTTTTCCTAGCGGACCCGACCAGAGGAAGCAGCCATGGCCCTCGATTCAACCGACTCGGCGGTTGCCGACGCCCTGATCGGCATTGACACCCTGTGGGGCGGCGACGTGATGAATCCGTCCGGCACGGGACGGTTTATCGCGGACTGCTGGTTCTCGGACGAGCCGTTGCCGCTCGCGTATACGCATGCCGCGGCCGCGGCCCTCCGCGCGAACGGCGGAGTCGGCGCCCGATCGCCGGACGGCGCGTCGATCGATGCCTATCTCGCCGAGGTCGATGTGCGCGAGGCCATCGGTCGCGTGCTCGAGGGCGCGCGACGTACGGGCGGTTCGCGGGGTGACTATCTCGAGGGGCTGGGGGTGTGCTGCGCCGTGATGTGGGACCTGGCGATGGAGATCACCGGTCGCGGGCCGCCGGTACCGTACGAGCGCTGCGTGCGGACGATCACGGGTCGCGCGCCGGAGCCGTCCCAGCCGGAGGGGAAGCGGGAGCGGGTGGCCGAACTTCTGGCTGCAGCGGGTCACGCCGCGGGGGATCGCGATGCGCTGCTCGCCTCCGTCGACGGATGGCGCGCCGCGCGGCAGGTGCCGGCGAAGTCGATCGCGGCCGTTGGCGACGCATTCGTCTCGTACTACGACGCGTTGAGCGAACGGAACCTGCTGCCCTACCTGCCAGCCGAGTTCGCGCGCGTGCCGCGCGCCAACGTGCGGTTTCTCGCCATCGAGAATGCCTGGTTTTCGGGCTCGATGAACTATCTGGGCCACGCGCGCCGCGCCGACGGCTCGCCCGAGTACGAGGCGACCTACGAGCTGAATGCGGCACTCGAGATCTCGGTGCCCGAGTTCCAGCAACTCGTGAGCCACGAGGTCGTGCCCGGCCACGTGACGACATTCGCCTACCTGCAGGACCTCTTCGTGCGCGGACTGGCGGGCTTCGAGGCGTCGGTGCTCACCATGAACACGCGTGCCGGCGTCCTGTTCGAGGGTATTGCCAACAACGCCATCCTCATCGCCCACGGCGTGACCGAGGTGTCGGAGCTGCCGGACCGGGATCTGGAACTCGGCGTCCTGCTCGCACTGCTGCAGGACGATGCCAAGAACCAGGCGTCGTATCTCACGTGGCACGACGGGTTGCCCCAGGCAGACGTGGCGGCGGCCTTGCGCCGGGATTTCCTGGTTTCGGAGGAGCGAGCCGACAAGCTGTCGGGTGCGTGGGGTCGGCACCCGCTACTCGGGCGGATGTACCTGCCGGCCTACCGCGCGGGGACCGAGCTCGTGGCGGACCTGCGGCGTCGTCATGCGCCGGGGGTGATTCTGCCGGCGCTCTACGGCGCGCGAGGACTGGTGGACTCGTTTACGCTTCCGACGCTGCTGTGATGCGAGGTGTGCTCGCCTGCGTGATGCTGGCTGCCGGCATTTCGGCCGACGCGGCGACCCCCCTCACGTACAGCGAAGAGACGGTCATCAACTTCGGCTTTGCGACTCAGCTCGGATCGGGCATCTACTCCGTCGCAGGCCGTACCCTTCAGGTGTATCGGCTCCCCTTCGCCTATGCGCTGCCCGCGGCGGAGGATGCGCGCAGCAGGTTCCGCGTCACGTTGCCGCTGACCTTCGGCTTCCTCGATTTCAGGCCGCGCGACGTGGTGGACAACGGTCTTCCGGAGCGCGTCGATTCGCTGAGTTTCGTGCCGGGCCTTGCCTGGGACTTTGCCCTGCGCGAGCACTGGATGCTCGAGTCGTTCGTGGAGGCGGGCGTCGCGCGTGACCGCTCGAGCGAGATCGACCAGCGCGTCTACGCGATCGGCCTGCGCAGTCGGTATGACGTCGACCGGGCTGGCACCGACTGGCAGCTGTACAACGAACTCCTGCACTCGGTCGTCGACCAGCGCGCTACGGGCGACCGGGACGATTTCACGCGCTTCAGGATCGGCATGACGGCGCGCAGGCCTTTTCAGCTGGCGGCGGATGGGCGCCGCCCCGACTGGCTGGCCTACGGGCTGGTGGAAATCTTCACGGACCGGCCGGTGGGTCCCGCCGAGGGGTCACGCGGCGACGAAAACCTGACACAGTTCGAAGTGGGCCTGACCCTCGGCGCGACGGAGCCGGTGCGTCTCTGGGGGATCAGCCTGCCGCGGGTCGGGCTCGGCTACCGATTCGGGGAAGGCCTGTCCGTGTACCGGATCGTGTTCGGATCGCCGTACTGATTTCACCCGAAGATTGCAACAGTCTGGTGGCTGACCGAGAACGCGTGGCCGCCCGGGCCCCAGAGGACCGAGGTCTGGCTCAGGTAGCCGTCGGCGCCAGCGCGGACCTCCGTGCCGATCAGCGACCAGTCGTCCGGTCCGAGCAGACCGGGGTCGCCGATCAGTTCCAGCATCCAGTTGACCGAACTCGCCGGCGCCCGCTTCGTGAGCATCGACAGTGCGGGCGTCGGGATCGAGTCGGCGAGGGCGATGAGCGTGTCCTCGGCGCTGCACGCGCCGTCCCGCAGGCGTGCGTAGATCAGCGTGCGAGGATCAACGCGGCCGGTGTAGGGCGGGGTCCCCTGCGCCCAGCGCAGCTGCAGGTGCCGGATGAATTCCGGCGTCAGGCCCGGGACGTAACGCATGTCCTGCAAAGCCTCCGCTGCGACCGGTGCCGGCGGGCGCGGAATGTCCAGGGTGATGCTGGAGGGTCGCGACGCACCGAAGATACCGACGGCGGTGCAGGCCAGCACGCCGTCGTGCAGCAGGTCGCATCGCGCGTGGGTCACGGCCCGGCCGGTGCGCAGCACGTCGGCGCGCAGCTGGATGGGCTGGCCCGTCGGCAGCGGCGCCACGAACGTCGCCTGCACGCAGCGCAGCGGCAGTGCGGATGCCGCTCCCATTGCGCCACGCATGGCGCGCACGGCCAGGGCGACCTGCAGCCCGCCGAAGACTGTGCGTCCCTGTGCCCAGTCGTCCGGGATGACGGCCGATCCGTCGTTCCCCTCGATCTGCAGCCGGTTCAGCGCCTCACCGAAGGTCGCCATGGCACCACCTACCAGGTGAGGTCGTCGGGCACCACAAAATCCTTGTATGGATCGTCGTCCGGGCGCTCCGCGGCCGGGCTCCCGGTCTGCGGGCTCGTGACGATCGCTGTCGGGTCGCGCTCGAGGATTCGCGGGGCCGTCTCGGTGGGCAGCAGGTCGTAGCGCCCACCGCAGCGGGCAATGACGGCCGTGCCGCGCACCAGGCGTTCGCGCAGTGCGGGGGTCACCGGGATCCGGCGGACCTTCGTTCCGTCGACGAAGCTGAAATAGTCGTCACTCTCAACCGGGGGGAGACGGTGCTGCTCGATCAACTGTCGCAACTCGGCCACCCGCGCCCTGGCGGCGGCCTGCTCCTGCCGCTGACGGTTCAGCGCCTGGTCCCGCGCCAGTTTCGCGGCCCGGGCCTGGTCCGTCGCGGACGCCGATTGCGGCGGTGGCCGTGCGCCTTTCTTGCGCTGGTGCTGCTGCTGGCTCGTTTCGCGGCCGGCCTTCCGGGCCTGCTTCTCGGTCACGAGGCCGGCCTTGAGCAACTGCTCTCGCAGGGACAGGCTCATCGATGGATCTCGCTGAGGGTGACGGGGCGGATATCTTACGGGACGCCGGGTGTCAGTATCATGCGCGGACCGACATTCCCTGTTGAGCGGACCCGACCATGCCCAACATTCTCGCGCGCATCCTCCTGCTCGTCCTTGCAGGATTCGCCGTTGCGGCCGGCGCCGCGCCGGCGGGGGTGGTCGCGGCGGAAACTGCCTACCTCGACTGGCTCGACGCGCGCAGCGCGGTCAGTGCCCTCGAAGAGGGTGCGTTCGAGCGGTATCAGGGTCGCGACCGCGGGGAGTGGGAAGCCATCGAGGGAGATCGTCGAGCGATCTTCGCCGCGCGTCTGGAAGGCCTCGCGGACGAACGTCTGCCCGATCCAGAAGACCGTGCCGTCGCGGCGATGCGCCGGGCGCTCGAGACCGCTCCGGTGGTGGTTGCGGAAGCAGGCGCCGGCAGCCGCCCGGCTTGTGACGCTGCGCAGCGTCGCGACCTCGACTTTGCCGCCCTTCGTCGGGCGCTGGAGGCGTGCTTCGTGGAGCTTGGCGGCGCCCTGGAATTCGAGGACGACGTCGTCGACCGCGGTACGGCGCTGCAGCGCCTGCACCTGATCGAGGAGCCCGCCCGCCGCAAGGCGCTGTTCGACGCCTTCCGGCCGCTGTGGTCCGCGCTGAACGGCGACAACGCGTCCGCCAGTCCCTATCGCCGCCTGGTGGCGCTGGCCGCCGAGGCGGGCGCCGACGATGGCACGGAGGTCGACGCCGCCGCGCGGGCGCTGGGGCTGACCACCGCCGAGGTGGAGCGCTGGCTGCTGGAGGTGCTCGACGCGTGGCGGCAGTCGGTCGGGCCCGGGATGGTCGAGCCCTGGGACTATCGCTACGTCCACGGCGAGGCGCTGCGGCGACTCGAGCCACGCATCCCCGCGCCGGTACTCGTGCCCGTCAGCGAGCGATTCTACGCAGACCTGGGCGTGGACCTGCGCCGGCTCGGTGTCGTATACGACCTGGCGGCTCGACCGGGAAAATCGCCGTACGCTTTCGCCGACTTCCTGCAGCGCGGGCGCGTGGTGCAGGACCAGTGGCGCCCCTCGGTCGCGCTGGTCGTCGCCACGTATCCTGAGGGCGGACTGTTCGCGCTCAACGAACTGGTGCACGAGCTTGGCCACGCTGCCCACATCAGCGCCATCCGTACCCGCCCGGCGTTCCTCGACTGGCCGGACACGCTGTTCACCGAGGCCTTCGCCGACGTGCCGTCGTGGAGCATCTACGAGCCGGCGTGGCAGCGGCGCTACCTGGGCGGCGACGTGCCGGAGGCGATGGCCATGCGTGCGCTCTACAGCGTCGTGATGCTCGACGTCGCCTGGGGATTGTTCGAGCTGCGCATGCTGCGCGAGCCGGCCGCCGACCCGAACGAAGTGTGGACCGCGATCACCAGCCACTACCTGCGCATCGTGCCGCACCCGGAGGTGCCGTGGTGGGCCATGCGTGTGCAGCTCGCGAGCGACCCGGGCTACATGATCAATTACGGACTGGGGGCGATCCTCACGGCGGAGATCCGCCAGCGCACGGCCGGGGCCATCGGCCCGTTCGACGCCGGCCGGAACGACTGGTACGCGTGGACGAGCGATCGCCTGCTGCAGTTCGGCTCGGAGCACGACACGCGCAGCCTGCTCGAGCAGCTGCTCGGTCGCGCGGTGAGCCCCGCGGCCCTCGTGGGCCAGGTCCGCCGGCTCAGTCAGCGATGATTCCAAGGTGATTGGCGACCGGACGCTCGGCGAGATCGCTCGGCTGGTTGACGATGCGATCGATCACCCACATTGCGCTCGAGCCGCCTCCATCGAGGTTGACCGCGATGCAGGCACCGACGTCGTCCAGCAGCTGGGCGAGCTCGGGAAGCGTGAGTCCGGGCAGGCCTTCGCGCCGGCCATCCACCACCACGAGATAGAGCAGTCGCCGGTCCGCGGACAGTCCGACGGCGGTCCGCGGGTGTGGTGCGCGGGTGAAGAAGTCGCTGCCGGGCAGTGGCTCGACCGGGTCGCAGTCCTTCACCACGGTCGGCCAGCCCGAGACCGCACCCGTCATCCAGTCCTCGGGCGTGCGCAGCGGCTCGATGCGCGGAAAGATCTCGACGCGCCGCCCACCCACGCCGATCACCTCCTGGCGACGGATGGATTCGTCGGCCACCGCCCAGACTTCGTCGGCCCCCATCGCGAGCCCGATGGGTCGGAGATCGATATCGAAGTAGTCGCCGTTGATGGCGACGATCGCGTTGCGGCGGCGGGCGAACTCGCTCACGGTCAGGCCACGTTCGGCGGCGGCCGTCGCGATGACGCGCAGGCCCGGCTGCGCGAGATCGACGCGGACCACGTGGGCTTCCATGGCGGGGCGGGTGATCGCGCGATAATCGACGCCGGGCGCGACGGTCTGCCACTCGTCGGCGGCGTCGGCCGTCGCGACGCAGAATGCGAGCAGCGCCCACAGGCTGCGCAGGCGCAGTACGGACGGTACCGGGACGTCGGCCGGGGTCGGACGGGTCGCTGTCATCGTGCGACTATTATGTCCAATTGCTGCTTCGGCACCGGCATTGGATGCGATGCTGGCGAATCACGAACAGGGGAGCGAATTCATGCCTGAGACACATCAGCGGCCTCGTCGCGGGGCCAGTGCGGCCCTGTGGCTGGCGGGCGCCATCGCGTCCATGCCTGCCATCGCAAGCGATGGCAGGCCGGATACGGCGGGGCAGTTCCCGGCCGTCGCCGGTTACTACGAGTTCTTCGTCTACCTGCCGTCCGGCGGCCTGCCGGAGGTCGCGTATGCGGAGCTTTCCTGCTCCGGGTCGCTGGTCTCGGAAAAGGTCATCCTGACGGCGTCCCATTGCACGGCGTTCAACTACACCGAGGACATCGGCATCTCGGGCTACAGCAGTCGCGTGTGGGTCAGCTTCGACGTGACCGCGACGGCCAACGATTTCAGGTGCTTCCTCGCCGAACAGGGCGTCGAGTACTCGGAGTTCCTGACCGGAGACTATGCCTGCGACCCGGGCGCGAAGTCGGTGCCCACCCCGCGGTTTCTCGCGGCTGCCGTCACGGGCAGGAACGACGGCGTCGCCATCGCGCACGGCCTCACGCATCCGGATTACCTCAGGCCGAAGCTGCGGCCCGACGGCCGTCCGCAACGCGCGACGCAGAACCTGCAGCTTGCGCCCGACGTCGGCGCCCTGATCCTCGAGCGGGCGGTCGAGGGAATCGATCCCCTGCCGCTGCGCGGCGTGGGTGAACTCGACGCGATCGACGGGCTCGTCGGCACGCCGGTGGTGAGCGTCGGCTACGGGTTCAACTGGCGCAAGATCACCGGCACGCCGCCGACTTCCGGGCTGGGGCCGATGTCCGACCTCGGCGGGGGCAGCGGAGTCAAGCGCGTTGCCGCCGTGGGGCCGGTCAGCAGTGTCTTTGCCAACTCGCTCGTCCCGCGACAGAGCGTGCGCAAGGGCGATGATACGGTCTGCTTCGGTGACTCCGGATCGCCGCTGTTCCTCGAGCGCGACGGGGTCGTCGAGCCGGTGATCTCCGCGGTGCTGTCGGGTGCGACCAACTGGTGCCAGGGTTCCTGGGATCCCTATTACCGCATCGACCAGGTCCAGGCGCAGCAGTTCGTGCAGTGCGTCATCGCCCACCAGGACGACGTCGCTGCGGCATGCCGCGAGTGTTCCGCGGAGCGCTACTTCGGCCTCTGCGACTAGACGGAGGGGGTCGATGAGATCCGTGCTGGTGCTCTACATGAGCCGTGGCGGCCACACGGCCCGGATCGCGCGCCGCATCTGCGAAAGCATCAGTGCGGCGGGCGGCCGGGCCGAGATGATGGATATCAACGAGGCCAGCCACGAGGGCGTCGACTGGGCGCGCTACGACGTCGTGGCGCTCGGCGCCCCGGTCCTGTACGGGAGCTATGACAAGGACGTCCTGCGCTTCGTCGAACGGCATCGCGATGCGCTCGACCGCAAGCCGAACAGCTTCTTCAACGTGTCGGTCGTGGCGCGCACCCCCGCGAAAGCGACGGTCTCGGGCAACCGCTACCTGCAGAAGTTCCTGCAGCTGTCGGCGTGGCGCCCGAAGGATCTCAAGGTGATTGCCGGCAAGGTCGACTACCCGTCCTGGCCCTGGTACGAGCGGGTCATGATCCAGATGATCATGAAGATGACCGGGGGACCGACCGATCCGCGCACGGTCATCGACTACACGGACTGGAACGACGTCCGCGCCTATGGCGAACACCTGCTCGAGCTCGCCTGAGGGCGTACCATGGCGGCATGAACCCGATCGCGACAGGGCAGGCGCTCGAATTTTCCGCTGCCGACGAGGCGTGGCTGCGTCAGTACCTCGCGGAGGCGCGGCGGCGTGCGCCCGACACGCTGGGGCTCGAGGAACTCTACGGATTCCTGTTCGCCATCGTGTCCGCGCCCGACGTGGTCCAGCCGTCCGAGTGGATCCCCGCGATCTTCGATGTCGAAGGAGACGTCTTCGCCAGCGAGACCGAGGCGCTGCAGTTCCACCGGGTGATCATGGCGCTGTACGAGCGGATGAATCGCGAAGTGACCGAGGCGACCGTCCAGTTGCCGGCTTCCATCGAGGTGCGGCAACCTGCGGAAGCGAATTTCGAGGCCGCCTCGCCACTGATGCAGTGGTCGCGCGGGTTCGCCCAGGGCCACGACTGGCTGGAAGAGGCCTGGGACGTGGATCTGCCCGAGGAAGTGGACAATGAACTCGGCGCCTGCCTGAGTGCGCTGATGTTCTTCATCGATCCCGAGTTCGGCCGCGCACTCCTCAAGGAGTCGGGCCAGCCGGCGGCGGAGCTGCCGACCTTCGCGCAGGTGCTGCTCGACAACTTCGCGGGTGCGATGATGGGCTACGCCGAGATCGGGCGGGTGCTGAAGGAAGCGCGCGCCCACTGACCGACGCCGTGCGCGGCGTTGTCATCTCGAGACGAGCATCACCCCGGCAACGGCGATCGCGCCTCCGAGCAGCATGCTCGGCAGCAGCGGCTCGCCCAGCAGCAGCACGCCAAACGTCGCGCCGAACACCGGCACGAGGTTGTTGAAGACGACGGTGCGCGAGGCGCCGAGTCGCTGCAGGGCCTGGTAGTACCAGACGAAGGCGACCGAGGTCCCCATCACGCCGAGGTAAAGCACGCTCAGCACGACGGGCAGCGTGAACGCGGATCGACCGAGATCCAGCAGGTCCGGTGCGGCGGCGATGGCCAGGAGCACGAGACCCCAGAGCGCGGCGTACGTGGTGGCGGCGAGTGGCGACAGGCCGGCCAGCACCCTGCGGCCAAGCAGGGTGTAGGCGGCCCACGAGCAGACGCCGCCGAACATCAGCAGCTCGCCGATGCCCACGGCGCCCCGGATCGACCCGAGCACGTCGCCGCGCGACACGACGATCCACACGCCCAGCAGCGCGATCACCACGCCCAGCCAGCGCCGGGCGCTCAGGCGTTCGCCGAGCAGCAGCGATGCGGCGGCGATCGTCACGACCGGGTTCAGCGCGATGATGAGGGAGGTGCGGCTCGCCGGCAGGCGTGCCAGGGCCCCCAGGAAAAACAGGTTGTAGGCGAAGATGCCCGTCGCACCGAGGAGCAGCGTGCCGATGACCTGGCGGCGAGTCAGTCGTGGCAGGCCGCCCTCGAGCCAGTGCGCGGCAACGAGCAGGGCGATCACTGCAGTGGCGTAGCGCAGCACGGAACCGACGGCCGCCGGCAGCGCCAGCGCCAGGATGCGGCCGGCAATGAACGTCCCGCCCCAGATGGCCGGGACGGCCACGAGCTTTGCGTAGGTGCCGGGCGTGACCGCCGGCGTTGTGGGGCTGGAGTCCTGCAAGCAGCGCGCAGCCTACCCGGTTGCGGCCGAGCCGGACAGCCGCCACGATTCGCGGCGACTTGTTAGACTCCGGCACCTTTTGAGGGGAACCCGGATGCGACTCATCGTCCTTGCCGCCACGCTGACCCTGGCATTGCCGGCCTCCGCCGAAACCGTCGCGCTGCAGTGCGGCGAGGTGTTTGACTCCAGGTCGGCCAGACTGGTCGGTGCGCGGACGATCGTCTCGAGCGACGGTCGGATCCGCGAGGTGCTGCCCGGACGTGCGCAGGTGCCCGGCGCGCGCGAAGTGGACCTCGCTGGACACACCTGCATGCCCGGCTGGATCGATCTGCACGTGCACCTGAGCATGCAGTCGAATCCACGCAGCTACGAGGAGCGCTTCCGGCTCGACGATGCCGATTTCGCCCTGCGCGGAGTGGGCTACGCGGAGAAGACGCTGCTCGCGGGCTTCACGACGGTCCGCGACCTCGGGGGCGAGGTGACCCTCAAGTTGCGTGACGCAATCAATGCCGGGCTGATCAAGGGTCCGCGCATCTATGCCGCCGGCAAGTCCATCGCCACGACGGGTGGCCATGCCGACCCGACCAACGGCATGAATTCCGAGCTGTCGTTCCTGGTCGGTACGCCGGGCCCGACCCAGGGCGTGGTGAACGGACCCGAGCAAGGGCGTCAGGCCGTGCGCCAGCGCTACAAGGACGGCTCGGACGTCATCAAGATCACCGCCACGGGCGGCGTGATGAGCTATGCGAAGAGCGGCGATGGACCGCAATTCACGGTCGACGAGATCCGCGCGATCGTGGACATCGCGAAGGACTACGGGTACTCGGTGGCCGCGCATGCCCACGGCAAGGAAGGCATGCGACGCGCCATCGAGGGCGGCGTGACGTCCATCGAGCACGGTACCTACATGGACGATGAGCTCTTCGCGTTGATGAAGAAGCACGGCACCTGGTACGTGCCGACCATCTCGGCCGGCCGCTTCGTCGCCGAAAAGGCCAAGGTGCCGGGCTACCTGCCGGAAGTCGTACGCGTCAAGGCCGAGCGCATCGGAGCGCAGATCCAGCCCACGTTCGGCAAGGCGTACCGGTCGGGCGTGAAGATTGCCTTCGGCACCGACACGGGCGTCGGCCCGCACGGCGACAACGCACTCGAGTTCGGCTACATGGTCGAGGCCGGGATGCCACCGGCCGAGGTGCTGCAGGCCGCGACCTTCATGGCGGCACAGGTGCTGGGCGAGCAGGATCTCGGCCAGCTCGCGCCTGGCTTCCGCGCCGACGTGGTCGCCGTGGCGGGCAATCCGCTCGACGACATCGCCCTGACGCGCACGGTGGCCTTCGTGATGAAGGACGGCGTCGTCTACTGAGCGCGGTCAGTCCCAGAGCGTGACGACGTGCCCGACGGCGGGCGACACGCGTCCCGCATGCGCCTCGCGCCAGGCGGCGACGGCCGCGTCGCCGCCGGCAAGGTGCTCGACGGACAGCCAGGCGTGGCTCCGGTCGACGAACTGCTCGAGCGCCGCCGCCATCCGCTGCAGGTAGACTTGCGGCCCCCAGTCCTGGATGCGCTTCTTGACCTGGCTTGGCGCGAAGAAGAAGGCCGGCTTCGGGCCCGGCAGCCTGTCGTCCCGTGACGGGGCCTCGTGGTGGCTGCGGCCGACGGCCATCGAGTACTTCAGCTGAGCATCGAAATGCGAGTGCACGGCTGCGAGGACCGGGCCGCTGCCCGACATGTCGATGGCGACGATCGGCGCGGCAGCGGGGACGGTGGGGATGTCCTCGTAGGTGATGACCTCGTCGTAGCAGCCGACGCCGTGCGTGAACGCATGGTTGCGCGGGGAGGTGACGCCGATGACCTCGATGCCCTCGCGCTCGTCGGCGCATTGCGCGAACGCGATCGCCGTCTTGCTCGACGCCGAGAGCACCAGCACGCGGGTCGCGCCGAACCAGTCGTGGTCGGCGAAGAAGTCCTCTGCCAGCCAGCCGGTGATGAAGAGTCCCCGCAGCAGGGCGTGCCGGTCCTCGGCCTCCGCGCCCGGCCGGTAGAGCCGGTCCTTGTGCGTGTCTACATAGGCACGATAGACGGGCGCATGAGCCGCGCGGTGCGCGCCATCGTCGCGCAGGCCGTCGGTCACGGGCGTGACCGTCATGTCGACGTAGCGCGCCATCGGATACCAGCCGAAAAAGCGGCCACCCGGTTCGACGTCGGGGTGATTCGACGCCACCACCTGCGCCCAGCCCATGGCCGGTACGCGTCCCCAGGCCGGGTCCGGGCCGGGGAAGAAGTCCCAGTAGCCCAGGACGTCCCCGGTCACCGCGTACGTCACGGTGTTGGCCGTGAGCGCGAAGCGCTCGATGCGAAACCGTACCTGGCCGGGGGCCAGTGCCGGCAGGGATTCCTCGACCAGGCGGGGCGTTCCGAGCTCCGCACGATTGATCTCGAGGACCAGGTTGTTCTCGGTCATGTCTGTTCCTCCCGCCAGGCGGTCACGCTCGTGCGGGCCATGCTATCAGGCGCTGCCCTGCGAGGGAGCGAACCAGCGTCGGAACCAGTCGGTCGCCAGTCCCGCCGCCATCTCGAGCGTGCCCGGTTCCTCGAACAGGTGGGTCGCGCCCGGCACGATCTCGAGCCGGGCCTCGCAGTCCATCCGGGCGAGCGCCTGTCGATTGAGGTCGAGCACGACCGGATCGTTCGAGCCGACGATCAGCAGGGTCGGAGCGCGTACGTGGGGCAGTGCGTTGCCCGCCAGGTCCGGGCGGCCGCCACGCGAGACCACGGCGCGGACGTCGAGATCCACGCTGGCGGCGAGGGCCGCGGCCGCCCCGGTGCTGGCGCCGAAGTATCCGACCGGCAGCGAGCCGGCCCAGTGCTCGCCGCGCAGCCAGTGCGTGGCGCCGGCGAGGCGGCGGGTGAGCAGCCCGATGTCGAATCGCAGGCTGGCGTCGAGCTGGTCGCGTCGCTCCTCCTCGCGCGTCAGCAGGTCGAACAGCAGCGTACCGATGCCGCCCTTGACGATCTCGCCGGCGACGTACCGATTGCGCGGGCTCAGGCGGCTGCTGCCGCTGCCGTGCGCGAAGAGCACGATGCCGGGCGCGCCGGGCGGCAACCACACGTCGCCCGCCAGTGCGGCATCCGCCAGCGAGATCTCGACGCCGAATTGATCGATGGAATTCATGTCACGACTCCTCCGAACGCGGCCTGCGCTTCCGCCCGCAAGCGGGCTTCGCAGTGGGCATGGCGCGGTGAGAAATGGAAGGGCACCATGACGCGTGCTCCGGCTGCACGGGCGATCGCGCCGGCCTGCCGCGCGGTCAGGTGATACTTGCGGGCGGCATCCTCGGCATCCTCCTCGAGGAAGACCGCCTCGATGTACATCAGATCCGCGGCTGGAAGATGGGGCGCATGGCCCTATCTTCCGTCCGGCAGCGGCGCGGCCGCTACACGTAGCTCACGTAGCGCGGGTCGTACATCTGGTGATGGATGAACTCGAGAAGATCGTCCGGTCGGTCGATGGCGGCTAGATCGGTGCGGAACGCCACCTCAGCGACCGCGGCGCCGATCTGTGCCGAGGCCTCGCGCACACGGTTGAGCGGTGGATACAGGCTGCCCTGCGCGAGGTCGTCCTCGCCGACGCAGTCCGCGAGCGTCCTGGCTGCGACCATGAACATCTCGTCGGTGACCCGGTCGGCCCGCGTCGCGACGACGCCGAGACCGACGCCCGGGAAGATGTACGAGTTGTTGCCCTGCCGCGGAACGTAGTGCCGGCCGTCGATCGTCACCGGGTCGAAAGGACTGCCGGAAGCGAAGAGGGCGCGCCCGCCGGACCATGCATAGGCCTGCTCGGCGGTGCACTCGGACTTCGAGGTCGGATTCGAGAGGGCGAACACGATCGGCCGCTCGTTCAGCCGCGACATCTCCTCGACGACCTCGCGCGTGAACATGCCGGGTGTCGCGCCGACGCCGATGATCGCCGTCGGCCGCAGTGCGCGCACGGCGCCCAGGAAGTCGGCGACGGGTGCGTGTTCGTGTGCGTACGGCTTCTTGTGCTCCGCAAGCTCCTTGCGGCCGGCGACAACCAGTCCTTTCGAGTCCACCATCCAGCAGCGGCCCCGCGCTGCGGCGGCGTCGAGTCCGTCGTCCACCATGGCGGCCGACAGCAGATCGGAGATGCCGGTCGCGGCCTCGCCTGCACCGAGGCACAGGAACGTCTGCTCGGCCATGCGCCTGCCGGTCACACGCAGCGCGGAAAAAATGCCGGCGACGGTCACCGCCGCGGTGCCCTGGATGTCGTCGTTGAAGCAGCACACCCGGTCGCGATACTTGCGCAGCAGCCGGAACGCATTGTGGTTGGCGAAGTCCTCGAACTGGATCACGACGCCCGGGAACACGACCTGGGCGGCCTCCACGAACTCGTCCACGATCTCGTCCATGGCTGCACCCGACAGGCGCCGCTCGCGCAGACCGATGTAGAGCGGATCCTGCAGCAGCGAATCGTTGTTCGTGCCGACGTCCAGCATGACCGGCAGGCACTGTCGCGGGTTCAGTCCGGCGCCGGCGGTGTACAGGGAGAGCTTGCCGATCGGGATGCCCATGCCATTGGCGCCGAGGTCGCCGAGGCCCAGGATGCGTTCCCCGTCCGTGACGACGATCATCGCGGCATCGCGGTGGGGCCAGTTGCGCAGAACCTGGGCGATGTGGCCGCGGTCGGCCGCGGTGACGTAGAGGCCGCGCGGGCGACGATAGATGTGCCCGAACTGCTGGCAGGCCAGTCCCACGGTGGGTGTGTAGATGATGGGCATCATCTCGTCGAGGTTGTCCGTGATGACGCGGAAGAACAGCGCCTCGTTCCGGTCCAGGAGCGATTCGAGCAGGATGTACTTTTCGAGTGCGGTGCCGAGACTCCGGAAGTTCTCGAGCACGCGGGCCGCCTGGAGTTCCTGGGTGCCGACCTGGGGCGGCAACAGGCCCCGCAGCCCGAGTGCATCGCGTTCTGCGTCCGTGAATGCCGTCCCCTTGTTCAGTGACGGATCGCGCAGCAGCGCGGTGCCGCGCGGGAACCACTCGGGCAGGGGCGGCGGTGGGGTCCGTCTGGGTCGCTTCGAAGTCGGCATGGTGAGCTCCCGGGAGGGTCCGACCGGCAGGTCGGGGGTTCCGCCGCGTCTGCGGCATGACCGGTAATGTTCCGAGGGACGGTGCTGCAAGCGGAATCCGCAGAACCCGCATTGAAGACGCGCAGAATCGAAAGGCGAGACCCGGGCGAACGCCGCGGTTGATGCCGCGGACGGGCCCGGGACATCGCGATCGCGTATTCCAGCGGCCCTTATTCGTCCGTTGCGCGTCGCCCGCCCGGGCGTCGCCGCTCGGTCAATGACCACGGGTTCGACAGTTCGCCACGGTCCTCGGAACGGCGCGGCCCAGCCCGTCGATCGTCGAAATGTCGATAGGTGCAGGTGCAATCTGCCGGCGTCTGGCACGTGGCGAGCGGCAACCGCGGGGCTTCCGCCGACAGCAGTCGCTGCCCGGCGATGGCCGTTGCGGCATCGCATGCGTTCTGGCACGGGACGACCGATACGCAGTGATATCGAAGCCTGGGGCTTCGTGCGGCCATGCGCCCTCCATTCGCGGGTTCTGCGCCCGCATCCCCTAGTTGGCCTGCAATCGAAGTTACTCCACGGGCGCGCGCTTGGCCAGTGCTGCCAGTGCGGCGGGCGCAGAAGGACATCGTCCGCTCGAGGCGATCGGACTGGATTAAGTCAAGTCGGGCGACCGTCGTGGCGGTGGTTCAGCAGCAGGAGGAAGCGACGGAGACAGCGGCCTGGGGCTGTACCGTGCCGGCCAGTGTCGCCACGGGATGCCCGGTGTCGGCCCAGCCTAGGATGCCGTGTTCCAGCGACATCGGGTTCACGAAGCCGAGGCGCAGGAGCGCTTCGGCGGCGAGCGCCGAACGCCCGCCGCTCAGGCAGTAGAGAATGACCGGGCGTTCGCGGTGGGACAGCGCTTCGGCGGTCTCGTAGTTGACCGCTGGGTGTCCGTCGACTTCGAATTCGAGCAGGCCGCGCGGGATGTTGACCGCGCCGGGGATGTGACCATCCGCGAACTCGTCGGGCTCCCGGACGTCCACGACCGGGCAGCCGAACCGCTGCAGGTCGAGCAGCTCGGGCGGCCGGATTTCGCGGATGCGGGTCCGGGCGGTAGCAATCAGGTCGCGGACGGTGAGGCTCATGGCTGCATGCTCGCGGCCGCACCGCGCTCCGTCCAATGCCGGCGCGTCAGGCAGTCATTCCCGCAGGTTCTATCGTTGCGCAGGTGCCGGGATCGTCGCCGCCCACGCCCGCAGCGGATCCGGCCAGCGGTCCTCGGCGCCCGGCCAGGCCGCGCGAAAGGCCTGGAGTTCCGCGACGGCTGCTGCTTCATTGCCGGCCGCACGCAAAGCGTCGATGCGCTGCGCCCACGCATCGGGGCTCAACGCCGCTCGCGACGCCGATGACGCCCGACCCGGTACGCCTGAACTCGCATCCCCCGTTTCCGCCGACAGGCCAGATGCCGTGTCGGCGAGTGCGGTCTCGCGATCTGGCTGCGTCGTGGATGCCGCCGCACGATCCGCGACTGTCTTCGCCTGCGCAGGGGCCGGCTCGGGCGCCGATGCAGCGGAGGGCGGCGCGGGCGCCGCCTTCGACGGTGCGCTGGCACGCGTTTCGGTCCTGAGTGGCGCGGAAGGTGTCGAGGGCGTGTCGGTAGCGACCTGCGGCGCTCGTTCGCGCGCGGCTTCCATCGTCTCGTTCGCCGTCGGCGGGCGCGTCACGTCATCCCTCGGAATCATCTGCACCAGCACGAATGCCAGGCCGCCGACGCCTGCCGCGGCGGCCAGCGGTTGCCATCGTGTCCACCAGCGGCGCCCGGCAGGTTCGTCGGGCCTGCGCGGGGCGTGTCGCGCTGCCTCGGCGCGGGCCGCAACCAGGATCGCGGCATCCAGGTGCGCGGGCGGCGATTCATTCGACACGCGGCGCCAGGCCTCGTCGATCGCAGGTTCGTTGCCCGGCTGTTCGCCGGGTCGCTCGGTGGTCATTGCAGGTCCTCCAGCGCCGCGCGCAGCCGGCGATAGGCATAGCGCAAGCGGCTCTTGATCGCTTCGACCGGCATGCCGGTCATCGCCGCGATCTCGACCAGCGACAGGCCGCCCTCGACGTGCAGCAGGAACGCATCGCGCTGTGGACCCGGGACGTCGGCGAGTGCGGCGAGCAGCCGCGTGGCGGACTGTGCATCGATCACCTGGTCAAGTGGATCGGACGAACGGTGGCCGCCGTCGCCCGCGTCGCCTTCCTCGAGCGCGTTCGTCGCCCCGTCCTCGTCGAGGGAGGTGAGGATCGCGCCGCGCCGCGTACGCCAATGGTCGACCAGCCGGTGACGCGCGAGGGTATAGAGCCAGGTCCTGAAGCTTGCAGTGACGACGTATCCGTCGCGGGCACGCACGACCTTCATCCAGGTGTCCTGATGCAGCTCGTCAGCCGTGGCACGCTCCGACGTGTGCCGGAGGAAGTACCGGTAGGTGGGGCCCTTGTGGCGAGTGTAGAGCCGCTCGAACGCGGCTACGTCGCCATGCGCGTACGCCAGCATTAGCGCTTCGTCCGTGTCGTCGTAGTGACTTGAGTCCGGCGGCGGCATGCGCGGACCAGTATCGGGCCCGACGACGGGCACGGCAACGACGGTCACGCGTGTCGGCTCACGGATCCGGCACGAATCCGAACGTGCCGGGGAAGGGATCCGGCTCGCGCCAGGCGGGTGATGGACGGGGCAGCACGCCCATCGCGACCAGGTTGTCGTGTCGGTTGTAGCGGATGACGACGCGTTGGTCCGGATGGCGACCGGCTCGCTCGAACTCCACGCGGCGCGCAGGCGAATACTCGCCCCGTCCGTGACCGGTGCCGAGGGATGGGCTCGGGGACGCTGCCTTGGCGGCATCACGATTTGCGGTGGCCTCCGCGGCGGCTGACTCCTGCCGTGCGGCGGACGGCGGCGACACGGCCTGCTCGTCACCGGCCGGCCAGCGCGGCTCGCGTTCGCGGAACAGTGCGACGCCGATCACGCCGAGGTTCTCGGGGCGACCGGTGCGCGCCGCGTACGCATCGCCCGGGTCGGAGAAGTAGAAGGCGGCTGTACGGCTCAGGTCCTTGCGCCATCCCTCGATGTTGACGTAGCCGCCGGCCTCGATGACGTAGCCGGACTGGTCCGGCGCGGCGGTCTCGCCGGTGACGACGTTGACGCCGTCCACGCTCACGACGGCCAGCACGCGACGGCCCGTGCAGTTGCGAATGCGCACCGCGTACTCGTGGCCCGGCTGGCCGACGACGTACTGCCGGCCGCGGTGGCGGTAGACGTCGAGCGAGCGCTGTTCGTTGCGATCGTAGACGTCGACGCTCGCGAGCGATGACGGGCAGGCGAGGGCGGCGCCCGGCAGGAGCGGCGCGACGATGAGCATGGCGGCGAGCCGCGGCCGGCGACGGGGGAGTGACGGATGTCGGGACATGGCAGGGCTCCGTTTGCAGGGCGTACAACCCTGTAAACGGAGCCGGCCGATGGAGGGGGTTAAGCCGACGCCGGCGCGAGGCGCCTACTTCATCTGCGACTGGCTGTAGTTCTGCAGGCCGACGCGGTCGAGCAGCTCGAGCTGGGTCTCGAGGAAGTCGATGTGCTCTTCCTCGGACTCGAGGATGTCCTCGAGCAGTTCCCGGCTCACGTAGTCACCGACGGTTTCGCAGTGGGCGATGGCGGCCTTGAGGTCGGGATGGCCGAGGTGCTCGAGCTTGAGGTCGCACTCCAGGATTTCCTTGACGTTCTCGCCGATCAGGAGCTTGCCGAGGTGCTGCAGGTTGGGCAGTCCCTCGAGGAACAGGATGCGCTCGATCAGGCGATCGGCGTGCTTCATCTCGTCGATGGACTCGTGGTGCTCGTGCTCGCCGAGCTTCTCCAGGCCCCAGTCCTTCAGGATCCGCGAATGCAGGAAGTACTGGTTGATCGCGGTCAGTTCGTTCTTGAGGATCTTGTTGAGATGAGCAATGACGTCTGAGTCGCCCTTCATGACGAGCATCTCCGTATGGATCGTGGAACGGGTGGCGGGGCGGGGCCCCGCAGGTCAGGCAGCCTGAGGCGAGCCGGCGCGGGAATCAAGCGTTTCGTCGAGCACCTGACGTGCACAGGGCTCGCAGGCGCCGCAGCAGGTGGCCACCCCGGTGCAGGACTGCAGTTCCTCGAAGGAGCGCGCGCCTTCCTGGACGGCCTGGCTGAGGCGCTTTTCCGAGATACCGTGACAGACGCAGACGTACATGGTTCGATTCCTCGAGCGGGATGCTAGCGCCCGAGGAATAAGATTGCAAATCATTCGCATTTAGGTACATACCGAAATGCCGCTATGCGTAACACCGGCACCTTTAGGATGCACGCATGACCGACACCCCAGACGAGCCCATCGACGTTCAGCGGGTCCTGATGGACCGCGCGAGGCGCAGCGCCGAGCAGCAGGACAAGCGCGATCCGGCACCCGTGTGGCCGCGGGTCGTCGGGCTGGTGCTGGCGGCGCTGGTCGTGGCGGTGGTGCTGTTCGCCTTCGACCGCTTTCTCGCCAGCATGCAGCGTTACCTCGACCTGCCGGTCGTCGATCCGGAGCCGGCGGTTACGGAGCCCATGCCCGCCTACGTCGTACCGGAGGACACCGCCGGGGAGCCCGTGGTCCCCGAGCCAACCCCCCAGGATTGATCAGCCGCCGGACCGGTCGCGGTCCCGGCCGAGGACTCCGGAGAGCGTGGCCTCGAGGGCGGCCGGATTGACGGGCTTGGCGAGAACGGCGCGGATGCCCGCCGCCTGCAGTTCCCCCGGCGCGATCCCGTCGCCGTAGCCGGTGTACAGGATCACGGGCAGGTCCGGCCGGCAGGCCCGCAGCTCGACCGCGAGTTGCAGGCCGCTCATCTGTGGCATGGCCCGGTCGGTGATGACGACATCGAAGCGATCCGGTTGCGCCGACACGAGCTCGAGCGCCGCGCGCGGGCCCGGGGCATAGGTCGCCTCGAGTCCCCAGGTCTCCAGCAACTCGCGCATGAACTCCCCGACGGCCGCCTCGTCGTCGACGACCAGCGCCGTCCCCCAGAGTTCCGGCCGCGGTGCCCGGACGGGCGCCGGAGTCGACCTTGGCGCCCCGCCGTGACCGTTCCCGGTCCCGGGCACGGTCGGCCACAGGACTCGAAATCTTGCGCCACCTCCCGGCGCGCTTTCGACGATCACGTGCCCGCCGTGCTCGTGCACGATGCCGTGCACCATCGCGAGGCCCATGCCCGTGCCCTTGCCCGTGGCCTTGGTGGAAAAGAACGGTTCGAAGATCCGCTCGAGGACGTCGGGCGTCATGCCCTGGCCATCATCCTCGACGCACATCTCGACGAACGAGCCCTCCACACCGGAGCGGCAACTCGAGCAGATCAGGTCCCCTGTGCCGGGCGTACGCACCGCGACCCGGATGGAGCCCGAGCCCTCGACGGCGTCGCGCGCATTGAGGCAGAGGTTGAGCAGCACCTGCTCGACCTGCAACGGGTCGGTGCGCACGAGCGGCATGCCGACCCCGACGTCCGCGTCGAGTCGCAGTGTCGGCGGCAGCGTCGGGCGCAGCGTTTCGAGGGCTTCCTCGACCAGGGAGCCGAGATCGAGTGTCCGCGGCGAGCCTCGCTGCCCGCGGCTGAACATCAGCATCTGCTGAATCAGGTCGCGCGCCCGCTCGCAGGAGCGCTGTGCCTGCGCCAGATAGCCGGCCAGGCGGCGGTCGCCCTGGGCCGACTCCCGCTCGGTGGCGAGACTGACGTAGCCCATGATGCTGGTGAGCAGGTTGTTGAAATCGTGGGCGATGCCGCCCGTGAGCTGGCCGATCGCTTCCATCTTCTGGGCCTGGCGCAGCCGCGCCTCGAGCCGCGCCCGCTCCTGCTCCACGCGGCGTCGCTCCGTGAGATCGCGGATCATCGCGAGGACGTGCGGCTCGCCGCGGTAGCGGATCGGGGTCGTGCGTACCTCGATGGGGAATTGCTCTCCGCCGCGCCGGACGGTCTCCATCTCGCCGTGATAGCTCTCGCCCGCCAGCGTCCGGGCGATGATCTCCGACTGGAGCTGCCGGTGATCGTCCGGCAGTTCGAGGGCACGCGACCCGGCGAGAACCTCCTGGCGGCGGTAGCCATACATCCGCTCATAGGCGGGGTTCACGTCGACGCGTTCGAAGCGGGAATTCCACAGCACCAGCGCATCGTCGGAGGCATTGAAGACCGCCCGATACTGCTCCTCGCTTGCCCGCAGGGCTTCCTCGGCGCGCTTGCGTTCGGTGATCTCGCGCGAGAAGGCGAGCACGCGCGGCTTGCCGCCGATCTGCGCGGCCTTGAGGCGAACCTCGTCCCAGTGCAGGGTCCCGTCGCGGCTGCGCCGATGCCACTCGCCTCGCGCACTGCCTTTGCGCCTGGCACGCTCGATCCAGCGCAGGGCTTCCCCTCCGGTGTAGGGCGGGACGCCGGAGCTGATGGCCGACAGGGGCAGCGCCTGCAATTCCTCGCGCGAGTAGCCGTACATCCGGCACGCCTGCGGGTTGGCGTCCACGATGGCACCGGTGTCCCAGTCGTGGACGAAGATCGAGTCCTCGCTGGCCTCGAAGATCTCGCGATAGCTGGCCTCGGATGCGAGCAGCGCATCGCTCGACGCCACGCGCTCGAGCTCCGCATTCACGCGGACCGCAAAGATCCGCAGCACGGATTCGACGAACGCCGGCTGTTCGAGCGGACGCCGCGAGATCACCGAGATGAGCCCGAGCGGGCGCCCCGTCGAGTCCGTGAGTGGATGGCCCGCGTAGCTCTCGAGGCCGAGCTTCTTGAAATCGAGGTCGATCGGAAACCGCTCGGTCAGCCCGGAGGGGTAGAAGCGGAAATGCTGTCCGACGACGGTCTCGCAAGGCGTACCCGCCTTGGGATAGCTGAAGTTCTCCTGTGTCTGGCCGTCGATGTACATGGCCAGCATGTAGAGCTGGCAGGGGTCGTCCGGACTGACGGTCGCGATGAACGCGCCGTCGACGCCGAGAATGGTCGCCAGGTAGCGGGCCAGGACGCGGTAGAGCGTGTCGCCCTCCGATTCCGATACGGCCAGCGCCGCCCGCGTCAGCGCCTCCTCGAGGCGCTTGCGCTCGGTGATGTCGGTCGAGATACCGCAGACCGCGTAGGCCTCACCGTCCGCATCGAAGAGCGGGAACTTCGCCGAGATGAACGTCCGGGTCCGGCCACGGAAGTCGCCCGATTCCTCGAATTCGATAGCCCGCTTCTCGCGCAGTACGCGCAGGTCGTTGTGACGGAACAGGGTCGCGAGATCCGCGGCGAACACCTGTTCGTCGGTGTGGCCGACGATCGCGGACGCCGGGCGGTCCGCGATGTTCTCGAACTCTCGATTGACGAACAGGTAGCGGCCCTGGCTGTCCTTGGCGAACACCAGTGCGCTGCTGTTGTCGAGTACCTGCTGCAGGCGGGTCTCGCTGTCGAGCAGCGCCCGCCGTGCGCGTTCAAGGGGGGAGAGCGTGTCCGTCACGAGTCGGGCCCCGGTGGCTGGTCACGCTCCGAGTATAGGGGCGCGAATCGCGTGGCCAAGGACTGTTACACGGCTGAAACAAACACGCGTGTGACGCGGCCCGGACCGCTCAGCGAGGGCCCGGCACGTACATGTAGCCGACGCCGCGTACCGTGCGGATGGCCTGCGGATTCTCCGGGTCCGACTCGATCTTGCGGCGCAGGCGCGCGATGCGGATGTCGATCGAGCGGTCGTACGGATCCCATTCGCGATTTTTCGTCAGCGTGAGGATGCGGTCGCGCGACAGGGCCTTGCCCGGGTGCTCGACGAAGATCCGCAGCAGTTCGAATTCCATCGTGGTGATCGGGATCTCGACGCCGTCGGCGTCGAAGAACTGGTGCGAAGAGAGATCGAGCTGGCCGCGGCCGCAGGGAATCCGCTCGGTCGGATCGCGGACCTGCGCCGGACCCGCGGATGGGTGCGCCTGCGTCCGCCGCATGACGCTCTTGATGCGTGCGAGCAGCTCCCGGGGGTCGAAGGGCTTCGTCACGTAGTCGTCCGCGCCCATCTCGAGACCGACGATGCGGTCCACGACCTCGCCCGCGCCGGTCACCATGATGATGCCGACGTCGTAGCGCTCGCGCAGGTAGCGGGCGAGCGTCAGGCCGTCCTCGCGCGGCAGGCGCAGGTCGAGCAGCACCACGTCCGGCGCCGCCTGTTCGATGGCAGCGCGCATCGTGTCGCCATCCTCCGCCTCGGCCACGGTGTAGTCGTGCGAGGACAGGTACTCGACGAGCATCTCGCGGATCGAGCGGTCGTCGTCCACGACGAGTATGCAGCCGGCCGTCGTCATGCAGCCCCCCGGTTCCCCTGCATTACACGCGAAGTATAGCGACTCGCGTGGATACAAACCGATACAAGCCGGCACGCGGCCGACATCGGGCGGATACGAAGGCTCACTACGATGCTCTCCCAAGGCAGGCGCATTGCCCGCCGGACTCAACCCACCGAACCAGAGGGAGACGATCATGCACAACGCAGTGATGAAAGAGGAAATCCAGGGCAAGGCGACGCAGGGCGAGACGGCCCGCTATGCGCGCTGCATCAAGGCCTCGAAGAAGGTGCGCTGGGAGATCGACGCGGACGTGATCCGGGGCCGCGACTTCGACTTCGACCACGCCTTCCTGCCGGGCGGGCTGTCCCGGGCGGACGACCTGCCGTTCCTGACCGGGGAGGAGCGTCGCAGGTTCTCGCAGGTACAGGGACGGACCTACGCGTACATCTTCGGCCTGGTCGAGCGCTTCATCGGGGCCAAGGTGCTCGAGCTCTCGGGCCAGCACTGGCTCGGCGACCAGGTCGCGCTCGAGGCGCTGGTCCGCTTCAGCGACGAGGAGCTCAAGCACCAGGAACTCTTCCGGCGCATCGAGAACATGCTCGATGCACGCATGGCCCCCGGCTATCGCAAGGTCGCGGACCCGAACGAGGTCGCTCGCGCGGTACTCGGCAAGAGCACCTGGTCCGTCCTCGCGCTCACCTGCCACATCGAACTCTTCACGCAGCTTCACTACCAGCAGAGCATCGAGCCGCAGGAGGGGCTGTCGCCGCTGTGGAAGGACGTCTTCAAGTTCCACTGGATGGAGGAAGTGCAGCACGCGATGCTCGACGAGCTCGAGTGGGTGCGCGAGAACGGTCGCCTGACGATGCGCCAGAAGGAGCAGGCCGTGGACGACCTCATCGAGCTGGTCGCGGCAGTGGACGGCATCCTGCAGGCCCAGGCCGAGGCGGACGCGGACTACTTCCTCGCGACCGCGGGCCGTCGCTTCAACGGCGAAGAGGAGGCGGGCATCCGTGCCGTGCTGCTGCGGGCCTACCGCTGGCAGTACATCGTCTCGGGCGTCCAGCACCCGCACTTCGGGCGCCTGCTCGGCGGCATGACCACCGAGGCGCAGATGCAGCGCATACAGACGGCACTGGCACCCATCTTCAACGGCTGATCCACGCATTCACCGGGAGAACGACGATGAAATCACGCTACATGACGCTACGCTTCGAGACCATGGTATTCGCGGCACTTGCCACGGTGACTACGGTCACCCTGGGTACGCTGCTGCACGCGGTATTCAATATCCAGGTGATCGCCTGAGCGGCGGCGACCGGTGGCGGGTCGCCGGATCCGGGGCATCATGCCCGCGGGATCCGGCGGTCCGGCTCCGGCCTGGTGAGGGCTCAGCAGCCTTCCTTCTTCTTCTTTCTGACGACGGGCGTGGCCGGTCCGGGCGACACCGGCGCCGTGAGTTTCGGCAGCTCGACCGCCGCCGGGCCAGCGGTCACCTCGCCGCCGATGCGGGGTTGTCCGCCGAAGAACCGGGCGACCGCGGCGGCACGTTCGAATCGGGCGCGATCCTGGGCGCCGGCATCGGCGGCCAGCGTGGGAAACAGGACCTCGTCCTGCCACGCGTCGAGGCCGCCGAGCACCGTGTACACGCCACGGTAACCCTGTGCCTGCAGCAGCAACCAGCCCTGCGCGGCGTGGATGCCGCCCTGTGAATACACGACGATCTTCTCGTTGTGCAGCAGCGGGTAGTCCGGCAGGCCGGAGAGCGGGACGTTCTCTGCGGTCGGGATGTGGTACTCGGCATACTCCGCGGCCGGGCGCAGGTCGAGCAGCCGGTAGTCCGCGCGTCCCTCGACGATCCAGGCCGCCAGTTCGCCCGGCGTGACGTGATCCACCTCCTGCTCGACGACGAGCGCGAGTTCGCGCGCATCCAGCCTGACGAACGGCCCGCGATGCGGCTGGCTGAACAACGCCACGACGCCGAGCAGCAGCGCGAGTGCTGCGAGCTTCTGGTTCAGCGTCAGTACCGGGCGCTTCACGGCCGTCCTCCGACGCGCCGTTCGATGAGCGTGGCGCCCCAGAAACCCACGACGGCGATCAGCACCACGACGAAGACGACGAGGCCCCACGGCAGGTGGAGGACCTCCGGCAGTGTCACCTGGCCCATGGCGTTGGCGTTGACGAACTCCTTGATCGACGGATACACCTCGGCGTATGCGAAGGACCCGGCGAAGATGCCGAGGGCATAGATCACGGCGTCGAACCGGCCGGTCGCGAGTGCCGCGACCGAGGTCCCCGGACAGTAGCCACCCACCACGAAGCCGACGCCGAGAACCAGGCCGCCGACGATCTGCGGACCGAGGTGCGTCGGCACGAGGTACACGAGGTCGAGGTCCAGCCAGCCCAGCCAGCCGAGGTAGGTGACGCCGAGCAGCGCCGTGACGATGGCCGTGAACATCACCTTGAACACGGACATGTCGTACAGATAGAACTGGGCCGCCAGCTTGCGCGCACTGCCGAAGCCGGCGCGCTCCAGGCAGAACCCGAAGCCAAGGCCGAGCACGAACGCGACCAGCAGGGAGAATTCGTCGCCGAAGAAACCGTACTTGTAGAGGGGAGTCATCATCGCCATTGCCACCGCATGAACCAGGCGACGGCATAGCCGCCGACGAACACCATCAGCATGAAGGCCCAGCTGCCGACGTTGAGCAGCGCGCCGCCGGTGAGCGCCTGGCCGCTGGTGCAGCCGCGCGCGAGGTGCGCGCCGAAGGCCATCAGGATCCCGCCGGCGAAGGCGCACAGCAGCCGGATCCCCGTCGACACGCGCGGTCCCTTCTCGACCGTGAAGCGTGCTCGTCCGGCCAGCAGTCCGGAGAACAGCGCGCCGGCCGCGACGCCGATCACTTCGAAGACCAGCCATGCCTTGAGCGGATGTGTGCTGCCGTCGCCAAGGTATCCCTGCATGTATTCGTTGGCCTGGGCATGCGCAGGCGCGACGAGGTTGACGAACCAGCTCATCGTCGAGCTGAACGCGCCCGAGGCACCGAGACCGCGGCCCACCAGCACGAAGGACGCCAGCAGCACCAGCCCGAGTCCGATGCCGGCCACGTAGGGGTTGGCGTAGGGGCTGCCGGGCCCGGCGCCATGCACGGGTCCGGCTCGATCAGCGTCTTGCATGGTCACGAAGTCTCCTCGGGAGGGGCGCCGGGCCGGCCGGGCGCTCAGGGTGAAATCCAGTGGCTGTACTGGCCCGCCTGCACGATGACGAATCGCAGCGCCAGTCCGCCGACCATCACCAGCAGGGGGGCGATCACGGTGTGCTCGATCCGGTGCGACGCCATCAGGGTCTGGATCGCGAGCGGCAGGAGGATGCCGAGCCCGACGACGAAGACCCAGAACGCCGCCGTGTAGGGTCCGCCGAGCAGCAGCTGCGCCGCGTTCGCATGCACGGCGCTGGCGGTCAGCAGTCCGACGAGAAACAGGCCGATCAGGGCAAGCTCGGCCGTGAGGAACAGGTTGTCGGCGCGCAGCAGCGTCGCCCGGTCCCGCGCATTGCGGGTGATGAGGTGCGCGAACGCCGCGCCCGTCGACAGTCCCGAGACGAGGAACAACGGACCCAGCGCGGCGCTCGCCCACAAGGGCCGCGCGCCGAGGCTCGAGAGCAGGATCCCGGTGTAGATGCCGAGTGCGACGCCACCGATGATGTTCAGCAGGCCGAGCACGTTCGTCGCGGTCGGGGCCCGCACGCGTTCGGCCCACGCGCCGAGGGTCGGCCAGCGCTCGAGCAGCGCCGCGGGGATCGATGCGAGTGCGCCGAGCGCGAGCACCGGGTAGACCAGGACCAGGATCCAGCCGCCCCACGACATCGGCGAGCCCGGCTGCAGCGTCAGGTACATGCGCCAGACGTACAGCTTGTGCTCGAGGTCGAGGAACAGTGCCCCCATGCCGAGGCTGAGCAGCACGAGGCTGATCCACGGCAGCACGTGGCACACGCAGCCGTCGCCGGGCTTGCGCCCCTGCCGCATGAAGTAGCCGGCGATGATCATCGATCCGGCCACCCAGCCACCGAGAAACAGGTAGACCGGGATCTCCCAGCCCCACACGTGCATGACGGGGTCGATCATCGGGTTGTTGCGGGTGGTGACGAGCTCGAGCATCGCCTCACTCCAGGTAGAAGATGCGCGGTTTCGTGCCGGCGTCGGGCTTGAGGACGAAGTGCCGGCGCGAGGCCAGCAGGCGGCTCACCGAGGATTGCGGATCGTCGAGGTCGCCGAAGTGCATCGCGTGGGTCGGGCACACGGCGACGCAGGCGGGGAGCTCGCCCTTCTCAACCCGATGAATGCAGAAGGTGCACTTGTCCGCGTAGCCGTCGGGATGGATGAAGCGGGCGCCGTAGGGACAGGAAGCCAGGCAGGCCTTGCAGCCGATGCACTGGTCGCGCCGCACCAGCACCACACCACCGTAGTCATGGACGTGGCTGGCCCCGGTCGGGCAACAGGTCACGCAGGGCGGTTCGTCGCAGTGGTTGCAGCGCTCCGAGGTGATGGTGAGGCGCAGGTCCGGCATCGTGCCTTCGAGCCGCTGGTTGATCCAGTCGCGGCAGTAGCCGTCCGGCACGTCGTTCTCCGTCTTGCACGCGACCACGCAGTCCATGCAGCCGACGCACTGCCGGGTATCGATGACCATTGCGAGGCGCGCCATGGCTCAGGCTCCCGTCTCGAGGGTCACGAAGTTGACGTTCGTGCCGGTGCCGCCCATCAGCGGATCGGTGGCGTAGCGCGTGATGAGCTGGGCATCGCTGGCGCCCTTGCCGTAGGCGCTGCGCAGTCCCCGCGCCGTGTGCCCGAAGCCGTGCACCATGTAGACGCAGTCGGGTCGGATCGCCTCGGTGACGCGGGCCTTCACGCGATGGCTGACGACGCCGTCCTGGTTGCGCAACCTGACGTAGTCGCCACTTGCGAGGCCCATGCGCGCGCCGACGCTCGCGTTGATCCACAGCTCGTTCTCGGCCATGGCGTCGCGCAGCACGGGGTTGGTCTGCGTGCGGCTGAACGAATGCACGGGCGCCCGGCCGTAGAGCAGTCGGAAGGCGCCCGGTGGCCCGTCGGCGGGACGCGTGTAGCGGGGCACCGGGTCGAACCCGGCCTGTTGCAGCTGCAGCGAGAAGAACTCGATCTTCCCGGACGGCGTCGCGAACTCGGGTGGAATGCCTTCCTCGAAGTAAAGCGGTGCCTTCGGCCCCGGGATCAGGCCGAGTCGCTTCAGTTCCGCCAGGCTCGAGCCCGCCCCCTTCAGCCGGTGATCGAGGTACTCCTCGATGTCCCGCCACGGGTAGTAGTCGCCGAGGCCGAGCCGCAGCGCGAGTTCGCGCGCGATCCACCAGTTCGGCTTCTGGTCGTGCGGCGGGGCAACCACGGGTTGCCGGAGGGCGACGAACGGCTCGCGGAAGTACTCGACGTTCAGTTCCTCGTAGCGCTCGAGGTAGGTCGCCTCCGGCAGGACGACGTCGGCCCAGCCGGCAATCTCCGAGGGGATCACGTCCACGACGACCATCAGGTCGAGGTTCTGGATGGCGCGGATCGTCTCGGCCTCGTTCGGCATCGCGTGAATCAGGTTCGTCGCGTAGACGAGCCAGCCCTTGACCGGATAGGGCTTGCCGGTGAGCGTCGCCTCGCGGATGCCCGTGGTGAGGGCCTCGCTCGCGAACGGGTAGCGGTGGTCGGGGTTGTCCACCTTGCCGCGCACCGGGGCCGGATAGGGCGGATACGGGTAGCCGGGGACGTCCATGCTCGAGGGATAGTAGAAGCCGCCCTTGCGGCCCCAGCTGCCGAGCAGCGCGTTCAGCAGCGCGATGGCGCGGCTGCGCTGCGCGTCGTCCCCGTACCAGGTGGCATGCCGGCCCGGGTGGACCAGCGTGGCCGGTCGATGCCGGGCCATCTCGCGGGCCGTCTCGCGGATCCGTTCCGGCGGGATGCCGGTTTCCGGGTAGGCCCATTCCGGCGTGCGCGCGGCGATCTCGGCCTCGAAGTGCTCGAAGCCGAAGCCGTGCTGCTCCACGTAGTCGCGGTCGTACAGGCCCTCGGTCACGAGGACGTTCATCCACGCGAGCAGCAGCGCGAGGTCGGTTCCCGGCCTGACGGGCAGGTAGTGCCGCGCCTTGCTGGCGGCGACGGAGAACCTCGGGTCGGCGACGATGATCGACGCGCCGGCCGCGATCGCCTCGGCGAACTCCTGCACCTGCGTGTTGTGCATGTTCTCGCCGAGGTGAGACCCGATGAGCACCAGGCAGCGGGCGTTGCGGATGTCGGTGCGCTCCGGCGAGCCGATGCCCTCGCCGTAGGTGAGTTCGAAGCCGACGTCCCGCGGGCCGCGGCATTGCGCGAAGGAGGGCGCGGCGATGTTGGCGCTGCCGTACGCCTTGAGCGTGTGCTTGAGGAACGTGCCGCCGATGCCGTGGCTGAAGAGCGCCATGGCCTCCGGCCCATGTTCCGCCTTGATCTTCTGCATGCGCTCGGCGATGAACCCCAGCGCCTCGTCCCAGGTCACCTCGACCCAGCGTTCCTCGCCGCGGACACCGCGACGCATGAGCGGGGCGCGCAGGCGGTCGGGATCGAAATGCGCACCGATGCCGCCGGTGCCCCGCGGGCAGAGACGACCCCGGGACAGGGGATCCTGCGGGTGCCCGGTGATCTTCCACAGTCGGCCGTCACGAACGTGGGCGAGGGCGTTGCACTTCCAGAAACAGATGTCGCAGAAGGTGGGGACGACGCGCGTCTCGCCGCTGGCCGGCTTCGCCGACATCGCCCGCAGCGGGCCTGTCGTTCCGGCCGCGACGGCGGCCGCTCCTGCTCCCAGGCCGGCGATCTTCAGGAATCGCCGGCGCGAAATGTGATTCATCTGCGAACGTCCGCCCGCAATGTATTAGAAAACTCTAATGTATGGTAGCGGGCGAGGCCGCCTGCCGCCTCGGTAGATTCCGAGGTTCACGAGTCGGCCTGGAGCCTGTAGCGCCGAACGGCGCGCTGCTGCAAATGTCGTCCGGACCCGCTCAGTCGGCGACGGCGGGGGGATCCATGTCTTCGTCCCAGCCTGGCTCCGGAGGCGGGACCCTGGCGAGCCACTCCTGGATCAGCCGGACGTGCTCGCGCTCTTCTTCGGCCATCTCGCGCGCGGCCTCGCGAACGGCCGCCGGAACCCGGGCGGCGGCGAATCGCTCGAAGAACTCGACCGCCCGTCGCTCGTTGTGCTCCGCGAGCTTGAGCGCGTGATAGGGCTGCATGAGGTAGTGCAGTTCGCCATAGTCGGTCGTTTCCGGTCCCTCTGGGGTCTCCCAGCGGAAGACACCAGTCCCGGGCGGACTCGCCCGGTTCATCCGCGCCAGGATCTGGTCGCGATGCTTGCCCTCGATGCGCGCCAGCTTCGCGAACAGTTCCGACACCTCGCGATTGTGGTGCGTGGACATCTGCTCGGCGAGTTCCGTGTAGCGCTCGACGGCCTCGACCTCCATGGCGTATGCGTAGGCCATGAACTGCCCGACGGTGCGCGGCAGGCGCCGTGCCGTCGCCGACTGCTTGCTCATAACTCAAACCTCGCTTCCAGGTCCGCGACCGCCCGCTGTCCCCGTGGCCGGCGCGGCGCGTAGGGTGGACGCTCCCCGGCGTACAGGATGCCCAGGTCGAACCCCGTGTCGCGCAGCATGCGGCGGGCCGCACGCGCGACGTCGGACGTCGGCTTGAGCGCGTCCGCGCGCACGATCTTCTTCCAGTCCTTCTGTTCGGGTCGGAACGTGATGCAGGGCGACAGCACCTCCACGAACGAGAAGCCGGGGTGTCGTACCGCCTGCACGATGACGTCCGCGAGATTGTTCGGATCGCCCGTGAATGCGCGCGCGATGAAATTGGCCCCGGAGGCGAGCGCGATCACCATGGGCTGGAACTCCCTGAGTCCGGTTCCATCGGGCGAGAGCTTGGAGTCCCAGTCCGGCTCCGTGGTCGGCGAGGGCTGTCCCTTCGTCATGCCGTAGACGCGGTTGTCCATGACGATGTACGTCATGTCCACGTTGCGGCGACACGCGTGCAGGAAGTGGTTGCCGCCGATGGAATAGCCGTCGCCGTCGCCGCCCGTCACGATCACGGTCAGGTCGGGTCGGGCGATCTTGAGGCCGGTGGCGGCGGCGAGTGCGCGACCATGCACGCCATGGAACCCGTAGCTCGACAGGTAGGCCGGGATGCGCGAGGAACAGCCGATGCCGGACACGACGGCGACCTGTTCCGGCCGGCGCTCGAGCTTCGCGAGCGCCTTCGACAGCGCGTTCACCACGCCGAAGTCACCGCAGCCAGGGCACCACACCGGTTTCACGTCGGACTTGTAGTCGGCGGGCGCCAGTCGCACGGCAGCGTCGTTCATGCTTGGCTCCATTCGACGAGGTGGCGGTGGATCTCCCCGGGCTGGAACTGCAGCGCGCCCGCCCGGTGAAGGCTCGACAGGCGGCCGGGCAGGTCGCATTCGGCCCTCAGGTACTTGTAGAGCTGCGCCGTGTGGTTCTGTTCGACGACCAGTATCCGACGAACGCCGGCGAGCGCTGCGGCGAGCCGCGCGGGTTGCAGTGGCGAGAGCAGGCGCAGTGAGACGAGTCGCGCGGACAGGCCGTCCCCGGCTGCCCGCGCCATTCCTTCGCGGACGGGACCGGTGCATGACCCGAAGGTGATGACCGCGGACTCCGCCGCGAGATCACCCTCGACGTCCGCCCAGCCCTCGCCATAGTCCCAGTCATCGAGCTTGCGCTTGCGCTTGTCGAGTTGCGCGTAGTGATCGGCCGCCTGCGACGAAGGGTGACCGCGCTCGCCGTGCTCCAGGCCGTCCGCGGTATAGGCCGTGCCCGGGGTGCCGGGAACCGCCATCGGCGAGATGCCCGTCGGGGTCACGGCATATCGCCGGTAGCCCGGGGAGGCGGGCTCGGCAACGACGCGACCGGCGCCGCCGGCCTGGTCCGCGGGTCGATCGACGACCGCACGCGCCTGGCCGAGAAACTGGTCCGACAGCACGATGGCAGGCGCCTGCAGCGACTCGGCAAGTTGCACGGCCCACTGCGTGGTGCGCAGGCAGTCGGCCACGGAGTTCGGTGCCAGCACGAGGTGAGGCGCGTCGCCGTGCAGGCCGTGAAGGGCAATGTTGAGGTCCGCCTGTTCGGACTTGGTGGGAATTCCGGTGGAGGGACCAACCCGCATCACGTCCACCACGACCAGCGGCACCTCGGCAGCCACGGCGAGACCGAGCGCCTCGACCATGAGCGCGAGACCGGGCCCCGAGGTGGCGGTCAGCGCCGGCACGCCTCCGTAGGAGCCTCCGATCACCATGTTGATCGAGGCCAGTTCATCCTCGGCCTGGACCAGCGTCCCGCCGACCTCCGCGAGTGCCGGGCTCAGCCACTCGAGCAGTTCGGTCGCCGGCGTGATGGGATAGGCCGCCGCGAAGCGCACGCCGCCCTTCAACGCACCGTAGCCCGCCGCCTCGTTGCCGGTGATCAGCCAGCGCGGCGTCGTGACGGGCGGGGGTGCGGCGAGCGGGAAGTGCAGACCCGATGCGGTCGCTTCGCCACGGCCGCAGGCAACGGCCGCGAGGCTCGGCGCGAGCGCCGTGCGGCGCTTGCCGAGGGTCTTCTCGACGGCGGCCATCGACCGCGGCCTCGGGCAGGTCGAGCAGGGCGGCGACGTAGCCGAGCAGAACCATGTTCGCGCGTCCCTCCGGAATGGCCTTCGCGAGCTTCTTGAGCGGTAGCGATGCCTGCCGGGCGCCGCCGGCCGTGAACACTTCCGGCGGCGGACCCTGGTCGGGATCGCCGACGATGAGGCTGTCGGGGAGCAAGGGGATCTCGGCGTTGAAACGCTGCACTTTCTCCCAGTCCACCGCCGCGAGAATGTGGAACCGCTCCTCCATGCACTCCACCGGGTGGCAGGCGATGCGCAGCATCGCGGCGGCCTCGCCACCGCGGATCTGCGGGCCCGAGGAGCGGGTCATCAAGGCGTAGTAGCCCGCGCGGGCGGCGGCCTCGAGCAGCATGTTCCCGGCCGTCATCACGCCTGCTCCGCCGCTGCCGGCGAGGACGATCGATACGCTGGAACTGCGCTGGGATCGCCCCGCGCCAGGGCTGTCTGGTGGATGCATCCGGCTATTGTAGGAACCCCGGTGCCGATCGTGGCAAGCCCGGGCGTAGGGGGATCTACGGCTTGATCTTCCGGGTCCCGGCCGCAAGCTGCGCCTGACCGACCGCGCCGACGGTCGGGGGAGACTGCCAGATGAGCGACAGGAATGCGGAAATGCCCATGCCGCCCGAGGTCCAGGCCATCCGGGATTGCGGATACGCCCGCTGGGCGAGCGACGACGTCGCGCGTGCCATCCGCGACAGGTTCACGTCCGAGCGCATCCCGGTGAAGGGCATCCGTCACGTGCGGGTGTGGGGGCTGCAGGTGGACGACGAGCGCGAGTTGCCGGGCCACGAGCGCACGATGATCCCGGACGAGGACCTGTGGCAGGTCGAGCTCGAGGCAGCGGACGGCTCGCACTTCGAGGTGAACTCGCAGCTGCTCGTGGCCGCGCCCGGATGAGCAACCTCCGGACCCGCGAGGCGGCGGGTACGAGCCTCGGGGAAACACTGCTGAACGCGCTCGAGACGCACGGTGCGCGCCAGGTCTTCGGCATTCCCGGCGACTTCGTCCTGCCGTTCTTCAAGGTCATCGAGGAATCCGCGATCCTGCCCCTGTATACGCTGAGCCACGAGCCATCGGTCGGTTTCGCGGCCGATGCCGCCGCGAGGGTCAGTTGCGCCCCGGGCGTTGCCGTCGTGACCTATGGTGCCGGCGCGCTCAACATGGTCAACCCGGTCGCTGCGGCGTATGCCGAGAAGTCACCGCTCGTGGTGATCTCGGGAGCCCCTGGTCGGCGCGAAGGGCGCGGCGGCCTGCTGCTGCATCACCAGGTCAAGCGACTCGACTCGCAGTTCGCGATCTACCGCGAGATCACCTGCGACCAGGCGTCGCTGCACGATCCGGCACGCGCACCGGCGGAGATCGCACGAGTCCTGCGCAGTTGCCTGACGCACTCGCGACCCGTCTACCTGGAACTGCCGCGCGACGTGGTCACGGAAGAGTGCGTCCCGGTCCCGTCGATGCCAGAGCCGGAGTGGGACCCGCAGGCGGTCGCCGCCTGCGCGGACGAGGTGATGGAGCGGCTGCGCCGCGCGTCGCGGCCGGTCATGATGGTGGGCGTGGAGGTACGCCGGTACGGCCTGGAGGCGCGGGTCGCCGCGCTCGCCCGTCGCCTGCACGTGCCGGTCGTGACGTCCTTCATGGGGCGTGGCCTGCTGGCACAGGGCGACGTGCCGGTGCTCGGCACCTACCTCGGTCTCACCGCGCACCCGGAGGTCGGCCGCCCCGTCGAGGAATCCGATTGCCTGCTGCTGTTCGGGGTCATCGTCTCGGACACGAACTTCGGCGTCTCGGAGGGTCGCATCGACGCCCGCAACTGCGTGCTGGCGGCGGATCGCGCGGTGACGATGGGCTTCCATCGCTACGGCAACGTGCCGCTGGCCGCGCTCGTCGACGCACTGGCGGCCCGCGTGGCCAACCAGCCCGCGCGTTCTGCCGGGCGGGCCCCGACTTATCCGCGCGGACTGGTGGCGGACGACGCACCGGTTGCGCCGCTCGACGTCGCGCGGGGCATCAACGACCTGTTTGCGCGGATTGGCCGCCTGCCGGTCGCGACGGACACGGGCGACAGTCTCTTTACTGCGCTCGAGATCGAGAACACTGAACTCGTCGCCCCCGGCTACTACGCGACGATGGGCTTCGGGGTGCCGGCCGGCCTCGGTGTGCAGGCGGCGACCGGCCAGCGTCCGATCATCCTCGTCGGTGACGGCGCCTTCCAGATGACCGGCTGGGAACTCGGACAGTGCCGCCGCTACGGCTGGGACCCCATCGTGATCGTGATGAACAACTGCAGCTGGGAAATGCTGCGGGTGTTCCAGCCCGAGTCACGGTTCAACGCGCTCGACGACTGGCGCTTCGCCGAACTGGCGGCGCCGTTGGGCGGTGACGGCATGCGTGTTTCCACCCGGCGCGAGTTCGCGGAGGCGCTCGACCGGGCGACGCAGCGGACCGGTCGATTCCAGCTCATCGAGGTGATGATACCCCGCGGCAGCGTCTCGCCGACGCTCGAGGGCTTCGTCGCAGCGCTGAAGCGCCGCAACGCGGCAGGGGCCGGTTGATCGCCCCGCACGCGCTGCGTCGTGACCCTGCCACGACCGCCGCGGATTGTGCAACCATCCGATCATGCAAGACGCCGTTCCCGACGCACGACGACCACCCTCCGCGTTGCAGCGCGCCGCATTGGGCCTGCTCAGGATGGCCGGCTGGCATTCCCGCCTCGTATGGCCTCCCGAGCCGAAGGGTGTGATCATCGTCTATCCGCACACCTCGAACTGGGACTTCATCATCGGGGTGCTGTTTCGGATCGGCAACGGCCTGCCGGCCAGCTGGATCGGCAAGACCGAGATGTTCCGGCCTCCCTTCCGTCGCCTGCTGCTGCGCATCGGCGGGATCCCGCTCGATCGCCGCCGGACCGCCGGATTCCTCCCGGCGCTGCTGGAGGAATACCGCAAGCGAGACTGGATGTGGGTCGCCATTGCGCCGGAGGGCACGCGCTCGCACACGGACCACCTGAAGTCGGGCTTCTACCAGATCGCCCAGCGAGCCGGCATACCGATCGGGCTCGGCTACATCGACTTTGCCACCCGGACGGTCGGCATCGATACCTACCTGCACATGACCGGCGATCAGGAGGCGGACCTGGACCGGATCCGGCAGTTCTACGCCAGCAAGCGCGGCCGCAGGCCGGAGCACGCCGGCGAGATCCGGCTCAGGTAGCCGCGGCAGGCGCCGCGTCCCATCCCCGCATGACCGACAACGCGATCGAGTGGCTGAATACCGACTGCTTCTGCGTCACCGTGGACGCCGAGGCGTTACGGGCCGGACTCGAGTCCGATGACGCGACCCGCGGACTCTACGATTCTCTCAAGACGACGCACGCGTACCTGTTCTCCCACGCGCCGATCTTTGTCTCGCGCGAGAACGTTGTCGCTATGTCGCGGCTGGTCGACGCGGTCGAGGCCGTCGTCGCGCGACCCGGGTACCGCGACGCCGTGATTGCCCGCGCGCCCGCGATCGCCGCACACGAGCCAGGCCCGGTCGGCGTGCTGATGGGATTCGACTTCCACGTGACCCCGGAGGGTCCGCGGCTCATCGAGATCAACACCAATGCGGGCGGCGTGTTCCTGAACGCCGCACTCGCGCGCGCGCAACGCGCCTGCTGTGCGCCTGTCCTCTCGCTGATCGAGGCGCCGGCCGGGTCCGTCAGGCTGGAGGACGCGTTGTTCGCGATGTTCCTGGCCGAGTGGAGGAGGCAGCGTGGCGAGGGTCGCCCGGCCACCGTCGCGATCGTCGATGACGCGCCGGAGAGCCAGTATCTCCATCCCGAGTTCCTGCTGGCGGCGCGGATGTTCACGGAGCGCGGCGTCGAGGCGTTGGTCTGCGACGCCCGGACCCTGTCACACGACGGAGGTGGACTGCAGGGTGGCGGGCGGGCCATCGATCTCGTCTACAACCGGACGACGGACTTCTATCTGGACCAGCCGGAGCACGCTGCGCTGCGCGATGCTTACCTCGCAGGGACTGCCGTCGTGACGCCGCATCCGCGGGCACATGCGCTGTACGCCGACAAGGGGAATCTCGTCCTGCTGGGAGATGCCGATCGCCTGGCAGGCTGGGGCGTCGAGCCTGCGACGGTCGAGACGCTGCGTCGCGCGATTCCGCGCACCGAGATGGTCGATCCGGCGCGGGCGGACGAACTGTGGGCCGCCCGACGGAAGCTCTTTTTCAAACCGGTATCGGGCTTCGGTGGCCGGGCCGCCTACCGTGGTGACAAGCTCACGCGCAAGGCGTGGGCGGAAATCCTGCAGGGTCGGTACGTCGCGCAGGAGATCGTGCCGCCGAGCGAGCGCAGCGTGCAGGTCGACGGGCGGCCGGAGCGACTCAAGCTCGACCTGCGCTGCTACGTCTACGACGGCTCGCTGCTCTCGGTGGCCGCCCGGCTGTACCGCGGGCAGACGACGAATTTCCGCACCCCAGGCGGCGGATTCGCGACGGTTTTCTGTCCGTCGCGCTGACGCCGCTGCTGCGTCGGACGATTGCGCCATCTACGAATACCGAGGCCGACCGGGCCCCTGAAGAATTGCTGGAGAGTCAAGGGGGAACCGATGACGGTCCGCGCGACGAGCAGTGCATCCACCCGTCGGTCGGACGCACAGGTCGACCGGTTCGCGTTCGTGCTGCATCCCTTGACGGTCGACTACATCGCCCGGCACCCGCGTTTCTCGTGGACACGACACCTTCCCCGGCGACTCGTCGAGGTGACGTCCGCCTACATGCCTGCGCAGTGCGTCGGCACCGTCACCGGCGGACGATCGCCGGCGACCGGCAAGCGCGTGGAAGGGTTGATCTACGCGCTAGGCGCGACGCCGCGGCAGATGCTGACCCGCCCGCCGGAGTTCACGTACTCGCGCCTCGACAGCGCGATCGCGGATGCGGCGAAGCGTGGCGCGAGGATCGTGGGCCTCGGCGCGTTCACGAAGGTCGTCGGCGACGCGGGCGTCACCGTCGCGAAGCGCGCGCCGATTCCGGTCACGACGGGCAACAGCCTGACCATCGCAGCGACGCTCGAGACGGCCAAGCTGACCGCGAAGCGCATGGGCTGGCCGGACCTGGCGCACGGCAAGGCCATGGTCGTGGGTGCCACGGGCTCGATTGGCTCCGTCTGCTCGCGACTGCTGGCCGCGGCCGTGAAGGACGTCGTGCTCGTCTCCATCGAGCCCGCGCGGCTCGCGGCACTGAAGCGCACCATCCTGGACGAGACACCCGATGCAAGCGTCGCCACCGGCGTGAGCACGGCGTCCTGGGCCGGGAAGTGCGATCTCATCGTCACGGCGACGTCGGCCTTTGGCCAGCGGGTGCTCGACGTGAGCCAGTGCAAGCCCGGCGCCGTCATCCTCGACGTCGCACTGCCGCCCGACATCTCCGCGGAGGAGGCGGCCGTCCGTCCCGACGTGCTGGTGGTCGAGAGCGGCGAGGTGCTCATCCCCGGCCCGGCGAGATTCAGCTTCGACATCGGCTTGCCGCCGGGCGTCGCCTACGCATGCCTGGCCGAGGCTGCGCTGCTCGCCATGGAAGATCGCTTCGAGTGCTTCACGCTCGGGCGCGACGTGCAGCCGGCGCAGGTCAAGGAGATCTATCGGCTGTTCCGCCGGCACGGCTTCAGGATTGCGCCCTTGCGGACCTTCGGCAAGGAACTGACCGAGGACCTGGTGGCCGGGAAGCGCACGCTGGCGGACGAACTGCTGGGCCAGCCGGCGCTGCTCAAGCGCGTCAAGGCCGAGGCCGCTGCAAAGATGGCCAGGATCCCGCCGCGCGCCAAGGGCGTCGCCGGCGTGACGACGCTCAAGGCATAGCGGCCGGCACGGCCGCCGGTGGGGGCAGCGCCTGGCGCGCACCGAAGCGGTACTGGACCTCGAGCAGCATCGAATCCAGGCTCGCGTCGCTGCGCGTCGCGAGCATATCCCCGTCGATCGTGAGCGACTGGAAGTCGAAGCGCAGGTGCCAGGCCCGGGCCAGCGTCACCCCGAGGCCGAGCCCGATCAGGAAGTCCGTGCCGTCGTCCTGCGTCGCGAAAGCGATCACCTCGTCCCCGAAGGAATCGTCCAGCCGCTGGTCGCTCTCGCCATCCCAGAAGCCGGCGCCCAGGCGCAGGTAGATCTCCCAGCGTCCCGCGAACGGCCAGATCCCCAGCAGGGTGAGGCCGGTGACCTGCGCCGAGAAGTCGGCGCGGGTGTTGTAGAAGCCGTTGAGCTCGGGGACGTAGACGAGGTTCTTGTCCCAGCGGATGGTGCCCGTTTCCAGGTAGCTCGCCTCCAGTGCGACGTAGCGATGCAGGCGATACCCGGCGTGCACCGAGTAACTGTAGTCGCCGTTGCCTTCGTCGTAGCCGGGACAGACGTAATAGTTGTAGTAGTCGCTGCAGCCTTCACCGGCTCGCTCGACGCTGACGGTGGAGTAACTGCCGCCGCCGCCCGCATAGAAGCCCGTCCAGGAGGGATCGCTGCCCTGTGCGTCGACCCCGGTCGACGCGAAGAAGATGGAGCAGGCGAGGCAGGTTGCGAGGCGGTGCGAGGCGGGCGGCCGTGACGCGGTGTGCCTGCATGTGGGACCCTTCGTACGGTCGCGATCGGCGCGGCGGCCGACCAGTCCCCTTATAGGCGGGGCTGCGACCCGGCTCAATGTGGCTTTCCGGAATCCGCCCGGCCCTTTTCTGCGATCATCATGGGAGTTTCCCAGCGTCCACGCAGGTCCGTTCCAATATGCGCCCATTGCTCCTGCTCGCCGCAGCCGTGCTTGCCGGCTGCGCCCAGATCCCCGAGGGTGTCGAGGCAGTGGGCGGCTTCGACACCGGGCGTTACCTCGGAAAGTGGTACGAGGTTGCCAGGCTCGATCACCGCTTCGAGCGCGGCCTGAGCAACGTGACGGCGACCTATCGCCAGCGGGAGGACGGCAGTATCGACGTGCTGAACCGTGGCTATGACGCCGAGGCCGGTGAGTGGCGCGAGGCGCAGGGTCGGGCGAAGCTGGCGGGACCGCCGGGCACGGCGATGCTCAAGGTGTCGTTCTTCGGCCCGTTCTACGGCGGCTACAACGTGCTCGACCTCGATCCCGACTACCAGATCGCACTCGTCGCGGGGCCGAACCGTTCCTACCTCTGGATCCTGGCGCGGCGGCCCGATCCGCCGCGAGAGGACGTCGACCGACTGGTGAGGCGGGCTGGCGAACTCGGCTTCGACACCTCGGCGCTCATCTACGTCACACACGACCGGACATAGCCTTGAGCATCGCGCTCCTCATCTTCATCGTCACGATCGTCGCGAGCCTGGCGGGCCTGTACGCAAAGCCGCAGATCATCGAGCGCAGCCTCTTCCGGCCGTACTGGTTTCAGCGCCGGAGGCAGTATGAAACCCTCGTCACCAGCGGGTTCGTCCATGCCGACCTGCCGCACCTGATCTTCAACATGGTGACCTTCTGGTTCTTCGCGTTCCCGCTCGAGCGCCAGATCGGTTCGCTGCGCTTTGCGGTGCTGTATTTCGCGGCCCTTGCGGTCAGCGACCTCGGTACCTATCTCAAGCACCGCAACGACCCCCAGTACGCCTCCCTCGGCGCTTCCGGGGCGATTTCGGCGGTGTTGTTCGCCGCGATCGTCTACTTCCCGTGGATGAAGCTGTTCATCATCCCGATTCCCCTGCCGATCCCGGCGCCCTTGTTCGCGGTCGGGTACGTGGCCTATTCCTGGTACTCGGCGCGGCAGGCGCGTGGCCGCATCAACCACGATGCGCATCTCGGCGGCGCGCTCTTCGGTCTGCTGTTCGTGCTGGTGACCGATCCGTCCGCGTTCGGGCAGTTGCTGCGCTGGGCGGGTGGCTGAGAACGATCCGGCGCGGGCTTCCTGCCGCGGTCCGGCGTCGAGCTCAGCGGGCGCGGGCCCGGGGTCGCGGACGGCGGCCAGCGGGCTTGCGGGTGGACGCATCGATCCGCCTCACCAGGGTGCCGATCGCATTGCCGAACATGCGTGACAGCCGCGTGCGGTCGCGGACCATCGGGATCCGCGGCCACGTGGCCGCTTCGCCCAGGCGGGTGTAGTTCCCGAACTCCTCCAGGGTCGGATTGCTCAGCATCCTGGCGTAGAGGCGCGGCCGGATGGGCATCTGTATGTGCATGTCCGTGCTGGCATAGGTCTGGTTATAGATCGCGTGCGCCTTGTCCAGCTGGCGCCGCAGGCCGGGGCCGGGCGAATGCCTGCGCAGGATGTCGAGCAACTGCGTGGATCCATGCCGATACGTGCTGCTGCCGGCGCGAAGCAGTGCGGCGGCTAGCCCGGGCCGCGTCGGATACATCGACAGCAAGGGCAGGACGTGGGGATTCGTCTGCGAGGTGATGAAGTGGTTGATGTTGAGCATCTGTCGCAAGGCATCGAACGGCAGGTCGCTGTGAACCGAGCCGTCGATCCATCGTTCCTTCTTCATCCAGGGCTCGGCTCGCCCGCGTCGTCTCGCCATCAGCTGGACCGGCTCGAAGGCCACTGGAATCGCGCAGGAGGCGAGAACCGCACTGTTCACCAGTGCGTCGGGCGCCGAGAGATAGTTGAGCAGGCGCGGTATCTGTTGCTTGCGCAGCGGTGAGACGGTGATGTTGAGAATGCGTCGCGAGTGCCGCAGGGCACCGGAGAACGTCCGGTCCCCGAGGACCGTCGGCAGGAACCGGCGCAGCTTCCCCTGGTCCAGCAGGGCCGACTGATCCCGCATCCGTGTGATGGGCAGCCGGCCGAGCGCCTCACGATTGATGCGCGAGGGATCCGCGAAGAGTTCCTGCAACTCCTCGTCCGTGTGCACGCAGGCCCACGCCGCGATGATCGATCCCATGCTCGAACCCGACACCGTGCGCGGCAGGAGGTCCTGCTCGAAGAGCGCCTTGACCACGCCGAAGTGAAACAGGCCGAGCAGTGCACCGCCGGACAACATCAGCGCCGGCCGGCCATAGACGCGACCGACGCGCTTGACCTGGGTCAGCCGGTAGCTGTCGTCGACGCCGGGCTCGTCGAGATCCAGCAGGTAGGCGAAGCAGCTCTCGAGTTCCGCGAGATATTCGCCGATGACCCGTTTCGTGCCGGCGCGGGCGACCTGGTAGAGCTCGGGTTGAGCGCACTCGCCCTGGTGCCGGAACAGTGCGTCCTGGAATTCGTTCAGCAGCCTCCACGACTCGCCGCGCCGTCGCAGCCGGCGCAGGCGCGCGATGCTCGCCCGCAGTTCACCTGCATGGATCCACTCGCACTGGTCGTCTTCGCGCCAGTCGGCCGCTCCGGAGAGTCGATCGTGCTCGATGGCGATGTCGTGCCACTCGGCATAGCTGCCGGCATGGCTCATCGCTCGGTCGAGCCCGGCGAGCCGGCCTCGCGTCGGTAGTTCTCGTGGCATCCGCGTTTCTCTTCGACGGCGTCCGCCTGCAAGCCTGCATATCCTATCGCGAACCCGACGAGCCGGTTCGCGGCATCCCGGCGGATCGCCGTCGATGGGTCGACCCGGGCTTCCCGGCGCGTGTTGCCTCGCTGAGGCTCGTCAAGACCGGCACGATCGGAGTACCTTGCGCCTTCCGCCGCCCAGCCGTTCCGCCGCGAGGACACTCCGATGCTGAAGCTCCACGGTTTTCCCGTCAGTAACTACACCAACATGGTCCAGCTGGCCCTGCTCGAGAAAGGCGTGCCCTTCGAGTATGTCCTGACCATGCCCGGTCAGAGTGCGGAACTGCTGGCGAAGAGCCCCCGTGGCAAGGTTCCGTTCCTCGAGACGCCCCACGGCTACCTCAACGAGGCCAGCGTCATCCTCGACTATCTCGAGGACGCCGGCATCGGCCGGCCGCTGCTGCCGTCCGACCCCTACGCGCGGGCAACCGTCCGTGCGCTGATGAAGGAGATCGAGCTCTACATCGAATTGCCGGCGCGGGCGTGCTTCGCGGAGGCTTTCTTCGGCGGGAAGCTCCCCGATCCGATCAAGCAGAAGGCGCGCGACGACCTGCAGGCCGGGTTTGCGACCCTGAAGCGCCACGGCCGGTTCGCCCCGTACGTGGCGGGGGATACGTTCAGCCTGGCCGACATCATGTTCCTGTACAGCGTCGACCTCGGCTCGACCGTCGGCCGGGCGCTGTTCGGGCTCGACCTGCTGGGGGACATTCCGGCCGCCCGGACGTTGCTGCAACGGCTCGAGGAGAACCCGCACGCCCGCAGCATCGCGGCCAGTCGAGATGCGGCCATGCCGTCCTTCATCGCCGCGATGCGCGCCCGTGCGCAGGCCGCAGGCTAGGCGCGACCTCGGCGCGGGCGTGGCATGCAGCCGGGCGATCCAGCGGTGGGTGCAGACGCAACGCCCCCTTTCCTGAGAAGCAGGAACGTTGCAGCGGGGGTCGCCGTCGTCGGCGTTCCGCTCGACCACAACAGCTCGTTCCTGCGCGGGCCACGCCGGGGCCCCGAGGCCATCCGCCGCCATCTGCTTTCCGGAAGCATGAACTGGACCAGCGAGTCGGGCGTCGACCTCGAGGCGCACGAGGGCTGGAGCGACTGGGGTGACGTCGATTGTCGCGGCGAGGCCGGCGACATGGCACGCATCGAAGCAGTTGCTGCGGAGGCGTGGCGACGTGGCCGGCTGCTGAGCCTCGGTGGCGACCACTCGATTACGGCTCCGCTGCTGCGCGGCCGACGTCGCGACGGCCTCCCGCTGACGGTCCTGCATTTTGACGCGCACCCGGACCTGTACCCGGAACTGGATGGCAACCGCGATTCGCACGCCAGCCCATTCCATCGTGTCATGGAGGAGGGGCTCGCGAGCCGCCTCGTGCAGGTCGGCATCCGCAGCCTGAACGCCGTGCAGGCGGCGGCGGTGCATCGCTTCGGCGTCGAGATCGTGCGGCCGGACGGACTCCCCGACTGGCCCGGCCTGACCGGGACGGATCCCGTGTACGTGTCTTTCGACATGGATGCCCTCGATCCGGCGTTCGCACCCGGCGTTTCGCATCACGAACCCGGCGGCCTGTCGGTCCGCGAAGTCCTGCAGGCCTTGCGTCGCGTGCAGGCGCCGATCATCGGCGCGGATATCGTCGAGTTGAACCCGGATCGCGACCCGGACGGCCGGACGGCCGCCGTGGGCGCGAAACTCGTCAAGGAATTCCTCTCGCGGCTGGTCCAGCCCTGAGCCGCAGGTTGCAACGATCCGCGGAAATGCGAACTGCGTCGAAACTGGCACTGGCACTTCGCGCTGAAGCGGAGCAGGTTCGCTACACTCCGCCCGCCGTCAGGACTTTTCCCAGGGTGGTGCACATGTTCAAGCGCTCCGTCATCTACGTCCTCTTTGCCGCGATACTGAACCTCGGCTCGCCGATGGTGGCGAACGCGGGAATGATCGGTACCTTGCAGGCCGTCGAGTCCTCGACGCGATCCCAGGATCTCTCGATCGTCGCCAACGCGCTGGCACGGGACGAGGTCCGGCAGCAGTTTGTCTCGCTCGGCGTCGACCCGGCTCGCGTCGACACGCGGATCGCCGCGCTCACGGACTCCGAACTACGCACGTTGGCCGGCCAGATGTCCGAGCTCCCGGCGGGTGGCGACGCGCTGGCCATCATCGGCATCGTGTTCCTGGTGCTCATGATCCTCGAAGCCGTGGGTGTCATCGACATCTTCAAGAAGTTCCCGTAGGCCGGAGCGCAGGCCTCCCCGCGCGGGCGCCGGTGGCCGGCCTCGCGCGGCGGGCGTCGTGCTCGCGCTCGCGCTCGTGCTCGGGGGATGCGCCTCGGGCGGACCTCGGCTCGAGGCGGTCGACGCAGGCCGGTACCCGGTGCGGGTCGAACTCACCGACACGCCGTTCTTCCCCCAGCGCGACTACCAGTGCGGCCCGGCGGCGCTGGCGACCGTCCTCGCCGCGTCGGAGGCGCCCGTCACGGCGGATGCGCTCGTCCCCGAGGTGTTCCTGCCGGGCCGGCAGGGCAGCCTGCAGTCGGAACTGGTGGCGGCCACGCGCGCCCGCGACCGGTTGCCGTACGTGTTGCCGCCGCGACTCGACGCGCTGCTCGCGCAGCTGGCGGCGGGTCATCCCGTCATGGTCATGCAGAAGCTCGGTGCCGGACCCTGGCCCGGCTGGCACTATGCAGTGCTCGTCGGCTACGACGCCTCCACCGAGCGGCTGCTGCTCAGGTCCGGCCTCGAGCCGCGCCTGGGGATGAGCATCGCGCGGTTCGTCACCACCTGGGACCGGGCCGGCCGCTGGGCGATGGTCGCGCTGCGACCGGGGGAGCTGCCGGCCGAGCCCGAGCCGTTGCGGTACCTGGAGGCGGCAGCCGGACTCGAGGCCGTGGGACGGCTCGACGCGGCGGGTCGTGCCTACCAGGCTGCCGCGCGCGAGTGGCCGACAGAGCCACTGCCGCGACTCGGCCTCGCCAATCTCGCTTACGCCCGGGGCGAGCTTCGCGAAGCGGAGCGCAACCTGCGGGCGGCGATCGAGCAGGCCCCGCAGGACGTCGCAGCCCGCAACAATCGCGCCGAGGTCCTGCTGCAGCTGGGTTGCCCGGCGTCCGCCCGTCGCGAAATCGAGTCGGCGCAGGCGCTGGCCGCGGGCGGTCCGCATGCCGCCGCCGTTGCCGCTGGCGCCGCAAGAATCGCGACCGTGCAAGGGCCCGACGGCCCGGGTTGCCCGGCGGACTGAGCGCCTTCACACTTATTCCCATGACGCTGAAGGAGCGAGTCGACGCGATCTTCCCGGACTGGCAGCGCTGGTATCCCAGCCTGTTCGACGCGGCCGTGGACCTCGGCGTCATCCGTGCGCGGGTCTGCGACCCGTCGTCGCTGCTGCTGTCGAACCGGCATGCCGGCGTCCGTGCCGCGGCCGAGCAGGAGCACCGTCGCAAGTGGAGCGCGGAGGAGAACCCGCCGGAGGAGTGACCGCCGCGACCCGCGTCAGCGCCGCGGCGGCATCGCGGCGAACCGCGGAACGTCGCCCGTGACCTCAAACCACGGCGCGCGGGAGTCGACGAAGATGTGCCCGTCGGGGGTGATGCCCGGATCGCTGTCGAGCGAACCGGCGGGCACCGAGGCAATGCCGGTCTGGGCGGAGACCCGCGGCATTTCCGAACCACAGCGTCGGCAGAAAGCCGTCCCGAAGTATTGTGCGCCGGGCAGTGGGTAGTCCTGCACGAGATCCGCGCCCCGCGTCCAGCGAAAGCCCTCGGCCTTGTAGAACACGTTGGCGCCGTGCGCGGCACTGCGCCCGCGGCGGCAGCGCGAACAGTGGCAGTAGAACATGCGCAGCGGAGCGCCCGTGATCTCGTAAGCCACGTCGCCGCACAGGCAACTGCCTTGCGTGACGCCGTCGCGCACCGGGACCGGCTCACGCGGGGTCGCCGTCATGCCGAACTCCGCCGGAAACTCGTCGTGCTGCGGGAGGTCGTCCGTGATCGGATACCACCCGGCCTTCGAGGCCGTGAACATGTGCTTGGTCGGCTGCAGTCCGAGGTCGCCGTCGAGGTTGCCGGCCGGTGCGATCACCAGCCCGGAGGCCTCGTCCAGCACCGGTGCGACCGAGCCGCAGATGCGGCAGAAATCGCGGTGGCCTCTCGCGGAAGACGCGAAGCTCGCGAGCGCGGAGGTGTCACCCACCCAGCGGAAGCCGCTCGCCGGGGCCGCTGCCCAGGTCGCAAACGGAGTGCCGTGGTGCTTGCGGCACATCGAGCAGTGGCAGTGCACCAGGTCGACGAACGGCCCGTCGATCTGGTAGCGCAATGCCCCGCAAAGGCAACGGCCTTCGGTCATGTGCTTGCTCCGGTCGCCGCGACGGCGGCTAGTGTCGGCATACGTTATCCCTCCGCCTGCCGTCGCGCCACCGTCAATCGAAGCTCGCACCCACCTTGAGCCACAGCGTGCGACCCGGTTCGTTGACGCGCATGGTCTGCTCGAAGCCCGACACCGCGGCTCCACCACGGCTCAGGTGCTCCGCGTAGACCTTGTCGAACAGGTTGTCTACGCCGGCGCTCACGAGCACGGTGTCCGCGGGCCTCCAGCCGGCGTTCAGCGACAGCACGCCGAAGCCGCCGGTGCGTCCGAGGTCCTGGCCCACGACGTTTCCCTGGCGCAGTGCGTAGCGGTCCTGCTCGGCCACCACACGCCACAGCGCCCCTGCGGACCAGCGAGCACTGGCGTAGTTGATCCCCGTGCGCAGTTCGAGGGGCGGCATCTGCGCAAGCGGCCGGTCGTCGCTCAGGTTGTCGCCGCGGGTGTAGGCGAGCGTGCCGGCCAGTTGCCATTGCGGCGAGAGGGCGAAGGTCGCGTCGGCTTCGCCTCCCCAGGTGCGGGCGTCCACGTTGCGGGTCACCGTGACGCTGCGCGGACCCTTCGCATACCCGGTCTCGATGAGGATGTAGTCGTCCACGTGGGAGACGAACGCCGAGACCGACGCCGACAGGCGCGGCCCCGCGTAGACCACGCCGGTGTCGAACTGCGTGGTTTTCTCCGGCGCCGTGTCGAAGGCGCTCAGGCTGTCGATGCTCTCCTTCCCGGCCGAGACCAGCTCCCAGTAGTCCGGGAAGCGCTGCACGTGGCCGAGCCCGACGAACAGCGTCGCGGGCCGGCCCGTGACATCCCGTTCGAGTCGGGCGAAACCGCTGGGCAGGAGCGTGCCGCGCGTCCGGTCGGCCGTGGGATTGGGCACGGGGGTCATGCCGATACGGAGCATCTGGCGCTCGTCGCGCGCCTCCCAGGCGTCGGCGCGCAGCCCGGCGATGATCCGGTTGCGCTCGTCGAGCGGGCGATTGACCTCGCCGAAGAGCCCGATGCTGCGGAACCATGCGTCGTCGACACGGACGACAGACTGGTAGGGCGTCGCGTCCTGGTTCATGGTCGCGCGCAGCGAGTGCGCGTTCTCCTGCAGGTCCGCGCCCAGGGTCGCGGCGGTGCCTCCGGTCCACGCGAGTTCGATCGCCGCCCGTCCGCCGATCGTGCGGCGGTCGGGGTTCTGCACGGCCTTGCCGGGCATCGTGGGGGAGGGCGTGAAATCACGCAGGGTGTAGTTGTCCATCACGTGGTCGACGTAGTTGTAATACGCCTGGGCCTCGGACTTGCGCACATATCCCTCGGTATCGCGTCGCTCGTAGCGAACTCCGAGGTTCTCGCGGTCGAACGCGACACCGTCCATGGCGCGATCGGCATAAGCCGCCTCGCCGTCACTGCGGATGCCGGTGAGTTCGACGACCGTGCCGGCGTCCGGCGTCCAGCCGAGGGCGCCGCTCGTGCTCCAGCGCTCATAGGCAGAGTGCACGCGGGTGCCGGCGCCATCTTCGTAGTCATCCGCCTGCGCACGCGTGCCGGTCAGCTGGCCGTAGACCGATGAAGTCCCGAGCCGCAGGTCACCCACGAGGTCGTTGCGACCGGCGCTCGCACCGAGCACGCTGGCATGGGCCGTGTAGCCGCGCGTCTCGAAGCGCGGAACGTCGCGCTCGAAGGACACCGTCGCGGCCGAGTTTCCGGGGCCGTGCAGCACGGTCTGGGGTCCCTTCACGACCACGATGCGATCGTAGGCTTCCGGGAAGACGTAGGCCGTGGGCGGGTCCATGCGCATGCCACAACCGCCGAGGACCTGTTCGCCGTCGACGAGGATGTTGACGCGGGACGCGGCCATGCCGCGGAAGACGGGATCGCCGTCGGTACCGCCCTTGCGGATCACCGAGAAGCCGGGGATGGTCTTCAGGTAGTCGGCGCCATCGTGCGCCGGCAACGGCTGGCGCGGTGCCTTGGGGTCGGTCACGACGGTGAGCGGTGCGTGCATGCGCACGGCGGTGACGACGATTTCGTCCAGCGATTCGGCAGCGCCCGCCGTGCCCGCGGCGCAGAGCGCGGCGGGCACGACCAGCGCAACGGCGGCCCGGCGGGCCCCGTGCAAGATCCTCATGGGTGTGGTCTCCGTGACGGTGTTGGGTCCAGCGTGCGCGGGCTAGACCGTCGACGGAGGGGCGCGAGGTGACTGCGGTCGATGGGGGCGGCGGAGTGCGGGAGACGGCTGGACCGTCGCCGGCGCCAGCACGGGCGACGACGGGCTCGAGGACGCCTGCAGGGCGAGCGTTGGCGGCGCGGTCGCGGCCGTCGCGGCGAAGATGCAGGGTGCGTCGTGTCGGGCGCCCGGTCCGTCCGGCGCCTCGCCCGTGCCGATGAGACGGACGGCGGCGGCCGACAAGGGGTCGCCGTGGCACATCTGCATGGTGACGGCCGCGTCATCGCCAAAGACCGGCATGAAGCCGGCCGGCAGGAGGAGCCGGAAGGCGAGGGCCGGCAACAGGAGCAGGACCAACCACTCCCGGTGCGCGCGCGAGCGGAGCCGGCCGAGATTCATGCGTGAAGTCTAATGTATCGGGCGCGTTCCGCGCGACTTGCAGGCTTCCGCAACCTTCTGCCGGATGATCTCGCCCAGGCGCCTGGCGCCGGGGCCCGTAGCGTCGGGATCGGCGTAGATCAGGTACAGCGAGACGAAGCGCTCGCCGCCGGCCGCCAGTGGCAGCGGTACGAGCGCGCCGGAGTCGAGTTCCTCGCGGATGTTCTCCTCCGGAAACCACGCATAGCCGAGGCCCATGCGGGCGGCGCGGATCGAGGTCGCCTTGTGCGAAAGCGTCCAGCGGCGTTCGTTGAGCCAGCCGTCGCTGCGATTGCGTTGCGCGCCCGAATCGCGCACCACGAGGTGGCGGTGGTGGCGCAGATCGTCGTGGGTCAGCGTTCGTTCCAGCCGGTGCAGCGGATGTGAGGGCGCGGCCGCGCAGACGAAGCGCACCTGCATCAGCGGATCGCCCACGAATCCGCGCGGCACGACGCCGCCCACGGCGAAGTCGACCCGGCCCTCGGTCAAGGCTTCCTCGGTGCCCCCGAGCACGGATTCCGTGAGTTCGATGGAGGTGTCCGGATGCTCCTCCTCGAAGGCCGAGAAACACTCGAGCAGCAGCCAGGTCGGAAAGATGATGTCCACCGCGAGGTGAATGACTGGTTCCCAGCCGCGAGCCAGCTGTGCCGCGGCGCGCTCTATCCGCGCGGCCTCCTCGACCAGCGCCTTGCCGCGCCGATAGAGCGCCTGGCCGATGGGCGTGAGCTCGGCCTTGCGTCCCTTGAGCTGGAACACCTTCACGCCGAGCTGGTCCTCGAGCTTCTTGATCGTGTAGGTGACCGTGGACTGGGTGCGGTGCAGGCGGGCAGATGCCTGCGCGTAGCCTCCGGCCTCCACGACAGCGACGAGGGCGCTCCACTGGTCCAGCGTGATCTTGGTCGTTGGCATATATATCGAACGATTGGATTGATAGAGGCTAAATTACCAACTTTTATATTAGTCGAATAGATGGAAAATCCGGTCTCACATTTCCACCCAATCGACAGGAACGGACATGAAGACGATTCTGCAACTGAATACCAGCCTGTTCGGCGAAGACGGACAGTCCTCCCGCCTGGCCGGCGAGTTTGCCGCCAGGCTTGCACAGGCAGGCCACGCCCGCGTGGTGGTGCGCGATCTCGCCCGTGACCCGGTTCCCCACCTGAGCGCCGAGCGCTTCGCGGCGTTTACGACGCCGGCAGCGGAGCGCACCCTGGTCCAGCAGCGGCACGTGGCCGAGTCCGACGTCCTCATCGACGAGTTGCGCGACGCCGACGCCATCGTCATCGGCCTGCCCATGTACAACTTCGGCGTGCCCTCGGCACTCAAGGCCTGGTTCGACCACGTGGCGCGAGCCGGTGTTACCTTCCGCTACACGCCCGAAGGGCCGGTGGGACTGCTGACCGGGAAGCGGGCGCACGTCTTCGCGACGCGGGGCGGGCACTACGCGGGTACGCCTCGCGATCTGCAGACCGGCTACGTGCGGCAGTTCCTCGGCTTCATCGGTATCGACGACGTGGAGTTCGTCTATGCGGAGGGCCTCGCCCAGGGAGCGGAGCAGCGCAAGCGCGCACTCGAGGCCGCGGCCGAACGCATCGAGCAGCTCGCGGCCTGACCGGGCGCGACTCCGAACACCTTTCAAACTCGAACGGGTCTCTCAACATGAACACACAGCAGAACCTCGCAGATCTACTCGGCCGCATCCTGATCGCGGCAATCTTTCTCCTGGCGGGTCTCAACAAGATCGGCGGCTACGCCGGCACGCAAGGCTACATGGAGTCGATGGGGGTGCCCGGCGGGCTCCTGCCGCTCGTGATCGCCGTCGAAGTGCTCGGCGCCGTCGCGATCATCGCCGGCTGGCACACGCGACTCTTCGCGTTCCTGCTCGCGGGATTCTCGATCGTTTCGGCGCTGATCTTCCACCGTGCGCTCGGGGACTCGATGCAGTTCATCCTGTTCATGAAGAACCTCGCGATGGCGGGCGGGTTCCTGTTCCTGGTCGCGCGCGGCCCGGGCGAGTGGTCGCTCGACGCGCGCAACGCGCGGCTCGGGGCGCCGGCGCCGGGGCGCGCATGAGCGCGAGGGCGCTGCAGGCCGTCATCCCGTCGGTGGCCGCCTCCGACGGGGCTGGGGTGAAGCTGCGTCGCAGTCTCGGCAGCCGCCCGCAGCTGCGTTTCGATCCCTTCCTGATGCTCGACGAATTCTTCTCGGACGATCCCAGCGACTACCTCGCCGGGTTCCCGGCACATCCGCATCGGGGCTTCGAGACGGTGACCTACATGCTCGACGGCCGCATGCGCCACGAGGACGTTCTCGGGCATCGGGGCGACCTCGGCCCCGGTGACGTGCAGTGGATGACCGCTGCCCGCGGCATTATTCACTCCGAGATGCCGCAGCAGACGCACGGGCGCATGCGCGGCTTCCAGCTCTGGATCAACCTGCCGGCGCGCGAGAAGATGAAACCGGCGGCCTACCGAGACATCCCGTCGCATGAGATCCCGGTGGTGGCGCTGGCCGGCGGCGGTGAGCTGCGGGTCATTGCCGGCACCTTCCGGCAGGACGGCGTCACGACCAACGGGCCCATCGGCGGACTGTCGACGGAGCCGTTGATGTTCGACCTGCGCCTGCCGGCGGGTATCGAAGCCACCCTCGCGACGCCAGCCGGGCACAACGTGTTCCTGTACGTCTACGACGGCGAGGCAGGGGTGGGTGGGGATGCACGGCCCCTCCCGTTCCGGGCGGCGGGATTACTGACGCCCGGGGATTCCGTGAGCATCGTCGCGGGCGACCGCGGTGCCGGCCTGCTGTTCCTCGCCGGCAAGCCGATCGGCGAGCCGGTCGTGCAGTTCGGGCCTTTCGTGATGAACACGCAGCAGGAAATCGAGCAGGCGATCGCGGACTTCCAGTCCGGGCGGCTGGTCGCCCGGACCTGAACCCGTAGGGGTATTCCACAGCCGGACCGGCGCCGATCGCCAGCAGAATAGCGTTCACCAGGGGCAGTGGTGCTGCCCGTCGTGCGGCAAGCTCGAATGAGTCACAAGCACGAAAACCTGCTCAGGACGATCTTTCACGACCCGATCAGCGGCAACATCCACTGGCGCGAGGTGGAATCGCTGCTGCACCACGTGGGCGCCGACATCGAGCCGCTCTCGGGAGCGCGCATCCGCGTCCGGCTGAACGGCGCCGAGGGCATCCTGCACCGGCCGCACCACGGCAATACGCTCGATCGGAGTGCGGTGCGGCACCTGCGCGAATATCTGGCGCACGCACGGATGACTCCGTCACAGTACGAGGCGGCGCGAGAAGCGCAGCACTGAGCGAGTCGGGCCAGAGGGTCGGGCGGCAGCTTGCCGCCCGACCGCTCAGTACAGAACCGACACCAGGGTGAAACTCACCAGGCCCACGAGCAGCGCCGAGAACAGGCCCACTGCGAGCGGCTTGAGCCCGATGGCCCGCAGCCCCTTGATGCTCGTGCCGAGTCCGACCGCCGCCATCGCTATGGCCAGGCAGTAGGTCGCGATCTGCTTCACGAAGCCGACGATCGCTTTCCACTGCGCGGGTTCGAACACGCCGAACGCCCGGTCGCCGAGGTCGCCGACGGTGCGCAGCAGGCTCATCGCCGCGAAGCCGACGATGAAAAGCGGGATCATCGTGTACCACTTGGGTGCGGCCCCGCCCTCGTTCGAGCGGCGGTGGTAGAGCACCGCCATGATCGGGATCACCAGCAGCATGCTCAGGTTGCGTACCAGCTTGGTGACGGTCGCGACGTCGAGCGCCTTCGGGTCGCCAAAGTATTCCTGGTACACGAGCCCGGCGCCGGCCACCTGCGCCGTCTCGTGCACCGCGGTGCCGAGGAACATTCCCGACCGGAACGGGTCACCCTCGAACACTGCGTGCGCGATGAACGGGTAGGCCAGCATCGCAGCCACGCCGAACAGCGTGATGCAGGCCACCGCGTAGCTCGTCTCGTCGTCGTGCGCCCCGATCGTCGGCGACATGGCGACGATCGCGGTCGCGCCGCAGATGCTCGTGCCGACGCCGATCAGCGTGCCGAGGCGATCGGTGAGGCCGACGCGCCGGCTGACGTAGGTGACGATGGCGATTGCGGCGACCACCGTGCCGAGGATAACCGGCAGGGCCTTCAGCCCGATCGCACCCGCCTCGACGATGGACAGCCGGATGCCGAGCAGCACGATGCCGAGTCGCAGGATGCGCACCACCGAGAACTTGATGCCCGGCCGCAGCACGGCCGGCAGCCTGAAGAGGTTGTTGACCAGGATGCCGAGCAGGATCGCCATCATGATGCCGCTGATCGCCCCCTTCTGCAGGCCGAGCGCTGGCGCGATGATGCCGGCGAGATACTCGCCGGCAACCGCCAGGAACAGGGCAAGGAGGAATCCCCAGATGACGTTCATGCCGGGCCTCAACGCTTCCAGCTGTAGCTGATCTCGAGTTCGACCTGCTGCATCTTGAGCTCAACCGTCTGGGTCGGGTCGAAGTTCTGTGGCCCGCTGATCTTCTTCTCCGGGGCGTACATGAACGAGAGGTTGACCTCGTTACCGCTCGCCAGTCCCTGCGTGAAGCCAAAGGTGAAGTGGTCTTCCATCACGCCCGGGGCGAGGATGTTGAAGGTCATCTGGTCCTTCTGGATCGGCTGGTCGGTGAAGCTGTAGCCGGCCCGCCAGGTCCAGGTGTCGGACACCTTCCAGGCGGCGCCGAACTTGTAGACCGTCATGTCCTCCCAGCCGAAGCCCGGGCCCTTCTTCCCGCCCATGCAGTTCTCGAGGCTCCCGGCAGGATTGAAGACCGGGCAGTTGTAGAGGTTCTCGATGCCGTTGCTGACCGACGCCGCGTCGCTGTACTGGATGTCCTGTACGTCGAACAGCAGCGCGAGGCTGTCGTTCGGCCTGAAGGCCACACCGACGGTCCACGTCGACGGCATGTCGAAGTCACCCGCCTCCGCGAACAGGTCTTTGTAGTTGCCGAACTCCGACATCGACATCTTCGTCGTATAGGCGGCCGCCAGGCTGAACATCTCGACGGGGGTCCACTGGAAGCCGATGGACGCGCCATAGCCGTATGACATGTCGTGGCCGTTGCCCGACAGGTTCTTCGGCATTTGTGCCGCGCCCGTCGCCGGGTCGAAGGACTGGACGAAGGTCTTGGTAAAGGGCGCGAACGTGCTAACGCCGCGCGCCTCGAAGCGCTGGATGGCGATGATGCCGGACACGCCGGCGGAGAAGCCGTCCGCGAACTTGCGGGCGTAGGTTAGATTCAGGAAGCCCTGCATCAGGTCGACGCCGGCCGTGCCGCCGCCGAACGTCCCGGGGAAGGTCGTCGGCGTGCCCTGGCCGAAGGTCGGATCGTACGTGGCCGTGCCGCCCACCCACTTGGTGTTCATGCCGCCGCGGGCGTAGAACGCCGCGGCCACGAAGTCGGCGTCGCTCAGCGCCCAGCTCGCGGCGATGTGAGGAATCGGGAAGAACTCGTTCTGGCTCGAGAGGTCGTTCGGCCCGATCGTGTTGGCGCAGCCCTGAGGCGAGCAGCCGCCGTTGGCGAGGCTTGCCGACGTCCTGTAGTCGCGCATCGGGCTGAAGATGGCGAGGCCCGCGTCGATGGCCTCCGGGACGAAGGCGATGCCGGCCGGATTGGTCGCCATCACCAGGACTTCCTCGGGATTTGCGCTGCCCGCGCCGGCCTGGGCCTTGCTCTTGGTGCCCGTGCCGTGGGTGTAGTAACCGTTGGTGGCCGACGCACTGCCAGCGGCAAGCGCGAGAGCGATTCCGAGCCCAAGGATCGTCCGGTTTCGAGTCGTCATAGAGCCCCGTCGGCCGCGTTCGCGGCGCCTCCCGTGATATGGATTGGATAGTTCTCGATTCTCTGCCCGCACCCGGGCGGCGTGCCTCAGGGCTTGCCGCAGGCACGAGCGTTGCGCGGGCGCCACGACCGAGCCTGCGGCAGATTCGCTTGTCAGGCCTTGCGGCGCAGCACGAAGCGGAAGACGTTGCCTTCCGTCGATTGCTCGATGAGTTCGTGACCGGTCGTGCGGCTGAAGGCCGCGAAATCCTTCACGGCGCCCGGGTCGGTGGCGAGCACTTCGAGCGTGCCGCCCGGCGGCAGCGCCATGATCGCCTTCTTGGCCTTGAGGATGGGCAACGGGCAGTTGAGCCCCTTCGCGTCGAGTGTCTGGTCAGCCATGTTTCTCACTCAGATGAAAAGGTTGATCTCGGACTGCGTCGCGACCTCGATGTAGGTCGCGGCACCGCCCAGTTCGATGCCGGGAATCATGTCGTCGAGCGTGTACTCGAACAGGTCCATCGTCATCTGGCACGCAATCATGCGCACGTCCGACTCGAGTGCCAGCGAGCGCAGTTCCGGGATCGACGCCACGCCCTTCTTCTGCATCATGTTCTTCATCATCACCGTGGCGCCGGCATCCACGCCCGGGATCATGGACATGAAGTTGGGCATGCCCATGTGGCCGCCCATCATCGGCATCTTCATGGCCGGATTGCCGAGCGGCGTCATCTTCAGGTCCAGGTCCTTGAGCAGCAGCGACAGGCCATAGAAGGTGAAGAACAGCGTCACGTTGAGGCCCATGGCCGCCGCGGTGGTCGAGAGGATGAAGGGCGGGTAGGCCCAGTCGAGCGAGCCCTTCGTCACGATGATGGACATGCTCTTGGTGCCGGACTCGTCGGCCATGATCGGAACCCCCGTCGAGTGGTCGTGTGGTCGGACGCGGCGGAACTTAGCAGAGATCCCTTTATTAGCAAAGTCGGATAAATTAGTCTCGATCGACCATGGTGGCCGAGCATTCCCGTTCATCCCCCCTGATGCAATGCAGCATCGCGAGTCCTTCGCGGCGCGCGCCCGCGCTGTTCGTTGCCAGCGGGTTCTGTCGGCAGCCGGGCTTTGGATCACGACACCCGCTGTCCATTCCGCGCGTGTCGGTGGTGCTCGACCTGTGCGAGCGGCTCGGCTGGCTGGAGGCGTCCACGTATCGAGCGGCACTCCCGGCGTCGGTCAACGAACTCTCGGTTTTCCACGACTTGAACTACGTTGAGGCGCTGCGTGCGAGCGACCTCGCGGGCCGCGTGGAGCGCGAAACGCGTGAACGATACGGGATCGGGAGTTTCGAGAACCCGCTGTTCCCCGGGGTGTTTGAGCGTGCTGCCACGGCGGTGGGCGGCTCGGTGCTCGCGGCGGACCTCGCCCTGGAAGGCCGGGCGGTCTTTCATCCAGCCGGCGGAACCCACCACGGGCGGCGCGACCGGGCCAGCGGCTTCTGCTACTTCAACGATCCGGTGTTCGCCATTCGCCGCCTGCTCGAGCGGGATGTGGCGCGGGTGCTGTACGTGGACCTCGATGCGCACCACGGTGACGGCGTGCAGGACGCGTTCGTCGACGACGCCCGCGTGCGCGTCGTGTCGATCCACGAGCAGGGCCGCTGGCCGCACACCGGCGCCGCGGACGACGTGGGCGGCGGCTACGCGTGCAATCTCCCGGTGCCGGCGGGGTTCAACGACAGTGAACTCGAGTTCCTGCTGGATCAGGTCGTCCTGCCGCTCGCCCGCGAGTTCGCGCCGCAGGCAGTGGTCGTGACCTGTGGCACCGACGCGCTGGCCGGCGATCCGCTGTCCAGCATGGCGCTCAGCAACCGGGCCCTCTGGCAGGCCGTCGAGCGCGTGATCGGACCCGCGGCACCGGCGGTGGTGCTCGGCGGAGGTGGCTACAACCCGTGGACGCTGGCTCGCTGCTGGAGCGGATTGTGGGGGCGGCTGAGCGGCCGGGAAATCCCGGTAGAGTTACCCGAGGCTGCGCGGGTAATCTTGCGCAACCTGTCCTGCGACCTGATCGAGGACGAGGACGTGGACGGGAAGTGGCTCGAGACGCTGGTCGACGCGCCGCGGCGCGGGCCGGTGCGGGCCGAGGTGAGGTCGCTGGCGTCGCAGGGGAGGGCGTTGCATGTCGTGGCTTGAGTCAGTTGGCCTGATCGAGGAATACGAGGACGTCGTGCTCGACGCCGGGCTCGTCGCGGAGTTCGAGCGCGCACGGGCGGATGCCGGGCCGCGCCCGATCCGCTTCTCGACGCCGACCTTCAAGGATTATGCGAGCACCGAACTGCAGGGCTGCTCGAGGAACAGTTTTCCGTCGTTCTCCATCACCGCGGGGGCTTGCGGGCTCAATTGCGACCACTGCCGTGCCGAGATCCTGAAGCCGATGCTCGCGGCCACCTCGCCTGCGATGCTCGAGCACAAGGTCCGCCACCTCGTGGCGACGCAGAACCTGCAGGGCTTCCTGCTGTCCGGAGGCTCGAACCGCCGCAACGAGATTCCGTACCAGCGTTACTATCCGGTCGTCGAGCAGCTGAAGCGCGATTTCCCGTTCCTGAGCATCGCGATCCACACGGCGCTGACCGACGAGGCGGGCGCGCGTGCCATGGAGGCTGCGGGCGTCGACACCGCGATGATGGACGTCATCGGCGCCGAGGAAACCATCCGCGACGTCTACCACCTCGAGCGGCCGGTGGAGGATTTCGAATCCACGCTCGCGGCCCTGTGCGCAACCTCCATGAAGGTGAGCCCGCACATCGTGATCGGGCTGCACTACGGCCGCGTCCTCGGCGAGCCGAACGCCCTCGACATCGTCAGCCGTCACGCCGTCGAGGCGCTGGTGCTGGTGGTCGTGATGCCCTTCTACGCCCGGCCCGGCCTGTACGAGGTCCCCGACGCCGTCGAGGTCGGGCGGATCTTCGGCGAGGCGCGGCGCCGCCTGCCCGACCGGCAGGTGCTGCTCGGCTGCGCGCGGCCGCCAGGCCTGCACAAGCGCGCGGTGGATGCCTACGCCGTGATGGCGGGGCTCGACGGCATCGCGTTCCCGGCGGACGGCGTCGTGAGCGTCGCACGCGCGATCGGCCGGCCGTTCCACCAGGAGCACGCCTGCTGCTCCATCAAGCTCGGCGGTGTCGCTCGCGCCGAATCCAGCCGGACCTGCGCCGCCTGACGGCGTCACGAAGCCGCGGGGAGATCTCGAGATGAGTTGCATCAAGCAGGACGCCCGGCCCGACGACGGCCTGCCGGGCACGGACCCCTCGTTCAATGCGTTCGACGGCATGCAGCCGCGCTCGCCGGCACTCACGCCGGCCGCGGCCCGCAACGGCCGGCGCGTCAAGGACTCGGCCGTGCCGCCGCAGGGCGTCTACCTGCCGAACGACAACGTGCTGACGCCGGCGATGCGTTCGCCCGAGTACGTGCAGATGTCGAACGCGGCTGCGATCACCCTCGGCATCATGCCCGGGAAGATGCATCGCTGCGGCTGCACGCGCTGCCTGAACCTGCTCCTCACCTATCCCGAAGGATGCCGTGCGAACTGCGCCTACTGCGGGCTTGCGCGCCACCGCGAGGCCGAGCGCGACTACGCCGACCGGAACTTCATCCGCGTGGACTGGCCCGCCGTGCCGATGCAGCAGATCGTCGACATCGTGGCCCGCGACGGCGACAGGAGCCCGTTCCACCGCATGTGCATCTCGATGATCACGCACCCGCGTTCCGACGCGGACACCGTCTCGGTGCTGAAGGCGTGGACGGCGCGCATCGATCCCGCGACGATCCCGGTGTCCATTCTCTCGAACCCGACGACCATGGAGCGCGAGGACGTCCGGCGCCTGCGGGATCTCGGCGCCGAGATCTTCACCGTGGCGCTCGACGCGGCTACACCCGCGATCTTCGACCGCACGCGCGGCAAGGGCGTCAAGTCCCCGCACAAGTGGCAGAAGTACTGGGACGTGCTGCTCGACGCGCGCGACGTGTTCGGGCCGCAGAAGTTCGGGGCACACATCATCGTCGGCATGGGCGAGACCGAACACGAGGTGCTGTCCCTCGTCCAGCAGCTCGTCGACCTCGGCGGCCACAGCCATCTCTTCTGTTTCTTCCCGGAGCAGGGTTCGCTCATGGACCACCTGCCGGCGACGCCGCGCGACCAGTGGCGCCGGGTGCAGCTCGCGCGCTACCTGATCGACTACGCCGGCTTGCGCATCGAACAGATGCGATTCGATACCGAGGGCCGCGTCGAGCACTTCGGGCTGCCGGATGCCGAACTCGAGGACGTCGTCGGCCAGGGCGTCGCCTTCCGCACCTCGGGCTGCCCGGGCAAGTTCCGCGACGACGTGTCGGCCTGCGACCGGCCCTATGGGGATTCCCCGCCGAGCAACATCGCGAGCTTCCCGTTCCAACCGAACAAGAAGGACCTGCGGAAGATCCGCAGGCAGCTGCGCATACCCGTCGTGCAGGGCTGAAGGCGTGTCCGGCCGCTTTCGTGTGGTCGACACCGGCGTCCGCGAGGGGCGCTTCAACATCGCCGTCGACCAGGCGATGATCGAACTGCACCAGGCGGGCCGTATCGCCGACACCTTCCGGTTCATGCGATTTCCGCCGACGGCCCTGATCGGACGCCACCAGGCATTGAGCCAGGAGATCGACGTGCCGCACTGCCGCGCCCGCGGGATCGGCATGGTGCGCCGCATCACGGGCGGGGGCGCGATCTACCTCGACGAGGGCCAGCTCGGCTGGGGACTCATCTTCCACCGGGCCTCGCTCGGTGCCGCGTCGCTGCCCGAGCTTGCGCGCGACATCTGTCTCGCGGTCGCGGCCGGACTGCGCCGTCTCGGCGTCGACGCGCGCTACCGGCCACGCAACGACATCGAGGTGGATGGGCGCAAGATCAGCGGGACGGGCGGGTTCTTCGACGGCGAGACCCTCATCTACCAGGGAACCGTCCTCGTCGACATGGACCCCGCGGCGATGGTGGCGGCGCTGCGCGTGCCGCGTGCCAAGCTCGAGAAGCGACAGCTCGACTCGGCAGCACAGCGCGTCGTGACACTGCGTGAGCTCCTGGGGCCCGCGACGCCCGACCTGCCTGCCATCCAGAGCGTGCTGCTCGAGGCGTTCGCGGAGCGTTTCGAGGTCGAGTGGTCGGTCGAGGATCTCGGCGAGGAGGAAACCGGGCTCGCCTGGCGCCACTACCGGGAGGAGATCGGTACGGACGCCTTCGTACACGAGATCGACGATCCCGCGCACGACGCAGACTTCTCTGCCGGTACGCACACGGGCCCGGGCGGCACGATCACCAGCTACCTGAGGCTCGAGGGACCCGCCCGCAAGCGGGTGGGCCAGCTGCTGGTCACGGGCGACTTCTTCGTGGCGCCGCCACGTATCGTGCTCGACCTCGAGGCGGCGCTGCGGGGCGCCTACCTGGAGGACGTCGCCGCGATCATCGACCAGTTCTTCCGCGAACACCCGGTGGAAGCGCTGACCGTGGCGCCGGAGGATTTCCGATCTTCGATCGAGCGCGCCGTCGCGGCGGCGGGATCCCGTGCGTGAAGACGCTCGCCGTGCTGCAGCACACGTCGGCCGAGTACCTCGGCCTGATCGAGGATCATCTCGAAGGACGTCGCATCCGCTTCCGCTATTCGCGACCGTTCACTTCGGGCGGAAAGCTGCCCGGGCCCGATGCGCTGCAGGACGGACTGGTGATCCTCGGCGGCGGTCCCTGGGGGACTGCGGGCGGCCGCGACCTGCCGACGCTCGAGGCGGAGGTCGAACTCACGCGCCGCGCGCTGGAGGAAGACCTGCCGGTGCTTGGCCTCGGGCTCGGGGCCCAGGTCCTGGCCATCGCGGCCGGAGGGTCCTCGTCGCCGAGCGGACTCGAGTTCGAGGTGGGCGAGGCCGTGCGCACGCGACCGGACGCCCTGGCGGGATTCCTGCCGGAACGATTCCCGCTGGTGATCTACGGGCGGGACCGGCCGGTCCTGCCGGCGGGCGCCGAGGTGCTCGCGCGGGACTGGCATGGCCGGCCCGCGGTGTTCCAGGTCGGCGAGCGCGCGCTCGGCTTCACCGGTCACCCGGGAACGAAGCCGGCGATCGTCGAGGACCTCATCATGGAGTTCGAGGAGGCACCGGTCGAACCGGGGCCAGTACTGATGCAATTTCGGGCAGTTCGGACGACGCTCGAGGATGCACTGGTGCCGATCATGACCGGCGTGGTGCGCGTCCTGCGGTTAATGGAGTGAGGGAACCGTCCTGCCACGTATTGTCACGCGAGCCCGATTACATTAGGGTGCGCTAATACATCGTGGCACACAGTTGTGCTGCGGCGCGTCATTGCGAAGCGGAGAAACGTCAATGTCGGACAAGAAGCTGATCATCGTGATGGCCAACAGCGACCCGCGCAACGGCGAGGAGATCGGGGCGCCGATCTTCCAGGCGACGGTCGCCGCCGCGATGGATTTCGACGTCGAGGTGATCTGCACGGCGACGGCCGGGCGCCTGATGAAGAAGGGCGTGGCCGAGCGCCTCTGGGTCAAGGAGGGTTCGCCCAAGAGCGTCTATGACTTCATCAAGGACGCGCACGAAGCGGGCGTCAAGTTCTTCTGCTGCTCGCCGAACCTCGATCTCTTCGACATGACCAAGGAAGACCTCATCCCCGAGTGCGATGGCATCATCGGCGGCGCCTACCTGATCGAGCGCGTGATGGAGGACGATTCCGAGGGTCCTGACCTACTGACTGCTGCAGGGCCGCAGACCGGCCCAGGGGGTTCCATGGAACACGCTGGCACGCGCGTGCAGGAATTCATCGGCGACCCGGTGTCGGAGACGCCGCCGGTCCCGCGCGAGAAGCTCGAGGCGATCTTCACCGACATCCAGTCGGACATGCGCTTCGACCACGAGCTGAACGGCTGCCTCAACTGCGGTATCTGCACCGCGACCTGCCCGTCGGCGCACTACTACGACTACAGCCCGCGCGAGATCGTGCAGCTGCTCTGGACGGAGAACCTCGAGGGCATCTACGACGCCATGCAGGAGAAGATCTGGGCCTGTGCCCAGTGCTATACCTGCGCCGCGCGCTGCCCGTTCGGCAACTCGCCCGGCGGCCTGGTGATGCTGATGCGGGAGGTGGCGATCAAGCACGGCATGGAGTCGGCGAAGAACGTGCTGCGGCCCTTCAGCCGCGTGATGCTCAAGCTGATCTCCACCGGCAACCAGCTGTCGCCGGACATGATCAGCAAGGACGGCTTCCCGGACTGGGGTCCGAACATCTCCAAGGTGGACGCGCCGCTCACCGTGCTGCGCAAGGCGATCCCCATGCCCACGCTGCACACCACCAAGACGGCGTGGGAAGTGAACCTCAAGACGTCGGTCGAGCTCTACACCATCTGGGAAGAGACCGGCGTGCTCGCAAGTCTCAAGACCATCGACAAGAACCTCCATGACGTCATCGCCGACATCATGGACGAGAAGCGCGACGAGCTCGAAGAGTGGCTCGAGGAACAGGAGGAGGACTGAACATGACGAACGACGCAAAGGTCCCGCCGCAGGGCGAGCGCTTCACGGGCCATGGCCCGGAGTGGCGTGACGCGAAGCTCGACCGCAAGGACGCCGTGACGGCGACCGTCTGGGTCGAGCAGATCATCAACAAGCGTTCGATGCTCACCCAGAAGGACCGGGTCGAGGACGTGCGCGACCTGATGTGGCAGCTCGAGAAGGAGGGCGAGATCGTCGTCCATCGTGTGACCGACGAGCACCGCCCGACCATGGTCAAGACGCTCTATGGCTGGGACAAGAAGATCCCGACCACGGGGCTCTGGCACCACAAGTCCTGCGGCCAGTGCGGCAACATCCCGGGCTATCCGGCGTCGCTGCTGTGGCTGATGAACCAGATGGACGTCGAGTACCTCGACGAGACCGACCAGACCTCCTGCACCGCCTGGAACTACCACGGTTCCGGGATCGGCAACATCGAGAGCCTCGCGGCCGTGTTTCTGCGCAATTTCCATCAGGCCTACGTCTCGGCGAAGGCGCAGGGCCTGCCGGAAGGCTACTACTACCCGCTGGTGCACTGCGGCACGTCCTTCGGCAATTACAAGGAAGTCCGCGGCTACCTGCTGCGCTCGGCGAAGCTGCGCGAGAGCGTCAAGAAGATCCTCGCCAAGCTCGGTCGGCTGGTGGACGGCAAGCTGCTGATCCCCGAGGAGGTCGTGCACTATTCCGAGTGGCTGCACGTGATGCGCGCGCAGGTAGCCGAACGCCAGGTCATCGACTGCAGCCACGTCCGTGCCACCATCCACCCGGCCTGCCACGTCTACAAGATGGTGCCCGAGGACGTCGTCTACGACGACACGGTGCTCGAGGGCAACCGCGTCGCGGTGTCCACCGGCATCATGCAGACGCTCGGCGCGCAGGTCATCGACTACAAGACCTGGTACGACTGCTGCGGCTTCGGCTTCCGCCACATCATCTCCGAGCGCGAGTTCACGCGGTCGTTCGCGATCGACCGCAAGCTGCGCGTGGTGCAGGACGAGGCGCACACCGACGTCATGATCGGCCACGACACGGGCTGCATCACCACGCTCGACAAGAACCAGTGGATCAGCAAGGCCGGCGACCGGCCGGTCGACGTGCCGGTGCTCGCCGACTGCCAGTTCGCAGCGCTGGTGTGCGGTGCGCACCCGTACAAGATCGTGCAGTCGCACTGGCACGCCTCGTCCACCGAGCGGCTCATGGAAAAGCTCGGTATCGACTGGCAGGCGAAGAAGGCGGAGTTCGAGGCGTACCTGAAGGAAGTCGCCGCAGGCAAGATGGAAACCCTCTATGACCCGCGCCGCATGATCACCTCTGGACCGGGCTACAAGCGGATCGAAGCAACACCATGAGCAATCCAATCCTGATCGTCGGGGGCGGGCCCGCCGGCCTGGCGGCCGCGCATGCGCTCGCGCGCGTCGGACAATCCAGCGTGCTGGTCGAAAAGGCCGATCGCCTCGGAGGCGCGCCCATTCTCTCCGGCTACGCGAAGCTGGTTCCCACTGGCGAGTGGGCCAGGGACGCGATCGGCGGGATGGTCGATCGCGTCATCGGCGACCCGCTGGTCGAGGTCCACACGAATGCCCGGGTCGACGCGTTCTCCGGAAGCCCAGGCGCGTTCTCGGTGCAGGTCTCCGACGGCCGCAGCGTCGAGGTCGGGGCTGCGATCCTCGCGAGCGGGTTCACGCATTTCGACTCGGTGAACAAGCCCGAGTGGGGCTTCGGCACGTTCCCGGACGTGGTGACCACCACGCAGGTGGAACAGATGATCTCCTCCGGGAAGGGCGTGCGCTGTCCCTCGGACGGGCGCAAGCCGAAGCGCGTCGCGATCCTGCTGTGCGTCGGGTCCCGCGACCGGCAGATCGGCCGCGAGTGGTGCTCGAAGATCTGCTGCACCGTTTCCGCCAACATGGCGATGGAGATCCGCGAGGAACTGCCGGACTGCCACGTCTACATCTACTACATGGACATCCGCACCTTCGGTCTCTACGAGACGAAGTACTACTGGAGGAGCCAGGAGGAGTTCAAGGTCAAGTACATCAAGGCGCGCATCGCCGAGGTCACCTCGAACGGCGAGCAGCTGGTGGTCAAGGGCGAGGACACGCTGGTGAAGCGCCCGATCACGATCCCGTTCGACATGGTGGTGCATGCGATCGGCATGGACCCGAACGTCGACAACCCGGCGCTCGCCGCGACCTTCGGCATCGAGCTCGAGCGCCACGGTTACGTGGGGCGCGGCAACGCGTATGGCAATACCGCCGAGACCTCGCGGCCGGGCGTCTACGTCGCCGGGGCGGCCTGTGGTCCCGAGACGATCGACGACTCGATCGCCCAGGGACATGCCGCGGCGCTGGCGGCACTCGGCAGCCTGCGTCCGCTGCGCGCAAGCGCCTGACCGCGACCCCATGTTCGGACGTGCCTCCAAGGCCATCACGCCGGCACCGGTCGCGCGAGCGCAGCTGGACCTGAGCGGGCCGCGCCTGCGCGCGGCGCTCGAGGCCCTGGTGTCGGGCGCGGATACGCACGGCGGCATCGAACGCTACCTCGACGCGCTCAAGCTGAAGTCGGCGGTCTTTCGCGAGGCGCTGGCGGACGAAACGACGGGACGCTCACGCCTCGACGTGGAGGCGTTCCGGCCGCTCTGCGCGTTCATGCCGACCGTGCGTCGTCGCGTCGTGCCATGGCTCGAGGAACCCGCGTACTCCACGCTCCGGGCCGCCCTCGAGGCCTTGCTCGAGCCCGTGAGCGACACCTCCGGCACCGACGCCCGCATCCGCCGTTTCTGCGCCGTCTTTCCGCAGGATGACAGTCATCGCTGGACGCGCGATCTCGCCGCCGAATTGCTGCACAACCTGGAACCCGAGCGCTACCCGCTCATGACGCGCTGGGTCTGGGACCGGGAGGCCAACACCGGCGTGCTGCGCGAGATCTGGTACGGCCCGGACGTCGACCACACGACCATCCCGGCCGCCGACGATTACGAGACGTTCCTGGTGCTGCGCGAGGAGATTGCGCAGTTTCTCGCGACGAACGGCGTCTTCCGCGACGTGGTGCAGATGGTCGACATGGTCTGCGCGCAGGTCTACGCCGAGTACATCTGCGAGCAGGGCGGCAGCTACCTGCGCGCCGACTTCTCGGCGCCGGAGGATCCCATGCAGCACACCCGCCGCCTGCTGGGACTGGACGGTGTCCGCGCCGCGGACGGACGCGCACGGTTCGCGGCGATCGACGGCGAGGCACGCGAGGCCTTCGCCGGCGTGCAACCCCGAACCCTCGAATGACGAGGCCAGTCAATGCCCATACATGAAGTGTCGCTGATCCGTCCGGAGAACCTGCACACGCAGGAGAACCTGGTCGTCGACGGCGTGGACGTCTCTGGACACTGGAGCACGTTCATCGAGTCGCGCGCGGTGACGGACTACAACGAAGCGCTGGAGGAGGAGATCGCGGCCCTGCCGGGTGGAGAGTACGTGCACCGCTGCTGGCAGTGCGGCTCGTGCACCAACTCCTGCACCGTCAACGCGATCAACCCGGACTTCAATCCACGCTACTGGATCTACCTGATCCGCATGGGGATGGAGTCCGAGCTGCTGCGTGACAAGGACATCATCTGGCAGTGCGTTTCCTGCAACAAGTGCACCTATGCCTGCCCGCGGGACGTCGTACCCGAGGGCGTGATGAAGGCGCTTTCGCACTGGATGGAACTCAAGGGACACGTGAAGAAGTCGCCCTCCATGGTGTTCGACGAGGTCTTTTCGGAGCAGGTCTTCGCGCGGGGCAAGATCGAGGAGGGGCGCGTGATGCAGCGCTTCTTCAAGCGCACGGGCCAGGATCTCAACCAGCCATGGCTGATCGAGATGGTGAAGCGCATGCTGCGGCACCTGCCGGTCACCATGCTCACCAAGCTCGGGCTGGCGACGTTCGTGGCACCGAGCACCCGCGACTGGTCCCGCGCGCGCGCGGCGATCGAGGAGTACGTGCACGAGCAGGAGCACAAGCGCCGTCGCGCGCTCGGACTCGACGGCCTCATCGAGGCGGCGACTCGCGACGCGGGCCCGGCGGCGGGCGAGGGAGCGAGGTCATGAGCGAAACCCGGGCCAAGTACCAGAAGGTCGCCTACTACCCGGGCTGCGCGCTCGAGGGTACGGCGCATTCCTACAACCGCTCGACGCAGGCCGTGGGCAAGGCACTCGGCCTCGACCTCGTCGAGGTTAAGAACTGGAACTGCTGCGGCGCGATGGAAGTGAAGAACATCGATCCGAAGCTGCAGACCTACCTGTCCTCGCGCGTGATGTCGATCGCGGCCAGCGAGATGAAGATGGACGTGGTGATGGCGCCTTGCAACGGCTGTTACCACAACCTCAAGAAGGCCGAGTACGACCTCGCGCACGATCCGGGCAGCGCCGAGGTCGTCGACCGGCTGTCGAAGAAGGCGGGGCATGCCACCTACGCGGCGGGCCAGGTCGAGACCATCCATGCGCTCGACTGGATCAAGCACGGCATCGGCGAGGACGGGCTCAGGAAGCGCCTGCGCGGGTCGCTCAAGGGACTCAAGGTCGCGAACTACTATGGCTGCATGTACACGCGCCCGCGCCACATTTTTCCGGAGAAGGACCAGGGTCCGGGCAGCGAGTCGACCTCGAAGCCGCACTACATGGACGACCTGCTCGCTGTGGCGGGCGCGGAGAACGTCGAGTTTCCGCTCAAGACGGCCTGCTGCGGTGGCGCACACACGCTCTCCGACAGCGACACCTCGACCAGGCTCGTGCTCAACCTCCTGCGGGCGGCCGAGGCGTCGGGGGCCGAGGTGATCGCCACCGAGTGCCCGACCTGTCATTCCGGCCTCGAGATGCACCAGGTCCGCGCCGAGAAGAAGTTCGGCCAGGCCACGCGGGTGAAGATCGTCTATTTCACGCAGCTGCTCGGCCTCGCGCTCGGGCTCTCGCCGAAGCAGGTGGGCGTGCACGAGAACATCTCGGATTCGATCGGCTTCTTCAAGGAGAAGGGGATCGCATGAGGCCCCTCGCGGAGATCGAACGGCGGATCGAGTCGCTGGCGTCGCCGGGCGCGCCGGGCGACGACGAGCTTGCCGCCGAACTGCTGGCGCTCGGCGAGGACGTGCTCGGGCACTGGGTCGCCGCGAAGGGCCTCGAGCCGACGCAGGAGACGCGCGAGGGCTTCCGCCTCCTCGCCCTGCACCGGCAGGGCTGCACGGAGGAGCCGAGCTTCAATGCGTGCCGGGAAACCTGCCGGGAACTCGTCTACCATTACAACCTCGTCACCCTGGATCCGCAGCACCCGGAGACCGCGCGGCGCCTTCGCATGATGACGCTGGTAGCCAATCACCTTTACCTGTTCGTGGCCGGCAAGATGCAGGTCCGCGGGCTCGGCGACTTCTGCTGTGCCTCGCGGCCGCTGCGTCAGGATGCCGTGCCGGATTCCGCCTGAGGAGACTCGACATGCCCACCGTGAAGGGTTGCAACCTGCCTGACGACCTGCTGTACGACGTCGAGAACCAGATCTGGTTCAAGGAACTCGGCGACGGCACGGTGCGCGTGGGCATGACCGCCGTCGCCACCGCCATGGCCGGCAAGCTGGTCGCGTTCACGCCGAAGAGCGTCGGCAAGGCCGTCAAGGCCGGCAAGTCCTGCGCGACGGTCGAGTCCGGCAAGTGGGTGGGTCCGGCCAGGGTCGCCGCCGGCGGCGAGGTGGTCGCCGTCAACGAGGCGCTCGTGGGAACCCCTAGCACGGCGAATGCCGATCCGTACGGCGAGGGCTGGCTGATCGTGCTCAAGCCGGAGGACTGGGACAGCGTCAAGCCTGCGCTCGTGCCCGGCGACAAGGTGGCCGGTCCCTACGAGGCCAAGATGAACGCGGACGGTTTCGCCGGCTGCGCCTGAGTGCTGGACGGCCAGGCGTCCGTCCGGGCGCTGGTGCTGGGCATCGGCAACCCGCTGATGTCCGATGACGGCGTGGGTCTCAGGGTCCTGCAGGCACTCGAGCAGCGGCTGCCTGGCGCTCGTCGGCGCCGACTACGTCGACGCGGGCACGCTGAGCCTGCTGCTGTTGCCGCGGATCGAGGAGTGCGACGCGCTGCTCCTGCTCGACGCCGCGCAACTCGATGCCGAGCCGGGCGCGGTCCAGGTGTTCGAAGGTCCGGCGATGGACGGGTTCCTCGCCGCTTCCCGCTGCAGCGTGCACGAGGTCGGCATGCGCGACCTGCTCGATGCCGCGCGCCTCACGGGCTGCCTGCCCGGACGACGGGTCCTGGTCGGCGTCCAGCCGGAGAGAGTCGGCTGGGGAGAAGCCTTGAGCGCTCCCGTGGAGTCGGCGATCCCGGCGGCGGATCGCGCTCGCGCGAGGTCCTGGAACGCTGGCTCGGCCCCGTGCCCGTCTGAGTTTCGCCTGCGGAGACGTCGCTTCGGCAGCTACGTACAGTCGCGCGTGGCAGATCTGTTGCAGGCTGGCCGCTCAGAATAGAGGGGTCTGCCATGTCCTCACCGGCGCTCGGTGAATTCCTGCGCTCGCGTGGCGTCACGCGACGCGACTTCCTGAGGTTCTGTGCCTCGACCACCGCGGCGATGGGCCTGCCCGCGAGCCTGGTGCCGCGCGTCGCGGCCGCGCTCGAGCAGGCGCGACGCCCCTCGGTCATCTGGTTGCCGTTCCAGGAGTGCACCGGTTGCACCGAGTCGATCACCCGGGCGCACGGCGCGACGATCGAGAGCCTGATCTTCGAGGCCATCTCGCTCGATTACCAGCACACCCTGCAGGCGGCCGCCGGCGATGCCGCCGAGCGCGTGCGCGAGCAGGCCATGAAGGACAACTGGGGAAAGTACCTGCTGATCGTCGACGGTTCGATCCCGACCGGCAACCCCGGCTACAGCACGATTGCCGGACACGACAACCGGTCGATCCTGGAAGAGGCGGCCAAGGGCGCCGCCGCCATCGTGGCGCTCGGCAGCTGCGCGGCCTTCGGTGGCATCCCGGGGGCCGCGCCGAATCCCACGGGAGCGGTCGCGGTGTCCGCAATCGTGAAGGACAAGCCCATCGTCAACGTCTCCGGATGTCCACCGATCCCGGTGGTGATCACGGGCGTCCTCACGCAGTACCTCACCTTCGGCAAGGTGCCCGAGCTCGACGCACTCGGGCGCCCGAAGGCCTTCTATGGCCAGACGATTCACGACCGCTGCTATCGCCGGCCGTTCTACGAGCGCGGCCAGTTCGCGGACAGCTTCGACGACGACGGCGCCCGTCAGGGCTGGTGCCTCTACAAGCTCGGCTGCAAGGGTCCGACGACCTACAACGCCTGCGCCACCGTGAAGTGGAACAACGGCACCAGCTTTCCGATCGAGGCCGGGCATGGCTGCATCGGCTGCGCCGAGCCGGGATTCTGGGACAAGGGCGGCTTCTACCAGCCGCTGTCGACCGGCAACTGGGGCAATGCCCGGACCGTCGGGACCGCCATCGGCGTCGGCGCTGCGCTCGGCGTCGCCTCCGCGGCGATTGCGCGCAAGCGGCAGCGAGCCGCGGAAGGAGGCTGACATGAGCCTGCTGGAATTCGCGCGAGGACCCGCGCTGCAGTGGTCAATCACGATCTTCATCATCGGCGTCCTGTGGCGCCTGCTGGGAGTCTTCCTGCTGCGCACCAAGAAGGACCTGTCCGAGCCGCGGAATGCCGCGGCGTGGAAGGGACTCCGGCTCATCGCGCTGCGCTCGTGGCCGCGCCGTGAGTTCCTTGAAGGCACGGCGTTCGGTGAAGTCATGGGCTATGCCTTCCACGTCGGATTCCTGGTGTCGCTCTTTTTCTTCGCGCCGCACGTGCTGTTCTTCGCCGACGTGGCGAGGGGCCTGTTCGGCACGGACCTGCGAGGGCTGATCGGCGTCGGCTGGCCGACCCTGCCGAACGGCATCATCACTCTGGTGAGCGCCGTCGCGATCGCAGCCCTGGTGGCCGTGCTCATCCACCGATTCGTCAATCCGGTCAAGCGCCTGATCTCGAATTTCGACGACTACTTCAGCTGGTTCGTGACCATCGCGCCGCTCGCGACCGGCATGGTGGCGTTCTCGCACCTCGCCGGGTGGCCATACGAGCGCCTGCTCGCGTTCCACCTGCTGTCGGTCGAACTGCTGCTCGTGTGGTTTCCGTTCGGCAAGCTGATGCATGCCTTCACGATCTTCGCGGCACGTGGCGCCACGGGCATGATCTTCGAGCGCAGGGGGGCTTCGCTGTGACCACCACGACACACACCCGCAAGCCGGAAGCGCTGGAGTTCGACAAGCCACGCGTGTCGATCCCTAAGCCCGAGTACCGCTTCGACATGCAGGGCGAGATGCCCGAGACCGAGCGCGTGGAGCGCGCGATGAAGAGCTTCGTGAAGGACTTCGGCCGCACCGCGGCGATCTACATGGAATCCTGCATCCACTGCGGCATGTGCGCGGAGGCCTGCCATTTCTACGAGGTCACGAAGGACCCGAAGTACACGCCCATCTGGAAGCTCGAGCCGTTCAAGCAGGCCTACAAGCGCGAGTACGGACCGTTCGCCGTGATCTATCGCGCGCTGAACCTGAAGGCGAAGGTCACCGTCGAGCAGTTGCAGGCGTGGCAGCAGCTCATCTACGACTCCTGCACGGTCTGCGGCCGCTGCTCGCTCATGTGCCCGATGGGCATCGACATCGCGACGCTGGTCTCGCAGGCGCGGCACGGCATGTACAACGCGGGTCTCATCCCGCACGAGCTCTGGGCCGTGACGGAGCGTGCGCGCCTCGAGGGCAGTCCGCTCGGCGCGACGCCCAAGGTGTTCGAGGACCGGCTCGAGTGGCTGGCCGACGACCACGAGGTCGAGATCCCGGTCGACAAGGAAAACGCCGACGTGCTCTGCACGATGTCGTCGATCGAGATCATGAAGTACCCGGACTCGGTGGTGGCGACGGCGCGGATCATGAATCACCTCGGGGTGGACTGGACCTTCCGGCTCGACGGCTACGAGGCGACGAACTTCGGCCTGCTGGCCGGCAATTCGGCCGCCCAGAAGCAGCTGACGATGAAGCTCATCGAGGCCGCCGTCTCCTGCGGTGCGAAGACCGTGATCCTGCCCGAGTGCGGACACGCCTACACCGCGCTGCGCTGGATGGGCGCGAACATGTACGGCGAACCCTTGCCGTTCAAGGTGCAGCACATCGCCGAGTTCCTCGCTGAGCAGGTCCACGCCGGCCGGTTGCGGCTCAAGAAGGTCCCGAAGAGCGTCACGTTCCACGACCCCTGCCAGGTGGTGCGGCGCGGGGGTGCCATCGAGGCCCCGCGCGAGGTGCTGAAGGCGCTCGGCGTCGAGCTGCGCGAGATGTTCCCGACCAGGGGGACCAACTGGTGCTGCGGTGGCGGCGGCGGAGTGGTCGCGAACCACCGCGCCGACGAGCTGCGCTACAAGACCTTCAGGATCAAGATGGAGCAGATCGAGGAGACCGGGGCCGAGATCCCGGTCACGACCTGCGCCAACTGCCGGCAGACCTTCGACGACGGGCAGGCGCACTTCAAGTGGGACACGAAGATGCACAGCCTGCTCGAGCTGGTCGCAGACAACCTCCTCGAGGATGAGGCATGAGCGCCGTGAATCCGCGGGTCGTGGTCGACCCGATTACCCGCATCGAGGGCCACCTGCGCATCGAGGCGGCGACCGATGCCGAGGGGCGGATCACCGAGGCGTACAGCGCCGGTACCATGGTCCGGGGCCTCGAGATCATCCTGCGCGGGCGCGACCCGCGCGACGCCTGGGCATTCGCCCAGCGCATCTGCGGCGTGTGCACGCTGGTGCATGGCATCGCCTCGGTGCGCGCGGTCGAGGACGCACTGCACTACGAGATTCCTGCGAATGCGAATCTCGTGCGCAACCTGATGATCGCGGCGCAGTACGTGCACGACCACGTCATGCACTTCTACCACCTTCATGCGCTCGACTGGGTCGACGTGGTGTCCGCGCTGCAGGCCGACCCGGCCGCGACCAGCTCGCTGGCACAGTCGATCAGTGGCTATGCGCGGTCCTCGCCGGGCTACTTCGCCGACGTGCAGAAGCGCGTCCGCACGCTCGTCGAAAGCGGACAGCTCGGCATCTTCGCGGGTGCGTACTGGGGCCACCCGGCCTACAGGCTGCCGCCGGAGGCCAACCTCATGGCGGTCGCGCACTACCTCGACGCGCTCGCCTGGCAACGCGACGTCGCCGCACTGCACGCCATCTTCGGCGGCAAGAACCCCCATCCGCATTTCGTCGTCGGCGGGGCGCCGAACCCGATCGATCTCGATTCCGACTCGGCCATCAACGCGAAGCGTCTGTCGCAGGTGCAGGACATCATCACGCGCATGCGCCAGTTCGTGGACGAGGTATACGTCCCGGACACGCTGGCGATCGCCAGCTTCTACAAGGACTGGGCGACGCAGGGCGAGGGCCTCGGCAACTTCCTCTGCTATGGCGACTTCCCTGCGAAGTCGATCTTCGATACCGGCAGCTTCATGGTGCCGCGCGGTGCCATCCTCAACCGCGACCTGTCGCACATTGAGGAAGTCGATCTCGCCGATCCCGCGCAGATCCAGGAATTCGTCAGCCACGCCTACTACGACTACTCCGGCGGCAAGGAGCAGGGGCTGCACCCCTACGATGGCCAGACGCAGCTGAATTACACCGGACCCGAGCCCCCCTATGCCCAGCTCGAGGTCGAGCAGGCCTATTCGTGGCTCAAGTCGCCGCGCTGGCGCGGCAAGGCCATGGAGGTGGGCCCCCTGGCGCGGATGCTGATGCTGGTCGCCAGCGGAGACGAGCAGGCGAAGGCACTGGTCGAGCAGACGCTGAGGACGCTCGACCTGCCCCTGGCCGCGCTGTTTTCGACCCTGGGTCGCACGGCGGCCCGCACGCTCGAGACCCGGATCTTCGCCAACGCCATGCAGGGCTGGTACGACGAGCTGGTCGCGAACATCAAGGCCGGGAACACGCGGACCTTCAACGAGCAGCTGTGGGAGCCGTCCACGTGGCCACGACGGTCGCGTGGCGCGGGCTTCATGGAGGCGCCGCGGGGTGCGCTGGGCCACTGGATCGTGATCGAGGACGGTCGGATCGCGAACTACCAGGCGGTGGTTCCGAGTACCTGGAATGCGGGCCCCCGGGACGCTTCCGGCCAGCCTGGCGCCTACGAGGCAGCGCTCGTCGGTCACCGGCTGCACGACGCGGCGCAACCAATCGAGATCCTCCGCACCATCCACAGCTTCGACCCGTGCATCGCCTGCGCGGTGCACGTTGCGGGCCCCGGTGGGCAACGCTTCAGCGTCCGGGTGCGTTGAGGCGTCGACATGCGACTGCGACGCGCGCCGCGATTCCGGTGGCGTTTTCGTCTACCATTGCGCCGCGATGAAGACGCGATCCGGACACACCGCGGGGACCACGGGAAGCGCAGAGGCCGTCGTGGTAATGACGCCGGCCAAGCTGCGCCGCCTCGAGAAGAGCGCCCACAAGGCCTGTGACCTGCTGGGCGCGATGGCCAATACTTCGCGACTGATGATCCTGTGCCAGCTGGCCGACGGCGAGAAGACCGTCAGCGAACTCCAGCCGCTGATCGGGCTGAGCCAGTCGGCGCTGTCACAGCACCTCGCCGTGCTGCGACGCAAGCATCTCGTGCGTACCCGCCGCTCCGGACAGTCGATCCATTACGCGCTGGCGAGCGGACAGGCGGCGTCCATCATGCACACGCTGCACGAGCAGTTCTGCCGGCGCTGACTAGGTCACACCGAGCCGCGCGATCTTCGGCAGGTCCTTCGGCGGAATGTCCACCGCGCGGCCGAAGCCACCCACGTACAGGCCCTCGCGCAGTTCCAGTCGGTAGAGCGTGAAGTCACCCAGGTTGAACGTGATCCGGCTGTCGGGAAAGCGCTGCAGGTAGAGCTCCCGGCCCGCCAGCCACGGCTCCGACTTGCGCTCGAACGCCACCACCTCGCATTCGAACGTGGCGCGCTTGATCTGCAGCGGGTCCTTGTCGGGCGCGTCCTGCTCGTGCAGCAGTATCCCGACGCGGCCGCCGCCGGCCAGCGACGCGCCGTGCTTCGACATGCGCGAGGCATGCACGAGCACGCCGGCATATTCCGGCAGCGGGACGAACGGCAGCAGGCCGGCGTATGGGACGCCTTCGGCCACGACGGCCAGCGCCAGCACGCGCTGGCCGTCGAACAGTTCCCGGATCGTCCGGGCGGTCGATTTCAGCACGACTCAGTACCGCAGCCGTGCCGCGACGGATGCGTGATCGGAGGGCCACACTCCCAGTCCCGGCGGCCAGGTCTTGTCGGCGACCGCCTCACCCAGAAGACGTGCGTTCAGGACCTTGGTCGGCACCGCGAGCGAGAAGATCAGGTCGACCCGCTCGTAAAGCGCGGACCGATGGTTGCCAAGATCCTCGTCCTGGCAGCAGGACAGGCCGACCAGCGGTGCCCCGCGACCGGTGGCGGAGCCGGGCCGCATCGTCCAGACATCCGTGAAGGCCCCCGTGTCGCCCGCGAAGATCTGGTAGGGCGGGGTCAGCCCGGGGACCTCCTCGACGTCCCGCGGATCGGAGTTGAAGTCGCCGACGACCAGCGTCCGGTCACGTGGATTCACCGCCTCGAGCACCTGCAGCGTGCCGTAGAGCTCGGTGGCCTGCGCCGTCTGGTAGTAGCGTCCGAGCGGCCCGAAGGACTCCAGTCGCGTCTCGAGGTGCGTGTTGATGAAGCGGTACGGCACGCCGCCGACCGTGGCATCCACGCCGACGAAGCCGCGCTCGAAGCGCACCGTGCGCGTCAGGGCGTACGGCGGGAACGGGATCGGCAGCGTGATGTCGGCCGACGCGACGACCTGGTACTTGCAGCCGTCCGCGGACTCGAACGCGCACACGCCGGGTGCGTAGGCCTGCAGCTGCGTGAAGTCGATGACGTCGAATGCGACGTCGCTGCGGGCGAGAATCACGTCGCGGTCGACGACCCCGACCAGGATGACCGTGCCGTCCGGCATGATGACCGGAATGCCCGGCAGTGCGTCGAGCGGCGGTGGCAGCTCGAGATCCGACGGCAGGTCAAGGTCCACGACGTATGCGGCCGCGACGTAACGACCGCCCAGTGCCGACAGCGTGTCGTCCAGCTGGTCCGTGAACGCGCCGGCGATCGACTGGTCGTCGCAGCCCTTGCCGTCGTCCGGTGCCGGCACCTGCTCGTAGCAGGTGAACCGGTAGACCTCCTGCAGGCCCACGAGCGCCGGTCCGCGCCGGTCGATGAGCGCGGCGAGGGCCCGGGCTCGCTCCGTCGGCAGGCTCGCCGCCCGCGTCCGCAACGCGTCGACGACCGCGCTGTTGAAGTCGGGACTCGCCACCAGTCCGATCAGGTCCGTGCCCACGTACTGGTTCTGGGTCATCACCCCGATGTCCGCTGTCGCGGCCAGGCCGGTCGCGCCGAGCAATGAGGTGGACAGGAGCGTCAGCGCAATGCGTTTCATGGAATCCCCTCCGTCGGTCCTTGTCGTTCGTGTCACCGTGGGTCCGCGCTCGGCGGACCGGCACACATCGATGACAAACTGCGCCTGATGCGTATTGCGTGCAATGCGTAGTTTGGGAATTTGACTTAACGCCCACGGGCCCCGCAGCGCCGTCCTGCCGCAAGCTGCGGAAACTCCTGAATCGAGACGCCGTGTCGCCCACTAACCTGACGGGCGGCGGCTCGGCTTTGCGCTGTCGGGCGAGGGTGTTTCATGAAGATGATCTGCGGTTCCATCATGCATCTGCCGGGCATTGCCTTGCTGCTCCTGGCGTTCCCGTCGCCCGTGCAGTCCGCGGACCTCGAGGCGGGTCGCAAGACCTTCGAATCAGTGTGTGCTGCCTGCCACGGCCCGACTGGCCGGCCGGACCCGGCCAATCCCACGGTGCAGGCGCTCGACCCCAAGCCCGCGGACCTGTCGGACCCGTTGTTCAACAGTCGCGAACCGGCGGACGACTGGAACATCGTCGTCACGCACGGCGGACCCGCCCTCGGGCTGTCCGCGACGATGCCGGCGCAGGGATCGGTCCTGTCGGACGAGCAGATCGTCGACGTCGTCGCCTATGCCAAGACCCTGGCGCCCGGCAGCGAGGCCTATCCGCCGGGCGAGCTGAACTTCTTCCTGCCCATCCGCACGAAGAAGGCCTTTCCCGAGGACGAAATCGTCTACAAGGCGCGGGTCACCGAGCAGGATGGTGACAACGTCTGGCGCAACGTGCTCGAGTTCGAGAAGCGCTTCGGCAAGCGCTCGATGGCCGTGCTGGAGGTCATCCACGAGGATGACGGGACCGACTCCGAGATCACCAAGGTGGAGGCGGGCGTCAAGCACGTCCTGCACTGGGACCTCGAGAAGCGCTCCATCCTCTCCGGCGCGTTGATCGTCGCCGTTCCGACCGACAGCGAAGCGTCGGAAGAGATCATTCCCTACCTCGCCTACGCCAGGCAGTTCGCAGAGAAGGCCACGTTCCAGTCGAGCGGGCGGGTCATCATTCCCGTGGACGATGCCGACGACGGTGAGGTGGAACTCGCCGGGATCGTGCACTACCTCTGGACCGAGCGCAGGCAGGCGGCGTTCCCGGCGCTCGAGGTCACCGCCGCGGTCCCCTTCGATTCCGGCGACGGCGATTCGGTGAAGTGGACGGTCGTGCCGCAGATCCGGCTCGGGCTGACACGCGGCGGGCACGTGGCCCTCAATCTTGGCGTGGAAGTGCCGTTGAGCGACCAGTCATGGAATACCCGCTACCACCTGAACCTGCTGTGGGACTTTGCGGACGGGAGTTTCTTCAAGGGGTGGTGAGCGATTCCGCCGGCGCCGCCCGGGCCGTGTCCTGGAGGTGGCGCGCCAGGAACTCGACCTGGTCGCCGACGCTGCGCTCGAAGTGTTCGCCGAAGTACGGCTCAAAGTGGCCGATGGGGTAGCGTCGGGCCTCACCGTGGCTCGCCAGCCCGGTGATCGCGGCCTCCGTCGCTTCGGTCGGCGCAACGCTGTCCTTTTCGCAGACCTGCACGAGCGTCGGGCAGGACACGCGGGCGGCCTGGAGTACGGGACGGTAGAACGCCACCGATAACGCGATCCGGGCGGTGACTTCGCAGCGGAAATCGACTGGCAGGAGCGCCCGGTAGCCGGCGTCCGCGTCGTCGCTGCACATGATCGCGAGCGTGCCCGGGGGGCCGACGGTCGGCACGTAGTGCGCCCGCGCGAAGGGTGCCAGGCACAGGTCCCACAGTCCGTGCGCCGTGAGCCGCAGAAGCTGTCCCGGCCCTGCGTACTGCAGGATGCGGCGCACCGCCGCGAAGCCGTCCATCATCGGGCACTGGCACACGGCGGCGGCGACGCCCGGCACCCTCGCCGCCGTCACCAGTGCGTGGCCACCGGAAAATGACGTTCCCCAGACCGCGATGCGGGTCGGATCCACGTCCGCCAGGGCCCGGGCGAACTCCACGGCGTTCGCGAAGTCCTCGAGTTGCCGCCGTACGGACACGAGGTGTCTTGGATGGCCGTCGCTGGCGCCGAAATGCCGGTAATCGAACAGCAGTACGTGCATCCCGGCTGCGGCGAACCGCGCGGCATAGGGTTCCAGTCCGGCGTCACGAGTCGCACCGAAGCCGTGCGCCATGACGACGCAGGGCCGCGGATTCGTGCCGGAACCCGACCAGGGGCCGGGCCTGTAGCGCCACGCGCGGCAGGTTCCACCGCCGCTGCCAAACTCGACTTCCGTGCGGGTCATCCGGGCCTCAGGGCATCGGTGGCACGCCGAACAGGTGCAGGTGCGCCCATTTCACGAAGACGACGTACACGATGAGGCCGCCGACCACGGCGATGATGTCGTTGCGGATCGGCAGCGGGCCACTTCGGGGCGCTGGCTGCGGGCGCTTGCCGACGGAGATCCGGTCGAGGACGGCCCAGGCGAGAAATCCGCCGAACAGCAGCACGTCGGCCACCGTGCCGTTCGAGAGCAGGTGAGCCAGCGCCCAGGCCTTGGTGGCGGTCAGCATGGGGTGCCCGACGGCCGCCTTGATCCGCCCCGGCAGGTAGGCGGCGAACAGCAGCGGGAACACGGGCAGCATGAGCAGGGCCGTGACGTGGCGCAGCCAGAAGGGCGGCTGGTAGAGCAGCACGGGATCGAGCCGGGCCTGCGCATAGCCGCCGAGGATGAGCAGGAATCCGACCAGCGAGACGATCGAGTAGACCGCCTTCCAGCCATTGGCCCCGAGCCGCGCGGCCATCTGATCGCGCCAGCCGCGGGCGAAGATCGAAGTGGAATGCATGCCGAGGAAGATCACCAGGCCGGCGACGAGCTTGAGCATGACGGGGGAACCTCAGTGTTGGATCGGGCGGATTCTACCGGGACTGCGGCCCGGGACCCGGGTCGCGCGATTGCAGCCAGCCGCGCACCCTTTCGTGGCCGCGGAGCATGAGGTCCGCGGCAAAGTCGGAAAACACGCGCACCTTTGCGGACTGGTGACCCGCGGAGGGGTACACGAGCGAGATCGGGGGGCCCGGCATGACGAAGTCCTGCAGGATGAGCTCGAGTTCGCCGCGGGCCACGTACTCGGCGATTAGCAGGTCCGCCGTGTGCGTGATGCCGAGCCCGGCGGCAGCGGCGATGACCGGGGCTTCCCCGGCATTGAACTGCATCGCGAAGTGCAGCTTGAGGCGACGGGCGTTGTAGGGTGGCGGAAAATGCCACTCCGGCGTGCCACCCCCGGCCGGCGTCAGTCCGAGGAGGCGATGCTCGCGGAGATCGTCGGGCGTGCGGGGCTGGCCGTGATCGGCGAGGTAGGTCGGACTGGCGCAGGTGACGATGTTGGTCTGCGCGACGCGCCGCGCCACGAGCCCCGACTGCTGCAGGTTGCCGATCCGCAGGGCGACGTCCACCCGTTCGGCCACCATGTCCACGATGCGATCATTCAGCCGGATGTCGAGATCGACCGCCGGATAGCGGCGGGTGAACTCCGGCAGTGCCGGCAGCAGCAGGTAGCGTCCGAAGGCGACCGGGACATCGACGCGCAGCAGGCCCTGCGGCCTGGAGCGGGCGCCCCGCAACGTCTCCTCCGCATCCTGGACTTCGTCCAGGATGCGCCGGCTGCGCCGCAGGTAGTCGGCACCCTCGGCGGTCAGGCTGACCCGGCGCGTGGTGCGGTTGAGCAGGCGTGCACCGAGGTGCTTCTCGAGTGTCGCGACGTGTGCGCTCGCGGCGGCCCGCGAAATGTCGAGCTCGTCCGCCGCCTGCGCGAACGAGCCGCGCTCGGCGACCCGCGTGAAGACCCTCATGGCGAGCAGTTGGTCCATCCGGCAATTCTTCCGAAATTCTGTATTTAGCTCAATGATTATTTCGGTTCGATTGCCAATCAGGGCCAAGGGACCCTTGAAATCGATTGGAGATAGTATCGCAAGTCATTGAATTAGAAGATAAAGAAATATCCTTGGAAATCTGTGAAGCAGACCTCGGTTTATCGCTGCATTGCAGCAAAAAGAGTCGTAAAATGGCGCCGTCAAACCAGATCGAGGCGAGCCCGGCGGGGCCGCTCAAACTGCAGCCCCACCGGCGTTGGCCTCCGAAGTGCCCACAGGAGGCAACATGTTCACGCAGGAAAACTCATACGCCGTCGTCATGCTGTTCGCGCTGGCCGTCGCCGTCCTTGCGACATTCATGGCCTTGTTCAACGCCCTGACGGACCTGCAGATTTTCTACAGCTGACGCGTCCGCCGCACTTTTCCTGTTCCGGCCATGGGCCGGATAGGCGACACTGCGACCGGCGTCCGAGCGGGGCGCGGTGACCCAAGGAGAGTGCGCATGAGCTTGTTTGGATTTGCAAAGGACATCGGCCGCCGGCTGTTCAACAAGGACGAGGAGGCTGCCGACAAGATCAAGGAGCACATCCTCGCCCACAACCCGGGCGTGGAGGATCTGAAGGTCACCTACGAGCGCGGCATCGTCGACCTCTCCGGCCGCTGCACCAACAAGGACGCGTTCCAGAAATGCATCCTCATGGCCGGCAACGTGGAGGGGGTGGCGGACGTCTACGCGTCGGGCCTGCAACCCTATGTCGATCCGGTGGCAGTCGCAGCAGCGGCGGCCGCGGCCGAGGCGGCGACGGCCGAGGCGGCGGCGGTTCCGGAGGAGCAGTACTACGTGATCGAGAAGGGCGACACGCTGTGGGCGATCGCCAAGAAGTTCCTCGGCGAGGGCAACCGCTGGAGCGAACTGTTCGAGGCAAACAAGGAAGTCATCCTCGACCCGGACAAGATCTTTCCGGGGCAGAAGATCCGCATTCCGGTCGAGTGATCCAGCCCGGCGCCTGCCGGGGACTCAAAGGCCCGCCGCGGACGCCTCGATGACGCCGAGCGCGTCCGCGTGCAGGCTCTGGACGTAGATCCGGCCCGCGTATTCGGTGGCGCCGCTGGTTTCGGGGATCCGTCCGTCCGGATCCTGCAGGTCCGCAAGCACGCCGCCGTCCTCGTCGAACGCGATGATGTGCCCGTACGCGGGCGGCACCGGCCACAGGGACTTCGGCAGTCGCAGCGTGAGCCTGCGCAGCCAGGGACGCCCCGCCATGCCGTCGATGGCGGCGCTGCGCGGCTTGGTGAGCCCGGTCCAGAGGCGGCCGTCTGCACTGCGGGTGAGGTTGTCCGGAAAGCCCGGCAGGTTGGCGACGATGACCCGTGCACGCGGGTCGGTTCCGTCGGTCGCCAGGGTCCTGCCGCTCAGGTCACGAGCGGTGACGTCGACCTTCCAGATCCGGTATTCACCGGTCTCCGCGATGAATACGTGCCGCTGGTCGCCCGACAGTGCCACCCCGTTCGGAAAGCAGAGGTCGCCCATGACGACTTCCGTGCGGCCGCTCGTCGGTTCGTGCCGCAGCACGCGACCGCTGCAGGAGTGTTCCATGATGTCGAGCACCGCGGCGTCGAACGTCCCCCACACCTGGGGCACGAGGCGTTGTGACGCATCGGTGACGTAGATGGATCCGTCGGCCGCGACGACGACCGCGTCGGCGTAGCGGATCGGCGTGCCGTCCACCTGGTCGATCAGCACGTCGATCGAGCCGTCGCCGGCGACGGCGAGCACGCCCTTGAACGCATCCGCGACGATCAGGCGGCCAGCCGCGTCGAAGGCGAGACCGAGGGGCCGGCCTCCCGTGTTCACCACGGTTTCGAGGTCGCTGCCGTCCGGGTTCATGCGCAGGATCGCCCCGGACAGGACGCCGGCATAGAGCCTGCCGTCGGGTCCGAACTCGATGTGCTCGGGGCCGACCTCGGGCGCCACTGAAATCGCGGTCACGCCCGCGAGGCGGTCATTGGGTGCATGGGCGCCGGTGTACCCGGCCGGGGCGGGTGCGTTCCAGGCGACCGGCTCGATCGGTACCGGCCAGAACGCCAGGTAGCCGAGCACCGGCAGGAGCAGCAGCCCGACGATCTGCAGTGTCCGTCGCATGATCACGCCTACCCGCCGAGCGCGGTAGCCTCAGGAGAGATGCAGCATGGTACGCGCCTCGGCGGGGCTCGCGATCTCGCGTCCCGCCTCGCGTGCGATGCGCACGATCGCCTCGACCAGTGGCCCGTTGCTCGTGGCCTTGCTGCCGTCGGGCAGGTAGAACGTGTCCTCGAGGCCGGTGCGCAGGTTGCCGCCGAGCTCGGCGGTGCGCTGGTGCAGCGGCCAGACGTTCTCGCGGCCGATCGCGGTGACCTGCCAGGTTGCACCCGGCGCGGCCAGTCCGACCAGGATCGGCAGCAGTGCCGCGTCCGCCGGCATGCCGGATTCCACGCCCATGACGAAGTTGTAGTCGAGATGGCCCGAGTACAGGCCGGTGCGCGCGTACATGGCGACGCAGCGCGCGATGCCGACGTCGAAACACTCGAACTCCGGCAATGCGCCGGTCTCGGCCATCACCGCGAGGAACGCCTCCACCTTCTCGACCGGATTGTCGAACAGCATGGGCTTCCAGGCCCAGGTGCCATCGCGCTTTACCTTGAGGTAATTGAGCGAGCCTGCGTTGCAGGCGGCGATCTCGGGATGGATGGCACGCATGCAGGCGAGCGGTCCGGCGATGTCGGGACCGACGACGCCCGTGGACTGGTTGAAGATGACGCCCGGGCAGGCCTCGCGGATCGCCTGCGCGATCTCCAGCGCCACCGCCGGGTCCCAGGACGGGAGGTGGCCCTTGCCGGGCGCCTGCTGCCGGAAATGAACGTGCATCACCGACGCCCCGGCGTCGAATGCCGCCCGGGCTTCCTTCGCCATCTGCTCCGGCGTCACCGGAACATGATGCTGCGCGGGATCCGTGAGTACGCCCGTGAGGGCGCACGTGACGATCGTCCTGGACATCAGCCACCTCGCTCGTAGCGCATCAGGCACTGGCCCGGGGCCACCTGGTCCCCGGCCTTCACGTCGATCGCGAGCACGCGGCCAGTCCTGGGCGCCCGCAGCTCGTGCTCCATCTTCATGGCCTCGAGCACGAACAGCCGCTGTCCCGCCGTGACCTCGTCGCCGGCGCTCGCGGCGACCTCGAGCACCCGCCCGTTGATCGCGGCGCGCACTTCGTCGGCCTGCGCCGCGAGGTCCGCGGCGGATCGTCGCGGCGCACGGCGCAGGCAGTCGAACGCGTAGTCGCCGCGCCGCGTGTGCAGCCAGAGCGTCGTGCCCTGCCAGGCATGGCGATAGACGACCGCGTTGCCGTCGACGTCGGCCTGTCCGTCGCTGCCAGGTGCCACGGGCGTGCCGATGATCGTCGTGACGGTATCGCCCGTCTCCAGCGACGCATGCCCGGGTGCGAGCCGAGCGCTGCCGACGCGCTCGCCGCCCGGCAGGTCGCGCAGGTCCTGCGGCGCCTGCCAGACGAGCCGCCACGGGCTGGGCAACGGCCGGCCGCTGCTCCAGTGGCGCCAGCCGGCGTCCGTCGCGCCCGACGACTCGGGTGCCGCGGCCACCGACAGCCACGCCGCGAGACTCCAGGTCTCGTGGTCGGGCGGTGCGATCCGCTCGGCGCCGCGCGGAAAGTGGTGGCCGATGAAGGCCGTGGAGACGCCCGCGCCGTCGGCGAACACGGGGTGTCGCAGCACGCGCGCGAGGAACGCGCGATTGGACGGCACCCCGAGCAGCGCCGTCCGGTCGAGGGCCAGCGCCAGCCGGTCGAGCGCCTCCGCGCGCGTCGCGCCGTGCGCGATCACCTTGGCGAGCATCGAATCGTAGTGCGGACTGACGAGCATGCCCGCCGCCAGTGCGTGGTCCGTACGGGCGAGCGGGTCGGGCCGCCAGTCCAGCACCCGGCCGCTGCGCGGCAGGAAATCGTCGGCCGGTTCCTCGGCGCACAGGCGCACCTCCACGGCATGGCCGTCGATGCGCACGTCGGCCTGGGTCAACGGCAGCGCTTCCCCGCGCGCGATGCGCAGCTGCAGTTCCACGAGGTCCAGCCCCGTGACGAGTTCCGTCACCGGGTGCTCGACCTGCAGCCGCGTGTTCATTTCCATGAAGTAGAAACGGCCCTCCTGGTCGAGCAGGAACTCGACGGTGCCGGCGCCGACGTAGTCGATCTCGCGCGCGACGGCGGTCGCCGCCTGGCCCATGCGTTCGCGCAGCACCGGATCGACGGCGGGCGAGGGGGCCTCCTCGACGATCTTCTGGTGGCGTCGCTGTACCGAGCAGTCGCGCTCGCCGAGGTGCACGACGTGTCCGGCCGAGTCCGCGATCACCTGGATCTCGACGTGGCGCGGCTCGACGATCGCACGCTCGAGGATGAGCCGGCCGTCGCCGAAGGCCTTGGTCGCTTCGGATGCCGCGCTGCGCAGGGCCGCGGGAAGCTCGTCCGCGCGCTCGACGCGACGCATTCCGCGCCCGCCGCCGCCCGCCGCGGCCTTCACCATGATGGGGAACCCGATGCGCTGCGCTTCGGCCAGCAGGTGGCCCTCGTCCTGGGAGTCCCCGTCGTAGCCGGGCACCACCGGGATGCCGGCCGCCGCCATGCGGTGCCGCGCACGGGCCTTGTCGCCCATCGCCTCGATGGTCGCGGCCGGCGGGCCGACGAAGATCAACCCGGCTTCCGTGACGGCGGTGGCGAAGGCGGCGTTCTCGGCGAGGAAGCCGTAGCCGGGATGGACGGCCTGGGCCGCCGAACTGCGCGCCGCGGCCAGGATCTTGTCGATGACGAGATAGGACTCGGACGGCAGCAGTCCGCCGATGGGCAGGTGCTCGTCGCAGGCCGTCACGTGCGGATTTCCCCGGTCGGCGTCGGAGTACACCGCGACCGTCGCGATGCCCATCCGGCGCGCGCTGCGCGCGATGCGTACCGCGACCTCGCCGCGATTGGCGATCAGCAGACGGTTCAGCGTTTTCACGGAAAGTCCGGCAGGTCGGGGAGGGCGACCTTCCAGCCTGGCGCGCGCCGCTCGCGTGTCGCCGCGATCCCCTCGCGTGCGGCACCGTGGCGCAGCAGGCCCGCGAACTCATGCGCGGCGGCGTCGAGCGACGCCGGCAACGAGGTTTCCAGCGTGCGATTGACGATGCGCTTGGTCGCGCGCAGCGCCGCGGGCTCGGCCACGGCGAGCAGCCGCAGGTCCACCTCCAGCGCGGCCCGCAGGCCGGCGACGGGCGTCACGATGTCGGCGAGTCCGGCCTGGCGGGCAGCCTCCGCGGTCAGCCGTGCGCCGCTCAGCATCAGCCAGCGCGCACGGCGGGCCCCGGCGCGCCGCACCACGAAGGGTGCAATCTGTGCCGGCGCGACGCCGAGCGTTACCTCGGGCATCGCGAAGGTCGCGTCATCGGCCGCGATGACACGGTCGCACGCGGCCGCGAGGCCGCAACCGCCGCCCATCGCGGCGCCGGTCACCACGGCGATGGTGGGCACCGGTAACGAGGCGAGTCGCTCGAGCATCGCCCCGAACTGCCGGTTGTAGCGTGCGATCGGGTCGTCGGACTGTCCCGTCGCCGTCTGCATCAGGGCGAGGAACCCGCCGAAATCCGCGCCCGCGCAGAAGTGGCCGCCGCTGCCCGACAGCACCAGGGCGCGGGCCTCGAGGTCCGCGGCCACGCGGTCGCAGAGCGCCGCCAGGCCGGCGACCAGTTCGTCCGAGAGCGCATTGCGCTTGTCGGGGCGGTGCAGGCGCGCAAACCAGAAGCCTGCGCTGCGCTCGACCCGCAGCAGCTCGCTCGATCCGGCGGATACGTCGGTCATCGCTGAATCCCGTTCATGGCTTCGGCAGCGTGCCCATCAGCTTGCAGAGGATGGAGAGCATCACCTCGTCCGCACCGCCGCCGATCGACGCGAGGCGCCCGTCCCGGTACAGGCGGGAGACGGGGTTTTCCCAGGTGAACCCCATGCCGCCCCAGTACTGCAGGCACTTGTCGGCGACCTCGCGCGTGAGTCGCCCCGCCTTGAGCTTGGCCATGGACGCGAGCGGCGTGACGTCCTTTCCGGAGACGTAGAGTTCCGTGGCGCGGTAGACCAGCGCGCGCAGCGCCTCGATCTCCGTCTGCAGCTCGGCGAGCGTGAAGTGCACGACCTGGTTGTCGAGCACGGGTCGACCGAAGATCTTGCGGTTGCGCGTGTACTCGATCGTGTCGCGGACGGCGTTGTCGAGTCCCCTGAGCGCATTGGCTGCGCCCCACAGCCGCTCTTCCTGGAACTGCAGCATCTGGTAGGTGAAGCCCTGACCCTCCTGCCCGACCAGGTATCGCTGCGGCACCCGCACGTCGTCGAAGTGGATCTGCGCCGTATCGGACGAATGCATGCCGATCTTGCGCAGCTTGCGCTCGACCGTGACGCCCTTCGACCGCATGGGCACGATGATCAGCGACTTGTTGCGGTGCGGGCTGCCTTCGCTGGTGTTCGCGAGGCAGCACATCCAGTCGGCCTGCGTCCCGTTGGTGATCCACAGCTTGCCGCCGTTCAGGACGTAGTCGCCGCCGTCCTTGCGTGCCACCGTGCGGATCGAGGCCACGTCCGACCCCGCGCCGGGTTCGGAGACCCCGATGCAGGCGACCTGCTCGCCGGCGATGGCGGGCGCGAGGAACTCGGCGCGCAGTTCGTCCGACCCGAAGCGGGCGAGGGCGGGCGTCGCCATGTCGGTCTGCACGCCGATCGCCATCGGCACGCCGCCGCAGCGCGTGCCACCCAGGGCTTCCGCCATCAGCACGGAATAGCTGTAGTCGAGTGCGGCGCCGCCATAGGCCTCGGGCTTGGTGAGGCCGAGCAGGCCGAGGTCGCCGAGCTTCCGGAACACCTCGTGGGCCGGAAAGATGCCGGCTTCCTCCCATTCCTCCACGTGAGGATTGAGTTCCTGTTCGACGAAGCGTTCGACGGTGCGTCGCAACTCGTCGTGTTCCTGGGTGAACTGCATTGCCGTCTCCGGTTCAGGGTCGCGCCACGCCGAAGTCGAGCGGCCTGCAGGGCCACCCGGTCCGACCGGCTGAAGAGCGAAAGCACGAATCCGAGCACCCGGCGCGTGTCGCGCGGGTCGATGACGCCGTCGTCGAGCAGGCGGCCGGAGGTGAAGAACGCCGAGGTCTGCCGCTCGAAGGTCTCGACGATCCGCGCCCGCAGGCCGTCGATCTGCGCACGGTCCGGTTCCTGCCCGCGCGTACGCGCGGACTCCTCCATGACGATGGCCATGGTGGTCGCCGCCTGCTCGGCCCCCATCACCGCGGTGCGAGAGCCGGGCCAGGCGAACAGGAAGCGCGGCGCGAAGCCGCGGCCGCACATCCCGTAGTTGCCGGCCCCGAAGGAGGCGCCGCAGTGAACGGTGACCTGCGGCACCGAGGCGTTGGCGACGGCCTGGATCATCTTGGAGCCGTGCTTGATCATGCCGGCGCGCTCGGAGTCCTTGCCGACGATGTAGCCCGTGGTGTTCTGCAGGTACAGGAGCGGGAGCGCGCTCTGGCAGCAGGCCTGGATGAAGTGGGTCGCCTTCGCGGAGCCGGCGGGATCGAGCGGACCGTTGTTGGTGAGGATGCCCACCGGCCTGCCGAACACGTCGGCGTGTGCGCAGATCGTGCCGGGCCCGTAGCCCGACTTGAACTCGAGCAGTTCCGACCCGTCGACGATGCGCGCGACCACCTCGCGCATGTCCACCGGCTTGCGGCCGTCACGCGGCATCAAGCCGAGCAGGTCCTCGGCGGGATAGAGGGGCTCGCGGCCCCCGGCGAGCGGTGATTCGAACCGCTGCCAGCCGAGCCGACCGACGAGTTCGCGCAGGATGCGGACACCGTCCGCGTCGTCCTCGGCGAGATACTCCGCGAGGCCGGAGACGGTGGCGTGCATGTTCGCGCCGCCGAGCTCCTCCTCGGTGGCGATCTCGCCGGTGGCGGCGCGCAGCAGCGGCGGGCCGGCGAGGAAGGCGCGCGCCCGGTCGCGCACCATCACGACGTAGTCCGACAGGCCGGGCATGTAGGCCCCGCCGGCCGTGGAACTGCCGTGCACGAGCGTGAGGACCGGGATGCCGGCGGCCGACAGCCGGGCCAGCCGGGCGTAGTGGGACCCGCCGTTGATGAAGTCCTCGACGCGGTACCGCAGCAGGTTGGCGCCGGCGGACTCGACGAGGTGCACGAACGGCAGCCGGTTCTCGAGCGCGACCTGCTGCGCGCGCTGGAACTTCTCGAGGCCCATCGGCTGCAGGGCCCCGGCCTCGATGCCGGAGTCGTCCACGACGACCATGCAGGTCGTGCCGGAGATGCTGCCGACGCCCGCGATGCAGCCGCCGCCCGGGACCGACTTCGTCGGATCGGGCACGTCGAGCAGGAATCCGGCGAGCGTCGACAGCTGCAGGAACGGCGCACCCGCATCGAGCAGCAGTCCCAGCCGCTCCCGCGGCAGCAGTTGCCCGCGCTTCGCGAAGCGCGGCGCGGACTTCGCGGAAGCGGCCTCGGTACGGGCCTCGATGGAGCGAAGTTCATCGATCAGCGCGAGCACCCAGGCGCGATTCTCGTCGAACCCCGCGTCGGCTGCGTCCCGTGACGACTGGAAGACGGGCACCGTCAGTCCTCGAGGACGCGCGGCGTGCGGCTGCGATGAAAGCCGTCGAAGGAAGGCGAGGCCGGGCCCGGCACCATCGTCCAGTGCCGGCGTGCGTTGGGTGCTGCGCCGTCGATGCGCAGGCAGGCGCCGGAGACGAACGCCGCCGCCTCGGACAGCAGGAACACGATGGCCGCGGATACCTCGGCTTCCGTGCCGAGCCGCGCCGCCGGCACGTGCCGGCTGAGGCCCTGGATCAGCGGCTTCATGGCCTCGGGGTAGGTGTCCATTCCGCTCGAGGCGATCCAGCCCGGCGCCACGGCGTTGACCCTGACTGGCGCCCACTCGCAGGCGGCGGTCTCGGTGAAGTTGAGCATGCCCGCGCGCGCCGCCCCGCTGTGGCCCATGCCCGGCATGCCCTGCCACATGTCGGCGAGCATGTTGACGATCGCCCCGCCGTGCTCGCGCATGCACTGCGTGTAGCACTCGCGCGCGACGAGGAAGCCGCCGGTCAGGTTGTTGGCGATGACCGCCTGCCAGCCGCGGGCGGAGATGTCCTCGAGCGCGGCCGGGAACTGTCCGCCCGCGTTGTTCACCAGGCCGTGGATGCGGCCGCGGGCGGCGACGATGCTGGCGACCGCCGCCTTCACCGCTTCCTCGTCGCGGATGTCGCAGGCCACGTGGCTGGCTTCGCCGCCGTCCTCGCGGATCTCGGCGACCACGGTCGCGAGCTTGTCGGTGCTGCGGCCGACGATGACGGCGTGGGCGCCGAGGGCGGCGAGTTCGTGCGCCGTGCAGCGACCGATGCCGCTGCCTCCGCCGGTGACGACGACGGTCTGGCCGGTGAACAGGCCGGGACGGAAGACGCTTCGGTAGCTCATGGAAGCGGATCCTAGACCAAGCGCTTGCTTGAATAAAGACCCTCGCCTAGCATGGCGACCCATGGATGAACTGCGACTGAACCCGGCGTACTACGGTCCCGAGCACTGGGCGCTGCGCGAAACGCTGCGCCGCTTCGTGGCCAGGGAGATCGCGCCGCACGTGGCGGCATGGGACGAGGCCGAGTCCTTTCCGCGCCACCTGTACGCCCGGGCGGCGGAGGTCGGCCTGCTGGGCCTCGGTTTCCCGGAGGAGTACGGCGGGATCCCGGACACCGACACCTTCCATCGCCTGATCGCCAGCGTCGAACTCGCCCAGGCCGGCTCCGGCGGGGTCGTGGCCTCGCTGATGTCGCACACCATCGGCGCCCCGCCGGTCGTCGCGCTCGGCAGCGCAGACCTCAAGCGACGCGTGCTGCCGGCGATCCTCGCGGGCGAACGCATCGCGGCGCTCGCGATCACCGAGCCGTCGGGCGGCTCGGACGTCGCCGCATTGCGCACGACCGCGGTGCGTGACGGCGATCACTACGTCGTGAACGGCGAGAAGACTTTCATCACCTCAGGAATGCGTGCGGATTGCCTCACGGTGGCCGTGCGTACCGACCCCGCGGCCGGCGGCGCCCGCGGGCTTTCGCTGCTGCTCGTCGAGGGCGACACGCCGGGATTCACGCGGACGTCACTGCGCAAGATGGGCTGGTGGGCCTCGGACACCGCGCACCTGAGCTTTGCGGATTGCCGCGTGCCGGCCGCCAACCTGCTCGGCCCGGAGGGGGCGGGCTTCCGCGCCGTGATGCAGAACTTCAACGCCGAACGGTTCTCCATGGCGGCAGGCGCGGTCGGTTTCGCCTGGGTCTGCTACCAGGAGGCGCTGGCCTGGGCGCGTGAGCGCCGCACCTTTGGTCATCGCCTGGCCGACCATCAGGTCGTGCGGCATCGGCTCGTGGACATGCTGGCAGCCATCGAGGCGGCCCGCGCGATGCTGGAAGAGACCGCGTGGCGCCTCGACCACGAGCCGCCCGGCGACGCGCAGCTCGTCGCCTCGATCTGCATGCTCAAGAACGTCGCGACGCGCGCCATGCAGTTCTGCGCCGACGCCGCCGTGCAGACGCTGGGCGGCATGGGCTACATGCGTGGCACCCGCTCCGAGCGCATCTATCGCGAGGTCAAGGTGAACATGATCGGCGGCGGCGCGGAGGAGATCATGAAGGACCTGGCGGCGCGCCAGCTCGGGCTGTGAGCGCGCGACCCGACGACGCCGGGCGACGCGGGCAACTGGTCCGGGAGTCGGCCCGGCTGTTTCGCGAGAAAGGCTACGAGGCGACCTCGGTGCGCGACATCGCGGCGGCCACCGGCCTGCAATCCGGCAGCTGGGTGTATCACTTCAAGACCAAGCAGGACATTCTCGCCGCGGTCATGGAGGAGGGCCTGCAGCAGGCGCTCGAGCGCATCGAGGCCATCGACCGTGAACGGCTCTCGCCGCGCGAGCAGTTCCGCGCGCTGCTGCGCACCCACCTCGATACCCTGCTCGGGCCCGGCCAGGACTTCATTCCCGTGCTGCTCTACGAGTGGCGCTCGCTCGCGCCCGCGGGTCGCCCGCGCATCGTCGAGCTGCAGCGACGCTACGAGGCAGTGTGGGACGGCGTCATCACGCGCCTGCAGCGCTCCGGCGACTGGCTGCAGCCGACCCGCGTCGATCGCCTGCTGATGTTCGGCGCGCTCAACTGGATCGCGCACTGGTACCGTCCCGGCGGGCCACTCGACGTCGGGCAGCTCGCGCAGGACGCGGAGCGATTCTTCCTGCGGACCCCCGCGCCGCGGGCGCCTAAGGGCGCCGCTCGCCGGACACGGCCGACCGGCGCGAGGGCACGTACCGGTCCATGACGGCCTGCTCGAGCAGGTCCGGGGGCAGCAGTCCCCGGTCGATCTCGGAAGACGCGATCCTTTCGCGCGCTACGGCGAGCCGTTGAATCCGTGCGGCGGCACGAGCAGGCGTCGCTGGCGTGCATGCCAACACCGTCGAATGCTTCACTGCGATCGAGTGCTGCACTGCGACAGTCATCGCCGGCGACCGCAAGTCGCTCTTTACGAAATCGTCTGTACCAAGTAACGTCACAGGCATATCGCAGTCCGGGGGGTGGGGCGGCCGCGATCGACTAAATAGATAATTCAATGGCCGGGGCGCATTGCGCCGAGACCATTGATGCCAGGGGTGCGGTCGTGAAGCAACTCTCCGGAATGGACAACATGTTCCTGCACCTGGAACATGGCAACCAGTACCTGCACGTCGCGGCGCTCGGCATCTACGATCCATCCACGGCGCCCGGCGGGTTCGTCCGCTTCAAGGACATCCTGAGTTTCTTCGAGGCGCGCCTCGACACGGCCCCGGTGTTCCGGCGCCGGCTGGTCACGGTGCCGTTCGACCTCGACCGGCCGTACTGGGTCGAGGATGACAACGTGGACGTCGAGTTCCACGTGCGCCACATCGCGCTGCCGGCCCCCGGCGACTGGCGCCAGCTGTGCATCCAGGTCGCGCGCATCCACTCACGACCGCTCGACCGCAGCAAGCCGCTGTGGGAGGCCTACGTCATCGAGGGGCTCGACAACATCCCCGGCATCCCGAAGGGCAGCTTCGCGTTCTACACCAAGTTCCACCACGCGGCGATCGACGGCGAGGGCGGCACGGAGGTGCTCAAGGCCATCCACTCCTCGACGCCCGAAGAGTCGCTCCAGGCACCTGCGCGGCGGGCCCGGATCCGCGACCGGGAGCCGCTCGCCGCGGAACTCTATGCGCGTGCGTTCATGAACAACGTGCAGCGCGTGCCGAAGGTTGCCCGCTTCTCGCTCAGCACGGCGAAGCGCCTGGCCGGCATGGGCGCCGGCTACATGGGCCAGCTCGCGCAACTGCTGCAGGAAGCGGGCGTGCCGTCGGTCGAGACGGTCAAGTCCAAGGTACGGCGGCCGCCGGTAACGCGCTTCAGCGCCAAGGTATCGGCGCACCGCGTCGTCGAACTCGTCGCCCTGCCGCTCGCCGACATCAAGCGTATCCGGCAGCGCATCGAGGGTGCGACGGTCAACGACATCTTCCTCGCGACCGTCGGTGGCACGCTCAACCGGTATCTCGGCGCGAAGGGCGAACTGCCGGACCGCACCATGACCGCGCAGGTGCCGATGACCCTGCGGGGTGCGGACAAGGGCAGCGACGAAGGCAACCATATCGGCGTCGCGGTGATGCCGGTTCATTCCGAAATCGGCGACCCGCTCGAGCGCCTTGCGGCGATTCGTGCCGGGGCAGGCAAGTCCAAGGCGATGGTGAGCGCGGTCGGCAAGGACCTCACCAAGCACGTCTACGACCTGCTGCCGGCGGTGGCCTCGGAACTCTTCACGACCAAGGTGATGCTGCCGACGATGAACATCGTCGTCTCGAACGTGCGGGGCCCCGACCTGCCGATCTATCTCGCGGGCGCGCAGCTCGTGGCATTCGCGCCCATCAGCATCCCGCTCGACGGACTCGGCCTCAACATCACCGGGTTCAGCTACCACGGCACGATGTGGGTCTGTGCCGTAGCCTGCCGCGAAATGATCCCCGACCCGGGCGTCTTTGCGGACTGCATGCGCGAAGCTTTTGCGGAACTCGTGGCGGCGGCCGACGCGCGGGCAGCGGCACCTCGCGCCGCGGGCGGCACGCCGGCTGACAAACCGTCGCGCAAGCCAAAGGCGCGCGCCAAGGTGTCGCGCCGCAAGGCGTCGGGCCGCAAGGGCGCGAGCGCTTCGAAGCAGCGTCCGGGTAGGAAGCCGGCGGCCGCGGCGACGACGGCCCGTGCGAAGCGGCGGCGCGAATGATGGCGAGCCGCGCCGCCCTGATGTTGCAGAGCAGCAAATTGCTGCATGGCAAAAACGCAACGCAGCGACAAGTTGTCAGTTGCCCGAGACACTGGCAACCTTGCGTCGCTGAGGATCGGTCAGTGGCGTTTCGGATACTACCGACTGTCGCATGGGCGTATGGGGACTAGCCTTCCAATAATGGGTGACCGCGAAAGCGGTGGCCGACGCAGCAAATCAATCCGTCTTCGCGCGAGCGAGACGGTGTAACTCGAGGCAACTGGGGGACTTCTGATGAGGAGCGAATCCATGATCCAGGGTCGACGCAACACGGTGCTTGCATCCGTGATTGGTACGGTTCTCGCGTCCTACGCGGGCAGCGCGTCTGCGCTGGAGTGGGAATCCGACAGCGGCGTGCGCATCAACTGGAACACGACGCTCTCCGTCGGTTCGAGCTGGCGTGCGCAGAATCCGAACAAGCTGCTGTACGGTTATTCCGACGCGTCGCTCATCGGCCGCAACGCCGTACCGTTTGCCAACAGCACGCCGCAGCCCGGGGGTACGGGTACGGCCGGCAACTGGTCCGCCGGCGAAGCGGCACTCAATTACGCCAGTGGCGATCGCTTCTCGACCCCGTTCAAGCTCATCAGTGACGTCGAGGTCAAGAAGGGCAGGTTCGGCGGCCTCGTGCGCGTCAAGGCCTGGTACGACGAGGCTCTCAATTCCACGAAGGTCGATTTCGGTCACCAGGCGAACAATTTCAACGGCGCACGGACCTTGGGCCCGACGCTGCCGAACTGCTGGCTGGGCAACCCGGCCGGGATTCCCGGGTGCATTCCGCTGTCGTCGCCTGGAAACAACGTCTGGCCACGGGCCAAGATGAGCGACCAGGGTTTCGAGGACGAGCAGAAGTTCGACAACTTCATGCTGCTCGATGCCTATGTTTACGGGTCGTTCGCCGTCGGAGACACGGATCTGCAGCTACGCCTCGGCAACCAGGTGGTGAACTGGGGCGAGAGCGTGTTCATCCAGGGCGTCAACCAGATCAATCCGATCGACGTGCCGGCGGCGCGAAGGGCGGGCGCTGAACTCAAGGAGATCCTGCTGCCGGTGTGGATGGCGTACGCGAACTGGGGCTTACCCTTCGGCTCGGTCGAGGCCTTCTACCAGTTCCAGTGGAACAACACCTCCGTGGACGGTTGCGGCACGTACTGGGCCCAGACGTCGTCTGCCGTTTCGACGGAGCCCGGTCGCTGCAGCGCGGCGACCCCGATCAACCAGGTCTACGGCAACAACCTCGGCGGCCCGGCCCTCATTCCGCAGTTCGGTTCGCAGCCCTTCTCACAGGCGGTGGGCCTCTACCTGCCGCTGGTGAATGGCAAGGAGGCGTCCGACAGCGGGCAGTTTGGCGTGGCATTCCGCTTCCCGGTCGCGAAACTCGACACGGAGTTCGGCCTCTATGCGATGAACATCCACTCCCGGCTGCCGGTCATCTCCTCGCGCGCCGGAACGTCTGCGGCGGATCTCACCGAGCAGCAGCGTGCCGTCCTGATCGGGGCCGGTATCGTCGGCCAGGATGCGTTGGGCTACACCTGGCGCGTCGGCAGCACCACGAATCTGCGCACACCGGTTCCCCACCACGTGTTCACCGCCGCCGCTGTGGGCCAGCAGGCGCTGGGCGCACCGATCCGGATCGAGTCGGCGGGTTCGTACTGGGAATACCCGGAAGACATCCAGATCTTCGGCATCAGCACGGCCTCGAACCTGTTCGGCTGGTCGGTGTCCACCGAACTGAGCTACACCCAGGACCAGCCGGTGCAGGTCAACGGCAACGACCTGCTGCTCGGCGGTTTCGCGTTGCTCGGGCCGAACGCGGCGGAGAGCCTTGAAACCTATCTCGCGGGCACCGGTGCCTACCTGCAAGGCTGGGACCAGTTCGACAAGACGCAGTTCCAGATCAACACGGTCAAGACGTACAGCAACATCCTCGGCGCCGACAACATGCTGATCATCGGCGAAGTCGGCATGCAGTGGAACAACGTGCCCGATTACAAGAAGGGCAACGTGCGCTACGGCCGCGGCTTCATGTGGGGGTATGGCTCCAGCGAGACCTGGCCGGCGGCGCTGGCGGGTGGCAACACCTGCAATCCGGTCTACGCCGGCACCGCCCTCGGCTCGCTCTACAACCCCTCGCCACGCGGCTGCAAGAATGACGGATACATCACCGACAATGCCTGGGGCTACCGCATCCGCGTGTCCGCCGATTACCTGAACGTGTGGGACTCGGGCGTCGCGGTGACGCCGAGCGTGTTCTGGTCGCAGGACGTGGACGGCATCTCCATGGACCCGGCGTTCATCGAGGACCGGTCCGTGCTCGGCCTCGGCGTCAAGTTCAACTACAACAAGAAGTACACGTTCGACCTGAACTGGGTGCAGTACGCCGACAGCGGCTACGATCCCCTGCAGGACCGCGACTACTACTCGGCGTCCATCGGCGTGACCTTCTGATCAGATCCGGGAGAATTTTCAATGAAGATGATGACCAAGATTATTGCTTCGGCGGTCGCGACGGCCCTGGTCGGCGCTGTAGCGCCGGCACAGGCGAGGCTGAGTGACGCGGAGATTGCGCGGCTCGGCGCGGATCTCACGCCCATGGGCGCGGAAAAGGCGGCCAACAAGGACGGCACGATCCCGGCCTGGTCGGGCGGGCTGTGCAGCGCGCCGTCGGGCTGGACTGCATCGAAGGGCTATGTCGACCCGTTCGGCAGCGACCAGGTGAAGTTCACCATCACCAAGGCGAACGCGGCGCAGTACAAGGACAAGCTGACGCCGGGCACGCTGGCCCTGCTCGACAAGGTCCCCACGTTCAAGATGAACGTCTACGAGACGCGGCGCACCGCCTGCTACCCGGACGAGGTCTACGCCGAAGTCAAATCAATGGCCTCCAAGCTCGACCTGAAGGGCTTCGGCGTTGCTGGCGGACAATCGGCGGTCCCGTTCCCGATCCCCAAGAGTGGAATGGAGGCGATCTGGAACCACACCCTGCGCTATCTCGGTGGCGGTTTCGAGCGCGAGTACAACAGCTTCCCGGTGCGCTCGAACGGTGACTTCTACAAGGTCGGCGCGCACGAGTACCGCATCTTCAACGCCAACCTCGACCAGTCGCAGGACAACCTGCTGCTCGGCTTCCTCTCGTACTTCACCGCGCCGGCCACGCTCGAGGGGACGGTGTTCCTGGTGCACGAGCCGCTCGACCAGGTGAAGACGGCGCGTTCCGCGTGGATCTACAACGCAGGCCAGCGCCGCGTCCGCCGTGCGCCTGACCTGTCCTACGACAACATCACGGACGGTACCGAGGGCATGCGCACCTCCGACCAGTTCGACGGCTGGAACGGAGCGCCGGACCGCTACGACTGGAAGCTGATCGGCAAGAAGGAGATCTACATCCCCTACAACGCCTACAAGCTGTCCGACAGGAAGCTCAGGTACAAGGAAGACATCATCAAGAAGGGCACCGTGAATGCCGACCTGATGCGCTACGAGTTGCATCGCGTCTGGGAGGTCGAGGCCAACCTGAAGGCCGGCAGCAAGCACATCTACGGCAAGCGCGTCTTCTTCCTCGACGAAGACACCTGGACCGTCGTCTACGAGGATACCTACGACACCCGCAAGCAGCTGTGGCGCGTGGGCCTGCACCCGATGATCCAGTTCTACGACGCCAAGCTCGCGTGGTACCGCGCCAACATCTGGCACGACCTCAACAATGGCGCCTACTACCTCGCCAACCTGGACAACGAGGTGAAGCAGCCCTGGACGTTCGGCCAGAAGGGCAAGTGGGCTGACTTCCAGCCCGACCAGCTGCGCCGCATGGGCACGAAGTGACCGTGATGACCCCGGCCAGCTGAGCCGGGAGTTCGAGTCAGTCAGCTGCCCCGGGGCACCAGGCGACCCCGGGGCAGCGACACCAGAAAGAATGAAAGGCGGGCCGAGATTGCCCGCGGGTCGGCGGGAGTGTCTCCATGAACAACTGGACGAGAATGGCGTGCCTGGTCCTGGGTACGTGGCTGGGGTGTGCGTCGGCCGATGACACGGCGGCTACGCAGGGCGCCGGCACGGCAGGTGGCGTGCGCGCCGGCACCGTCGTCGACATCAAGCCCCACCGCATCTATCTGCTGGACATCGCCACTGCCGGCGACCGGCTGTTGGCCGTGGGTGAACGCGGCTTCGTCCTGATCTCGGACGACACGGGCAAGAGCTGGAAGGCCGTCGGCACGCCAGTCGTGCGAGGGCTGACGGGCGTGGCCTTCAACGGCGACAAGATCGGCGTGGCGGTGGGTCACGGGGGCTCGCTGGTGCGCACGGAGGATGGCGGCAACAGCTGGATCGAGGTGCCGATGGAGGACGCCTACGGCGAGTCGTTCCTCGGTGTGACTGCACTCGGCGACGGCGGCTTCTGCGCCTACGGCGCCTTCGGCATCTACTTCGACTCGACGGACGGCGGCCGCACCTGGATGCGGCGCCAGGTCATCTCCGAGGATTTCGAAGCGCACATCTCCCAGGTCATCCTCGGGCGCCATGGCCTGATGGGGCTGGTCGGCGAGTCGGGCACGCTCGCCCGGTCCGAAGACGGTGGCCAGACCTGGGTCCAGGTGCCGTCGGACTACCCGGGCTCCTACTTCGGGGCGGTCCAGGCCAAGGACGACTCAATGGTGGTCTTTGGCATGCGCGGCAGTGTGTTCCGCTCGACCGACCTAGGCGTCTCCTTTCAGAAAGTCGAGATCGGGACGACCGCTTCCCTCAACGGCGGGACGGTGCTGTCCGACGGCCGCATCGTGCTGGTCGGCAATGCGGGGCTGGTGGCCACCAGCACCGACAATGGCCAGTCGTTCAAGATCGAATGGTCCCCCGCCGGCAAGGGGTTCTCCGCGCTGGTCGAGACCACCGGCGGACTGGTGGTGGTGGGAGAGGCTGGCGTCGGGACGCTCGACACCGCTGCCCTGGTGACCAAGTAACCGCCTGAAGCGAGAGCAAACACGATGTCCAACGAGCTCAAAGACCTCGCCGCGGCCACCGAAGCCGAGATCGCGAAGCAGCAGTATTCCCGCGACTGGATCGGCAAGGTCGCCCGCTGGCTGTTCAGCCACCGGCGCATCCTGCTGATCCTCAACATCCTGATTACCATCGTGCTCGGCGTGATGGCGAGCCAGCTGAGGGTGCAGGCCGGGTTCACCAAGATGATCCCGCTCAACCACCCGTACATGTCGACCTTCCTGGAGTACCAGCAGGATTTCGGCGGCGCCAACAAGGTGCTGGTGGCGCTCAAGAACACGAAGGGCGACATCTACGACAAGGACTTCATGGACAGGCTCCGCCAGCTGACGGAGGAAGTGTTCTACATCAAGGGAGTCGAGCGCAGCTCGGTGACCTCGCTGTTCACCTCCAACGTGCGCTACAACGAGGTCGTCGAGGACGGCTTCCGCGGCGGCAACATCGTTTCGGCCGACTTCGCCGGCACGCCGGAGCAGCTCGACAAGGTGCGCGAGAACCTGTTCAAGTCGGACTGGGTCGGCCGCATCGTCGCCAACGACGAGACCGCTGCGATGGTGGTCGCCACGCTGCAGGAGAACGACCCCGACACCGGCCAGCGCCTCGACCTGCAGGAGGTCGCGAAGACGCTCGAGGGCATCCGCGGCAAGTACGAGGCCGACGGCTACACCGTGCACATCATCGGCTTCGCCAAGGCGATGGGCGACATCGCCGAGGGCGCTGCCGGGGTGCTGGTCTTCTTCGGCGTCGCCTTCGTGGTCACCGCGGTCCTGCTCTACTGGTACTCCGGCTCGCTGGTGCTGACCGCGCTGGCGCTGATCTGCGCGATCGTGCCGGTGATCTGGCTGCTCGGCCTGCTGCCGGTGTTCGGCCTCGGCCTCGACCCGATGTCGATCCTGGTGCCGTTCCTGATCTTCTCGATCGCGGTCTCGCACGCGGTGCAGATGACCAACGCCTGGAAGCTCGAGACGCTGCACGGCGCAGACGGCGTGACGGCCTCGACGCATTCGTTCGAGAAGCTGTTCATCCCCGGCGCGACGGCCCTGCTCGCCAACGCCTTCGGCTTCATGGTGATCGCCTTCGTCGACATCGAGATCGTGCGCGAACTCGCCTACACGGCCACGATCGGCGTCACCGTGATGATCATCACCAACAAGGTGCTGCTGCCGATCCTGATGTCGTACTACAAGTTCTCGCCGCACGAGGCGCAGAAGCTGCACGGCAAGGAGACGATGGGCGACTGGCTGTGGGAGCGGCTCGGCCCGCTGGCCTCCCGCAAGACGGCGTGGATCGCGATCGCCATCGGCCTCGTGCTGCTCGCCTTCGGCATCTCGCAGGCGCGGCACCTGCACATCGGCGACCTCGGCAAGGGCGTGCCGGAGCTGAAGCCAGACGCGCGATACAACCAGGACGTCGAGATGATCACGGGCCACTTCGCGATCGGCGTCGACAACCTGCAGATCATCGCCGAGGCCAAGGCGGCGGACGAGGAGGACTCGCCCTGCGTGGACCGCGAGGTGATGGAGCGCATCGAGGACTTCGAGTTCCAGATGCGCCAGGTGGACGGCGTGGCCACGGTGCGCAGCCTGGCTGGCTTCGTGCAGAACATGACGCAGATGTTCGCCGAGACCTACTCGAAGTGGCGCATGCTGCCGGAGTCGCGAGCGCAGATCGCACAGGGCGTGGGCTACGCCACGCGTCTCGGCAACGAGTTCATGGACTCGCGCTGCACCGCCATGCCGATCAACCTGTACACGGTCGATCACCAGGCGACGACCATCGAGCACATCGTCGACAAGGTCAAGGCGTTCAAGGCGGCCGGTGGCGACACCGAAAAGGTCACCTTCCGGCTCGCCAGCGGCAACGTGGGCGTGATGGCGGCCACCAACGAGGCCGTGCACGCCGCCGACAAGTGGGTCAACCTCGCGCTGTTCCTGTCGGTGGGCGTCCTGTGCCTGGTGACTTTCCGCTCGCTGCGGCTCACGCTGTGCGTGATCCTGCCGCTGGCGCTCGTCACCGTGCTCTGCAACGCACTGATGGCGATTCTCGGCATCGGCGTGAAGGTCAACACGCTTCCCGTGGTGGCGCTGGGCGTGGGCGTCGGCGTCGACTACGGCATCTACCTGTTCGAGCGCATCAAGCACGAGATGCAGGACGGCCATTCGCTCAGGGATGCGTACGTGTCGGCCCTCAAGCAGCGTGGCACGGCATCGCTGTTCACGGCGATCACGATGACCATCTCGGTCGGAACCTGGTACTTCTCGGCACTCAAGTTCCAGGCCGACATGGGCATCCTGCTCGCCTTCATGTTCCTGGTGAACGTGTTCGGCGCGATCCTGCTGGCGCCCGCGCTCGCGGCGTACTTCGTCAAGGACGACCTGTTCGCGAAGAAGGCTGCCTAGGCTTGATCGCCGGGTGGTCCCGAACCGCCGGGGGTGCTCGCGATGGCGGGCACCGCGCCCGGCGGGGATCCGGGTGATGGATCCGCTCGCGCAGTCACTCAGCCTGCCCTGCGGCGCGGTGCTGCCGAACCGTCTCTGCAAGGCGGCAATGACGGAGGGCTTGGCGGACGAATTCTTGCGTGCCACGCCGCGCCACGAGACGCTGTACCGCACCTGGAGCGAGGGCGGCGCGGGGCTGCTGCTCACCGGCAACGTGCAGGTCGACCGCAGCGACCTCGAACGCCCGGGCAACGTCGCCATCGACGTCTCCGCGCCCCAGACCGTGTCGACGGACGCGCGCCAGCGCCTGGCCCGCTGGGCCCGGGCGGGCACCGTCAGCGGCAACCACCTGTGGATGCAGATCTCGCATGGCGGGCGCCAGAGTCCCTGGTACGTGACCCGACAGCCACTGGCGCCTTCGGCCGTGCAACTCGACCTGCTCGGCAACTATCGCCGGCCGCGCGCGCTCACCGAGCCGGAGATCCTGGATCTCATTGCGCGTTTTGCGGCGGCGGCCGCGATTGCGCGCGAGGCCGGCTTCACGGGCGTGCAGGTGCACGGCGCGCACGGCTACCTGATCAGCTCGTTCCTCTCGCCCGTGACCAACCTGCGCACCGACGGCTGGGGCGGCTCACTGGAGAACCGCGCGCGCTTCCTGCTCGAGACGCTGCGGGCGGTCCGCAGGTCGGTCGGGCCCGACTTTCCCGTGGGCCTGAAGCTCAATTCCGACGACTTCCGCAAGGGCGGCTTCAACCATGCGGAGTGCCTCGAGGTCGTGCGCTGGTTGAACGACGAGTCGCTCGACCTGCTCGAGATCTCCGGCGGCACCTACGAGCAGCCGCGGCTCATCGGCGCGGAGGGTCGGGCCGATGAGGCCGTGCCCTTGCGTCCGAGCACGCGGGCGCGGGAGGCGTACTTCCTCGAGTATGCGTCCGCCATCCGCAAGGTGGCGCGCATGCCGATGATGGTCACCGGCGGCTTCCGTTCCCGCGAGGCGATGGAGGCGGCCCTCGGCAGCGGCGACTGCGACATGGTCGGCCTCGGTCGCCCGCTCTGCTGGCAGCCCGATTTCCCGCGTCGATTGCTGGCCCGCGAGGTGGATCGCATCGAGCGCGTCGAGGACCGGCTCAGGTTCGCCGAGCGCGGCTGGCGTTCCCCGACGAGCCGCCTGCTGCCCATCAAGATGCTCAACACGTTTGGTGCCCAGTCCTGGTTCTACTGCCAGCTGTTCAGGCTGGCGGCCGGCCGGCCTGCCGACCTCGAGCGAGGAATGCTCTCGACGCTCATCGAATACCTCGGGGACGAGCTGCGCACCGCCCGCCGGATGCACCGCGCCTTCGGCTGACGCGTCAGGCCTGCCAGCGCCGGGACCATTCCAGCGCGAGATCCGCGATCCGTTCGGGCTGCTCGAGCGGCAGCCAGTGGCCGGCTCCTTCGATGCGCTCGTAGCGCCAGGGCGCTGCCATGCGGCGCGCCGATCGCTCCATCTGGTCCTCTGCGAGGCAGTGGTCCTCGCTGCTCCAGACGCCGAGGGTGGGCACCGTGCAGACCGGCCAGGACCGGAAAACCGTCTGCAGGACGTTGGCGCGGTACCAGTTGAGACCGGCCGTCAGGCGTCCGGGTCGGGAGAGGTCGCGGATGCAGCCCTCCGGCTCGGGATGCTGGCGCAGCCAGTGGCGCAGGGCGGCGTGGCCATCCCGTGACAGCCAACGTTCCGCCAGACCCGGAAACTGCCAGCCGATCGTGTACATCCCCTTGCGCTTCTGCTCGAGCCCGGCGAGGACGTACTCCCGTGGGTGACCGACCGAGATCGCGACGTTCGAGCGCACGCGTTCGGGTCGGGTAAGCGCCAGGCACCAGGCCAGCACGGCGCCCCAGTCGTGTCCCACGACGTCTACCGGGGCGGACACGTCGAGGGCGGTGAGCAGGCCGGCGAGATCCTCGAGCAGCCGGTCGACGCTGTACTGTCCACGGCCCGCCGGTGCGTCCGAGTCCCCGAAACCCCGCAGATCCGGGACGATGGCGCAGCGTCCCGCGGCCACGAGCCGCGGGACCACGCCGCGCCACAGGCGGTGTGAGTCCGGAAAGCCGTGCAGCAGCAGTACGGGTGGCCCGCTGCCGTGCACCTGCACCCGCAGCGTGAGGTCGTCCAGGCGCACGCGGCGCGGTTCAGTCGCCGCGATCCCGTCGCTTCCGCCCAGGACTGCGTCCATTGCCCTAGCTTACCGGGGCACGGCATCATTTGCGGCTGGTTGCGCAGGCCGTCAGGATGTGTCCGGACAGTGCGAAATGGGAGTGGAGCGTGCAGGTCATCGACGATCCGAAGAACGTCAACGCCTGGTGCATGGCGGGCGGGCGCATGTCGGTGGCGATGGCGGGACAGGCTGGCGTGCTGGCCGCCGGCATTCTGTCGGACCGGATCGGCCTCGAACTCGCCGCGCGGGCGGGCTACGATCCGCACGCGGCCGTCGCACCCGGTGCGCATCGGGTCCGTGTGAGCCAGGTCCCGCGGTGACTGCCGGTCTGAAAACCGTCCTGGTCGCGGCGAGCCTCGTGCTCGCGTCGAGCGCCTCTAGCGAGGAGATGAAACAGATGCCACGCCCGCCCGTCGCCGCAATGAAAGTCCACGACGTGCGCTCGCCCAACGGGACGCGTGCCGACGAGTACTACTGGCTGCGTGACGACACGCGGACCGACGCGGCCATCCTGGCCCATCTCACGGCCGAGAACGCCTACACGGATGCGATGCTCGCGCACGTGAAGCCCCTGCAGGACAAGCTCTACGCCGAGATCACCGCCCGCATCCGCCAGGACGACGTCACGGTGCCGTACCGCAAGCGTGGTTACTGGTATTACAAGCGCTTCGACGCCGGCGAGGAGTATCCGGTGCACGCCCGCAAGGCCGGCAGCCTCCAGGCGGACGAGGAAGTGCTGCTCGACCTCGACGAGCTTGCCCGTGGACACGATTTCTACGACGTCGCGGAGCTCGAGGTGAGTCCGGACAACCGCCTGCTGGCCTATGCGGAGGATACGGTCGGGCGGCGCCAGTACACGCTGCGGTTCAAGGACCTGGCGACCGGTCGCGTCCTTCCGGACACGATCCACAACGTCGAGGCGGCGATGGAGTGGTCGGCCGACGGCCGCGCCGTGCTGTACATCGAGAAGGATCCGCAGACGCTGCTCGGCAGCAAGGTGCGCAAGCACGTGCTCGGCACCGATCCTGCCACCGACCCCCTCGTGTACGAGGAAACGGACGAAAGCTTCTACGTCGATATCGGCAGCACCAAGGACGGGCGATACCTGATCATCCACTCGCAGAGCACGGTCTCGAGCGAGCAGCGCTGCGCGGAGGCCGCCGATCCTGCGCTGGAGTTCAAGGTGCTGTTGCCGCGCGAGCGAGATCACGAATACCACGCGGAGCACTTCGAGGGCCGCTGGATCATTCGCAGCAACTGGCAGGCGCCGAATTTCCGCATCGTGGAGGCGCCGGACGCCGAGGCCGGCGACCGCTCGAAGTGGCGGGACGTGGTGGCGCACCGGGGCGACGCCTTCGTGCACGACTTCAGCGTGTTCCAGCGGTTTCTCGCCGTCGAGGAACGATCGGGCGGGCTGCGCAGGGTCCGCATCCTGCCGTGGAACGGCGACGGTGGCTTCGACATCGCCTCCGATGAGCCGGCCTATCGGGCCGCGCTCGGCGACAACGAGGAGATCGACAGCGGGACGGTGCGTTACACCTACACGTCGCTCACCACGCCGACCACGACCTATGACTACGACGTGGCCACGGGCCGGCGGACGCTGCTCAAGCAGGAACCGGTGCTCGGCGGGTTCGACCCGACGCGCTATGCGACCGAGTACCGCTGGGCGCCGGCGCGGGACGGCGAAAAGGTGCCCGTGGCGGTCGTGTACCGCAAGGGCTATCGGCGGGACGGCAGCGCGCCGCTGCTGCAGTACGGCTACGGATCCTACGGCCTGTCGAGCGACCCCGTGTTCGCGTCCTCGGTCCTGTCGCTGCTGGATCGTGGATTCGTCTATGCCGTGGCGCAGGTGAGGGGCGGCCAGGAACTCGGCCGCCGCTGGTACGACGCCGGTCGCCTGCTGCAGAAGCGCAACACCTTTACGGACTTCGTCGACGCAACGCGATTCCTGGTGCGGGAGGGTTACGCGGACCCGAAGCGGGTCTTCGCGCGCGGGGGCAGCGCGGGGGGGCTCCTCATGGGCGCGGTGGTCAACATGGCGCCGGCGGATTACAGGGCCATCGTCGCCCACGTGCCGTTCGTCGACGTCGTGACGACCATGCTCGACGAGAGCATTCCGCTCACCACCAACGAGTACGACGAGTGGGGCAACCCGAACGAGAAGCAGTACTACGACTACATGCTCGGGTACTCACCCTACGACAACGTGTCCAGGCAGGAGTATCCGGCGATGCTGGTCACGACCGGCCTGTGGGACAGCCAGGTGCAGTACTTCGAGCCCGCCAAGTGGGTGGCGCGGCTGCGACGCATGAAGACCGACGACCGGCCGCTGCTGTTCCGCGTCAACCTGGAGGCGGGGCACGGCGGCAAGTCCGGCCGCTTCCAGCGGTTCCGCGAGCTGGCCGAGGAGTACGCGTTCCTCCTCGACCAGGCCGGAATCACCCACTGATAGGGGACAGTCTCTCTCCCGGGGCGAGCACCCTGGAAACGCGAGAAGGTCCTCGTTAGAGCGACGGTTACCGGGATTGTTTCGCCGGCACGGCGGCGGCTGCCGTTACCGGGAACCCGCGTTTCCGCATGAGTGCCGCGATCCCGACGTCGCGACCACGGAACGCGCGATAGCCGTCCGCCGGGTCGATCGTGTTGCCGACCGCGAACACGTTGTCCCGCAGTCGCCGGGCCACGCCCTTGTCCCAGGCGCCGCCCGCCTCGGTGAAGGCTTCCCAGGCGTCGGCGGTGAGCGTGTCCGACCAGAGGTAGCTGTAGTAGGCGGCCGAGTAGCCGTCGCTGCCGAAGACGTGCCTGAACTGCGGCGTGCGATGCCGCATCATGATCTCCGACGGCATGCCGAGCGCCGCCAGCGTCTCCCGCTCGAACCTGTCCGTGTCGATCGTCGCGGTCCCCGCGAGGTGCAGCTTCATGTCGATCAGGGCGCTCGACAGGTACTCGACCGTCTTGAAGCCCTGGTTGAAGCGGTCCGCCCGCTCGATCTTCTGCACGAGTTCCTTCGGGATCGGCTTGCCCGTCTGGTAGTGCAGGGCGTAGCGGTCGAGGATCTCCGGCGTCGAGAGCCAGTGCTCGAGCAGTTGCGAGGGAAACTCGACGTAATCGCGTGCCACCCGGGTTCCGGCGAGCGACGGGTAGTTCACGTTCGAGCTCAGGCCGTGCAACGCGTGGCCAAACTCGTGGAACAGCGTCTCGGCGTCGGTCCAGCTGATCAGAACCGGCTCGCCCGGCTTGCCCTTCACGAAGTTGGAATTGTTGGAGACGATCGCCTTCACGTCACCGTCGACGCGTTCCTGTTGGCGGTAGGCGTTCATCCATGCGCCTGAGCGCTTGCCTTTGCGCGCGTAGGGATCGAGATACCAGAGGCCGACGAGCCTCCCGGCCGCGTCGCTCACCTCCCACACCCGCACGTCCGGGTGGTACACGGGCACCTTGGCAGGATCCACCGGCTTGAAGTTGAAGCCGAACAGGGCCTTCGCCATGTGGAACATGCCCTCGCGCAGGTTCTCGATCTGCATGTAAGGCGTGATCTCGGTCTCGTCGAGGTCGTACCGCGCCTTGCGGACCTTCTCCGCGTAGTAGCGGTAGTCCCAGGGCTCGATCCTGATCCCGGCCCCGTCCTTGTCGGCAATCGCCTGCATGTCCGCGACTTCCTCGCGTACGCGTGCGAGCGCCGGCGTCCACACAGCCTCCATCAGTTCCATGGCGCGCCGCGGATTCTTCGCCATGGCGTTCTCGAGGCGCCAGTGCGCGTGCGTCTCGTAGCCGAGGAGCTGCGCCCGCTCCGCGCGCAACTGCAGGATCTCGCTGATGATGGCGTTGTTGTCGGTGGGGCCGCCGTTGTCGCCGCGGTTCACGAACATTCGCCAGGCCTGTTCGCGCAGTTCGCGGCGATCGGCATACGTGAGGAACGGCTCGACGCTCGAGCGCGTGTTCGCGACGACCCAGCGGCCGGCCTGGCCCTGCGATGCGGCGACCTGGGCCGCGCCTTCGCGCACGGATGCCGGGAGTCCGGCGAGGTCGGCCTCGTTCTCGATGACCAGCTGGCGGTCGTTCTCGTCCGCGAGGATGTTCTGGCTGAACCTCGCATACAGGCTGGCGAGCTGCTGGTTGATCGCGGACAGCCGCTTCTTGGCGTCCGGGTCGAGCTTCGCGCCTGCGCGGACGAAGTTGGTGTAGTGCAGCCAGGCAAGGCGCTGCTGCTCGGGCGTGAGTCCGGACTTTTCGCGCGTCTCATAGACCTTGGCGATGCGCGCGAACAGCTTCTCGTTCTGCGTGATCTGGTCCCGGTGAGCCGCGAGCCTCGGTTCCATCTCCAGCTCGACGACCCGCACCGCCTCGTCGTTCAGCGTCGTCCGGTAGATGCCGTAGACGGTGCTGACGCGGTCGAGCGCACGGCCGGCGCGCTCATACCCGGCGATCGTGTTCTCGAAGGTCGCGGGCTCCGGATTGGCCGCGATCAGCTCGATTTCGGCAAGTTGCCCGGCCATGCCCGCCTCGAGGCCGGGCTTGAGCTGCTCGACGCGGGCCTTGTCGAAGGCAGGCACGCCGCCGTAGGGACCGGTCCAGGAGGCGAGCAGCGGATTGGTGTCGGCGGCGGTCATGTCCGTGGCCCGTGTAGTGCTGGTCATGAGTGCAACCGCGAGCCCCGCTGCGGCAACCATGTGTTTCGGGAACATCGGAAACCCCAAGCTGCGCTGCTTGGCGACAAACACCGAATCTTAAAGGAAATCAGCGGCGTTTTCCCTCCAGGGCTCCGTCCAGAGGACAGGATATGTATGCGGCCGGTTTCCGCCTCAGTGGCGCCGGGATGCCGTGCCCCGGAGCACCATGACGGCAACGACCGTGATCACGGCCACGAGGCCGAGGATCACGAGCAGGCGCCCGTACGGCTGTCCCGCGGCGGCACGCGCGGTGGCGAAGACCCACGCCGTGCGTATCCACTCGAGGGCCCCGAGGCCCAGCAGGGTCTGCAGCGCGCGAACGGCCCAGGTCGCCCGGACGAAGAGCAGGCCGACCGCCGTCACGCAGAGCGCCGCGAGCGGCGTCAGCCCGGCGCGAAAGAAATGCGCGGCCAGCAGCAGCAGCGCCAGTGCCGGCAACAGGACCCGGGCGACGCGCCGCACGGCCGGTCAGCCGCGTTCCCACATGAGGTCGGACCCGCGTGCGATCGCCGTCTCGATCATGTCGACCAGCGGCACCGCGCGCATCCGCAGGGTGACCGGTGGGGCACGTTCCTCCGCCTCCTCCGCGTCTTCGTCGCGGGGCTCCGGCGCGGCCGGGCGGGCGTCGAGTTCACCCGTTGCGAGCGCGCGGCGCAGGAGCGCCAGCGACTCGGGCAGGTCCGCCGCCAGGATTGCGCCAGGCACGGTCCCCGAATGTCCCATGGCCTTCAGCAGTGCGACCGCTGCGTCGCCGTGCATGGTGAGCGCCCCCGCGCGCGTCGAGAATTTGACGATCATGGTTGAAGCAGCCTCCGATGAAGGGCAACGAGGTCGTTCATGCGATCATACCGTCCGCTGATCCAGTCCACGAGGCACCGCGATGAAGTTCGACAACCTGGCCTGCGAGCAGGTCGACGGCGTGCTCAAGGTCGTGATGAACCGGCCGGAGAAACTCAACAGCCTGTCCATGGGGTTGCTGCGCGACCTGCGTGACTGCGCCGAGGTGATCCAGCGCGACGCCGCGATCCGCGTGGTGCTGCTGACCGGTGCCGGGCGCGGATTCTGCGCCGGTGCTGACCTCACCGACCCGCAGTCCGTGCCGTCGCGCGGACAGTCCATGGGCCAGTTCATGGCGTCCCGGCTGCGCGGCGAGTTCAATCCGGTTGCGCTTGCCTGGACCCAGCTTCCCGTGCCGCTCGTGGTCGCGCTGAATGGCGTCGCCGCGGGTGCGGGCGCCTCGATCGCGCTGATGGGCGACATCACCGTCGCGGCGCGCTCGGCCAGCCTCGCGTTCCTGTTCGCACCCAAGCTCGGGCTTGCGCCTGACATGGGGGCCACGCATTTCCTGGCGCGACGCATCGGTGAGGCACGGGCGCGGGCCGCAGCCCTGACCGGTGTCCCGATCACGGGCGAGGAGGCGGCACGGATGGGGCTGGTCGCGGAGTGCGTGGACGACGCGCAGTTGCTGGAGCGCGCCACCGAACTGGCGCGCGGCCTGGCCGAGGGACCGCGCGATGCATTCCTCGCAGTGCGGCAGCTCATGGCGCTGGCGTGCACGGCCTCGCTCGCCGAGCAACTCGAGCACGAGGCATCGGCCCAGGGCCGGCTGGGTGACAGCGCGGACTTCATCGAGGGGGTGGCCGCGTTCCGCGAGAAGCGCAAGGCGAAGTTCGGCTTGCGCTGAGAGTCGCTCGATCGCCCGCGAGCGTATCGAGGCGGCGATCAGGGCCGGAACTTGTCGCCCAGGCGGCTCCTGACGAACAGCTTGGTGCGCATCGTGACGTCGCCCGCATGGTCCTCGCGGCGCGCGACGTCGTAGCTCGCGTGCTTCTGCTCGAGGCTAATCTCGAGTCCGGGGCCGCCGAGCCAGCGTCCGCCCCCGAGCACCACGTGCAGGCATTCGCGCCAGCCGTCGACCGGGTCGGTCAGCGCAATGACGCCGTCCGCACCGCTCGCGAGGACCTCGATGATGCGCGCGGCGTCCGGCGCCGCAATCACGCCGACCCGTGGCAGCGATGGAAACTGCTGCCGTGCCTGTTCCAGAGTGGCCGCCGCATCGAGGCAATCCACCAGCACGGCCTCGCGGGGTCCGCCGGGTTCAGTTCCCAGGAGCTGCACCGATTCGCCCAGCAGGTCCTCGAGCAGCTGCCGGAAGCGCGGCGAGTCGGGCGCCACCCGACAGCGTGGCGTGCTCTCGTTCCAGGGGTCGATGCCCGGCGGGGGCTGCGTCATGAGGCTCTGCGCTCCGGTGGTGCAGTGGCACGGCCAACTTACGCCGGGCCTCATGGCGAGTCACTCCGGTGTTGTGCGCAGTCGCGGGTGCCGGGGCGCTATACGGACTGTGCGCGGGACGCCTGTGAATCTGGCAGAAATCCGCGCCTGAAGCCCGGACCTATGCCGCGTCCGCGAGGTACTGGGGCAGCATGCGATGCCAGGTCGGCCAGTCGTGGTCCACCCCGGGTCCCCAGTCGTCGACGCGATTCGGGATTCCCTTGCCGCCCAGCACGTCCGCGAGCCGCCAGGATTCGCCCGGGTCCTCCCAGCGGCCGGAGCCGGTCGCCAGGACCGCGAATCGGTGCCGCAGGGCGTCGAGGTGCCATCCCTCGCCGAGCCCAGGCAGGAAATGCAGCGGGGAGGAGAAGTAGAAGTCGTCGTTCCAGCGGCCGCCGAGATAGTTGGACAGGTCGTAGGTGCCGCTCATCCCGAGTGCCCAGCGGAAGGCGTCCGGGTGCCGGCACAGGCATGCAAGCGCATTGAACGCGCCGATCGACGCGCCCGCCGCGAGGATCTCGATGCCGGGCGACGAGCAATCGCTGCGGATCAGTGGCACGACCTCCTCGTAGACGTAGGCATCGAACAGGTTCTGCACGCGCGAGCAGTACTCGGGAGAGTTCTGGCGCGAGACCCAGTGCTGGCCGGCGACGCTGTCGATCGAATAGACCTTGATGCGGCCGGCGTCGATCAGCCACGCGAGGGCGCCGATGAGTCCCTGCCTTTCGGCCTCCTCGCAATCGCCGCCGGCCGTCGGGAACAGCAGCAGCGGCGTGCCGTAATGCCCCCAGCGCACGACGCGCGCAGGGCAGGGCAGGCGGTGCGTGTGCCAGCCGAAGAAATCCCTGCGCATCAGCCGCGCCCCTCGGATTCACGCCAGCGCTGGATGCGGCCGTAGAACAGTTCGGTGAACTGCTCGACCTCGTGCGCCGGGAACAGGGCCGTGACTTTCTGGTGCACCGCGTCGCGTGCCTGCTCCGTGCCGAAGAACTCGTCCGCGACTGCGTCGAGGTGCCCGAGATGGTGTGCGCAGAATTCCTCGAAGGCGTCCGCGTCGAGGACCTGGCGCGCGATGACGGCGTAGCGTCGCAGTTTCTCGCGGTAGGGCAGGTCCTCGGCGGCGACCTCGAAGTACGGTTCCCAGTCGAGATTGTGTCGCACCCGGCGCCGGGTCGCCGCGCAGAAGATCGCCCAGCGCAGGTTCGCCTTGATCAGCCAGGGGAAGTGATAGTGCAGGGAGGTGACCTGCGAGTCCGGGCAGGCGTTCGCGAAGTCGATCGGGTGCCACTGCCCGCCGCGCAACAGTGCCTCGCAGGAGTTGAAGTCCCAGCCGAAGAAGGTGTTGATCGTGAGGGTGATGTCCTCGAGTTCCGCCTGCGATTCCGCATCCAGGAACTGGCGGTCCATGCGGTAGCGGTCGTGCAGCGGGGCGTCCGGGTCGTAGTTGACGACCCGCGTCTGGGGCCCGAGCCCGATGCAGCGGACGAAGAAGTCGTAGGGAATCACCGCCGACTGCAGGTGCATCAGCTTGGTTCCGCTCGCCTCGTAGGTCTCGCGCAGCTGTGCCTCGTCGTCGACCTTCGACACGCCGACCCAGCCGCCGCCGTCGTAGGGTTTCATGAACAGCGGGTAACCGAGCTTCGCGCCGATTTCGCCGAGATCGAAGAACCGTGCGTAGCGCGACAGCGTCGATTGCAGGTCGGCCGTCGTGTCGTAGGCCTTCGGCGGCAGCATCCACGTGTCCGGTATGCGCAGCCCGAGGCGCATCATGGCGCAGTACGTCGTGTGCTTCTCGTTCGCCTGGATCGACCACGGGTTGTTGAAGACGTAGGTGTCGTTCAGCACCACCGCCTTCTTGATCCACTCGCGGCTGGTGTAGTACCAGTGGGTGACGCGATCGATCACGAGGTCGTAGCGGACCGGCTGCTTCAGGTCGAACGGCTCGATGGTCACGCGGCTCACGTCGAAGCCGAGCGTGTCGCCTTGCCAGGGGATCTTCAGGTCGAGGCGCTTCAGGATGGCCTCGAAGCAGATCGGCCAGCAGATGTCCGCGCCGAGCGAAAGCCCGATGTGCCGGGTGATGTGAGCCACTCGCCGTCTCCCCGCAGGCGGTTCCTGCGTCTTATTCGTAGACCATCCACAGTGGCCCGGGAAAGAGCCAGGTGAGCGCCGACTGCAGCCGGTCGCGCCAGTTCTCCCAGTTGTGGCCGTCGCGGACTTCCTCGTAGCGTACCTCATTGCCGTGGTGCCGCAGCAGGGGCACCAGGCTGCGGTTCTCGTAGATCAGGGATTCATAGATCCCGCAGGACAGGTACATCCGCTCGGCCGGTCTTCCGGGCTCACGGCGGAACTCGTTGACGAAGCGCGCGACCGGGTCGAACGTCTCCGTGCGGCGGTGGTGACCGATGTCCGAGAAGGCGAACGAACCCGACTGCAGGATCAGTCTCCCGAACGTACCGGGGTGCCGCCACGCGGCGTGCAGGGCCGCGACGGCGCCGAAGCTCGCGCCCATCAGCCCGCGGGCCGCCGGCTGCGGGTGCAGGGGGAAGGCCGTCGCCAGGCGCGCGGGGATTTCCTCCGCGACGAACGTCGCGTGGGCGTCGTGCCCCGCGTACTCCACCAGGCGATCCGGCGACTCGGTCAGCGCCACGACCAGCGGCGGGATTTCCAGCCGGTGGATGAGGTTGTCGAGGACGACCTGCAGGTTTGCGTAGCGGAGGTAGTCGTAGCCGTCGTGCACGATGAGCAGCGGGTAGCGGCGGCTGCGGCGGAAGCGGGCCGGTACGTAGATGCCGACGTGCCGGTCGCCGCCGAAGGCCGCGCTCGGGATCGCAATATCATCCAGCTGCCCGGTGCGCGCCGCGGGGTCCTCGAGCGTCCATCGGGGCCGCACGTAGCCGTGCCCTTGTGCCACGGAGTTCGCGCCGAACGGATCCGCCGCCTGCAGCGGATTGAGCGGGTCGAGGATCCACTCCGCCTCGCCGTCGCGCACGACCTCGAACTTGTACTCGATCCGGGAGTTCTCCGGGACCTCGATACGCAGGACCCACAGCTCGCTCTCGCCGACGCGCTCGAACGGCTGGGTCGCGGGCAGGCCGTGGATCCAGCAGCGCAGGTTGACCTCTTCGGCTGCGCCACGGTAGACGAAGGTGACGCCGCCCGGGTCGATGACCGGCGAGCGTGTCACGTTCTGCAGCGGGTTCGCCGGTGGTGCCGACTCCTCGACAGGCGCCCGCGGGGCAGGTGGCGCACGGCTCATGCGGCGATCCCGGCCGGCGTGACGTCGCCGTTGCGCGTCAGCCAGCGCGAGCCCGTGGCACGGGCCAGGCGACCACGGTGCCACTGCAGCAGGTCGCCGTCGTCCAGCGTGTAGCAGCGCGCCGGGGCGAACCTCCGCGCCAGAAGTTCGATGCGGCGCGGGTCGCGGTCGGCGAGGCGCGTCGAGGCGTGTGGCAGGAATACCGCGCCCCGCACCAGCCCGAGGCCGGCCTCGAACACTTCGGCATTGCCCGCACCCTGCGGTGGCTGGTCGTGGTACAGCACGACGCGCTCCGCGAGCGCCATCGCCCCGGCCGACCAGGCGACCACCGGGCGGCTGGCGAGCATTCGCGCGAGACCGAAGAGCCGCAGGCGGTTGAGCAGCACGGCGATGTGCCCGCCTGCGATGCAGACGGCGGCTGCCGACGCCACGATCTGCTCGAGCTCCGCCTGCTGCCGCGCCAGCAGTGGATGGCGGTGGGCACCCCAGGCCTGTTCGAAGCGCGCGTGCAGGACCCGGATTTCCCGAAGGTGCTCGGCATCGAGCCGGCGCAATGCGGTGATCGCGGAGCGTCGGGCCCGGCGGACCGCGGGCGATTCGTCCGGTTGCTGCAGGAGCTCGCGCGCGGCCGCCTTGGCGTGGTCGAGCCTGAGGCGATAGTAGTCCTGCAGGCGGCGCAGATCGTCCTGCCGGGCACGGTAGGCGCCATGGAGTGCCGGGTCCTGCGCAAAGGTCGCCTCGGTGCGCTCGTAGAGGCGCAGGTCCCGGACCGGCACGCCGAGGTGCTCCTCGAGCGCGCCGAGTTCGCCCTCGCGTTCCTGCCAGCCGGCCGTGATGCTCGCGATCGGTCCGTGCAGGGCGGCCTGCTCGAGCGCCTCGCGCAGGTTCGGGGAGCGGAACTGCGGGCCGAGGACCAGGACATCGTGCATGCGCGCATGTTGGCCAGCCTGGTGTCAGGTTTGCAAGTTGTGCGGGTTTGCACCTTCCGAGGAGTTGCCACTTCTGCGGATTGCAGACTCGCGCCGCGCGAGGCACTTTGAGGGCCTGGGTGGGGATGTCCCGGCCAACCGGGAAGAGGGGGACACGATGGACCGATTCTGGCTGAAGCACTATCCGCCCGGCGTCCCCGCGGACGTCGACGTGGACCAGTACCCGTCGCTCGTGGCGCTGATCGAGGACGGCTTTGCGAAGTTCGCGAGCCGACCCGCATACGCCTTCATGGACCGCCACTTCACGTTCGCCGAGATCGACCGCTACTCGGCGGCGTTCGGTGCGTGGCTGCAGGGCCTGGGCGTCGCGCGAGGCACGCGCGTCGCGATCATGATGCCGAACGTCGTCCAGTACCCGATCGCGCTCGCGGGCGTGCTGCGGGCGGGCTGCGTGGTCGTGAACGTGAATCCCCTCTACACGCCGCGCGAGCTCGAGCACCAGCTCAAGGACTCCGGCGCCGAGGTGATCGTCATCCTCGAGAACTTTGCCGCAACGCTGCAGAAGGTGATCGCGAAGACGGCGGTCAAGCACGTGGTGGTGACGTCGATCGGCGACCTGCTCGGCTTCCCGAAGGGCGCACTCGTCAATTTCGCGGTGCGCCGGATCAAGAAGATGGTGCCGAGCTATTCGTTGCCCGGCCACCTGCGTTTCAACGAGACGCTCGACGCGGGTGCGCGCGGCCGGCTGCAACCGGTCGAGGTCGGTCCAAACGACACGGCGTTCCTGCAGTACACCGGAGGTACGACGGGGCTGTCGAAGGGCGCGACGCTCACGCATCGCAACCTGGTCGCGAACGTGCTGCAGCTCGAGGCCTGGGTGCAGCCGGCGCTGCAAGACACGAGCCGCGGCCCGGTGCCCGAGCAGCTCGTCTACATCTGCGCGCTGCCGCTGTACCACGTGTTCGCGCTCACGGTGAACTGCCTGGGCGGCATCCGCCTCGGCACGCTCAACGTGCTGATTCCGAACCCGCGTGACATTTCCGGGTTCGTGAAGGAGCTGCGGAAGTACAGGTTCAACGTCCTCCCCGGCGTCAACACGCTCTACAACACGCTTGCCGAGAGTACCGACTTCCAGTCGCTGGATTTTTCCAGCCTGCGCATCTCGAACGGCGGTGGCATGGCCGTGCAGCAGGCGGTCGCGGAGAAGTGGCTCAAGCTCACCGGCGTGCCGATCATCGAGGGCTACGGCCTGTCCGAGACCTCGCCGGTCGCCACCTGCAACCCGATCATGTCCCGGGAGTACAGCGGCACGATCGGGTTGCCGTTCCCGAACACCGAGATCGCCATCCTCGACGATGCCGGCGAGCCCGTACCGCTCGGCCAGCCCGGCGAAATCGCCATCCGTGGCCCGCAGGTGATGGCCGGCTACTGGCAGCATCCCGAGGAGACGGCCAAGGTCATGACGCCGGACGGATTTTTCAAGTCCGGTGACATCGGCATCATGGACGAGCGCGGCTACATCCGCATCGTGGACCGGAAGAAGGACATGATCATCGTGTCGGGTTTCAATGTGTACCCGAACGAGGTCGAGGGCGTGGTCGCGATGCATCCCGGCGTGGTCGAGTGCGCTGCGATCGGCGTGCCGGACGCGAAGTCGGGCGAGGCCGTGAAGGTGTTCGTCGTGCGCAAGGATCCGGCACTCACGGAGGCGCAGCTGATGAGCTACTGCAAGGAGCACCTGACGGGCTACAAGAAGCCGAAGTTCATCGAGTTCCGCGACGAGCTGCCGAAGACCAACGTCGGGAAGATCCTGCGGCGCGAGCTGCGTGACGCGCCGTCGGCCGCGCAGGCGAAGAGCGCATAGTTGCGGTCGTCGCCGTCGCCGCAGCGACCGTGCCGGCCACCGATTCCGCGGAGAGGAGCCTACTGCCCCCGGAACACGGGCTTGCGCCGCTGCAGGAACGCGGTCATCGCCTCGGTGAGGTCGTCAGAGTGCAGGAACGCCGAGTTCCACAGCGCCACGTAGTCGAGCGCCGCGTCCACGTCGCGGCGCAGTGCGACGCCGAGCACGTGCTTCGAGCCCTGCACCGCCAGGGGTGAATTCGCGGCAATCTCCTGCGCCATCTGCTGCGCACGGGCGAACAGGGCCTCGTGATCGGGCAGCACGTCGTTCACCAGTCCGATGTCGTTCGCGCGCGCGGCATCGATGTCGCAGCCGGTCAGGATCAGCTCGCGCGCCTGTCCGTCGCCGACGAGGCGCGGCAGGCGCTGCAGCGTGCCGATGTCGGCCACCATCGCGATCTTCGTCTCGCGCACCGAGAAAGTCGCGTCGGCGCAGGCGAGGCGGATGTCGCACGCCGTGATGAGGTCCATGCCGCCGCCGATGCAGGCGCCGTGCACGGCGGCGATCACCGGCTTGTTGGTATCGGCGAAGCAGCTGGCGGTCTGCTGGTAGACGCGGATGTCCTGGTACATCGCCTGTCGCCGGCCGACGGCCGATTCGCCGCGGCCGGACAGGGACCCGCCCCCGGCGAGGGACGGCGCGTGGTCCATGAGGTCGATGCCGGCGCAGAAGGCCTTGCCGCGGCCGGCAAGCACGATCGCGCGCACCTCAGGGTCGGCGTCCAGCTGGGCCACGGCCGCCGGGATGGAGTGCCACAGCGGTCGGTGCAGGGCATTCAATTTCTCGGGGCGGTCGAGCCACAGCAGGGCGACGGCACCGTCGCGTTCGATGGTCAGGTTGTCCAGGGTCATGGGTCGTCTCGTTGCCGGCGGAAGATGGGGCGATGCGGCCTCACCGCGTGGGGTGGCGCCGCCGTTTCAGCTGGCGCGCGGCGTCGTTGGCCCGGCGCAGCAGCGCATCGGTCGTGCCGGGCGCCAGGGCGGCCAGCTTTTCGATCAGGCCGGTGCCCGGCGGCACGGCGATCTCGGCGAGCCGGAAGCGGATCGCGAGGAAGATGGACCAGACGACCCACGACGGCGGCATGGTGAGCGCCGCGGGCCAGATCTCGGACGTCGCCGGGTCCTGTTGTGCCGCGGTGGCGAGCGGCGTGTCGACCACTCCTGGCAGGACCAGCGAGACGTGGATGCGTTCGCCGACCAGTTCGGTGCGCAGTGCCTCTGTGAGTCCCACCAGCGCGAACTTCGTCGCGCAGTAACCGCCCAATGGCGAGAAGCCGCGGCGCCCCGCCAGCGATCCGACGTTGACGATGTGCCCACGGCCCTGCCGGCGCATCACCTTCACGGCTTCCTGCATCACGTGCAGGGCGCCGATCAGGTTGACGTCGAGCATGCGCTGCAGGTCGCTCGTGCGCAGATCCACGACCGGGGCCGGGATCAGCACGCCGGCGTTGTTGACGACGATGTCGACCGAGCCGAAGCGCTTGACGGCCTTGCGGAAACAGGAGGCCACGGCTTCGGGCTGGGTGACGTCCGCCGCCGCCACCAGCGTCGTGGCCCCGAGCTTGCGGGCCGCGGTCGCGACCTGTGCGAGGACCTTGGCGCGGCGTGCCACCAGCACGAGGTTGGCGCCGGCCGCGGCGAAGGCGAGGGCGGTCTCCCGGCCGATGCCGCTCGAGGCGCCGGTAACGAGCACCGTGCGATCACGGAATGACGAACGTGGGCCGGCCATGCGCGGGACCTCCGGTGTGGGAGGCCACAGCCTAACGGAAATCCACGACATTCTCCTTTCCCGCCGCGGCGGGAAGGGAGAACGCCCCAGGATTCCGGTGCGCTACTTCAGGAACTGCGCGACCGGCGTGTACGGCAGACCGAGCGCGTGCGCCACGGCTTCGTTCGTGATGTGACCTTCGTGCACGTTGAGGCCGTTCGCGAGGTGCGGGTCGGCCTGCATTGCCGCCTTCCAGCCGTGGTCCGCCAGACGGCGCGCGAAGGGCAGCGTGGCGTTGTTCAGTGCGAAGGTCGAGGTGCGCGGCACCGCGCCCGGCATGTTCGCGACGCAGTAATGAATGACGTCGTCGACGACGTAGGTGGGTTCCGCGTGGGTCGTCGCCTTGCTGGTCTCGAAGCAGCCGCCCTGGTCGATCGAGATGTCCACCAGCACCGAGCCGGGCTTCATCCGTCTCACCATGTCGCGCGTGACGAGCCGGGGCGCTGCGGCGCCGGCGATCAGCACCGCGCCGATGACGAGATCGGCGTCGATGACCAGCGCGTCGATGTGCTCCTGCGTCGAGTACTCGGTGCGCAGCGACGGCCCGAAGATCGTCGAGAGTTCGCGCAGCCGCTTCATGGAACGATCGAGCACCGTGACGTCGGCGCGCAGCCCGACGGCCATTTCCGCCGCGTGCGTGCCCGAGACGCCACCGCCGAGGATCACGACCTTCGCCGGCGCGACGCCCGGTACGCCGCCGAGCAGGATGCCGCGACCGCCGTTCGCCTTCTGCAGGCAGTAGGCCCCGACCTGCACGGACATGCGTCCCGCCACTTCGCTCATCGGCGTGAGGAGCGGCAGCGAGCCATCGGGAGCGGTCACGGTCTCGTAGGCGATGCAGGTGGCGCCCGACTTGACCAGGGCCTCGGTCTGCCGGGGATCCGGCGCGAGATGCAGGTAGGTGTAGAGGATCTGGCCCTTCTGCAGCCGCGCGCATTCCTGCGGCTGCGGTTCCTTGACCTTGACGATCATCTCCGACTGCGCGAAGACGTCCTCGGCGGTGGCGGCGATCGTCGCGCCGACGCGCTCGTAGTCCGCGTCCGCGAAGCCGATGCCGGCCGCGGCGCCAGTCTGGACAACGACCGCGTGTCCCGACTCGACGAGTTCACGAACCGCCGCGGGCACGAGTCCGACCCGGTACTCGTGGACCTTGATCTCCTTGGGCACACCGATGCGCATGACGATTCTCCCCTGGGAAGCGCTGGGTATTTGGCGCGGAGAATACGCCCCAGGCAGGACGAAACCTTGCTAAACGGGTCGCACAGACGGCATCTAGCGCAATATAATTCGACAAATCCTTCGAAATACGGTGGATTCTGCGAATGAAGCTGGACCGGACGGACCAGGCCCTGCTAGCCGAACTGCAGCGGGACGGACGACTGAGCAACCGCGACCTCGCCGAGCGGGTGCATCTGAGCGAATCGGCCTGCCTGCGCCGTGTGCGCGCCCTGGAGCAGGCGGGGGTGATCGACCGCTACGCGGCGCTGGTGAACCAGGCGAAGGTCGGCTTGCCCGGCAACGTCTTCGTGAGCATCACCCTGAACCGGCAGGAGCAGGCTGACCTGCGCGCCTTCGAGGAGGCCGTGCGCCGCGTCCCCGAGGTGATGGAGTGCTACCTGATGACGGGGCAGCAGGACTATCTCCTGCGCGTCGTCGTCTCCGACCCGGCGGATTTCGAGCGCCTGCACAGCCAGCACCTGACGCGCCTCCCCGGGGTTGCGCGTGTGCATTCGAGCTTTGCGCTGCGCACCGTGCGCAAGAGCACCGAGCTGCCGATCGCTCACTGAAGCACGCGTGGGGTGCCCGGGCCGCCGGGCCTGATGGGCCTGCATGGGCTGGGCACTGAAATGGGTCTGGCGGCACGCTCGCCCGAGCGGCCATAATCCCGGCCCTTCCAGGGGAGCGACACACTTGCGCCAATTCAACATGGTCCTGGCAACGCTGGGCCTGGCCGTCCTGCCGGCGAGCCTGTTCGCGCAGGATGACCGCGGCCACGCCGCGGCGGAATGCGGCCTGATCGCCGACGACGCACGTCGCCTGGCCTGTTACGACGGACTCTTTCGCAGCACGCCACCGCCGGCGCGCGAGGTCGCGTCGACCGGGCAGGTGCCTGTCTCCAGCGCGACCTCCGCCGGCACCGGGAGCGCGCCGGCGGCAGCGGCAGGCACGGTGGTGGCAGCCGGCAGTGCCGCGGCGGCGCCGACAAAAGGCGCCGCCACCGCTGCCGCGGCCGCGACTCCGGTCGAGGATTTCGGGCTGACCGAATCGCAGAAGCAGAGCCGGGAATCGGCCAACCCGGACCAGGCCGAGCCGAGAATCGAGAGCATCACCGCGGTCGTCACGGCTGCGGAGCAGGCCCGGACGGGCAAGGTGCAGGTCACCCTGGACAACGGACAGGTGTGGCGGCAGTCGGATACCTCGATGCGCCTTTTCGTGAGGCCCGGCGACACGGTGACCATCCGGGCCGCCAAGCTGGGCTCCTTCATGCTCAGTCTTCCGGGGCGTCCCGCGGTCCGGGTGCGCCGGGTCAAGTGACCGGCTGACCGCGAACCCCGTCGGTAGAGCGAGCCGGCGGGGTCAGGTCGATGGATTCCCGAAGTCTCGTGCCGGGGCCCCGTGGCCGGAACGCGACGCCGGAAAATTCTGTGGCGTCAGTGCAACAAGCCTCGGACACCCGGGACCGACGCAACGCGATGCTCCGATAGCCCGGCAATTTGGCCGTCCGGTCAGCTCCGGGATCCTGGCCGCCGTTGCTTGTTTGCATCAGTTGTTGCGACTCTTTTCTTCTGTTGCTATTCTGCCGCGCACTCAAGGTCCCGGGAACCGGGGCGTGTAGAGGCTCGTACGACGTTTCGCCGTGCTCCGGAAGACCGGTCTCGGCATCCCGCTTGGAACAGATCTCCCTTGGAGGAACAGATGGCCAGCAATCCGACACTCATGCGCGCAGTCAAGCTTGCGCTGGTGGTCGCCGGTACCTACGGCACCACGGCTATTGCGCAAGAAGCCGAACTCGAACAGGTCGTTGTCACCGGCACGCGCATCACGCTGCCGGGCATCGAATCGTCCAGCCCGATCGTCTCGGTCGGCGCGGAAGAGATCCGGCTGCAGCAGAAGACTGAAGTCGAGCAGATCCTCCGCGTGTTGCCAGTGACGCTGCCGGCCGACGGCGGAAACGTCAACAACGGCACGGCGGGCGTCGCCACGGTCAACCTGCGCGGCCTCGGCACGCAGCGCAACCTGATCCTCATGGACGGCAAGCGCCTCACGCCGTACAACTACAACGGCCTGGTCGACACGTCCATCATCCCGACCCCGCTGATCGAGCGCCTCGACATCATCACCGGCGGCGCGTCGGCGGTGTACGGTTCGGACGCCATCTCGGGCGCCCTGAACTTCATCATGAAGAAGGACTTCGAAGGCGCCGAGTTCGGCGTGGACTACTCCCTCACGGAGAAGGGCGACGGCGACATCACGACCGTCTATGGGGTCCTGGGTGCCAACGGGGCTGACGGCCGTGGCAACGTCGTGCTGGGCATCAACTGGTCCGAGCGTGACGCAGTACTGCTGGGCTCGCGGCCGCTGGGCCAGCTCGGCATCGAGACCTCGACCGGCGCGGGCTACGATCAGTTCCGCGCGGGCGAGGGTCCCGTGGCGTCGACGGGCACGTGCGCAGCCCCCGGCGCTGTCGTGGCGGGCGGCTCGACCACCACCATGCCGACCCGCGTGGCGATCTCGGGCGGACCGAGCCTCGGCCAGTTCCGCAACGACGGCACGCTCGGCTCGAACTGCAGCGTCTTCAACTTCAACCCGTTCAACTACTACCAGACGCCGCAAGAAAAGTTCAACGCGTTCACGATGGGCAGCTTCGAGATCAACGAGCATGCGGAGGCCTATGGCCGCGCGATGTACACGAAGACCAAGGTCCGCCAGCAGGTGGCGCCGTCCGGTATCTTCGGTAGCTCGTTCTTCACCCCGCTCGCCAACCCGTTCATCAGCACCCAGGCGCTCGGCGTCATCCTCAATGCCGCCAACACCGGTCGCGTCGCGGGCACGGTCGGCGAGAACAACTGGCGCGACATCAACGAGAATGGTGTGGTCGACGCAGCCGACGACCTGCGCATCCAGTACCGTCGCCGCACGCTCGAGTTCGGTGAGCGTTCGACGACCTACAACAACGACCAGTTCCAGCTGATGTTCGGCTTCCGCGGCAACATCACCGGAGACTGGGACTACGACCTGTCGTACCAGTACGGCGGCTCCGATCGCAGCAACGTCTCGGCGGGCTACACCAACATCGCCAATGTCGAGGCGGCGTTGCAGAGCACCGACGGCGTGACCTGCGCGAACGGGCAGTCTTCCTGCGTGCCGATCAACCTGTTCGGCGGCTTCGGCTCGATCACCCCGGCGATGGCGCGCTACTCGAGCGCGGTCGCGATCGACAACCAGTCCTACGAGCAGATGATCATCTCGGGCTCGATCAGTGGACAGCTCCCCAGCCTGCCGTGGGTCGACGACCCGATCGGCGTCAGCTTCGGTGCGGAGTATCGCGAGGAGTCGGCCAATACGGTTCCGGACGAGTGCTGGAAGCTCGAGCCCACCAGCTGCCTGGGTGGCGCCGGTGGCACCATCCTGCCGCGCAAGGGCGGCTTCAACGTGAACGAGTACTTCGTCGAGGCGATCGTCCCGTTGGTGAGCGACGTCCCGTTCATCCAGTCCTTCGACCTCGAGCTCGGCTATCGTTGGTCGGACTACAGCAAGACCGGTTCCGACGAGACCTACAAGTACGGCTTCAGCTGGCGTCCGTTCGACCAGTTGCTGGTTCGTGCGATGCAGCAGCGGGCGGCGCGTGCGCCGAACGTCGGTGAGCTTGCTTCACCGCGGGTCTCCGGCCTCGACAACGCGGCAGCGGATCCCTGCTCCGTGGCGAACGCGGGCGCCATCACTCCGGAGCTGCAGGCACTCTGCATCTCGACCGGAATGACCGCGGCGCAGGTGGGGGCGGTCGAGGACATCGTCTCCGGCCAGGTCAATTCCTTCACCGGTACCGACGTCAACGCGCTGCCGGATCCCGAAAAGGCCGACACGACCACCATCGGCCTGGTCTGGACGCCGAGCTTCGGTGGCGACACGTTCCGCAACTGGATCTTCAGCCTCGACTACTACGACATCGAGGTGGAGGACTACATCGGTGAGTTCTCGGCGCAGGAAGTGCTGGACGGGTGCTACGTGCTCGGCCAGGCTTCGGCGTGCGACAAGGTCGTTCGCGTCTTCGGCACGCTGACCGAGGACGGCTCGGGCATCGAGACGCTGACGACCAACCTCGACTACATCAAGGCCGAGGGCCTCGAGTTTGGCTTCCAGTTCAACGTGGGCCTGCCGCTGGGCGACCTGACGGTTTCGGGTAACCTGAACCACTACCTGACGCAGGAGTCGCAGAGCTCGAAGACCACCCCGGTGACCGACTGCCTGGGCTTCTACGGTACCGCCTGCGGCAACCCGCTGCCGGAGAACCGCTGGATCCAGCGGACCACCTGGTCCGTCGGGATGTTCGACTTCTCGTACCTCTGGCGGCACCTGGACAGCACGAAGATCGAGCAGGCGCAGATCGACAGCGTGAATGGCGTCTTCCCGGCGTTCCAGAAGATCGATTCGTACGACTACCTCGACCTGTACGCGGCGTTCAATCTGTTCGAGAACACCACGCTCAGCCTGGGCGTGACCAACGTGACGGATGAGGATCCGCCGGTGGTCGGCAACGAGGCTGGTTCGACGTTTGCCAACTCTGGCAACACGTTCCCGAGCGTGTACGACACGCTGGGTCGCGTGTTCACGATGGGTGTGAAGGTTCGCTTCTAATAAAGAGTCTTTGACGCCTCAGAACGGCGGGCTTCGGCCCGCCGTTTTTTTTTGTCCGCGGGAAATGCGGGCGAGCCGTGACTAGTTCAGTAGCCGGCCGGCAGGTAGTCGAATCGCCGCATCTGCTCGCGATGCGAATCGACGACGCGGGCAACCTGCTCGCGACTGAGGACGCCGCGCCACTGGTTCGCCACACCTGCGCGGAAGAAGCGTGCCTGCCCGGGCACGGCCTCGACGAATCCCGACCTGCTTTCCAGCGAGGCCAGGCTCTGGAAGGTGGCGCTGCGGACGGCCCGTTCGATGCGTTCGCGGTCCGCGCCGAAGCCGACGAGGCGGGCGGCGCGGGCGAAGTGCCTGGCCGGCTTGTCGATCAGGTCCTCGTAGCGCAGCACCAGGAAGCGCTCGTTCGCGAGGTCGGCCCAGCCCTTGACATGGGTGGACCACGATCCCAGGACCTGCGAGACGAACAGCGCGTCGTTCTGCGTCGCCACGTTCTCGTTGCCGAGGCGCTCGATCGCTTCGTCGAGCGTCAGCCCGAAGTGGTGCGTCATGCTGATGGCGACATCGAGTGGATTGCGGACGACGTAGATGGCGCCGGCCGTCACGTTCAGGTTATGCAGCGGATGCCCGTCGAAGGCTCCGGTGCAGTTGTGCGTCTTCACGAGCACGGCGCCGCGCGAGCGGGCGGCAATGGCCGCGTGCACGCGGGAGCGGAGGACGCAGATTTCCTCCAGGCTGAGGTCAGTGCTCGGCCGGCCCGCGGCTGCGGTGAAGAATTCGGGACGGGCTTCGTCCTCGCAATAGCGTGCCAGCTCAGCGAGCGGCACCGGCCCGGGCCGGTCCGCCATCAGGTTGGCGAGAAATGCGCGCAGCCAGGTGTTGCCGGACTTCGGGTAGGAGGCCAGCCAGACGATGGAACCCATGGTGGGCTGCGGCGAGTCGCGTCGGACCGCGTGGCCGCCGCGTCAGCCCCCGACGGGAAGCTGCTCTCCGCCCACTCCACGCGAGCCACCGCGGTCCATGCCCTTCATGAATTCCTTGGCCTTCTCCGGATCGCGGCCCCAGTCACTCTGAGGTCGGCAGACCTTTTCCTTCTTCACCCGGCTGCCGGTCACTGCCATCCGCTTGCAGACGACGGGGTCGTTCTCGGCGGCACGGCTCGCGGCGGTCGCCGCTTCTTCCGCGGGGATCTTCGCCAACGAAACGGTGTCGCTCGTCGGTTGGACAGCAGCAACGGCGTCGCTCGACGGTGCAGGAGCAGGCGGATCTGCCGCGACGGCCGTGGATGCCAGCGCGATGGCCAGCCAGCATCCTGTGACTATCCTGCCCAGGGTTCGGATGGCCATGCGACGTTGCCTCCTGGTCTGGCGACCGAGAATGCGAATGATCATACATCACGATTCCCGCTCTCTGTTAATGCCGCCGGAGCGTACGCCCCGCCGTCCAATCCGACCGCAGGTACTGTTCAGCGGCCGGTCGCGTTGATCCTCCCGCCGCCAGCGACTACGCTGTCGGGTTCATGACAACCGCAAACTCTGTTAACCGCCTCGTGCAGGAGGCGGGCCGCATGGCGAATGCCGGACGATGGCAGGAGGCCGAGCAGCTCTGGCACGAGGTCCGCAAGCTCGAGCCGCGGCATCCGCAGGCCTTGTTCAGTCTTGGCTTTCACGCACTGCATCGCGGCGACCTCGGTGCCGCCGACCAGCTGCTGCGCGCGGCCCGGGAGGTGGCCCCCCGGGATCCGCTCGTGCTGATGACCCTCGCCGCGGCGGCGACGGCGCGTGGGGACGCGGCTGCGGCCCGCGAGGCGATCGACGCGGCGCTCACGCTCGATCCATATTTCCTGCCGGGCCTGCTGGCGAAGGGCGGCTGGTTCGAGCGCTTCGGCAGTCCTGTCGCGGCCGCCAACATGTATGCGAATGCCCTCAAGGTCGCACCGCCGAAGAACCACTGGCCCGAGACGCTGCGCTCGCAGCTCGAGCACGCGAGCACGGTCGTCGATCGCCACGCGCGAGCCTATGGTGCGTACCTGGCGAACGCGCTGGCGCCCCTGCAAGAGGCGCTGCCGCCCCGGTCCGCGAGCCGCTGGCGGGAGTCCGCCGCCATCATGGCCGGACTGTCGAAGCCCTATCACTCGGTCTGCAACCAGCTGCACGTGCCGCGGCTGGCGGAGCACCAGTTCTACGCACGCGAGCAGTTTCCATGGATCGCCGCGCTGGAGGCGAAGACCGACGTGATCCGCGCGGAACTCCTCGCCGCGCTCGAGCGTGACCGCGAGCGCTTCAATCCGTACATCGCCTACAACCCGGGCGAGCCGGTGAACCAGTGGGGCGAGCTGAACCATTCGCTGCGCTGGAGCACGCTGGCCCTGTGGCGGGGTGGCGAGCCCGTGGCGGAGAATCTGGAGCGCTGCCCGGAGACCGCCCGTGCGCTGGCCGAGGTGGAGATGGCCGCGATCGGCGGTCTCTGTCCGAACGCCATGTTCTCGGCGCTGGCACCGAAGACCCGCATTCCACCGCACCACGGCGAGACCAACGCCCGCCTCGTGGCGCACCTGCCGCTGATCGTCCCGGACGGATGCCTGATGCGCGTCGGTTTCGAGGAACGTCCCTGGAACGTCGGCGAGGTGTTCGTGTTCGACGATACCATCGAGCACGAGGCGCGGAACGACAGCGACGAACTGCGCGTGGTATTGATCTTCGACGTCTGGAATCCGCAGCTGTCCACGCAGGACCGCCTGGTCGTCAACGCGCTGGCGTCCGCGGCACGCGCCTACGGGCAGCCGCAGCCCGCTGCGGCACAAGCCTGAGCCCAAGCCTAAGCTGATCCGGAGGCGGTGCCCTGTCCTGACTCAGCCCTGGTCGCGGCGGATCAGCAGCGGACCCTCGAGGCGGAACAGCAGTTCGCCACGCCGGTAGTCGAACATCAGTGCCCGCACCGTTCCGAGCACGTCCATGCCGACGATCAGGGCTGGCTCGTCCATGAGATCCCAGAGCCGGAACACGTTGAGATCGGCGTAGGTCACGTCCACGCCAACCAGGGCCGTCTCGCCGAGCAGGATCATCGGCGACGTAATCGTGTTGGCCGCCTGCGCGTCCTCCGTGGCCCCGATGACCTGCGACTCGGTGTCTTCCTGCTGCGCGGCCTGGTCGAGCTTCAGCGCCGTCCGCAGCGCGAGGTTGCCGAGCGAGCGCTCGGCGCCGGTGTCGATGACCGCCTTGACGGGCACGCGTCCGATCCGCCCGGTGGCCACCATCAGCCGGCCGAACTCGAACGCGACCGGGACGCTGAACCAGTTGCCGGCGAGCCTTCGCTCCCTGAATCGCGAGATCTTGATGCGATTCATGTCGAAATCCACGGTCACCCGCAGCTTGTCGAATCCCTCGACGCCGAGGATGCCGTCGGCATCCGCGAGCACCCCCTGGGCAATGACCGGCATGCGGTGCCGCTTCAGGATCATGTCGCCGGCCTCGAGCCGGTCCACCAGCACGGTGGGCGCCACGTTGGATCCGGTCGACCCCTGCACCGTGAGTGGCTTGTCCATCGACGGCGTCAGTCCCAGTGTCGCGGCCAGGCGCGGCGAGATGGCCGAGTGCGACGCCCCGGTGTCGACGATGAACAGGAAGGGCCCCAGCCCGTTCAGCATCACCGGGGCCATGATGCGGCCGACGCGATCGGCGGTCGTCGGGGCGGCGTAGACGGGAGGTTCCGGCGCGGTCGCCGATTCCTCGAGGTCGGGCGCTGTCTCAGGTTCGGGTGCAGAGGCGAGCAGGGAAGGGCTCGCGAGGCTCGCCAGCAGCAGGGCCGCGGCGGCAGACCGCTTCAGCGCGTCATTGATTGAACGGACCATCTGCATTCGAACCATACTACGCCGGCCGGCCACCCGCCGCTCGGACGGGGCTTCACGGCCCATCGAATTTTCGTCGCATGAACGTGCAGGCCCCGATGCCTGCGCACGGGGGCCTCGCGGAACACGCTTGCGCGACGATTACGTGCCCGAATCCGTGCGGATCAGCATCACGCGACGGTTCTGCTGACGGCCTTCCTCGGTCTCGTTGTCGGCGATCGGCATCGACTCGCCCTTGCCGATCGAGGACACACGTGCCGGATCCACGCCACGCGAGGCCAGGTAGTCATACACCGACTTCGCACGACGGTCCGACAGGCTCAGGTTGTAGGCATCGCTGCCCTTGCTGTCCGTGTGACCCTCGATCAGCACGGTCGCAAAGTTCACGTCGCCCATGAACTTCACCAGCCGCTCGAGCTCGGTGATCGACTCGGGGCGCAGCTCGGCGCTGTCGAAGTCGAACAGCAGCTTGAGCGTCTGCTCCAGCGGGCAGCCGACCTTGTCGACCTTCGCACCCGCGGGCGTCCCCGGGCACTTGTCGTCGGCGTCGCAGACCGCGTCGCCGTCCGCATCGGCGCACTTCTCCGCCGGGGGTGGTGGCGCAGGCGGGGCAGGGGGTTCCTCGACCACCGGCGCCGGCCGCGCAGCACCGAAGCCGAGCACGAGCCCGACCTGGGCGACGACGTCGTTCAGCGTATTGCCGCTCTGCAGGTCCCAGCGCGAGCGCACTTCGGGCTGCAACTGCACCGTGCGCGAACCGTCGGCATTGCGCATCAGGTCCCAGAAGAGACCGAGGCCGAGGGACGCCGTGACGTTGTCGTCGCGCTCGAGACCCTCGTAGTTCGACGACTGGTAACCGAGGCCGCCGAGGACGTAGGGCGAGACTTTGCCGTCGCGTGCGAAGACGCGCAGCAGGTCGAGCGAGGCCCCGGAGATCGACCCGTCGAACGAGGCGGGCCACGTCCACTCGGGCGCGAGCCCATCGTTGTCGTAGTTGCCCGTGTAACCTGTGAGTTGCGCGGTCCACTGCTCGGTCAGGTGCTTGCCGAGGGACGCGCCCCAGTGGACGTCGTCCTCGAGCCGTCGGTCGTCATCCAGCATGCCGTAGCCGATGAACGGCGCCACGTACCAGTGGCCGACCTCGTCGTTCCAGGGCAGGTTCGAATCGTCGGCCTGTGCCGCCACGCTCGTGAGCAGCGCCACGCCAATGGCGGAGACTAGGACTGAGGTCTTTGGCATCGTGATTTCCTGGGAGTGTCCGGGGGTGCGGTGGCCGGGCGGCGCGCCACTCCACACGTCGCAAGCGGCTGGAATTCTAGCGGAACTCAATTCGGCGAGGTACACGGCCGCGGGTCGCGCGGCCACCCGGCGTCGGTGCGCACGACGCGGTCGCCCGTGCGGATCCCGAGCGCGGCCGCGGTGCCGCCGGCCAGTTCGACCACGAGCACCACGGGCACGTCGGCCGTAATCGAGTCCAGCGCGCCGGGTTGCGCCCGCTCCTTCACCATGGCGATGCAACCTTGCTCGGTGACGAACAGCATGTCGAGCGGGATGAGCGTGTTCTTCATCCACATGCCCACCCGCTGCGGTGGCGCGTAGATGAAGATCATGGCCTGCTCGGGGCGCAGTTCGCGCACGAACATCAGTCCCTGGGCGCGGGTGGGGTTCGTGTCGGCCCGCCAGGCATCGAAGCTGTAGCGTCGCGCGCTGCGCGTCTCGATCGCGATTCGCTCGCGCGGGAAGGCCGACAGTGGCCGGATGGCCTCTTCGACCTGCGCGAAGAGCGACGCGGGCATGGCGAGCGCTACCAGCAGGAGCGCCTTGGTCGCCCACGAGGCCGTCCTCGTCATGGCGCGACTTCCACGATGGCGATCACGTCGAACCGGGAGACCAGAACGGCGCCTTCGCCCGCGACGGCCCGGGCCGGCTGCGTGCAGTAGCCGCGGCCTTCCAGTCGGAAGCGGTGGGGCTCGCCTTCGTACACGGCCTGGCGGACCTCGTCGAACGCGCACTTGTCGTTGCCCTGCGTGGCGAAGAACTGCCCGCTGCCCTCGCGCACCAGGGTCAGGTTCACCGGCACGTTGCGCGCGGATTCTCCGGCGCGCAGCGGTCCCGCGCCAAGGACCAGCAGCAACGGGCCGGTGTCCGGCGTCGAGCCCTTGAAAATCAGCCGCAGGCCCTCGCCGTCCGGACGTACCCCGCCGAGGCAGTGCGTTGCGCTCGCGCCCCAGGTGATGTCCGCTGTGACGGCACCCTGCACGCGTGCCTCGAGGAATCCCTCGTCGACCGGACGGCACAGCATCCCGGCCACGGCCTGCTCTTCGCCGCCGGGTGCGGGGCGTTGCACGTCCGCGTGACCGCAGCCGGATGCGGCCAGTGCGGCGAGCAGCAGCGGCGGTACGGCTCGCCGCCTGGATTCAGACGGGGCGTGAGTTGACGAGCAGGGTCTTCGCCAGTTGGCCATGCAGGTAACCGATTCCACGCGACAGGTGCAGCGTGACCGTGAGCAAAAGCACTCCGAGGATCGAGACCAGCGGCAGCAGCGCCGGGTGCGGCGACTGGACCACACCGTCGATCTGCACGACCCCCTCATGGTAGAGCAGGACGACGATCGGCGCGAGGAAGGTGGCGAGCGAGACGACGATGCCGACGAACGCGAACGTGAAATAGAACACGCCGAGCGGCAGCATGGCGACCATGTACAGCAGCGTGCCCCAGGTGCGCGGATCCTTGAGCATGTCGGCAACCCGCTGCAGGAACGGCGTCTCCCGATCCGGGTACTGTGGTCGCCGCGGCATTCGGGTACCCAGCAGCGTCTCGACGAGGCGGCCCTCGGCCAGCGCGATGACGCGCGCGACGCCGATGAAAAGCAGGAAGAAGGGAACGCCGATGATCAGGATGGCGAGGCCGACCGACAGCGAGAGGCCGGTGACCGCGAACGTGAAGTAGAACACGCCGGTCACCAGCGTCAGCAGCAGGTAGAGCAGCGACAGGTATACGCGCGGGTCGGTGTACACGCCGAAGAAGCGGCCGAGTGCCGACGTGCGCGGGCGTGGCGTGGGGGTGCGCAGGGCGTTCTGGATGGTCGCCTCGTTGGCGCGATAGGCCTCGGCCACTTCGTCCGGCGCCCCGTAGCTCGTGACGATGCGGGCGAGGACGTCGCCCTCGGCGTCGCCCGGGTGCTGCGCCAGTTCCGCTCGCAGGTGCTCCTCGGCGTCGTACAGGGCGTCCTGCACCAGTGCCGGATCCGCGCCCTGCAGGGCGGCTCTCAACGCGTCGAGGTATTGCTCGACGGTGCGCGGTGTTGCGGCCGTCATGGCGAGGTCTCCTGGGCTGCGGCACGATTGAGGGTCGAATCCACGAAGTCGCGCGTTGCGGTCCATGTCCTGCGCCACGCTGCCAGCGCTTCGCGCCCGAGCGGCGTGATTCGATAGTAACGGCGCGGCGGGCCGGAATACGACGGCACGACCCGGCTCGACAGCAACCCGGAAGCGCTCAGGTTGCGCAGCACGGGGTACAGCGCCCCCTGCTTGAACGGTCCGGCCGCGTCGTGGTCGCCCGCGAGGCGCCGGGCGATCTGATATCCGTAGAGGTCCTCGGTCGCGTCGCCGAGCACCGATAGCAGCACGAGCGAGGTGAGTCCCGCACTCAACTCGCGCTGGAATTTCCGGGTCTGGAGTTCCGCGGTCCCATCGTGCAGGGCCGGCTCCCCATTCTCACTGAGCGGTGACATTAGTGACCACTTATTCTTACCGAGTGCACACTATTAGATAATGGACTGTATTATGAAGTCAATACTAGCTGCCCGTCAGGTCGACGGCGGGGTAGTTGTGCAAAATCCATCGTCCACCACGACGTAGCGGCTTTGCTCGGTGTCGGCGGTCGTGCGCACTCTGTAACATCAGGGGCGGCCGCGGGAGGCCGCAGGACCGGAGTGCCGATCAGGATGTCCACCGAGCAACCGAGACAATTCGCCCCTCGCCGTTACCTGAGCCGACTGACCCGCGGCACGCTGGCCGTGATCATGGCCGGGGGGCGCGGGGAACGCCTCAAACACCTCACCGAGGACCGCTGCAAGCCCGCGACGCCGTTCGGCGGCAAGTTCCGCATCATCGATTTCGCGCTGTCGAACTGCGTGAACTCCGGGATTCGCCAGATCTCGGTGCTGACGCAGTACAAGGCACATTCGCTCATCCAGCACATCCAGCGCGGCTGGGGATACCTGCGCGGCGAGTTCGGCGAGTTCGTCGAGATCATCCCGGCACAGCAGCGCCGCGGCACGGACTGGTACCAGGGTACGGCCGACGCACTGTGGCAGAACATGGATCTCATCCGTGCACATCGCCCGCTGCACGTGCTGGTGCTCGCGGGCGACCACATCTACAAGATGGACTACGGCCCCATGATCGGCTTCCACGTCGAGAAGGAAGCCGACATCACCGTGGGCGTCGTCGAGGTGCCGGTCGCGCGTGCGCGGGAATTCGGCGTCATGACGGTCGACGAGTCGAATCGCGTGCTGCGCTTCCAGGAGAAGCCGCACGACCCGGAGCCGATGCCCGGGCGCAGCGACGTCACGCTGGCGTCGATGGGCATCTACGTCTTCAACCCGCGACTGCTCGAGCGACTGTTGCGCGCGGATGCGGACGACCCCGCGTCCGCGCACGACTTCGGCCGCAACATCATCCCGGCCGCCATCGAGAAGCTGCGCGTGTTCGCCTATCCCTTCGAGGACGTGCGCACCAAGGCGCAGAGCTACTGGCGCGACGTCGGCACCGTCGACGCGTTCTACGAGGCGAACCTCGAGCTGGTGCGCGTTTCGCCAGAACTCAATATCTACGACGAGCAGTGGCCGATCTGGACCTACCAGGAGCAGCTGCCGCCGGCGAAGTTCGTGTTCGACGACGAAGACCGGCGCGGTGCGGCGATCGACTCGATGGTCTCGGGCGGCTGCATCATCTCCGGCTCGCGGGTCGCGAACTCGCTGCTGTTCTCGAGCGTCCGCGTCCACGACTACTCGTCCGTCGACGGGGCGGTGATTCTGCCGCGCGTACGCGTAGGGGAGAATTGCGTCATCCGCCGCGCCATCATCGATACCGGCACGCTCATCCCGGACGGCACGCAGATCGGCGTGGACCCGGCGGCCGACGCCGAGCGTTTCTACGTCACCGAGGACGGCGTCACGCTGGTGACGGCAGCCATGCTGCGCGGCGCGCCGCGTTGACGCGACCGGCCTCCCCGGACACGACGGCGCCTCACAGGAGAGATCACCGATGCTGATTCGCCACGCACGGCAGCTCGCTGCCGCATTGCTCGCCTTGGTCCTCGCGGCCTGCTCGACGATGCCGACCGACCTCGAGGCGCCGCGCCTGCAGGTCACGGGCATCCAGGTGCTCTCCACGGACATGTTCGCGCAGAAATTCAGGGTTCGCATGCTGGTGCAGAACCCGAATGACATCGAGCTGCCGGTCCGGGGCCTCGAATACCAGATCGTCATGATGGGCGACAGCTTCGCGGACGGCTCGAGCGAACACGCCTTCCTGCTGCCTGCGCTCGGCGAGGCGGAGTTCGACATGGCGGTGACGACGAACTTCGTGAGCAGCTTCGCCCGCCTGCTGAGCCGCGTGAGCGGTGGCAAGCTCGAGAACATCGACTACGAGATCACCGGCAAGGTCTATGTCGACAAGGGGATGCTGCGCAAGATCCCCTTCAGTCATCAGGGGACCGTCGACTTCTCGCGCGGGCTGAAGCCCCTGAAGGAGAAATCCGGGCAGCTGTAGCAATCGGCGACGCTGCCCCCGCTAGAGCGTCGCGTACAGCTTCTCGTATTGCTCGACCTGCTTCTCCCACGAGAAGTCCTCGCGCATCCCGTTCAGCACCAGGCGTCGCCAGACGCCGGCCCAGCCGAACCACTCGATCGCCGTCGCGAGCGCCCAGCGCACGCCGCCGGGATCGAAGTCGTTGAACACGATGCCCGTGCCTTCGCCCGAGGCGGGGTCGAAGTGGCTGACCGAATCCGCGAGCCCGCCGGTGCGCCGGACGATCGGTACCGTGCCGTACTTGAGGCTGTACATCTGGTTGAGACCGCAGGGCTCGTACATCGAGGGCATCAGGAAGATGTCGGCGGCCGCCTCGATGAAGTGCGCCAGTTCCTCGCTGTAGCCGCTGTAGAAGACGGCCCGTCCGGGAAAGCGCTCCTGCAGGCCGTGCATGAACTGCTCGTACCGATGCTCGCCGCTGCCCAGCGCGACGAAGCGGATGCGGCCGGCGTCCAGGACCTCGGGCAGAGTGTCGTACAGCAGGTCGATGCCCTTCTGGTGCGTCAACCGGGTCACCATGCCGACGAGCGGCGTCGTCGCGGGGGCGGACATGCGCAGCAGGTCGAGCAATGCCTCGCGGTTGCGTGCCTTGCCCGAGAGGTCCGACGCATCGAAGGCGTGCGGGATGTAGCGGTCGACGGCCGGGTTCCACTCCTCGTAGTCGACCCCGTTCAGGATGCCGCTCAATGACGCTCCGCGGGCACGCAGGCCGTCGTCGAGGCCGTGACCGCCGTCCGGCGTGCAGATCTCTTCGGCGTAGGTCGGGCTCACGGTGGTGACCGCGTCGGCATAGAGAATGCCGTGGCGCATCGGATTGAGGCGACCGGACGCGAGGTCGGCCTGGTGCAGCGTCTCGACCGGCACACCCGGTGCAAGGTCGCCCGCCTGGCCGGCGGAGAACACGCCCTGATAGCCGATGTTGTGGATCGTGTAGACGCTCTTCGTCGCGCCGAAGATGTCCTGGTCCCAGGCGTAGGACGTGCGCAGCAGCAGGGGCGCGAGCGCGGTGTGCCAGTCGTTGGCATGCACGACGTCCGGCGCGAAACTCATGCGCTGGCAGCACTCGAGGGCTGCGCGCGTGAGCATCAGGTAGCGGACGTGCTCGTCCGGCGCGTCCGAGTAGATGCGCGGGCGCTCGAAGAGCGCGGGGCAATCGACCAGGTAGACCCACAGGTCCGACCCCGGGACGCGGGCCGTGCGGACGCCGTAGCGGAAGAGGTGGGGCCCCACCTGCACCGTCAGGTCCTGCAGGTAGTCCACCGGGTGGAGGTCGGTGCCCCGCAGGTCCATCTGGCCATGCAACGGAATGAACACGCGAACGTCGTGACCGCGTCGTGCGAGCTGGCGCGTCAGGGCGGCCGACACGTCGCCGAGGCCACCGGTCTTGGCGAAGGGCGAGTACTCGGCGGAAAGGAAGCAGATTCGCACGCGGGTAGCCCTGGAGTTTCGCCGCACGCCCGGTCCTGCCGGGCGCACCGGCTCAGGATCGCTTGTCGTCCTCGTCGCGGCCCTTGTCGCGTTTCGGCAGGAGTGCGCTCAGCATGCTTTCCTGCATCTTCGCGAGCGTCTCGAAGTTCTGGCGCGTCAGGTCGGCCACCGCGGACAGCGGCGTGTTGGTCATGATCCGCGAAAGCTGCGCCTGCAGGGCTTCCTGCTGGTTCAGGAACGTCTCCACGCTCTTCTCGAGGAAGCTGGCGAGATAGCCCTGCATCGAGTTGCCGTAGAAGCGGATGATGGCTTCGAGCACCTTGGTGCTCAGGATCGGCCGCCCGAACTGCTCCTGCTCCGCGATGACCTGCAGGAAGATGTGGCGCGTGATGTCGTGGCCGGTCTTGTCCTCGACGATGCGGATCTTCTCGCCCTTGACGATCAGCCCGCGGATGTCGTCGAGCGTGATGTGGCGGCTCTGCGAGGCGTCATACAGGCGACGGTTGGCGTATTTCTTGATCAGGCGTTCCTGGCTCATGCGGGGAGTGTACCTCAGGCTTGTTGCGCTGCACGATAGGTCCACGGGCAGGGCCTGACCCCCGGGGCGGTGGGCTTCGCCGCGGGCCTGCCGTGGTCAGCCGTGGCGCGAAGCGCTTACACTGGATCGGGCGAATCGCCCGTCTCAGCCAAAGGTGCAGCATGTCCCAGCAGCAGGTCCTGGAATCCCTCCAGGCACAGGTCGGCCAGGAAATCCATCGCAGCGACTGGCTGGAGATCACCCAGGCGCGGGTCGACGCCTTCGCCGAAGCGACCGGTGACCGGCAGTGGATCCACGTCGATCCGGAGCGTGCGGCCCGCGAGTCACCCTGGAAGGCGACCATCGCCCACGGATACCTGACCCTCTCTCTCTACCCGATGCTGCGCGGGCTGGTGGCGGCGGACCATGAGGCCTACCCCGGGGTGCGGCAGGTAATCAACTACGGCCTCGACAAGCTGCGCTTCCCGAGCGCCGTACGGACCGGCAGCCGCGTGCGTGCGCGCTGCACGCTGCTCAAGGTGGAACCCGTCACCGGCGGGCTGCAGGTGAGCGAGCAGTACACCGTCGACATCGACGGCGAGCCGAAGCCGGCCTGCGTGGCCGAGGCGATCATGCGGCTGTACTTCTAGCCGCTATTGCCACATTCCGCCCGGGCATGATCACCGTGCTGCGGGTGGGCTATAGTGCCCCGCGCATCGACAACATCACGCGGGGGTCCCATGATCTACGACAGCATCCTGCACACCATCGGGCGCACGCCGGTCGTGCGCGTCAACCGCATCGCGCCGGCGCACGTCACGATGTACGTGAAGTGCGAGTACTTCAATCCGCTGTCCTCGGTGAAGGACCGCCTCGCCATCGCGATCATCGAGGATGGTGAGCGCAGCGGCGCACTCAAGCCCGGCCAGACCGTCGTCGAGGCCACCTCGGGCAACACGGGCATTGCGCTCGCCATGGTCTGCGCGGCCCGCGGCTATCCGTTCGTCGCCGTGATGGCCGAGTCGTTCTCGGTCGAGCGGCGCAAGATCATGCGCATGCTCGGCGCACGGGTGATCCTGACGCCGGCCGCGGAGCGGGGCAGCGGAATGGTGCGCAAGGCGCTCGAACTCTCGCAGAAGCACGGCTGGTTCCTCGCCAACCAGTTCGAGAACCCGGCCAATCCCGCCTACCATCGCCAGACGACGGGCCCCGAGATTCTCGGTGACTTCGCGGGCCGCCGGCTCGACTTCTTCGTGACGGGCTGGGGCACCGGCGGCACGATGACGGGTGCAGGCGAGATGATCCGGCTCGCGCGGCCCGAGGTGAAGATCATCGCCACCGAACCGGCGGGCGCCTCGCTGCTGGCGGGCGCCGAGTGGAAGCCGCACAAGGTCCAGGGCTGGACGCCCGACTTCGTGCCGAAGGTGCTGGATCGCTCGGTGCCGCACGAGATCGTGCCGGTGAGCGACGAGGAATCGATTGCGGCGTCGCGCGCCCTGGCGAGCCAGGAAGGGATCTTCTGCGGCATTTCCTCGGGTGGCACCTTTGCGGCGGCGCTCAAGGTCGCAGCGACGGCGCCACAGGGTTCGGTCCTGCTCGCGATGCTGCCCGACACCGGCGAGCGCTACATGTCCACGCCGCTGTTCGAGGGCATCCCCGAGGGGTCGGATCCCGAGCCCTGAGCCAGGGCGCGAGCCCGACACGAGGGCAAGCGGCGGATCGCCGCCGGTTGCATCCTTTCTCCTGCCCGTCACGAATGGGTGGGATAATTACCGGCTGTTCCACCCGCCTGGCGCCGAGGCAGCGCGTCCCTACCCGATGTCAGACACGTTCAAGAAGCTGCTGCTCGGCGCCGTCATCGGCGCGATCCTGTTCGCCTTCTATGCGCACGTCGGTCGCGAGCGCGCCAAGCGCGATCCCGCCGCTGGCAGCCCGGCCCCGGCCGCCGGGCCGGCTGCGACCGGTGGTCGACCGGCCGGCACGAGCTTCAGCCAGAAGCCGGTCTCGGTGATCGTCGAACCCGTCCGTTCCGAACGCATCGCGTTCGAACTCGAGGCGCTCGGCACCGCCGGGGCCAATGAGTCGGTCGAGGTCACGTCGAAAGTCGTCAACCAGGTGACCACCGTCCGCTTCGAGGAGGGCCAGCAGGTGCGGCGGGGCGACGTGCTGGTCGAACTCGACGGTGCCCAGGCGCGCGCGGATGTTGCGGTGGCCGAGGCGGCGCTGGCCGAAAGCCGCAGCCAGTACGAGCGCAGCCGCGAACTGTACGCAACCAAGGTGCTGTCCGACTCCCAGATCGAGCAGATCGAGGCGACGTTCAAGGCAAACGAGGCACGCGTGGCGGCCGCGCGTGCGCGGCTCGGTGACACGGTCGTGCGCGCGCCGTTCGGCGGGAGGGTCGGCCTGCGCAGGATCAGCGTCGGCAGCCTGATCAGCCCGGGCACCGTCATCACCACGCTCGACGACACGAGTACGATCAAGCTCGACTTCACGATCCCGGAGACCTTCCTGTCGGCCGTCCGGCCCGGGCTGGAGATCACTGCGCGCAGCGTTGCCTACCCCGACAAGGCCTTTACCGGCCGCGTCTCGAGCGTCGACACCCGCGTGGATCCCAGCACGCGTTCAGTGACGGTGCGCGCGGAATTGCCGAATCCCGAGGGCCTGCTCAAGCCCGGCATGTTCCTCACGGTACGACTGTCCAGGGGTGCCGTCGACGCCTTGCTGGTGCCGGAGCATGCGCTGGTGCCCGAGCAGGGCGACGTCTTCGTATTCGTGGTCAAGGACGGCGCCGCCGAAAAGCGGCTGATCCACACGGGCGAGCGCCGCGTCGGCGAGGTGCAGGTCCTCGACGGCCTGTCGGCGGGCGACGTCGTGGTGACCGAGGGGACGCAGAAGCTGCGGCCCGGTTCGGCCGTCAGCATCGTCCAGGGGGAGGGCGCGGCCGTCGAGTCGGTCACCGCGGCGTCGCCATGAAGATCTCCTCGGTCTCCGTCCGGCGTCCGGTCTTCGCGACGGTGATCAGCCTGCTGCTGGTCATCCTCGGACTGCTGGCGTCGACGCGCCTGGCCGTGCGCGAACTGCCTGAGGTCGAGTCGCCGGTCGTCTCGATCGAGACCAGTTACCGCGGTGCCGCGGCCGACGTCGTCGAGACCAAGATCACCCAGGTGATCGAAGACCGGGTGTCGGGCCTCGAGGGGGTGACCAAGATCACCTCGCAGAGCGTGGATGGCAATTCCAGCATCAGCCTCGAGTTCGCGCCCGAGCGCGACGTGGACGAGGCCGCCAACGACGTCCGCGACCGGGTCTCGCGCGTGGCGGACGACCTGCCGCCCGAGGCCGATCCGCCGGACATCGGCAAGGTGGACTTCAATGCTGACCCGATCATGTGGGTCAACCTGTCGAGCAGCACGCTCAACGTCCTCGAGCTGACCGACTACGGCGACCGCGTCATCACGGAGCGGCTCGGCGTGCTCCCGGGCGTTGCGCGCGTGCGGATGGGCGGCGCGCGGCGCTACGCGATGCGGGTGTGGATCGATCGCGAGGCGCTGGCGGCGCGACTGCTGACCGTGACCGACGTCGAGAACGCGCTGCGTCGCGAGAACGTGCAGCTGCCGGCGGGCCGGCTCGAGTCCTCGCAGCGCGAACTGACGCTGCGCACCGAGACCGGCCTCGACACCGAGCAGGACTTCCGGCAGCTCGTGATCGGCCGGGGCCCCGACGGCTACCTGGTGCGGCTCGGCGAGGTTGCGGACGTGCGCCTCGCCGCCGAGAACGAGCGCAGCCTGTCGCGCTCGAACGGCGTGCCCGGAATCAGCATCGGCGTCGAGCAGATCTCCAAGGCGAACACGCTCGAGGTCGCCGCCGCCGTGCGCGCCGAACTCGACCGCCTGCGGCCGCAGCTGCCCCCGGGCACCGTCCTCGAGATCAACATGGACCGCTCGGTGTTCATCGAAGAGTCGATGAAGGAGGTCGTGGTCGCGCTCGTCATCGCGCTGCTGCTGGTACTGGCCGTCATCTACCTGTTCCTGGGCAACGTGCGCGCGACGCTGATTCCGGCCGTGACGATCCCGGTGTCCATCATTGCGTCGTTCATCGTCATGGCGTGGCTCGGTTTTTCGATCAACACGCTCACGCTGCTCGGCCTCGTGCTCGCGATCGGCCTCGTCGTCGACGACTCGATCGTCGTTCTCGAGAACATCTACCGCCGGATGGAACTCGGCGAACCGGCGCTGATCGCGGCCGTCGACGGCAGTCGGGAGATCGGCTTCGCCGTGATCGCCACCACGGGGGTGCTGGTCTCGGTGTTCGTGCCCATCTCCTTCCTGCAGGGCAACGTCGGCAAGCTGTTCCGGGAGTTCGGCATCACCGTGGCGGCGGCGGTGCTCTTCTCGTCGCTGGTGGCCCTGACGCTCACCCCGATGATGGCCTCGAAGCTGCTCTCCGCGGGCGCCACGCGGTCTCGGCTCTCGAACACGGTGGACGGATTCTTCCGCCGGCTGTCGGCGGTCTACGACGGCCTGCTGCGACGCATGATGCGCCGGCCCTGGGTCGTCATCGGCGCCACGCTGGGTGCGATGGCCCTGGCGACCCTGTTGCTGCGGGCGCTGCCGACCGAGCTCACCCCGACCGAGGACCGCGGCATGATGTTCTTCGGCCTGACGGGTCCGGAGGGTTCCTCGCTCGACTACATGGACCGGCACGCACGCCTGGCCGAGGACATTCTGATGCAGGAGGTCGAGGGCGGCGAGGTCGAGCGCGTCGTCGTGCGCATCCCCGGCTGGGGTGGGGGCGGAAACGACATGAACTCGGGCCGCGGCTTCGTGGTGCTGGCCCCCTGGGGCGAGCGCGAGCGCAGCGCGGAGCAGATCGCGCAGTCGGTGCGGGCACAGCTCAGCCGGATTCCCGGCGTGCGCGCGTTCGTCGGCACGCCGGGCGGTTGGGTGCGCGGCGGCGGGTCGCCCGTGCAGGTCGTGCTCGGCGGGACGGACTACGGCGAACTCGTGAAGTGGCGGGACATCCTGATGCAGCGCATGCAGGAGAACCCGGGGTTATCCAACGTGCAGTCGAACTACGAGGAGCGCAAGCCGCAGGTGAGCGTCGCCGTGGACCGCGACCGCGCGGCCGACCTCGGCGTTTCACTGCAGACCGTGGGGCGCACGCTCGAGACGGTGCTCGGGTCCCGCATCGTCACCACGTTCATCGAGCGCGACCGCGAATACAACGTGATCCTGCAGGGGCGGGCCGAAGACCGCGCCACGCCCTCCGACCTTGACAATCTCTACGTTCGGTCCGATCGCACCGGGGCGCTCGTTCCACTCTCGAACCTCGTCGAGCTGACGGAGCTCGCGGGCGCGACCCGGCTCAACCGGTTCGACCGGTTGCGGGCGATCACGGTCAGCGCCGCGCTGGAGCCGGGATATCCGCTCGGCAAGGCTCTCGAGTTCGTCGAGCAGACCGTTGAGCAGGAACTGCCGCCGGCCGCGCGCCTCAACTTCGACGGGGAGTCCCGCGAGTTCAAGCGCTCCGGCGGGCAGCTGTACTACATGTTCCTGCTGGCGCTGGTGGTGGTGTTCCTGGTGCTCGCGGCGCAGTTCGAGAGTTTCCTGCATCCGTTCGTGATCATGACCACGGTGCCGCTGGCAGTGATCGGTGCGCTGGTGGGGCTGTGGCTATATGGCATGTCGATCAACGTCTTCAGCCAGATCGCGGCCATCATGCTGGTGGGCCTGGCCGCGAAGAACGGCATCCTGATCGTGGAATTCGCGAACCAGCTGCGCGACCGGGGCATCGAGTATCGCGAGGCGGTCATCGAGGCGGCGGCGATCCGCCTGCGGCCCGTGCTCATGACGAGCTTCTGCACCGCATTCGGAGCGCTGCCGCTGATGCTGGCGAGCGGCGCGGGCGCGGAGGCGCGCCAGGCGATCGGCGTGGTCGTCTTCTACGGTGTGGTGATTTCCGTGTTCCTCACGCTGGTCGTGGTGCCCGCCGTGTACACGCTCGTGGCCCGCAACACGTCCTCGCCGCAGGCGGTGACCCAGCGTCTCGAGAAGCTGCGTGCCCGGTTCTCGGGAACGGCGCCCGCCACGGCCGAGGAGTGATCTCCGGCTGCGCCGCGAGTGCCGGAGGTTCTTCGAAGAATCCTAAATAGATTCGTTAAAAGATTGATTATTAACGCATATTTCACGGCCTGTCGGGTCGCTGCCGGGGCGCCGGCAGCCGCTCTGCTAGAATGCACCAAAACGAGTCCCTAGAATTCTGATTGCCACCGCCGGACCCGCTCCGCCCGGACGGCAGTCGTGATCGCTTCGTGTCATGGCACTGTCGCCGTACCAGCAGCTCGAACAGGAGTTCCGTCGCCTGCACGCATTCCGCGGCGCGGCCAGCCTGTTGCGCTGGGACGCGGCGGTGATGATGCCGCGGGGCAGCGCGAACGTCCGCGGCGAGCAACTGGCTGCACTGGCGTCCGAGTGCCACGCACTCCTGACTTCGCCCAAGGTCTCCCGACTGATCGAGCGTGCGCTCGCCAACCAGGCGCAACTCGAGGACTGGCAACTCGCGAACCTGCGCGAGATGCGTCGCGAGCGGGATCATGCGATCGCCACGCCGCTGTCGCTGGTGACCCGGCTGGCGCGTGCCACGGCCGTGGCCGAAGTGCGCTGGCTCGAGGCCAAGCAGGAGAGCAACTTCACGCTCTTCGCACCGCACCTCGAGGAGGTCGTCGCACTCACGCGGGACAAGGCGCAGGTGCTGTCCCAGGCGCTGGGGCTCGCACCCTACGATGCCCTGATCGACGGATTCAGCCCGGGCTTCCTGAGTGCGGAGATCGACCAGCTGTTCCGCGTCGTCTCCCGCCGGCTGCCGGGCCTGATTCGCGACGCCATCGAGTTGCAGGCCGCACGACCGCCACTGCCGCTCGCCGGGAAGGTCAGCACCGCCAAGCAGCGCTCGCTGGTGGTGGAGGTCATGCGGACGATCGGTTTTCCCTTCGACCGCGGCCGGCTGGACGAGAGCGACCACCCCTTCACGGAAGGCGTGCACGGGGACGTGCGCGTCACGACGCGGTTCGTACCCCAGGAACCGTTCACCGGGCTCATGGGCGCGCTGCACGAGACCGGGCAGGCGATGTACGACCTTGGCCTGCCGAAGGCATGGTGCGACCAGCCGGTGGGGCGGGATCGCGGCATGGCACTCGAGGAAAGCCAGTCGCTGCTGCTCGAGATGCTGATCGGCCGCAGCCGGCCGTTCCTGACCTACCTGCGGCCCCTGCTCGAGAAGCACTTCGGCGCGACCGGCCCTGAATGGGAGATCGAGAATCTCTACCGGCAGCTGGTCCGGGTGCGGCGCGGTGCGAGCCGCGTCGACGCGGACGAACTCACCTACCCGGTGCACATCATGCTGCGCTACGATCTCGAGAAGCGCATCTTCGACGGCACGCTGCCCGTCCGTGACCTGCCGCAGGCGTGGAGCGCCGGGCTCGACGAACGCCTCGGATTGAGGCCCGCGAACGATGCCGAGGGATGTCTGCAGGACGTGCACTGGGCCTTCGGATCCTTCGGCTATTTCCCGTCCTACGCCCTCGGCAGCTTCATCGCCGCCCAGCTCTACGAGACCCTGCGCAACGACGTGCCGGCGCTCGACGGGCAGATCGCCTCGGGCAGCTTTGGGCCGCTGCTGGAATGGCTGCGGCAGAACGTGCACACCGTCGGCGCGAGCCTGAGCGCGCAGCAACTGATCAAGAATGCGACCGGCAAGCCGCTCTCGGCGGCGCCGTGGCTCCGGTATGCTGAGGCCAAGTACCTCGAGGACGGGGGCTAGGAGGGCTGCATGCACATCGATTCACTCAAGGGCCGCGTCAGCGCGGAGGAATGGCAGCTGCGGTGCGATCTCGCCGCCTGCTATCGCCTGGTCGCGGCGTATGGCTGGAGCGACCTGGTGTTCACGCACGTCAGTGCGCGCATCCCTGGTCCCGAGCATCAGTTCCTGATCAATCCCTACGGCCTGATGTTCGACGAGATCACGGCCTCGTCGCTGGTCAGGGTCGACCAGGACTGCACCAAGCTCAGTGATTCTCCCTTCCCGGTGAATCCGGCCGGCTTCGTCATCCACAGCGCCATCCACCAGGTGCGCGAGGATGCCGGCTGCGTGCTGCACACGCATTCCCGCGCCGGCGTGGCCGTGAGCGCGCAGAAATGCGGCGTGCTGCCGATCAGCCAGCAGTCGACGTTCGTCCTCGGGTCGCTCGCCTATCACGACTACGAGGGCGTCGCGCTGCGCGACGAGGAGAAGCCTCGGCTGCAGGCCGACCTCGGGGACGCGAACTTCCTGATGCTGCGCAACCACGGGTTGCTGACGGTCGGCCGGACCATCCCGGACGCGTTCCTCGCCATGTACGTCTTCGAGAACACCTGCCGCATCCAGATCGATGCACAGGCCGGGGGGGAACTCATCGAGGTGAACCCGGCCATCCTGCAGGGCCTGGCCCAGGTGATGAAGACGGCGACCGCGGGGCTCGGCGCGAGCCTCGCCTGGCCGGCCCTGCTACGCAAGCTCGATCGCATGGATCCGGGCTACCGGACCTGAGCGAGTGAAACTGCCCGGATGAACGCCGTCCTCGGCCGTCCCTCGGCCACCTTCAAGCGCCTGCAGGCGCGCATCCGCGGACTGGTCGGCAAGGCGATCGAGGACTTTGCCATGATCGCCGAGGGCGACCGCGTCATGGTCTGCCTGTCGGGCGGCAAGGATTCCTACACGCTGCTCGACGTGCTGCTGTCGCTGCAGCGCAGCGCGCCGGTGTCTTTCGAACTCGTCGCCGTCAATCTCGACCAGAAGCAGCCGGGCTTTCCGGCGCAGGTACTGCCGGAGTACCTCCACGGGCTGGGCGTGCCCCACGAGATCATCGAGCAGGACACCTACAGCGTCGTCAAGCGCGTCGTGCCCGAAGGCCGCACGATGTGCGGCCTCTGTTCCCGGCTGCGGCGCGGCCGGCTGTACCGCTACGCGGCGGAGAACGGCATTACCCGGATCGCGCTCGGTCACCACCGCGACGACATTGTCGAGACGCTGTTCCTGAACCTGTTCTTCGGCGGGCGGATGAAGGCGATGGCGCCCAAGCTGCTGTCGGAGGACGGTCGGCACGTGGTGATCCGGCCGCTGGCCTACGTCCCGGAGCGCGAGATCGAGCGTTATGCGCGTGCCCGCGCCTTTCCGATCATCCCGTGCCGTCTCTGTGGATCGCAGGAGAACCTGCAGCGTGTTGCCGTGAAGCGAATGCTCGCCGAGTGGGAACGCGAGTTCCCGGGCCGCACCGAGACGATCTTCTCCGCGCTGCGCAACGTCAGCCCGTCACACCTGGCGGATCCCGCGGTCTTCGATTTCGCGGGGCTCGACGCCGCGCGGCTTGCAGCGACCGCACGCGCCGCCGATTCCCCGGAACCCGTCACGGAGCCCTGGGACCTGCCCTGAGGGGGCGGGTTTCCCGGGACCGTCGCGCCGCGCCTCAGCGACGCGCCTGTGTCCGCAGCCGGCTGTTCCAGAAGCCGTAACCGAAGTACAGCACGAGTCCGATCGCCGACCAGACCGCGAGCCGGATCCACGTGTCGTGTGGCAGCGCGAGCGTGAGCCCGAGGCACACGATCACACCCGCCGTGCAGGTGAGCGGCGCGAAAGGCACGCGGAACGGACGCGGCGTCTCCGGCATGGTGCGCCGCAGGACCAGCACACCGATGCACACGGCGGTGAAGGCGAGCAGGATCCCGATCGAGACCAGTTCTCCCAGGACGTCGATCGGAAAGGTGCCGGCGAAGATCGCGGCCACGACGCCCGTGAAGATCGTGGCGAACGAGGGCGTGTGGTACGTGGGGTGCACTTTCTGCAGCTGCGGCGGCAGGAGCCCGTCGCGCGACATCGCCATGAAGATGCGCGGCTGGCCCAGGATGGACATCAGGATCACGGAGGTCATGCCGATGATCGCCCCGATCTTCACCGGCAGCCCCATCCAGAACAGGCCCGGATGCTCATCCAGCGCCACGGCCACGGGGGCGGAGACGTTCAGCTTCTCGAAGCCGACCATGCCGGTCATCACCGCCGCCATTGCCACGTAGAGGACCGTGGAGATCACCAGCGCGGCCATGATGCCGCGTGGCACGTCTCGCTGCGGGTCGCGCGCTTCCTGCGCGGTGGTGGCGGCGGTGTCGAAGCCGATGTAGGCGAAGAAGATGATGGCGGCGCCCTGCATGACGCCGCTCCAGCCGAAGTGGCCGAATTCCCCGGTGTTGGCAGGCATGTAGGGCTGCCAGTTCGAGGCGTCGATGTAGGACACCCCGACGAGGATGAACAGGATGATGATCGCGACCTTGATGATCACCATCACGTTGTTGAGTCGGGCCGACTGGTGGATGCCGATGTAGCACAGCCACGTCAGCACGACGACGATCAGGACCGCCGGCAGGTTGACGATCGCTCCCGTCGCCGCGAGCGTGTGCCCGGCCGTCTTGCCGATCGGGGCATTGGTGAGCGCCGCCGGCAGGTGGATTCCAAACTCCTCGAGCAGGTTCACCACGTAGCCGGACCAGCCCACGGCGACCGTCGCGGCCGACATCATGTACTCGAGCGACAGGTTCCAGCCGACGAACCACGCGACGCCCTCGCCCAGAGTGGCGTACGTGTAGCTGTAGGCGCTGCCCGACACCGGGATCAGCGATGCCAGTTCGGCGTAGCAGATTGCCGCGAGGCCGCAGCCGATCGCCGCCACCAGGAAGGCGAGCGTGACGGCGGGCCCGGTGTGGACGGCCGCGACCGTGCCGGTCAGCACGAAGATGCCGCTGCCGATCATCGAGCCGAGACCGATCGACGTCAGTGCGCGAGCACTCAGCACGCGGTTGAGGCGTGGCCCCGTCTCGATCTCCCGGTTGATTGCGGCCACCGATTTCCGTGCGGCGAGTTGCTTGAGCACCGGGGCACCCCCTGTTCTTAGAGTGTGGCCAGTCTCTCATACGGTCGCGCCCGTCCGCAGCCCCGATCGCCGGTGCCGTATCATGGGTCCATGTCAGTGATGCTTGGCGCCCCGACCGAGACCCTGCCGCCGCGCCCGCTGCCCGCGACCTACTGGGTCGTCCCGGGCCGCCTGCTGGTCGGGGAACATCCGGGGTCACAGTCCCGCGCCGATGCGATGGAGCGCCTGCGCAGGTTCCTGTCGGCCGGCGTCACGTGCTTCATGGACCTGACGGAACCGCGCGAATTCCAGTCCTACGAGGCGCTGCTGCCATTTGCGACGCCCGACGGACGGCGGGTCGAGTACCTGCGCGAACCGATCCCCGACCACGGCGTGCCGGCCGGGCGCGATGTCATGGCACGCGTGCTCGCCATGATCGACGATGCGCTGCAGGCAGGACACGTGGTGTACGTCCACTGCCGGGCCGGCATCGGACGCAGCGCGACCGTCGCCGGCTGCTGGCTCGCGAGCCGCCCCGGGCAGAGCGCCGATCCGCTCGCGCTGCTGCAGGAGTGCTGGCAGCAGTCGGCACGCTCGCGCATGTGGCCGATCGTTCCGGAGACGGAGGAGCAGGAGACCTTCGTGCGGGAGTGGGCGAGTGACGCCGGCCTGTCGCCCGCCGTCGCCTCCGCAGCGCCGGGGGCGGCGAACGACGTGGCCGGGCGGGTGCGGGGTGCCGTCCTCGGGCTCGCCGTGGGTGACGCCATGGGCGAGGCGGCCCGGCTGCGGAGCGAGGGCGCGACCCTCTGGACGCAGCATACGGCGCTCACGCTGTGCCTCGCCGAGAGCCTGCTCGAGATGCGACGATTCGATGCGCGCGACCAGATCGAGCGGTACCTGCGCTGGCAGCACGCGGGTCATCTCTCGGCGGAGGGCCGCCCGGGCGAAGCCACCCCGGACGTGGCACGCGCGCTGGCGACCTACCAGTGGCGCGGCCTGCCGATGGCGGGCTCGCACGATCCCCGCGATCGCACCACGGCGAGCCTGCCACGCGTCGTCGCCGCGGTGGGCTATGTGCCGCTCGATCCGGTCGATGCGGTCTCCCTCGCGGCGGAATGCTCCCGCACGACTCACCAGTCGCCAATCGTGCTCGATGCCTGCCGCTACTATGCGGCGCTCCTCTCGGGCGCCGTCCGCGGTGTCGCGGCGAGTGAACTGCTCGATGGCGTCCATGAGCCCGTCGCCGGAATGTGGTCGACGCGACCGCTCAGGCCCGAGATCACGAATGCTCTCCTGGAGGCGCCCGCCGCGCCGGGCCGCCACGGCCGGCATGCCCCGGCGGTGGACGTGGCCGAGGTCGTGGCGAGCGTGCGTTCGTCCGTTCGCGAGGCCGCGGACCTGCCGGCGGCCGTTCGTCGCGCGATCGGCACGGGCGAGGAGCCCGCGCTCCGGGGTGCACTCGCCGGCGCGCTCGCCGGCGCGCTGATGGGGCCCGACGCGATCCCGCCTGCCGTGCTGTCGGGACTCGCGCGGCACGAACTGATCGAGGAATATGCATCCCGGCTCGGCGCGCGCGCGATCGAACGGGAGCCGCCGCGGTGACGCGACCCGTCGCGCGGCCGGCGCGGCGCGAGCCCGCGTGGACGCGTCTCGACGACGAGGCACTGCTCGACCTGCGCTTCTGCGAACTGCGTCTCTCGCTGTCGCGATCGACGGTGGAGCACAGCATACAGCGCGTGTACGGTGAACTGGCCCGCAAGGGCATCCGCTTCCGTCCTCACTTCTGGCTTGCGGAGGAGTGGTTCTCCCCGGATGGGGTCCCCGGCATCGCCATCCCGTTCTATCTCGCACACCCGAGGCTGACGCGGCTCGAGCGACGGTTCATGCACGAGGTCGAGGGCGGCAACGACAAATGGCTGATGCGTATCCTGCGCCACGAGACCGGGCATGCGATCGACACGGCCTTCGGCCTGAGGCGACGCAAGGCATGGCGCGAGACCTTCGGCAAGGCGTCGCGGCGCTATCCGACTCGCTACTCTCCGCGCGTGGCCAGCCGCCACTACGTGCTCCACCTCGGCCACTGGTATGCGCAGAGTCATCCCACCGAGGACTTTGCCGAGACTTTCGCCGTCTGGTTGCCTCCCCGATCGAGGTGGCGCAGCCAGTATGCGGGCTGGCCGGCCTTCGCCAAACTCGAGTACGTGGACGCGACCATGCGCGAGATCGAGGGTAGAAGGCCGGTGAATCTCGACCGCAGCGTCGTCGAGCCGTTGTCGGAAAGCCAGCGCAGCCTGCGCGAGCACTACCGTCGCAAGCAGGCGCGCTACGAGGTCGACAGCGAGCGGTCCTGCGACCGGGCGCTCCTGCAGGTGTTCGCGCGGCGGGAGGATCATCCGCGGGGGGTGTCGGCCAGTCGCCTGTTGCGGGAGATGCGACCGCAGCTGCGCCGCCTGCTGGTGCGCCGCGCCCGCATGCATCCGTACGTGGTGAACCAGGTGATGCGGATGGCTACCCAGCGGGCCCGCATCCTCGACCTGCGCGTCAAGGGCAGCCAGCACCGTGCGAAGCGCGACGTGCTCGTCATGCACGAGCGCATCATGCTGCGCATGCTGCTGCGGAACCGGGAGAACTTTGCGCTATGAAGAAGATGCGGGTGCTCGTGCTGGTGCACGAGACGCTGGTGCCGCCGGACGACGCGAGCGGCTTCACGATGCAGCAGATCGACGAGTGGCGCACCGAGTACGACGTGTCGTCCTCCCTGAAGGCCATGGGCCACGACGTCCAGGTGCTCGGCATGGGGGACAACCTCGCGGAGCTGCGCACCGCGATCACGGACTGGCGTCCCGACATCGCCTTCAACCTGCTCGAGGAATTCCAGGGCATCGTCACCTACGACCAGTACGTCGTCGCATTCCTCGAACTGATGCGAATGCCTTACACGGGCTGCAATCCACGCGGCATGATGATCTCGCGCGACAAGGCATTGTCGAAGCAGATCCTCTCCTATCACCGCATCCCCACGGCGAAGTTCGCGCTGCTGCCGCGCAACCGGCCCTACCGCACGCCGCGTCGCCTGGCGTTCCCGCTGTTCGTGAAGTCGGCGACCGAGAACGCGTCGCTCGGCATCTCGCAGGCCTCGATCGTCCACGATGGGCAGAAGCTTCGCGAGCGCGTCGGCTTCATTCACGAGCAGACGAACTCGGATGCGCTCGTCGAGGAGTACATCGAGGGGCGCGAGATCTACATCGGGGTCGTCGGCAATGAGCGGCTCACCACGTTCCCGCTCTGGGAACTCGACTTCGGGACGCTGCCGGACGTCATGGCAGGCATCGCCACCCGCAAGGTGAAGTGGGACCGCAACTACCAGCGCAAGCACGGCATCGACACCGGCCCGGCACGCGACCTGCCGGACGGCCTCCCGCTGCGGGTCGCGCAACTGGCGCGCCGGATCTACCGGGCGCTCTGCCTGAGCGGTTACGCCCGTATCGACATGCGCCTCAAGCCTGACGGCAGTGTCTTCGTGCTCGAAGCGAACGCCAACCCCAATCTCGCGGAAACCGAGGACCTGGCGACCTCGGCGCTGTCGAGCGGGGTGGGCTACGACGTGCTGCTCGAGCGCATCATGCGCTCCGGCCTGGGCTACCAGGCGGCCTGGCGCCAGGCCTGAGCCGCGGTCTCAGCCGTGCTCCATCGGCCGTCCCTCGTGGGCGACCTCGTCCCGGGCGGCCTGGATCCAGTCCCGCAGGTACGGATCCGACAGGACATGGACCAGGTATTCGCTCGCGCCAGACGTGAGCCTCGCTCCGTAGGTCGCGAAACGCAGCGCAACCGGCGCGTACATCGCATCCGCAACGGTGTAGCCGGCGCCGAACAGCCAGGGCCCGTTCGCGCGATGGAGTTCGCGGCATTCCGTCCACAGCGCATCGATGCGCTCCACGTCTGCGCGCGCGGCCGGTGGCAGCGGAACTGCGAGGTCGCGGGTGGCGGCCTTCATGGGCCAGGCCGTACGGAGATCGACGAATCCGGCGTGCATTTCCGCCGAGATCGAGCGGGCGAGGGCACGGGCCGCCCGGTCCGCCGGCCAGCCGTGACCGCCGGCCCGCTCGCTCAGGTACTCGCAGATCGCAAGCGAGTCCCAGACGTGCAGGTCGCCATCGAGCAGGACCGGAACCCGACGGGTCGGCGAGTAGCGGCCGATCTCGTCGCGGAACCGCGGCGTGTCGAGCGGCAGGCGGACTTCCTCGAACGGCAGGCGGAGGTGCCGGAGCAGCATCCACGGTCGCAGCGACCAGGACGAGAGATTCTTGTCGCCGATGACCAGCTTGAGCATGTCCGGAACTCCTCGGCGCCTCGATCGTCGGGTATTGCGTCGGTTGACAGTATTGCCCGGCCGGCCTGCCGGGACCAAGGCGGCTCCACGTGCCGATTGCGCCGGTGTGCCTCCTGCGGATAGTCTCGCCGCCTGCACAGGTCCGGCACACACGCATGACGATCAATCGGCGATGGTTCGGCGGCCCGATCAGGGCGGTGGCATGCGTTCTGGCCGGCCTGCTCGCGGCCGGGAATGTGGCGGCATCGTCGAAGACGAGCCCCGGTCCGGCGACGATCGTCCGGCCCGACCTCCCGCCGGCCGACCTCGAGATCGCGAATCGCTACATCTGTACCCTGCGGGCCCCGGCTTTCGGGGCCTCGCCGGCCGAGCGGGCGAGGATCGTGCAGTCGGGCGTCGAAATGCTGCTCGAGCGCGGCGAGTCGCTCGAAGTCACGACCGAGCAGTTTCCCAGTGGCGTGCACGTGATGGTGGACGGCACGCCGCTGTTTCGCATCCTCAACGAGGACGTCGACGCCGCGCTCGGCGAAACGCCTGCGACAGCCGCAGCGACCGCGGCGGAAAACCTGAGGCGGGCGCTGGCCGAACTCCAGGAGGCCCGCGACTCGCGGTCGCTGTTGCAGGCGCTCGGGTACTCGGCCCTGGCGACGCTGTTGCTGGTCGTCGTGCTGGGGCTGCTGGCACGCATCTACCGGAAATGGGTGCCCCGGCTGCGCGCCGTGCTCGAGCGACGGACAGAGGCCGTGGCAAGCCGGCTGAGTCACCAGGTCGTCAGCCACACGCACGTCGGCGGATTCGTGACCGTGGCCGCGCGGCTCGTGGCCGCCCTGGTGATCGCGGTGCTGGTCTACGAGTGGCTGGCCTTCGTGCTGCAGAGCTTCCCCTACACGCGGCCCTGGGGCGAGGCGCTGCTCGGCAACAGTCTGGGAATCATTCGACGGATCGGGGCCGCCCTCATGGGCGCGCTGCCAGGGCTCGTCTTCGTCGTGGTGATCATGGCGATCGCCCGCCTCGTGACGAGGATCATCCGCGCCTTCTTCGAGAGCGTCGCCCAGGGACGCGTCAGCCTCGCCTGGGTCGACGAGACCACCGCCCGCCCCACGGCCCGCCTGGCGAACGCGGTGGTCTGGCTGTTCGCGTTCGTGGCGGCCTATCCCTACATTCCCGGCAGCGACAGCGAGGCCTTCAAGGGTATCGGCGTGTTCGTCGGCCTGATGGTGTCGATCGGCTCGTCAGGCATCGTGAACCAGGCGGTGAGCGGCCTGATGCTGATGTATACCCGGGCGCTGCGACCTGGCGAGTACGTGAAGATCGGGGAAACAGAGGGCGTCGTCACGTCGGTGGGATTCGTCACGACGCGCATCGAGACGCTGCGCCACGAGGAACTCAACGTCCCGAACGCGATCATCGCGAGCTCGGTGACACGCAACTATTCGCGACTCGCGAAGGACGGCGGAGTATTCGTCCCGACGACGGTCACCATCGGCTACGACACGCCCTGGCGACAGGTGCACGCCATGCTGCTGCTTGCGGCGGAGCGCACCGAAGGCGTGGCGAAGACCCCCGCGCCGCGCGTATTGCAGACGGGGCTGATGGACTTCTACGCCGAGTACACGCTGCTGGTGAACATCGCCGATCCCGTGCGCCGGCTCGCGATTCTCTCCGAGCTCAATTCGAAGGTGCAGGACGTCTTCAACGAGTTCGGCGTGCAGATCATGTCGCCCCACTACGAGGCCGACCCCGCGGACGCCAAGATCGTGCCTCGCGAGGGCTGGAGTCCCTCTCCGGCGAACGACTGACCACACTCAGAGCGTGTGGCCGATGTTCTGGAAGTGGTTGCGCTCGAAGGAACTCTGGCAGTCGAAGCAGCGGCTGGCGAAGGGCGTCGCGCGCAGTCGGTCGAACTCAATCGGGCTGTCGCACGAGTCGCAGCGCCCATAGGTCCCGTCCGCCATGCGGAGGAGGGCGGCCTCGATCAGGCGCAGTTCGTCCAGGTCGCGATCGATTTCGGCGAGGTTCACGTCCACCATCAGGTCGGCGAAAGCGTCATCCTCCAGGTCGTGCACCTGGTCGGCGATCATCACGTACTGCTCCTTGTCGCTCTTGCGCAGGGTCTCGCGGATCTCCTCGCGAAGCTGCTCTGCCCGGGACCTCAGGCTGGTCTTCAACCCCTCGAACTGCTTGGCATCCAGGATGTGGGTCATGGTCTTGCTTCCTGCAACTGGCGGCACCGTTCATGACGGTGGACGGTCACGGCAAGCATCGGTCCGCCGGTGCCGGCCACCAATAAGGGAATGGCGCAGGTGCCTCGCGTGGGCTGCTTGGGCGGGCCCGTGTCCCGAAGGAATGTCATAATTTGAATTCAGAATCAGGATTTCGAGGATGGCGCGGTCCCCTCCGGCCCCGCTCCGTCCTGCTGAACGAGGAGACAGACATGGACGAGACCAAATCCCGGGGCACGCGACCCAGCCGACCGGCCGGCCGCAAGAGCAAGAGCAGGAGCACGGCCACGACTGCGGCCCCGGCCGCACCGGGCAAGGCACCGGCGGCGAAGCGCCCCGTCAAGGGCGGCGCGGCCCCTAAGCCCACGGCCGGCGCCGAGCGCGAGATGATGGTCCGCATGGCGGCCTATTTCCAGGCCGAGCGTCGCGGCTTCGCGCCGGGCTACGAGATCGAGGACTGGCTGGCGGCCGAGGCCGAAGTGACGGCGAGAACCGCGCCCGCGCCCGCCCGGAAGGCCCGCAAGACAGCGGCGCGCAAGCCGAAGACCGGCTGAGCCGACGGCGCCGGGCCATTCAATCCGGTGGCAGTGCGGCGCCCTGCGGAAACAGCGTGTCCTCGAACCCGAAGCTGTCGAGGTTGTGCATCCGCAACGGATACAGAATCCCGTCGAGGTGATCCACCTCGTGCTGGACGACGCGGGCGTGGAAGCCATCCGCCCTGCGATCGAGGGGTTGGCCGTCCGCATCGAAGCCGGTGTAACGCAGCTGGCGGTGACGTGGTACCAGGCCGCGCAGGCCGGGGACGGAGAGGCAGCCTTCCCAGCCGTCCTCCATGTCGTCGCCCAGCGGTTCGAGCCGCGGGTTCACCAGCACCGTGTACGGCACCACGCCAGCGTCCGGATAACGCGGGTTCTGCCGGACCTCGAAGATCACCACCCGGAGCGACACGCCGATCTGTGGCGCGGCGAGGCCGGCCCCGTTCAGGGCTCGCATCGTGTCGTCCATGTCCTGGACCAGATTGCGGAGCTCGGGGGTGCCGAATCGCGCCACCGGTTCCGCCACCTGCCTGAGCAACGGATGACCCATCTTCAGCACGGGACGAACGGCCACGGTTTTCTCCTGGCTTGCATCTGCCCTGCGGCATTCGGTGCGGGCGTCGAGCTCGCAAGATTAGCCCAACCCGCCGGGTTGACAAGCCGGGGGGGTGGCGTTAGCTAGGACGATCTGGCCGATCGGGAAGCACCATGGACCACGGACTGCGCTGCTGGAAATGCGGGATCTCGCTGGCGGACTACAGCGTGCCGCTGCGGCGGCTCGAGGAGTGCCGTGCCTGCGGGAGCGAGTTGCACGTCTGCCGCATGTGCGAGTTCTATGATACGGGCTACGCCAAACATTGCCGGGAGCCGGTGGCGGAGGAAGTCAAGGACAAGATCCGAGCGAATTTCTGCGATTATTACCGTCCCACGCCCAGCGCCTACCGGCCCGACGAGACCTCGGCCGAGGAGCGCGCCCGGGCGCAGCTCGAAGCGCTGTTCGGCAGGAAATAGCGGCCTCGCATCTCCATTTCCGATCGCCCTGGAGTGTTCGATCCATGCAATTCCGTCGAGATTCCCTCCTCGTCCTGGCCGGCGTCCTGTCACTCGGCGTGACCGGCGCCGCGCGCGCCGCTCCCGGTACCGCGTCCGACTCTGCGACGACCGCGGTGCGGCCGGAGATCTACGCGCCCGTCACGCTGACCGTCGACCTTGCAGGACTGTCACCACGGGAACGCACCATGGTGAGTCTCTTCATCGACGCGGCCGCGATCATGGACGACCTGTTCTGGCAGCAGGCCTACCCGGGCGAGCGTGCCGCGCTGCTCGCCGGCCTCGAGGATCCCGCGATGCGTCGCTTTGCCGAGATCAATTACGGTCCGTGGGACCGTCTCGCCGGCAACGCGCCGTTCGTGCCAGGAGTGGGACCCAAGCCGCCAGCGGCCGGCTTCTATCCGCTCGACATGAGCAAGGCCGAGTTCGAGCGCGCCGATCTGCCGGGCAGCCGCAGCCTCTACACGGTGCTCCGGCGGGGCGCCAAGGGCGGACTCGAGGTCGTGCCGTACTCGCAGCAGTGGCGCGAGCCGCTCCACCGCGCGGCGACGCTGCTCGAGCGGGCCGCCGGGCTGGCCGCGGACGACGGGCTGCGCAGGTATCTCGAACTGCGTGCCCAGGCCCTGCGCACCGACGACTACCGCGCGAGCGACATGGCGTGGCTCGACATGAAGGACAACCGGCTCGACCTCGTCATCGGACCGATCGAGACCTATGAGGACAAGCTGTTCGGGTACAAGGCGGCGTTCGAGGCCTACGTGCTCGTCAAGGACCTCGAGTGGAGTGAGCGACTCGCGCGCTATGCCGCGATGCTGCCGGCCCTGCAGCGCGGGATCCCGGTCCCGGACCCCTACAAGGCCGAGACGCCCGGGACGGATTCGGACCTCAACGCCTACGACGTCATCTACTACGCGGGCGATTGCAACGCGGGCTCGAAGACCATCGCGATCAATCTGCCGAACGACGAACAGGTGCAGCTCGAGAAAGGTACCCGGAGGCTGCAACTGAAGAACGCCATGCGCGCCAAGTTCGACGCCATCATGGTGCCGATTGCCGGCGAACTCGTCACGCCGTCCCAGCGCAGGCACGTCACGTTCGACGCCTTCTTCGCCAACACGATGTTCCACGAGGTGGCGCACGGACTCGGCATCAAGAACACCGTCAACGGGCGCGGCACCGTCCGCAGCGCGCTCAAGGAACTCGCCTCCGGCATCGAGGAAGGCAAGGCCGACGTGCTCGGTCTCTACATGGTCACGAAGCTGCAGGAGCAGGGCGAACTGGACGGCGCGCTCGAGGACTACTACGTCACGTTCATGGCCGGCATCTTCCGCTCGGTGCGCTTCGGTGCGGCCTCGGCCCACGGCCAGGCGAACATGGTGCGCTTCAATTTCTTCGCCGACCGGGGCGCCTTCACCCGTGACGCGCAGGGGCACTATCGCGTTGACATGCCCGCGATGCGGCGCGCGGTCGACGAGCTGTCCGGCGTGCTGCTCAAGCTGCAGGGCGACGGCGACTATGCGGGCGTGCAGGCGCTGGGGAAGGAACTCGGCGTCATCCGGCCGCAGCTCGCGGCCGATCTCGATCGGTTGTCGAGCCGCGCCATCCCGGTGGACGTCGTCTTCGCCCAGGGCAAGACCGTGCTGGGCATGGATTGATGGAGGTCCTGTGACCGCCGTGACCCGGGTGCTCGAGGGACGGCCGCGCGACCTCGGCGGCTTCAGCGTGAGGCGCGTCCTCCCCGCCGCCGGCATGCCGACGCTCGGGCCGTTCATCTTCTTCGACCACATGGGCCCGGCCGTCTTCGCGCCCGGCGCAGGCGTCGACGTGCGTCCACATCCGCACATCGGGCTGGCGACCGTGACCTACCTTTTCGAAGGGGAGTTCATGCACCGGGACAGTCTCGGCACGGCACAGCTCATCCGTCCCGGCGACGTCAACTGGATGGTGGCGGGCCGGGGCATCGTGCATTCCGAGCGCACGCCGCCCGAGGCGCGCGTCGCGGGTGCACCGATCCACGGCATCCAGACCTGGATCGCATTGCCGCAGGCGCAGGAGGAGACGGAACCCTCGTTCGTGCATCATCCGGCGGCGTCGCTGCCGGAGGTCCGGCGCGAGGGGGTCCGGCTGCGGTTGATCGCGGGCGAGGCCTATGGTGCCCGTGCGCCCGCCAAGGTCTTCTCAGCCATGTTCTACGTCGATGCGCGGATCGAGCCCGGTGCCACTCTGGCGTTGCCCACCGGGCATGCCGAGCGAGCCGTGTACGTGGTCGACGGCCGCGTAGAGGTCGAGGGCACTTCCCGCGGAGTCGGGGAGATGATGGTCTTCGACGCGGAGGCGACGGCAACCATACGTGCCTCGAGTTCGGCTCGCCTGATGCTGCTCGGCGGCGCGCGACTGGACGGGCCGCGCCACATCTGGTGGAACTTCGTCTCGAGTCGCACCGACCGCATCGAGCGCGCGAAGCTCGACTGGCGCGAGGATCGATTTGCCAGTGTGCCGGGCGACCCGGAGCGGATCCCGCTGCCGGAGGCCTGATCCGGCGACGAACCGCCGCCGCGTCGCAGCCCGGGCGGTCCGCCTGACCACCTCAACAGCGTCGGGAACGCAGCTCCGCCTTGAGATCCCGCCATCGGGTCCAGAGTCGCGCCGCCTCCGTCGCCGAGTAACCCGCGCGCATGCGGTCGTCGAGCGCGTCGAGCCGCACGCGGAGTGCGCGGCAGCGATCGGCCGCTGCGGATTCCGGGTCGCGCCCGGCGACCGCCGGGCGTGGCAGCGTCCGCGCGGGCACGGTCGCAGTCGTGGGTGGCGCGAGGGTCGACGGCGCGCGTCCGGCCGGCGGCGAATCCACGGTGATCAGTTGCGGCATGGCGAGCGGCCCGCACGGCCGGTCCGAGAAGGTCGGCGTTGCGTCGTCGCGGCAGACGAACACCGGGCGCCGGGTCCGTGGTGCAGCGGAGGCCGGTGCGGGTTCGAGCGTGACGCCGGCTCCGCCCCCCAGCGGATTCGAAACGGGACCCCCCGACGTGGGCGTGGCCGCAATGCTCCCGGTCGTCAGGGTGCACGCAAGCGCGGCCAGCCAGGGGCGCAACACGGACGGTGCAGCGGGACGCATGATCGGCCCTCCATGGCGAATCGAGCACCATCTTCGTCCGGCGAGCACGTGCCCGTCACCCGCAATTTGCGGCGGGTTCGCTCAGAAACGAGTTGCGGTCGAGCGCGACCTCAGGCGCGTCCGACGTTGGCGTCTGTCGGAGAGTGGAAGTACTGGCTCTCCTCCGAGTAGTGCGCGATGAGCCGCCGAAGTTCGCTGATGCGACCCTCTGCGGTGCTGATCGGCAGGCATTCCTCGCAGCGCGGGTCGCCGCAAGGCTGCCGGGAATAGAGCCAGTACTGAACCGCACCAGCCAGCAGGCCGTCGGCGATATCCCAGAGATCGGCCTTCTCGTCGTTGTCGGCAATCTGGTTGCCGAGGTCGACCGCCTGGCCGAAAGCCTGGTCGAATGGGGGGCTGTCTTCCTGCATGATCGATAACCGAAATATATTTAAAAACAGTGTTTTACGATGACTTTCAAATGCCGGCCTTACCCAGCGCATCGAGGACCGCACGGATGGCGCCGGCGAGGCTGGGATGTCCTGCCTCGAGTTTCACCGCGGCACCCTCGAGGGCGTCCCCATGCTCGCGGACTGGCACCTGCGCCGACGGTGCCTCGAGGACCCGACGGATGTCCGTCAGCACGGTCTCGAGCAGCGCCCGGTCGTCCGGGCCGAGGTGGTGCGCCTGTCCGAGTTCCTCGTGGAGGTCGCGCAAGGTCTGCTGGAGTTCGCTCATGGTGCGTCCGTCTGCTCGGTGATGCGGGCGACAGTTTAGCAGTGCGACGGGGCTCCAGCCTCAGGCCCGCAGGCGCGTTCGATTACAATCGTGATCCCCGTGCCCGGATTCCCGCCATGCCATCGATGAATCGTCACGTCCTGGTCGCCGCCTTGCTCGCGCTGGTTGCCGTCGCCCCGGCGACGACCGCGGCACCGCGATTCGAGGTCACGCCCTTTGCCGGCTACCGCACCGGGGGGGAGTTCGACACCCAGCAGACGGCGGACGGCCAGTCAACGACGGTGGACCTCGAGGATGGCAGCAGCTGGGGAATCGACCTCGGGCTCTATCGCGACTCGAACTCGTTCTACGAGCTGCTCTACGCCACGCAGAGTACCAGTCTCGACAGCCGCGACCCGCTGTACGGCGGCATCGACATCCAGACCGACTACTACCAGTTCGGCGGCACGATCTTCTTCGCCGACGAGCAATGGCTCATTCCCTACCTGTCGCTGACGGCGGGTGTCACCCGGTTCAGCGCCGACGGCGGCCTCGGCTCGGAGACGAAGTTTTCCACCAGCCTGGGCGGTGGGCTGCGCCTGCCGTTCGGCGACAACTTCGCCGCGACGCTCGGGCTGCGTGGCTACCTGACCTTCGTCGAGTCCGACACGGATTTCTTCTGCGTCGGCGGCGGCGGCGAAGCGGGATGCCTGCTCAAGTCGTCCGGTGGAACCTATTTCCAGGGCGAGGCCCTGCTCGGGCTGACGTTCAGGTTCTGACGGGACGGCCGCGCTCCCTGGGCAGCGGCCTCACACCAGCACGCGCTCGATCCCGCCCGCATTCGCCCGCTGCACGTAGTCCTCGAGCCAGCTCGCGCCGAGCAGGTGCCGGGCCATCTCGACCACGATGTAGTCGGCACTCGTATCGGCGTCGTCGTCGTAGCGGCTGAGCCCCTGCAGGCACGAGGGGCACGAGGTGAGGATCTTCACCGCGCCCTTGAATCCGTCCTCGCGCAGCCGCGCGGCCCCGCGTTCGACCTCCTGCTGCTTGCGGAAGCGTACCTGGGTGGCGATGTCCGGTCGCGCAACCGCGAACGTCCCGGACTCGCCGCAGCACCGGTCGTTCCTGCCGATGGAGCCGCTGCCGCCCGGCGCCATCAGCGCGTTGACCACGGCGAGCGGGTCCTGCGACTTGATCGGGGAGTGGCACGGGTCGTGGTACAGGTAGCGCGCACCGGTCACGCCGTCGAGCCGCACGCCCTTCTCGAGCAGGAATTCGTGGATGTCCAGGATGCGGCTGCCGGGGAAGATCTGCTCGAACTGGTAGTCCTGCAGCTGGTCGTAGCAGGTGCCGCAGCTTACGACGACCGTGCGGATGTCCAGGTAGTTGAGCGTGTTCGCGACACGATGGAACAGCACGCGGTTGTCCGTGATGATCTTTTCCGCCTTGTCGAACTGGCCCGAGCCCCGCTGCGGGTAGCCGCAGCAGAGATAGCCTGGCGGCAGCACGGTCTGCACCCCGGCGCGCCAGAGCATCGCCTGCGTCGCGAGCCCGACCTGCGAGAACAATCGCTCCGAACCGCAGCCGGGGAAATAGAAGACGGCCTCCGACTCGCCCGTGGTGCGCGCAGGATCACGGATGATCGGGACGTAGCGGCGGTCCTCGATGTCGAGCAGCGCGCGCGCCGTGCGCCTGGGCAGGCCGCCCGGCATCTTCTTGTTCACGAAGTGCACGACCTGCTCGCGCAGCGGCGGCCGGCCGCCGGTCGTGGCGGGCGGGCGCTTTGCCTGCGCGCTGCCGAGCACGTGCAGCGCGCGGTGACCGAGGCGCTGGGCCTTGTAGCCCCAGTCGATCATGAGCCTGCGCGACAGCTTGATGGCGTCCGGGCTGGTCGTGTTCAGGAACAGCATCGAGGCGGCCTTGCCGGGATTGAAGCGCTGCCGGCCCATGCGTCGCAGGAGATCGCGCATGGCCATCGACACGTCGCCGAAGTCGATGTCCACCGGGCAGGGCGTTTCGCACTTGTGGCAGACGGTGCAGTGGTCCGCGACGTCCGAGAACTCGTCCCAGTGCTGCAGCGAGATGCCGCGGCGCGTCTGCTCCTCGTAGAGGAACGCCTCGATCAGCAGCGACGTGGCGAGGATCTTGTTGCGCGGTGAGTAGAGGAGGTTGGCCCGCGGCACGTGGGTCGAGCAGACCGGCTTGCACTTGCCGCAGCGCAGGCAGTCCTTGATGGCGTCGGAGATGGTCGCGATGTCCGACTGCTGCATGATCAGGGACTCGTGGCCGAGCAGGTTGAAGCTCGGCGTGTAGGCCAGTCGCAGGTCTGCGCCGGGGAGCAGCTTCCCCTTGTTGAAGCGTCCCTCGGGGTCCACGAGCGCCTTGTAGGCGCGGAAATCCGCGGTCTCCGCGTCGGTGAGGAACTCGAGCTTGGTGATCCCGATGCCGTGCTCGCCGGAGATGACGCCGTCGAGCTCGCGCGCGACGCGCATGATGCGCTCGACCGCCCGGTAGGCGTCCTGCAGCATCGCGTAGTCGTCTGAATTGACCGGAATGTTCGTGTGCACGTTGCCGTCGCCGGCGTGCATGTGCAGCGCGACGAACACCCGCCCGCGCAGCACCCGTTGCTGGATCGCGCCGAGATCCTCGAGCAGCGGCTGAAAGACCCCGCCCGCGAACAGCCGGCGCAGGTCGGCGCGGATCTCGGACTTCCACGAGACGCGGATCGTGCGGTCCTGCAGCAGGTCGAAGACGCTCAACCCGGGCTGGTCCGCGACGCGGCGCTCGAGTTCCCCGGACAGGCGGTCGAGGCCGATTGCGGCGAACTCCGCGCGGCAGTCGGCGACCTGCCGGTCCATGTTCGCCAGCAGCCACGCCCAGCGCCGGCGGGTCGAGGCGATCGCCTCGAGCGCCAGCCGGGGACGTTCGCCCAGCAGGTCGCCCGGCGGCAGGCGGTCTGTCTCCGGGTCGTCGGAACGGCCCAGGCGTGGCGTGCCCGACAGGTATTCGACGAACGCGTCCAGGATCGCGAGCTTGTTGGTGATCGAGAACTCGATGTTGATGCGCTCGATGGCGTCCGTGTACTCGCCAAGCCGCTCGAGCGGGATGACGACGTCCTCGTTGATCTTGAAGGCGTTGGTGTGCCGGGCAATCGCCGCGGTACGCGCCCGGTCGCGCCAGAAGGCCTTGCGCGCATCCGCGCCGACGGCGATGAAGCCTTCGCCCGCCCGCGCGTTCGCGATCCGCACGACCTCCGAGGCGCAGCGCGCGACGGCGGCCTCGTCGTCGCCGACGATGTCGCCGAGCAGCACCATCTTCGGCAGGCTGCCGCGCCGGGAGCGGGTCGTGTAGCCCACGGCGCGCAGGTATCGCTCGTCGAGATGCTCCAGCCCCGCGAGCCTGACGCCGAGGGCCTCGTCGCCGCGGGCGAAGTGGTCGCGGATCTCGACGATCGCCGGGATCGCATCGCGCGCCTGCCCGAAGAACTCGAGGCAGACCGTGCGCACGTGCGCCGGCATGCGGTGCAGGATCCAGCGTGCCGACGTGATGATGCCGTCGCAACCCTCTTTCTGTACGCCGGGGAGCCCGCCGAGGAACTTGTCGGTCACGTCCTTGCCGAGGCCGGCCTTGCGGAAGCGCCGTCCCTCGATCTCGAGGCGCTCGCTACGAAGCGTCCGTGCGCGGTCGGCCGGCTGTCGACCGTCCTTCCAGACGAGTTCGAAAGCGGCCGTGCCGGCGTCGTGGATCTTGCCGAGGTTGTGACCCAGGCGGGTGACCTCGAGCCAGTCGCCCTGCGGATCCACCATGCGCCACCAGGCGAGGTTGTCGAGCGCCGTTCCCCACAGCACGGCCTTCTTGCCGCCCGCGTTCATGGCGATGTTGCCGCCCACGCAGGAGGCGTCGGCGGAGGTCGGGTCCACCGCGAAGACCAGCCCGGCGGCGTGCGCGGCCTCCTCGACGCGGCGCGTCACCGCGCCCGCTTCCGTCAGCAGCGCGGGTACGGGCCGGTCCACACCCGGGAGGGCACGGGTCTCGACCGCATGGATGTGGTCCAGCTTCTCGGTGTTGATGACCGCGGCGGTCGGCGTGAGTGGCACCGCGCTTCCCGTGTATCCGGTGCCGCCGCCCCGGGGGATGATGGTCAGGCCGAGCGCGAAGCAGGCGCGCACGAGTCCCGGAACCTCGTCCTCGGCGTCCGGGGTCAGGACGACGAACGGAATCTCCACGCGCCAGTCGGTGGCGTCCGTGGCGTGCGACACGCGGGCATAGGGATCGAAGCAGACGTTGTCCGCGCGCGTGTGCCGCGTGAGTTCGCGCCTCGCCCGCCGCCGCAGGTCGCCGGCGGCCACGAACGACTGCTCGAACTCCGTCACGGCACGCCGCGCCGCCTCGAGCAGGCGGGCGACCTTGGCATCGCGCCCGGCGTCGCTGGCGTCACGACGTCGATCCACCTCGCCCAGGCGGTGGTGCAATGCCTCGATGAGCTGTCCGCGACGACGTGGATTGTCGAGCAGGTCCTGCTCGAGGTAGGGATTGCGGTGAACGACCCAGATGTCGCCCAGCACTTCGTACAGCATCCGCGCCGAGCGCCCCGTGCGTCGCTCGGTGCGCAGCTCGTCGAGCAGCGCCCAGCCCTCGGCGCCGAGCAGTCGAATGACGATCTCGCGATCCGAGAACGACGTGTAGTTGTACGGAATCTCCCGCAGGCGGGCGGGTGCGTCGAGGGGGCCGGCGCCCGGCGACGGCGATGGATCGAGGCGGGCGTTCACGGTTGGCGGCAGACCATCAGCGGGGAGGCGGCATTGTCTCCTGCGTCGCGGTCGCGGGGTACTGCGGCATGCCGCGTACCCGTGCCGGGCGACGCGGTGGCGCCCGGCACGCGGTTCAGAACTTCCAGCCGAAATTCAGCTGCAGGCTGTCGAAGGTCGGCGTCCCGGTGGCGTTCTCGAAGTCCACCCAGCGCATCCGGTAGGCGCCGTCCACCGCGAAGATGTCGCTGAAGTCGTAGCGCAGCCCCACGCCCGCCTCGTACGCCAGGCCGTCGATGGTCCGGGTGTTCGCGGAGCTGAAGCAGATGTAGCCCCACCAGGGATCCCACCAGCAGCCGACGTCGGGCAGGCCGTTGACGATATTGGTATCCACCCACGACCAGCCGATGCCGCCCGTCACGAACGGCGTGAACGGTCCGGCCAGGAAGTTGTAGCCGAAGTCGACCATCAGCGTCATCGAGTCGAGGCTGCCCTTGACCGCGACGGATTCGCCCGGCTCGTCGCCGGCGACGTCGGCCTCGTAGTCCTTCTGGTCGTAGGTGAAGGTCGAGCCGAGCTGCAGGCGGTCCGTGTAGTGGTAGGCGACCCCCAGGGCGAAGCCGACGCCACCGTCGATCTCGGCCGCCGTGCCACCCTTGAAGTCGACGTCGGACGTGTTCGCCACGGAGGCCCCGAGCCGGCCCTCCCAGCGACCCTCGCGCAGCGCGGCGCGGACGGGCGGCCGGCCGCCGTCGCCCGTGCCCTCGGACAGGGCGAGTCCGGCCGCTGCCGCCGACGGCGAAACGATGTCCGGGCTCGCGTTCTCGGTGCGCACCTGCTGGGCGACCAGCGCGAGGTCGCCCATGTCGAGTTCGCGATAGGCCTTCTCCATGACCTTCAGCGCACCGGTGACCGCGGGTGCGCCGTCGTAGGTCTCGATCAGGCTCCGGGCGCGATTGAGGGCGCCGACGTAGGCACCCCGGGTCATGTAGTACTTCGCCACCGCGAGCTCGTAGTCCGCCAGGCGATTGCGCAGGTAGACCATGCGCTGGCGCGCATCGGCCGCGTACGGGCTATTCGGGTACTGCTGGACCAGCGTCTGGAACGACTGGAAGGACGAGCGCGCCTCCTGCGGCGGGCGCTTGGCCATATCGGCCTTGAACACCCGCTCGATCCAGCTGGCTCCGCCTTCGAAGTACACGAGGCCGCGGATGTAGTAGGCGTAGTCCACTCGCGGGTGCGTCGGATTCTCCCGGATGAACTGGTCGGCCTGGTCGATGGCCGATTCCGCCTCCCGGTTCTTGTAGTACGCGTACATGAGGTCGAGCTGGCCCTGCTTCGCGGAATCGCTGAACGGGAAGCGCGCCTCGAGCAACTCGAGCTTCTGGATGGCGCTCGGGTAGTTGCCGCTGTCGAGATCGTGAACGGCCTCGCTGTGGACGCGCTCCGCCGATCCCCGCATGTCGAACTCGTCGCCGCGGCTCTTGCAGCCGCTGGCGGCGATGGTCGCCAGCGCAACGCAGAGCAGGGACAGGCGGCGCGATCGGTCGGTCAGGACGTGCATGGCCAGGCGGATACCGGGGTCGTACGGGCGGGGAGGGCGGAAGTATATAGAAACGGGCTGCCCGGCAGGACCTCGGTACACTGGCCCCGGTCGATGCCCCAGAATCGCACTCCATGAGCAACCCGACCCTAGAATTGTCGTTGACCGTGCCCTCCGGGCACGCCGGGCAACGCCTGGACCAGGCGCTCGCCGCGCTGCTGCCGGATTATTCGCGCAGCCGCCTCAAGGCCTGGATCGAGTCGGGTGAGGTCCGCGTGGACGGGGACATACGCCGGCCGCGGGACAAGGTCTCGGGCGGCGAGGTCATTTCCATCCAGGCCTCCCTGCCCGAGGAAACGCACGCTGCGCCGCAGGACATCCCGCTCGTCCTGGTCCACGAGGACCGCGACGTCTTCGTCGTCGACAAGCCGGCCGGACTCGTCGTGCACCCCGGCGCCGGCAACCCGGACCGGACGCTGCAGAATGCGCTGCTGGCGCTCGATCCGGACCTGGCACGGCTACCCCGCGCGGGCATCGTGCACCGACTGGACAAGGACACCAGCGGGCTGCTGATCGTGGCCCGCACGCTGCCCGCGCACACGGCACTGGTGCGCATGCTCGGCGAGCGCGAGATCCATCGTGAGTACGAGGCCGTCTGCCGTGGCGTCATGACCGCGGGCGGTACCGTGGATGCCCCGATCGATCGGCACCCCCGCGAACGCGTCAGGATGGCGGTGCGGGAGGGTGGCCGTGAGGCGGTGACCCATTACCGCGTGATCCATCGCTTCCCGGCGCACACCCACGTGCGCGTCCAGCTCGAGACCGGCCGCACGCACCAGATCCGCGTCCACCTCGCCCACGCCGGGTATCCGATCGTGGGTGACCGGGTCTACGGGGGACGACTGACGCTGCCGAAAGGCGCGAGCGAGGCCTTGCGCACGGCCCTGCGCGAGTTCCCGCGGCAGGCACTGCATGCGGCACGCCTCGAACTCGCGCACCCCGTCACCGGCCGGCCGCTCGAGTGTCGCAGCCCGCTGCCTGCCGACCTGCGGGGCCTCCTGGCAGTGCTGACCGCGGACGAGGCGGGCGAGTGACGTCCACGGCCATCGGCTGGATCACGCCCGACTGGCCGGCACCGGAGCACGTCCACGCCATCTCGACCTTGCGGGCGGGCGGTGTGAGCGAGGGCCCGTACGGGTCCCTGAACCTGGCCGGGCACGTCGGCGATCGTCCGCAGTCGGTGACCGCCAATCGGCTGTTGTTGCGGACGGCGGCACGGCTGCCCGCGGAACCGCTGTGGCTCGAGCAGGTGCACGGCGTCGACGTCGCCCGCCACCCGGCCGCGGTGGTCCCGCCGCAGGCCGATGCCGCCGTCGCCTTCCAGCCGGGACAGGTCTGCGCGGTGCTGACGGCAGACTGCCTGCCGGTCGTGTTCACCGACCGCGGCGGTACGCGCATCGGCGTTTCCCACGCCGGTTGGCGCGGGCTGCAGGCGGGCGTGCTGGAGGCCACCATCGCGGCGCTCGGCGGTGCGCCCGAGCAGTTGCAGGCGTGGCTCGGGCCGGCCATCGGGCCCGACGCCTTCGAGGTGGGAGGAGAGGTGCGCGAGGCATTCCTGCGGCGGAATGCGGCGAGCGAAGCACTTTTCCAGCTCAACGATCGTGGTCGGTACCAGGCGGATCTCTGCGGACTTGCGCGCCTGCTGCTCGGCTCCGCCGGGGTGCACGCCGTCCATGGCGGGGAGTGGTGCACCTACCGCGAGCCCGACCGTTTCTTCTCTTTTCGCCGGGATGGAGTGACGGGTCGGATGGCGACGCTGGCCTGGCTCGCTTGACCGCCGTGTTACGCTGACCGGAAACGCCTGCCTCGCGGACGCGCTGTGAGCACCCTCGGCCTGATCGTCGTCTTCACCGCCCTGAGCGGTTTCGTGAGTGCGCTCGCAGCGTCGGTGTTCCTGGCGCTGGGGTCTGCACGGCGGGCGGCGGTGCTCCCGCACCTGGTGAGTTTTGCCACGGGCGCGCTGCTCGGCGCGGCCTTCCTCGGGCTGGTCCCGCACGCCCTCGAGCAGAGCGGCGAGCGTGGGGCGCACTCCGTCGGGCTTGCACTGCTGGTCGGCATCCTGATGTTCTTCCTGCTCGAGAAGTTCGTTCTCTGGCGCCACTGCCACGACGATCCCTGCGAGATGCATTCGCCGAGCCATGCGAGCCGCGATGCAGCGTCGGCACGGCTGATTCTCGTCGGGGACGCGTTCCACAACGTGCTCGACGGCGTGCTCGTCGCCGCCGCATTCATGACCGACACGCGGCTGGGAATCGTGACGGCGGTGGCCGTGTTCGCGCACGAGATCCCGCAGGAAGTCGGGGACCTCGCCATCCTGCTGCATGGCGGGCTGTCGCGGTCCCGGGCGCTCGCGCTCAACCTGCTCACCAGCCTGACCTCCGTGGTCGGCGGCGTCGTGGCCTACTACTCGCTGGGAACCGCGCTGCATCTGCTGCCGTACGCCCTGGCCTTCGCGGCGTCGAGCTTCATCTACGTCGCGGTGGCGGATCTGATCCCGGGCCTGCACCGCCGGGTGGACGTGCGCGCCGGCCTCGAGCAGGTGCTGTTCATCGGGCTCGGCGTCGCCGTGGTCTACCTGACGCACCAGCACATGCATTAGGGTCCCGGGGGCGGCGACTTTGCCCCCTTTTGTTCGCCGACGCTGCCCCCATTCTAGGGGACACTACCCCCCTTGACCGGGAGTCCTGACCCCATGCGCATGGACAAGCTGACCAGCAAGTTCCAGATGGCCCTGGCCGACGCCCAGTCGACGGCGCTTGGCCGCGACCACCAGTTCATCGAGCCGGCTCACCTGATGCTGGCGCTCCTCGACCAGCAAGGCGGTACGGTCCGCCCGTTGCTCGAGAAGTCCGGGACCAAGGTGAGTCTCCTCCGCTCGCGGCTCGGCGAGGCGCTGGACCGGCTGCCGAAAGTCGAGGGGACGGGTGGCGAAGTCCACGTCTCGAACGACCTCGGCAAGCTCCTCAACCTCACCGACAAGCTGGCCCAGAAGCGCGGCGACCAGTACATCTCCAGCGAGCTGTTCGTGCTCGCGGCCCTCGAGGACAAGGGCCCGCTCGGTGCGCTCCTCAAGGACGCGGGCGTCGTCAAGGGCGCCATCGAGCGTGCCATCGACGAGGTGCGCGGGGGCGAGAAGATCACCGACCCGAATGCCGAGGAGCAGCGTCAGGCGCTCGAGAAGTACACCATCGACCTGACCGAGCGGGCCGAGCAGGGCAAGCTCGACCCGGTCATCGGCCGTGACGACGAGATCCGTCGCACGGTCCAGGTGCTGCAGCGTCGCACCAAGAACAACCCGGTCCTGATCGGCGAGCCCGGCGTCGGCAAGACGGCCATCGTCGAGGGGCTGGCGCAGCGCATCGTGAACGGCGAGGTGCCCGAGGGTCTCAAGGACAAGCGCATCCTCGCCCTCGACATGGGCGCGCTGATCGCCGGCGCGAAGTTCCGCGGCGAATTCGAGGAGCGGCTGAAGGCCGTGCTGAACGACCTCGCCAAGCAGGAAGGCCGCGTGATCCTGTTCATCGACGAATTGCACACCATGGTCGGCGCCGGCAAGGCCGAGGGCGCGATGGACGCCGGCAACATGCTCAAGCCCGCGCTCGCGCGCGGCGAGCTGCACTGCGTCGGGGCCACCACGCTCGATGAATACCGCAAGTACGTGGAGAAGGATGCCGCCCTGGAGCGACGCTTTCAGAAGGTGCTGGTGAGCGAACCGTCGGTCGAGGACACGATCGCCATCCTGCGCGGCCTCAAGGAGCGCTACGCCGTCCACCACAAGGTCGAGATCACCGACCCCGCGATCGTCGCGGCGGCCACGCTGTCGCACCGCTACATCACGGACCGGCAGCTGCCCGACAAGGCCATCGACCTGATCGACGAGGCGGCCTCGCGCATCCGCATGGAGATCGACTCCAAGCCGGAGGAGCTCGACCGGCTCGACCGCCGCATCGTGCAGCTCAAGATGGAACGGGAGGCGCTCAAGAAGGAAAGCGACGAAGCCTCGAAGAAGCGCCTGCTGGCGCTCGACGAGCAGCTCTCGGCGCTCGAGCGCGAGTCCTCCGACCTCGAGGAAATCTGGAAGGCCGAGAAGGCGACGGTGCAGGGGACGGCGCACATCAAGGAAGAGCTCGAGCGGGCGCGGCTCGACTTCGAGGCGGCGCGGCGTGCCGGCGACCTCGCCCGCATGTCCGAGCTGCAGTACGGAAGGATCCCCGAGCTCGAGAAGCGACTGCAGTCCGCGCAGGACGCGGAGTCCCGGGTGCCGACCCTGGTGCGCAACAAGGTCACCGAGGAGGAGATCGCCGAGGTGGTCTCGAAGTGGACCGGCATCCCGGTCTCCAAGATGCTCGAGGGTGAGCGCGAGAAGCTCCTGCGCATGGAGGAGTCGCTCGCCAGGCGAGTCGTCGGCCAGGACGAGGCCGTCAAGGCCGTCTCCGACGCCATCCGCCGCTCGCGTGCCGGGCTCTCCGATCCCAATCGGCCGAACGGGTCTTTCCTGTTCCTCGGTCCGACGGGCGTCGGCAAGACCGAGCTGTCGAAGGCCCTGGCGGAATTCCTCTTCGACACCGAGGAGGCGATGGTGCGCATCGACATGTCGGAGTTCATGGAGAAGCACTCCGTGGCCCGATTGATCGGCGCGCCCCCGGGCTACGTGGGCTACGAGGAAGGCGGTTACCTCACCGAGGCCGTCCGCCGCCGGCCGTACTCGGTGATCCTGCTCGACGAGGTCGAGAAGGCCCACCCGGACGTCTTCAACGTGCTGCTGCAGGTGCTGGATGACGGGCGCCTGACCGACGGCCAGGGGCGCACCGTCGACTTCCGCAACACGGTCATCGTCATGACGTCGAATCTCGGTTCGCAGCTCATCCAGGAGCTGGCGGGCGAGGCCAACTACGAGCGGATGAAGTCCGCCGTCATGGAGATCGTCGGGCAGCATTTCCGGCCCGAGTTCATCAACCGCGTGGACGACGTGGTGGTGTTCCACCCGCTTGGCATGGAGCACATCCGAGCGATCGTCGACATCCAGGTGGGCTACCTGCGCAAGCGCCTGGCCGAGCGCGACATGGAACTCGAACTCGACGATGCGGCGCGGACGCTGCTCGGCGAAGCGGGCTTCGACCCGGTGTACGGTGCACGGCCCCTCAAGCGGGCGATCCAGCACCAGCTCGAGAATCCGCTCGCGCAGTCCATCCTGCGCGGTGACTTCGGGCCGGGCGACCGGATCCTGGTCACCGCGCGCGACGGTGCGCTCGCCTTCGAGAAGCAGGGCAGCGCGCCGACGGAGGCGAAGCGCCGGCGCGCCTGACGCGGCCACGCACCGTCCCTGGCGAGCGACGGTCGGCGGTTGGCGGCCGGGATCCGCGGGCGCGCGCCCCCCGGCGGGGACGCCGTGAACCCGTCCCTGGGGGCTCGCGCGCCGCGTCCCTGCGGCGCGACGCCCCGCCGAGGGACACCCGCCCGCGAACCCCGTCCGCGTATGGATCGGCTGGGAGTCCGGCAGGACGAGAGGAATGCTGCCCCAGCGCGCGGGACTCACCGCCCGTGGCGGCACTGACCGTATAATCGTCCGCTACCAACACACTTCGACCCACGCGACATGCCCATCTACGAATACGAATGCCAGAAGTGCGGGCACACGCTCGAGGCCCTGCAGAAGTTCTCGGAGAAGCCGTTGCGCGAGTGCCCGGAGTGCGGCAAGCACCAGCTGAAGCGTCTCGTCTCGGCGCCGATGTTCCGGCTCGCGGGCAGCGGCTGGTACGAGACGGACTTCAAGTCCGAGAAGGAGCGCAAGCGCAACCTGCTCGAAAAGGGCGACAAGGAGTCGCCGCCGGCCGCGGAGTCGGCCGAGAAGAAGCCGGCGGACAAGGCCGAGACGAAGGAGTCGAAGCCCGAGCCGGCAACGCCCGCGAAGTCGCGTAGCGTCGTCGCGAAGCCCACAAAAGTTGCGGCCAGCCGCAAGACGAAGCCGGCGCCGCGGAAGTCGGGCGCCGCGCGCGCGCGCAAGCGCTGAGGTCGATTCCAGGTGTCGAACGAACCGCCGATCATTCCGGACCCGCAGGACCCGAAGGACCCAAAGGACCTCGAGGATCCGAAGGGCGCGAAGGGGACCCGTGAACGCCACCCGGCCAGGGTTTTTCGCAACTACCTGATCGGCGGGCTGCTGATCTGGATCCCGATCATGATCACCGTCTGGGTGGTCCGGTTCCTGTCCGGCATCCTCGATCAGTCGCTGGTGCTGGTCCCGCCGCCCTGGCGGCCCGAAACCCTGTTCGGCACCTATATCCCGGGACTCGGCATCATCCTGTCGCTGCTGCTGCTGTTCCTGACCGGCGTCCTGGTGAAGAATCTCTTCGGGGGCCAGATGGTCGCCGGAATCGAGTCGCTGGTCCGACGCATCCCGATCGTCGGCTCGGTCTACGGCGGCGCAAAGACGTTCAGCGAGACCGTCCTGACCGACAAGGGCCGCTCCTTCAAACAGGTCGTGATGGTCCAGTTCCCGCGCGTCGGCGTGTACGGCATCGGCTTCATCACCTCCGAGGAACTGGAGGAAGTACAGGCGCGCACCGCCGAAGACGTCGTCTGCGTGTTCGTCCCGACGACGCCGAATCCGACCACCGGCTTTCTCGTGCTGTTTCCCCGCGACGAGGTGACGGCGCTGGACATGACGGTCGACGAGGCGTTCAAGATGCTGCTGACCCTCGGCGTCGTCGTTCCGTCCTGGACGAAGCGGCCGGTCAAAGCGGCTGATCTTGCGGTGCAACAGGCCGACCCGTAACATCCCGTCCCTTCTGGAAAATCACGGTCACGGGGCACCGGCAGACGCGCCCCGCTCATCATGCCCATGCGCACTCACTATTGCGGCGAGGTCAACCAGCGCCTCGTCGGTTCCACGGTCTCCGTGGCCGGCTGGGTTCACCGCCGACGCGATCACGGCGGCGTCATCTTCGTCGACCTGCGTGACCGCAGCGGGCTGCTGCAGGTCGTCTTCGACCCCTCGCACGCGGGCATCTTCGCCGAGGCCGAGCGCGTCCGGGGCGAGTGGGTGCTCAAGGTCACCGGCACCGTGCGGCCACGCCCCGAGGGCACCGTCAACCCGAACCTCGCCTCCGGCCAGGTCGAGTTGCTGGCGAACGCCGTCGAGATCCTGAACCGGTCCGAGCCGCTGCCGTTCCAGCTCGACGAGGAGGTGCGCGAGGAAACGCGCCTCAAGTACCGCTACGTGGACCTGCGACGCGACGTCATGCAGCGGCGGCTGCGGCTGCGGCATGCGGTCACGCGTGCCATGCGCGAGTATCTCGACGCCCGCGACTTCGTCGACGTCGAGACGCCGATGCTCACCAAGGCGACGCCCGAGGGCGCGCGCGACTACCTCGTGCCGAGTCGCACGCAGGCAGGCAAGTTCTTCGCGCTGCCGCAGTCGCCGCAGATCTTCAAGCAGCTGCTGATGATGGCGGGCTTCGATCGCTACTACCAGATCGTGCGCTGCTTCCGCGACGAGGACCTGCGGGCAGACCGGCAGCCCGAGTTCACGCAGCTCGACGTCGAGACGTCCTTCCTGGCGCGCGACGAGATCATGGCCCTGATGGAAGGCCTGGTCCGTGAGCTGTTCGCCAAGGTGCTCGGCGCCGACCTGCCTGACCCCTTCCCGCGCATGACCTTCGCCGAGGCGATGCGTCGCTATGCGTCGGACAAGCCGGACCTGCGCATCCCGCTCGAACTCGTGGACGTCGCGGATCTCGTCCGCGACAGCGAATTCAAGGTCTTCTCGGCACCGGCATCGGATCCGGACGGCCGCGTCGCCGCACTGCGCGTGCCGGGCGCTGCGGAGAAGCTGTCGCGAAAGCAGATCGACGACTACACCGCCTTCGTCGCGCGCTACGGTGCGAAGGGACTCGCCTACGTCAAGGTGAACGACGCGACGAAGGGTCGCGACGGCCTGCAGTCGCCCATCCTCAAGTTCCTGTCGGATGCCGCGGTGTCGGGCCTGATGGAACGCACGGGCGCCGGCAGCGGCGACCTGGTGTTCTTCGGCGCGGACAAGGCCAGGGTCGTCAACGACGCCCTGGGCGCGCTGCGCCTCAAGGTCGGCGAGGACCTCGGGCTCGTGGAGGAGGGCTGGCGACCGCTGTGGGTCGTCGACTTCCCGATGTTCGAGTGGGATGCCGACGGCAAGCGCTGGTCGGCGATGCACCATCCCTTCACCGCGCCCGTCGACGACGATCCCGAGGCGCTCAAGGCGAACCCCGGCGGAGCCGTGGCGCGCGCCTACGACATGGTCCTGAACGGTTCGGAAGTCGGTGGCGGCTCGGTGCGTATCCATCGCAACGAGATGCAGTCGACGGTCTTCGAAATGCTCGGCATCGGTGCGGAGGAGGCGGAGCGCAAGTTCGGCTTCCTGCTCGAGGCGCTCAGGTACGGAGCGCCACCGCACGGCGGCATCGCGTTCGGCCTCGACCGCCTCGTCATGCTGATGGCGGGCGCCGAGTCGATCCGCGACGTCATTGCGTTCCCCAAGACGCAGACGGCCAGCTGTCCGCTCACGGACGCGCCGACCGAGATCCCGGACGTGCAGCTTCGCGAGCTGCACATCCGTGTGAGGACGCCGGTCAAGGCCTGATGGCCGGCGACACCGTCGTTCTCGTCCACGGCCTGTGGATGAACGGGGCTGAGATGGCCGTGCTCGGCCGTCGCCTGCGGCACGAACATGGCTTCGACGTCCGCACCTTCGCCTATCCGACGCTGCACGGCGAGACGGCGGACGCCTGCCGGCGCCTGGCCGACTTCGCCTGGACGGTGAACCGGGACCCGGACCGCGTGCACCTCGTCGGCCACAGCCTGGGCGGCGTCCTGGTGCACCGGATGCTGAGCACCTGCGGCAGCGGGTTTCGCGGCAATTCCGTGCTGCTGGCGGCTCCGCTCAACGGCAGCCGCGCCGCGGTCGGCGCGGCCCGCTGGCCGGCACTACGTCCGCTGCTCGGTCCGCTGGTGCTCGATGAGCTGACGCGCCTCGAGTCGCGAGCCTGGAGCGGACCGGCCGCGCTCGGTTCCATCGCGGGCACGCTGCGCGTCGGCACCGGGCAGTTCTTCGCGCACTTCGACGAGGACAACGATGGGACGGTCGCGGTGAGCGAGACCCGCGTGCACGGTCTGGCCGACCACCTGGTCGTGTCCCACAGTCACATCGGCATGCTGTTCGCGCAGGACATCGCGCGGCAGGTCGCGCACTTCCTCGAGCACGGAGCCTTCCAGCGCGTCGCTGCCTGAGCGGGAGCGACCGGCGCCGCGATTTGTCTCGGGGCGCCGGCCACGACGGCGCCGGCCCGGGCGTCACTTCGCCGGGGTGAGCAGCTTCTGGATCTCGGTCTCGGACCAGCCGCCGCCCAGTGCGCGGTAGAGTTCCACGTAGGCCTCGAGTTGCGTGAGCCGCGCGCGCGCGAGCTCGATCTCGGAGGCGAACAACTGCCGCTCGGCATCGAGTACCTCGAGATAGCTCACCACGCCGGCGCGATAGCGCTTGTGCTGCAAGCGCAGCACTTCGCGTGCCGAGTTCGTCCGCACCTCGCTCTGCGCGATGAACTCGCGGACCTTGTCCGTGACGACCAGTGCGTCCGCCGTCTCGCGATACGCCTGCAGCACGCCGCGCCGGTAGGCGAGCTCGGCCTGCCGCAGCTGCGCCTTCGCGACCTCGACGTTCCCGGTGCCGCGCCCGGACTGGTAGATCGGCAGGTCCACGAACGGCCCGATCGAGAACAGTTCCGTCGCCGGATCGTCGCCGTCCAGCAGTCGTCCGAGCTCAGGACTCAGCAGGCCGAAGAACGATGTGAGCCCGATGGACAGGTAGGGAAAGCGGCTCGCCTGTGCGACGCCGACACTCGCCGTAGCCGCGTGCAGCTGGTTCTCGAGCTGGCGGAGGTCCGGGCGTCGCGCGAGCAGCTGGGCCGGCAGGCCGACGGGGATGGCGTCCGGCACCGGAAAGGCGACGTGCGTCGCCGGGCGTGGCACCGCGTCCGGTGCGTAGCCCATCAGGAACCGGAGCAGGTTCTCGCTCTGGATGCGGCGCTGCTCGGCGTTCGGCAGCTGTGCCCGTGTCGCGGCGAGCTGCGAGATGGCCTGCTGCTCCTCGGTGCCCGAGGCCACGCCGTTGCGTTTCAGGGAACGGACGAGCGCGAGTGACTCCTCCTGGAGTTCTATCTGGCGCTCCACGATGTTCACTTCCTCGTCCAGTTCGCGCAGGAGGAACCAGGTCGAGGCGACGTCGGCCACCAGCGCGTTCATCACGCCGCGGGCCGCGTCCTCGCTGGCGAGCAACTGGGCACGCGCCGCCTCGTTCGCGCGCCGCAGCTTGCCGAACAGGTCGATTTCCCAGGAGAGGCTGAACCCGAGGGAATAGCTGCTGTCCTCGCTGCTCGCTGGATTCGGCGAGGTGCCGCCCGTGCCACGGATCTCGGGTCCGAGGTAGCTGCGGGCCACGCGCGCCCGGCCACGGAATTCCTCCACCCGCGCGGCGGCGAGCTGCAGGTCGAGATTGTTCGCGATGGCGGTCTCGATCACTGCGCGCAGGTCCGCGTCGTGGAAGACCTCGGCCCACTGCAGGTCGGCCAACGACTGCGCGTCCTGCGGCTCGAGTATGCCGCGGTGCTCGGCGGGCACCGGCAGTTCCGGGCGCTGGTAGTCCGGACCGATCGCGCAGCCACCGAGCGCGAGGCCGACCGCCGTGGTGAGTGCGAGCGCCCGCCCACTCACGGCGGCGCGCCTTCGGGCGTCGTGCCCGCTGCGGCGGGCGGTGCCGTCGGGCCGCCCCCGAACCGCTCGGCGAGGCCCTGGATGAGGACGTAGAACGCCGGCACGGCGAGCGTGGTGAGCACGGTCGCCCCGATCATGCCGCCGAAGACCGCGGCGCCGACCGACTGCTTGGAAGCCGCTCCGGCACCGGATGCGATCATCAGCGGGATGACGCCGAGGATGAATGCGAACGACGTCATGAGGATCGGCCGCAGGCGCAGGCGCGCCGCTTCGAGGGCCGACTGCAGGATCGGCATGCCGCTCTCGCGGTTCAGCTTGGCAAACTCCACGATCAGGATCGCGTTCTTGGCGGACAGTCCGACGAGGGTGACGAGCCCGATCTGCCCGTAGACGTTGAAGTCGATGTCGCCGAGCTTGAGCGCGATCAGCGCCCCGAGGAACCCGAACGGCGTGGCGAGCAGCACGGCGAAGGGCACGGCCCAGCTCTCGTAGAGGGCCGCCAGGAACAGGAACACCACGACGATCGAGAGTGCGAGCACCACGGTCGAGGTGTTGCCCGCCGCGACTTCCTCGCGGCTCTGGCCCGACCACTCGAAGCCGTAGCCCTCGGGCAGCACTTCCCCGGCCACTTCCAGCAGCGCCCGGATCGCGTCGCCCGAGCTCGCGCCAGGGGCCGGGGATCCGCTGAACGCCGCGGTACGGTACAGGTTGTAGCGCTGCAGGAACCGGGCGCCCGTGCTCTGCTTCCAGCTCGTGAGCGTGTCGAGCGGTACCATGCCGCCCGCCTCGTTGCGCACGAACAGCCGGGCGATGTCCGTGACCTCCTGGCGGAAATCCGGCTCGGCCTGCAGGGTCACCTTGTAGTTGCGGCCGAAGCGGCTGAAGTCGTTGACCTGGTAGCCGCCGAGGAAGGTCTGCAGCGTCGCGAACACCTCGTTGATCGGCACGCCGAGCTTCTTGGCTTTCTCGCGATCGACGTAGAGCTGGAAATTCGGCGTGCTCGCGCTGAACGTGGTCGTAATCCGGCCGATCTCGGGTCGCTGCTGCGCCGCCGCGATGAAGTCCCGCGCGACCTGCGCGAGCTCCGCCGGCGGCTGGTTCGACCGCGCCTGCAGCATGAACGAGAATCCCGACACCGAACCCATGCCGGGCAGCGCGGGCGGATTGAAGGGCATCACGAGTGCCTCGGGGATGTCCTTCGTCGCGTGGTAGAGCCGCCCGACGATGGCGCTCGCGTGCAGGTCGTCGGACTGCCGCTCGGACCAGGGATCGAGCTTGACGATCACCAGCGCGCCGTTCGAGGCGGCCGTGCCGGAGATCAGATCGAATCCCGAAACGCTGACGACGGATTCGACGCCCGGCACGGACTGCGTGATCTGCACGACCTGCTCGAGCACCGCCGCGGTCCGTTCCTGCGAGGCCGCATCCGGCAGCACGACCTGCATGAAGACGGCGCCCTTGTCCTCGTCGGGCACGAAGCCGGTCGGTACCGAGCGGAACAGACCGAAGATCACGAACAGCAGCGCAGCAAGCGTCAGCATGACCATCAGCGTGCGGCGAGCGAGCAGCGCCGCAGCGACCCCATAGCGGGCATTCAGTCGATCGAATCCCGAATTGAAACCCTTGAAGAAGCGCGCAACCGGGCCATGGCTCTCTGCGTGAGGCTTCATCAGCATCATGCAGAGCGCCGGGGTGAGCGTCAGCGCCACGAGCGCTGAGAACATCGTCGAGACCGCAACCGTGACTGCGAACTGCTTGTAGAGCTGGCCCGTCACGCCCGGAATGAATCCCATCGGCACGAAGACTGCGGCCAGGATCAGCGCAATCGCCACGACCGGGCCCTGAACCTCGTCCATGGCCTTGACGGTGGCGTCCCGCACCGACAGGCCCTGGCGCATGTTGTGCTCGACTGCCTCGACGACCACGATCGCGTCGTCCACGACGATGCCGATCGCCAGCACCATGCCGAACAGCGACAAGGTATTGATCGTGAAGCCGAGCAGCTGGAAGGCCGCGAACGTCGCCACCAGCGACACCGGCACGGCGAGCATCGGAATCAGCGTCGTGCGCCAGTTCTGCAGGAACAGGAAAACGACCACGAGCACCAGCAGCAGTGCCTCGAAGAACGTGTGCACGACTTCCTCGACGGACGCCTCGACGAAGGCCGAGGAGTCGTAGACGATGCGGTAGTCGAGGCCCTTTGGAAATGCCGCCGCGAGCCGCTCGAGTTCCGCCTTGATGAGGTGCGCCGTTTCGAGCGCGTTGGCGCCGGGTACCAGCGAGATCGAGATCGCGGCGGCCGGCAGGCCGTCGAGCGACGACACATTGGCGTAGCTGCGCGCGCCGAGTTCGACGCGGCCGATGTCCTTGATGCGGATGAACGATCCGTCGGGCTTCGAACCGACGATCACGTCGGCGAACTCGGCCGCTTCGACGAGCCGGCCCCTCACGCGCAACGAGTACTGGAAGCTCTGGCCGCGGGTTGCCGGCGGCTGGCCGACCTGGCCGGCGGGCACCTGCACGTTCTGCTCCTGGATCGCCCGCGCGACGTCAGCTGCGGTCATGCCGAGGCTGGCCATGCGATCCGGGCGCAGCCAGATGCGCATGCCGAAGTCCGAGCCGAACACGCGCACGTCCCCGACGCCCTTGACGCGCTTCAATTCGTCGACGACGTACACGAACCCGTAGTTGCTGATGAACAGCGGGTCGTAGGTGCTGTCGGGCGAATAGAGCGCGAAATACATCAGCGTGTCGGGCGACTGCTTGCGCACGGTCACGCCGGCCCTCAGAACCTCCGCCGGCAGCACCGCGTTGGCCAGCGCGACGCGGTTCTGGACCTCGACGGCCGCGAGGTCGGGATCGCGTTCGAGGGCGAACGTCACAGCGATGGACGCGCTGCCGTCGTCGCCGCTCACCGCGTTGATGTACAGCATGTCCGTGGCGCCGTTCACCTGCTGGTCGATCGGCGCCGTGACGGATTCCTCGACCACGTCCGAGCTCGCGCCGAGGTAGAACGCGTTGACCTGCACCGTGGGCAGGGCGATGTTCGGGAACTCGCCCACGGGCAGCTGGACCAGCGACAGCGTGCCGATCAGCAGCAGGAACAGCGAGATGACGATCGCGAAGACCGGGCGGTCGATGAAGAAGCGTGCCACGGCGCGTCCCGCTTCAGCCCGAGGCGGATGACCCGGGGGCGGCGTCGACCGGTGGCCCGGATGGGGCGACGGGCCGGTCGAAGTCCTCGAGCTTCACGTCAGTCACCGCGAGGGCCGCGCCGGGGCGGGCTTTCTGCAGGCCCTCGACCACGACGCGGTCGCCGGGCGACAGGCCCGACTGGATGACCTGCCGGTTGCCGAAGCGGGGGCCGAGTTCCACGGGTCGCAGCTCCGCGTTCCCATCCGCGTCCGCGACCGTCAGGAAATACCTGCCGAGCTGTTCCTGCACCGCGCGGTCAGGGACCACCAGCGCGTTCTGCATCTTTCCGGCGGTGGCGCGCACGCGCACGAACAGCCCGGGAATCAGGCGGTGGTCCGGGTTCGGCACCTCGGCCCGCAGCGTGTACGTGCCGGTGGTCGGATCGAGTGCCCGGTCGCCGAAATTGATGCGGCCGGGGCGGGGGTGGAGCCGTCCGTCGCTCATGATCAGTTGCACCACGCGGCGGGGATCGTCCGCCGGTAGGTCATCTGTGCCCGCGTGCCGCTGGAATTCGAGCAGTTCCGCCTCGCTGATCGTGAAGTAGACCCAGGCTGGATCGTCGGACGAGAGGGTTGCGAGCACGGTCTGGCCGGCGGTGACCAGGCTGCCGGCGAAGACCTGGGCCGCTCCGATGCGTCCGCTCAGCGGGGCGCGCACGTTGGCGTAGTCGAGCCCGAGCCGCGTTTCCTCCAGCGCGGCACGGCTCGCGGCCACCTCCGCTTCGGCCTGGCGCTGTGCGGCGACCGCGTTGTCGTAGACCTGTCGTGCAATGGCGTCCTCCGCGAGCAGGGGTCCGTAGCGTTCGACGTCCTGCCGCGCGCGAGAGAGGTTCGCCTCGGCCGAGGCGAGGCGTGCCTGGGCGCTCGCCACCTGGGCGCGGAACTCGCGCGCGTCGATCGAGAAGAGGAGCTGGCCCTCCTTGACCAGTGAGCCGTCCTCGAAATGCTTGGCAAGCAGGATCCCGCTGACGCGGGCGCGCAGGACCACCTCCTGTGATCCCTTCACCTCGCCGACCTTGTCGGAGTACATCTCCGTGGTGCTCGGCGTGACGGTGATCGCCTTGACCTCGACGGGCGGCGGCGGCGGCGCGGCGTCCTGCTTCCGGGAGCAGCCGGCGGCCAGCGGCACGCACGCGGCCGCGAGGATCAGGAGGCCCCGGTTCAGGGGGGAGAACACGAGCTTGATCTCACGGGCGGGCTCCCACACACCGACGTTCGGCAGCGTCAGTCGACGATTGTAGCGTGAAGCGGAGGCGACGCGACACGTGCGGTGCCCATAATGGGCTCGTTACCGCAGCCGGTCCTTGAGCTGGAACAGCAGGGCGAGGGCGTCGCGCGGGCTGAGCGAATCCGGATCCACGTTCTCGATGGCCTGCAGCACAACACCTGCCCGGGGGTCCTGCGGCGGCGCGAGGTCGAGCGCCTGCTGCGCCGTCGCCGGGCGCCCCGAGTGATCGCGGCGCTCGAGTTGCTCGAGGTAGCGACGCGCGTCCGCGATCACCGGCCGCGGCACGCCCGCGAGGCGCGCCACCTGCAGCCCGTAGCTCTGGTTCGCAGGACCTTCCTTGACTGCGTGCAGGAACACCAGCGCGTCGGCGTGCTCGGTCGCGTCGAGGTGCACGTTGGCGCAGGCGGGCAGTTCGTCGGCAAGGGTCGTCAGTTCGAAGTAGTGCGTCGCGAACAGCGTGTAGGCGCCGAGGTCGCGACCGATGTGCCGCGCGCAGGCCCATGCCAGCGAAAGCCCGTCGTAGGTGCTGGTGCCACGGCCGATCTCGTCCATCAGCACCAGGCTGTCGCGGGTGGCGTTGTTGAGGATGTTTGCCGCCTCGGTCATCTCGACCATGAAGGTCGAGCGACCCCCCGCGAGGTCGTCGGCCGCCCCGATGCGGGTGAAGATCCGGTCGACGGGCCCGATCTCGGCCGACTCCGCCGGCACGTAGCTGCCGATGCCGGCGAGGATCACGATCAGGGCCGCCTGCCGCATGTAGGTCGACTTGCCGCCCATGTTCGGGCCCGTGACGATGAGCATCCGCCGCTCGTCGTGCAGCGAGAGGTCGTTCGGCACGAAGGGCCCGTCCAGGTGCTGCTCGACGACGGGATGGCGGCCGCCGCGGATCTCGATGCGCGATTCGTCCACGAGTTGCGGCCGGCTGAGGCGCAGCGCCACCGCGCGCTCGGCGAGCGTGGCGAGGACGTCGAGCGCCGCCAGCGCCGCCGCGGTGGACTGCAGCTGGGGCAGGGACTCGATCAGGCGATCGAGCAGGCCGTCGTAGAGTTCCCGCTCGCGGGCGAGGGCGCGGTCGCGGGCCCCGAGCACCCGCTCCTCGAATGACTTGAGCTCGGCGGTGATGTAGCGCTCGGCATTCTTGACGGTCTGGCGCCGCACCCAGTCGGCGGGGACCTGATCCGCCTGCGCGCGACTCACCTCGATGTAATAGCCCTGCACGCGGTTGTAGCCGAAGCGCAGGTTGGCGAAGCCCGTACGCTCGCGCTCGCGCGCCTCGAGTTCGAGCAGTGCCTCGTCGCCGTGTTCGCTGATGCGACGCAGTTCGTCGAGACCGGCGTCGTACGCGGCCGCGATCACGCCGCCCTCGCGCAGCAGCGCCGGTGGTGTCGGGACGATGGCGGCCGTGAGCAGCGCGTGCACGTCCGGGTGCGGGCCGGATTCACGGGACAGCTGCTCGACCAGCGGCGCGTCGACGCCGACCAGCATCGCCTGCAGTTCGGGCAGTTCGCCCAGCGCGTCGCGCAGCCCGGCGAGGTCGCGCGGTCGCGCCGAGCGCAGTGCCACGCGTGCCAGAATGCGCTCGACGTCGCCGACCCGTCGCAACAGCGTGTGGAGGGCCGGGTGCAGGCCCGTGTCGAGGAAGGCCTCGATGGCCTGCAGCCGGTGCTCGCGCGGAACGCGTGGCCGCAGGGGGCGCTGCACCCAGCGACGCAGTTCGCGGCCCCCCATGGCGGTGGCGGTGTGATCGAGCACTCCGATCAGCGTGCTGTCGGGCCGGCCGGACAGGCTCGTGTCGAGTTCGAGGTTGCGCCGCGTCGCCGCGTCAAGCTGCAGCGCCTCGTCACGCTCCTCGCAGCGGATGCCGCGCAGGTGCGGCAGGGCCGACTTCTGCGTCTCGCGCACGTAGTTGAGGAGGCAGCCGGCGGCGCCGACGGCCAGCGGCTTCTGCGCGAGGCCGAAGCCCGCGAGGTCGCGCGTGCCGAACTGCTCGGTCAGCTGTCGCTCGGCGCTGCCGGCCTCGAAATGCCAGGGTGGGCGTTCACGGACGGCACCGGCGGTGCCTGCGCGCGCGACGCCGCGGGCGTCCTCGGCCACCAGCAGTTCGGCCGGGCGCAGCCGCTCGAGCTCGGCGGCCAGCGACTCGCGGCCCGTGGCCTCCAGCGCATGGAAACGACCACTCGCGAGTTCGAGCCAGGCGAGGCCGAAGCGCTCGCCCGCCGTTGCAAGCGCGGCGAGCAGCGTGTCGCGGCGCGACTCGAGCAGGGCATCGTCGGTCACGGTGCCCGGCGTGACGACCCTCACCACCTGCCGCTCCACCGGCCCCTTGGACTTCGCCGGATCCCCGATCTGCTCGCAGATCGCCACCGACTCGCCCTTGCGCACCGCGCGGGCGAGGTAGGTGTCGAGCGTCTGTACCGGCACCCCCGCCATCGGGATCGGCTCGCCGGCCGACTGGCCCCGCGCCGTCAGCGTGATGTCGAGCAGCCGCGCCGCGCGTCGCGCGTCCTCGAAGAAGAGCTCGTAGAAATCCCCCATCCGGTAGAACAGCAGCACGTCAGGGTACTGCGCCTTGATGCGCAGGTACTGCTGCATGACCGGAGTGTGGCCGGAGAGGTCTTCCAAGGTGTCAGGTTTGCAAGTTTTGCGAGGTCACAATCTTACAGATCCTGCAAACCTGACACCCGCCAAACATGCGCGAATGCGGCAGTTACTCGGATCGCATCCTGCCCGAGAGATCACTAGTCTCCGCGGGACGGGCGAATCGGGTCCGTCGTCAGGCCGCCTACCAAAGCCGACATCAGAAGCCGTGCGCCGCCCCAGACTCCATGTGCCCGGTGCCTGCTACCACGTCACCCTGAGGGGAAATCACCGCCAGGACATCTTTTTCTGCGATGACGACCATCTGCTGCTCGAACGATATGTCGCGACGGCGCTGGAGCGAGTCGGAGCCCGCATCCACGCCTATTGCTGGATGACGAATCACATCCACCTGCTGATTCAGGTGGCGGAAACGCCGCTCGGTGCGTTCATGCAGCGCATCGGCACGCGCTTTGCGCGAGCGGTTCAGGCACGCGTCCCGACGACCGGTCATTTGTTCCAGAACCGCTACCACGCGCTGCTCGTGGATGTCGACCGCTACTTCATTGCGCTGCTGCGCTACATCCACCTGAATCCCGTGCGCGCGGGTCTCGTCACCGATCCGGCCGACTACCGCTGGTCCAGCCACCCGGCATATCTCGGCCTCGCGACCAGTGACTGGCTGGAGACGGGTTTCGGTCTGCGGATGTTCGACCCGGATCCCGGCCGCGCGCGCGATCAGTATCGACGCTTCGTGACCCAGGGCATCGGCGGGCCGCGCAGCTCGCGGTTGGGCGAGTCACCACGCGGCGAGCCGCGCGTATTGGGCGACGATGCCTTCCTGCGGAGGATCGAGCGGGAGACTGTCGCAAGAAGCTCCCCAGGACGCAGCCTCGAGGCCATTGCGCGCGAGGTATGCGCGGAACTCGGCGTGACGCTGGCGGAATTGCGTTCGCTCGTGCAGCGCCGACGCGTCACCCGGGCCCGGGGCGTGATTGCCGCTCGCGCTTTGTCCGAAGGCGCGGCTTCGGTGAGCGACATCGCGCGATATCTCAACCGCAGCGCGTCGTCGGTGACGCGTGCGGTTGAGCGTTATCGTTGAAACAGCCCCCGCGGGTCCTGCATGTCTGGTGCTAGACGGACCAGATCATGCAGATCTTGCAAACCTGACACCTACTTGGCCGGTGGGACGGGTGCTGACTGGCCGGCCACGAACGGGTACTGGGAGAAGATTTGGGCGACGGCCGCATTGAGGGACTGCTCGCGATTCTTGAGCATCTCCTTGGTCACGACGTCCTCGATGCCGCCCTGAAACACGACCTGGCGCTTCTCGCGGTCAACGACGTCCATGACCAGCGTGCCGACGTTGTAGCGACGCGTGGTCACCTGGCTGCCGCCGCCCCAGCCGCCGTACGGCGCGCCATACCAGCCGCCGTATCCCCAGCCGGGACCGTAATAGGGCGCGGGCACCGATTCGACGTCCGTCTTCTCCTCGAGCTTGCCCTTGAAGTTGATGACGAGGTCGGGGTTCTCGGCCAGTGAGTAACCGCGGGTTTGCATCTCCCGCGTGGCGGCCTGCTGCAGGATCTGGGTCGACAGCGACTTGGCGTCACCGGCGTTCGATCCGGTCTGGGCGACGAAGCCGAAAGTGCGGTATTTGCCGAAGTCCGCCGACTTGTCGAAGTCGGCCCGGACGTCGGGGCCGCTGGCGCAGCCCGAAAGGGCGAGGGCGGCCGTGCAGGCAAGGCCCGCGAGCATGGACACATTGCGGGTCATGGAAACCTTCTCCTGTTGCGTCCCGGTCACGAGGTTCACTTCGCCAGCGGCACGATCCGCGCCGCTTCGAAATTCGTGAGCGCCGTCAGCTTGTTCTCGATCTGCACCCAGCGCAGCACCTTGGTATTCGGCAGCACCTTCTCGAGTCGCTTGCTGTATTTCTTCGTCAGCGCGACCCGGTCGTCGGCGACCTTGAACCAGTCCTTCATGATGGACGCTGCCGCGTCGTCAGTCATCGAGTCGTAGTTCGCAGCGAACTGGTTGATCACGTCGAGATACCGTTCCGCCAGTGCCTTCTGGTCACGCTGGTATTCATCGTAGATCGGCGAGAACTTGGTGACCTCGTCGTCCGTGAGGCCGAGCCCCTGAAGGACGATGGCACGACGGTCGGTCTGGATCTGCGACAGCAGTACCTGGGTGTCGTCGTAGGTGCTCTGGGCCTGGACGGGCGCGGCGTACTGGCAACTGAGGGCGACGACGGCCGCCGTGGCGAGCATGAGCTTCTTCATTGCTGAATTCTCCTGAAAAATGTCGATTGCAGCCGATCAGCGCGCCAGCGGGATGAGGCTGTAGACGTCGCGGCGCAGCATGTTGTCGATACGGGTCTCGAGCTGCGCGTAACGCAGGGCTTTCTTGGCCGGCAGGACCTTGGCGACCTTCTTCGTATAGTTCTGCTTGAGCCGCATGCGCTCTTCCTCGATCGACATCTTCTCCTTGAGCATCGCGGCGGCATCCGTGTCGGTCAGCGTATCGTAACTGGCGACGTAGCGATTCACGAGGTCCAGGAAGCGGTCGTTGATCGTCTTGACCTTGCCCTCGTACTCGTCGTAGATCGGCCAGAAGGCACGGCTCTCGTCTTCCGTCATGCCCATGTTCGAGGCGTACACGGAGCGACGGTCGGACATGACCTGCTGCAGCAGGATCTGCTCGTCGGCCTTCAGGCTTTCCTGGGACAGCGCGACCTGGGGCAGGGCGACGATGGCGAAGAGCGCGGCGATCGGAAGGAACTTCATGGATGACCTGCCTGAGTATGGGGGGGCTGACAGCGAATTATGGCAGCGCGGCGGCGATGCTCCAAGCCCGGTCGGAGCAGTCTAGAATTCCGAGATGCAGCAAGGACCTGCCGCGGACGCGACGGAGCAGCTGGTGGCGGAACTCGCCGCCCGGCTGACGGAGCGTGGCCAGCGGCTCGTCACGGCGGAGTCGTGCACCGGCGGCTGGGTGGCGAAGGTGTGCACCGATCGCCCGGGCAGCTCGGCCTGGTTCCTCGGCGGTGTCGTCGTCTACGACAACGAACTCAAGGCGAGACTGCTCGGCGTCGCGCCGGCGACGCTGGCGAGCGACGGTGCTGTCAGCGAGGCCGTGGTGACCCAGATGGCCATCGGTGCGCTCCATCGGCTGGGCGGTGACCTCAGCGTGGCCGTGAGCGGCATCGCCGGACCGGATGGCGGCACGGCCGAAAAGCCCGTCGGTACCGTCTGGTTTGCCTGGGCCGTTCGGGCCGGCCCGGACATCGAGGTACGGGCGAAGCAGGAGCGCCTGCCGGGCGGGCGGGACGCGGTGCGCCGCCTGGCCGTGCAACGCGCCCTGGAGGGCCTGCTCGGGGCATGAGTGCTATCGACCCGGCGTCGCCGCCACGGCGTCTCGAGCGGACACGCCGGCTGTTTTTCGCACTGTGGCCGGATGACGGCCTCCGTGCAGCGCTCGCCGGGCAGGTTCGCGCCCTGGTCCCGGACGGCGTCGGACGGCCCCAGCAGCCCGCGCAACTGCACCTGACGCTCGAGTTCCTGGGGCCGGTGCCGGAGTCGCGGCTCGGGGCCGTGTGCGCTGCAGCGGATTCCGTGCGCGCCGCGTCATGCGAGGTGATCCTGGACCGGGTCGCATACTGGCGCCGCTCCTCGGTGCTGTGCCTGCTTGCGAGCGAGACGCCGCCCGCACTCGTCGCGCTGGTGGAGGACCTGCGATCGGCGCTCCGGGCGCGGGACCTCGAGGCTGACCCGAGGCCTTACCGGGCCCACCTCACCCTGGCCCGCAAGGTCCGGAGACCGGTCCGCTTGGCGCCGCCCGTGCCGGTGACATGGCCGGTCACGGGATTTGCGCTCGTGGAGTCCAGGACAGACCCGGCGGGGTCGATCTACACGGTTCTGCAGTCCTGGCAGGCTGGCGACTGACGCGTCTTGCCGGCCGGGCTCATCCCATGAGCCCGTGCCGCGAGAAACTGCTGATTCAGCTCAATTTTTCGCCCGGCGGGCGCCACTCCCCTGTGGAATAATGCGCCCCTTCCCGGAATCCACTCACACCCGACCGAGCCCGAGGGGCTCCACGAGCACAGCAATGGAAGACAACCGCAAGAAGGCGCTGGTCGCCGCACTGGGGCAGATCGAGAAGCAGTTCGGCAAGGGCTCCGTCATGCGCCTGGGCGACGCCAGCGGCAGCTACGACGTCGAGTCCGTATCCACGGGCTCCCTCGGCCTCGACATCGCCCTCGGCGTCGGCGGCCTGCCGAAGGGGCGGGTCGTCGAGATCTACGGGCCTGAGTCCTCGGGCAAGACGACGCTCGCCCTCAGCGCCATCGCCGAGATCCAGCGCCAGGGCGGCACGGCGGCATTCGTCGACGCCGAGCATGCACTCGATCCGGCCTACGCCGAGAAACTCGGCGTCAACGTCAACGAACTCCTCGTCTCCCAGCCGGACACCGGCGAGCAGGCGCTCGAGATCACCGACATGCTGGTGCGTTCGGGCGCCGTGGACATCGTCGTCGTCGATTCGGTGGCGGCGCTGACGCCCAAGGCCGAGATCGAGGGCGAGATGGGCGAGATGCAGGTGGGCCTGCAGGCGCGCCTCATGTCGCAGGCGCTGCGCAAGCTGACGGGCAACATCAAGCGTTCGAACACCATCGTCGTGTTCATCAACCAGATCCGCATGAAGATCGGCGTGATGTTCGGCAACCCGGAGACCACCTCCGGTGGCAACGCGCTCAAGTTCTACGCCTCCGTGCGGCTCGACATCCGCCGCATCGGCGCCATCAAGGTCGGCGACGAGGTCGTCGGCAACCAGACCCGCGTCAAGGTCGTGAAGAACAAGGTGGCGCCCCCGTTCCGCGAGGCGGAGTTCGAGATCATGTACGGGTTCGGCATCTCGCGCGAAGGTGAGATCATCGAACTCGGCGTCGTCCACGACCTCATCGAGAAGTCGGGCTCCTGGTACAGCTACAACGGCGAGCGCATCGGCCAGGGCAAGGACAATGTCCGCAACTACCTGAAGCAGCATCCCGAGACGGCCCGCGAGATCGAGGGCGTCCTGCGAGCCAAGTTGCTGCCTGCGCGCAAGGGCGAGGCGGCGAAGGGTGAGGCGGCCGAAGAAGCCTGACACCCCGGCCGCCGAGGCGGACGAGCGCACGGTGCGAACCGCGGCGCTCGCGCTGCTGGCCGGTCGTGACTTCGGCCGGGTCGAGCTGACCCGCCGGCTGGAGCGGCGCGGCTTTCCGGCGGACACCGCGGCGGCCGTGGTCGAGGGCCTGGTGGCCGAGCGACTGCTGAGCGAATCGCGGTTCGTCGAGCAGTTCGTGCGCCAGCATGCAGGCCGGGGCCACGGGCCGCAGCGGATCCGGGCCGAGCTGCGCGAGCGCGGCGTGACCGCGGCCGAGGTGGACGCCGCCCTCGAGGCCGCGGCCGAGGACTGGGCCGCGATCGCCCGCGAAGTGCGCAGGAAGCGCTTCGGCGTGTCGCCGCCCGGCGACTACCGCGAGCGTGCAAGACAGGCCCGGTTCCTGCAGTATCGCGGGTTTTCGGCAGAGCAGATCCGGGCCGCGCTCGGTCCCGGCGACGACATCGACCCATGAGCACCATGCGCCCACCTTCCAGGCAGATGAGCAGCGCCGAGCTGCGCACCGCGTTTCTCGATTTCTTCAAGGATCGCGGGCACGCCGTCGTCCCCTCGAGTTCCCTCGTGCCCGGCAACGACCCGACGCTGCTGTTCACCAACGCCGGAATGGTGCAGTTCAAGGACGTGTTCCTCGGCAAGGACAAGCGCCCCTACGTGCGTGCCGCCAGCTCCCAGCGTTGCGTGCGCGCCGGCGGCAAGCACAACGATCTCGAGAACGTCGGCTATACGGCCCGCCACCACACGTTCTTCGAGATGCTCGGCAACTTCAGCTTCGGCGACTATTTCAAGCGCGAGGCGATCCACTACGCCTGGGAATTCGTCACGGGTACGCTCGGCATCCCCCCCGAGCGGCTCTGGGTCACCGTGTTCGAGGAGGACGACGGTGCCGCGGAGATCTGGCTGAAGGAGATCGGCGTCGACCCGGCGCGCTTCACGCGCATGGGCGCCAAGTCGAACTTCTGGGCCATGGGCGAGACGGGTCCCTGCGGACCCTGTACCGAGATCTTCTACGACCACGGTCCCGGCATCGAAGGCGGGCCGCCCGGATCACCGAACGAGGACGGCGACCGCTACGTCGAGATCTGGAACCTCGTCTTCATGCAGTTCGACCGGTCGGCCGACGGCACGATGACCCCGCTGCCCAAGCCCTCGGTGGACACGGGCATGGGCCTCGAGCGCATCGCCGCCGTGATGCAGGGCGTGCACAGCAACTACGACATCGACCTGTTCCGCCAGCTGATCGTCGCGGCGGCCGAGTACACCGGTGCGCAGGACCTCGCGGCGAGTTCGCTGCGCGTCATCGCCGATCACATCCGCGCCAGCGCGTTCCTGATCGCCGACGGCGTGCTGCCGTCGAACGAGGGTCGCGGCTACGTGCTGCGCCGCATCATCCGCCGTGCCATCCGGCACGGTTTCATGCTCGGCCAGCGCGAGCCGTTCTTCTACCGGCTCGTGGCGACGCTCGAGCAGGCGATGGGTGACGCCTACCCCGAGCTCGCCGCGCAGCGTACGCACACCGAACGCGTGCTCCGGCAGGAGGAAGAGCGCTTCGCCGAAACGCTTGCGCAGGGCATGGCCTTGCTGGACGGCGCGATCGGCCAGCTCTCGGGGCGGCAGATTCCCGGCGAGACGGTGTTCCGCCTCTACGACACCTATGGCTTCCCGGTCGACCTGACGAACGACATCGCGCGCGAGCGCGGCCTGACGATCGACGAGGCGGGCTTCGAGACCGCCATGGAAGCGCAGCGGGCCCGCGCGCGGGCCGCGAGCCGCTTCGGCGTGGACCTGCGCGCAGGCGTCACCGTCGAAGGGCAGACGTCGTTTACGGGATACGAGGCCGAGCGTGGCCAGGGCCGCATCGTCGGGTTGTTGCGCGGTGATGGCCGCGTGGAAGTACTGCGCGCGGGCGAGGAGGGCCAGGTCGTGCTCGACGCCACGCCGTTCTACGCCGAGAGTGGCGGCCAGGTTGGCGACCGCGGCGTGCTCACGACGGATGGCGCGCGTTTCGTCGTGAGTGACACGCGCAAGCTCGGCAAGGCACACGTGCACCTCGGCCGGCTCGAGAGCGGTTCGCTCAAGGTCGGCGACACGGTGGATGCAGAGGTGGATCACGCACTGCGCCAGTCCACGCGCCTCAACCACTCCGCGACTCACCTCCTGCACGCGGCGTTGCGCAAGGTGCTCGGAACCCACGTCACGCAGAAGGGCTCGCTGGTCGCGCCGGACCGGCTGCGATTCGACTTCTCGCATTACTCCGCCGTCACGCCCGACGAACTGCGCGAGATCGAGCGCCTCGTCAACGCCGAGGTCCGCGCCAATGCCGCCGCCGAGACCCGCGTCATGAACTTTGAAGATGCGGTGGCCGCCGGCGCCATGGCGCTCTTCGGCGAGAAGTACGACGACGAGGTGCGCGTCCTCAGCATCGGCGACTTCTCGACGGAATTGTGCGGTGGCACGCACGTCGCCAGGGCAGGCGACATCGGTCTGTTCAAGATCGTGAGCGAAGGCGGTGTCGCGGCGGGCGTGCGGCGTATCGAGGCGGTGACCGGCGGCGCTGCATACGACCACGTGGCCGACACGGAACATCGGCTGCACGACGTGGCGGGCCTCGTCCGTGGGTCGCGCGAGGACGTCGAGGACAAGGTGCGCCAGCTCATCGACCGCAGCCGTCGCCTGGAAAAGGAAGTGGCGCAGCTCAAGGACAAGCTCGCCAGCGGGCGGGGCCGCGATCTGGCGGCCGATGCCGAAAGCATCAGCGGGCTGAAGGTCGTCGCGACGACGGTCGAGGGTGCGGATGCCGCGGCCTTGCGCAATGCGGTGGATCAGCTCAAGTCGCAGCTCGGCTCGGCGGTGATCGTGCTCGGCACGACGGATGCAGATGGCAAGGTGACGCTCATCGCAGGCGTCACCGCGGACGCGACGGCGCGGTTCAAGGCCGGGGAGCTGGTGAATTTCGTCGCGCAGCAGGTCGGCGGGCGGGGCGGCGGCAGGCCGGACCTCGCGCAGGCTGGCGGCAATCTCGGCGATCGCTTGCCCGTGGCTCTGCGGAGCGTTGCGAACTGGGTGCGTGAGCGGGCGTAGTGTCGCCATATGGTCCATGAGGACCATGAGACATGTCCGCATTCGAAGAATTTCTGCGCTGATTCCGTCAAAGCTGACTTTCTTCTCGACGAAGCGTATCGTTTTCCGCAGGCGAGCGCGCCCGGATCGGACACGGGCTCTTGCGCGGACGGCGAGCGATTCGCGGAGCGAAGAACAAAGATTCCGTCGATTGGACTCGACAATGGACAGCCGCCTGTGCAGTGGGGTGCAGGCGGCGTTGGCAGATGGGGCCACCAGAGGCCAGGAGCAATGAATGTTGATCCTCACCAGGCGCGTGGGAGAGACGGTCATGATCGGTAACGACGTGACCGTGACGGTCCTTGGCGTCAAGGGCAACCAGGTGCGCATCGGAGTCAATGCGCCCCGCGACGTTGCCGTACACCGCGAAGAAATCTACGAACGCATCAAGCGCGAGGAAGAGGGCGGCGGAGCCCAACCGACAAAGGGTAACGGCGAAGGCACGTTCCCGTGAGTCCCCAGGGTCCGGGCCAGCCGGACCCTCCCCAGAATCCGCGAAGGACGGCTCCGGTGCTTTACGCGGCGGCACCGGATCGCTATGCTTCGCGGCTCTCTGCACACCGGAGAGATGGCCGAGTGGTCGAAGGCGCGCCCCTGCTAAGGGCGTAAGGGTCAAAAGCCCTTCGAGGGTTCGAATCCCTCTCTCTCCGCCAGTAGAATTGCGTCGGTTAAAACGCGCCCGTAGCTCAGTTGGATAGAGTGTCTGGCTACGAACCAGAAGGTCGGGAGTTCGAATCTCTCCGGGCGCGCCAGTTAGTTCAAGGGGTTGGCAGCGCCAGCCCCTTTTTCTTTGGCGGGGTGTGCCGAATTTGTGCCATGGCACGAATCATCGACCACCCGTAACGCACAGAGCCGGTCCGCATACGGCGCCAGATGGTCCGCCGAGAAGTGCGCGTACCGTCTGACCATCTCCGAACTCTCCCAGCCCCCAAGCTCCTGTAACGCGTGCAGCGGCGTGCCTTGTTGCACGTGCCAGCTCGCCCAGGTGTGCCTTGATTGTGCCTTGATGAGCCTGATCCCGGAATCGGCAAACGCTGCAAGTGATTGATTTAGATACACACTGCTCAAGCCTCTCCGCCCTACGAACCAGAAGGTCGGGAGTTCGAATCTCTCCGGGCGCGCAAGTTGCATCAAAGGCTTACGTTAGCGCGTAGGCCTTCATGCTTTCCGGCTCAGCGAAATCGCCGCGTCACCGTCCGTGGCGACAGGACCGCCGAAGACGCTCACCTCGACGGTGTGCTCTCGCCGGTCATCGACGAGCGGCGCGGCACCGTCAGGACGTACCGTGCCATCGACCACGACGGTTACCCCGCTCGTCCTGTTCTCATCCGTTGCCGGCACCTGCGTGACGACGATGTGGTACGGCGTGTCGCGGTAGCGGTAATGAATCCTGAAGGACGGCCAGTGCGCCGGCAGGCAGGGATTGAAACGCAGCTTGTCGACGTCGAGCCGCAGTCCAAGCAGGGACTCCAGGACAAGGCGGTACATCCAGCCCGCCGAGCCCGTATACCATGTCCAGCCGCCGCGCCCGATGTGCTCCGACGCAGCGTAGACGTCCGCGGCGACGACATACGGCTCGACCTTGTATCTCTGGGCGTCGCCGCTCGACAGCGCGCGGTTCGCAGGGTTGATCATCGTGAACAGTTCCCAGGCGCGCCGGTTGTCGCCCAGCGCAGCGAACGCCATCGATGCCCAGATTGCAGCATGGGTGTACTGGCCGCCGTTCTCACGCACACCGGGCACATAGCCACGGATGTAGCCGGGATCGAGCTCCGAATTGTCGAAGGCCGGGTCTAGCAGCTGGACGAGCCCTTCGGAGCGCCTGACGAGTTGTTCGTCCACGGCGTCCATCGCCTGGCGTGATCGCGCGACGTCGCCTGCGCCGGACAGCACCGACCAGCTCTGCGCGATGGAATCTATCCGGCACTCGGGGCTCGTCGCGGAGCCGAGCGGCGTCCCGTCGTCGAAGTAAGCGCGGCGGTACCACCCGCCATCCCACCCGTGCAGCTCAATGCTCGCGCGCAGTCGCTGGCCGACGGCATCGCACTCCTCTGCGAAGGCCGCGTCGCCGCGCTTGCGTGCGAGCCTTGCGAACTGGCGCAGGACCTCGCACAGGAAGAAGGCCAGCCAGACGCTTTCACCCTTGCCGTGGATGCCGACCATGTTCATGCCGTCGTTCCAGTCCCCGGAGCCGATCAGCGGCAGGCCATGCTCGCCGAACCTGAATCCATGACGAACGGCGCGCACGCAATGCTCGTAGATCGAGGCGGATTCGCCTGAACGGCCGGGCAGATCGTAGTAGGACTCGTCCTCCGGGTTGACAGCGCGGCCTTCGAGAAACGGAGTCATTTCATCAAGGACTCCGGTGTCCCCGGTCGCGAACACGTAGCGACACGTCGCGAGCGGCAGCCAGAGATAATCGTCCGAGCAGCGCGTGCGTACGCCGCGACCCATTGGCGGATGCCACCAATGCTGGACGTCACCCTCAACGAACTGCCGGCTCGCGCATGCCAGAAGGTGCGCGCGCACCAGCCGCGGCTCGGTATGGATCAGCGCCATGACGTCCTGCAGCTGATCGCGGAAGCCGAACGCGCCGCCGGACTGGTAATACCCGCTGCGCGCCCACAATCGGCAGGCGAGGGTCTGGTAGACGAGCCAGCCGTTGGCCATGACGTTGACCGATTCGTCGGGCGTTTCGACCTGCACTGCGCCGAGCGTCCGCTTCCAGTATTCCCACACGGATTCGAGCGAGCGTCGCACCGCCGCGGACCCGCGGGACCCGTTCACCAGTGCGCGGGCATCGTCGATGCCCCGGCCGACGCCCATGCGAAAGACCAGCTGTCGCTCCTGTCCCGGGGCAAGTTCGAAGCCGACCTGGATCGCGGCGCAGGGATCGAGCGCGGCACCGACTCTGCCGGACAGTCGTGTGCGTGCCATCGCTGCAGGCTGCTGCAGCGACCCATTGCGGCCAAGGAACTCGGCACGGTCGCCGGTCAGGCTGCGGCTCGCCTCATCTACGTCGAAAAACGCGATTCGATCCGGAAACTCGGAGTTGAACGGATTGCGCGCGAAAAGCGCTCCGGTCGTCGGGTCGACTTCGGTCGTCACGTGCATCGCCGACTTCGCGCGCAGGTCGCCCAGGACCCATTCCACGTATCCGGTCGCGGATAGCCGGCGCGCCCGGGTCGAGTCGTTGCGAACCTTGAGCACCGAGAACTTGACCGCGACGTCGAGGGCGACGTGGACTGTCATCTCGGAGTGGATCCCGGCGGTGTCCTGCTCGAAGACGCTGTAGCCGAAGCCATGCCGACTGACATAAGTGCCCTCGCCGGGAGCCGGCAGAGGCGACGGCGACCAGAAGCGTCCGGTCTCCTCGTCGCGCAGGTAAAACGCCTCCCCGCTGACATCCGTGACGGGATCGTTGTGCCACGGACTCAGGCGGAACTCATGGGCGTTTTCGCTCCACGTGTATCCGACGCCATTCTCGGAGATTACCGTTCCAAAGTTCGCGTTCGCGAGCACGTTGACCCAGGGGGCCGGCGTCGTTTGCCCGGGCGCCAGCGTGATGACGTATTCACGCCCGTCACGCGTGAATCCGCCGACGTCGTTCGTGAGGACCAGGTCGGCACGGGGGCCGATCATGGCCACGGGTGCCGGGGAGGCGCGCGTGGCAACACCCTGCAGGGCCGGGATCTTCACTTCCGGGGGACGCTGACGCTTGAGTTGCTCCGAGAGGCTACCGCGGCCATCGACGATGATGATGCGCGCAACGGACTGCAGCAGCAGCCGGTCTTCCAGCGAAATCTGGTCGGCGGGCCGCACGAAAATGCCGCCTGGACGGTCGATCACGTTGGTTTCGACGCCATTCGCGATCAGGCCCATGATTTCATCGTGGAGCTGCTGGCGGTAGCCGGACCGGTCCTCGGTCCAGATGACGAGGTCAACGACGAGGCCTTTCATGCGCCAGTAGGATCGGGCCTGAAGCAGCTGCCGGACGAGGCCAATGTTGGCCAGGTCCGCGATCTGCAACAGCAGGATCGGCAGGTCGCCGGAAATCGCATAGCCCCACAATCCGGACTGACCGCGGCGGTTCCTCATTATGACGCTGGCGTCCGCGCGCATCGACGCATTGGCAAAGATCATCGAACCGGCCAGGCGTTCGTACTCCTGTGCCTCGGCCTCCGAAATGCCGGACTGCTGCAGCACTACCTGGTTGTGCGTCCACGCAAGGTCGAAGACCCGGTTGGCGAGGTGCCGATCCTGGTAGCGATCGATAAGGTGCTCCGCCGTGTCGCGCGAAGCCGTCGCCCCTGTGACAAGGTCGATCGTGGCCGTCTGGTCGGGATCGAGGATGACCACCTGGCGCAGGGCGACGATCGGATCCAGCACCGGCCCCTGGCTGCCGGTGAGCGGGTCGACCACGACGAGTGCGCGCGGACTGGCAAGGGAGCGGCCGCGGCCGATGAACTGCGCACGATCGGTCTCGAAGGACATGTCGCCGGTGTCCACGCTCGACACCGACATCAGATGAAACATCCAGTCCGGCCGTTCGTCCTGCGCGCGGGACCTGCGCGTGCACAGCACGGCTCTCTTGGCCCGCAGGATCTCGGTCTGGACGAACAGCTTGCTGAACGCGGGGTGCAGCGCATCCGCCGCCGGCGGTGCCAGGGCGACTTCGACGTAACTGGTGATTTCGAGCGTCCGGCGCTGGCCGGACCTGTTTATGAGTCGGACGCGGCGCAGCTCGATGTCGTGCTCGGGCGAGACCACGATCTCCGTCCGGGTCTCGATCAGCGAATCCTCGACGCGGTCCCGGCGATGAAATTCGGCACGTCCCTCGGTGAATATCGCTTCGTAGCTCTCGGGCTTCTTCTGCGTCGGTTGCGAGGCATTCGACCAGAACACACCAGTGGCGGTGTCGCGGATGTAGCAGAAGCTGCCCGAGTGGTCGCGGGTCGCATCTTCCTGCCAGCGGGTGATCGCCAGGTCCTTCCAACGGCTGTATCCGCTGCCAGCCGCAGTGACGAGCACGTGGTACCGGCCGTTCGACAACAGCTGCACTTCGGGCGCCGGCGTGTCCGGGCGGCTGATGACCCGAATCGGCAGCGCAGCGGTCTCCGCCGCCGCGTGTGCCAGCGGCAGCGCTGCAGGGTGCGCGAGGAACGCCGCGGATCTCGGGATCCGCTCGTGCAGGAGCATCATCGTGGCCTGGAACTGGGGGTCCGACGCAAATCGCTTCTGCAGCGGGTGGTCGAGCAGCAGGTCCGCGAAGGACAGCAGGCTCATTCCCTGATGGTGGGCCATGTATGACCGGACGATCGCCCTGGCCTGGCCGCGCGGTATCCGCGATGGCGTGTAGTCCACGGCCTCGTGCATGCCGTATTGCCCGAGTACTCCCTCCGTGGCGAGCCGTTGCAGGTTCTCGCATGCGGCTTCGGGCTCGATCATCAGCGCAAGCGCCGATGCGTACGGGGCGATGACCAGGTCGTCCACCAGCCCACGCTGCAATCCCAGGCCTGGCACGCCGAAAGCGCGGTACTGGTAATTGCGGTGCGCGTCGACCATGTTGTAGCCGGATTCGGACATGCCCCAGGGAATGTCGCACTGGCGGCCGTACTCGATCTGGCGCCGCACTGCCGACCGACTGGTCTGGCCGAGCAGGGTATCCGGAAAGTCGGGCATGACGAGCAGCGGCATCAGGTACTCGAACATCGAGCCGCTCCAGGAGACGAGTACCGGGTTCCCGCCGGCGAGCGTAAGCGACCGTCCCAGCGCGAACCAGTTCTCCTGCGGCAGCTGCCCCTGCGCGATGGCCACGAAACTGCTGAGCCTCGCCTCCGACGCGAGCAGGTCGTAATGGCTCGCGTCGCGGCGCCGTTCGGTCACGTTGTATCCAATCGTCAGCAAGCGACGACGCGCGTCGTACAGGAAGTCGAAGTCCGGAATCGCGAACTCGTTGGCCTGCCGGGCCAGGTCCTCGATGCTGCTGATTCGCTGCCGCGCGAGCGCGCTACCCGCGGCAATGGAACCCCGAAGCGCGAGCAGCCACGCGCGCCTCGTATCGTCGCGCTCCGCGGCGAGCGCCTGCGCGATGACCGGCTGCACCTGTACCTCGAGTCCTGCGATTTCGCGCAGGGTCGGTAGCCGTGCGTTCGGCATCAGCCCCTCCAATCCTGACGGGGGGGCGGTCAACGATGTCCACGGCGCGAGCAGCGCGACCTCGTCCCGGGCGGCCCGACACTGGTCGAGCAGTGCGCGGGCCCAGTCCTGTTGCGAGTCGGTGTCGGCCGCCGCGGCGACCGCTGCAGCACCGCTCGACGCAGCCTTGTCTGCCAGTTTGGCCAGCCGGTCCAGGCGTCGCCGTGCGTCGCCCAGCGTGGTGACTCCTGCTGCGATTGCCGCATCGAGTTCACGGCACAGCTCCGTATGCGGCGCCGCCATGTCACCGGCCCGAGATTCACTCGCGACGCCCAGCGTGTCGGCCAGGCCGTCAAACACCCGTCGCGACAGGATCGGCTGGTCGGCCAGGGCCAGCAGTCCGACCCGCAGTGTCAGCAGGTGAGCCGCGAAATTTCCGCTATCGACCGTCGAGATGTAAATCGGCAGCAGCGGCTTGAGATTCTGCGTGTCGTACCAGTTGTAGAAGTGACCCCGGTACCGTTCGAGGGACGCCATGCTGCGAAGCGCCCTGGCGGTGCGGTCGAGAAGTCGTCCGCTCGAAAGGTAGCCGAAGTCATGGGCGACCAGGTTCGCGAGCAATGCCAGCCCCAGGTTGGTCGGCGACGTGCGATGCGCCACGGTCGGGCCCGGATGCGTCTGCACATTGTCCGGCGGGAGCCAGTTGTCCTCGGGTCCGACGAACGTATCGAAAAACGCCCAGGTCCGCCGCGCGAGTGAGCGGAGAAAGACTTCCTGCTCGTCCGTCAGTCGGGGCCGTGGCTGTATCAGCGGCCGGCTCAACCACCAGGTCACTGCGGGTGCGGCCAGCCACAGCAGCAGGATCGGCGCCGCCAGGATGAGCGCCGAAGGCCGCATCAGGGCCAGGCACGTGGCGGTTGCGAACGCGATCACCGGTGTCGCCCACATCGACCGGAGTGATCCGGGCAAGCCCGCTTCGCCGTCGTTGGCCGGATCCCCCGACGGGCTCCATTCGAGCCGCCGCCGGCGCGACACCAGCATTCGCCAGCTCGTGCGCAGCGCAGCATCGGCGCCGGCGAAGGCTTCGTGCGGCAGGCAGGCCAGCGCAAGACCCGCCTGCGTCAACTGCGTGGCGGCCGACCGCGCGGTCCCAGCCAGGTGCTGGCGCACTGTCGCGTCCTGTGGCTTGCGCAGAAATTGCAGCATCGATTGCAGTAGCGACGGGACCAGGACGATGGCGACGGCGACCAGAGTCCAGGCCAGCGCGGATGGCAGCACGATCCAGGCGACCAGCAGCATAAGCAGCAGCGCTATCGGAACCAGGCTGCGCCGCAGGTTGTCGGCAATTTTCCACAGCGACAGGGCGGACAGCGGATTGCGGTACCGCTGCCCCCCGGCGCCCGGCACCCACGGCAGCAGCCAGCTTGCGATCTGCCAGTCGCCTCGCATCCATCGGTGTCGACGGGCGGCGTCCGCCGCATACGTCGACGGGTAGTCCTCAAAGAGCTCGACGTCACTCAGCAGCCCCGAGCGCGCGTAACAGCCTTCCAGCAGATCGTGGCTCAGTATCCGGCTGTCGGGAAACCTGCCGCCCATCGACTGCTCGAAAGCGTCCACATCGTAGATGCCCTTGCCGATGAACGAGCCTTCGTCGAACAGGTCCTGGTAGACATCCGACACCGTCCTTGTATACGGATCGATACCCGCCTCGCCGCTGTGCATGCGCGCGTACCTGGAACGGTTCGTTCCAGGCAGGCTCGGGCTGACCCGCGGTTGCAGGATCCCATAGCCGCCGCGCACGCGCCCGAGCCTGTCGTCGAAACAAGGCCGGTTGAGCGCATGGGCCATGGTGCCAACCATCTGTCGCGCGGCATCTCGCGGCAGCTGAGTGTCGGTGTCGAGCGTAATCACGTAGCGGGTGCCTGCAAGCACGTCCAGGTTGCCGACGACCAGCGAGAAACGCTCGGAGGCACTCGCCCGACTCGATTCTCGAAGCAGCCAGTTGAGATCGGCGAGCTTGCCGCGCTTGCGCTCGAACCCCATCCAGGCCCGCTCGCCCGGATTCCATCGCCGAGGGCGATGAAAGAGAAAGAATGCATCGCCTCCATAAAGCGTATTCAGCGCCTCGATCCGTCTGGAAGCGTGATCGAGCAGCGCACCGTCCTCAGGCATCGACTCCGTGGCCGCGTCCCGGAAGTCCGTCAACAGGCCGAAGCGCAGGTTCTCGTCGCGGTTGGCGAGAAACCGGACCTCGAGCATCTCGACGAGGTCGTCGATGTTGCCGATGCTGTTGATCATCGTTGGGATGACTGCCAGCGTACTCGACGATGCGGGGATGCCGTCCGAGAAGTCCATGCGAGGTATCGCGCTCGGTTTTACCAGCATGGTCGCGAGCCAGTTGACCAGTGCGACCGCGAGCTGGCTGGTCGCAAGCACCGCGATGGCGGTGACGAGTGCAAGCCGCCATCCTGCGAGGCCGTCGGCCTGCGCGGTCGAAAACAAATAGCCACTGATCGCCGCGGTGATTACAGCGATGGTTCCGAGATACGCGAATAGCGGAAAGCGACGTACCGCGGTGCGCACAACTTCGTTCGCAGGGCGACGGAACCGCGCGGCTCGCTCCAGTTCGCCCAGGCCCCGATCGACCAGGTAATAGCCTACGTGCGCGCGCCGCGAGCGCTCGTCGTCGTCTGCATCAGTGCGGACCGCCGCGTCGCGGGCAAGGCCGAGCGCGCCTTCTGCAACCTGTCGTTCCGTCTGGTCGCTGCGCCGGGCGATCCGCTCGATCACCAGGCGGTAGCTGTTGCGGGTTGCGAAGTCCATCCCCGCGTACGCGGCGGCCGGGTCCTCGCACAGCACCCGCTCAACGACGCTCAGGGACTCGACGAAGCTGCGCCAGTCCATGGATGCGAGGAAGCGCAGGCTGTCGATAGAGTTTCCGATGGTGACCTGGTCGGCAGACTTGATCTGGTTGCCCGCCTGCACCAGTTGCTCGGTCGTCAGGCCATCCTCGGCCAGTCGCTGCTCGATCCAGGTCAATGCAAGGGCCAGCGCCCCGCTCTGGCGCTGCAGGCCGCGCACGAACTCGGACACAAACGGCGCGGACATCGGCGGATTCGAACGTGCCATGTCCGCGATTACCAAGATCAGGCTTTTCGGATCCGTATTGACGGCCGTGATCATCCTGCCCGACCAGCCATCCGCGAGATCGCGGTCGACGCGTGCAGCCGCAACACGCAACGCCACCCGGCGGACATTCTCGATCAGGGCGAGTCGCAGCATGATCGGGATCGCCCAGAGCTCCCCGAGGTTCAGCGTCGTGCCGCTTTCGTATGCGGCCAGGAATCGCCTCAGGCCATGCAGGCCGATTCGGCCATCCCCATGCGCGACCGTCTCGAGCGCGATGTCATAGACGCGCGGGAAGCCAGCCGAAGGCCCATGTGCGAGGCGCGGGAGTTGCCGACTGTAGTTCCTCGGCAAGTGTCGCTTTGCGGCGCGGATCTGCTCCTCGATCAGGTAGAAATTGTCGAGCAGCCATTCGCCGGCGGGCGACACGCGGCGGTCGGTCGTGACCGCCTCGGTCAGCTGGTCGAATACCCCGTGCAGGACTTCTTCGTTGTCGGCCAGCCGCGGCAGCAGCCGGTCTGGCGCCCGCCCACGCGCAAGGGTGTGCGATCCAGCGAGATACCGACCGTGTTGCTCCATCTGGTCGTCGCTGAAGAGCTCCGATCGCAGGGGCGGTTCCGGAGGTGAGACATCGAACGCCAGGCGCCGCCGCCCCAGCCGATCCGTCACGCGTCGGGTGCGAGCGAAGAGACTGCCACCTGCAAACATCAATGGGGAAAACTCCTGGAGCCCGATGGCGGGCAGCGCCGGTCAACCGTGGGTCCGGTCAAGGGCGCTCGTGCACTTCTGGCGTGAGAACGGCCGGCGGTGACACTGCCGCGTGCCGAGGAAGGCCTAGTATGCGGCGTCCAGAGGTCTTCCGTGCGACGACGAGTGGTAATGCAGGGCAGAATCCGCATTCGGCGAGTACTGACGAGTCCCGGCGGGAGTTGAGTGGAGGGCGGGCCATCTAACTTGTTGATTCAAAACAACCCGCAAACCAATAGGTGCTCCTACGAACCAGGAGGCCGGGAGTTCGAATCTCTCCGGGCGCGCCAGTTGTATCAAAGGCTTACGGTAGCGCGTAGGCCTTTATGCTGTCTGGCGTAGGGAAATCGTAGAGTCACTGTCCACGACGCCCCACGTCCGCTCGATCCGCTGGGCCGCCGCCGACACATGCTCCCGCTGCTTCCGCGCCGAGTGCGCATACCGCAGCACTCGTACGACTTCCAGCCGACTGCACCAGCAGCAGCCTGCGGTGTCGATGATGCAGGTTCCGCTGCCGCAGCAGCGTGGGTCTTCGCTCATTCCGAACTCCTGGTTGTCAGGACAAGCTACTTCACGAGAGGCCGCACCGTGGTGAAGCCGCCATCCACCGCAATCACTTGGCCGGTCAGGCGGGCCGCGCCACCGCCCAGAAGCCAGGCCATCACGTCGGCCACCTGATGAGCCGTCTGCACACCTCCCAGCGGGTACCGCCGCGCTGCGCACCAGCGCCTCGACGTCGGCCAGGCGGTCGGCCTCGCGCCCCACCGCAGCGACGCGGCACCCTTGGGCGTGCAATTGGTGAGCCAGGGCGCGACCGATGCCGCCGCTGGCACCCGTGATGAGGACGGTCGAAGTCATGGGGTGTGTTCCGAGGGTGAAATAGATGAGATCAGCGGGGCACGTCGGGCCGGTCCAGCCGGGACGCCCAGCGCTGCAGCGCCGGCCGCCAGCGCAGAAAGAAGCGATACAGGCGCTCCATCGTCCAGGTGGCGCCTGGCAGACGGCAGACCAGGGCCAGCCAGCGCCAGCCCGGCAGCGCAGCCCACAGCGCCAGAAAGGCTTGCGCGCCGCTGAGCAACTGGCCGTCGCTGCCGTACACGTGAAAGCGCGCCAGCAGTTGCTCGCGCGTGGTGCCATTCGGCAGCTGCGACGCGGGATCGCTGACGTCGGCAAAGCACACCTGCGTATTCGGCCGCAGGCCGCGATAGACGCCAATCTCGCGGCGGCACAGTGGGCAGGCGCCGTCGTAGAGCACCGTCAGCGGCGGCGGTTCGTGGACGGGGTCGGTCACGATGCAGGCACCTCGTTGACGGCCAGCAGGTCCGCAGCCGAATTCAGGCCACCCGAGGTACGGGCCCACCATTGCGAAAAAGAGTCGCAGCGCCGATCAACCCGCGGAAACAGGACCGGCGCGCACTCGCATTTGGCCCAGCTTGGCAGCCACGGCGCCACATGTGGCTCGGCGATACTGCGCACGCTGCGGGCGCCCGCGAGCGCAGCGCCAATGGCGGCCGCGTCGCCATGCCAGCGCTGGGCAGCGAGTTCAGTCATGCGGCTGTCCACGAAGCGCCAGCGCCGCTTGCTCCACGGCCATGCCCTGTGGAAGTCGGCCAGGAAGACGCCGATCACCACGGTATCGACCGGCAACGAGGTCGGCAGGGGGCCCAGGCTCCAGGGGTGGACGAGCCAGATGTCGCGGCCTGTCACGGCGGCAGCGTCGGGAGCTGTACAGCCGAGTTCAACTGGCGGCTCTGCGCCGAGTGTTGGTTCGGGCAGAGATGGGCTGCAAGGTGGCGCGTCGAACTCGCGCCGAGGCTGCCTCGCCACGCGGTCCAGCGCTTCGTAGGACGTGTCGATCACGCTGCCGGGGCTGTGCCATGACGATGGTGCGTACCGGGCGACGTTCTCGGCATTGAAGAGGTACGGCTTGCTGCTGCCGGTACCTGCGACCCATTGCCAGCTGAGGTGGTTGCTGGCCAGGTCGCCATCGAGCAGGTGGCCGTAAAGCCAGTCGGCGCCGGTGCGCCAATGCACCTTGCGCATGTGCACCACATAGCTGGCCAGCCACATGCGCGCGTGGTTGTGCAGCAGGCCCGTCGTGTACAGCGTGCGCACCGCCTCGTCCACCACCGGCACCCCCGTGCAGCCCTGGCGGATGTCCGCCGGCAGCTCGCCCGCGTAGGCGTCATCGGGCAGCGGCCCTTCGTGCAGCGAGCGCAGGATGCCCTCGCCGCGGTGCTGCCAAACATGACGAAAGTAGGCGCGCCAGCCCAGTTCGAAGACGAACTTGTGCTGCGTGTCCAGCGAGTGGCGCGCGGCGACGCCGGCCAGCACATCCTTCAGCGTGACGAAGCCATGCGTGATGTAGGGCGACAGCCCCGTCACCGCACCGTCGAGCGCGTTGCGCGTGCGGGCGTAGGCGGCCGGTCGCACGGCGGCGATGCGGGCCTGCGCGGCCGCGAGCGTGGGTACGAAGGTCTCAGGCATGCCGACCGAACCCCATAGCGGCTTCGGCGCTGACCCCGGCGTCTGTCCCGATCTCGCCACGGCGGATAGCCGCTGCGCGTTCCCTCACCGCCTGCTTCTGCCCGTCGGTCAGGCGAGCCACGTTCTTCACCTGCAGCGCCATGCGCGGGTTCCTGGCCAGCGCCGCTTCATGGCGCATCAGAAAGTCCCAGTACAAGGTGGTGAACGGGCAGGCGTTGTCGCTGCTGCGCTGCGCGGGGTCGTAACGGCAGCCCTTGCAGTGCGGGCTCATGCGCTCGATGTACTTACCGGTGGCGATGTAGGGCTTGCTGCCCATCACGCCGCCGTCAGCGTACTGGCTCATGCCCAGGGTGTTGGGCAACTCGACCCACTCCACCGCGTCGACATAGACGGCCAGGTACCAGGCATGCACCTGCTTCGGGTCCACGCCCAGCATCAGCGCAAAGAGGCCGGTGACCATCAGCCGCTGGATGTGGTTGGCGTAGCCGTGTGTCAGCGTCTGCGCGAGCGCATCGCGAAGGCAGGCCATGTCCGTGGCGCCGGTCCAGTACCATGTGGGCAGGTCGTCCTGGGCGTCGAGCGCGTTGCGCTCTAGATACTCGGGCATCTGGGTCCAGTAGATGCCGCGCACGTACTCGCGCCAGCCGAGGACCTGGCGGATGAAGCCTTCGACACTCGCCAGTGGCGCTTGCCCGTCGTTGTGGGCCGCTTCGGCCGCAGCCACCACTTCGCGTGGATTCAGCAGCTTCAGATTGAGCGCGGCCGACAGGTGCGAGTGGTACAGCCAAGGGTCGCCCGGCCATATTGCGTCCTGGTAGCGGCCGAACAACGGCAGGCGCTCCTTGATAAAGGCGCGCACGGCTTGCAGCGCCTGCGCGCGGGTGACCGGCCAGGCGAAGCTGTCCAGCCGGCCGGGGTGCGCGGCAAAGCGGTTGCTGACGAGCGCGATTACGTCGCGCGTGATCTCATCCGGCGCGAAGATCGTCCGCGGCGGCACATCACCCGGGCCGGCAGCGCCGAAGGCCTCGCGGTTGTCGGCGTCGAAATTCCACTGCCCGCCGACAGGCTCATCGCCGACCATCAGCACGCGGTGGCGCTTTCGCTGCTCGCGATAGAAGTACTCCATCCGCAGGGACCTGCGGCCCCTGGCATGTGCAGCGAATTCGGGAACGCTGCAAAAGAAGTGGCGGTCTTCGCGAATGTGCAGCGGCAAGCCGTTGGCCTCGGCCACCGCTTTGATCGCCTGCAGGACACGCCAGTCGCCCGGTGCAGTCATCACGAGCCGGGTCGGCCCCAGGAGCAGGATGTCGGCCTGCAACTGCGCTTGCAGGCTACCCGCGTTGGCAGCGGCATCCAGTCGGGTGTAGTGCAACCGGCGGCCGGCAGCTTGCAAGGCCAGTGCGAAGTGCCGCATGGCCGCCAGGAACAAGGCCGTGCGCGGTTTGCTCGACCACACCTGGGTGGATTCTTCTGCCACCTCGGCCATCCAGACGGCGTCGAAGCCCGCATCGAAGTCATCGAACGCGGCGGCGTCGAGGTCGAGTTGGTCGCCGAGCACGACGATCAGATTGCGCAGCTTAGCCACGCCTGGTTTTCGCGCGTCGACAGGCCTCGGAGCAGTACTTCACGTCGGCCCAGTTCTTCGCCCAGCTGCGGCGCCAGCTCATGGGCAAGCCGCACGCCACACACGGCTTACTCGGCAAGCCGGCCTTGTTGCCGCGAAACGTGGCGCCCCGCAGCGTCATCACGCCTCGAGCAGACTGCGCAGCATCCAGGCTGTCTTCTCATGCACCTCGAGACGTTGCGTGAGCAGGTCGGCCGTCGGCTGGTCGTGGGCCTTCTCCACCAGGGGGAAGAGATTGCGGGCCGTGCGCGCCGTGGCCTCCTGCGCGTCCATGAGATGGCGGACCATCTTTGTTGCCTTGGGTACTCCGTGGACCTCCTTGATTGACGCGAGCTTCACGAACTCCTTGTACGTGCCGGGTGCCGGATGGCCGAGCGCGCGGATACGCTCGGCGATGATATCGAGCGCATTCCACTGTTCGGTGTACTGGGCCATGAACATCAGGTGCAGGCTGTTGAAGTGCGGGCCGGTGACGTTCCAATGGAAGTTGTGGGTCATCAAGTAGAGGGTGTAACTGTCAGCGAGGAGGGCCGAAAGTCCGCGTGCGATCCTCGCGCGCTCGACGGCCGAAATCCCGATGTCGATCGAACCGTCAGCAGACTTCGCTTTGGACATGATTGAGACTCCTTAGGTTAGGCGAACGCAGCGAGCGCCTTCAGCAATTCCCCCCGCTCAGCCGGAGTTTCGCGAGTGCTGGGCAACACGTGCTTCGCATGCGGTCGGCGATCGAGCCAGAACTCGCCACTGACCTTGCCGGCCTCCGTGGCTGCCGCCAGCCAGACGATGGTGTCGGCACCCTCTTCCGGAGTGCGCAACACCCGCTCCGTGACTCGATGGAACTCCGGCAGCGCCACAACCACCCCGGGGGTGTCGGCCCAACCTGGGTGCATGGCGTTGACCACGATGCCATCCTTGGCCCAGCGACGTGCCCATTCCTCGGTCAGGATCATCAGTCCGCGTTTTGCGCGCGCGTAGGCGACTGACCCGGAGTAGGTACCTTTCTTGTTCTGCAGGTCGTCGACGTGGATCCTCTGAGTGTACATGCCGCCTGAAAGTACGTTGACGACGCGCGCGACGCCATGCTCACCCGCCGCGTTTTTGAGCAACGCGTGCAATTGCGAGGTCAGCAGGTACGGGCTCAGGAGTAACAGCGAAAAGCTCTTCTCGAGGCCCTCGGCCGTTTCCTCGCGAGGATTGATCAGCGCCCCGGCATTGTTGACCAGCACGTCGATGGCCTTGCCCCTCTTCAGCAGGCGAGCGGCCAAGGCCCTGACGTCCTTGAGCAGGCTGAGCTCGGCGATCTCGACGTGGATCCGCTTGTTGCCGAACCGGCGCTCGAGGTTCTTCGCGACGCGTTTCGCCTTGCTCGCATTGCGCGCCACGAGCGTCAGCTCCGCTCCGCGCGCCGCCAGGGCCTCTGCGGTCGCGAGGCCCAACCCAGACGTCGCTCCCGTGATCACGATGTGGCGATCGCGCAGATACGCCGACACGGGGTTCCAGTGCCTGCGAGCCGACCGGTAGCCGAAGCGGGTGAAACACAGCATGCCAGGCGCGACCAGTTTGTCGGCCAGCACTGAGCCCCAGGTCGCACGCGGCGGGTCGAACCGGTCTTCGAGCGCCCGCTTCATGCCGGCCATGGCGCTCTTGCCGACACGATTCATCACGCCCGGAAACGTCTTCGCCAGGCGGGCCAGTGGCGCAACGAAGTCGAAGGTGGCGACGTAGCGGACTCGCGTACCGTCGGCGGTCCGCTTGAAGAAGATCTCTTCCCGCGCCGTGAAGGGTTTCGAATCGACCGTCATGAGCAGGCGACGCTCTGGCTCCCACTCGACAACGGAGTAGCGCAGCGAAAAGCCCGCCTTCATGTCGATCCGGAACTGGCTGCCTACACCGAGCGGGCCTTCGGTCGAGCGCACGCCGCGCGCCACGGCCGGGTCCCATTCCTCGATGCGGGAGAACTCGGAGATGTAGGCAAACACCTCGCGCAGCGGCCGGTGCACCTCGATGGTCTCGTCGAGCTGGATCGTCCTGGTCATGCTCGTCCCGGGATGACGGAAAGGCGCCTGACGCCCGCGCGGACATATTCGCCGCACCCGGGCGTATGGATGCACCGCGCGAGCACCATCCAACCGTCGACGGCGGGCGTCATTTCCTTAGTCCGTTCCTCCGATTGCGCGAATCGGCCGAGACGACCTGCCCCGCAGCTGCCGCTCACGCATCGTCGAGCGCTTCTGCCCGGCGTGCAACTTCTGCCACGGCACCATGCACCAGCGGGCTGTATAGCGGCAGGTGGGCGTACCAGTACAAGAGCCCCCAGAACCCGGCCGGGTGCCAGTACGCACAGAGTTCCACCACCCGCCGGTCGCCCCGCTCCCGGATGTTGAACTCCTGCAGGCCCGAGCCGGGCGCGCGCATCAGCATCGACAGCGTCAGCCGCTCGTTCTGCTTCATGCCGAGCACGCGCCACCCGTCCGCCACGTCGCCCATGCGCAGCGTGTCGGGATCGCGTCGGCCGGTCCGGAAGCTCGGGCCGCCGATCAGCCAGTCGAACGCGCGACGCAGCCACCACAGCGGGCGATACGAGAAGAAGTCGCCGTCCTTGCCGAACTGCTGCAGCACCTTGAAGAGCGCCTCGCGGGAAGCGCCGGTTTCATGGCTGCCGCAGAACTTCTTCGCATAAAACGAGTAGCGCGGGTTCCAGTCGCGGCAGGCAATGGCCCCCTCGACCCAGCGTGCGGGGGTCTGGTGGTTTTTCTCCGCCTCCAGCGTCACGGCGACGGACTCGCGGAAGGTGAGCAGGCGCTGTGGCACCAGCTCGCGAATCTCGCGGCTGTCCCCGATGTAGTCGTGCGACAGTCCCTCGACCAGCGACATAGCCGTGGTCGGTGGCACGGAGGTGACGAAATACAGCCAGTAGCTGGAGAGTCTCGGCGTCAGCACGGGCACGGGAATCACCCTCGGCTTCTTGCCGACGAACTCCCCGTAGATTTCCAGGATCTGCTGGTAGGTGAGCACATCGGGCCCGGCGAGCTCGAGAATCCGGTGGCCTTCGAACGGCAGGTCCGCGGCAGCGATCATGTAGGTCAGCACGTTCTCGAGGGCAATCGGCGTCGAGCGCCGGCGCACCCACTTCGGCGTGATCATGATCGGCAGGTGGTTGACGAGGTCGCGGATGACCTCGAAGGCCGCCGAGCCGGGCCCGACGATCATCGCCGCCTGCAGCTCGATGACCTGGACCGAGCCCTCGCGGAGCGCATCGCCGACGACGGCCCGGCCCTCCATGTGCCGGGAGCGCTTCTCCTTCGGCATGATGCCGCCCAGGTAAACGATGCGGCGTACCCCTGCGGCCTTGCACGCCCTGCGCGCGTTCTCGGCCGCCCGACGCTCGACAGGCACGAAGTCGCCCCCGGTCCACATCATGTGCACGAGGTAGAAGACGACGTCCGCGCCCTCGAGCACCGGGCCGAGCGTCTCCGGTTGCAGCACGTCCGCCGACCAGCACTCGACGCCCGGCCATTCGCGGGCCTCGAGCACGGCGGCGCTGCGCGCGACCGCACGCACGTGCCAACCGTGGGCGGCCAGCGCCGGCGCCAGATTCGAACCCATGTAGCCGCTCGCGCCGAGGACCACGGCGATCGGCCTTCGTGAGGAGCTCGAGGGGCTGGAGTGGGCGTCGTCCATGAAAATCGGCCGGTGGATCCTTCACTGCGTTCACTGGCGATGAAGCATTACAGCACGCGAACTGATCCTCGAGCATTGGGAACAGTCCCAAGGTTCGCATTCACAGCGACCGATCTTGTCCCGCCCGATCCAGGAATACACTGACGATCCCGCGGTATGACTACGCTGGGAAATAGCGTGCCATTTCCCATGTCCCTGGCTCCCAAAGATAGGCCACAAATTGTGCGCCAGAAGTCCGGACGTCAATCCGTTCTTGCCGAGCGAGGACGTGAGGAGCAAGCTCGGGGCGTTAAATGTCGGGTACAACACTGCCGCTGTTCCCCAGGCAGCGCGGTTGACAATGACCCGAAACCCACAACTCAAGGAGACGATGGATGACACGCACTGCAACCCTGTCCGCCGAAGCCTTGGTCGCTTCCCTCAGGGCAATTGCCGACCATAGCTTCGACTCGATCATGATCACCCGTGCCGGCAAGGAATCGCCGATTCTCTACGTCAACAAAGCATTCACGGCGCTGACCGGCTACAGCGCCAAGAGCGTGATCGGAAAATCACCGGTGCTGCTGCAGGGGGCGGCGACCGAAAGAGCCCCCCTCGATGCACTGCGTCGTTGCATGGAAAAGGGCAAGGTTTTCGAAGGTCGCGCCATCAACTACGACAGCAAAAAGAGGCCCTTCGTCATGCATTGGCGCGTGGTACCCGTCAAGCTGGCGAGAGGAAAGCCCGCGGAGTACTACATCGCCATTCAGCGCAGGGGCAACTCGGGTTGAGAGGTCTCAGAAGGTGAGGCCGACATCGCCAGCATCGAAGTGGAACTGACCGCAACGCGGTCACAGCTCACCAAAGCGCTTGATGCTCTGGGTGCATAGCAGCGGAGTCTCGCCTTGCCGCGGTCGCAGAAGTGCAGACGGGCGTGGCAAGGGGCGGGATCGAATCCAGCACATCGCACTGGGCGAACTGGCTCGATGAGCACCCGCACACCCGCGGCCGTTCCGGATCGCCCCGATCAACCCAGGAGAGTTTCCATGTTCACATCGATTGCTTCCGTGCGTCTGCGCACTTTGCTGCCGCTTGCCGCGCTGCTATCCGGCGCACTGGCGTTCCAAGGAGCCAACGCCTATGAGTCTAAGGCCAAGGCGCCCGCTGACATCGTCGACACGGCCGTGGCGGCTGGCAGCTTCAAAACGCTGGCCACTGCGCTCGAGGCCGCCGGTCTCGTCGAGACCCTCAAGGGCCCTGGTCCTTTCACCGTGTTCGCTCCGACGGACGAGGCCTTCGCCAAGCTGCCCGCCGGCACCCTCGAGTCGTTGCTGAAGCCTGAGAACAAGGCGAAGCTTGCAGGGATCCTCACTTACCACGTCGTGGCGGGCAAAGTGATGGCCGCGGACGTCGTAAAACTGACGAGCGCGAAGACCGTCAACGGCCAGTCGGTCAAGATTGCGGTGGACGGCGGCAAGGTCAAGGTCGATGGCGCGAATATCGTCAAGACGGACGTTGGCGCGAGCAATGGCGTCATCCACGTGATCGATGCCGTGCTCCTGCCGAAGTAGCGTCCTGCTGGGCACCGCCCCCCTGCGCGGGGGGGCGGTGCTTTCGCCGGAAGCGCAGTCAGCGCAGAGCAGGTCGGCCACAAGCTTCAAATGCGCTTCAAGACCGCCACCATGAGGATGGAGGCCCGAGCGCCGTGAGACCTGCACGAAAGGTGTATCGGCTCCTGGTCGTCGTTGGCAACGTGCTCACGGTGATCGGCTGCTCCGGCTTGCTGCTTGCTGCGACTGGGCTCATACCGGTGCAGTCTTTTGCGGTTGGTATTTCATCGGGCGTCCGTGTAATCGGTTCGCTAGCCATCGCCGGGTGCCTGCTGAGCGCCATTGGCTACGGCGTGGAAGAGTATCTCGAGAAGTAATAGAGCCGGAGGCTCACATGTTCAGGAAATCGGACTACTTCATTCTCTTGGCCGTGATGATTTCATTCGTCATTTCGGCCTATCTCTGGTTTGTCGCGCAGGATCGTGAGCAGGCGATCTTCACCGCAATCTGGATTCCGGCCATCTTCGGCTTCGGATGCTACTTCAAGCTTGCCGCGCTGCTGGCGAGGAAGCAGTGATGGCTCCCGATCTCATGTTCTGGGGCTCCGTGGTGTTTGCGCTTCTGGTCGTCGGGCTAGTCCTGACTGTCCGCGAGTTCCGCACGCTCAAGTGAATTGGAGTCGCGGGCGCCACCAATAAGCGCAGGGGCGAGTAGGTTGTCCGTGACCGGGCGTCGACCCCTTGCTGGCGGGTGGGGCTCAGCGGTCGGCCGCTTGAATCGATTGCTGGGCTCCCGTCTGCACCGGGACCTCGGCAGTGCGTTAGCGTCGGGTTGAATCCGCACTCGGCGCGTCTTGGCGAGATTTGGCGCAACGTAGGGTGAAGGCGGGCCATCTACCTTGTTGATTTGAAACACAAACAAAGAAGCAGGGTGCCCCTACGAACCAGAAGGTCGGGAGTTCGAATCTCTCCGGGCGCGCCAGAAGGTAGGAATATGGGGTCACACGTCAGTGTGGCCCCTTTTTCGCTTCTGGCGCCGAAGCGGAGAAATCAGAACTCCCGACGTCGTCGGGCGCTCGACAACCTCGCGCTAGCGAGGTTGGACGTTGCCGATTCGCGGCGACTGAGCGCATCGGTAACGGCCCTAGCGGGGCGGCCGATAGCGGAGCGTGGCAGAAATCCCTCCGGCCGCGCCACTCCCAGTCGCAAGGTTCTGTTGGTCTACGTTCGGCCAGGAGCGGTCCTTGATGCCATGAACTGAGCGCCGCGGAACCGGACACTCCAGGGACCCCCTGCTGGCAATCCCGTTACACTCGCGCCATCAGGGAGAGAGCCGCGTGACCCACGTGCCGCAGGACGGGGAGGAGACTACCTTTTGGGAGCGACTGCGCCGCCGCAAGGTGGTGCAGTGGGGCGTGGCCTACGCCGCGGGCGCCTGGGGCTTCCTGCAGGGGCTCGAGTATGTCAGCGACACCTTCGGCTGGCCGGGCCGGCTGCAGCAGCTCGCGAAGCTGCCGAAGGACGCGCCGCTCGATTTGGCGGCTGGCAATTGAGCGCTCGCCCGAAAGCGGACGTACTCGACGGACTCTAAAGGGTCGGTCTGCACCGTTGAAGGGCTGCTATCGGGCGTGAATTGGGGGTCGTTTCCCGGCACCAATGGAAAGCAGACCTTCGCGTAGGGGTAAAATCGGCCAGGAGCGGTCCCTCAAGAACGCAGCGACAGCTTCCCGGAAGCGGCCATTCCTTGCGTTGTCCGAGACCGACAGCATGGGTTCGATTCCGATCACCCGCTCCACTTTTCTCGCAGGCTGTACCAACGGCAGCCAGTTCCAGTCAAAGTTTTCTCAACGCGCTGCGCGTCGATCGCGTGGTGTTCCCAGTATTCATTCGGTCCGGAGTGGGCTCACGCCGGTCTTGACAACGGCAACCGGTGGACCCTAAGAGTCCAACCGCTGATCTAGCGCGCGCCCGCCGGTGGCGGCGGCAGCCCGCCGCGAGTGGTACCGACTTCAACCCGCGGTGCGGGACCTGCGAGCGACGACGAACGAGCGGATCATCATCGCCAGCAGCGCGGCGCTCAGCGCCAGCATGCCGACGTTGACGCCGAGCGCGAGCGGGCTCATCTGCGCTGCACGGATCGCCAGCGCGGTGGCCGGCGCCAGCGCCCCGAGCAGCGCTACGACCGCGGCGACATGCATCAGATGACGGCGCGCGCCGGCGTAGGCCAGTGCGAGTCCGGCCAGCACGGCCAACGTGCCGCCGAAGTAGGCGGGCAGCAGCGCCGTCCGGCTGCCGGAGAGTGCGAACGCACCCAGTCCGAGCGCGAGCAGCAGGGCGGCGAACACGAGGGTCGGTTTCGGCATAGCGATACTCCGGAGGTGGCGCCCCTCAGACGCGGTTCAGCTGCGCCAGCGGGTCGTGCCGCCGCAGCGTGTGGCGGCGCGCGCGGTTCATGCGCCGGCTGCGCAGCACCTTCTCGAACGCGGCCGGTACCGAGCTGTACAGGTCCGCGTCCACGTCGCTGCCGACGATCGAGGTTCCGTCGGTGAACTGAGCGTGCACCAGGCAGCCCTTGTCCAGGCCCCCGCGCAGGCCGTTCACGTCGAACAGGCGTACGGACACCCGGGTGATGCCGGCGCCGAGCGCCTGGGCCAGTCGCGCGATCTCGCGATGGACCGCATGGCGCAGCGACCCAGTCAGCTTGAAGCGGCGGGCTTGGACGTCGATCTTCATGACGGTTCCTCCGTTGAGTTGCCGTTCGATCCTACGGGCGACTAGAAACAGAATAAATGAGAATATATATACACCAGCCTTCGAGAAAATCTGATGAGTGCACCGCCCCTTGGACGCATCAATCTAAAGCACCTGCACTACTTCCATGAGGTCGCGCGCGAGGGCTCGCTGACGGGCGCCGCGCGCCGCCTGCACCTCGCCCCGCAGACATTGAGCTCGCAGGTGCGCGAGTTGGAGCGATCGCTCGGCCGGACGCTGCTGGAGCGGGCCGGCCGGCGCCTCGTGCTGACGCCCGACGGCGAGGTGGCGCGCGACTATGCGGAGTCGATCTTCGCCCTCGGCACGGAACTGCGCCGCGTGATGGCCGGACGCGCCGAACCGCGCCGCCTGGGGCTGCGCCTCGGAGTCACGGACAGCGTGCCGAAGTTGCTGACCGCGCGCGTGCTGGCGCCACTGCTCGAGCGCCACCGCGACCGCCTCGAGCTCGACTGCGTCGAAGGGACCAGCGCCGGGCTGCTCGGACGGCTCGCTGCGCACCAGCTCGACGCGGTGCTGGCCGACCAGCCCGTGCCGCCGTACCTGGCACGCTCGATGCGCGGGCGCCTGTTGCTGAAGTCCAGCTTGAGCTTCGTCGCGGCGCCGCAGGTGCGCCTCGCGCTGAGCGGAGACTTCCCCGCCTGCCTCGAGGGCGCACCGCTGATCACCGGGTCCGCCGAATCGCCGCTCAGCATTGCGATAGATGCCTGGCTCGCCGAGCGCGGAATCACGCCACGTGTCGTCGCGCGCTGCGACGACAGCGCTCTGATCAAGGTGTTCGCACAGCGCGGCTTAGGCATTGCCTGCGTGGCGACCGTGATCGAGTCCGACGTCGCCACGCAGTTCGGGCTGCAGCGCGTCGGTCGCGTTCCGAAGCTGAGCGAGCTGTTGTACCTGATCCGCCCGGCCGGCCGCCATGTGCATCCGCTGCTCGAGGAGATCGAGGCGGGCGCCGCCGATCGCGCTCCGTAGCGACCCAGTCGCGCGTCAAGCGCGCGGCTGGCGCAACAGCGCGCGCACCTCGCTATGGAGGTCGGCCTCGATGTGCTCGCGCGCCTCTTCCACCGCGGCGATGGTCTCCGCCTTGTCGGCGTCAGTGAAGCTCTGCATGGCGCTGACGATAACGCCAATGAACAGATTGAGCATCGTGAAGGTGGCCAACAGGACGAAGGGAATGAAGAAAGCCCAGGCAAACGGGTGCAGCTCCATCACCGGCCGCACGATGCCCATCGACCAGCTCTCCAGCGTCATTACCTGGAACAGCGTGTACAGCGAGCTACCGAGCGTGCCGAACCACTCGGGAAAGTCAGCGCCGAACAGGTTGGTCGCGATGACGGGAAACACATAGCGGCCCGTCGTCGAGGCATTTGTGCCCGGTAGCGGTCACTCGGACGCACGAGCTTCTTTGCGAGCTTGCAGGTCGCGTTCCAGCGCCTCGGCGTCTGCGGCGACGATGCCGAGCGAGTCGCGCAGGCGGCTCAGCAACGCGCGTTCCTTCTGCGAGATGCCGTCGCCCTGCAGGGCCTCGGCGACCGCCGCTTCGTACACCTGCAGCTTGCGGAAGGCGGCATATTCGGGCGTGTTCTGCGTTTTCGGCATTGCAGTACTGGCGACGCGTTCAGCGAAGCGCTGCAGCGGAGCCAGGAAGAACACGACGACCGCCGCAGCCAGCAGGCCGACGAAGTTCCCGAGCTCGGACGAGAGGAACCGGTCCGCGCCTTCGGAGAGCATGTAGATGATCGTCACGACGGCCGCTGCGAGTGTCGACTGCTTGATCGTCCAGCGGATGCGCAGGTCGATGTCGAAGAGATGCGTGCGCAGGATGCCATACGCGATGAGTGGGACCGCTAGCAGCGTCCCGAGCGCGTAGACCAGGTACACGGGGTCTGTCGGGTCCGTAATAATGGAATACGATCCGAACCACAGGTCCCAGACCGCCTTGCTGTAGAGAATTCCCCAGCAGACATCGCGAATCCCGAAGGCAAGCGCGAAGGCGCGAGCCCGCGTACGAGCAGCGCCGCTCGACACGCGCCAGGCATGGATCGAGGCCACGAGCGCGTACCAGAAGACCAGGGCGAGCGCGAGGTAGAGCAGCGTGCCCCCGATTTCCAGCGGGCCTACCTGGATTACCAGGAAGAGCGCGGTTGCGGCGATGGCAAGACCGAACTGCACCCGCTTGTCTGCGAACGGACGCGTCATGGGCGTCTGCAAGGCGGCGGCGAGAAAGGGTGGGTACAGCGCGAGCATCGCGCAGTCGCCGAGCGTGTGGATGATGAACAGTGCGTCGAACCACGGCCGATACAAGCGATACGCCTCGGAGGGCGAAATCAACAGGAACTCGAGGGAACTGCTCGACCCTAGGGTCACACCCTCGACGACGAGCAGCAGTGCGAGCTTGCGCGCCACGCTGCCAGGCGTCCCGACGCGGTAGAGCACGATCGCCAACGCCCAGCACATCGCGATGGCGACGAGAGCGAGAATTCCGCGTGGGTCGGCGTGAAACATGCCGCAGATGGTATCTCAGTACCGCCAGCCGCCCACGCGATGTCGTGGCGACCGGCAGGTCCCCAGGATCGCTCGATCGACTTGCTGGGAAGCGAACCTCGGTGAATGTCGCCTTAGGGTCGTTTTTCACCGTTGAAGGTCTGCTATCGGGCGTGAATTGGGGGTCGTTATTTGCACTGTTCCGACAGCGGCCACACGAGTTCGCTCAAGGTAACGTAGGGTGACCCGAAAGCGGATGAGATCGAATTCATACTCACTCATTGGAAGCGGCGCAGCCTCTTGTTGGGCACCGTGTCCAGTAGCGCGGGTTTGATTCCCCGGGGCAATGCGATGAACTCATCTCAGACGCTTGATTCCTACCCAATCGGCTGCAGCAGTTTTCGAAACGGCGGGTAATCGACGAGGGATCGGAACGCTGGCTCCCTGTGAATCCAGTCGTCCATGCTTGTCCCCTCGGAGAACGCCCTTCGCAGGAAAACCATGGCCTGATCCTGGTTCCCCAATGCAGCGGCAATTTTTGCCTGCCAGACCGAAGCGCTGCCAAAAGTGTACGGTACGTCAATTCCCTCGAGTTGTGCGCTGATGCGTTCAGCCTCCGAACGATCACCCTGCCGGGCCCTGGCAACGCCCAATGCGCCCAGCATGGAAACCCGATCCGGGAGTTTCTGTTGCAACGGCTCCAAGAGCACGATCGCCTCATCCACCCGACCGGCCGATAGAAACGTGGAGGCCAGAGCTTGGCTCAGTGCTTCCAGTTCCTTGGGCGGCCGATCCCGATACCATTTGATCGCCCGTGCCAGAGTTTCTCGGCCGGCGTCGACCTTCCCGTGCGCAATCAACTCCTCGCCCGCCACCCGCAACAATCCGCCTAATGTCCAGCCCGGCTGCACACCAAGCCTGATGGCGTCATCTGTCAGTTGATGTATTCCATCAAGATCACCGAGCGCGGCACGTACGCGAACCTCCGCAAATATCAGGAGCGTCGAGTTCGGATAAATTGCGCGGGCCTGCAATACTTCTTTTAGCTCTTCATCATACTCCCCAAGCATATGCCTGGCCGCAGTAAGACGTTCCCAGTACTGAGTCCAGCCAATCAGAACGCGACTCGTGTCGATCGTCTGCAGGGCTTCGATTCCTTCTCGTGGTCGGTTTAGCGCGATCGCATACGCCGCACCGTCAACTACAGGGCCGAACTCCGGCGAAATTGAGCTGGCCTGGTGGGCTGCGTAATGAGCGGCATCAAGATCGCCATTGGTAATGGCGATGAGTTGGTCTACGCGGTACCTTTCGTAAGGTGATAATTCGTCGCGCCTGCGCTCCAATTCGCTGAGCAGCGATTCCGCCTCTGCCCACTCACCGACGTTTGTGTGCGAAAACACCAACAGAATGCGCGGCAGATGGTAATCGGCATCCAGCTCGATCGAGCGTTGAAAGTGCTGCCTGGAGTCGACGAAATCCGAGCGCCAGAAGACTTCCAGACCTTCAATGAAGGCTCTGTAAGCATCGTAGTCTGGCATGTGGCCCATCAGTTCGGCCGGCTGTTCGATGCGTGGATCGATAATCGAGGCAATAGCCCCGATAACGCGCTGGCGCAAGGCATCGATCGCCTCATCCGGCCTGTCGTAAGGTCCCTCCACCGGCTCGATAGCAACGTGCTGACGACGCTTCACATCATTGCTCATGTCGATGACCTGAGCATGAAACTGAATCGCATCACCACTGCGATAATAGGTGCCGGTGACCGCATGCGTGGCACCCGTTTCCTGTGCGAGCCTGGCGACCGGGTCGCTTTCAGGATCGTCCGACTCCGCGATACTCCGCGATATGTGCAGGGCCGTATCGGGTGATACGACGTCCACGATCCCTGTTCTCTGCAGCCCCGCGCTGATCATATCGGCCGCCATGCGACCGACAGAATCAAGCGAAGCATCGCCTGAGCCATTGTTGAATGCTGCAACTACGAATCGCGTTTGCACTTCCTGAGTCGGCGCAGCGCGCCGCTGTTCGGCAAACTCCGCACTAATAAAGAGGACCGCAGCCAGACCGGCGGTTGCAACGAACCAGACTGCATAGCGCAGCAATGTCGATGAAGAAACAGGTGTTTGATCACGAGGCTCGACGTCGCTCGAGGTCGGAGCCTCACGCCTTAATCCTTGCGGAGTCAGTTCGAATGCCCAGCCGATAATCAGGGCAACTGGAAACCCGGCTACAAGCAGGAACAGGAAGGACTGCATCACCCAGCTGGGTGCATTGAAGTTGCCCAAAATGAGATCTGCAACTTGTGCCAGCAACCAGGCCGCCAGCGCATAGACGACGCCCACGCGCACAACGTGGCGCCGCTGCAACTCTCTCCACAGCTTATCCATGTCGACTCTCAGGGATCCTGTTGTCTGGCATCACCCTATTTGGCGTGAATACTTGCCTTAGATCAAATCCTCGCCGTCATCAGCCTATCACTCGACCGGCTACTGCTAGTCTCATAGCGACCGACACGAACGCGGAAGGCCTCGTTTCTACGAGCTTTTCTGGTCGGCTGCACGTATAGCCAAATCTCGGTAGCGGGGGCTTGATTCGCACCCATCGGGTTCGGGTTGGGTAATTGCCGGCTGCAAAAGCAGACGTTCCAAGCATCGCGCCCGAGCGTCGCCTTTGGGTCGGGAGCGCCAGTTCGTGGCCTTCGGATGCAGTCGTTCAGTCGGGATCCTTTGCCGGCCGATGCTGGCCACCCGCGAACGACCACTGTCTCCGTCGCTGACCTTCTCGGCGGCGTGATCGAAGGTCAAGTGCCAGGGTAGACCGGTCGTTCGCCGCGAAATCGGCCACGGGCAGGAATGGGTCGTTTTTCACCGTTGAAGGTCTGCTATCGGGCGTGAATTGGGGGTCGTTTCCCGGCACCAATGGAAAGCAGACCTTCGCGTAGGGGCAAAATCGGCCAGGAGCGGTCCTTGATGCCGTGAATTGAGCGACCCGGAACCGGACACTCCAGGGACCTCCGGCTGGCAATCCCGTTACACTCGCGCCATCAGGGAGAGAGCCGCGTGACCCACGTGCCGCAGGACGGGGAGGAGACTACCTTTTGGGAGCGACTGCGCCGCCGCAAGGTGGTGCAGTGGGGCATCGCCTACGCCGCGGGCGCCTGGGGCTTCCTGCAGGGGCTCGAGTACGTCAGCGACACCTTCGGCTGGCCGGGCCGGCTGCAGCAGCTCGCGACGCTCGCTCTCGCGATCGGCCTACCCGTCGTCCTGGTCCTCGCCTGGTACCACGGCGACCGTGGCCAGCAACGCGTCAGCCGTGCCGAACTGGCCATCATCACGCTGCTGTTCCTCTTGGGTGGGGGAATCTTCTGGCGCTACGATCGAGCGAGCGAGGAAATACCGGCAACGAGGACCCCCGTCGCTGCGCCAACGTCCCACGTCACGACCGTCGACGCCGGCCCCTCGATCGCGGTCCTGCCGTTCGACAACCGCAGCGCGAAGGCGGACGACGCGTTCTTCGTCGACGGCATCCACGACGACATCCTGACCCAGCTCTCCAAGGTGAGCGCGCTCAAGGTCATCTCGCGCACCTCGGTCGAGCAGTTCCGGGACACCAAGCTTCCGGTCAGGGACATCGCGGCGCAGCTCGGCGTCAACAGCATCCTCGAGGGCGGCGTGCAGCGCGGCGGCGATCGCGTGCGCGTCACCGTGCAGCTGATCGACGCGGCGACCGACGCCCATCTCTGGGCCGAGACCTACGACCGTGAGCTCACGGCGGAGAACATTTTCGCCATCCAGAGCGAAGTCGCCGCAGCGATCGCCGGCGCACTCAAGGCAGAACTGACCGCCGGTGAGAAGTCCCGCGTGGACGCTGTCCCGACACAGAGCATCGAAGCCTGGGAGTCCTACCAGCTGGGCAAGCAGCGCATGGCGCGGCGCTCGAGCGACGCGCTGGCCGAGGCCGAGCAGTTCTTGCGCAAAGCGATCGAACTCGATCCGCGATTCGCGCTTGCGCACGTGGGACTGGCCGACGTACTGCGGCTGCAGATTAGCTACGGCAGTGCAGCGCCGGCGGCGACCCGCGCTCGGGCTGAGAAGTCGGTGGCCGAGGCACTCAGGTTGCAACCGGATCTTTCCGAGGCGTGGGCGTCCGCGGGCGGCATTGCGCAAGATCGATGGGCATTCGATGACGCGGAAAAGAAGTATCGGCGCGCCATCGAGATCAATCCCAACAACGCCGCCGCACGGCATTGGTACAGCAACCTGCTTCGCACTATCGGTCGATTGGACGAGTCATTGGAGCAGATTGAGCGAGCCGTCGCCCTCGATCCAATGTCCCCGATCTTGCGCGTTGTGCAGGGCAACGACCTCGAGGCACAGGGCCGGTTTCGGGACGCGGAGGACGCTTTCCGCAAAGCCATGACGATCGACCCGTTGCTGCCCATTTCATATTCGAAGCTGTCGGACCTGAGCGCGTACGCGCTCGGCAGACCGGCCGACGCTGTGCCGTTCGCCCGCAAGGCGATGGCGCTCAATCCGGGTGGTTCAGTTGACGTTGCCGTACTCGCGATTCTGCTTGACGATCTCGGCGAGAGTCCGGAAGCGATGCGACTGATGGTGGACGCCGCCCGTCGCTGGCCCGATTCTGCGGTGGCGCAGTGGCCGACCGCGTATCTCCAGGCCAGCGCGGGCGACTGGCACGCCGCCAGTCAATCCGCTCGCAAGGCGCACGCCATCGACCCGCGTGATTGGAATGCCCTGTATCTCCTCGCCGTCGCGGACCTGACGAAGGGGGATGCCCGCACGGCGCGCGCTCGTTACGCCAAGGCTTATCCGGAGCTGCTCGCGCCTGAGCCGCCCCGGATTGATCACTCGAACTACCGCGTTGCGCTCGATCTCGCATTGGTCCTGCTGCAGACCGGCGAGGACGCTCGTGCAGGTCAGTTGCTCGATGGCAGTGACGGGGCCATGCGCAAGATACCCCGCCTGGGCTGGGCGGGTTCTGGGATCACCGATGCTCGAATCCACGCCCTGCGCGGCGACAAGGCGAAAGCGCTGGCCGCACTACGCGAAGCGGAGCGGGCCGGTTGGCGTGGCGGGTACTGGCGTTTCTTCCGCGACGTCGACCCGGCCCTCGCCTCGATCCGCGGCGAGCCCGAGTTCAAGGCAGTGTTCGCCGACATCGAGCGCGACATGGCGCTGGAGCGCGCCAAGCTCGCTAAGCTGCCGAAGGACGCGCCGCGCGATTTGGCTGGCGATTGAGCGCCCGTCCGAAACCGGACCTTCGCGAGGGTCCCCATGGGGTCGTTGGAGGCCACTCGGGCTTCCAGCCGGATTCGCCGGAAGTGGACGTTGATACATCGCGTCGTCAAAGCCTGGACCCTGGGTTGATCCCGCGCCGGAGAGGTAGTACATTCTGACTACCTCCCGGAGCAATCCCCATGTCTGCGACCAGCCTGAAGCTTCCCGACGATCTCAAGCGTCGCATTGCCAAGCTCGCCGCCAGCACCGGACAGACGCCGCACGCGTTCATGGTCGATGCGCTGGCGCGCGAGGCGCAACGATCGGAGCTGCGCCAACGATTCGCTGCCGAGGCAGACGAGTCGGAGCGTGAGGCGCTCGGCAGCGGCAAGGCACATTCCCTGAACGCGACGTTCGACTACCTGGCCGCGAGAATCGGCGGCAAGAACCCGCGACGCCCGCGCGCTCGTTCGTGGCGCGCGTCGAAGTAACCGTCCGCGCGCTCCGTGACCTGGAGCGCCTGTTCGATTTTGTCGCCGAGGTTGAGCCGAAGCGGGCGTTGGCGCAACTCTCGAGCGTACGAGCGGCATTCGAGGTTCTCGCGGACCATCCGCTGCTGGGTCGGGAGGCCGAAGATGGGCGGCGGGAACTCGTGTTGTCTCGCGGCGAGTACGGATACATCGCGAAGTATCGCTGGCTGCCGGCCGAGGACGTCGTGCTGGTCCTGGCGGTCAGGCATCAGCGCGAAGCGGGCTTCACCGAGGAGCAGCAATAGAATCGACTTGACCGTGAGGGAGCATCAATAGGTGACCGACATGCCGACAGGGACTGTGGGCGAGAGCGCCTGAGACAAGCTGCGCCGCCGCGAGGTGGTGCAGTGGGGAATCGTCTACGCGGCCGGCGCCTGGGGCCTGCTCCAGGGTCTCGAGTACGTCACTATCGGCCAGTAGCGGCCGCTCATACATTCTTCATGTGCTGACCTTTAAGCGCTCCAGCGCCCCTCCCAGCTCTTGCGCGTAATGCGAAAAATGATCGCTCCTTGACGGGCGTGACGACCTACCCTATGGTAGGTGACGTGCCTACCGACGGGTAGGGACAAGATTGCCGTCTGTTTACTGTTTTGATTCTGGATGGCATGAAGCAGCGAGGGGTTGAATTGGGCGCCACCGACCAAGTGTCTACACACGACCGCGCACTCGCCATCGCGACTGAGATGTTTTCTGAACGTGGATTTCACGGAGTGAGCATTGGCCACGTTGCAGAGGCTCTTGGCTATACAAAGCAGGCGGTGCTGCACTACTTTCCGTCGAAAGAGAAACTCTATGGCGCCGTGCTTGCCGGTATGGCGGAATACTTCGAGGCGGTCCTCAATGACGCAAAGCGTCGGAACGCTCAGCCGGAGGCGCAGCTTCAACAAGTGTTCGCGGCCTTGCAGAACCTCAGTGGCGCATCTCGAACACGGACTCGACTGCTCGTGCGTGAACTTATGGACGTTGAAATGCGCGCGGAGGCGGCGAAGGGATGGCCACTCCGCAGTTTCCTGGATGAGCTGACCGCCATGGGACGTGCGATCCCGGCGTGGAGAGAGAAAACAGACGCAGAAGTATTTGCCGCGCTTTATCAGTTGATCGGCGCGGTGAGCTATTTCGCGATCTCTGAGGCCACGCTGACCGGCATGTATGGGCGTCGCAGGACCGTTGCGATAAGGCGCGCTTTCACAGGTGAACTGGCCACGCTCTTGGCTTGCGCGACCAGTTGTCACGGAGCTGAGAAATAGCAGCAATGAGCGAGCGCGGCTTACCACGAACAAATCACGTGCCGGCAATCACCGGCATGACTACGGAGATGTCTGATGTCGAAAGAGACGCTTTACGGGAAATCTGGTGCCATCGCCACGATCACACTTAACCGTCCGGAGAAGTACAACACGCTGAGACCCTCCCTTCTTGCCGAATTGGATGACGCGCTAAGACAGGCGAACACTGACAACGGTATAAAGGTGATCATCCTCGAGGGAGCGGGAGACGCATTTTGCGCCGGCTTTGACTTCTCCGGAGGACTTGAGCACTTTGGTGGTCACTTCACCGAGCGCGCGTATGACCCCGGCATGGACGTCGATGCGGTCGTAAATCCCTACCAGTCGTACATGACCCAATTCATGGGCCTGTGGCGAGGCCTCAAGCCGACCATAGCCAAGGTTCACGGCTACTGCATGGGCGGCGGCTCCGAGATGGCGCTTTGCGCTGACCTTGTGGTCGCGTCCCACGATGCGCGTATCGGCACCCCGTACTCGCGCGTTTGGGGCTGCCACCTGTCTGGGATGTGGGTCTATCGTCTTGGGCTTGCGAAAGCCAAGTACTACGCACTGACTGGTGAATCCGTGAGCGGTGAAGAGGCAGCGAGAATTGAGCTAATCAACGAGTCTGTGCCTCTTGAAAGCCTGGATGAGAGGGTGCAGGAACTGGCTGAGAAGCTCTCGCGCATTCCGCTCACCCAGCTGATGTCGATGAAGCTGATCGTAAATCAGGCTTACGACAATATGGGCCTGCAGAGCACACAGACGCTCGGCCCAATCCTTGACGGGATTATGCGCAACACTCCGGAAGGCCGGCAGTTTGTGCGCACCGCAAAGGACCAGGGGGTAAAGGCAGCGGTCATCGAACGAGATGGACCGTGGGGCGATTACAGTCAGGCGCCGATCGATCAGCAGCCTCGTAAGAAGAGCGACTTGGGCCTGTAATTGTCCGTTCCATCGAAGCGATCGCGACCGTCTGCTTCGGGTCTATTCCGTTGAAAAACTCGGCGCCAGTTCGATCGGCGCCAGACCTTGCATCGCGATTCTAGCTGCGGTTCCTCCGGGAACTTGAAGTCAGCGCGACCCGTGCGACCTCATGTCGCCGCGATCGGCTCGGTCATCGTCGTCTGCATCCATTTTTTCGCCATCCGTCGCAAGTTCTGCGCCGTGGCGGCCAGCAAGAACTCATCGCGAGCACCGCGTCGACCAGCAGGTCAATAGCACTATTGTTTTTTAATGGTGACGCCGTCATGGCGTCATCGTCCGGAGGCGGCATCGGCGCGCGCCTCGTCGTAGCCCAGTTCAGCCAGTACCTTGCGCGTGTGCTCGCCCAGGCGTGCGGGACCGCGGCGCACTTCATGCGGCGTGCGCGACAGGCGCAGCGGATGGTCGATGACTTTCATCGCCGCCTGCCCCTCGACTGGCACCTCGCGAATCATGCCGTTGTGCTGCAATTGCGGCAGCGCAAGCGTGTCGCGGAATTCCAGCGCCGGTGCCGCCAGCACACCCACCTGCTGCAAGCGCTGCACCGCGTCGGCTGTGTCGAATGCGAGGAAGCTGGGCGCCAGGCGCGCGGCGACCGCCTCGCGTGCGGCCATTTGCTCGGCCGCACCGGGCAGCTGCATGGTGGCGCTGAGGTCTTCAAGCCCCAGCGCCTTGCAGATCAGCTGCAGCGGGTTGTCGCGGAAGAAACCCAACACCGTGATCCAGCCGTCGCGGGTCTGGGCCGCGAAGTTCAGCGCGCGGTCAAACCAGCGTGTCTCCTGGCCGTAGTTCAGTTCAGACGCGGCCTCCAGGCTTTGCATCGACACGGCGCTGTCGAACAGCGAGATCGTCACCTTCTGGCCGCGCCCGGAGCGCTGGCGCTCCAGCAACGCCAGCAACACACCCTGCACCATCAGCATGCCCGAGCAGTAGTCGGTCATCGGCACGTTCAGGAAGTTGGGGCGCTCGGGCGGGTTTCCGGGCAATGCACTCTTGCGTGCAATGCCGCTGAGCGACTGGATCAGCAGGTCCTGACCCGCCATGCCGGCCCAGGGCCCGGTCTCGCCGTAGCCGCTGGCGGCGGCATAGATCAGGCGCGGATTCAGCGCTGCCAGCCCCTCGAAGTCAAAGCCCAGCTTTTCCATCACGCCGGGGCGGTAGTTGTGCAAGAACACGTCGGCGCGCGCCGCCAGCGCACGCAGCGCCTCGCGCCCGGCATCGGATTTCAGATCCAGGCAGATCGATTCTTTGTTGCGGTTGGTGGCCGCAAAGTAACTGCTCATCAGCCCGTGCGCGTTGGCGTGGAAGTCGGCGCCGCGCAGCGGATCGCCGATGGGGCCGCGCTCGACCTTGATGACCCGCGCGCCGAAGTCACCCAGCGTCTGCCCGGCCAGCGGGCCCTGGTAGATTTCGCACAGCTCGATGACGGTGATGCCTTCCAGGATGCCCATGGTCTTTTGCCCTTCGGTGTGCGCTTCAGCAGCCGCGTTCATAGATTTCCTTGGCGATCAACAAGCGCTGGATCTGGTTGGTACCTTCCCAGATCTGCGTCACCTTGGCGTCGCGCATCATGCGTTCAACCGCATAGTCTTCGAGGTAGCCGTAGCCGCCGTGCAGTTGCACGGCGTCGGTGGTCACAGCCATGGCGGCGTCGGAACAAAGCACCTTGGCCACCGAGGCCTGCAGCCGCGCTTCGGGGTCGCCCGCGGTAAACAAGGCTATAGCGCGATGCAGCGTGGCGCGCGCGGCCTCCACCTTGATGGTCATGTCGGCCACCATCGCGCGCACCAGCTGGAACTTTGCGATGGCCTGACCAAACTGCTCGCGCTGCGCGGTGTAGCCCAAGGTCTCGTGCAGCGCGCCGGCGGCGATGCCCAGGGCATGGGCAGCAAGGTGCAGGCGCGAGCGCAGCAGCGCCTGGCCGATGTACTTCGCACCCTGGCCGGCCTGGCCCAGCAGGCGCGAGGCGGGCACACGCACGGCATCCAGAATGACGTCAGAGGTGGGGCTGCCGTTCATGCCCATCTTGCGTTCGGGCGCACCGAAGGACACACCAGGGTCGTCGCGGTGCACCAGGAACAGGCTGTGGCCGCTGTCGCCATTGCGCGCGAACATCAGGTACCAGTCGGCCCAGCCGCCATTGGTGATGAAACGCTTGGTGCCGTCCAGCGTCCAGCCGTCGCCGGTGGCCACGGCGTTGGTGCGGGCGGCCATCAGGTCAGAGCCGCCGGCCGGCTCGGTCAGGCCCCAGGCGCAACGCTGTTCGCCTCGGACGATGCCGGGCAGGATGTCGCGCTGCTGGGCTTCGGTGCCGTAGTCCACCACCGCCATCAGGATCCAGTTGCTGGACACCGTGAGTGCGGTGGATGCGCAGACCCGCGCCAGTTCTTCGACCAGGATGCACTGCGACAACATGTCGCCGTCCTGGCCGCCCAAGGCCTCGGGGTACGGCAAGCCCGGCAGGCCCAGTTTGGTGGCGGCCTGCAGGGCTTCGGGCGACGGCCGCTTTTCGCGGTCGACCTCTGCAGCATGGGGCGCTACCTGCTCGCGGGCGAAGCGGCGCATCTGGTCGCGGAAATCGTTGTAGGCGCGGGTGTCGTCTGGAGTCATGGTGTGCGGACAGGCCTCAGTTGGATGCGGAAGCGGGCGGGTGGCCGGCTCACTTCTCGGGTGGCTGGGGTTGTGGGTTCGGGGGCCGAATCGGCGGCGGCCAGGTGCCACGCGGGTCGTCGCGCCGTTGGCGTTCGTGCAAGGGGCTGGCTGCGGCGATGGTTGCCGGGTCCAACCCCAGGGCCGACAGTACGGCCTCGGTGTGGTCGGCGGTGTCGGTCGGCGGCACCGGCAAAGTGCCATCGCCAAAACGCGGCACGGTCGGCGGCACCCCTGCGCTGGCGTCCGGGTGACGTTGCGCAACATGCGGGTGCTGCCAGGCCTCGTGCGGTGACAGCACCGGAAAGACGCAGGCGTCGCGGCCCGCAAACCGGGCCGTCCACGCGTCACGCGGCTGGCTGGCGAAACCATGCGCCAGCGTCTGCTCGATCAGCGGCCATTGCGTGCCATCCATCTGGTCCGGCGGCGCACCCTCGGCAAATTCAGACCACAGCTCGGCGAAAAACTGCGGCTCCAGCGCGCCGACCGAAACATGGCGCCCGTCGGCGCAGGCATAACAGCGGTAGTACGGGGCCGCGCCGCTGAGCCAGCCGGCACCGGCCGCTGGCATCGCCGTGCTGCCCCAAACGGGGCTGTGCATCGCCATCAGCGACAGGCAACCGTCGATCATCGCGGCGTCGATGTAGCGGCCGCGACCATGGCGTTGGCGTTCGTACAGCGCCCCCAGAATGCCCAGCGTGGCAAACAGGCTGCCGCCGGCAAAATCGGCGATCAGGTTCAGCGGCACCGTGGGCGGCTGGCCGGCTGGCCCCATCGAGCCGAGCACACCCGTCAGCGCCAGGTAGTTCAGGTCGTGGCCGGCTTCCTGCGCCAGCGGCCCCTGCTGACCGTAGCCGGTGAGCGAGCAGTAGACCAAACGCGGGTTGCGCGCCGCCAGCTCGTCGTAGCCTGCGCCCAGCCGCGCGGCAACGCCGGGCCGAAAGCTCTCAACCAGCACGTCGCAGGTGTCGGCCAGCCGCTGCAGCGCGTCTCGGCCCGCGGCGGCCTTGAGATCCAGCGCGATGAACTGCTTGCCGCGTGCGAAAGACGCCACGGGCAACCCGGCACGCCCGCCGCCGACGGCGATGACCTCTGCGCCCATGTCGGCCAGCAGCATCGTGCAGTACGGTCCCGGCGCCAGGCGTGACAGGTCCAGCACCCGCACACCCGTCAACGGGCCAGGGCGTTGTGCAGGGATGCTCATGATGCTTTTGGCGATGCTTGGATCGCCTGCAGCGCGTGGTGCGCCAGCACGAAGAAGCCCTGGCCGAACAGCGTCCAGTCGAAAGGCACGCCAGGTCCGCCCGGCGGCACGGCCACGCCGGGCACCTTGCCCGAGGCCTCGACGCCGCCGGCCACACACGCCAGCGCCCGCTGTGCGCTGTCCAGCATCGATGTGTCGACCACGTCCAGCGCCACCGCGCGGGCCACGGCGTAGGCGTACATCAAGGTGCCCGAGGCCTCCAGGTTCGACCGCGGATCGTCCAGCACATGGCAGAAGTAGCCCGAGCGTTCCTGATGCGCTTGCATCGCACGCAAGACCGTGGCCACGGTGCTGCGAACCTGGTTCACTGCGGCGTGGTCGGGGGCGATCTCCAGCAGATCAACACCGGCGCAGACCAGCCAGGCGTTGCCCCGCGTCCAGAAAGTGGATTGCGGGTAGTGGTCGGGTTTCTCGCACCAGGCATGGCGCGCCAGCCCCTGGCGCGCATCCAGCAGGTGGTCGACATGCACCTTGAATTGGTGGAAGGCGTCGTCGACTGCGGCCGCATCGCCGCGCAGTTGGCCGTACAAAGCGAGGAAAGGGCCCATGAGGTAGGTGAAGTCCACCCACAACTCCGGCCCTTCGGCACGCGCCCAGATGCCGCCATCGCGGGTGCGCGGCGCCTCGCGCAAGGCTTGCACCTGGTGCGCTGCGGCCTCGACAAACGCGGGCTCGGGCTGGCGCTGGTGGGCACGCAGCAAGGGGTAGCCCAGCGCTGCGCTGAGGCTGGCCAACGGCGTGAACGAGCGGATGTGGCCGGCGGTCAGGCCCTGCACGGTATCGGCATAGGCGAGATTGCCATTGGAGCGCTGCGTTGCGACGGCGCGGCGCAACGAGGTCTGCGCCTCGGCGAACTGCGCGTCGTCACCATGAGCCACCACTGCACTGAGCAGCGGCGCCTTCATCCAGCAGTCGCGCTCGCTGTTGTGATCGAGGCCGAAGCGAAGTGCACGACGGCTGAGGGTGTCGAGATCCATAGCTGCCCCTGAGTTACGTACGGTGTGGATAGTTATGTTCCTTGCGCCGTTCGGGGCAACCGTAGCGGTGGCCAGGCAGCGGCGCCCGACCATCGACCGCGAACGACCCATCTAGTGTGGTCAAGTCTCGTTTCTCGACGTGATTCCCCGAGGTTGGCAGGTTATCGCGACATGCCCCGGAGACTCTGCATCACTGTTGACAGTTTGCGCAAAATTATCCTGAGTAAACCGGGCGATGGCCAGCATCGCGACTGTGCTGCACTGCGTGAGTGATCGGCCCGTGTCCAGGCCGCTCAATTGCAACGGAAACGACAGACTTCACCCGCGAAGCCTACGAGGCGCTGCGCGACGACATCCTGACCCAGCTGCAAGCGGCGCTCCCTGTCGATATCGTGGCGCTCGGCATGCACGGAGCGATGGTGGCAGAGGGCTACGATGATTGCGAAGGCGACTTGATGGCTCGGGTTCGCAGGATAGTGGGTCCCTCGGTCACCGTGGGCGCGACGCTCGATCCCCACGGTCACATCTCGGACCTGATGCTACGGTCGGCCGACCTGCTGATCAGCTGGAAGGAATACCCGCACACCGACATCGTCGAGCGGGCGGAAGAACTCCTGGACCTGCTCGCGCGGCAGGCAGAAGGACGTATCCACCTCACCGGGGCCTGTGTCGACTGCGAGATGATCAGCATGATCTTTACGACGCAGGAACCGGGTGCGTCCCTGGTGGCGCGCATGAAGGAGATGGAACACCGGCCCGGAATTCTGTCGGTGTCTCTCAACCACGGATTCCCCTGGGGCGACGTGCCCGACATGGGTACCAAGGTGATGGTTTACGCCGATGGTGATCCGGCCCTTGCGGCGAGTACGGCCAGGGAGCTTGCGGACGAGGTGATCCGGCGGCGGGACGAGTTGCGTATCGATCGCCCCGACGTGGATCGTGCCCTGGATCTCGCCCTGGCCAGCCGGACTCCGCCTGTCGTCATCGCCGACAGCGCGGACAACTCGGGTGGCGGTGCGGCCTCCGACTCGACCTGGTTTCTACGGCGCATGCTGGAGCGGGGAATCACCCAGTCCGCGGTGGGAGCTTTCTGGGACCCGGGCATCGTAGCCATTGCCCACAACGCCGGTGAAGGGGCGACGGTCAGGCTGCGCCTCGGCGGTAAGTCTGGCCCATTGTCCGGCGACCCGCTGGACGTCGTGGCGCGTGTCCTTGGCACACGCTCCAATCACAGGATGTCTGCACTAAGCGATGGCGAGTCCATCGATTGTGGCGACGCAGCGCTGCTCGACGTGGAAGGCAACGAGGTGGTCGTCATCTCGAAGCGGCTACAGCCGATGGGCACGGACCTTTTCACGGATCTCGGATGCGACCTCGCCTCGAAGCGCATCATCGTCGTGAAATCGTCCCAGCACTTCTACGCTAATTTCTCCAAGGTGGCAGGGCAGGTCATCTATGCGGAGGCACCGGGTGTAGTGACCCAGGCCCTGGACACGTTGGATTTCAGGAAAATCCGGCGGCCGAAATGGCCCATCGGCTCGACGATCCGGGAACCGAGACCCGAGCTGGCGCTTCCAGCCCAGGAGCAGCCGCGCGACTGGATCGAGGCGCAGATCCGGGACATTGCACAGCGATACGGCGCCATGGTCGGCGTATGCGCACGGGAGGTCGGCGGGTCACGCGGTATCGACTATCAGGCCGGGCTCCGTTTTCCCATGGCCAGCACGTACAAGGTTGCACTGGCCGGTACCGTGCTCAGTGCTATCGAGAAGACGCAGAAACGCTCGGATTGTTTGGTACCGGTGTACAAGCGGTCACGCACGTGGATGCGATGCGAACGGTGCGCCCGCTCCGATCGGTGCGTGTCTGGGGGATTGATCACGCCTCGACCGAGCAGTTCGCCCAGAAGCAGGCGGCGAGGACCGGCATCGAGGTTCGTGCCGCCGAAAGCCCCGATGACGCAGCGTCCTGCGACATCGTCTGTACGGTCACGAACTCTCCCACGCCGATCCTCGAGGGCGACTGGGTCCGGCCCGGAACGCACGTCAATCTGGTGGGAGCACACAGCTTGACGACCCGCGAGGCCGACACCGAGCTGATTCGCAAATCCTCGGTCTATGTTGACTTGCTGGCGTCGACCCGGGCCGAAGGCGGGGACATCATGATTCCGCATAGCGAGGGGGCGATCACCCTCGATTGCATCGTCGGCGAGATCGGCCATCTGTTGGCCGGCGAAATACCCGGGCGGCGGGATGAGTCGGCGATCACGGTCTATAACTCGGTGGGTTTTGCGGCACAGGACCTCTATGCGGCCGCAAGTGTGCTTCGGCGCATCAACCATGAGCCGTGAGGGCTCGAGTACAGCATCGACCTGGTGGCGGGGGAGCGTGCGGTGCAGCTGCCCGGCATGAAATTGTCGCGAATGAGACAGAGATTTGCCGGGATCTCCGCGATAGTCGATCAGGTACCGTGAAGGCTTCCGGAGGGCTGAGCATGCAGCTGCGACAAGTCAGGCTGGACGACAAGTTTGAGGTCGAGCAGGGGCGGATCTTTATCAGCGGAACCCAGGCGCTGTCGCGCCTCCCGTTGTTGCAGCGCGAGCGCGATAGCGCTGCTGGACTGAATACCGCCGGGTTCATCAGCGGCTATCGCGGCTCGCCGCTCGGTGCATTCGACCTGGCCCTGTGGCAGCAACGCGAACGGCTCAAGGAACACCAGGTCGTGTTCCAACCGGGGCTCAATGAGGACATGGCGGCGACGTCAGTATGGGGCACCCAGCAGCTCGACGGCCTGCCCGGTCCCCGCGTGGATGGCGTGTTCGCAATCTGGTACGGCAAGGGCCCGGGCGTCGACCGGTCTGGCGACGTGCTCAAGCATGGCAACCTGGCCGGTGCGCACCGCCATGGCGGCGTCCTGGTCGTGTTCGGGGATGATCATCCCGGCAAGTCTTCGACGGTGGCGCATCAAAGCGATCAGGCACTGGCGGCGAACAGCATCCCGATCCTGTATCCGGCGTCGGTCGCTGAATACATCGAGTTCGGACTGAAGGGATGGGCCCTGTCGCGGTACAGCGGCTGCTGGGTTGGGTTCAAGACCGTTAACGAGACGATCGAGCAGACCGCTACCGTCGATCTCGCGCTACCTGCGCTGTCCATCGAGTTACCGGAGGCATCCGACCTGATCCCACCGCAGGGCGTTCATAACCGGCCGCGCATCTTCTCGCCGGTGGAGACCGAGATGATCCTGGTGCGGCACCGCTTGCCGCTCGTCCACCGGTTCGTGCGGGCAAACGGCCTGAACCGGCGGGTGCTGGGCCAGGTTGGTGCCTCGCTGGGCATCGTGGCCGCCGGCAAGTCTTACCTCGATGTACTTGAGGCACTGCACCTGCTGGGAATCGACCCGGAACGGGCACGGACGCTCGGCGTTGCCGTGTACAAGGTCGGGTGTACCTGGCCGCTGGAGCCCGAGGGCCTGCGCGAGTTCGCTGTCGGCACGCGGGAGCTGCTGTTCGTCGAGGAGAAGCGTCCCTTTCTCGAGCTGCAGGCGGCATCCATCTTCGTCAACGAGGGCGACCGGCCGGCGATCGTCGGTAAGCGCGACGAACAGGGGTGCGAGCTCCTGCCAGGCGACGTGGTACTCGAGCCCTTGCAGATCGCGAGGCTGATCGCCGCACGGATCGCCAACCAGGGCCTTGGGGATGCCGGCCTGCAGGCGCGCCTCGACCTGCTGTCCGGTCGGCAGCCGTCCCTCGGCGGCATCAAGACGATGGCCGAGATGCGGCTTCCCTACTTCTGCTCGGGCTGTCCGCACAACACGTCCACGAAATTGCCCGAGGGAAGCCAGGCGATGGCAGGCATCGGCTGCCACGGCATGGCCGTGCTAAACCGCACGGATACGCTGCCGCCCTGCCAAATGGGTGGAGAGGGGGCGAACTGGATCGGCCTCGCGCCGTTCACCGACACCCGACATGTATTCCAGAATCTCGGGGATGGCACGTACTATCACTCGGGCCTGCTCGCGATCCGCGCAGCCGCTGCAAGCGGTGTCAACATCACCTACAAGATCCTGTTCAACGACGCCGTGGCGATGACCGGTGGCCAGCCAGTCGACGGCCCGATCTCGGTGGGCGAAATCACCTACCAGGTCCTGCACGAAGGCGTGAAGCGCTGTGTCGTGCTGAGCGACGCGCCAGAAAAGTATGGCCCGACCAGCGGGCTCGCACCGGGTGTCGAGGTGTTTCACCGCGACGAACTGGACCGTATCCAGAAGGAACTTCGGGCGGTCGAGGGTTGCACGGTTCTGGTCTACGAGCAGACCTGTGCGGCGGAGAAGCGCCGGCGGCGCAAGAAGGGTCGTTACCCGGATCCGCCACGACGCCTGTTCATCAACGACGACGTCTGCGAAGGCTGCGGTGACTGCTCTGTCCAGTCGACCTGCGTGAGTATCCTGCCGCAGCAGACTGCGCTCGGAACCAAGCGCCGCATCGACCAGTCGAGCTGCAACAAGGACTATAGCTGCAGCAAGGGCTTCTGCCCCTCATTCGTTACGGTGAACGGTGCAGGCCTGCGTAAGCCGGCCGCCCGCGCAATCGATGCCACCCTGTTCGACGCGCTGCCGGAGCCGCCGGTGGCTCCAGCCCCGGGCGACAACTACGGCATCATGATCGCAGGCATCGGCGGCACCGGCGTGATCACCGTAAGCGCGGTGCTGGGGATGGCGGCGCATCTCGAGGGACGCACCGTGTCCATCTATGACATGACCGGGTTGTCGCAGAAAAACGGCGCAGTCTACAGCCACCTACGCATCGGCTCGCCGCAAGGCGGCATTCACGCCGCGCGCCTGGGCGTCGGCGACGCCGACCTCGTGCTGGCCTTCGACCTCGTTGCCGGGCTCAGCGACGAGTCGTCGCGCACGATCGTGCGGAAGCGAACCCGCATCGTCGGCAACTCCACGGTGGCGCCCACCGCGGCTTTCCAGTTCAATACGGCGCATCGCGTGGACAGCGGCCTGCTGCAGGATCGTCTGCGCGGCATGGCCAGCCCGGAGAACGTCGACTTCGTCGCGGCGTCGGATCTTGCACTTGCGCTCTGTGGCGACACCATCGGCGCCAACCTGTTCCTGGTCGGCTATGCGGCCCAGCGGGGCGTCCTGCCGGTCGGTATCGCTGCCCTGCTGCGCGCCGTCGAGCTCAACGGCGTGTCGGTCGAGTTCAACCAACGGGCGTTCCATCTTGGCCGACTCTTTGCCCACGACCCGCAGCGCCTGTCCGCGGCGCTCGGCAACGCGACCAGCGAGTCCTCGCTACCGTCGGCACTGGGGGAGGTCGTCGAGCACCGGGTCCGTCATCTCACCGCGTACCAGGATGCCGCACTGGCGGTTCGGTACCGCAGGCTGGTCGAGGGCGTGGCGGCACGCGAGCAGGTGGTTGTGCCCGGCGGCGATGCCCTCGCGAAGGCGGTGGCCAGCGCCTATGCACGGCTTCTGGCCTACAAAGACGAATATGAGGTCGCGCGGCTGCACTCCGGCGCCGAGCTTCGGCGCAAGCTCGACGAGACGTTCGAGCCCGGCTACAAGCTCCGATTCAACCTCGCGCCGCCATTGCTTGCACGGCGCGACCCGTTGACGGGACTGGCCATGAAGCGCGAGTTCGGTTCCTGGATGACGCCGGTCTTCGGAGTCCTGGCGCGCCTGAAGGGCCTGCGCGGCACCCGTTTCGATCCCTTCGGCTATACCGCGGAGCGGCGTGCGGAAAGGCGCCTGATCGGTGACTACGAGATGCTGGTCGACCGCATCCTGGATGGCCTCTCACCCGCAGGCTACGACGTGGCGGTGCGCCTGGCGTCATTACCTGAGGAAATCAAGGGTTTTGGTTACATCAAGGAACGTAACCTGCGGGACGTCGAACGGCGGCAGCAGGAGCTGATGGCCCAATTCGAGGCGGCGGCAGCAGCTCCGGTGGAGGACGGAAAGCGGGCTCGCACGGCGGGCTGAAGACTGCGTGCCGGCGGGCTGGTGGTCAGGGCGGTTGGCGATGATAGTCGGGGACGATCGTCTCGCCCCCGATCACGGAGTTGTGTTTCCGTGCGAACCGCTCGAGGTCGTTGATGAGAATCCGCCGATAGCTGAGGCGCACGTCGCCCGCGTCCTCGAGTTCCTTCAGCGCCTTGCTAACCCCCTGGCGTGTTGCGCCGAGCATGCCACTCAGGTCTTCATGGGAGTTATCAGGAACGATGATCGATGTCGAGCCCTGGGCGATACCGAAGCTGTAGGCCAGCCGGACCAGCAGTCGCGCGAGGCGCTGCTTCAGCGTGAGCGCGCTGGCGTCTTCCGACAGGCCGGAGGTAATACGCAGGCGATAGCACAGCATCAGGGTCAGGGCGCGCGCGATCTCCTTCTCAGCGTTGAATAGATCCTCGAAATCGGCCTTTTGCAGGACCAGCAGCTCTGTTTCGCCGACCGAATACGCATCGTTGAAACGAGGCAAGCCGTCAAAGAGGCTGTTCTCTCCAAAACAATCGCCCGGCTGAAACGTGACGAGGGTGATCTCCGTGCCGGTCTGGGTATGGTTGCAAATGCGGACCCGGCCCTTACGGATCAGGAATGACTCGCGGGGTGGCTCGCCGAGGAGGAACACGGCGGCGCCGCCCGAAAGCCGGCGAGGGCGCATGCGGGCCAGGACCTTCTCGCGAACCGCGGGCGAGAGCAAGCCGATCCAGCTGTGCAGTCCGGTCAGTTTCAGCATGGGCCGTTCCGCGACCTGCAAACACAATGGATGCTAGCACTAACCGCATCATTGCGCCGTTTGCGCGCGCGATTGTCGCACTTGTTGCAGACCGGCGCGGAGAGGACACCGACCATGCCATGGTAGGCGCGGCGGAGCTCCCGTGCGGGGCCGGCCCCGGAAGGCGGCATCGTGGACTGAGCTGTGTCCGTTCCGGGTGTCCGGGCAAACGCTTCCAGCGACCAAAGACCAATACTGGTCGACACACTTCAGTCTATGGGGAGAACACCATGAAAATTACCGATGTGAAGACTTGGGCCGTGGCGACTCCGCCGCCTAACAAAGGTGGCGCCTACTGGATCTTCGTCAAACTGACCACCGATAACGGGATCAGTGGCTATGGTGAAGTCTATGGCGTGCCATTTGCCCCTCGCCTGGTCTGTCAAATGGTTGAAGACGTAGCGGCTCGATACGTCATAGGCAGAAGTCCGACCGAGATTGAAACGATCTGGCGCCTGATCTATTCCTCTGGCTTCAATCAACGTCCGGATGTCAGTACGGGAGGCGTCTTGTCGGGCATCGAAATCGCCTGTTGGGACATCCTGGGCAAAGCTATGGATCAACCGGTTTACAACCTGCTCGGTGGCAAAGTGCACGAGCGTCTGCGCTCATATACCTATCTGTATCCTGGCAAGGCTCCGGATGTGCTCTCGGCAAAGAGTTTTCATGGCGATCCGAACAACGCCCCCACGCGATTGCAGCAGTATATGGACATGGGGTTTACGGCAGTGGGATTCGATCCGGTCATGCCGATGGGTTCCTTCGATCCGCGCCAGCTTTCGCTGGCAGACCTTGAAGGCGCCGAGAAGATGACGCGCGAGATGCGCGAGGTGGCCGGCAGCAAGTGTGACCTATTGATCAAGACCCATGGTCAAATGACGACGTCGAGTGCAATTCGCCTTGCTCGAAGGCTTGAAGCCTACGATCCGCTCTGGTTCGAAGAGCCAACACCACCCTGTAATCGGAGGGAAATGGCCCGTGTTGCAAATTCGACCACGATTCCAATATCAGGCGGAGAGCGATTGGTCAGCAAGTATGAGTTCCTCGATCTGCTACAACAGCAGGCGGCTCAGATCCTGCAACCTGCACTGGGTCGGGTGGGCGGCATTCTGGAAACCAAGAAGATTGCAGGTATGGCGGAAGCCCACTATGCGCAGTTTGCGCCGCACCTCTTTGCTGGACCGATCGAGGCAGCGGCAAATATTCAGCTCTCTGCTTGTACGCCAAACTTTCTTATTCTGGAAAGCATCGAGACCTTCGATGGCTTCTTCAATCAGTTGCTAACCAAGCCGATTACATGGGAGCAGGGCTATGTCCTGGTACCAGATGAACCTGGCCTTGGGTTTGAACTGAATGAAGCACTCTGTGACGCAAACCCATATACAAGTGACGACGTCTTTCCACCTATGGCCCAAGCGCCGCTGTAAGGACGCGGGCCACGCCTCAAAGGAGAATGTGACGCGAATTTCAATCGCCGGTATTGTCTACGAAACCAATACTTGCGCTTTGGATCAAGCGCCGCCTGGCAATTTCAAGTTCGGCGAGGTGAGCAAATGCAGGGAGTCCGGGCTCGACTGGGCGTCAGGAGTGCGGAACAGCTGTGATCGAGACAAGTGCCCAGAGAATCCGCCGCCAGGTTACAGGCTCGATCTGACGTCACCCCGATTTTTCGTAGTCATTTAGGGAAGCTCTGAAGAACCAGTCATTACAGACGGCGGCGGCAGAGATTCCTGGGTTGAGGCGCAAAACGAGGCAGTTTGGCGCCGCTTCTTCGCGGTTTTCGCTTCCATATCAGCAATTTCCCAAATTCCACCGACACGTCTCCTAGGCATTCAGCAATCGTCGTCGGACCAGGTACAGATTGGTGAGCGCGGCAGTCGCTTCCAGCCGGTTCAAGTTCTTCGCCAAGCCGCGGTAGCGGGTCTTTTTGAAGCCGAAGATGTTCTTCATAACTCCGAACACATGCTCGACCTTGGCCCGGACCCGCGACTTGTTGCGGCTCTTCGCCTTCTCAACCTCGTGGATTCGGCCGTTGAAGCGGTAGCGGCGGATCGTGAAGTCCTTGGCGTTCGGGGCAGCCGCATGAATGACAGCGGTTTGGCCCTGATAGCCCTGATCGCCCCAGACGCGAGTCTCGTTGCCATGCAGCAAATACGGCAGCGCCTCCCGGTCATGAACATTGGCTGCCGACACCAGCACGGTGTGCACCAGCTTCGTCTTGCTGTCGACGCCGACGAAGCTGCGCATAGCCGCCGAGTCATACAGCGCTTCCTCGACCGCCGGGTCCGACAGGTTGAACCACAGTTGCAGAAAGGAGATCCGCAAGATCCGCTCCAGCGGAATCGGCGGCCGCCCGCCGTTCTCGCTGATCTTCGGGTACACCGCCTGCACCGCCGCTGTCAGCTCCGGCCACGGAATGATCTGGTCCATGTCCGCCAAGAACTGCGCCCGCCGCGACGTTTTCCCGTACTTCTCAAATACCGTCAGTGTCTGCTGCTTCATCGTCACGCTCGCATGACCTCAAATGCTCAGTAAGTCACATCAGGTAAATCAGAGTTTCCCTAAATCACCGCGCTGCTCAAATCAGGGGGGACGTCGCCACCCCGGCAACACCTAGATGGCCGGGGTGGAGAAGATCCGGCCCGGCAATGGTCCTGGCGGCAGCGCGTGGGGAAATCCATGCGGTTGCAACCTGGTTAGAAAGGAAATTGGAGCTCCCCTTAACTCAGCACCGCAATTTGTTTTCGTTTGACGAGTTCGAGATCAACTTCGTAACCAAGACCCGGTTTGGTTGGGGCGTGGGCGAATCCATCCGAGTCAATTTGAATCTCTTCGACCAGTCCATGCCACCAGGCTTCATGAGGCAATAACACTTCCATAAAGCTTGTGTTTGGAATCGCCATCTGAACGTGGAGATTGGCTACATCATTCATTGAATTCCCGCCATGATGGATCTCAATCTTCATGGCAAACGCTTCGGCGAGATGTGCGATCTTGAGCATCGAGGTAATGCCGCCTTTGATCATTACGTCGCCACGCAACATGTCGGTAGCCTTGTTCATGATCCAGGGTGCATAGTCATCCAACCATCCGGCCGGAAATTCGGTGGCCATCACCGGTATATCCATACTCTCCCTGAGCTTCGCATAGTTGTAGATATCTGTCGGGGGTAAAGGATCTTCGTACCACAAGAAACCCAGTTCCTCTATCGCGCGCCCAACCTTGACCGCCTCGCCGAGGTCATAGGCCGAACGAGAATCCAGCATCAGGTTGAAATCGTCGCCCACTGCTTTACGGACGGCCTGGCAGGCGGCGATATCCTCACGCCAACGTTGTTTTGGGTGGAGCTTATAGCCGTGCAAACCGGCTTCTTGGACTGCAAGCGCTTGGTCGACATAACCCTCAATAGTGTCGTGCTGCTCTGAGCTCGCATAGACCGGGATCTTCCGGCGGAAGGTGCCCATCATGGCATGTACAGGCAAGCCGCTGATTTTGCCTGCCAGGTCCCACAAGGCGACGTCGACAGCGCAGACCGCCAGCGTGCTAATTTGAGCCCGCATGCGAGACATGCTCTGAAAGAGACGCTCGCGATCCAGTGGATTCTGACCCATAAGTATAGGTTTAAGGAAACGTATGACGTACGGTGCTTCGAGACTGGCAGGGTGAACACACAAACCTAATAAAGCATGGCCTTCGATGCCTTCATCCGTTTCTATCCGAACCAAGCCCAGATCGCTGCTGTTTGTCACGGTCTTGATAGCGTGGTCATAGCTTTTAGCCGGGATATTTTCCCATTTGAACAGCGTTACTGTTACATCCGTAATCTTCATATCAATCCCTCAAAAATATTTCGATATTATTTATTGGTCCAAACGAAGTCACCCGATTTCAGTAGCGGACAGCTTTAGAGTCTTCCGGTATTGTAATGGCCTCGTTGACCAACGTCCTCGCGTACTGGGTGGGCGTCAGCCCATCCAGTCATTTCTTTGGTCTTTCTTCGTTGTACTCACGTCGCCAGGTCTCGATCACGGTGCGCGCGTGAGCGAGACTGGTGAACCAGTGTTCGCTCAGGCAAGCCTCGCGGAACCTGCCGTTGAAGAATTCCACGATAGCGTTTTCCGTGGGCTTGCCTCGGCGGTTGAAGTCTGTCTGCACGTGATTCGTGTACGGTCAGAGGTCTGTCTGTCCGCCGTCGAACTCGGAGCTGTTGTCACGGGAGACCCGCCGCAGCAGGCCGCGTTCATAAGGCCAGGGGGGGGACGTCGATGGCACGAATCATCGACCACCTGTTCGCCGAGGGGCGGGCCAACGGCCAGCCGCTGGACGAAGCACATGCGCGCACCCGCCTGCAATGGGAGCCGGTCACCGAGGTGACCGAGATCAAGGGCGACTCCGAGACGCACCCGGTGCTGTCGGCGGTCGAGGAGTCCAGCGTCGCGGGCAAGAGCCAGCACGATGCCTTCAGGCGCAAGGAGGTCTGCGCGTCGACGGGGCCGCGCATCGCACTATGGTTCTTCGGCGGTTTCGACTTCAGCAAGTCCGACCTGAAGGCACACGACATCGCGGCGACCGGGTACCGCAAGGGTGTGCCGGTGGGGGTGACCCGCGCGGCGCGGACGGCGGACGAGCCCCGGGCTTCCTGGTGGTCGCGATGAAGGTTCCGCTCGGCGCCAATCTCGATCACCTGCAGATCGTCAATGGCTGGCTGGACGGGGAGGGCAGGACGCAGGAGCGCGTCTACGACATCGGTACCGTCGAGTTCCGCGTACTGTGGCGCGATCCGGACATCGATTCGCGGCAGCGCGCCGGGGTTCCTTGCCATCGCTGCTCGCAGGCTGCCGCGTTCGCCGCGGTGCGGCAGTTCAGTGCGGCGCGGTCGCCAGCTGCTGCCGTAGTTCGCGAAGCATGGCCTTCACGCGGCGCGCGTTGTCGTTGCCCATGCGGACCAGGATCTTCTGTCCCGCTGGCAGGGCCTGCAGCGCAGGATCCGAGAACTGGTAGAGGACCCAGGGCCGCGCGATCTCGACCGACGGATCCTGGGGCGGCAGCACGAGCTCGATCGCGCCTTGCGGCTCGGGCGTCGCCAGCAGGTCGTCGATCACCTCGATGACGCGGTCATTGAAGTACCGCCCGGGGTAGCCGAGGCCTTCGTAGGCACGCTGGAACAGCGGGTAGTAGCGGACGTACAGCGCGATCAGCTTCCCGCTGTCGACGGACGTCGCCAGGCTCACGAACGGCGAATAGCGCTGGAAATTCTCGGTCGAGAGATAGGTACGGTCGCCGTTCTCGCGAACGGTGAACTGCCCGGGCGTGGGCTGCACCGGCCACAATCGGGCGGACGCGCGACTGCGCGGCAGGTTGTCCACGGTGGCGACGATCTTTCGGATGTAATCGCCCGAGCCAACCAGGTCGGTGACCCCCTCACGGCCGAGCAGGTCCACGACCGCGCCCTCGATCGCGGCGTCGCTCGCGTCCAGTGGCGGCAGGTCCTCCTCCGCGGCACCCGCGCCGGCAGCGTCGGGCGCGATCCGCTCGATCGGATGGCGGATGACCGCTGCAGAGGACGCTTCGGGCGGACCCGAGGGCGCGGGCGGCAGCGGTGCTTGCGATCGAGTCACGTACCAATACACCGCGGCTGCCACGGCGATGAGGGCGACGAGCGCGAACCACCAGCGAAGACTCTTGTTCATCAGGCGCAATCCCGTTGGCGCGCAGCCATGACGGGCCGCGCCGACACCCCGAGGATACCGCGATGCCGCGTGCGTGGAGGCCGCGCCGATCGATCCGGTTGATCCGGCAGGCATGCGGCCATAGTCTTGGCCTATCTGGAGGAGGGCAACCGCCGTGCGGGTCAATGTCGGACGTGTCGCCGGTATCGTGGCCGTGCTCGCCCTCGGCGGTTGCAGCACCGGCGTCTTCATCCAGGACGACCCGATGCAAGACGCGGTCGGGCAGTTCGCCGTGGGGACGCACACGCGCGCGCAAGTGGTCGCGCTGCTCGGCGAGCCCTTCGCCAGATCTCCCGAGCGGGGCGTCGACGTATTCCAGCGCACGGGCGAGCTGATAGACGTCATGCTGCCCGGCATCCCCTCCACCACCGAGCAGACCTATTACACGCTGATCAGTTACGACGCGTCCGGGCGCCTCACTGGAATCGACAGCGGCGGCCATGTCTACCGCAGCACGCTCGAGGCGGACAGGTTCCGCTACAAGATGGGCGCCTACGGCATGCTGCTGGAGCAGGAGCGGCGACCGGCCTACGGAACCCGCGGCCCGGGCTGCACGCTGGTCCTGCTGCTCGGGGGCAATCGCTGGTCTGACCGCCTGTACTACCAGACGCCGGTGCACCTCAACGGCGCCGAGCTCGAGGTGCGCGCCGACTATTCGTCGTATCTGTACTGGTCGATCGATCCGGGCCCGCAGTCGCTCTCGGTCAAGTGGAGTGGCTGGAACGGTCCGTGGTCCAGCGATCGGGACTTCGAATGCGCGGCGGGCGAACTGCTATACGTGATGCTGACGGGCGATCGCAATGGCGAACCGATTGCAGTGGGCCGCGACGTGCCGGCGGCGCTGCAGGGCCGAGCGCTCGTTGTCTACCCGCCGCCGACGGCCGCGCCGCTGCTGCCGCTCGAGTGACGCGCTTGTCAGGGCACCCGCGGCCAGCTCTCGTGACAGGCCTCATGTCGGGACCAAGCCCGTCGCCGCAAGCTCGAAACCCGCCAGTTGGGCAGCCGCCTGACCCTGAATCCCCAGCCTCCGACCAGGATCGGACAGCGCCGCGCCGCGGGTCCGGATCTCAGCGGGGCCGCCAGTCCCGATACTGGACGTGGGCGGGTACGGGTGGAGCGGCGCTTTCGCGCTCCGCAAATCGCTCCGCCAGCCACTGAAACCACTCCCCGACGGTTTCCCGGCCGGTCTCCCTGCGCTCATCCAGGAAATAGTTCTGCAGCTTGCGCCAGGACACGACGATCGGGCCGCTGAAGAAGTCGTCCACGAGGTCAATGCTGACTTCGCCGCGAAAGACCAGGACGCCGATACTCTCCCAGGTCGTCGTCATCGCATAGACGAGATGGAGGTCCTCGCCAAGACGGCTCTCGATCTGCTGCTTCGACAGGCCATCCGGCAACCTGTAAACGAGCACCAGAGCTTTCGCAAATGCTGGCGTCTGAAACGCGTGTAGCAATTCCATTGCAGCTTCGCGATTTCGTTCCCCGCGGTACCTCCGTGTCTCGTAGACGGCAAATCCGACACCAACGGTGACCGCCGCTGCTTCGATGGCCTGGAACAGCACTTCAGCGTTCATCGTCAACTCCTGTCACCCTCACTCGCGCCCGACCGGACCCAGGCTACTCCGGTGTCCGTGGGACGGACAATCGGAGGATTGTTGCCAGGTGTGTCCGACCGATGTCGTGCCACCCGCGGGTGCCAGCTCAAGATCGCATGCGGACTACCGCTTGCCGGCCAGGAACCGACGACCCTGAATTGGACTATAGTCGCTGGCCGCCTCTCGAGCGACATGGCGGTGCAAGTCCAGCAGATATCAATCTTGAACGGGCTCGACAACCCAAACGGGAGATAGCAATGAAGGCAGTTTTACTGATTCTGACGAGCATGTGCCTCTTCGCAGGTGCGATTGCTCAGGCTGACGAGGCAACTGAGCAAGAAGTGATCAAGACGATCATGGACGGCAACGCCTATGCCAAGAAGAATCTCAAGGACCAGGTCGACACGGTGTCCAAGGATGGGTCGCTGGAATTCTGGTCAAGTGGCGGATTCCTGCAGCAAGTCAATGCCGGAAGCGAGCCCGATGAGTATGAATCGGTCAATATTGACGCGAAACATATTCACGTTGTCACCCTGGTACCGGGCAAGGTGGCGGTTGCGCAATATTACTCAGAGGGTTCAATGGCCCCGAAAAGCAGTGCCGCTGTGAGCAATTACCGGACGCGTGCAACGCAGGTGTTTGTCAAAGAAGACGGTAAGTGGAAAGTGCGGGCCGCGCACTGGTCGCCTATCGCGAGCGGCTCAGGAACAAGCCAGACCGCGGTAAATTAGTGGTCTGATTTTCTGTCTGCCGGTGTCTGGTGCTGCATTTGCCAGGTCTCTCGGCGGCAGATCTGACGATGAGGAGCCCCGGCTGTTCCGGGGCTTTCTTTCATGTCGCGTGTGTCGTTGGTGCCGTCATAGGCCCACTCATCGAGCGCCCGCGAGGTGAGCTCCGTGCGATGCAGGACTCAGGTCACCATTGCCGGATCACGCTTCGACATGCATGGTATTCACAAGTGCGCTGGACTGGTTGGCGACGATCACCAGCGGTTCGTTGTTCGCGGTGACCGGTGCCTTGCTGTGGCTGTTTGTCCGCGCCGACGAACCCATGGCCGAAGACCGGGCGTAGGCCGCACCCTGGAACTACCATTGTGCGCGTGAGGATTTGACCGGGCAGTAGTCGGATTCGAATAGGGGGTATCGATGGACAGGATCGCGGATCTGATCGACGTGAAGGAATTGTTGACGACCGTCGTTGCATTTGTGCCCAAAGTCGGTGCGGCGCTGCTGGTGTTGGTGGCTTTCTGGCTGCTCTACCGCGTCAGCCGACCCGGACTTCGCGCCGCCTTGCACAAGGCGAATTTCCACGAAGCGTTGATCCAGCTGATGGTCGACAACCTGTACCGCTACGCGATCATGATTGTCAGTCTCGTAATGGCTGCCGATCAGCTCGGCATCAACGTGGGTGCCGCGCTGGCGGGCATCGGCGTGGCGGGTATCGCCCTGGGTTTTGCGGCGCAGGACTCGGTGGCCAACGTGATTTCGGGGATCATGATCTTCTGGGACAAGCCCTTCATCGTCGGCGACTGGATCAGGACCGAGGGAAATTATGGGAAAGTCGTCGAGATCACGCTGCGCAGCACGCGGATTCGGACGAATCGCAACACCTACGTCGTCATTCCGAACAAATCGGTCATCGACGCGGTGCTGGAGAACTACAGCAAGCATGGCGAACTGCGGATCGACGTTCCCGTCGGCATTGCCTACAAGGAGGACATCCACCTGGCCCGCGAGGTCCTGCTGGAAGCAGTGCGAAAGATCCCCGGGGTGATGGCCCAGCCGCAGCCGGACGTCGTCGTGGAGTCGCTGGGGGACTCCAGCGTCAATCTGCTCGTGCGCGTATGGATCGAGGCCGCGGGCGAGATGCAACCAAAGACGTTTGTCGTCGTCGAGGCCTCGAAGCTGGCCCTGGACGCCGCGGGAATCCAGATTCCGTACCCGCACCTTCAGTTGTTCGTCGACGACGTCGAGGAACGCGTCATCCAGAAAGTGGCGCCGCTGCGGTCGCTGTCCGCCGGGGCAGCCACCTAGCAGCGACCCGTTTGCATCGGGCCGCGGCGCTGGTGGCACAAATAGCAGAACGTGCACCGGAGGGCGGGCACGGCGAAAGGTAGCTGCTCATCATGCGTGATCCTCGGTTGGGGTCGGCAGGCCGAAGGGTGCCGAGGCGGGCCGGCAAGGGGGTGGGTCAGCAGTCCGGCTCGTCACGGGCGTGGAGTTCACGTTGCCTTCATCGTCCGCGGCATCGGCGAGGATCGTGGTCAGATCGACTCTTCGGAGTCCCAGTTCATCTGTAACGGCACGCTGATCAGCGCGGCGATCGGATTGGCCAGTTGCTTCGCCAGGTTTTCGGCGGACTGGCAATGACCGGCTCGTGGCACGAGCAAGACAGTCAGGGCAACAAGCCCGGTCAACGCCGCAAACGGCTTGTTTCGTCTCACTTTCATTCCGTCCTTTTCGATCGTGCCATTGCAAGCAGACGGTTGCTTGCAGGTGGTTGATGCCGGCGAGCCAGTGTCCGTGCCAGGGCCGAGCGTGTCGATGCCGAAGTCTACTTTGCGGGTCAGGTACGCCAGGCCCTGGCGGGTCACCCCGGTGGCAAGCTTTCAAGCGGCATCGGCCCTGGAAACGCTCCTCAGTCGGCCAAGGATCGCCGCATTTCTACAAATCGGGTCGCGAAGTCGGGTCGATGTTTCCGCAGCGGGTTCATGCCGAACAGGGGACGCAACAGGCGGCTGCGCCTGATTACAAACTCGTGCAGTACGGCGCAGCCACCGATCGTGGCGACCACCAGTAGCATCGGTTCTGCCACCGGGCCGAGGGCGAATCGGGACAGCCAGTAGCCGGCCACGACCGTGATGGTCTGGTGAAGTATGTACCAGGGATAAACCGCCTCATTGGCGTATCGGAGCCACGGGAACGGCCGGTTCAGGTGGTGGTGGGCGAAACCGAGCACGGTAACGATCCAGATCCAGCGGTTGAGGTAGGTGACCAGCAGCATCACGTACTGTTGCGATCCGGTCAGGTCCTCGGGAAAGATCGTGGTCAGTAACATGAGCGTGGCAAAGCTGGCGACAGCCAGGGCAAGCGCACGCCTGCGCATCCGGGCCAGCTCGGCCCACAGGCCGGCGTCGGTACCGATCAGGTAGCCGATGAAGAAAAAGGTGAAGTACTGCGAGTGAGCGTACCAGTCGCCCACCAGTGAATTGCGCATGTATGGGAAATGCGGGTAGACGAACAGGCCGGACGCCATCAGCGGAGCGAGTGGAATGGCGACGATCCAGGCGCCTCGCAATGCCTGGAAGCGGCGGCGAAGCGGCGCGCCCGGGCCGTCGAGCAAGCGCATCAGTGGGATCGCGACCAGGGTGTAGGCGAGCAGGTAGGGCAGGTACCACAGGTGATTCCACGTGATGCCCAGCTGCCAGCCGGCGAAGGCGCCTTCCGGCCAGGGCTGCAACGTCAAGTACTTGCCCAGGAAGGCGAGGTAGCCCGGTTCCGTCGCCCCGTGGCGCAAGGCCTCGAGGTAGGCCTGCGGCGGAACGATGAGCGCCATCCCGAACAGCAACGGGATGCCGAGCCGGAACAGGCGCTGGCGCGCCAGTTGCCGGTCACCGGCCCGCCGCCTGAGGAAATTGAGGGCCAGGCCGGACACCAGGAACACCAGCTGCATGCGCCACTGGTGGGTCAGGGTCATCGGCAGTTCTAGCCAGCCGGCGACGTAAGCAGACTTCACGTGCCAGTCCCAGGGCACGTAGAACATCCCGACGTGGAACAGGATCAACAGGCCGAACGCACAGACCCGCAAGGCATCGATATCGTGGCGGCGACTGGAGTCGGCGGGGCTCGGGTTCATCGCGGGTTCCTCCGGTGGTTGGACCCACGATGAACGGGTGCAGACGCCGGGAACAGCGTTGAGTGACGGAGTGATCCCGGGTGGTGATCAATGGGTGTCCCGTCGGGATGGCGGGGCTCGAGATCAAGGCGTTACGCGTATGATCTGCGCAAACTCCGGGACCAACGGCGATCCCGGGGTACGAATGGGGGGCGGTTGCGCATGACCCTGGAGCGGTACCTGCGACACCGGCGGGCCTTTGAGGTCGGCCTGTGGGCAGCCTTTTTCCTGGTCAACTTCGTCGCCAACAGCGTCGTGGTCTGGCTCGACCTGCAGAAGATGGGACTCGACACGCCGGCTTGGCGGCCGGTCGTCTGGGAAGGCACGTCTGGCCTCGTGCTGGCGCTCCTCTTGCCCGCGATGCTGGCGTTCGACCGCCGCTTTCCCATTCAGCGGGGCGGCATCGGGCGGGGCCTCGCGGCGCATGCGCTGTTCACCGTGCCGTGGTCGCTGCTGCACGTCGGCGGCATGGTACTGCTACGCAAGCTGGCCTATCTCATGGCGGGTGGGCATTACGAATTCGGCGACCTGCCCGGCGAGCTGTTCTACGAGTACCTGAAGGACTTCCGTGGCTATGCCGGCATCCTGGCGCTGATCTACCTGTACCGCTTCGTGTTGCGCCGGGCCCAGGGCGAGGCGCAGTTCCTGGCGGAAGGCGCGGAAGATGCCCCGGCAGTTCAGCAGCCCGTCATCGATCGATTCCTGGTGAAGAAGCTCGGTCGCGAGTTCCTGATTCGGGTGGCGGACATCGACTGGATCGAGGCCTCGGGCAACTACGTCAACCTGCGTGTCGGCACACGGGCCTATCCGCTGCGCGAGACCATGGTGGGCATCGAGACGCGCCTGGCCGATGCGGGCTTCATGCGGGTGCACCGCTCTGCCATCTTGAACCTCGATCGCGTCCAGGAGATCGTGCCGTTCGATACCGGCGACGGTGAGGCAAAGCTGGCCGGCGATATTCGTGTGCCGGTCAGTCGCCGCTATCGCAAAGAACTGCGCGACCGCTTTGGTTCGTTGGCGGACTGCCAGGACCGCTCGCCGGTAACCTGATTAATTTGATGACCGGTCGATGACGTTCGGTTGCGCCGACGCAGGATGAATGGTGGCTCAGGCCGCCAGTCGCCGTCGGCTCAGTCCGAGACCGGCAAGGCCGAGGCCCAACAGCGCCAGCGTACCGGGTTCAGGGACCGGTACCTCGGATGAGACGCCCACGAGTGTAACCGTCGCGGTCTGGCTCAAGGTCTGCAGGCCCGTGAACGTGAGATCATTCATTCCGATCTCCAGCAGGCCGCCACTGCCGAACGCAATTTGCACCGGGCTCCAGTGGATCACCAGATCGACGCCCGAGTCGCTGACCGATCCGGCGGTCGCCGTCCCGCTTGCGGGAATGTTGACAGTGGACCCGAACGGGCTGGTGAAGTCGAAGGCCGCGGAGATGCCCAGCATGTCCCGCTCGTTCGCGTTGATCGCACCATGCGCGTTGGGTTCTCGCAGGGCAACGGATGCGACATTGAACGTCCAAGAGTCGCCGACCGTATTGAGGCTGAAGTTCTGCTGCAGGAAGGTGCCAGTGAAAAGCACGTCCAGCAACGTTCCGGCAGTCTCACTCGCATCGACGCCATAACCGGCCCCTGGCGTGAAGGCGTAGTTCGCCACCTCAATCTGGACCGCATGTGCCCGGGGTGCAGCGAGCGGGTTCACCGCGGCGAACAGGCAGGCCAGCAATCCCGGTCGCGTCAGCTTCATGACCGGTCTACTGCCGTTGTTGCAGGTCCGGTCACTGCCGGATTGATGCGCGTTGTACGCGGGGACTCGAGCGGGCTCTGGAGAATGCATGTTTGTCCTCACCGATTCGGTTCCTGCGCACTACGAGGTGAGTCTCATGCGCCGTACTGCAGCAACATGTGTGCTAACCGATCCAGTGCCTTGATTTGCATAAGGAACCAACCTGTGCTCCGTATACACCTTGAAGTGATATCTCGGCACGGGTCGACATGACCTGACGTGCAGATTCATTCCCCTTTTGTGATTGACGACTCACTTCCGCAGAAGACTTGCGTCTGGCCAGGCGAGGCGCGGAACCTGGCGTCGGTGCCGAATGTGCTGATGAACCCGTTCTCGGCGTGAGTCGCTGCTCACGTCGCCGCGAATCGGGCAGCAAGGGACATTGCCTACCAGCGCAGTAGTGCGGAGCCCCAGGTCATGCCGCCGCCGACCGCCTCCAGCATGACCAGGTGACCGGGCTGGATGCGGCCGTCGCGTACCGCGGCGTCCAGCGCCAGTGGTACGGACGCCGCCGAGGTGTTGCCCTGGCGCTCCACGGTCACGACCACGCGCTCCGGCGGCACGCCCAGCTTCTGCGCCGTGGTCATGATGATGCGGATGTTGGCCTGGTGCGGCACCAGCCAGTCGATGTCGCTACCCTTGATGCCATTGTGTTCGATGGTTTCGCGGCAGACCTGCTCCAGCGCCCGCACCGCAAAGCGGTACACCGCCTGTCCGTCCATGTGGACGAAGGCATGACCCTTGATTTCACCGCCGTGGATGGCGCTCGGCACGCAGAGGATGTCGCCGGACTGACCTTCGGAGTGCAGGTGCGTCGAGACGATGCCCGGCGTGTCCGACTGCTTGAGCACCACCGCGCCGCCGCCGTCACCAAACAGCACACAGGTGCGCCGGTCGCTCCAGTCGAGCAGTCGCGAGAACACTTCGGCGCCGACCACCAGGGCGCATTCGTGCTGGCCGCTGGCGACGAACTTGTCGGCGACTGCGAGCGCGTAGACGAAACCGGTGCAGACAGCCTGCACGTCCAGGGCCGCTCCGCGCGTGACGCCGAGTTTGCGCTGCAGGATGCAGGCAGTCGAGGGGAAGATCATGTCCGGCGTCGTCGTCGCGACGATGATGAGGTCGATGTCCGCCGCTGTCACGCCCGCCGACTGCATCGCGCGGCGAGACGCTTGCTCCGCGAGGTCGGACGTCACCTGATCCGCTGCGGCAACGTGGCGACTGCGAATCCCCGTGCGGGAAAAGATCCACGCATCGGTTGTGTCGATCTTCGCCTCGAGGTCCTGGTTGGTGCGGACCGTCTCGGGCAGATAGCTCCCGGTGCCCACGATTCGGGAATAGCTCACGCCGTTACTCCTGTTTGCCCGGGCGGTCAGTCGCCACATCGCCTGCCTGATCCTGCCGACCACTCCGAATCAGAGAGCCAGGTTCCCGCTCACCGGGCGCGCGTCTGCGTGCCTCGCCGCCGTGTCTGTCTCAGTCCGGAGGTCCTTTGACGACGTCCGAGCGTGCCGGGGACTCGATCAACGTCCCCGGAAAACCGCGTCACGTCGTTCGACGAACGAGCGAACCCCCTCGGCAGCGTCTTCGCTGCGCATCACCTCCGCCATGCCGCGGAACATGGGTTCGACGGCGGCTGCCTCGCCTTCGAGCATCCGTGTCCGTGACGAGCGCAGGCTGCCCTGCACGCCGAGCGGCGCGGCCTTCGCCACGCGCTGCGCCAGTGCCAGCGCGGCCTCGAGTTGCTCGCCCGGTGCGCAGAGCTGCTGGACGAGACCCAGCCGGTACGCGTCCTCCGCTGCGAGCTCGTCACCGGTGAGCAGGTAGCGCTGGGCGTTTGCCCAGCCGATCTCCGTCGGAAGGCGCAGGGTCGCGCCGCCGCAGGCGTAGAAACCCCTGCGCACCTCGAGCATCGCGAATCGGGTGTCGCTGGCGGCGACTCTCAGGTCCGTGTTGAGCAGCAGTTCCCAACCCCAGGTGTAGCAGCGTCCCTGCACGGCAATCACGAGCGGCTTTGAAAGACGTGGTCCGCTCAGCGAGAACGGATCGATCTCACCGTCCTCGATCGGGAACGGTGATCCGGACGCGAATGCATCCGCCCAGTCGTTGAGGTCGACCCCGGACGTGAAATGCGGTCCCTCGGCCCAGATCACGCCGACCCACAGCCCGGGATCGTGCTCGAGGCGATACAGCGCGCGCGCCAGCGAGCGATACATCTCCCGACTCAGTGCATTCATCTTCTGCGGACGGCGCACGCCCATGAGCAGCAGGTGATCACGCTGTTCGATTTCGATACTCATTGCGGTCGTCCTCTTCAGCGATGCCGGCAAGCCGGTGGGCTTCTGGGTCGCCGCGGTCGTCTCTGGCGGCTGATTTCTCACGCCATTATAGGTCGAAGCCCTGGAAGCATGGTCTGAACCAGCCCACGGCCATCAGGACTCCGAGGGTTGCGGGCGGGAAGCGGGACCGGAAGATAAGGTAGCCAAGCGCGAGGCAGGCTGCGGATGCGTCGCCCTGCAGCCGTTGACTCGTTCAGGCGTCTGATGCAATACAACCTATTCGGCGGCGCGGACCGTCAACATCGGTCGGCGCCAGGTCGGTGTGGTCGTCGGCGAGCCGATCGCTGAGGGTGGGTGAATGGGAAATCGGGCAGGGGACCTGAGAGCTTGGACTCTCCTGATCCAGTCGGAGCGGCGATGAAATCAATGTTGCAGGTTCGTCGCAGTCAGGGTGGGCCGAAGGGACGCGTTGCGGGGAACGGTCGTCGGCGCGGGTCGTTCAGCGGTCGGCGCTGTTGGCGTTGTGGCTCGCGATCGTCGGCGCAGCGGCGGCCTCGACCCCGGGTCCATCGCCGAGGCGGGGATGCGGCGACTTCTCGCCTACGTCTCTACATCCGGCTGCGATTTCTATCGCAACGGCACCTCGCACGACGCCGGGGCGGCGACGAGTGCATCTCGGAAGAAGCAGAACTACCGGTCAACGGCTCGCTCGTTGCCGGGGTGAGGACTTCATCGACCGGGCGGCAACCGCGAGCAGTCTGGCGGTGAAACGTACCTTGTCCCGTGCGCGCATGCCGATCCGATGCCGAGCCGGGGACTGGTTGCACGCCGAACTCAGGCGCTTGCGTACGGCGCGTGCTGCGCAGGGCCGAACGACTGGACCCTGGAGCCGCACGGGTTGTCTCCGCCGGCGACGCTGCTATGCGGCGGCGCGCTGCCGGGGTGCGATGCAACCCGGGAATGCAGCCGCGTCCCGATCTGGAAGGGCCGAGCCGCCAGGCGGGCGGCGGCGCGCAGCGTGTGACCAAACCGACGACCGTACCGGTCCGGTTCTACGGTGTCCGCGGGATGCGTGTCGTTACGTGCCGGTCCGTGACACCTTGCTCTCGTGCCTCAATCGGCCTACGGTCAAGGAACGACATCTGTCGTATGGGTAAGGAGTTGACACGACACCAGGCAATCGGAGGACAGGCATATGAAGCGAAAAGACCGAATCAGTGCGATTCTCTGCGGAATCCTCGCATTTGCACTCAGCGCCGTCGCGTGGGGCAGGACGCTCGAGTTCGAATTCGACGCGGGTGGGTTCAGCGCCCCTACCAGCCTGACGAACAACTACTGGGGACTGCGACTGGACAGCCCCGGACCGACCGTCTATTTCTCCGAGTCGGACGATGGCTGCGAACTGAGCGAATCCGAAGTGGTCGGCACGACCGGCATGGGATTCTTCGACGACCCGTACGACATCGATGCGGTCGTCGTTCGCGACCGGGAGTGGGTGTCCGAGGACTGCGACGGCGAGTACGTCCTCGTGGAAGATACCTATGACTGGTATGCGCAGGACGACGAGGGCAACGTCTGGTACATGGGCGAGGACACGATCGCCTGGGACGACGAGGAAGACTGCCTGACGGCGGCGGGATCCTGGAAGGCGGGCTCCGACGGTGCCGAGCCGGGCGTGGTCATGCTCGCCGACCCACGCCGCGGCGTTTCCTACCAGCAGGAGTATTACGAGGACGAGGCCGAGGACATGGCCAAGGTCCTGCGACTCGACGCAAGGGTGTCGATCGAGTATGGCGACTACACCGGCTGCCTGCTGACCAAGGAGTACACGCCACTCGAACGCGGCCAGATCGAGCACAAGTACTATTGCCCGGTGACCCCTGGCGACCCGGGCCTGGTGCTGGTCAACGAATTCAGTGGCAAGACGAAGCGGGTCGAGTACGTGGGATCAACCCGACCTGCCGGAAGCTATCCGATGGCGTTCCCGACCGGCGACCTCTGCGAGGAATGACAGGGATCCCGGGCTTTGTTTCAATAGGCCGAATTGACGATCGGGACCCCGGTGCGACCGGGGTCTCCTCATTCCGGGGCCGCCAGATGACGATCGAGTACGACCCGATTGACCCGCCAGGCAGGCTCGCGGCGCTTCAGGAACTGCGCCTGCCGGTCGACGTGCTTCGGTGGGGGCCGTCCTGGCTGGCGATGAGATCCCGGTGCGCGGTGCAGCCACGCACGGTCATCTTGTTGCCCGGCTTCGGAGCAGGCCCTCGTTCGATGCGGGTCATGGAGTCGTTCCTGCGCCGTCGCGGGCACCGGGTGCGCGACTGGGGCCTGGGTCAGAACACGGGCGATGCCCGGCGGCTGCGGGAGCAACTGGCTGCCGTCGTGCGCCAATCGGTCACGGCGCACGACGAACCGGTCGTGCTGGTGGGCTGGAGCCTCGGCGGGTACATCGCCCGCGAGTACGCGCGTGAGCATGCCGGTGAGGTGCGGAAAGTGGTCACGCTCGGATCCCCGGTGATCGGTGGTCCCCGCTATACGGCGACGGCCAGGTGGTATCGCTCGAACGGCCACGACCTGGATCACATCGAGCGGGCGATTGCGGATCGTTACGCGACGCCCCTGCGCGTTCCCGTGACCGCCATCTTCTCCAAACGCGACGGCGTCGTGGCCTGGCAGGCCTGCATCGACAAGTGGTCGCCTAACGTCCGCCACGTCGAGGTGCGCGAGACGCACGTCGGCCTCGGCTTCGCGCCACGCGTCCTGGAGCTCGTTGCCGACGAGGTCGAGTGCGACTGACCGTTCAAGGTTCCGCGGGATGTCGAGCCGCCGACGTTTGTACGAGGTTGGTCCCGGAATCGACGTCGGCCCCGGTGCCGAGTCGGGTGCAATCGATGAGTTGCGGGCGATGACGCTTGAGATAGCCGCGCGCGCCGTGCTGGCCGGCACAGGTCGCTCGCAACTCCGACCAGTGCTGCCGGCCGAGTAACACAGGATGGCCATGCGCGTCTCCGTCATAGGACGCGCGAGCACCGCCGGGTCGCATCCACCCTCGAGCAGGGCGATCAGCGAGGTTTCGACCCAGCGGCGGCCGTCCGCGTGGCGCAGCAACGCCTTCGGCTCGCCCATCCGGACGCCGCCGCCGGCCGCGAGCAGGATTCCCGCGGTCGTCACTTCATCAGCGCCACGAGTTCCGGCACAGAAGACAAGTCGGGGATCGCCAGGAAGTCTTCGCGCAGATACGCGGGGTCGGGGTATCGGTAGTAGCCCTCGCCGGTCGCGAGACCCAGCTTGCCCTTGTCGATGTATCGCGACTTCACGTACTCCGCGTTCTTCAGCATCTGCGCGTCCTTGTTGCGCTGCCCCCAGTACTGCACGACGTTATAGGCCGTCCCCATGCCCACGACGTCCATCATTCCCATCGGACCAACGCGGCAACCGGGATTGCATTTCAGGAAGGTGCGATCCACGTCCTCCGGCGTGGAGACGCCGTTGGTCACCAGGGTCTGGGCCGCGTTCAGCAGCGGGACGAACCAGCTGTTGAGCACATAGCCGTTCTGCTCCTTGCGCACCGGAATCGGCAGCATGCCGATCTCGATCGCAAATTCGGTGACCTGCGTCAGCGTGTCAACGGAGCTGGTCGGGTGAGACATGATCTCGGCGACGTTCATGCGCCAGATCAGGTTGGCGAAATGCAGTGCGCAGAACTTTTCCGGACGTCCCGTGGCGGCGGAAAAGTCCCGGGGCAGCAGCGTGGATGAGTTGGTCGCGATCAGGGTGCGCTCGGGCAGCAACGGCGCCATCGCCCGGTAGACACCGGTCTTGATCTCGGGGACTTCCGGGGCCGCTTCGATCACCAGGTCGGCGTCGCGGACCGCCGCCTCCAGCTTGGTCGTGTAGCTCAGGCGGGCCCGTGTCGCGGTAATCTCTTCCTCGCTCGCGCCGACTTCCGCGCGATAGATCCCCGCATAGTGATCGTGCGTCGAGCGGCATTTTGCCAGTGCGTCTTCGTTGATGTCGTACGCGACGACGGTCTTGCCACGGAAGGCGCTGTGCCAGGCGATCTGCCCCCCGAGCACGCCCACACCGATCACCGTGACGCCATTGAGTCTCGACATGCTGTATCTCCTCGTTGACCTGCCTTGCAGACCGCTCACACGGACGGTCCGTCATAAACCTCGAAAAAGCGGGCGACGATCGCCTCGGGTACGGCGAGGTTGGCTTCCTTGCTGGTGCGCACGCACACCACGGTCGGCCCATCGCCACCCCGGGCGCGCGCGAGTGCAGCGGGAAGCGCTTCGATCGCCTCCACATACTCGCCGTGGCAACCGAGACCTTCCGCGACCCTGTCCCATCGTACCTCGCCCATGCGCGTTCCGAACGTCGTGCCCCAGTGCTTCATCTCGTTCGGGATCTCCATCGTCCACTCGGACTCGGCCATCACCACGAAGGTGATCTTGAGTCCCTCGCGTGCGGCGGTCTGGAGTTCCATTGCGTTGAATCCCGCGGCCCCGTCCCCGGTGACACAGACGACCTCGCGCGACGGTGCGCCGAGCTTCGCGCCGATTGCCGAGGGGATGCCGGTTCCGAGCATGCCGAGTTCCAGGATGCCGTGGTATGAACCGGGCCGGGTGGAGGGCAGGGCCATGGCGGCCCACAACGAGGTCATGCCGCCGTCGGTGCAGTACACCGCATCGCCACCAAAGGCGGCACCAACCGCGGCGATCGCCTGTGCCGGATGAATGCCCGGGCCCGACCAGGCGGCCACGGACTCACCAACGGCCGCTCTCCACGACGCGTGATCCTCGCGCAAGCGGGCTAGATCGGCGCGGCCGCGACTTGCGGGCGTTCGGCCTCGCAACTTCGCGACCAGTCCCTCGAGCGTTGCCCGGGCGTCCGCGACGATGCCGAGTGCGACTGGTCGCGATACGCCGATGTGCCGCGGTTCAATGTCGACGTGGATCACGCGGCAGTTCGCCGGATCGCCCCAGTACTTGTCGAAAGGCACGTCGAGGTTGCCGACGCGCGAGCCCACCACGAGCAGCACGTCCGCGTTGCGGCGCAGCTCATCGGCCGCCGGACTCTGGGAACTGAAGTACGACGGATGGTCGAGGGGCACGACGCTGCGCCCGGCCATCGACGGGATCACCGGGCAGGCGAGCAGATCGACCAGTTCGGTCAGCGCGGCGTTGGCCTGCGCGCGGTCGACTCCGGTCCCGGCAAAGATGACCGGTGCCTGCGCTCCGGCGAGCAGGTCCGCGGCCGCCTCGAGCTGGGCGTCGGAGGGCTGGGGCAGCGACGCGCGGCCGCGCTCGTTCGGGTAGATGGGGGCCGTGGCCGGATCGCCCACGGCATAGAGAACCGGGGCCGGAACCTCGAGCTGGACCGGGCCCGGGCGGCCCGCCCACATCTCGCGGAATCCCATGCGGACCAGTTCCGGGATGCGCGTCCACTCGAACACCGGGCCGTTCCACTTGACGACCGGTTTGAAAAGGTCGAGCTGGTCCTGGCCCTGGAAGGTTGCGGGCGTCGACGGGTAGACGACGCCGGTGCGGTGCTGCGAGGTGATGGCGAGCACGGGGACGCCTTCGTGCTTCGCGGTCAAGAGACCGGGCAGCAGGTTGGCGGATCCCGGACCCGGGTTGCCGAGCACGACGGCGACCTGTCCGGTGGTCTTGTAGAGTCCTTCCGCCATGTGCACGGCAGCGGCCTCGTGGCGGATCGTCACCAGCCGGATGCCATGGGTTTGCAGCGCGGCCAGCAGGGGGTCGATCTCCGGGCAGGGCAGCCCGAAGACGAATCGCACGCCCTCGTTGGCAAGCGCGCGGGCAAGCAGTTCGCCACCCGTGATTTCGGTCATGGTTTGTGTCCTCCGGAAGACCGCGGTTCGAAGTCGCTTCGTGTGCTCGAGTCTGGGCGCACCGCGGCTGACTGTCTTGATGTTTTCTGACAAGCTGTTGATCTTTTCAGACATCCCGCCGAGGCCCGGGACCGGGCCGGGGGAGCCTCGCGATGCGTCATTCCGCCGGGTCGTACAGCCTGCCGGCGCGCTACATGGCCCAGCTCGTCGACTACCTGGAGTCCGCAGGTATCGATCGTGTCGCCGTGCTGCGCGCGGCAGGCGTTCGCTCGATCGAAGGTCCGAACGCGCGGCTCAGTCTGCAGCAGGTCGAATCCCTGCTGCGGGCAGCGGAGCAGGCGAGCGGTCGGCTCGATCTTGGCTTCGAGCTCGGACGTCGCGAGCTTCGTGCGCAGCTTCCGCAAGCAGACTGGCAGGACACCCGGCTCACTGCGGTAGATGTCGCCCTGGCCGCGGTCACGGCAGGGTCGAAGTCCCTGCCATCGCTCGGTCCCGGTGATCCCGATACTGCTGCTTCCAACGTCTGCCCTGGATTGGGTATGCTGACGAAAACAGGGAGAGGACCATGAACCGCAGATTCCTGCTGACCGTGTTCGCGACGATCCCCTTGCTGCTGTGGGGCTGCGCAACCTCGACGCACGGGGTGGACGACTCGAAGATCGGCAAGCTGGCGAGCGAACTGGGCATGACGACGGAACAGGCCCAGGCAGGGGTGGGCGCGATGCTCAAGGTTTCGGAGGTGCGACTCGACCCCGCTCAGTACGACAAGATCGCGTCGGTGATCCCGCGCGGCGACGAGTACGTCGAGCTGGCACGTCGCCTCGGGGCATTCCAGGGGGCGGTCCCGACGAGTGAAGGACTCGGCTCTGCGTTCGCCGCGCTCGGCGTGACACCTGAGCAGGCCGCCCGGTTCGTGCCGGCCGTCACGGACTACGTGTCTACCGCAGCGGGCCGGGACGTCGGCATGTCGATGGCGAACGCGTTGAAGTAGTCGACGTACTTTCCGACGGTGATCGTGCCCTTGCGCTCTCCGTCGAAACTCGCATAGGCGGCGTCACGGCGTTCCCGCCGGCCCGAGGCCGTCCAGCAGTCGGCGCAGGCGGACCTGCAGGCTTTCCGGGACATCGCGGGGCACCGATTTGCGCAGGTGCTGCGTGAGGGCGCGTTCCAGTTCGGCCCTGGAGTAGCAACTGCGGCAGTGGCCGAGGTGATGCTCGATCTGCGCCTGCGACAGCGGGTCTCGGACCTCACCGTCGAGATAGGCGTACAGCGCCTCGATTGCCTCGAGACAGCCGATCTCCTCCGGGGGGCTGCGGTCGTCGGTGTCGCTCACGTGGTGTCTCCGTCGTTCTCGTCGCTGCCGCCCAGTCCGGCGTCACGGGCCTGCTGCCACAGCGCCTTCTGCAGCAAGGTGCGTCCCCTTTTCATGCGGGAACGAACCGTTCCCGGCGGAACGCCGAGTACCGCCGCGGCCTCGTCATAGGTCAGCCCGTCCACGTTGACCAGCATGACCGTGCTGCGGAAGACCGCGGGCAACTCATGAATGGCGGTCATGATCTGCTGGCCGAGGATCTCGTTGCCGACCCGGTGCTCCGGGTTGGCCCACCAGGCCAGGAAGTCGTCGGACTCGTCGAGCAGCAGCGAAGCGACGTCGAGTTCGCCTTCGTCCGTCTGCAGATCCTCGACCGAGGTTTCGGTGGGTCGCACCGATCGCCGGCGCAGGCCGCTGATGAAGCAGTTTCGCTGGATCCGGAACACCCACGAGCGGAAGTGCGTCCTGTCGCCGAGAGTGTCGATCGCGACCCAGGCCCTGGTGACGGACTCTGCCACGAGATCCTCGGCGTCGGCGCCGTTTCGAGTCAGTCGCAGAGCAACAGCATACAGGGCGTTCATGTTGTCCTGGACTGCCGTGGCGAAGAACGTCCGCGTGTCGTCCCGTCCGGTCATTCGGTCGATTCTCGTTCCTGCCCCTGGACGTCGGCTGCGGCGCCGGGTTCCGGATCCGCCCCGTATCGCACGGAATGCGCGGACGGTCCCCGGCGCCGCGCGCCGATCAGAAACTCAGGGTGACCGCGCCTTCCCGGGCCAGCGCCAGCATCGATGCAGAGCCCGCCAGCTTCACGCCGTCGATGAGGTCGTCCGGCTGATAACCGCGAACCCCTGCGCAGGGTGGGCATACCAGAATCTCGCCACCGCTGTCGATGACCGTCTCGATCATGGTCTTGATCGGCGGGTCGAGCGGGTTGGGGCGGGCGACCTCCGCTGCGCGCTTGCGCACCCAGTCCACCCCCGAACTGACCAGGAACATCGTGACCTCGAACCCCATGCCGACGCCGCCGTTGGCGACGCTCCAGGCCACGGACGAGCGCTCGTCGTTGAACCCGTTGGTGACGATGACGACCAGTTTCTGCTTCTCTGCCATGATCTGAGTCTCCCAAGTGATCGGTCCTGACTGACACGAGGCACCGACGGATCCACTGCCGTGGGGCACGGTCTACCGGCGCTTGGGAGTAAAGACGCGTGGCGCGGCGATTCAGGTCCCGGATTTCTGAATCGGCAGTTTTCGAACGCGCTTGCCCGTGGCGGCAAACATCGCGTTGACGACGGCGGGCGTCGCGGCGGGCAGGCCGGGTTCCCCGATGCCACAACCGTCCGCCGTCCGACAGCGGGCGGCGTCGATGCCCCACGTGCTTGCCGCCGCTTGCAGGAGCATCTGCCGCGCCGCCGCACCGGCCTTGCGCATCGGTTCCCAGTGACCACTCATCGAGGTCGAGCCGCCGGTGCCCTGCATGCCGAGCATCGGGTTGACGTACGCCTTGTCCGCCGGCGCCTGCTCGACGCGCACTGTCTTCCAGTCGGCATCGAGTTCCTCGGCCACGAGCATCGCGATGCCCATGTGCACGCCCTGTCCCATCTCGGACAGGCCGCAGATCACCGTGATCTGGCCGTCCGGCGTGAAGCCGATGACGAGCGCGCCGGTGGCGGCCGCCGAGCCCTTGAGAAAGTCACGGCGCGTAGTGACGATGTCGGTGCTCATGGGGTTCTCCCGGGGGGCGTCAGGCGCGGAGTGCCGTGGCGGCGTCCTGGATGGCGGCGCGGATCTGGTTGTAGGTTCCACAGCGGCAGAGATTCCGCCGCATCGCGGCGTCGATGTCCGCGTCGGTCGGCTGCGGGTTCTTCGCCAGCAGTGCGGCGGCGCTCATGATCTGCCCGCTCTGGCAATAGCCGCACTGCGGCACGTCGTGACGGATCCACGCGGCCTGCACGGCCTGTCCGATACGGTCCGACTCCATGGCCTCGACGGTCGTGACCTGCTTGCCCGCGACCGACGAGATCGGTGTCACGCAGGAGCGCACCGGTTTGCCGTCGACGTGGACGACGCATGCGCCACACACGGCCATGCCGCAGCCGAACTTGGTCCCCGTGAGTCCAGCCTCGTCACGCAGGGCCCACAAGAGCGGCGTGTCGGGCGAAACGGCCAGTTCCACCGTCTTTCCGTTGATGGTCAATGAGATCATGGAGCGTCTCCGCGGCCGGATCGGATGGTTCGATACGTCGCGAACAGTAAACGGTCGCATGCCGGCCGGATCACGGGCGTCACGATGGAGGATCACGGAGGGCGACCCGGGGGCGGACAGCGCGGGGTGCGACTGGCCGGAGCCGGCGTCAGCGCGACATGGGCACGATCAGGTTCACGCCGGCCGAGGTGTACCAGTAGTCGGGCGTTGCGGCGAAGCCCGCTGCCCGGCTGTAGAGGAAATTGAAGGCGAGCCGCATCTCGCCGGACAGCGGACCCTCGGCCCGCAGTTCGGCGATGCTGGTCGTCTGCCAGGAGGCGTTTCCCGCCCGTTCCTGGCCGGCTCCCGCGAGGCCCGCGAGACGCCAGGTGCCGACGCGCCGCCGCAGCGACAGCACGGCGTCCCAGTTGCGGTAGTGATCCGGATTGAAATAGGCGCCCTGCACGTCGTCTTTGCTGCTCGAGTACTGGCGCCAGCGCAGCTGAGCCGAGAAGCCCTCCTCGGGCAGCACGCTCCAGATCAGTCGGGCCCTCAGGAGCGCCCGTGAGTTGCCGTCGGTGAAGGGTTGCCAGCCGGCCAGGGCGATGGCGGTCAGCCGCTCGCCGAACTGCTGTTCAACGGAAGCGGCAGCGAGGCCGTAAGCGATGCCGCGCTCGAGCGCGGCGCGGGTGCCGACCACGTCCCCGGCGGCGATCAGTTCCACGCCCGTGGAGTCGCGCGGGCGGTGGCTCCAGGTTGCATCCCCCACGAAGCGCGCCCGACCTGACACGGACACGAGACCCGCCTCTGCACGAACGCCTTCGAGCGTGTCCGGCCGCTGGCTGCGGTAGATGCCGACCAGCCCGGGCACGTCCAGGGTCCAGGCGCCTTCGGCGTAGTGCGTATTCTGGGCGGCGAAGCCCGCGTGCTGCAGGTGCGAGCGATAGCCGAAGAGGGCGCCGCCGCGCAGCAGCAGGCTGTCGAGATCGTCGGCGTCTCCGTCGGCACCCGCCTGTGCGAGCACGGCGATCCGCCCCGGTGGCGTCTCCGCGGCTGTCGCCGGAGGTGCAGCGAGCAGCAGCGCCGCGAGCATCCCGGCCGCGACGGCAGGGCAGGCGGGCGCGGCGCCCGTCCGGTTCTCGCGGGCAGACGCCTTGCCCATGATCACTTGGAGCCCCAGGTCTTGCGCAGGCCGAGCAGTTCCGAGAAATGGCCGGCCACGCTGGCGGGTTGCAGGATCAGGCTGTAGACGAACGCATAGAGCAGGAATCCGGGCACGTTGTTCCGCACGCGCAGTCCCTGGTCGGCGAACATTCCTGCGCCGATGCGATACATGACGTAGTTCATCACCAGTGCCATCGGCAGCAGCACCAGCGTCATCGGACCGGCGATCCAGTAGATGCCGAAGAAGGCGAGGATGACGCCGGGGATGAAGAACAGCGTGTAGGCGAGGTCCAGCCAAGGGAACAGCAGGTTCCACCAGACGAACAGCGTCGACATCCGCGGCTGCAGGAGGATGCGGGGGTGATGCCGGAACGCCTCGATCATGCCGCGACTCCAGCGCTGGCGCTGCCGGACGAACTGACGAAGCCGGTCGGGTACGTTGGTGAAGCAGCAGGCATCCTCGGCGTGGCCGACGCGCCAGCCGCGGGCCAGCATGGCCCAGGTCAGCACGATGTCCTCGCCGACGCAGTCCGTCCAGCCGCCGACCTCGACGAGCGCGGCCCGGTCATAGATCGAGAAGGCACCCTGCGCCACCATGGTGCCCTGGAAGAGCGACTGCACTCGCTTGATGGCCGAGATGCCGTGGAAGTAATCCCACTCCTGGGCGCGCGTCAGCCAGTTGCTGCGCGAATTGCGCACCAGCATCGTTCCCGCGACCGCGCGCGTCGACGCGGGGTCGCTGAAATAGCGTTCGACCAGGCGCTGGAGTGCGTCCCCGTAGAGATACGAGTCCGCATCCAGGGTGACGACGTGGTCGTGGCGCGATTCGGCCAGGCCGCGGTTGAGCGCCGCCGCCTTGCCCATGTTGCGCGGCTGGCGCAGCAGCCGCACCCAGGGATACCGGCTGGCCGCCACGATCTCGGCGGTCGCGTCGCTCGAGCCGTCGTCGATGACGAGGACCTCGAGTTCGCCCGGATACTCCTGCCTCGCGATCGACTGCAGCGTGTCCGCGATCGAGGAGGCTTCGTTGTAGGCCGCGACCAGGATCGAGAGGGCCGGATAGTCGACCAGTGAGCGGCGCGGCGGACGCCGGTCGAGCAGCAGGCCGGTGACCAGGAAGGCGTTCATCATGCCGGGCAGCAGGGCGATGCCGGCCACGACGAAAATGGCCACGGGCCAGCCGGCGAGGTTCGCGAGATCCTCCAGCCAAGGCAGGGCCAGGACGGTCGAGGTCGCGGTCCAGGCAAGGCTCAGGGCAAGCGCGATCCCGAACTTGAAGTGTACGGGCAGGTAGAGCCGGCGCGACTGCGACGGTCGGCCCAGCCGGATCTCGGTGAGGTCGGCCGGGACCTCGAGGGGCCGGGTCGTTCGCTCCGGATCCGGGGGTACGGCGACTGGCCGCGCCTCGGGCGCGGGTTCAAGGCGTTTGACATGTTGCAGCACGTGACGACGCTAGCAAGGCCGGGCAGGGCTTGAACGCCAAGTCCGTCACGGATTGACGGGACGTGCGCCCGCACGTGCGCACCAGTCGACAGTTCGCCAGCGATCGGCGTCCGCCGTGGCAGGCCCGCGTCAATCCGTGCAGCGGCGCGCGCACGGCGCCGCCGACGCGCCGGCTCGGCGCCACGCTGCGTGGCGCCTGGCTTGGTATCCTTGCTGCCCGCCGAAGCCTCGGTCTCTCGGACCGTTGGGAGTGGTTCTGCCATGGGTTCTCCGCCTGCCCGCCGCCCACGGTCCCGCCCACGCTCCCGACCGCGTCCGCGCATCGTGATCGTCGGCGCCGGCTTCGCCGGTCTTGCCGCCGGGCGGCATCTCGGCCGCGAGCACGCCGTCACGGTCATCGACCCGTCGCCGTGGTTCGAGTGGCTGCCCAACATCCACGAACTGCTGTCGGGCGTGAAGCGGCCCGCCGACCTGCGCCTGCCCCGGCGACGTCTGGTGACACGGGCGGGGCATCGATTCGTCCGCGCCGCGGTCAGCGAGATCGATGCAGGCTCGGGTCGAGTGATGACGTCCGACGACCGGCGATTCGAGTTCGACGCCTGCATCGTCGCCACCGGCGGCGTCAACGAAACTTTCGGCGTGCGTGGGGCCGGCCAGCACGCGCTGCCTTTCAAGAGCGTCGACGACTGCGCGGCGATCGGTCGCAGGCTGGCAGCGCTCGCCAAGGCCACCGGGCGGAGGTCAGTGGTCATCGTCGGCGGCGGGCTCGAGGGCATCGAGGCGCTGGGCGAGATCCTGCGCCGTTACCGGCAGACTGACGGCCTCGGAATTACCGTCGTCGAGGCAGGTCCGCGCCTGTTGCCGGGTGCTCCGGCGGCGCTCGACGCAGCGGTGCGCAAGCACTGCGCGGACCTCGCTGTCCGTTTTGTTACCGGCTCCCCGGTGAAAGCGATCACCCGAACGCAGGTGCAACTCGGCTCCGGCGAGAAGCTGCGTTCGAACCTGACGATCTGGACCGGGGGCGTCGCACCGCCGCGGCTGTTGCTCGACAGCGGACTCGCCGATGAGCCCGGACAGTGGGCGCCCGTGACGCGTGAGCTGCTGAGCCGGCGCTTCGAGAACGTGTTCGTTGCAGGCGACGCTGCCCGACTGCCGCGTCCGCTCGCGAAGCAGGCGTACTACGCGCTGCAGATGGGGGCCTGTGCCGCGGACAACGCCACGCGGCTGCTGGCAGGCCGCAGGCTGCGTGACTTCAAACCGTCTGCGAAGCCGATGCTGATCGCATTCGGCGATCTCGACACTTTCCTGGTCTCCGGTCGTTCGGTGGTGGCCTCGCCGGCACTCGCGGCGGCCAAGGAAGCCGTCTTCCAGGTGACGATGGCCCAGCTCGATCCGCCCCTGGCACCCGCGGCCCTGCTCGGTGCAGGAGCCCGGCTGACGGGTACCGCCTGGAACCTGGCCTTGCCGACGCTGCTGTCCGGCGACGCGCGCGGCCGGTTGCTGCGCGCGCGAAGACTGGCGAGTCCTCCAGGGAGTGACGGCTAGATCGGTGCCCCGGAGGAGCGCGGGACAGCGAGCGCGTGGGTCACTCGTCCAGGCTGAACCCGACCTTGACCGTGACCTGCCAGTGCGCCACGGCGCCGTTCTCGATGTGGCCGCGGGTCTGGACGACTTCGAACCAGCGCAGCCTGTGCAGCGTACTCGCGGCGCGGGCGATGGCCTTCTTGACGGCGTCGTCGCTGCTGATCGTCGACGACCCGGTGAGTTCGACCGACTTGTAGACGTGATCCGGCATGGCAAATTTCCTCTGCTGGGTCGCAAGACCGGCTAGAGTCGAGCCTCGATCAGGCGCGGCCCCCGCTGCTTCATCGCGGACGCATACTGCGCGACGAATTCCTCGCTGGTCTCGGCACGGCTCGCCTCGACGCCGAGGCCTTGCGCAATCCGCGTCCAGTCCATGGCGGGGCTGCCGAGGTCGAGCATCGACAGCGCATGCGGACCGGCGCCGGTCGCGCCCACGCGGCCGAGTTCGATCTTCAGGATCGCGTAGGATCGATTGGCAAACAGGACGACCGTGACGTCGAGATTCTCCCGTGCCATCGTCCACAGGGCCTGCATCGTGTAGGCCGCGCTGCCATCACCCTCCGGGCAGATGACCTTTCGATCGGGGCAGGCGATCGCGGCGCCGACCGCGACCGGCAGGCCCTGCCCGATCGATCCGCCGGTCACCGACAGGTGGTCGAAGGGGCGCGCCCGGGCCATCATCTGGCCCAGCGCGAAGCCGGCGGTGACGCTTTCGTCGGCCACGATGGCGCCCTCCGGTGTCAGGTGGGCCATGGCCTGGGCGACGGCAAGTGGCGTCAGAGGTCCGCTCGGCAGCTCGGGCAGGCCCAGGCTGATTCGTGCAGGCACCGGCTTCGGCCCACCCAGAGCGCCGTCGAGTGCCTCGAGCGCCTGCACGCCGTCCTCGTGTTCGTGCGCCAGGGTCGCGATGCGGCAGCCGTCCGGCGAACACCAGCTCGGGATGCCCGGATAGGCAAAGAACGAGACGGGTGGTTTTGCGCCGACGAGGACGAGCTGCTCCACACCCGCGAGGAACTCGACGATCTGCTCGGCGAAGTAGGGCAGGCGCTCGACGGGCACGCGGCCCGCCCCGAGTTCGCTGCGCGGCGCGAACGTATCGCACAACAGGCGCACACCGGTCCGGGCGGCGACGCGCCCGGCTGCCTCGAGTCCCGGACCGAACAATGCCTTGCCACGCATCAGGAGCGCGGTTCGCTTGCCATTCGCGAGGAGTTGCGCAGTCTCATCGATGGCGGCGTCCGAAACCGGCTGGGGTCCGACCTGCGACAGGGGCGGGGCCGCCCGCTCCGCGTCGTTCCACGCCGTGTCGGCCGGGAGGATCAAGGTCGCGATGCCGCCCGGGGCGGCGCGCGCCGCCTGCACGGCGCGGGCGGCGTCCGCCGCGACGGTGCGTGCGCTCGTGGACGAGTGGATCCACGACGACACCGGTCGCGCAAACCCGACGATGTCGGAGGTGAGCGGCGCGTCATACTGCAGGTGATACGTGGCGTGATCGCCCACGACGAGAACCACCGGTGACGCCGCGCGGCGTGCGTTGTGAAGGTTGGCCAGGCCATTGCCCAGCCCGGGCCCGAGGTGCAGCAGCACGGCCGCCGGCTTGCCCGCCATGCGCGCATAGCCGTCCGCCGCACCGGTCGCGACGCCCTCGAACAGGCACAGCACCGGTCGCAGCTCGGGGCTCGAATCCAGCGCCGAGACGAAGTGCATCTCGGAAGTACCGGGATTGCCGAAACAGACGTCGACGCCACAATTGACCAGCGTCTGCACCAGGGACTGCGCGCCATTCATGGTCATAGGCTGCTGGACCTCTACGCGATTGGCGATCTGGAAATGTATATTGCACCCCATGCCTCTCGAATACGACTACACGCAAATCCCGGACCTGCCGCCTGCGGTGTTCGTGGCCCCGCTCAGGAAGCCCCCGGGTGTCGGGGATGACTGGCTCGAGCCCGGCCAGCGCCGTTACGGCGACGAAGAACACCGCATCTGGGACGAACTCTACGCCCGCCAGATCGAGCTGATGCCCGGCCACGCCTGCCGCGAATTCATGCACGGCCTGGAGCGGCTCGAGCTCGGACGCGGGGGCGTGCCCGATTTCAACGTCATCAGCGAAGAGTTGAGGAGCCTGACCGGCTGGACCGTCGTGCCGGTGCCGATGCTGATTCCCGATCACGTCTTCTACTACCACCTGGCCAACCGGCGCTTTCCGGCCGGCAATTTCATCCGCACGCGCGAGCAGTTCGACTACATCCAGGAGCCGGACGTCTTTCACGACGTGTTCGGCCACGTCCCGCTGCTGACGGATCCCGTGTTTGCCGACTACATGGCGGCATACGGCCGGGCCGGGTGGAAGGCACTCCAGTACAATCGCCTGAAGGCACTGAGCGCGCTCTACTGGTACACGGTCGAATTCGGCCTGATCCTGGAGGACGACCGGTTGCGCATCTACGGTGCCGGCATCCTCTCGGGGCCGACCGAGACCGTCTTCTCGGTGGAGGGCCGGTCGCCGAACCGCATTCACCTGAGCGTCGATCGCGTCATGCGCACCGACTACACGATCTCCGACCTGCAGGCGACCTACTTCGTCATCGAGTCCTTTCGAGAACTGTTCCACCTGACCGAGCAGCGCGGTTTCGAGCCGATCTACGAGTCCCTCGCGCCGGCATTCCAGTACGCCAAGACGGCCGCACTGGACACGGATCACGTCTATCATCGCGGCACGCAGGAGTATGAGCTGCGGGGCGGCCGGGGGTCGGGCGCGACGCCGGTCTGACGTCCTGCGTCGCCGGCCGGCGACGGGCAGGCTACCGCATCAGTTTGCCCGCCATCTCGAGAATGTCGTCCAGCGAGTTTCCGTCACGGTCGAGGTCGAGTAGCGATCCCAGGCCGGCACCGGTTGCCGGCGCCTGCGCGCGGCCGCCGCCCAGCAGGCCGCCGAGGATGTCGGCGGGACCGCCCGCTGGCGCCGCCGCCGCGGTGGTGCCGCCCTGCTTCGCAAGGAAACCGGCCACCAGCATCATCAGCATCGGCAGCATCCTGCGCAGCAGTGCCGGGTCGAGGCCGGCCTGCGACGCAGCACTCGAGGCGACGGTCCGGCTGACGTCCTTCGAACCGAAGATCTGCCCGAGCACGTCGTTGCCGCGGCCGACGTTGGTGGGCTGCGGCGCCAGCACGTCGTCGAACAGCCCGCCGCCACCGAGCCCGCCGAGCATGCCGATCAGCCCGTCCAGGCCCGTCGGTTGCGCCTGGGTCTGCTTCTTGAGTCCGCCGAGGATCGCCGGCATCAAGGCGGCGGCGCCGCTCGCGACCTGAGACTCGCTGACGCCGAGTTCGCGTGCGATGGACTGCAGTCCGCCGACCTGGTTGAGGATGTCCGTCAGTTGCATGGTCTGCTCCCGTGACGCTTGCCGTGGGCGGACAGGCTAACACCGCGACGTGGCCGATTTCACCCGGCGAGAATATCGCCCCTCGATCCGGACCGCGGGGTCGCCTATAGTTCCCTAGACAAGGGGGAATCTGACGTGCCGTACAGCAAGCCGCTCAACCTGCTCGACTTGAGCTTCGTGCTCATGGAGACCCGCCAGACGCCGATGCACGTCGCCGGGTTGCAGACCTTCGTGCCGCCGCCGGATGCGACGCGGGACTTCCCGAAGCAGGTCTATGAATACCTGCGGAGCTTTCCGGTCACCGCGCCCCCATTCAACTATCGACTGCGCGGCGTCGGCCCGGGCCGCTTGCTGCCCGTCTTCGAGGAAGTCGACAAGGTCGATCTCGACTATCACCTCCGGCACTCGGCCCTGCCGTATCCCGGTGGCGAGCGTGAACTCGGGGTGTTGGTTTCGCGCCTGCACTCTAATCCGATGGACATGGACCGCCCGCTCTGGGAGATCCACCTGATCGAGGGCCTGCAGGGCGGCCGGTTCGCCATGTACGGCAAGCTGCACCACTCGCTCGCGGATGGCGTGCGGGGCGTCGGACTGCTCAACTTCTCGGAGAATCCCGAGAAAAGCCGGACCCCGCCGATCTGGGCACGCGAGCAGGCGCCCAGGTCGCGGTCGGCGAAGGGACGCGACGGTGCGCTCGGGCTGCTGCCCTCGGTGCTCCTCGATCAGGCGCGTGCCCTGCCAAGCCTGCTGCGGGGGCTGGCCGGCTCGGCCACGGCGGCGATCGGGCTCAAGTCCGACCCGGACTTCACCTCGCTCACGGAGGCGCCGCGCACCATCTTCAATTCGAACGTCACGCCGCAGCGGCGCGTCGCAACGCAGGCAACGACGCTGGCGCGGATGAAGGCGATCGGCGAGGCGGCAGGCGGCAGCGTCAACGACGTCCTGCTGGCGGCCTGCAGCGGTGCCCTGCGGCGCTACCTGTCGGAGATCGACAAGTTGCCGCGGAAGTCCCTGGTGGCTTCGATCCCCGTGGCGCTCGCGCGGGATTCGACGCAGGCCGGTGGCAACGCGGTCAGTTTCGCCAACGTGCGACTTGCGACCGACGTCGAGGACGTCCGTGAGCGCTTCGAGATCGTCCGGCGCAGCAGCGCGGCCGGTCGTGCCTACCTGACGAAGATGGGTCCGGCGGCGTTGATCAACTACACGGTGCTGATCAGTTCGCCGCAGATGTTCACGCGCGTGCCGGGCATCGGCGCACGCGTACCGCCCATCTACAACGTGATCATCTCGAACGTCCCCGGGCCGCGGCGCACGCTGTACTTCCTGGGTGCCGCGATGGAGGCCTACTACCCCATCTCGGCACTCGCGCACGGCCAGGCACTCAACATTACGGTGATGAGTTACGACGGCGGCCTCTACTTCGGCTTCACCGCCTGTCACGACCGCGTGCCGAGCGTACAGCGGCTCGCGGTGTACACGGGCGAGGCGCTCGACGAACTCGAGAGGGTCTTCGCCGGCGCCGCGCGCCGGCGCGGGCCGGCGGCGGCCAGGGGCAAGTCCGCCGGCAAGGCCCGGAAGTCGACGGGAGCGAGCCGATCGAAAAAGAAGACCGCGAAGGCGCGAACTGCACGGACGTCGCGACCAGCCTCCGGCTGACTAACGGGAGGACAGGCTCGGCTGGTTGTCGAACCAGTGCCGCGCGCCGACGAGATGCAGGTGCTTGTCACCGTCGGCGAGCTCCATACCGATGCTCAGTGCGCCCCATCTGGCGTAAAAGTCGCCCGCCGGCGTCTTCTCGTGCAGGCGCAGCCGAGCCGCGAGGTCGCCCTGTCGGTCAAAGTGCAGGTCGCCGGACAGGCGTCCCTCGCCCCCGGCGAGTTGCAGGTTGGTCCTCGGCAGGTACCGGTTATAGACGCGCAGGTCAGGCACGCGGGCGTCCGCGAACCAGAGTCGAGCGCGGATGCGGTCGTCCAGTTCGTCCAGTTGCCGTTCGCCTGCGTCGGTCACGGCGTCGATGCGGAGATCCGTCCCGTGTACGTAGGGCTGGTCCGGTGCGTCGGTCGGCGCGACGCTGAACTGCTCCATCACGGCCTCGAGGTGTGGCTCCAGTCGACCGGCAGCAGCGACATCGAACGTGAGCCTGGCATGCGCGTTGCCCTTGAGATCGTTGCCCAGTGCGCGGGCGGTGGCGGCGACCGCCGGCGCCTCGACTCCGCCGGGCGCCAGCGATCCACGTTGCCATGCGAGGTTCGCCTGCAAGGATCCGGGTCCGTCCGTCACTCGCACCATGCGCTTCTGCCCCGATTTGAATTCGATCATCACGCCTGCGGTCGTCGCCTCCATGTCGATCGTCGCGTCCGTCTTCCCGAGCTTGCGGACGCCCGGTGCCTCCGGGCGCAGGTGGCGGGCGATGGCGAAGGTTCCGTCGATCCTCGACTTCCAGGCCAGCCGGGCGCCGTCGCGCCCACCGGCGCGCGTGGGAAATTTCCTCGCGCCCGCTCATGCGTCTCCGTTATGCCGGTTCCAGCGGATGCCGCGATTCAGTCGAGCCAGCCGAGCACGTCCCGCGCGATAGACCAGCGCGGCTCGCGCTCGTCCGCGCCCTTGCCGAGGACCCAGTAGTCGTAGGCCCGGGCGACGTTGCCCCGGGCCTTCTGCAGCGTGACCCATTCGTCCACGTACTGGCCGAGTTCGTCGGAATCCCGGGCCAGTCCGAAGGCCAGGGGCCGGCGCAGCAGCACGGGTTCGGGGATGACCACGGAATATTGCGGATGCAGCAGTGACCAGGCCATGCCGGCCTCGGCGAGCACGATGATTGCGTCCACCGACGGGCCGTGCGGATCCAGGACCTGCTCGAACGAGTCGATTACGACGATCTGGTAAGGCGTGTCGCCGGCGAACGACCGTGCATAGTCCTCGCCCAGGTCGCGCTCGCCGAACACGCCGAAGATCAGCTCGTCGTGCGTCTGGATGTCCGACACCGTCTGGAACTCTTCGCGCCGGGCATCCAGGACCAGCAGGCCCACGGTGGCGTCCATGTAGGGCTGCGACAGGCGGAGACGCTTCACGAACTGGTGCGTGTACGGCAGGCTGGCGACGATATCCACACGTCCGGAATCCAGCATGTCGTCGACCGACTTGGGCGTGACGGCGATCAGTTCGAGCCCGACGCCGAGGTCCTGCGCCATCTGCGCGGCCATCTCGACGTCGTAGCCGACGAGTTCACCCTGGGCATTGTGGAAAGAGAACGGTACGCGGTGCTCGAAGTAGCCCACCCGGAGAATGCGGCTCGACAGAACCCGCTGCATGGAATCCAGCGCGAGGGTTGCTGCTGCCACGGGCGGCGGTTGACCACGGTAGACGGCCATCGGCGGCGGCGACCGGCTCAGGTGCATGTGCATGAGCGCGTCGGCCTTGGTATAGGTCGTGTCGACCAGCATCCCGAGGGCGAATCGCGTCACCAGGATCGTGCCGCCCAGCGCCACCCCGGACACGACGGCGAAGCGCGCCAGCCGACGGCGGTCCAGGCGCAGGCCGCCCGCCAGGGCCGTGGCCGTGATCAGGGCGAAGGCGAACAGGCTCATGGCGCCGACCATCGAGTCGAACTTTCCATTCAGCAGTGTGGTCGGGATGTACAGCTGGAACAGGTCGTGCGGGACCTCGACGAGGTCCATCAGGAAGGGCAGGGCCACCTGCGCCTTGGCGAAATAACTGAAGACGCCCGCCGTCATCAGTCCCGGGTACTGTGCGGCCTCGAGCTGGCTGCCCGCCAGCCACGCGGCAAACGGCACGAACAGCAGCGTCAGCAGCTTGCCGGCGGTCGGGAAGTTGAATGCGATCGGGACCACCACCTCGCCGATCGAGGCGCTGTTTCCCCCCGTGAGGCCGTGCCGCCGCGCGAGTTCCTCGCTGCGTTCCGCGATCATCGGCAGGACGATGAAGACGTTGTTGGTCACGAAGGCCGTGAGCAGGGCGTCCCGGCAGGTGCCCACGACCTCGCGGTAGCCGAACGGCGTCACGGCGGTGACCATCAGCGGCAGGATGACCAGGCCGAGCACCACCGCGCCGGCGATGAAGGTGACGAAGTAGACCTCGAGCCGCGAGAGTTCTTCGGGAGAAAGCGTGCCCGCGGCCACCGCGGCGATCGGTATCACTCCGAGCGGGGTCAGGCGCACGATGAAGTGCGTGACACGACCGATCGCCTGCATGAAGGCATCGAAGGGCCCGAGGAAGCGCTCCTTGCCGGGTACGCCGATCATGGCGATGCCGAGCGCGGCGCTGAACAGCGTCACGGCGGGCACGACGCTGTTGGCGAGCGAGTGGAACGGATTGGCCGGAACGTACAGGTCCACGAACGACAGTGACGCGCGCGGCTCGAGCAGCGTGGTGCTGAAGAAGAACGCCGCCTCGTACTCCGGGAACGCGAGCGGCATCAGCATCACGACGGCCAGCGCCGGGAGCCAGAGCGCCGCGAGGGTCAGCAGGCCATACTTTGCCAGCAGCTTGGCCTGCGGCAGGTCGAGGCGCCCGAATCCGAGCACCAGACCGACGGACAGGTAGGGCAGTACCGTCATCTGCATCAGCCGGATGTAGACGTCGGCCATGGGCTGCAGCCAGCGGACGCGCTCGCCGAAGAACAGCCCGAGGAGAACGCCAAGCGCCAGTCCGAGCAGGATCTTCGCGGTGAGGGACAGGCGCGGCGCAGCGCCGCTCGCCGCCGCGCCCGTCGTTGGATCCGGTCCGCTCAACGTGCAGGCTCCCCGGTCGCGGGCGTCAGCGCCTTGAACCTGCGCCCGAGCATCACCGACACCGCCAGCCAGGCGGCGCACAACACGATCGTGACGATGGCAAACCCGCGCACGTTGAGCGACAGCAGGTGAGTGCCGGCCAGCACCAGGCCGGCCGAGCACACGTCCCCGGCGCGGACGAAGAAGGTGTCGATGGCCTGCTTCGCCTTGTACTTCTCGGCCCGCGTGGTCGGCAGGTAAAGCACCTGCTTCAGCGTGCTCTGCAGCGAGTAGTCCGTGGAGTTCTCCGCGGTCTTGACCCAGCGGACCACGCCGAGCACCGGCAGGGCGACGATGGTCATGTAGCTGCCGAGCGTGATTGCCGGCAGCAGGCAGATCGCGACCGGGACGCCGATGTACTTGATCACCCGCGAGACCACGAACAGCTGCAGCAGCATCCCGGCGAGGTTCACCACGCCGAAGTACTGCGAGTAGAACGACGCGATGAACTCCTCTTCGACCAGTGCCCCGCGGCCTGCCGCGTGCTCGTCCGCCGCCTCCTTGACGATGTGGCCGAGGATGTACTCGCCGTTCGAGTTGACCCAGTTGTTGAGCAGCAGCATGAATGCGAGCAGCAGCAGGTATCGATTGCGGAACACCATGGCGAAGGCGTTGCCGCCCTCGATGGGCTCCTCCGGGGTCGCTGCCTGCGCCGAGCCGGGGCGCGCGGTGTCGCGCTCCCGTGCGGCGACCCAGTGCGTGATCAGCAGCGTCGAGGCCAGCACCCCCGCCGCCACCAGCAGCATCGCGTGCACCCCGATCACGGGGATCAGCCGGTTGGCCAGGAAGCTGCCGAAGACGGCGCCGCAGGATGCGCCGAAGGCCACCAGGACGAAGAGTCGCTTGCCCTGTTCCGGGTTGTACAGGTCATTCGCGAAGGCCCAGAACTGGGCCGGGATCATCAGGTTGAAGATGCCCACCCAGAGAAAGAACGCCACCCCGACGTGTGCACCCGACTCGACCAGCACGTAGAAGCCGAGCAGGCAGGCCGCAAAGATCAGCGTGACCGTATCGATGAGTCGCATGCGCGAGATGCGGCTCGCCAGCCAGCCGTACGCGGGAACGGCGAGCAGCAGCAGCAGCGCCTGTCCCGCCGCCGAGTAGCTCTTGAGTTCCGGGCCGCCGGGCACGGAGAGGATCAGGGCCTCCCGCACCGGCTTGATGAGGTAATAGGTCGTGAGGATCAGGAAGATGTTGAACGCCAGTGCCACGGCCGTGGTGCCTTCGCCGGGCCGCACGGCGGTGAAGACGCCGAGCAGTCGCTCCAGTCGGGAACGGCTCGGGGGAAGTGGGGGGCTCTGGACGTTCACGGCTGGGCGCTCGCAGGGGCAGTGTGGTGGGTTGGCGGCGACGCCCGGGGCAGGGTCGGGGCATCGCGCAGGTCATCACGGACCAGCGTGCCGTAGCGCGTGGCGATGCGCGGCGGCAGCGTCATCCGGTCGATCTCGCGTGTGAAGTCGGGCGCCGCCAGTGCATTGACGGCAATCGGCCCGGCATCCGGGATGTCGATGATCGTGATGGCGCGTTCGCTGCGTGCGGATTCACCGATCAACACTCTCGGCCCTGCGCCGAGGCAGGCCTGGCTCACGAAGCGGATGCCCTTGCGGTAACCGGGGTAGAAGGCATGGTGGTGGCCGCTGAGGTAGATCTCGACGTCGTGCTCGCGCAGGATGCCCTCGAGTTCGTGGTCGGCCGTGACCTCGGTCTCCCGTCCGTGCGTGAACGGGTACACCGGCAGATGGCTGAACACGATCCGGTGGCGAAACCGGCCGGCCTCGCGGTCGAGCAGTGCCTCGAGCCAGCGCTTCTGTCCGGCGTCGAGCACGCCGACCCGTGTCACGTCGAGCGAGATGAACAGCGTCTCGCCCAGGGCGAACGCGTACCGGAACGGGTAGTCGCGCTCGTCGACGAACCGGACGTCCGGCCGCCGCTCGCGCCACTCGTTGCGATACGCGTCACGCTCGAGTGCAAACGTCTCGTAGGCCGAGGCGTCGTGGTTACCCGGCGTCACCGCGAAGGGGATGTGCGCGGCGGCGATGGGCCCGGTCACGGTCGCGTGAAATGAGGTCCACATGGCCGCGACCACCGGAGCCGTCAACGGCGGGTGCAGGCGCTGGCCGGCGACCATGTCACCGGTGCTGATCACGAGGTCCGGCTTCAGTTCGACCAGCCGTCGAACCGCGAGGGCGACGCTCGGTTCGTATCGCGTACTGCCGTAGGATCCGTTGAGGTCCGAGATCACGGCGACGCGCAGCGCCGCCGACTCGGCCGGCGCCCAGCCGGCAAGCAGCGCCAGCGCGGCCAGCAGGAATGCAGGGCAGCGCCGCCGCCAACACTGGGAGGACGGGCCGTTCAAGGTTGCTCGCAGTTCACGTTGCGTTCGGACACGGTGCCCTCGAGCAGGAACTCCTCGGGTTCCACGTCGAACCGCAGGCGCCCGCCCTTGCAGTTCTCGCGCAGGATCGTCGCGGCGGAGCCGACGTTGGCCTTGATCGAGGAGAACTCGCGTGCCGACAGCCCGAAGGTCGTGCGCACGTACTCGTGCAGCGGACCGCCCGCGGCGAAATCCGCTTCGAGGCGCAGCAATTGCCGGTAGGTGTCGGCGCGGTAGTGGCGCAGCTTTTCCAGCATGCCGGTGCGCTTGGCGTAGTTGAGGTAGGTGATCCGTACCCCGGCGTCGTTGTCCCCGAGTTCGGTGCGGAGCACGCGCCGGGGGGCGAACGACGACAGGCGCGGCGGCGGCGTGCTGCCCGCCGCCGCTTCGCTGCGCACCTGGCCGTCTTCGACCCAGACCCAGCGGGGCAGGTAGTCGAGATTGCCGACGCGATCCTGCTGGCCGAACAGGTAGTCGAGCAGCGTGACGTCGATCAGGTCGGCCATCCAGAACGCGATCTGCTGGGCCGTGGCGCCGCGGGTCGCCTTGGCCAGCACGGGATCGCGCATCGCCTGGGCCATCCCGTCCGCAATCGCTTCGGCCAGCGGCCGGGTGCTCCGCAGCGCAAGGAACGGTGCCGTCTCCTGGAAATCCCGGTTCTGGCCGTCGCCCCAACCCGAGCGGCGCGTGCCGTTCATCTCCTCGCCGTAGCGCTTGCCGAGCGGGTGCAGCATCACGCCGTACAACAGTCCCTCCGGCGTGAACAGTTCCTCGGTCGGCCGGTACGTCGCCGGATCGGTCTCCGCCGCCGCGAGCGCCGTCCACGCCGCGTGATTCATCTTCAGCGCCGGCTTGCCCGCGGATCCCTTCACGCCCGGCGAACTGACCCGCCGGCCGTGCTCGCGTCGGTCGATGCTGCGCAGCACCGCTACGGGCACATGCGCCGAAGCCTGGAAGTATCGCGCGAAGTGATAGTAGACCAGAGCCGAATTCGCGAACGTGGCACTCGACTCGCGCGTGTTCACGGACATCTTGTAGGAGATCGGCTCGCGCGGCGCCCCTCGCTTGTGGACGCCGCCGGAGGCGCACGACTCGCGCTCGAAACGCGCCGGATCACCTTCGTAGGGTCCGTTTCGCAGATCGAAGACCAGCGTCCCCGGGCTCGTGCTGAACAGCTTCGGGCAGAGCGCATGCGTCGAGCCGTGGAAGTCGATGCTGCAGAGTTCCTGCTCCAGGCTGCGGTCGGCCGGCGAGTACTCGCCGCCCGGCATGTGCTCGAGGGCGACGCACTTCTCGATCGCCCCATTCGGCGACTTGAACGTGGTCACCATGCCACGCACGGCCGACGAAGCCTCCGTCGCGAGCGGCAGGCCGAGGAGGAGGGCGGCCGTGACGACGGCCGCACCGACCGTCGACCGCGATCGCAGGGTCACGGTCCGGGCGAACGCCGGGCCAGGGAGATCAATGACGCGCAGACGCAACATACGCTCGGACGCGCGCCGAATTCCCAAAGGCCGGCGCGGAGTTCCGCCTGTGGAAGAAAAACGACTTTTGAAACATAAGCTTACGTTCGACATGCGTGGCGTACTCTGCTAAAATTCGCGGATATTTTGTCAGGGTTTTCCATGACGCGGCCTTCGTTTCGATGCCTCCTGACGCTGCTCCTGTTCGCAGCGCTTCCGGCCTTGGCGACGGCGGGTGCGACAGATCGACGCCTCGCGGACCTCTGGTCGAGCGGGGACCCGGGTCTGCAGCACGGGCTCGAGGAAGTCCTGAGATCCCGGGGTCTCCAGGCCGCGGCCGGTACCGGTCGGCTCGCCGTCGTCATTGCCGACATCACCGACCCGCAGTCGCCGCGCGTAGCGGCGGTCAATGGCGACCGCATGATGTATGCGGCGAGCCTGCCCAAGATCGCCATCCTGCTGGGCGCGATGGATACGATCCAGCGCGGCCGGGCGGTGCCTGACGCGGCGGTCGAGCAGGACATCGAGCAGATGATTCGCTACTCGAGCAATTCGGCGGCCACTCGCGTCCTCGAATGGGTCGGTCGTGACCGGCTGCTGGCCCTGCTGCAGTCGCCGCGCCTGCGCCTCTACGACCCTGAGCGCAACGGCGGGCTGTGGGTGGGCAAGGACTACGGCGGCAGCCCGGCCTACAGCCGTGACCCGCTGCACAATCTCTCGCACGGGGCCACGGCGATGCAGGTGGCGCGGCTGTTCCAGTTGCTCGAGGGCGGCCACCTGCTTGACACCGAACGCAGTGCGCGCATGAAGGCCGCACTCGGCAACCCGGGCATCCGCCACAAGTTCGTGAAAGGTCTCGAGTCGCGCCCCGGCGCCGTCGTCTATCGCAAGTCCGGCACCTGGCGCCAGTTTCACGCCGACGGGGCCCTGGTTGAATCCGGTGGCCGCAAGCTCGTGCTCGTGGGACTCGCCGAGGATCCGCAGGGCGGCGACTGGCTGGCCAGCATTGCAGCCCCGCTTCACGACCTCGCGCTCGCACAGCAGGACGATGGGTCGCGCCTCGCGCAGCGCCCGTCCCGCTGAGACCTCCCGCTCGACCGCTGCCGTCTCCCGCACTGCCTCAACGCGAGGCCGCCGCGGGTCCCGCATGCATCCCTTCGACCAGGTGCTGGATTTCCGTGGCGAGCGCCTGGTGCGTGGCGGCCGAGTTCTTGCGCAGCACGTTCGAGATCAGGGTTACCGCGTAGTGCAGGCGTCGCTCGGTTGCGGGACTCTCGACGATCGCGACCGAGTTCATGTAGTTGCGCACGTTGCCGCGGTAGGGGCCACAGTTGAACCCCGGCTCCGGCTCGCAGCCATACAGCGACCCCGACTTGAAGTACACGGCGGCGTCCGCCAGCGCGGGCGACGAGGCGTAGCGGATGCGACGCTCGGTCATGTACAGCAGGCGCTTGACCTGGCGACTGGACCATTCGTCGACCAGGCGTCCCTGCTCCATGCGCAGCACCAGTTCCATCAGCTCGCGCGCCGTCCCATAGCTGTTGCCGACGCCCGTAACCAGCCGCTTGCCCTCGGCGGTGAAAAAGCTTCCCTGCCGCAGCATGCCCACGTCGAGGCCGTTGCGGGTGAGCGGCTCGACGAAGGTACGGTCGAACAGCGCGGTCAGGTCGCGGTGGGGCGTTTCGTGGAAGAAGCGCTCGATCTCCGCGTCCGGTACCGGATAGCGGGTGCCGAAATGGCGCAGCAGCATCGCCTCGCGCATGACCATGGAGGCCGCGGAATTCGAGCTGACGGACAGCATCCAGTCCAGCCATTCGAAGAGTGACCCCTGGTCGCCGTCCCGGACCGGACGCCGGACCAGGCTCTTCGTTGCGGGATCGAACAGGCGGATCGTGTGATGGTCCCAGTGTGCAAACGCGTCTGCAGTCACCCGCGTGGACTTCAGGACCGCAGTTCGCCGGGCGACGTCGTCCGGCCAGGCGTCGGCCAGTGCCTGGAACAGCGCCGTCGCGACCACCAGCTTGCCCACGCTGCCGACGTTCTGCTGGTAGTCACCCCGGTGCTCTGCGTAGCGCGGTTGCCGCGGATCGGTGAGGTCCAGGACGGCGATTCCGTAGCGATCCGCCTCCGCGCCCAGCATGCGTACGATACTCGCGGTGAACACCGGGTCGGGTGCCGGCAGGTCGAGGTCCCGGTGGGCAAGCAGCCGCAGGTCGACTGCGCCGGTCGGCAGCAGCGCCCCCGGCGGTTGCTTGACGTCCCGAACCTGGCCGTCGTTGGCGAGACGCGAACCCTCGACGCGCCGGATGCCGGTGTCCGCGTAGCCGTCGAGCGGCCAGGCGTCGCCGCCACGGGGTGCGAGGAGCAGCAGTCCCAGTACGAGCCCACCGAGCGTGCCTGCGTGCTTCATCGCGTGGGTACCTCGCTCATGTCGACGCTCGCGGCGGCGCGCTGCCGCACCGAGCGGTCCATCGCCTGCAGGTAGCTGCTGCCGCGGGCCTTGCGACTCTCGAGGAACGGTCGGATCTGCAGCAACTGCAGCTTGCCGTCCTGGAACGCAAACTCGACGTCTGCGGGTGCCGGGCGGCCCTGGTCGTCGGTGATGGGTGGGAACCTGCGGGGAATTTCCCCCGAGATGTCGACGAGCTGACGAATCTCGGTCGGGCCCAGCAGCGTCTCGCGACCGCTCGCCGGCAGTTCGTCGACGCCGCCGCGCGGATTCGGCACGTGGCGGGTCGGGGCGCTGGCCACGGCCAGCAGCTGCGCCCGACCGGTCCTGCGGTCGATCCGCAGGGATTCGGCCGATTGTCCCTCGACGGCGCCGCCGACGCCCTCGTTGACCGCGACGGACAGGAAGTCGCGATCACCCGTAGCGACGTCTGCCGTGATCATCACCCCCGAGGAGTCCGCAGGGACGGTCTTGAGCAGCAGGACCGCAGGGTAGACGTGCTCGGGCCCGTCCATGTGCGTGTTTCGCCAGGCGAATGCCCGTCGCGTGAACGGCGATGCCCAGACCTCCATCAGTGACCGGATGATGTTGTCGAGGCCGATCACGTTCGGCACGGTGAGGTTCAACCCCGCCCCGGTGAAGCCCGGCAGATCCTCGACGTTGGTGTCGGAGCGGATGAACACGCCCACGCCATCCACCGTGCCGAAGACCTCCCGCATGTTGCGCGCCAGGGCAGCGCGGAATTCGGGTCCCGGGTCCGTGCTGACGATGCGCTGGTAGATCGCTGCACGCAGCTTCTCGTACTCGGCATCCTGCGCGGCGCCGTGCGGCATCGCCTCGATGCGCCTGAACTCGCTGGCCATGGTTTCGAACATGGTCCGGCCGCTGTTGCCGTAGGGTCGATCGAGGACCACCTTGCGGAACATGCCGAAAGGGATCGCTACGCCCGGCGCGACCTTGTCGGGAAAGGCGCGACGCAGCTCGCCGAGCTTTGCCGCCTTGGGCCCGACGATCCGGCCCGAGTCGTCGGCCCGCAGCGCGTCCAGGCTGACGAAGTCGCGAACCGTCAGGTCGAGCTTCTCGAGGTCCGGATGGATGACGACGTCGCCCGTCGCGGTCTCGAAATAGACGTCCCACTCCGGTCCGTCCGGCAGGATCTCGGCGATACCGGCAGGGCTCACGGCCAGTACGACGCGCTTGCCGTCGTGAGCGCGCACGCGCTCGATGGCGGCAGGGCTCACCGCGACATTCGGAATGCCGAGATTGCGTGCGAGCAGTTGCACGTGCGAGAGCGGGTTGCCTTCGCCGGCGGTGAGGATACCTGCCACCGGCGGAAGTTCGGCTACGGTCTCCGGCAGCAGGTAGATGCCGTCACTGCGGAACCCGCCGACACGCGCCATGTCGGGCCGGGTCACCAGCACGCCGCGGGCGAGACCCGGGTTCAGTGCGCGGAAGCCGGCGCCCACGTCCTCGTCGAACAGCTTGTGCCGCACGCCGGCGAGACGGTCGCCGTCACGCGCGAGCGTGTCCAGGATGCGGGAGTAGGCGAGCAGCGGGCTGCTGCGCAACTGGTCCTGCACGAAAAGCTCGGCGTGCGGCTCGATCTCGGTGAGCTTGGCCATCGCCGGCAGGAAGTGGAATCCGAGTCCCTGGGACGCCCAGCCCGGCACGCGACCCAGGTAGCCCAGCGCGTCGAGGTATTCCCGCAGCGGCAACGAGCCCTGCTGAAGGCTGGCGATGACCGGCTGCAGGCTCTCGCGCTCGCGCTTGCGCAGTACTCCCGTCCCGTAGGCGGCGTCGATGGCCGACGCCAGGGCCCGGATCCGCTGCTGTCGCGTCAGGCGGTCCACGTCGCGCGCCAGTTCGGCACCTGCACGGAAGTGTTCCGCCTCGACCTGCAGGCTGAGCTCGAGCAGCCCGAGTCGCGCGGCCGCGCCTTGCGTGCCCGCCAGGGAATCACGCAGGGTCGTCAACAGCCGGCCGGTCGCGGCGTGTGTCGCCACTGCCGATCGGTCCTGCTCCAGTTCCGTCGCAGCCGCGCGCAACGCCCCGGCCACGGCCGGGCTCGTCGATCCCGCGGCCGCCTGCGCACGCAGCGTCTCGGTGAGCGGTGCCGATTGATAGACCGCGTCGATCTCGGCGGCGAGCTGCGCCATGTCGCTCTTGAGCTTCGGGTCGCTCACGCCCTTGGCGTACTCGCGGACCTGCTCGGCGTCGCCGGCATCCGGTGAACCGTGGATCTTGGCGCGCAGCCGCTGGAACTTCGGGTCTCGCTCGGCGAGGCTGGCCGACAGCTGCCGGACCTTCTGCACCGAGGCCGAGTCGGCCCCGTGCGGCAGCGACCGAACGCCGATCCGGAGTTCCGGGTAATGCAGGTCCAGCCACTCTGGGCGCGATGCGAGCTCGAGCAGAAGCGCGCGGCTGCCGGCCCGCTCATCTTCCTCCTGGATCGCGCCTCGGTAGAAGAGGGCGCGGCGCAGAATCCAGCCGTCGTCCACCGCCATGAGATAGCGCTCGATGAGCATCTGGCGGTACATGTCGATGAAGTGCGGGTCGCTGACCGCCTTCGCCGGATCGACGCCGGCCAGCAGATTGGCGACGTAATAGCCCTCGGCACGCAGCGTCCGGGTCCTGTCGCTCCATTGTCCGTGCTGGTGCCCGCCGCCGTGGGGCTGGCACGCGTACGCCGCCGGCGGCAGGACCGTGCCGTCCGCGCAGAACCACTTGACCGAGTCGAACGGGCCTCGTGGGTCCTGCTTCATCTGCTCGATCCAGCCGCGGTACTGCGCGACATCGTCGGCGCGGGCCGGCGCGAGACCGGTCGTTGAGATGCAGAGAATCGCGGCGGCGGCGCAGGCGGTTGCTCGAGTCGTCAGGGTACTGTTCATGGGCTCGGGGACATCATCGTTGGGCCAACCCAGCTTGATACCGCAATCCTGACGAACGAGGCTATCCGGATTGCGAACGGGCCTGTCGGGGAGCGAGCTCGGGTCCGAGGCGCCCGCCCTGACCCGCGCGGTGGTCCCGGTCGCGGTTGTGGGCTAATCTCGGTTGCGATCAACGTCGAATCGTCCGCTGGAGGGGTGATGCACTCGGCTGCCGGCGCCGCTATTGGCGAAACAAGTCTCCTGCGCTTTCGCAGCGATGATCTCGACGAGGTCAGGGGGTTCGTGCGCCACCACTTCGGTGATCACTCGCGTGTGCCTCAGCGGCCCGGGCCGCTCGGCTTCGAGATCGTCGTATCCCGCGGTCCCCGGAGTTTCGCCGGTCGGCAGTCGCAGGCGACTCCGACCACTGTGCGTGCCGCGGTGCGATCAGTCACGGTCCACCTGCCGATGCAGCGAGGGGCAGAGTATCGAGTCGGCCGGCGACTCCTGCGATCGCGCCCGGAGGTCGCCGTCCTCCTGACCCCCGGCGTCGACTACACGGTGCGTGCTGCCCCGGACCGGGCGCACGGGTTCGGCCTCGATGTGTCGCTGCTCAAGAAGGAGCTCGAGGTTCGCGGCGGGTCCCGGGCGGGTTCATGGCACCTGCAGTGCCTCGAGCTGCCGCTGATGCCGGCGGAGTCGGCTGAGTTCCGCCATCTCACGGATGCACACGTTGCCGCGGCCTGCGGCAGTCCGGATCGCCGCAGTGTCGAGGGCATCCGCGCGATCGAGCAGCGCGTCGCGCGCTGGCTGGCGACGCGCGTTGCGCAGGCCTCCGGGCTGGCGCCCTTGTCGTCGTCGAGCCGTGAGGTCGCAGAGCGCGTTGAAGCATGGATACGCGGGCATGTTTCGCAGGCGATTACGCTCGATCAATTGAGCGCCGTAGGGGGCGTCAGCCGTCGGACGCTGCAAAAAGCTTGTCTTGCGCGCTGGGGTCAGTCGCCCCTCGAACTCGTCGTCTCCCGTCGACTGGACGTCGTCCGCACCTGGCTGGCGGCGGATCCACTCGCGATGACGGTCACGGAGGCCGCCGTCCGCGGCGGCTTCACGCATCTCGGCCGCTTCTCGGTCCAGTACAAGCAGGCTTTCGGGGAGTCGCCGTCGGATACGCTCGCGAAGCGCCGCCGGCAAGCCGCGTAGCCATGAGTTGCACGTGGCCAGCCCGCGCGGTCAGGCCCGGAGTCGGCCAGTGCCACCGCATCTAGGTCGACGTGGGCAAGCAGGGCGCTCATTCGACTGTCCAGTCCGAGCAACAGCGGATCGTCGCAGACCAGTTCGTCTCGCCCACGGATCTTGCGTACCGGGCTTCCATGGGCACCATGCCCTCGAAGTGCAGTCCGACTCGGTCGCCCGACTTCCAGGTGAGCTCGATGGTCTGGTCGGGATAGTGCCGCGTGGTCTGTGACGGCCGCCCGCCCGCGTAGGAATCTACGACCCTGCAACGGTAGCGGTGGTGCTGACCGTTGACGATCACGCCGCAGACCGGCTCGGACTCCTCCCGTCGCCCGCGGTTCTCACGACCTTGCGAACCTCGCACATCGCTTCGGCGGTATGGGTGCGCGTCTATGCCGAAATGCGACCGAAGCGGCGCTTCGTCGACCCACCTGGCATGGCGAGGACCGGGCATAGTGATTAGAGTCGAGGCATGATTCTGCTACCGGCACGTCTTCGGGGAATTGCCATCCTGCTCGTCGGGTGGCTCGCTGCCTGTACGGCGGCACCACCGCAGGTCTCGGGTGACCCGGAACCGCCGCCGATTCCCCTCGAGCGGGTCCAGGTCCTCGAGCAGGACGGCGTGACCGTCCGGCTGTCGATCCCCACCGAGGCCGCGGCGGCGCGGCACTTCGGCGTGGAATTCGCCCGGCATGGCATCCAGCCGATCTGGCTCCGTGTCGAGAACAACAGCGATACGGACTTCTGGCTGCTGCCCATCGCGATCGACCCCGACTACTACTCGCCGGACGAGGTCGCCTACGTGACCGCCGTTGATCTTCCCAAGGACGAACGCGCCGCGTCGGTCGGAATCTTCCGCGCCAATGCAATGCCGTTCTTCCACCGGGCCGGAAGCGCCAGCGAAGGCTACGTATACGCCTCGTACGTCCGTGGGGGGCGCTTCGTCGACGTCCGCCTGGCGGGTCACCGCAAGAGCCTCCGGCTGCGCTTCGCCGTGCTGCTGCCGACCGAGGGTTTCGACTACGAGCGCTCGGCGCTTCGGCAGTTGTATGCGCAGGTGGACGACTTTCCGGACCTCACGCTGCCGGAGCTGCGCGAGCGCCTGCGCGGACTGCCCTGCTGCACGACCAACGCGGACGGCTCGGGTGAGGGCGACCCACTCAACATCGTGCTGGTCGGCAGCGGCGAAGACGCGATCGCGGCGCTGACGGCGAGCGGCTGGAGCTTTACCGAGGCGATCACCGCGGACAGCATTCGACGGCTGGTCGGCGCAGCCATCGCCGAGAAGTCCTTCGTCACCGCCCCGGTCAGTTCGCTCTATGCGTTCGGGCGCAAACAGGACGTCGCACTCCAGCGCGGCCGCTCGACCATCGCGCAGCGCAATCACATGCGCCTCTGGCTGGCCCCGTACCGCTGCGAGGGGCAACCGGTGTGGGTCGGGCAGGTGAGTCGGGACATCGGCGTCAAGGCCACGACCAGGTCACCGACGCTGACGACGCACGTGATCGACCCGCTGGTCGACGAATCGAGGGAATACCTGTTGTCCAGCCTGCTGCACCACGACGCCGTCTCCCGTTTTGCGTTCGTGAAAGGTGTCGGCGAGGCGAGCCCGGAGAGGCCGAGGTTCAACCTGACCGACGACCCGTATTTCACCGACGGCAACCGGCTGGTGGTCTGGCTGTCGAGCGAGCCGGTCCCGCCGGACCGGGCCGAGAACCTGTACTGGAACCAATCGACGGATCCTGTCCTGGAGGGCAGGGGCGAATACTCCAAGGTGCCGTCCCACGCCGATCGGTGAGCATCCGCCTCTGCGGACGGCGATCACGGTCGCGATATGATCGCAGGCTCGAAGTTCGGCGGCCCCCGGGGTCGCCCGGGGAAGCTGATGCAACTGCGAAAACCGGGCCTCGTGCCCCAGATCCTCGTCGGCGTCGTGCTCGGTGCCGCGGCCGGGGTGCTCGTCCCCGGTCTCGCCGAACGGCTGGGCCTGCTCGGACAACTGTTCGTCGGCATGCTGAAGGCGGTTGCACCGCTGCTGGTGATGGTGCTGGTCATGTCCGCCATCGCCAACCGGCACGAGTCGGGCATGGACGGCCGCAAGGCCTTCATCACCCTCGGCCTGTACCTGATCGGGACTGTCTCGGCCGCGCTGCTGGCGCTGCTCATGAGCCAGGCCTTTCCCCAGGTCATTGCGCTGCGCGAGTCGGCCGAGGGGAGCCCGCCGGCCGAAGTCACGGCCGTGCTCACGGACGTGCTGTTCAAGCTCATCGACAACCCCGTCAATGCGCTGCTGACCGGCAACTTCCTGGGTTGCCTGAGCTGGGCCGTGCTGCTCGGCCTGAGCTTCCGTCGGGCGTCGGAGGGCTTCCGCCGCAACCTGCAGACGCTCGCCGACGGCGTGAGCGACATCGTGCGCTACGTCATCCGCTTCGCACCGGTGGGGATCTTCGGCCTGGTGTGCTTCACGGTCGCAACCGTGGGACTCGACGCGCTCAGGGGCTATGCGAGCCTCGCGCTCCTGCTGGTGGCCACGATGCTGATCATGGCGCTGGTGGTGAACCCGATGATCGTCCTCGCGGTCACCCGCGCGAACCCTTACCCGATCGTGCTGCGCTGCCTCGAGGAATCCGGGATCACGGCGTTCTTCACCCGCAGTTCGGCGGCCAACATTCCGGTGAATCTGGCACTGGCGAAGAAACTCGGGATCAGCGAGGAACTCTATTCCGTCACCATCCCGATCGGGGCGACCATCAACATGGCGGGCGCCGCCATCACCATCACCGTGCTGACGCTCGCAGCGGTCCACACGCTCGGCATCGAGGTCTCGCTGGGTGGCTCGCTGCTGTTGTGCGTCATCGCCGCCCTGGCCGCGTGCGGTGCCAGCGGCGTGCCCTCGGGCAGCCTGCTCCTGGTGCCGCTCGCCTGCTCGCTGTTCGGCATCGCCCCCGACGTTTCCATGCAGGTCGTGGCCGTCGGGTTCATCATCAGCGTCGTCCAGGACTCGTTCGAGACAGCCTTGAACTCGAGTACCGACGTCGTCTACACCTACGCCGTCGACCGGCGCTAGTCCGTGGAAGCCGAGTACCAGATCCTCCTGATCCTCGCCGCCACCGTCGGCCTGTTCATATGGGGTCGCTGGCGCTACGACGTGGTGGCGCTCGCGGCACTGCTCGCCTGCGTCGTCGCCGGTCTGGTGCCGGCGACCGAGGCCTTCAGCGGATTCGGCCATCCGGCGGTCATCACAGTGGCCGCTGTGCTGGTGCTGAGTTACGGCCTGCAGGCCAGCGGTGCGATCGACCTCGTGGTGCGCCATGCGCTGCCGAAGAACGCCGGACCGGTCCTTGCCATCGCCGCGCTGACGGGGGTCGGCGCCGCGCTGTCGGCCTTCCTGAACAACGTCGGTGCAATGGCGCTGCTGATGCCCGTCGCGCTGCAGATCGCGTCGAAGAACCAGCTGACGCCGGGCAAGGTGCTGATGCCATTGTCGTTCGGAACGATCCTCGGCGGCATGACCACCCTGATCGGGACGCCACCGAACCTGATCGTGTCGGGATTCCGTGCCCAGCAGGTGGGGCAGTCATTCGCGATGTTCGACTTCACGCCGGTGGGTGCAGCGGTCGCCGTCCTCGGCGTGCTGTTCGTGGCACTCGTGGGCTGGCGCCTGGTACCGGCGCGGGAGGCGCGGGGTGCCGAAGGCTTCGATACGGGTACCTACCTCACGGAAGCGCGCGTCGAGGAGGGGAGCCGGGCGGCCGGGCGCACACTGCGGGAAATCGAGGACAAGCTCGACGAGGCCGATGCGCAGATCGTGGCGATGGTCCGCGGCGAACTGAGGCTCATGGCTCCCAACCCGGTCCGCATCGCGCGGCCGGGCGACATCCTGGTGATCGAGGCCGAGCCGGAGTCGCTGTCCTCCGCACTCTCGAGCCTGGGCCTGGTCCTCGAGGAATCCGTCGCGTCCGGCGCCAGCGACGACGAGGACGCCGATCCGGATGCGGGGCGCGAGGAAGCGGAAGCTGCCGACGGCCAGCCGGACAGGAAGACGGAGCGCAGCGACGAGGTCGTGGTGCAGGAACTCGTCGTGATGCCGAATTCCGAACTCATCGACCGCTCTGCGAGCGATGTCCAGATCCGGACGGTCTACGGCCTGAATCTCGTGGCGATTTCCCGGCAGGGCCGTCGCTCGGTGAAGCGCCTGCGCTCGACACTGATGAAGGCCGGCGACGTGCTGCTGATGCAGGGCGCGCCGGACCGGCTCGCGGGATTCGCAGCCGATACCGGCTGCGTCCCCCTTGCGCGACGGGCGATCCACATTCCCTCCAGGCAGAAGCTCGTCGGTGCGTCGGTGGTCATGTTGCTGGCGATCGGCGGAGCGGCATTCGGCCTGCTGCCGGCCGCAATCGCGTTCGTGGCCGGCGTCGTGGCATTCATGGTGCTGCGCATCGTCCCGGTCCGTCGCATGTACGACGCGATCGACTGGCCGGTCATCGTGCTGCTCGGTGCTCTGATCCCCGTCGCGCGTGCCATGGAGACCACCGGCGCGGCCGACCTGCTGGCCCAGTCGCTGCTCGATTTCGTGGCGCAGGGGCGACCCGTCGTCGCGCTCGGCCTGGTCCTGGTGGTGACGATGACCCTGTCCGACTTCATGAACAACGCGGCGACGGCGGCCGTGATGTGCCCGGTGGCCATCAGCACGGCCGTGCAGCTGGACGCGAGCCCGGACGCCTTCCTGATGGCCGTCGCGATCGGCGCCTCCTGCGCCTTCCTGACGCCGGTCGGGCACCAGAACAACACCCTGATCCTGGGCCCCGGCGGCTTCGGGTTCGGCGACTACTGGCGTCTCGGCCTGCCCATGGAGATCCTGGTCGTCGCGGTCAGCATTCCGCTGCTGCTGATCGTCTGGCCGCTCTGAGCGTCGACGGCTGCGCCTCAGCCTCGCACCGCGGCCAGGATCTGCTCGAGCGCCGACGGATCCTCGATGGTCGTCAGGTCGCCCGGGTCCTGGCCCTCGCACAGTGCCCGGATCGAGCGACGCAACAGCTTGCCGGAGCGCGTCTTCGGCAGCGCAGTGATGAAATGCACGCGCGCCGGGCGGGCGACCGCACCGAGCTGCTTGTCGACCACCTTCATGATCTCGCCTTCGTGGGCCAGTCGCTTCTCGGGCGTGTCGATCAGGCTCGTGTCCTTGACGATGGCGAAGGCCATGGCGACCTGGCCCTTCAGCGAATCGGCGACCCCGACGACCGCGACCTCGGCGATGTTCGGATGCGAGGAGATGGATTCCTCGATCTCGCGCGTGCCGAGGCGATGTCCGGCCACGTTGATGACGTCGTCCGTCCGGCCAAGGATGAAGTAGTACCCATCCTTGTCGCGGATGCCCCAGTCGAAGGTCGAGTACACCTCCTGCCCGGGGACGCTCTTCCAGTAGGTCTCGACGAAGCGCTCGTCGTCCCCCCACACGGTGGTCATGCAGCCCGGCGGGAGCGGGCCGCGGATGGCAACCACCCCCTTGGTGTCCGCGCCAACCTCTTCGCCGGAGGCGGCGTCGTACAGGCGGACGTCGTAGCCATAGACCGGTACACCGGGCGAGCCGAACTTGCTCGGCAGCGCCTCGATGCCAGGCTGGATCGCGAGGATCGGCCAGCCTGTCTCCGTCTGCCAGTAGTTGTCGACGATCGGCTTGCCAAGACCGTCGGCGATCCACCGGGCGGTGGGTTCGTCGAGGGGCTCGCCAGCCAGGAACAGCAGGCGCAGCGAGGAGAGGTCGTACTTCTTCAGGAAGGCCGGGTCCTGCTTCTTGAGCACCCGGATCGCGGTGGGCGCCGAGAACATGGTGGTGACCTTGTACTGTTCGACGATCTTCCACCAGATGCCGCCGTCGGGCCGGATGGGCGTGCCCTCGTACATGATCGTCGCCATGCCGGCGATCAACGGACCGTAGACGATGTAGCTGTGTCCCACCACCCAGCCGATGTCGCTGGTGGCGAAGTAGGTCTCCCCCTTGTTGCCGCAATAGATGAGCTTCATCGAGGCGGCGAGGGCGACGGCATAACCGCCCGTATCACGCTGCACGCCCTTCGGCTTGCCGGTCGTGCCGCTGGTGTAGAGGATGTAGCTGGGCTCCGAGCTCTCCAGCCACTCACACGGGATCTCGTCGTTCATGTGCTCGGCGCGCAGTGCCGCGTAGTCGACATCCCGACCTTCCACCTTCGGCATTTCGGCGAGGCCCCGATCGACCAGCAGGACCTTGCCCGGCGGAAACTTCGACAATCGGATGGCCTCGTCCAGCAAGTGCTTGTAGGGGACCGGCTTGCCGGCGCGCGAGCCTGCATCGGCGCTGACGATGACGGCTGGCCTGGCGTCGTCGATACGGGTCGCGAGGCTCACCGAGGCAAATCCACCGAAGACGACCGAGTGGATCGCGCCGATGCGCGCACAGGCGAGCATCGCGAACGTGGCCTCCGGGATCATGGGCATGTAGATGAGCACACGATCGCCCTTGCCGACACCCAGGCCCTTGAGGATGCCCGCCACGCGGTTCACCTCGCGGTGCAGTTGCCGGAACGTGTAGGTCTTCTCCTGCCCGGTCTCGGTGGAGAGGTAGATCAGCGCGGGGGCGTCACCGAGTTCCTCGAGGTGCCGGTCGACCGCGTTGTGGCAGAGATTCGTGCGGCCGCCGACAAACCACCGGGCGAACGGCGGGCGGGCGTAGTCGAGCACGTTCGAGAATGGTTGATGCCAGTCGATCAGCTTCGCCTGCTCGCGCCAGAAGCCATCCGGGTCGCTGATCGAGCGGGCGTGTAGTTCTCGGTACTTGTTCACGGCCCTCTCCCTTTGCGTCGAATTCATGCTGCGCGTCGCGGTGTCCATCGCGGCCGCAGACGGAATTGATCGCCACGGCGGACGGCACGACGCGCTCCCCGAGTCTAGCGGAAATCACGACAGATGCCGCCGGGCGATGGTTCGACGATAGTCGAATCTTCGATGCTATTCGCAGGAGGCGCAGCGGCATGTGGGGCGCACCGTTTCCGCGTGCCAGCGCTGCCTGGCTGTTTCGCCGGGGCGACGCCGGTGACGTAGAAAGCCACGACGACTCAGGCCGGCACTGCACCACTCCTGTGCCGCCTCCGACTCACGCCTCAAAGGTGCGCAAATTAGCGGCTCGGCGAAAGGTCCGCTCGACGGAGCGACCCGGCACGCAACTCCCGGTCACCGTTCCGCCAGCCGTGCCCCCGGCGAGACGCGATCGCCCGGATGGAGTACGACGCGCTCGCCTTGCTCGAGACCCGAGCGCACCTCGGCCTCGAGGCCGTTGCCCTGTCCGATTTCGACCTCCCGCAGGACGGCACGCTGATTCTGCTCGACGAAGACTGCCCAGCGATCACCCTGGCGGAACAGCGCCGAGAGCGGAATGCGCAGTACGTCCGTCGCCTCCCAGAGCACGATGCGCGGCTCCACGCGATAGCCGTGACCGAGGCGTTGCCAGCGCTCGCGGGACTCGGTGATGTCGATGACGACGTTGACGCGCTGCTCCTCGATGCCGAGCGCCGATACCTTGGTGAAGCCGAAGGGCTCGACGCGGCGCACCACGCCCGCCAGGGGCTGGTCACCGCCCCAGCCCTCGATGATGACGCGCTGGCCGGCCTCGACGCGGACCGCGTCCGCCGAGAGCAGGTCGACGACGACTTCGAGCTGCTCCGGATTGCCGACTTCGACCAGAGGCGTTCCGGACGGCACCACACCCTCGCTTTCGGTCGCAACTCGCAGGACGTTGCCGCTCACCGGCGAGTACACCGTCACGCACTCGCAGTCCGCCGGCCGCTCGCGTGTCGTGGCGGGCGTCAACAACCGGGCCCGCGCAACCTGGTATTCCGACTCGCGCACCCTGCGCTCGGCATGGGCTTCCGCGAGCGCGGCTTCCGTGGTTCGCGCCCGGCGCTCTGCGGCATCGAGATCGCTCTCGGAGACGGTATGACTGCGCGCCAGCGCCCGCACGCGTCCCAGCTCGGCACGTGCGAAGTCGAGTTCCGCCTGCGCCCGGCGCACCTGTGCCGCGGCCAGCGTGCGCGCCGCTGCCGCCGCCTCGACGCCGGCGCGTGCCTCGGCCTCGGAGCGAACGTCGAGAAATGAGGGGTCGCTCGGCTGGATGCGGGCGACGACAGTCTGGTCGGCGACGACAGCATCGCCGACGTCGAGCTCGATGCGGCGCATCAGGCCCGGCACTGGCGCGGACACGACGTACATGTCCTTGACGCGGGTCTCGCCTTCGTCGCTCACGCTGACCGTCAACGGTCCGCGGTCCACGGTGACGAGGTCGACGGTGACGGCCGCCGGCCGGAACAGCCAGGCGAGCGCCGCGACGAGCGCGAGTGCGAGGGGGGCCCAGAAGAGCGCGCGTTTCAGGCCAGGGGTCATCGGGTCACTCCCGTGTCTTGAGTACCGCGATCAGGTCGAGCCGGTCCACGCGTCGCCGCACCAGGAGTGCCGAGACGGCCGCGGCCGCGAGACCGATCAGCATCGCCCAGCCGTAGGTCGAGGCGAGGATGACGAAGGGCACGCGATAGAGTTCGGTCTCGAAGGCCTGCACGATCAGGCTGGCGAGCGCGAATCCGGCCAGGCAACCGAGCGGCAAGGCGATGAACGTGAGCAGGGCCACTTCACCGAGCAGGATGTAGGAAATCTCGGCCCGCGTGAATCCCAGCACGCGCAGCGTCGCGAGCTCGCGGCCCCGCTCGGACAGCGAGATGCGGGCGGCGTTGTAGGTGACGCCGAAGGCAAGCGTGCACGAGAAGACGATGAAGAACGACACGAAGATCGTGATCGTCTCGGCCATGGTCTCGCGGAAGGTCTGCACGGCCGCTTCCTTGACGGTGACGGAGCTGACCCGGGGCAGGGTCTTGAGCTCGCGGAACAGCGCCTCGCGTTCGTTCGGGTCGACGCGCAGGTGCACGGCCGTCACGCTCGGGCGCTCGCGCATCAGGCGGTTCAGGGCGCGGATGTCCATGTAGGCGGGCGATCCGATGTAGGTCTCAAAGGTGGCCACGACGGGGACGTCGAAGGTCGGTCGCCGGCCCTCGAGCACCTGTACGTTGATGGTCTCGCCGACCCGGACGTCGAGCAGGCTGGCGAGCATGGTCGAGATCACGACGCCCCCGGGCGGGAGTTCGAGGGCGCGTCCCTGCGCATCGTAGACCCGGTACAGTTCCTGGCGGGCCGGGACTCCCTGCAACGCCTCGCGCTCCTCGCGCCAGCCGTTACGCAGCCGGGCGGCCACGGAGCGCATCGGCTCGGTGGTCTGCACGCCGGGCAGGCGGGCGAGGTCGCGGGTGATCTCGCTGGAGCGCGGCTCCGCGAACCCGACGCTCAGGTCCTGCCCCTGCGCCTCGAGGAAGTAGACGTTCACCATGTGGTTGATCGCATCCAGCCACTGCATGGAGGTCACCAGTACCGCAACCGACATGGCGATGCCCGCCGCGGTCAGGAACGAACGGCCGGGCCAGCGCACGATCTGGCGGAGCAGGATGCGGGTCGGCTGGTCGAGATGCCGCACGAAACCGAGGCGGCTCAGGGCCGTGCGGCGGAAGAGAGGCGGAGCGGGTGGGCGCATCGCCTCGGCGGGAGGCAACGCCGCCGCCGTGCGAACCGCGCCGAGTGCGCCGATGAGCGCCGCGCCGAGGCTGACGACGGCAGCGATGGCGAACGGGCGAGGGCCTGGCCGGAACAGCAGGAAGGGGAAATGGTAGAACTCGGCGTACAGCCGCGTGTCGTACAGCCCCAGCCAGTAGCCCACGATCCAGCCGAGCACGACGCCGATCGCGCCGATGCCGAGCACGAATCGCGTGTAGTGCAGGGCAATGGCACGATTGCCGTAGCCGAAGGCCTTGAGCAGTCCGATCTCGCTGCGTTCGACCGCGATCAGCCGCCCGAGCACCATGTGCGTCAGGAACGCCGCGACCGCCAGGAAGATGGTCGGCAGGATCGTCGAGAGCGTCCGCAACTGCACGATCTCGTTCATCAGAAACCAGTTGGACAGCTGGTCGGCCCGCGCGTAGGCGCCGACGCCGCCGTACCGGTCGAGCAGGCGGTCGACGCGGTCGACGACGAACTCCGGGTCGGTCCCGCGGAGCAGGGCGAGACTTACGTCGTTGAACGCACCGTCGAGGTCGAACGCAGCCTGCAATGCCTCCTGTCCCATCCACAACACACCGAAGCGCAGGTCGTCCGGCATGAGCGCCCCGGGACCGATCGCGTACACGTACTCCGGCGACAGCGCGATGCCAACCACCGTCAGTTCGCGCCAGCGACCGTTGATGACGGCGCGGAGGTGATCGCCGAGTCCGAGACCGTGCGCCTCCGCGAACGGCTCCGACAGCACGGCTTCGGCCGGGCCGCCGATGTCCGGATAGCGACCCTGCTGCAACGCCAGGCGATTCAGGCGTGGTTCGGATCGTTCGGGCACGGAGACCAGCTGGCCGATGACGGGCTCCTCGAAGCCTTCGACGTCCAGTACGGCCGTGCGAACGATCCGCGTCTCGACCGCCTGTACCCCGGGGATTGCCCGCAGTCGCTCGGCCAGGTGCTCGGGTGCCCGCTCGACCCGGGCAAACACATGACCAAACCGGTAGCGCTCGTAGTAGGCGACCGCCGTTTCCTCGAGCGACTCGACGGTGGTCAGGGCCATGACGAGCACGCCCACGCCGGAGGCCATCACGAGCGCGATGGCGAGCACCTGGCCGCGCAGGCGCCACAGGTCGCGCAGCAGCTTGCGATTCAGTGCGCGCATCACCACGTGATCTCGCGGGCCGGGCGGCGCCGCTCGTTGCGCCGCTCCTCGTGGATCGTGCCATCGCCCATCACCAGCACGCGATCCGCCATGTCGGCGATCCCGGCGTTGTGCGTGATCAGGACGGTGGAGGTGCCCAGCTCGTCGTGGATGCGCTCGATGGCCTCGAGCACCAGCACGCCGGTCTGGCTGTCGAGGGCGCCGGTCGGTTCGTCACAGAGGAGGAGGTCGGGACGCTTTGCAATCGCGCGTGCGATCGCCACGCGCTGCTGCTCCCCGCCCGACAGCTGGGCGGGGAAGTGGTGCAGGCGTTCGCCGAGGCCAACCAGCCGCAGGGCTTCGCCCGGCGGCATCGGGTCGCGCGCAATCTCGGTGACCAGCCCGACGTTCTCGAGCGCCGTGAGGCTCGGAATGAGGTTGTAGAACTGGAACACGAACCCGACGTGATCGCGGCGATACTGCGTGAGCCCGGCGTCGTCCAGTCTCGACAGTTCGTGGTCGAGGAACCACGCCTCGCCACTCGTGGCGGTATCGAGACCGCCAAGGATGTTCAGCAACGTGGACTTGCCGCTGCCGGAAGGCCCCAGCAGCACGACGAGTTCGCCGGTCTCGAGCACCAGATCGAGGCCCCGCAGGGCGTGGACCTCGACCTCGCCGGTCCGGTAGACCTTGCTCAGGCCGCGAGCGCGCAACGTGGGGGTGCGGCTGGCCATGCCTGCAGATGATCGGCCCCCGCGGGGCGGAGGTGTAGTCGCAGTCCTACGGATGTCTCAGTCGGCCATCAGGCGGTCGATGTGCACCGCCACGCTTGCCGCGAGCGCCGAGAGCTCGTACCCGCCCTCGAGGGTCGAGACCACGCGGTTGCCTGCATGGCGTGCCGCCACCCCACAGGCCATGTCGGTCACCCAGGCATAGTCTGCGGTGCTCAGGCGCAGTTCCGCCAGCTCGTCCGCGGCGTGCGCGTCGAATCCGGCGGAAATGAACACCATCTGCGGTTCGAACGCCTCGAGTGCCGGCAGCCAGTGCTCGGTCACGGCCTGGCGGAACGCCTCGCTGCCGCTGCCGGGAGGCAGCGGACAGTTGACGATGTGCCCCGGCACGGATCCCGGATTGCTGCCCGGGTAGAGGGGAAACTGGTAGCTCGAGCAGATGAGAACGCGCGGGTCGTCGCGGAAGATGTCCTCGGTGCCATTGCCGAGGTGCACGTCGAAATCGAGGATGGCGACGCGCGGGAGTCCGTGGGCCTCGAGCGCGTGGGCGGCGCCCACGGCCACGTTGTTGAAGAAGCAGAAGCCCATGGCCTGCGCGCGCTCGGCGTGATGGCCGGGTGGTCGCACGTTGCAGAAGGCGCGCCGCACTTCGCCGCCGACCACGAGGTCCGTTGCGAGCACGTTGGCACCCGCGGCCCGCAGCGCGGCCTCGAACGTCTCCGGGCACATGGCCGTGTCCGGGTCGACGCGCACCAGTCCCTCGGCCGGCGACAGGGCGCCGATGCGCTCGATGTAGGCCCGCGGATGCACGCGGGCCAGCTGCTCGACCGTCACGCGGGGCGCTTCGTGGTGGACCAGGAAATCGTGCAGTTGCCGGACGTGCAGGAGCTCCTCGATGACGTCCAGGCGGGCGGGTTGTTCGGGATGGCCGTCTCCCATCTGGTGGAGGCGGCACGCCGGATGCGAGATGAACGCCACGGGCATGGTTCAATCGGGCCTGCGGTGACTCGGGATGGACACCCGGGAGTATAAAGCTAGCATGCGTCCGGTCATCTGCGCTCATCCCGAATCTCGAACGTGACAGCCCAGCGTATCGCCGCCCTGCTCAAGCCCTCGTCCGTCGTGGTGGTCGGCGCCAGCGACACCCGGGGTTCCCTGGGCGACATCGTCAGGCGGAACCTCGCCGAGGGTGGCTTCGCGGGCGCCATCCACTACGTCAATCCGCGACACGAGACGATCGACGGACGCGCCGTGTATCGCAGCGTGCTGGACCTGCCGGAGGTTCCCGACCTCGCCCTGGTGCTCACGCCGGCCGCGACGGTGCCGGGCATCATCGGTGATTGTGGTCGGAAGGGTATCCGCGCGGCCGTCATCGTCTCGGCCGGCTTCCGCGAGGGAGGCGCCGCCGGCACCGAACTCGAGCGCGAGGTCCGCTCCCGGGCGCGCGAGCACGGCCTGCGATTCCTGGGCCCGAACAGTCTGGGCGTCATCCGCACGGACATCGGCCTGAATGGCGCCTGCGGGCCGCGTCAGCCCGACCCGGGCCGCCTGGCACTGGTGTCCCAGTCGGGCGCGTTGTGTGCCGCGATCCTCGACTGGGCCCGCTCGCGCCACGTCGGCTTCTCGAGCGTCATTTCGACCGGCGTCGGTCCCGACGTCGATTTCGGCGAGATCCTCGACTACCTCACGCGCGACCCGGGCACGGACAGCATCATGCTGTACATGGAAGGCGTGGATCACCCGCGTCGATTCATGAGCGCCCTGCGGGCGGCGGCGCGCGTGAAGCCGGTCGTCGTGATGAAGGCTGCACGCCATGGCGCCGGTCCCGAGGACACTGCATTTCACACCGGATCGCTGGTCGGGGCAGACGACGTCTTCGACGCAGCGATGCGCCGGGCCGGCGTGCTGCGCATCCGCGATTTCTCCGAGTTCTACACTGCCGCGGCCACGCTCGGGGCAGGTGTCCGCGTCCGCGGCAAGCGCCTCGCGATCGTCGCGAATGCCGGCGGACCCGGCACGATTGCGGCGGATCGGGCGCAGGATCGTGGTCTGCAGATCGCCGTGCTCGGCGCTCCATCGCTGCAGCGGCTGGCGGCCGAATTGCCGCCGGCGTCACGCGAGGGCAACCCCGTCTACGTCCGACCGGACGTCGATGGGACGCAGTTCGCCGCGGCGGCCCGCACCTGTCTCGAGGATCCCGGGGTGGACGTCCTGCTGGCGCTGCTCGTGCCACACGCACTGACCGATCCCGGCGCGATCGCGGAGTCGGTGATCGAGATCGCCAGGGGGAGCCGCAAGCCGGTGTTTACCTGCTGGATGGGCGGCGAGTCGGTGGAGGTGAGCCGGGCGCGCTTCGCGGCCCACAAGGTGCCGAACTACGTTCGACCCGAGACGGCCGTCGATGCCATCGCAGGACTGGGCCTGTTCGCCTCGAACCAGCAGCTGCTGCTGCAGGTCCCGGAGCCGCTCGAGCGTGTCTCGGCGCCGGACCGGGCCCGCGCACAGGCCGTCATCGACGCGGCCCTCGTCGACGAGCGGGAATGGCTGAATCCGGCGGAATCGAAGGAGGTTCTCGACGCGTTCGGCATCCCGGTCGTGCGCAGCCTGCCGGCACACTCGGCGGCGGAGGCCGCCGACCGCGCGCGCGAGGTGGGATTCCCCGTGGCGATGAAGATCCTGTCGCCCGACATCGCGCACAAGACCGACGTGGACGGCGTGCAGCTGAACATTGCCGACGAGCGTGGCGTGCGCGAGGGGTATGCGGACATGCTGGGGGCCGTTGCGCGCGCGCGGCCCGACGCCGAGCTGCAGGGCGTGCTGATCGAGCCGATGTACCGGCAGCGCAACCGGCGCGAGCTGATGATCGGCGTGGTTCGCGACCCGGTCTTCGGGCCGGCGATCAGCTTCGGCCTCGGCGGCATCTTCGTCGAGATCATCCGCGACCGCGCCATCGCACTGCCGCCGCTCAACCAGTTCCTGGTCCGTGAACTGATCCGGCGCACGCGGGCGGGGCAGGCACTGCAACCCCTGCGGGGCGCGCCCGCGGCCGACGAGGAGGCGGTCGAGGAGATCCTGCTGCGCGTGTCGGAGCTCGTCTGCGAGCTGCCGACGGTCGGCGCGATGGACCTCAACCCGCTGGTCGTGACGGAACTGGGCGCGGTGGTCGTGGACGCGCGCATCGGGGTGACCGCGTGGCACGCGGACGCGCGGCCCTACGACCACATGGCGATACACCCGTATCCGAGCAGCCTGCGCGACACCATGGAACTGCCCGGCGGCATCGTCGCGACGATCCGACCCATCCGGCCCGAGGACGCGGCGATCGAGAGTGCCTTCGTGCACGGCCTGTCCGAGCAGTCGAAGTTCCTGCGCTTCATGTTCGGGTTGCGGGATCTCACGCCCGCGATGCTGTCGCGGTTCACGCAGATCGACTACGACCGTGAGCTCGCGCTCATCGCCGTGATCGACACGCCGCAGGGCGAGCAGCAGATCGGCGTGGTGCGCTATACCACGCTCCCGGACGAGGAGACCTGCGAGTTCGCCATCGTCGTCGGCGACGACTGGCAGGGCAAGGGGCTGGCGCGGCGCATGTTCACACGCCTGATCGAGGCCGCGCGCGATCGTCGTCTCAAGGTCATGACCGGGGTCACCCTGCGCGAGAATGGCCGCATGATCGATCTATCGCGGTCGCTCGGATTCCAGACACGGACCGATGCCGAGGATCCGGAACTGGTGCAGATGACGCTGGCGCTCCAGGACCCGCCTGCCTGACGCGCGATATGGTGAGCGCGGCGGTTTCGCGCATAATGCGCTGGTCACCATCGTCACGGACTACTTGGAGGGCACCACCATGCGCAGGTCATTCGTCGTCGCCGCCGCCGTCCTGCTCGCGCCTGCTGCCGCCTCTGCCGACGGCATGCGCGCGTCGGCCGAGATGAAGGGCTGCACGGACCCCAAGGTCGCAGGCCAGGCGACGCTGGTCGAGCAGGTCACGCCGGAAGGCATCAAGGAGGTCTCCGTCGAGCTGCGGGTGACCGGGCTGCCCGATGGCAAGCATGCGGTGCACATTCACGAGAAGGCAGCCTGCGAACCCTGTGCCGCCGCCGGTGGTCATCACGATCCGGGTCCATTCGGCCAGTCGAGGCCCGACACGGCGAGCGACGAGGCGCCCGCGGCCGACATCAACCACCCGTTCCACATGGGCGACCTCGTGAACCTCGAGGTCAAGGACGGCGTCGGCACCATGAAGCACACGACCAGTCGCGTGACGCTCTCGCCCGGCCGGCTGAGCGTGTTCGACGCGGACGGCAGTTCGATCATCGTGCACACGCAGCCGGACACCTATTGCGACGAGGAGACAGACCTCAAGAAGGGTTGCGCCGGCGGCGCGCGCGAGGCCTGCGGCATCATCCAGGCGGCAAAGTAAGCGTCGATCTCCGGGCGACCCACCCTGGGTCGCCTGGGGATTGTTCCGGAATTCGGAACAGACAAGTCAGACTACTGCTATTTATCTGCTCAATCTGCAGGCGTAACTTGGCCCCCGTACGCCACGGAGGATTCAACCATGTTTACCTGCAACAACGTCGATCGCTTCATCGCCCGCATCCTGTCTGGACTCGTCGTCTCCGTGACGATCGTGTTCGGTTCGCTGACCTACGCGGTGAGCCACATGCAGGCATTCGCCTGACATGCAGCCGCTGCTGGCGGCTCCTGTTTCCGAGGTGGTCGCTACGCGACGCGGATGACGAGCTTGCCTGCGACGCGGCCGGAGCGCGAGCACTCGATGGCCTCGGCAACGTCCTCGAGCCGGAACTCCCGGGCGACTTCGCAGGTGAGCACGCCCTGCTCGAAGTATCGCAGCAGCTCCGCCATCGCCGCCCGGTCTGGCTGCAGCATGACCGCGTGCCGTCCGACTCGTCCGAGGCGGTTCAGCAGCGGGTCGAGCGTATAGGTCCATGCGTCCGGCAACGTGCTCGCGTAATGGCCGCCACGGCGGAGCAGCCTGCGATGGCTGGCTCGCGACAGGTTCGGTACGCAGTCCAGGACGGCGTCGAAGTCGCCCGGCCAGCGGTCGGCGCTCTGTGCCCGGTAATCGATGAACTCGTCTGCGCCGAGTCCCGTTACGAACGCCCGGCGCCCTTCGCTTGCAGTGGCCGTGACGTGGGCACCCCGGGCTTTCGCGACCTGCACCGCGAGGTGGCCCACGCCACCGGACGCGCCGTTCACCAGCACGCGTGAACCGCTCTCGATCCGCGTGAGATTGCACAGGGCGACGGCGGTGATCCCGACGCAGGGGAGGGCGGCTGCAACCGCCTCACCCATCGACACCGGTCGGTGCATGACGAAGGGCTCGGGCACTGCAACGTAGTCGGCGAACGTTCCGGCCGCCCGGGCGAACGGGTCGATGAAACCCATGACAGGGTCGCCCGTGGCCCAGCCGTCGACGCCGGCGCCCGTCGCCGCGACTTCGCCGGAGAAGTCCGAGCCCATCGTGCGGGGCACTCCACCCCTGACCAGCAGGCGGAACTTCCCCGACGCGATCTTCCAGTCCACCGGGTTCAGGCTGGCGCAACGCATGCGCACCAGCACCTCGCCCGCGGCGGGCACGGGCTTGGCGACTTCCTCGACCCGAGGGCTCGGTTCGCCGAGAGTGTGGTAACGGCAGGCGCGCATGGGACAATCGCCGGTAAATCTCAGCAAGTCAGGGTGCCGTGATGCTGCCACAGTCGCGCAGTCATTTCCTTCGAACCCTGAGCACCGCATTGCTTGTGGCCGCGGCGCTGCTCGGTGGCTGCGGCGAGCCGGAGACGCCCGAGGCACGGGTCCGGGCCGTCATTGCGGCCGGCGAGCGGGCCGCGGAGGATCGGGATCTCTCGGCCATCCTGGAACACGTGTCCCCCTCGTTCCGGGACGCGCAGGGTGGCGGCCGGGACGAACTGGCGCAGTACCTGCGTGCCTACCTCGTCACGCATCCAACGGTGCACCTGCTGACCCGGATCGACAGCGTCGAGTTTCCCTACCGGGACTTCGCGCGGGTACGTCTCACGCTGGGCGGGGTGGGTCGCGAGGCGAACGGGGTGGGCGGCCTTGCACTGGACGCCGACGTCAAAGAAATCGCCCTCGAGCTTGCGCTCGAGGGCGACGGGTGGAAAGTGGTTCGTGCCGAGTGGTAGGCCACCCGGCACCTGCCATCAGAACTTCGCGAACTGCAGCTGCAGCATGAACTCGTCGCGATCCTTGGCCCCATCCTGGCTGACCTGGCCATACGACAGCTTCAGGTTGCCGTTGTGACCGGAGAACATCCAGCCCAGGCCGACGACGAACTTGTCCTGATCCGCCCGGGACGAATCGTTGAAGTCCTGCTCGGCGTACTGGATGAACGGCAGCAGCTTCATGCTGGAGAAATAGAACCCGCCCTCGAAGAACAGGTTGTCCTGCTCGGCAAGCGTCGGGACCAGGAAGTCTTCTCCGTCCAGCGTGCTCCAGGCCGCCTGCAGCGTCAGGCCGTTTTCGCCGATCGGCTGGTCCCAGAACCCGTCGATGCTGAAGGTCTGGTAGTCATCCTGCGTGTCGAAGCTGGCGCCGAAGTGCAGCAGCTGCTTCTTGCCGAGGGTCGTGCCCGTGTAGAACAGGCCCTTCTGCGCGTCGAACACGTTGAACATCAGGCGACCGAAGAAGCGCAGGTCGTTGCTGGAGTTCGGGCCGCGATTGCCCTGCAGGATCGACGCTCGGTACTCGAGGCGATCGCCGAACACGTAGCCGCGTGCCCGCACGCCGTAATCACGACCGACATTGGTCGTCAACGGGCCGTTCCAGGCAAACGTATACGGGCCGTAGTCGGTCGCCAGCAGTGAAATGGCCGACTGGTTGGAATTGTAGGTGACCGGGTCGAGCAGCATGCCGACGTCCAGGTTGAACGCGTCGCCGCCCGGCTTGTAGGTCACGACGAAGTCCTGGATGTAGATGTCGGACGTGGTCTTGCCACCGCTGGCCGTGCCCTTGCCGAGGTTGGGGCTGTCGGTCTCGAAGAAGAACGACAGCTTGTCGTTGATCTTGCCGCCCGCGAGCAGTCGCAGGCGCCGGAAGTACAGGTCGTTCGCCGTTTCCTGACTGCCGTCGCTCAGGTTGACGTCGGACGCTTCGGCCCGGCCCTGCATCAGGAAGCCGAACTTGATGCTGCTGTCGTCCGAGGGCTTGATCTCCCACTGGGCATGGGCGGCCGGCACGGCACACATCAGGGCGCCGAGAGCCAGACTGGCCCTGAGCATGGGGTTTCGACGGTTCTGGCTACGCATGGCGAGCTCCTAATTGTCGTCGTGAAACAACTCACACGGCCCTACGGGCAGGCCCGCAAGAACCAGCACATGGGAATATAGGGCGGGAGAGTAGCCTCCGGTATCAGACGAACGTATAGGGGAAAACCGTGGCGTAGGCGCCACAGGAGCCCTGCGCCTTTGGTCGTAGCGCACGGAAGAGGGGTTCTGAAACGTGTAGGCTCGTACTTGATGACGCGACAGATCGTAGTTGCCGACGACCATCCCTTGTTCCGGGAGGCGCTCAAGGCTGCGGTGGGCCGACTGGAGCCGGCCACGCAGTTCTTCGAGGCCGATTCGGTGGCGTCGCTGCTCGCGGTCCTCGAGGCGGAATCGGATGCCGACCTGCTGCTGCTCGACCTCAACATGCCGGGCGCGCAGGGGTTCAACGTGCTGGTACACCTGCGTGGTACCCGACCCGACCTGCCGGTTGTCGTCGTCTCGGCGGACGACGATCCGCAGACCATTGCCGGCGCCCTGCGCTACGGGGCCCAGGGCTTCATTCCGAAATCCACGGAAGCGGGGCAGATCGGGCAGGCCATCGAGTCCGTGCTGATCGGTGAGATCTACACGCCCCCGGGATTCCATGCGCCGCGCGGACCGCCGGCGTCCGACGAGGACCTGCGCATCGCGCGACGCGTGGCCGACCTGACGCCGCAGCAGTTTCGCGTGCTGGGCATGCTGTGCTCGGGACTTCTGAACAAGCAGATCGCCTACGAACTCGATGTGTCCGAGGCAACGGTCAAAGCCCACGTGACGGCGATCCTGCGCAAGCTCGGGGTGACGACCCGCACGCAGGCCGTGCTCGCGGCGGGGCGACTCGCCGTGGATCGCGCCAGCATCAAGCCGCCGCCCGAGGACGTGGACTGAATCAGGTCGACGCCGAGCGACGCTGGGACGCGAGCGCGCCGAGCAGCGCACGCAGGGCGGCCGGCTTCAGCGGCTTGCGCAGCAGGCGGAAGCCGAGTTCGCGCGCGCGGGCGGCCACCGCGACGGAGTGATCCGCCGTGATTAGCGCGCCCGACGGTGCGCCCTCGTCCGCCGGGCACAGCTCGAGCAGCAGTTCGAGGCCGTCCACGTTGGCATCGCCGAGGCGATGGTCCGCGAGGACGAGCGATGGCTCATGGCTCCCGGCGAGCCGACGCGCGGTCGTCGCATCCGGCGCCAGCAGCACCTTCATGCCCCAGCGTGACAGCAGGGCGTTCATTCCATCCAGGATCTCGGGCTCGTTGTCGATGCACAGAACCGTGAGCCCGACCAGGCTGGACGGCTCGGGGACCGGCGCCTCGGTCGGCACCACGACCGCCTCGACGGACGGCTCGTCGCCGACGGGGACGCGCACGCTGAACACCGACCCGCGGCCGGGGGTCGAGCGCAGACCCAACTGCAGTCCGAGCAGTCGCGCGATCCGGTCGCAGATCGACAACCCGAGTCCGAGTCCTTTTTCGCCCCAGGGTGACGGACGGTCGAGTCGTCGGAACTCGTCGAAGATCGCCTGCTGGTGCTGATGCGCAATGCCCGGGCCCGTGTCCCAGACTTCGATCTGGACAAGATCGCCGCGTCGCCGACAGCCGAGCAGGACGCCCCCGCGCTGCGTATAGCGCAGGGCGTTGGAGACCAGGTTCTGCAGCACACGGCGCAGCAGCACCCGGTCGCTGCGCACCCGGCAGCCCGGACGCGTGACGCGGAATCGCAGGCCGCGTCGTTCCGCGAGCGGGGCGAACTGGCGCTCCAGATGCTCGAACGCTTCGGCGATGCTGAAATCGGTGACGTCGGCCCGCATCGTGCCGCTTTCGAGCCTGGCGATGTCGAGCATGTCGTCGAGGACTTCCTCGGCGGCACGCATGGCGCTGTCGATGCGACCGGCGATCTCGAGTACTGCGGCGTCGCTCGAGCGCTCCTCGAGTGCCGAGGCGAACAGGCGCGCCGCGTTGAGCGGCTGGAGGAGGTCGTGGCTCGCGGCCGCCACGAAGCGGGTCTTGGTCGCATTCGCTTCCTCGGCCAGCTGCTTGGCCTCCTTCTGCGCCTCGAGCGCGGACTGGAGTTCGCGCGTGCGCTCCTCGACGCGCTGTTCGAGCGTCTGCTTGGCTTCGATCAGTGCCCGCTCGGTGCGCTTGAAGTCGGTGATGTCCGTGAAGGTCGTGACGTATCCGCCGTCGGGCATTCCCTGGCCGTGTATCTCGTACACCCGGCCGTTGCGGCGCGCGCGCTGGATCACGTAGGCCGTGCCCGCGCGCATGTGCGCCAGTCGCTTCTCGATCTGCTCGTCGGTATCGGTATCGCCGAACTCGCCCCGTTCGGCGTTCCAGCGGATGAGGTCCGCGACGGGCCGCCCGACGTAGACCATGCCGTCCGGGTAGCCGAGCATCTCGAGGTAGCGGCGGTTCCACGCCACGATGCGTGCATCGCCGTCCGCCACCGCGATGCCCTGGGTGACGTTCTCCATCGTGGTCTGCAGCAGCTGGCGGCTGAAGCGCAGTTCCTGCGACGTCTCGTCGAGCAGTTCCGCGACGTCCTCGGCCGCGATGCCCCGGCCTCGCAGGGCGTGGGTGAACATGAGTCGCGCCGACGAGGCGCCGATGGCGCCTGCCAGCACCCGCTCCATTGACTGCAGGAGGCCCCGGTCCGCCGGCTCTCCCGGCCGGGGAATCGGCCGGCCCGCCTGCGTGCAGTATTCGCGCAGCGAGCGCTCGGCGACCTGGGGACCCAGGATGCGCTCGGTCACGGCGAGCAGGTCCCCGACCCGGGCGCCGCCGGCGTCCGCGAAGCCCGGGAGCGGCAGGGCGCCCCGGATGAACGTCGTGGCCTTCATGCGGTCGCCTAGCGAGATTCCGTTCAGCTTGGAGACGACGACGAGCGTCACGACGTTGATGCCGAGGGCGAGCATCGATCCGCTCAGGACCGGGGCCTCGATGTGTCCGCCGGCGCCGAAGGCCGGCAGCAGGAGTGCGTCCACCCAGACGGCATATCCGGCGGCCAGACCCCAGAAGACACCGTTGCGGGTAGCGCCTCGCCAGTAGATCCCGGCCAGGATCGCCGGGGCGAACTGCGCGACTGCGCCGAAGGCCAGCATGCCGATCGAGGCCAGGCTCGCGGGCGACGTCGTGTTGTGGTGGTAGGCGTAGGCGAGCAACGCGAGCAGCAGGATCGCGACGCGCCGCATCCAGAGGACCAGTCGCCCGACGTCGGGGCGCGAGGCGACGTCCAGCCAGCGCCCGCGCCACAACGCCGGCATCACGAGGTCGTTGGTGATCATGGTAGCGAGCGCGATGCTGGCCATGATCACCATCGCCGTGGCAGCGGACAATCCGCCGAGAAAGGCCAGGATTGCAAGCGCCGTCGCGCCTTTCTCCATCGGCAGCGTCAGCATGAACGAGTCGGGGTTGTGCGACTCCGCGAGGCCCGCGCCGAGTCCAGCGAGGACGACGGGTACCACGAACAGCGTGAACACGGCCAGGTAGGCGGGGAACAGCCAGCGTGCCTTGCGCAGGTCCGCCGTGTCCGCGCACTCCACGACGCCCACCAGGAACTGCCGCGGCAGGCAGAAGATCGCCGCGGCCGCGAGGATCATGGATGCGCCGAACTCCGGGCTGTGCAGTTTCTGCAGGTCGCCGAGCTGCGTGTCCTGCAATCGCGGCGCGCCGTCGAGGTGCAGCAGGGCGAACACGCCCACGGCCACGAAAGCCAGCAGCTTCACGATGGACTCGAAGGCGATCGCCAGCATGACGCCCTCGTGGTGCTCGGTGGCGTCGAGACGGCGTGTGCCGAAGAGCACGGCGAACAGCGCCATCAGCAATGCGACCCAGAGCGCCGCGTCGGCGTACCACGGCGGGTCGCCGCCGGTGTAGCCGGTGAGGACGTCGATGCTCGTGCCGACGGCCTTGTACTGCAGGGCGAGGTAGGGCACGGCCGCCGTGAGTGCAATCACCGTGACCAGGCCGGCGAGCGCCGGGCTCTTGCCGAAGCGGGACGAGACCAGGTCGCCGATCGAGGTGATGTTGTGCGCGCTGGCGACCGAGACCAGGCGTACCAGGAACGGGCGGCCGAACAGAAAGACCAGCGCCGGGCCGAGGTAGATGGGCAGGTAGGACCAGCCGTCGCGGACGGCTGTGCCCACGGCACCGAAGAACGTCCACGTCGTGCAGTACACGCCGAGCGCCAGGCTGTAAATGTAAGGACGCAGACGCTCGCGCGTGGGGTACACGGACCGGCGGTCGCCGTAGAACGCGATGGCGAACAGCAGGCCGAGGTAGGCGACTGCGAGCACGGAGAGGAACAGGCCGGAGACCATGGGCGGACTGTAGCGTGAGCGCGGGTGCGCGTCAGTCCCGGCGCGGACCCGGGAAGAACGCGTTGGTCCGTCGGACGTATGCGGCGTAGTCCGGTCGTCGCTCGCCGATGTCGCTCTCGAGCAGCCGGACGCCGGAGAATCGCAGCAGCAGGAAGGACATGATCAACGGGCCGGGAATGCTCCACCATGCGCCCGCGGACAGCGCGATCAGGTAGAAACCCCACCAGACGCAGAAGTCGCCGAAGTAGTTGGGGTGGCGGGTGTAGCGCCAGAGGCCGCGGTCCATGACCCGGCCGGCATTGGCCGGGTCGCGCTTGAATCGTGCAAGTTGCCAGTCGCCGCCGGCCTCGAACACGAGGCCGACGGTCCACAGGACGACCCCGAGGACGTCGAGCGCGCCCAGCGGGCCGGTGCCGGTGATGGCGCCGGCGATCGGCAGCGAAATGATCCAGGCCAGCAGGGCCTGGAATCCGAAGATCAGGTACAGGCTCTTGAGGGCGAAGTTCGGCTCGTTGCGCTCGCGGATCGCCCGGTAGCGCCGGTCCTCCTCATGTCCCCGGTTGCGCCACGCCAGGTAGACCGCGAGGCGGACGCCCCATGCACTGACGAGGACGAGCAGCAGGATGGCGCGTGTGCCCGTGCCGGGCACCACCGCGGCATACACGATCGCTGCCATTACGAAGAGCAGCGGCCAGAGCGTGTCGACAATCGTCACGTTGCGCCTGATGACGCTCACGGCCCAGGTGACGGCCGCTGCTGCGAGCAGCACCGGGAGCGCCGACAGCCAGGTCGCGAGCGGCGCCAGCGACGTCACTGCGGCGACCCGGATCGAAGCACGTCGCAGAGGAGCGCGTCGTCGACGTTGCCGCCTGAGAGGACGACGGCAACCGTCCGCCCACGGGTCTCGATCCGGCCCGACAGCACGGCCGCCAGCGCGACGGCGCCGCCCGGCTCGACCACGAGCTTCAGCACGCGCGCGGCATAAGCGATCGCGCCGCGGACGTCGTCGTCACCGACCGCGAGGCCTCCGGCCAGGAGTCGTCGGTTGATCTCGAAGGTCAGTACGCCGGGCTCCGGCGCCAGCAGTGCATCGCAGATCGACCGCGTGCCGGGCGCGTTCGACACGCGCCGCCCCGCCTCCAGCGAGCGCCGATGGTCGTCGTGGCCCTCGGGCTCGGCGCTCCAGATCCTCGTCGGCGGGGAGAGCGCGTTGATCGCCAGGGCGACACCGGCGACCAGTCCTCCGCCGCTGGTGCACACCACGACATCGTCCAGGGATACGCCGGCCTCGAGCGCCTGCTCGGCGATCTCGAGCCCGACGGTTCCCTGTCCGGCGACGATGTCCGGGTCGTCGAACGAAGGGACGAGCACGGCGCCTCGCTCGTGCGCGAGGCGTTCGGCGATCGCCTCCCGGCTCTCACGTTGGCGGTCGTACTCGACCACCTCGGCACCGAGTGCGAGTGTGTTCTGCATCTTCACGCGCGGTGCGTCGGCGGGCATCACGATCGTGGCCGGGATGCCGAGCAGGCCGGCCGCGGCTGCCACTCCCTGGGCGTGGTTGCCGGAGGAAAATGCGACGACTCCCGCACTGCGACGCCCTGCATCGATCTGCGACAGGCGATTGTAGGCACCGCGAAACTTGAAGGACCCGGTGTGCTGCAGCGTCTCGAGCTTGAGCAGGACGCGTCCGCCGGTCCGCGCATCGAGCGGCGTTCCCGCCAGCAGCGGGGTCCGTCGTGCCCGTCCGGCGAGGCGCATCGCGGCCGCACGAACGTCATCGAATCCAGGTATGCGGCCTTGGCTGGCTGGGGCCATTGAGCCCGTCCTCCGGTCGTCGCAACATGCGGGCGTGAGCCTACACGAAACACTGCCAGCGGGTTGCGAACCGACCTGCCACGGCTGTCGGCATCGGTCCATGAGCGCCGCGGACAGCGTCGCCCAGAAGGCGGGCTATCTCGCACGGGTCCTCCGGCCATGGTCGGACAGGATCGACCCCGTCATTGCGCCGCCCATGCACCGGCGCCTCGGGTATCGCGACCGCGTGACGCTCACTGCACGATGGTCGGACGCCGACGGCTGGCGTTTCGGCCTGATGCGCCGGGACGAGCTGATCGCAATCCACGATTGCCCGGTTCACACGCCGCGCATCCGTTCGCTGGTGCACCTGCTGGCACGCGAACTGCCGGGCGGCGACGTTTTTCCGCTGGCGTACCTGCACGTCTGCGGAGCCCAGGCGACGCTCGTCGTCAAGGCGCACCGCGTGCCCGTGGATCCGCTGCAGGGAGTGCTGGCGGGCCTTGTTGTCGTCGGCATCGAGGGACTCTGGCTGCACCGACACCCGTCTGCCGGTCGACGTTTGTTCGCGCGCAGCGGATGGCAGCTGCTGTGGGGAACGCCGCGGTCACGCGACGACCGCGGACGGGTGCACGGTCCGACCGCGTTTGCGCAGGCGTCGCCCGAGCTGCACGACGCGGCCATGGCGGCGGCCCGTGCCCACCTCCGTCCGTGCGCCGCGACCGCCGTGCTGGATCTCTACAGCGGTCACGGCTCGACTCTGCGCGAGTGGCGTGCCGCCGGCAGCGAGTGCCTGGGCATCGAACTGTCGGGGGAGGCGGTGGAACTCGCCTCGCTGAATGCCCCGGGTGCGGAACTGCTGCGCGGAACGTGCGTGCAGCGCCTGCCACAGGTCCGGGCGTGGTGGAGCCGGGCGCATGGTGAACGCCTTGCCTACGTGAACCCACCCCGGTCGGGTCTGGAGCCGGAGCTCCTGGACGCACTGGCAGTCGATCTGCGTCCCGCCCGACTGGCCTACCTGTCCTGCAGCGCCGGGACGCTCGCGCGTGACCTGCTCGCGCTCGAGGCGGCGGGCTATCGAGTCGGACGCATCAGGCCCTACGATTTTTTCCCTTTGACCCACCACGTCGAGACGCTGGCGCTGCTCGAGCTTCCTCCATGAGGGCGGCCCGTGCCTCGATGAGTTCCGCGCGCTTGGCATCGCCGACGCGCGGATAGGCCAGGCCGAGCGACGCAAGCCCCTCGATGATGGCCGCTGCCACGACGGCCCGCGTGAACCACTTGCTGTCGGCCGGTACGACGAACCACGGGGCATGGTCGCTCGCCGTGTTGCGGATCATGTCCTCGTAGGCCGCCATGTACTCGTCCCAGTGCGTCCGCTCGCGCGCGTCGGCCACCGAGAACTTCCAGTTCTTGTCGGGGTCGTCCAGCCGCTCGAGGAAGCGCTTCTTCTGCTCGTCCTTCGACAGGTTCAGGAAGAACTTCAGGATGAGCGTGCCGTTGCGCGCAAGGTAACGCTCGACGTTGCGGATGTCGGCGAAGCGCTGTTTCCATATCTTCTTCGTGACGAGTTCGGGCGGCAGCTTCTGTGCCGCAAGCAGCCGCTCGTGCACCCGCACCACCAGCACTTCCTCGTAGTAGGAACGGTTGAAGATGCCGATGCGTCCACGCTCCGGCAGTGCCTTCATGCAGCGCCACAGGTAGTCGTGGTCCAGTTCCTCCGGCGACGGTGCCTTGAACGAGGTCACCTGGCACCCCTGCGGATTGACGCCCGACAGCACGTGCTTGATGGCCCCGTCCTTACCCGCCGCGTCCATGGCCTGGAAGATGAGCAGCACGGACCAGCGGTCCTGCGCATAGAGCTTGTCCTGGAACGCGGCGAGGTACTGGACGCCCTTCTTGAGGGCCTCCTGCGCCCGCGGCTTGTCCTCCGTGCCGAAATGCAGCGTGTCCCCGGCGTCGAAGTGCTTCAGGCGGAAACGGTCCCCGCGTGTCACGCGGAAGGGCTTGGTGATCGAGCGCACGAGCTTCAGTTGCTGCTTGCTGATTTCCACGAGTGTCTCCTCCCGATGTCCGATGCACGCCGCACAGGCCGATTGTACGTATTCCGTGACCGGGGGTTCTGAGCGCATCGGCTGCGGTACGATGACACTCTGTCGCTCGGTGTTCATGGGACGAGGGGAAGGCAGGTGAAGCGGGGACTCAGTGACGCCCGGTTGACGGCGTGCAGCGCGTTGATCGCGTGGTTCGTCCTGGCGACGTCCGGCGGTCCGGCGCTGGCCGGATCCGGCGGGGACGAAGATGCGGCGCAGGCAGTCACGCGGGCCGAGCCGCAGCGGCGGCCGCGCATCGGCCTGGTGCTCGGCGGCGGCGGTGCAAAAGGCGCGGCGCACGTGGGCGTACTGGGAGTCCTCGACGAACTGCACATCCCGGTCGACTGCGTAATCGGCACCAGCATGGGCGCGCTGGTGGGTGGCACCTTCGCGTCGGGCAGGAACGCCCGCGACCTCGAGACTGCGATGCTCGAGATCTCGTGGGAAGGCGCGATCGCCTTCGAGGGGCAGCGACGGAATCTGCCCATGCGACGCAAGCTGGCCGGCGTTACCTTCAGCAACAACCTCGAGTTCGGGTTCCACGATGGCCGGCTGACGGCGCCGAGCGGCTTCATCAAGACCCAGAACATCGAGCAGACGATCCAGTCCCTGGTCTCACGGAGCCGGGGAGTGCGCGACTTCGATCGCTTGCCCATCCCGTATCGCGCGATCGCGACCGACATGCAGAGTGGCGAGATGGTCGTGCTCGACTCCGGCAACCTCGCCCAGGCCATGCGGGCGAGCATGGCCGTCCCGGGTGTCTTCTCCCCGGTGACCATCGACGGGCGGATCCTCGGCGATGGCGGATTGTCCCGCAACGTGGCGGTGGACGTGGCGCGGCAGACCTGTGCCGACGTCGTCATCGCGGTCGCCCTCCCCAATCCGGTGCCGACGGCCGAGGAACTCCAGTCCCCGCTCACGCTGGTCGCGCGGACGCTCGACGTGCTCATCGGCGCCAACGAGAAGCAGCAGCTCGACACCCTCGGTCCCGACGACGTGAAGATCGTGGTCCATACCGGTGATCTCGGCAGCGCTTCCTTCAGCCGGGTTCGCGAGGCCATCCCGATCGGACGCGCGGCGGCGCTCGAACGGCGAACCGAGCTGGCCCGCTATTCACTGCCCGAGGCGGATTACCTCGAGTGGCGTGACGCGGTATCGCGCGGTGAGGGTCCCGCGGTGCAACTGGCCGTCGTCGAAGTGACCGGGCACGAGCGCGTCAACCCGCAATATGTCCGGGACGTGCTCGCGCTCGAGCCGGGTGACACGGTGACCGAGCGGCAGCTGGCCGGGCAGGTCAACGACCTGTACGCACTGTCCGACTTCGAGTGGGTGCGCTACGCGCTGCACGGCGATCCGCTGGCCCCGTCCCTCGAGATCGAGCTGGGCGAGAAGGCGACCGGTGCCAACACGCTTCGCTTCGATCTCGGCTTCTACATCGGGACGGACGAGAACACGGCGTTCACGATCGGGGGGAATTACCTGCGGACTTGGATCAACGATCGGGGCGGCGAGGTGCACGGCGCGATGCAGCTGGGGCGCACGTCGGGCATCGATGCGTCGCTCTACCAGCCGCTGGATCGCCGGCACGAGTGGTTCGTCGAACCCGGGCTCACGCTGCGACGTTCGCTCGAGGACATCTTCCTGGACGGCGATGCGGTGGCACGGTACACGCTGTCGCACGCCTGGGGCTTTCTCGATGCCGGTCGCACCTTCGGCACGAGTGCCGAGCTCCGCGCCGGAATGCGCGCCGGCTTGCAATGGGCCGACCGGGACATCGCGTTCCCCGGGCTCGGAGAGATCTCCGGCGAGGGTTACGGCGGCTGGTCGCTGCGCTACACGCAGGACTCGCGCGATCGAGAGGCGCTTGCGCGATCAGGTGTCCTGACCCGCGTGTCCTACTTCCGCAGCGAAGAAGCCCTCGGGGCCATCGCTTCCTACGAGCGACTCGAGGGCATGACGGCCTATGCAGTGCCGCTGGGCGCGAACGTACTGCACCTGCGAGCGAGCGGCGGGTCGTCGCTCGATTCGCGGCTGCCGGTCTACGACACTTTCACCCTTGGTGGACCCGTGAGCTTTCCGGGGGTGAGCATCGGTGAGCTGCGCGGCACGTCCTACTGGAGCGCCCAGGCGTCCTACCTGCACAAGGTCGCCGACATCAGCAGTCTCTTCGGCCAGAGCCTGTATGCGGGACTGGCGCTCACGGCCGGGGACATGAGTGGCCGCATCGACCGTATCCATGCCGACCCGATCTATTCGGGCGCCTTCCTGCTGGGTGCGCGCACGCCGCTCGGTCCCCTGAGCCTGTCGCTTGCGGTCACCGGCAGGGGCGACTGGCAGGTCGTGCTCGGACTCGGCCGGCCGGTCGACGAGCGGACGATCACCGATCCCGCCTGGTAGGGGTCGGCCGCCGATCCCTTCGGCTGCGCGCGTGATCCGGTCGGAGCCGGAGGGATCAGCCGTCGGGTCCTTTTACATATTGCGCGTCGGCTATCCAGCGGACTGTTTCAGGAGTTCGCCGCAAATCTCTGAAAGAAATGATTTTCGGTGGCTATGGCCCATTTCTTGCTTGCAGACAGATGCGGGTTTCGCCCCCTTGAAGTTGACGTTCGACGGCAAGAAAAACAGCAATGAAGCCACACGCCTTCCTGGTCCTCGCGATCATCCTCGGACCCACAGCGCTGGCCTATTTTTCGGGCCACGTCGCCGCGGCTCACTACCTCGGCCTGGGCTCCATCCTGGCCCTGCAGCTGGCGCTGCTTGCACGCCCGGTGGCCGCGTTTTCGATACTCATACCGGCGGTCTATGCGGCCGCGGCGATCACGGCGCAGTCCACGGACGGCGTCGTCGCGCTGGTCGTCGCCATCGCAGCGGCGGTCGGGGCATCCAGTTCGCAGGGACTGCACCGCGGCCTGGTGGCGCTGCTCGCGGCCGCATTGCTCGGGTCGTTCGAGCCCGGTCCCGCCGCGGACGTGATGTGGCGGGCCGGCTTCCTGCTGGCGGGCAGCACCTACGGCTTCCTGGTGGGCATCACCATGCTGCGCCACGTGCATCTGGAGGCACGGTCCGTGCATCCGCAGGGCGCGCTCGGGTATGCCGCGTTGCTTGCGGTCCTGGCCCTGCTGGCATGGTTCGCCGCGCGGATCGGGGACTTTGCGCACAACTGGTGGTTGCCGCTTGCGGTGGTCGCGGTCAGCGAGCCCGTCGTCACCGGTTCGCTGCGCCAGTCCATGGCGCGCGTCGCCCTCGGGCTCGCAGCGTCGGCGCTGTTGATCGGCATCAGCGACGCGTTCGACCCGCCCCTGATCCGCGGGATCCTGCTGGTCGGGATGCTGCTGGTCGCATTTTCCCTCGACCGGAGCCGGAGATGGGCCCTGTCCCTGCTGCTGGCGCCGGTGCTGGTGCTGCTCTCGAGCCATGGCGCTCCGCACGAGTCGGCGCTGGTCTATGGCCTGTCGTTCCTGCCGGCCTTCCTGCCGGTACTGGTCGCAACCTGCCTCGGTCACTTCGTCCTCTGGGTGCTCCAGCCCGCGTCCGGTCGCGTCGCCGCCTGACGTCGCCGGGGCGCGGTCACGCGAGCAGCTTCGCCATCCGCGGACGGCTTGCGGCATAGCGGCGGTGCACGTCGACGTAGGTCGACTCGTACAGCTGATCGAGATCCCCGGGCTCCGGGAAATGGGCGAGAAAACCCGGGCACGCGGGCTCGATCGCCAGTTCCGCGGCACGCATCAGGTGCGCCAGCAGGGCGCGCGGGTCCTCCTCGCCCACCGAGACCCGGATCGTCGTGGGCGAGATGCCCGCCTGTCGCAGCGCCTCGTCGGAGAGTTCCGAGTGGCTGGTGAGGGCGGGGCAGAGGACGACCGTGTTGACCTGGCCGAGCGAGACCTGCAGCCCGAACGCGGGTTCCAGGCAGTCGAAGAATCGCTGGAATGCATCGCGACCGATCCCCGAACCGATCGGTGTCTCGAAGTCGAGCGTGAACAGCGGCGCTGGCAGTCCGAGGAACATGTGGCGCTCGCGCAGCGCGGAATTCTCGTTACCCTCGACCGCCGAGCAGCGGACGTTGATGGCGGGATGCCGCGCGAGTGACCGGGCGAGCACCATCGTGTTGATGCACTTGTTGATGATGCGCAGTTCGACGGTGCGCATGCCGTTGATGACCTCGAATGCCTTGTCGGCGTCCAGGAACGCGCCCTTGACGTAATAAACGTTCCAGAAGAGGCTCTCGTCCCAGCGGTACGAGCGCGGTCGCCCGTCCGGGCCCGGGGCCGTCACGGTCTCGCCCTTGGGAATGAACATGCGTTCGTTGCGGCCGATGCACACTCCGGCCGTGGTCGTGCCCGATCCAGCGAGATCCTTGGTGTAGGAGTGGATCACGAAATCGGGCCGCTCGAGGGGGTCCGATCGCTGGAGCACGGGCTGCAGGATTGGCGTGCCGACCGTCGCGTCGCAGATCACCGTCAGGCCGGCCTCGTGGGCGACGCGGCAGATTCCCGGCACGTCCAGCACGTGACCATGCGGATTGCACGGGGACTCGAGGAACACGTAGATCTCCCGGCCCTCGGCGATCCGGCCCGCACACTCGCGGCGGGCTTCCGCCAGCGCGACGCTGAAGGACTCCACCGTGAACCCGTCGAACCAGCGCACCGCCACGTCCAGGTTGCTCTGCTTGCCGTACCAGTCGTGCAGCAGCTGGTAGGTGCCGCCATAGACGTTGCGGCTGGCGAGCACGATGTCCTGGTAGCCGACGACATTCGCCAGCGTCGCGTCGATCGCGGCCATCCCCGAGTTGAAGTTCCAGGCGAGATACTCGCCCGACAGGGCGCCGGCCTCGAGGTCCACGATGTGGTTGGCGAGGCTGATCGAGGTCGGGTTGAGCAGGCGTGAATAGATCTCGAGCAGCGGCTCGCGTCCCTTGAAGGCGTCCTCGACCCATTCCGTGCAGGCGTACATGTACGTCGCCGTGCGGGCGATGACGGGCGTCGCGCTGAACAGCGCGGCCACGTTGTCGAACAGCGGGTACGGGCCCTTGACGGCGGACTGGCTCGGCTCGTCGAGCAGCGACTGGTAAGTCTTCCGCAGCGGATTCTGCAGCGTGTCCAGGATCTTCGCGAGCTGGAAGCACAGGAAGCGCTTGGCGTTGAAGCGCGCGACACGATCACGCTGCTCGAGCGTGGCGAGCTCGTGGACCCCGAATCGCCAGAGCTCGTGCGCAGCGACGTTGGCGGCATAGAGCTGCGAAGCCAGCGCGCCGAGGCGCCGGCCGAAGTCGCTCCGCGGGTCGATGGCAAAGTGCCGCAGCTGTTCCTCGACGAGCGCGTCGAGGGAGGTGGCCGTGGTCGTGTTGCGCCGCGGGCTCAGCTCGCGCGCCAGCGTCAGGTCGGCGGTCGGGTCTTTCATCCGCGGATGGTACCCCACCGCCCGCGCCGGCCGTGGTCGCTCAACCCGCCCGTGGCGACATGACGCTCAGCACGGCGACGAAATGGCAGGCCACGCCGGCGAGCACGAACAGGTGCCAGACCGCATGCGCGTACGGACGGCTCTTCCAGAGATAGAAGGGCACGCCGAGCGTATAGGCGAGACCGCCGGCCACGATCCAGGTGAGTTCCTGCGGCGTCAGGCTCTGCATCAGGGGTCGTGCGGCCACCACGCCGATCCAGCCCATCGCCAGGTAGAGGAGGGTCGAGCTCACAGGGAAGCGGAAGCCGAGGGTGGTCTTGGCCAGGATCCCCGCGAGTGCCAGGCCCCAGACCAACCCGAACAGGCTCCAGCCCCAGGCACCGCCGAGGACGCCCAGGGCGAACGGCGTGTACGTGCCGGCGATCAGCAGGTAGATCGCCGAGTGGTCCAGCAGTCGCAGGCGTGGGCGGAGCCGCGGCGATCGCGACGAATGGTAGAGGACCGAGGTGACGAACAGCAGGAGGGCGCTGGCGCCGAAGATGACGCCACCGGTCATGCGCCACGGGCCGGCACCGTCGGCGCCCGCCTTGACGACGAGCCACGCGATGCCCAGCGCGCTGGCGACGATTCCGGCGCCGTGGGTCACGACGTGCGCGATCTCCTCGCCGCGCGTGTAGGGCGAGGGGCTCGCCGGTGCATCCCCGGGCGCGGGGCCATGTAACGGTTTCGTCATCCTGCTGTCATCCGATCGAAGTCGGGCGGTCCTAAGGTGCGGCACTTGGTCGCCACCGGCCAATCCTAAAGCGAAAACCGTCAGGAGTGATCCGAATGAATGCGACTCGTCTGCTGTTCCTGGGAATCGCCGTTGTGGGACTGTCGGCCTGCGAGGGCGGCGGCGTGGACCTCAAGGTGGAGACCGTCGACAACTCGGTCGACAACAGCCAGTCCGTCGGGGGAGGCGGCAGCAACAACCCCTGCGCGAGCTATACCGTGACCGGTACCACTGAGGTCCGGCAGGGGACTTTCGACGGTACGAACTGCGTCTACGGCTCGGCCTTCGTCGGCAAGACTAATCCGCTGAAGAACGACCTGAGCATCCCCTTCATCTCGGGCGTGCACATCTTCCAGGACAGCCTGTTCGTCGGCGAGAACGTCTCGAGCGGCGCAGCCCCGGCCGGCGGAACGGGACCCAAGCTCACGATTGCCGCGGGCAGCACGCTGGCCTTCTCGAACTCGGCGGACTACCTGCTGGTAAACCGCGGGTCGCAGATCCTTGCCGAGGGTTCCCCGGCGGCACCCATCACGCTCACCGCATTCGCGGACGCGGTGACCAACACGGCCGGCGCGAACGACGTGCAGCTGTGGGGCGGCGTCGTCATCAACGGCAACGGCATCACGAACAACTGCAGCGATGCCGAGCGCCAGAACAACCAGTGTCACGTCGGGGCCGAGGGCCAGCCGTCGAACTACGGCGGCAACGACAACGCCGAGAGCTCGGGAGCGCTGCGCTACGTCATCGTGAAGCACACCGGCTTCGAGGTCGCGCCGGGCGACGAACTGAACGGCATCACCTTCAACGCCGTGGGCTCCGGCACCGTCGTCGAGAACATCCAGGTCTACAGCACCTACGACGACGGCCTCGAGTTCTTCGGCGGCGCCGTGAACGTCAGCAACGCCATCGTTCTCTATGCGCGCGACGACTCGCTCGATTACTCCGACGGCTACATCGGCACGATCGAGAACGCACTCGTCATCCACTACCGGACCGACGGCAACCGCTGCATCGAAGGCGACAACATCGGCGAATCGCGCAGCAGCGCCGGTGCGCCGCTCGACACGGCGCCGCTCACCGAGCCCACCATCCGCAACCTGACCTGCATTCCCTCGAACTACGACGTCGGCACCCACGGCGACTCGGAGGGTCCGCTGGTCCGCCAGGGCGCAAAGCTCCGGCTCGAGAACAGCATCGTCTACGCGGGCTACGGTGTCGCCGAGAACGGCAAGACCTCCAACGAGTGCCTGGAGATCGAGAGCCCCGTCTCGCTCGGCTTCGCCAGCACGGGCGCGACGACGGTCACCAACTCGATCATCGCCTGCGAGGAAGCGGTCAAGGGCACGCTCGCGAACGGCGATGCGCTGCGCGAGTGGTACCTCGGCGCGAACCCGAGCACCAACGGCGCAGACTATTCCTTCAACACCACCAACGTCCTGATCGCGGATTCGGCGAACGCCAATGTGGCCGTGCTCGAGCCGAACTCGTTCTACACCGCGACCGCGTTCGCGGACGAGGCCGGCAACGCCTTCACCATGGCTCCCGACACGGTCGTGGGGGCGGTCCGTCGCGCGGACGACTGGACGGCTCCCTGGGCGTTCGGTCTGCGCGCGTCTAATGCGGACGAGCCGCTCTGGTTCGTGAACTGATTCCCGGGGCAAGGGCGGGAACGTGATGAGGAATCGAAACGTGCATCAGGCGGTGCGGATGCTGCTCGCGGTCGCGGCCGCCTCCGCGGCCGCACGGGGTCAGCCGGCCGTGGCGCAGGACGCGCCGACGGCCGCGGTCCAGGGGGGAGCGCTGGAGGAGATCATCGTGACCGGTCGTCAGCAGACGGCAGCCGAGCAGGTGATCGAGGAACGGCTCAATCTCTCCGTCGTCGCGGACATCGTGGCCGCAGAGCAGATCGCCCGCGTCGGCGACAGCACGGTGTCGCTCGCGCTGCGGCGACTGCCGGCCGTGACGATCGTGCGCGACCAGTTCATCTATGTGAGGGGGCTCGGCGAGCGCTATTCCAGCACGCTGCTGAACGGCGCCTATGTACCGTCGCCCGACCTCACCCGGAACGTCATTCCGCTCGACCTCTTCCCGGCGGAGATCGTCGACAGCCTGTCGATCCAGAAGGGCTACTCGCCGGAGATGCCGGCGGCTTTCGGTGGTGGCAGCATCAACATCCGCACCCGGGCCATTCCGGACGCGCCGCTGCTGGCGTTCCAGGTCGGGACCGGCTGGAACAGCGACAGCTCGGACGACGGCTGGGGCTACAGGGGCGGCGGTGACGACAGGCTCGGCACGGACGACGGAACGCGCGCATTGCCCCGGGGAATCCGCGGTGCGATCGGGGCCTACCAGGGCGACCTGAGCCCGACAGGAATCTACGCCGGCCTGCTGCGGGACGGTCAATCGCACAATATCGCCGAGGCCGAACAGATCAATCGTGAACTGGCGACGAGCCTGTACCGGGATCTCGACCTCAAGCGGACGTCGCTCGACCCCGACCTCTCGCTCGAGGGGGCGGCCGGCAATACCTGGACGGTCGGCGAAGCCGGCGACTGGAAGGTCGGCGGCCTGGCCGTCGTTGACTACAAGAACCAGTGGCGCAATCGGGACCGTACGGTACGCTCGGTCACCGACCCGGAGACGGAGGTGAACGAGACGCTGCGGACGACCAACACGGTGGCGCTGACCGGCTCGCTGAGCGCCGGCGTGAGCTACACGGACGAGCACCGTGTACAGGCGACGGGCATCTACCTCCGCAACACGGACGACGAGGCCTCGCTCACGACCGGCAACAACTTCAATTTCCAGCGGTCGTCGGGCGATCAGTTCCGCAACTACCGCATCCGTTTCGAGGAACGCGAGCTGGAAGTGCTGCAGCTCACCGGCCGGCACACGCTGGGAGAGGCGACCCGCGACCTGTTCGGTGGCCTCGGGGCGCTCGAGTCGCTCGACGGCCTGTCGCTCGGCTGGTACTACTCGGACGCGACGGCCACGACCGACATCCCGACGGAGGTGCTGTTCTCGGCGCGCGACCGCGTCGAGCCGGCCACCGGCGACCTGGTGTCGACGGCCATCCGGCCCTCGACGAGTGCCGCGGACTATCGCTATACGGAACTGGACGACGAAGTCTCGAGCTTCGGTTGGAACCTCGCCATGCCCCTCGAGTGGCGTGACTCGACCGTGGAGATGAGCGGCGGCTACGACTATTACGAGAAGGGCCGCAGCTACCTGCAGACGCAGCTCGGGCTGGGAACGACGGCCTCGGCCGCGCTGCCGGCACTCCAGGGCACGCCCGGCGAGGTGTTCACGGACGACAAGATCCTGGATCCCGTGAATGCCTTCATCCTGTCTCTGGGAGGCATCGGCACCGAGAGCTATCTGGCGGGCGAGACGATCGACGCGGTCTGGGGCAAGGTGGACCTGAACTGGAATGAGCGCTGGCGCGTCGCGGCAGGCGCGCGCTGGGAGGACTTTTCGCGGGTGTCGGTGCCCGTGGACCAGTACGAGTTCGATACCCGGGTGGGCAAGATCCCGCTGACGCTCGAGCAGCTGCAGGCGTCGGCCGTTGCGGAGGACGATTACTATCCCGCCGTCGCGGTCACGCACATGCGCGACGATTTCTGGGCGCAGCGCTTCCAGCTGCGCTTCGGCTGGAGCGAGACGACGGCGCGTCCGGACCTCCGCGAAGTCTCGAATGCCACGTACATCGATCCGATCACCGAGGCTCGCGTGCAGGGCAACCCGAACCTGGCGGCCTCGGACCTTTCCAACCTGGACCTGCGGGCAGAGTGGTTCTTCGGGGGCGGCGACAGCTTCACGACCTCGCTGTTCTACAAGAAGATCGACAGTCCGATCGAGACGGTGGCGGCGGCCGGTACGGACGACAACGTGGCGCTCACCTTCATCAATGCGGACTCGGCCGATCTCTACGGCATCGAATTCGAGTGGCTGCTGGGGCTCGGTACGGTGGCACCCTCGATGTCGTGGTCGGATGCGTTCTTCGTCTCGGGCAACGTCACGCTGAGTGACTCCGAGCTCACGATCGGCGATTCGGCACTGAACCTCACCAGCGAACAGCGGCGCCTGACGCAGCACGCGCCCTGGGTCGTCAACCTGCAGTTCGGTTTCGACGCGCCGAACGAGCGACACAGCGCATCGCTGGCCTACAACGCGTCCGGGGAGCGGGTCTACTTCGGCGGACGGGGAGGTGCACCGGACGCCTACGAGCAGCCGTTCCACTCGGTCGACCTCATCTACAGCTATTACCCGACCGAGTCGTTCAGTCTGAAGTTCCGGCTGCAGAACCTGCTGGACGAAACGGTGGTCATCGAGCAGGGGGGCGTCGACGTCCTGGAGCAGTCCGTCGGCACCAACCTCAAGGTCGACCTCTCGTACCGCTTCTGAATCCGGGCGGGTGCGCGCCGGGCGGCTGACCGCCCGGCGTACCACGGGAGGAGGAGGCGGCGCTTGCCGGTGGGTCGCCCGTCAGGCGGCGGCCAGGGCCTGCTCGAGGTCGGCCAGCAGGTCGTCCACGTGCTCGATGCCGACCGACAGTCGTACCATGTCGGGGCTGACGCCCGCCTTTTCCAGTTCGGCCGGGTTCAGCTGGCGGTGCGTCGTGCTGGCCGGATGGCAGGCGAGCGACTTGGCATCGCCGATGTTCACCAGGCGTACGAAGAGCGTCAGCGCGTCCTGGAACCGGGCGCCCGCGGCGATTCCGCCCTCGATCCCGAAGGTCACGATGCCCGACGCCCGGCCCCCCATGTATTTCTGCGCCAGCGCATGATCCTGATGTTCCGGCAGGGCGGCGTAGTTGACCCAGCGTACCTTGGGATGCTTCTGCAGGTACCGCGCCACCGCGAGCGAGTTCTCGCAGACCCGGTCCATGCGCAGCGCCAGCGTCTCGATGCCCTGCAGGATCAGGAAGCTGTTGAACGGCGAGATCGCCGCGCCCATGTTCCGCAGCGGCACGACCCGGGCCCGGCCGATGTAGGCCGCCGGACCGAAGGCTTCGGTGTAGACGACGCCGTGATAGGAGACGTCGGGGGTATTGAGCCGGGGGAACTTGTCCGCATGCTCCCGCCACGGGAACCGGCCCGAGTCCACCAGCGCGCCGCCGATGCTGGTGCCGTGTCCGCCCAGGTACTTGGTGAGCGAATGGACCACGATGTCGGCGCCGTGCTCGAAAGGCCGGCAGAGGTAGGGTGAAGGCACCGTGTTGTCGACGATCAGCGGGATGCCGTGTCGGTGCGCGACGTCGGCGAGCGCCGCGAAATCCGTGATGTTGCCAGCCGGGTTGCCCACGGACTCGCAGAAGATCGCACGCGTGTTCCCGTCGATCAGTTTCTCGAACGACGCGGCGTCGCGGTGGTCCGCGAACTTCACGGTGAGGCCGTACTGCGGGAACGTGTGCGCGAAGAGGTTGTAGGTACCGCCGTAGAGCGCCGTCGAGCTGATCACGTTCTGGCCGGCCTCGGTGATGGTCTGCAGCGCGTAGGTGATCGCGGCCTGGCCTGAGGCCAGGGCCAGCGCGCCCACGCCGCCCTCGAGCGCCGCGACGCGCTTCTCGAGCACGTCGGTCGTGGGGTTCATGATGCGCGTGTAGATGTTGCCTGGGACCTTGAGGTCGAACAGGTCGGCCCCGTGCTGCGTGTCGTCGAACGCGTAGGAGGTGGTCTGGTAGATCGGGACCGCCACGGCCCGGGTGGTCGGATCGGGTGCGTAGCCGCCGTGGACGACGAGGGTCTCGAGCTTCATGGTGGGTCCCGGATGGTGAATACCCGGTCATTCTCCGGCAATCGGCAGGGATTGTCGTCCCGTGGGAACCACGGGTCATATGCTCAGAACGATCCGATCGCTTGACCTGGATCATGGTGCTGCCGCGTCCGCGGGGTGATCCTGCGTTGCATGAGGAGTTCGGGTCAGTGGCGGTTGCGTCCAGCCGGTCTGGTCATCCCGTTGCTCGTCTCCACGATCGCCGCGGCAGGCTCCGCCTGGGCGGGGACCGACGCGGAACTCGAGACCGTGACCGTCTACGCCCGCCGCATCGTGCCGGTGGCGCGGGTCGCGGCCACCGTGACCGTGATTCCGCGGGAGGCCATCGCCGCGGGCATGGTGGGAGACGCAAAGGAGCTGGTGCGCTACGAGCCGGGGCTGACCGTCCGCAGCGACCCCTTTCGCTTCGGACTGGACTCCTTCGCGGTACGGGGCGTGGGTGGAAATCGGGTCGCCGTCGAGATCGACGGAATCCCGGCCGCCGGGGGCTTCGCGGTCGGCAGCTTCTCCGACTCGGGTCGCGCCTTCGTGGACCTGGCGTTCGTCGAGCGCGTGGAAGTGCTGCGCGGGCCCGCCTCTTCGCTGTACGGCAGCGACGCCATCGGGGGTGTGGTCGCAGTGACGACACTCTCGCCGGAACGTCTCCTGCAGGACGGTCCTGGCGTCCGCACGGAGGCAGGCTATGCCTCGGAGGATGACGGCCGGCACGCGGCGCTGATCACGGCCACGACGCTGGGACCTGTGCAGGCGCTGCTGGGCTACGTACGCCGCGAGGGCGGCGAACTCGCGACCGCCGCGGACGTGACTCCCAATCCGCGCGATTACGTTTCCGACAGCGGCCTGCTGAAGCTGGCCTTTGCGACAGCCCCGGGCGGGCCGCTGACCTTCACGGCCGAGGGAGGCCGCATCGAACAGGACACGGCGATCGACGCATTCCTCGGCCAGCCGGGTCGATTCGCGAATACCACGACGCTGCTGGGCGAGGACGTGACGGAGCGGTTCCGCGTGAGTCTCGACCAGCCGCTCGCAGGTGGAGGCCCATTCGGCCGCGCGGACTGGCGCCTGTACTGGCAGGGCACCGCCACACGGCAGGCCACGTACGAACTGCGCAAGGCGGTGCCGCCGCGAGCGCCACCGCGGCAGATCGAGCGGGAATTCCGCCTGGAGGACCGCACGATCGGATTCGAGTTCACGGCGCTGAAGGAATTCACCGCGACGCGTGTCGATCACGGCCTCGCGTACGGGCTAGAGGCCACGCGGGCCCGCATCGAGGAACTCCGGGACGGTTTGCAGACCGACCTCGACACGGGTGCCACCACCCCGACGATCCTGGGCGAGACCTTCCCGTTGAGAGATTTCCCGCTGACCACGGTGACCGAGGCGGGTGTGTTTCTCCAGGATGAAATCCGCTCGCCGGCGGGCGGGTGGTCGGCGATTCCCGCTGTCCGCGTCGACTACTATCGACTGGAATCGAGCCAGGACAGTCTCTATCTCGCGGACGACCCAGGTGCGCCCGTCGTCGGGCTCGATGAGCTGTCGTTCGCTCCCAAGCTGGGACTCATTCGTGCATTCGGCGAAGGGCTGACGGGCTATTTCCAGTATGCACACGGATTCCGCTCCCCGCCGCCGGAGGACGTGAACATCGGGCTGGAACTGCCTCTCCTCAACGTACGCGCCATTCCGAATCCCGACCTGAGGCCCGAGCAGAGCGACGGCTATGAGGTGGGACTGCGCTGGCGCGGCGCGTCGAGCCACCTGACGGCGAGCGTTTTCTACAACGACTACAGCGATTTCATCGAATCGAAGGTCAACCTCGGCCCGGATCCGGAATCGGGGACCATCCTGTTCCAGTCACGGAATGTGGCGGAGGCACGCATCTACGGCGCCGAACTGTCCGGCGAGGTGACGGCACCGGTCGACGCCGCCGCGTGGCTGCAGGGCTGGTCCGCGCGGCTGACGGCCGCCTGGTCGCGCGGCGAGGATCTGGTGCGCGACGTGCCGCTCAACTCCGTGGATCCGGCAAGCGCCGTCCTGGCGCTGGCCTACGAGCCGCGCTCGCGGCGCTGGGACGGCAGGATCGTGATGACGGCAGTGGAGGGGAAGCGCGAGGTGGACGACGTCCCGGTCGAGCTGTATCGGACGGACGGCCATGTGGTCGTCGACATGATCGCGCATCTCGATCTCGGGCGCGGGCTGCGACTCGGAGCGGGCGTGTTCAACGTCACGGACGAGGAATACATCGAGTGGGCGGACGTTCGTGGCCGCCCGGCCGGCGACCCGTTGATCCCCTACTACACGCGGCCGGGCCGCAGCGTCTCGCTGACCGTGAGCTGGGGCCTTTGAGGGCCGGTCAGGGCTGGGCCGGTGGCGGCGATTGCCTGAGCAGCCGGTTGACGTTCCTGCGGAGCTCGCTCAACTGAGCGAGCGCGGCCAGGGTCCGCAACGCGTCCTTCAGCGGCTGCAGCGGATACCCGCCGTAGTGACCGGGCTCGGGCACGTCGCTGGTCACCGTCGAGCGGCCGGCCAGCACGACGTCGTCCGCCAGCGTGAGGTGCGCAGAGACCACCGTGTTTCCGCCGGTCATGAAGCGGCGGCCGATCGTCGTCGAGCCGGCCATCATGAAGCCAGCCGTGTACAGCCCGTCCTCACCCAGGTCGCAGTTGTGCGCCACGTGGCAGACGTTGTCGAGCTTCGTGCCCGAGCGGATGAAGGTCGACGTGAGCTTCGCGCGGTCGATCGCGCAGTTGCTGCCGATCTCCACTTCGTCGCCGATGCTGACGTTGCCGAGGTGCGGGATCTTGCGCGGGCGGCGATCCGCACCGACGGCATACCCGAACCCGTCGCTGCCGATACTGGTGTGCGGATGCAGTTCGCAGTCGCGACCGATCTCGCAGCCTGCACCGACGAAGACGTGTGGGTGGAGCATCGTCCCCGTGCCGATCCGTGCACCGTTCTCGACCACCACATGCGACCCGATGCAGCAGCCGTCCCCGATCGAGGCGTCGGCGCCGATGACGCAATACGGACCCAGGTGGACGTCGTGCCCGAGCGTCGCGGTCGGGTGCACGACGGCCGTGGGATGGCGTTCGCCCCACTGGGCGAAGCGCTCGCGCTTGCGGTCGAAGTGCACGAGCAGCATCGCCATCCCCATCGCCACGGACGACACCGAGAAGCAGCAGCCGAATGTGGTCTCGTCTGCGACGAGCTGGTCGGCGACGCTGCGATCGATGACCAGGATTGCGGCGCCGTGCTCCCGTGCAATGACGAGCTGCGCCGGGTCGGTGACGAATACGAGGCTGTCGGGACCCGCGTCCCCGGGGGGGCGGCAGTTCGCGGCGCTGGCCTCGAGATCGCCCTGCAGGTAGGTAACGACGCTGGAATGACGGTTCTGGACGGTTCGTGCGCTGAGCATGGGACCTCTATTGCGAGTGCGCGCTGCCGGCGCGGCCGGGACGGCCGCCGCCGGGGCGCGCTGCCGGCCTCAGGCGATCGCGGCGGCCAGCGGAACGCGCGCCGTCACCTCGCCGCGAAAATCCAGCCAGGCGTGGTTGACGTAGTCGTAGAGCTTGCAGCTGCGCACGTTCGCCATGTACGTGCTCCAGTCGAGCCGGTAATCGCACAGGTCCGGGAACCGCTCCTGCAGGGCGCGCTGCGCGGCCTGCAGAGTGAACATCGAGATCCTGGGGTTCAGGTGGTGCGCGTTGTGTTCCATGATGCTGTGCATCAGGCGGCCGATGCCGAACGGAAAACGGACGCGGGCCGTGGACGTCAGGTAGGCCCGGTTGCGCTGCCACTCGTGCCGGTTCGCGTACCAGGCGATCCTCGGGTGGGTATGGTGCACGTAGACCACGAAGCCAATGACGCCGTTCCACAGCAGGAAAGGCACCGCGATCGCCAGTGCGACCAGCAGGCCGGCCGATTGCCCGGTCGCGCGTGCGACCAGCACCACGACGCCGACCCACAGCACCGCGCCGGCGGTCACGAGCGCGCTGTCGAGCTTGTACTTCCTGCGGCTCGAGCCGATCTCGCGGCGGCTGGCGAAATAGAGTTTCTTCCACCACATCTCGACCAGGTAGTACGCACCCCAGCCCAGACCGCTCCGGTACAGGCGCTCGAGCGCCCGGCGGTGGCGCGGTAACGCGTCGAACTCGGCCTTCGAGTAGGGGGTCCAGACCTGGTCACGTCCCTTGAGGTTGTTGAACCCGTGATGTGCCGTGTTGTGTCCGAGTTCCCACAGGCTGTATGCGGTCATGGAGGGCAGGAAAGCGATCCGCCCGCAGATGGCATTGAGTCGGGCGCTGCCGAAGTAGCTGCCGTGGCAGGCGTCGTGGCCGATGAGGAACAGCCGGACGATGGCGGCGGTGACGATGAGGGTGCCGAGCAGCTTCAGCGCCAGGCTGGCGCTCAGCAGGACGAGTGCAGATCCCGCGACGAACAGCGCGAGGTCAAACAGCAGGAACAGGGCGGGGCGCACGAACGGCGGAGACTTCTCGAAGGCACTCAGCAAGGCCTTGCGGTTCCAGTTCGTCGCCTGCATTTCGTCGTGGCCCTCGTCGGTCCGATGGAAGATGTTCGGAGGCGTCAGCGAAGACCACCGTGCGACCTACCACAATAGCGGATCGGCTGGACAAAGGCGAGGGCAGCGAACGGCACACCGGCCGGGCAGGCTGCTTCGCGGCACGGAATGACAGACCCAGACGGTGCTGTGAAGAAAAGGGCCCCGTCTCCCGCGAGGCAGGGCCCGAGGCGTGCTTCCCGCCAGGGACTCACGCAGGGAGTTCGCTCAGTACACGTCGCCCACCGTGTTGTGCACGTTGAACTTGCCGGTCGGCGTGACGATCCGCGCGTCGTCGATCACCGCCTTGAGCGTCAACGACTTGTCGTCGATCACCACGATCGCCGAGCGCTGGTCCTTGCCGTTCCACACCGAGAACCAGACCTCGTCGCCTGCGGCGTTGTACTCGGGCTGCACGACGCGCTTCGGGCCTTCGCCGAGGTTTGCCCACTCGGCGATCGGCAGCACCTTGTAGCCGGCTTCGAGCTTGTCGATGTCGAAAACCGCGACACTCTGGCTGATGGCCGGGTCGGGATTGAGCGTCGTGTCCACGTAGAGGTGCTTCGACTTCGGGTGTGTCTTGACGAAAAGGGAGCCGCCGCCCTGGCCCTTCAGGATGCGCACGACCTTCCAGGCGCTGTCCTTGTGCTTTTCGGGGTCCGTGCCGATCAGCGTCACCTTCTCGTTCCCGAGCGCGCTCGTTGCCCAGACCGGCCCGTACGTCGGGTCCACGAAGTTGGCGCCGCGACCCGGGTGCGGGATCTTGTCCACGTCCACCAGCGCCGCCAGCTTCTGCTCCTTGGAGTCCACTACGGCGACCTTGTTGGACTGGTTCGCGGCGGTCAGGAAATAGCGCTTGGTGACGTCCCAGCCGCCGTCGTGCAGGAAGCGCGCGGCGCCGATCGTCGTCGTCCTGAGGTTGTCGATGTCCTCGTAGTTCACGAGCAGGATCTGGCCCGTTTCCTTGACGTTGACGATGAACTCGGGATGCTGGTGCGAGGCGACGATCGCGGCCACGCGCGGCTCCGGGTGGAACTCCTGCGTGTCGACGGTCATGCCGCGGGTCGAGACGACCTTGAGCGGTTCGAGCGTGGCACCGTTCATGATGGTGTACTGCGGCGGCCAGTAGGAGCCGGCGATCGCGTACCTGTCCTCGTAGCCCTTGTATTTCGAGGTCTCGACCGAACGTGCCTCGAGACCGACCTTGATCTCGGCGACGCGATCCGGGGTGGCCATGTACAGGTCGATCAGGTCGATCCTCGCATCGCGACCGATCGTGTACACGTAGCGGCCCGAGTGCGACAGGCGCGAGATGTGCACGGCATAGCCGGTCTTGATGACGTTGATGATCTTCTTGGTGTCGCCGTCGATCAGTGCCACCTCGCCCGAATCGCGCAGCGTCACGGCGAAGATGTTGTCGATGTTGTAGTCGTTCTGCTGTGTCTTCGGTCGCTGTTCGACCGGGACCAGGACCTTCCAGGTGGCCTTGATCTCCGGCATGCCGTACTCGGGTGGCTGTGGCGGCTCGTGCTGGACGAAGCGAGCCATCAGGTCCACTTCCTCCTGCGACAGTTCACCCGATTTGCCCCAGCTCGGCATGCCGGCCGGGGAGCCCTGGTTGATGAAGACCTTGAGGTACTCGGTGCCCTTCTTCTGGGTGATGTCCGGCGTGAGCGGCTTGCCGGTTGCGCCCTTGCGCAGCACGCCGTGGCAACCCGCGCAGCGCTGGAAGTAAATCTCCTGAGCGTGCTTGAATTCGGGCTCCGTCATGTCCGGCGCGCCGGGCGTGACCAGGATCTTTACACCGGCCGCGCCGGCCGGGGAGGGCGCACCCTGGTACTTGAGTTCGGCCGTGGTGGTCGGGTGCTGGGTGGGCGAGGAGGCCGTCTTGGTCTCCTTCGCCGCCTGCGCACGGACGGCCGCCACCTGCGACACGTTCACGGCGCCGCCGGCGTTGCCCCACGCATTCATCGCATAGGTCAGCGCGTCGGCGATCTCCTGGTCCGACAACTGGGTCATGGCCGGCATGATCGAGTTGTACTTGACGCCGTTCACCACGACTTCGCCCTCGAGGCCGCGCACGACCACGCCGATGGCGCGGTCCTTGCCGCCCAACAGGTAGTCGGATCCGGCGAGCGGCGGGAACGCGCCCGGCAGGCCCTTGCCGTCGGCCTGGTGGCAGGCCAGGCACACCGCCTGATAGACGGGTTCACCGGCCTTCACCTGTGCCGCGATGTCTGCGGCGCCGGCGACCTCCGCCTTGTGAACCTGTTGTGCCCAGGCGCTGGTGGCCAGGGCCAAGGATCCCGCCATGGTCAGCGCAAGCGCGGCGTGGACGGGCAATGGCAGCTTCGACGTCATGGATTGCTCCCGAGGTTGGAACAGTCCGGCGACGTTGATTGGGGCCGCCGGTTCTGTCGCGAACACTAGGCGCCGGGAGCCCCACGCGCCTTGACCTCGGTCAATTCAGTCGGCGGATCGCGCAGCTCAGGGCACGGCGTCGAGCATTGCCAGAAGTATTTTCCGATCAGGGACTTGCAGGACACGTCCATGGACGACGATCGCACCTGCATCGGCGAGGTGGCGCAGGATGCGGGACAGCGTCTCGGGCTTCATGGACAGGCGCGAGGCGAGTTCCTGGCGCGACTCCTGCAGCGTCACCTCCAGCGGTCCCTGGGCATCGACGGGCAGGCGGCTTTCGATCAGGCGCACGAGCCGGTGCGTTGCGCTCTCGAGGGTGAGGTATTCGATCTCGCGGATGCGCATGTGCAGGCGCTGGCTCAGGTTGCCGAGCATGCGCAGGCACGTCTCCGGGCTCTCGCGCAGGATCGCCAGGTACTCGCGGCTGGGGAAACGCGCCACGGTGGACTGCACCGCTGCCAGGGCCGACAGCGGATACCCCGGGGCTGCCATGAACATGACCGCCTCGGCGAAGCTCATGCCGGGCCCGATGATGTCGACGATCTTCTCTTCCCCGGTCTTCGAGTAGAGCACCAGGTTCACCTGGCCATCGAGCACGACGAAGAAATGGCTCGCTGGCTGGCCGCGGTCGAAGAGCAGGTGACCGGCTTCGTACTCGTCGACGTGGGTCACCTTCAGCAGGCGCTGCATCTGTGGCGGCGCGAGCCCGGCGAACAGGTGGTGCCCGCGCAGCCCGTTGAGCAGGGTGACCGATGAGGCAGGCCTTTCCATTGGCGAACCGTAGCACAGGGCGTGGCGCTTCTTTCCGTCGCCGGCGGACGCCGGTCGGAACGCCCGCGGCGACTACGGGCCCGCGAAGACGCCCAGCGGGTGATGCGCGCGGGCAACGCTGAGGAGGAATGCGACCACGATCAGCGCGGCGACGAGTGCGGTAATACGGATCGCGCGCGTGCGGCCCCGCTTGAGCGCGAGGCTACCGAGCACGACATAGATGACCAGCAGCAGGACCTTGACGGTGAGCCAGTCGACCGCGAACGGGTACTGGTGGATGATCGTGGTCAGCATCAGGGCGGTCGTGAGCAGCACGGTGTCGACGACGTGCGGCAGGTGGCGCAGCACCACGTTCCGCTGCCAGGGTGAGTTCGCCAGCATCAGCGCGCCACGCAGCACGAAGAGCGTGATCGTCAGGACTGCGCAGCCGATGTGCAGGTTGCGCAGGGCGAGATAGTACCCGGTCATCCCGGACGCCCGTCGGCGCGGGGTGCGAGGTAGATACCCGCGTTGCGCATCGCCCAGGCGCCGGTGCCCGCCAGCCACGCCGCGAGGCTGCCGAGCAGCAGCCAACGAACCGCACCGGGTGCCACGACGAGCTCGCTCAGGACGCGCCCGATCGCCGCCGCCTGCACCGCCGCAAAACAGGCGAGGGCGGCGCGGTCCATCACCAGCGGCCGCCCGGAATGTCCCTCGGTCACGCGAGTCACCATGGCGATCAGGAGGCTGCCGAAGTATCCCATGCCGAGCGCGTGGATCGGCGCCCGGCCCAGTGCCCAGTCTCCGCCCGCGACGTAGCTGGCGTCGCGCACGGTCTGCAGCAGCATGGCGACCGGCAGCCAGGCGTAGCCCGCGTACAGCGTCCACAGCAGCGGCGCTCCGCGGGCCAGGCGCGACGTCCACCGCAAGGCACAGAGCGTCGTCAGCGCGAGGAGTCCTGCGTCGACCAGCAGCAGCGCGTCGAGCGCCCCTGCGGTGCCGAGCAGCAGCCGGGCCCACGCGAGCCCCACCACCGCGCCCAGAATCCACGTCGGTCGCCACGGCGCGTACCCCGGCACGACGCCCTGCGAGAAGAACGGGATCATGCGGTGGCAGACGGCGAAGAACACCGGCAGCAGGAAGCCCCAGAGGGCCGCACGCACGGCGAAGTGCAGGGCGAAGTCACTGGCCGTCCAGAGGCCATAGCCGAAGCCGAGCGCACAGGCGATGCCGACGGCGAACGCGGCACTGGTCACGACGGCGTGCGAAACGATCTTCTCCGCCTCGAGCATCACCCGCAGCAGGGCGAGGAGCGCGACACCGAGGGCGCCGCCCGCGAGGATCGCGGCGGCGGCCTGCAGGGCCAGCTCCGCATGCACGCCGGCCAGCCAGCACGCCGTCGCGGCGGTGGACAGCAGCGGGGCGGCAACGTACAGGCCCCGTGGAACCAGCGGCCCGTTCATCCAGCGCGGGTAGGTCGTGAACAGGAATCCCATGAAGAACGTCGGGAAGACGGTGAACAGCATCAGAAACGAGTGCGCCCAGATCGGTGCAATCGCGAGGTCGAGCACGAAAGCGGGGGCCCCGGCATAGCGCGCGAGCAGGTGCAGGCCCCACCATGCGCTGGCGGCCAGCAGGTTGAGCAGTCCGCAGAGGAAGGCGAGGCGGTGCGGGGCCGCCGTGACGATGGTCCAGCGGGACCGGGTGCCAGAAATCCGGTTCATCGCGTCAGCCTGCACGTTCGGGAAGCATGCCGTGGACTCGCGGGATTGTGTCGTACCGAAAGACAGCGGGCGCCCGAAGGCGCCCGCCGATCCTCATGCGAGGCGGATCATCGACCCGACACGGTCTCGGCCACCGGTGCCGCGGGGACTGCCACCGACCGGGGGCGGCCGATGTACAGCCGGGCCACGAACAGCGCCAGCATGCCGGCGCCGATCGAGAAGACCACGTCCCCGGGCATCCGCATCCAGACCAGGGTCTGCATCAGCGGCTGCTGCAGGAACTCGGCCGAGCGTGCGTACCAGAAGCCGTGCGTCACCGCGGCGTGCACCTGCATCAGGCCCTGGGGCAGCAGGGACAGCAGCGCCATGAGCGCCAGGCCGGTGTTGAGCGTCCAGAACGAGCCCTTGAGCAGCTTCTCGTCCCACACCGCCGTGCGGCCGAGCCCGCGCAGGCAGAACAGCATGAGGCCGATGCCGAGCATGCCGTACACGCCGAACAGTGCCGTGTGACCATGCAGCGGCGTCGTGTTGAGGCCCTGCATGTAGTACAGCGCGAGCGGCGGATTGATCAGGAAACCGAACAGGCCCGCGCCCACGAGGTTCCAGAACGCCACCGAGATGAAGAACAGGATGGGCCACTTGTAGGTGGCGACCCACGGCTTCGCCTGGCTGTGCTTGTAGTTCTCGTAGGCCTCGAACCCGATCAGCACCAGCGGCACGACCTCGAGCGCCGAGAACGAAGCGCCGAGCGCCAGCACGCCGGTCGGCGTGCCCGTCCAGTAGAGGTGGTGGAAGGTGCCGAGCACGCCACCCGTCAGGAACACCACAGTGGCGAACAGCACGGCGGCGGTCGCCGAACTGCCACGCACGAGACCCAGCTTGGTGAACAGGAAGGCGATGACCGCCGTGGCGAAGACCTCGAAGAAACCCTCGACCCACAGGTGTACCACCCACCAGCGCCAGTACTCGACCATCGACAGGTGCGTTTCGTGGCCCCACATCAGGCCCGCGCCGTAGAAGAGTCCGATCGCGATCGTGGAGAGGAAGAGCAGCATGGTGATCGACCGGCTGTCGTCACGACGCTTGAGGGCCGGCCACAGCGCGCGGCCCATCAGCCCCAGCCACAGCATCAGGCCGACGAACAGGAACGCCTGCCAGAAGCGCCCCATGTCGACGTACTCCCAGCCCTGGTGGCCGAACCAGAAATTGGTTTCGAGTCCCATCTTCTGCATGACGGCGAACCACTGCCCGCCAAGCCCGCCCACCACGATGATGAGCAGGCAGGTGAACAGGAAGTTGACACCCAGGCGCTGGAACTTCGGCTCGTGGCCCGAGATTGCGGGCGCGATGTACAGGCCGGTGGCGAGCCACGCGGTCGCGATCCACAGCACGGCGAGCTGCAGGTGCCAGCTGCGGGTCACGGCGTACGGCAGATATTCGGCGAGCGGGAAGCCGTAGAACGCCTGGCCCTCGACCGCGTAGTGCGCGGTGATGCCGCCCAGGATGATCTGGACCACGATCAGCGCGGTCACGACCCAGAAGTACTTGGCGGTCGCCTTCATCGAGGGCGTCGGCGTCAGGCTCTTGAGCGGGTCGCTGTCGGGCACCGCCGGCGGTGGTTCCTTGCCGTGGGTGGTTGCGTAGTACCACGCGAGCGCGCCGATTCCGCCGAGCAGGAACAGGATGCTGACGAAGGTCCAGAGGAACGTCGCCGTCGTCGGCACGTTGCCGACCAGGGGCTCCGACGGCCAGTTGCTGGTATAGGTGATGTCCTCGCCGGGTCGGTTCGTGACCGTGGACCACGATGACCAGAAGAAGAATGCGTTCATGGCCGCTCGCCGCTCGACGTCCGGGATCGGGTTCTCCTGGATCGCGTATTGCGAGCGCAGCTGCTGCAGTTCCGGATCGTCGCCGAACAGCTTGAAGTAGTGCTCGGCGACGGCGGCGATGGCCTGTGCACGGTCGTCCGACACGGTGACGACGCCCGTGGTGGAGTCGTAGGTGTTGGCGCGCACTTCGGACTGCAGGCGCGACTGCAGGCTGGCCTGCTGCGGCGGGTCGAGTTCGTCGTAGCTGCGGCCTGTTTCACGCACGGCCCACAGATCGAGCAACGCGACCGACTCGCGGTGCAGCCAGTCCGCCGACCAGTCCGGTGCGACGTAGCCGCCGTGGCCCCAGATCGAGCCGAGCTGCTGCCCGCCGATGGTCTGCCAGACCTTGCGTCCGGTCTGGATGTCGGCCTCGGTGAACACCGTCGTGCCGGTGGCGGTGCGCACCTCGGTCGGGATGGGCGGCATCGTCAGGTAGATCTGCCGGCCCATGAACAGCAGGATCCCGAAGGACACCAGCAGGATGGCCCCCAGCACCTTCCACAGTTTTCTCGTGTCGGTCACTTGAGTCTCTCCAGTACGAACCGCGGACGGGCCGCGACATGGCGACATGGTGAGACTGGAGCCAGGGGATCGCCTTGACCTCGGTCAAGGCGTACGGCCGGCGGATCTCCCGGCCGGGGCGGCCTGTCGAGCGCTAGATCGCCTTGCTGAAGCGCTGCTGCGCGGCCTGTGCCGAGGCGAGGTAGGCGTCGAAAGCCATGCCGAGGTGCCTGAGCAGCAGGCGGCCGGCCGGCAGGACGCGCAGGCCGGGCGCGGCGAATTCCGCGAGCCCGTCGGCCACCATCGGCTCGAGCGCCAGCAGCTCGCTGGCGAAATAGCTGCGGAAATTGATCCCGAAGCGCTCGCCGGTCCGGTCGTAGTCGAGCACGCCGTAGCACATGATCTGCTGGATCACGTCGCGGCGGATGACGTCGTCGCGCGTGAGCGTGAGCCCGCGGTGCACCGCGAGTTCGCCGCGATCGAGCGCGCCGTAGTACTCCGGCAGCGTCTTCAGGTTCTGCATGTAGTTGTCGCCGACCTTGCCGATCGAGCTGACGCCGAGTCCGATCAGGTCGCAGTAGCCGCGCGTCGAGTAACCCTGGAAGTTGCGGTGCAGGGTGCCGTTCTCCTGCGCGACCACGAGTTCGTCCTGCGGCAGTGCGAAGTGGTCCATGCCGATGTAGACGTAGCCCGCCGCAATCAGTTTCTCGATCGTGAGGCCGAGCAGCGCCAGGCGCGTCTCGGGCGTCGGCAGGTCCGCGGCGTTCAGCTGGCGCTGGGCCTTGAACATCTGCGGCAGGTGCGCGTAGGCGTAGACGGCGAACCGGTCCGGCTTCGCCGACAGCACGGTGTCGATGGTCTTCGCGAAGCCCTCGAGGTTCTGCTTCGGCAATCCGTAGATGAGGTCGACGCTCACCGAGTTGAAGCCGAACTCGCGCGCCTCGCGGATCAGGCGCAGCGTGTCCGGCACCGACTGGATGCGGTTGACGGCCTGCTGCACCAGCGGGTCGAAGTCCTGGATGCCGAGGCTGCAGCGGTTGAAGCCGACGTTGGCGAGGTCGCGCAGCGTGTCCCGCGTGATCGTGCGTGGGTCGAGCTCGATGGAATACTCGCGGCCCGGGTCCTTCGAGAGCCTGAAGTGGCTGCCGAGCTTTTCGATCAGCCGGTCGATCTCCAGCGAAGTGAGGAAAGTCGGCGTGCCGCCGCCGAAGTGCAGCTGCTCCACCTCCCGGTCCTGGTCGTAGAGCTGGCCCTGCAGCTCGATCTCCCGGTGCAGGCGGTACAGGTAGGCCTCGGCCTTCTCGTGGTTGCGGGTGATGACCTTGGTGCAACCGCAGTAGAAGCACGGGCTCGAGCAGAACGGGATGTGCACGTACAGCGAGAGCGGGCGAGGGATCGGGTCCTGGTTGCTCGCAAGCGCGGCGGCCTTGTATTCCTGCAGGCCGAACTTGTCCGTGAACTGCACCGCCGTGGGATACGAGGTGTAGCGCGGACCTGCCCGGTCGTAGCGTCGGATGAGGTCGGCGTCAAACCGGATCTGGTGCGAATTCATCGTTTTCCCTGGAGGCAGGCGGCGTCGGCAGGGTGCGCCCGCGTGGGCCCCCCTGCCTTGACGTGCGTCAAGGATGGGAGTCCGGGCGTCCCCGGCAATGGGTACATCCCGTAAGGATAAAGGGCGTGGGCGGCAGCGGGTAGGGGGTACGGCGATGCGTCTGTCTCGCGGACCGCCACCAGAGAGCGGTCGACAGGCACGGATCCGTTAGAATTCGGGCTCGATCCGACGAATCACCGGAGAGTTCCGTTGACAGCCATGGACCCCAAGGGCGCCGCCCCGGCGGCCGCGCCCATCGAAGCCGACACCGTCATCATCGGGGCCGGCCCCGCCGGCCTGTTCCAGGTCTTCGAACTGGGCCTGCTCGGCGTCAGGTCCCACATCCTCGACACGCTCGCGCATCCCGGCGGGCAATGCGCGGAACTGTATCCCGACAAGCCCATCTACGACATACCCGCGCTGCCGGTGTGCGGGGCCCAGGAACTCGTGGACCGGCTCATGGAGCAGATCAAGCCCTTCGGGCCCGAGTTCCACCTCGGTGAGGAGGTCGTCGAGTTGCGTCCTCGCGAGGATGGCCGCTTCGATCTCGGGACCGCGGCGGGCACGCGCTTCATCGCCCGGACGGTGGTCATCGCGGCCGGCCTCGGCTCCTTCCAGCCGCGCCGGCTGGGTGTCGAGGGGGCCGACGCCTTCGAGGACCGGCAGGTCCATTACCGTGTCCGGAATGCGGCCGATTTCCATGGGCAGCGCCTGGTGATCTTCGGTGGCGGGGATTCGGCGCTCGACTGGGTGGTCGACCTGACCGGCAAGGCGCGGAGCATCGTCCACGTGCACCGTCGGCCCGAGTTCCGGGCAGCGCCCGCATCCGTCGCCCGCATGCAGCAGCTGGTGGCCGAGGGTCGCATGACCTACGTGGAGGGCATCGCCGCGGGCATCCGAGCCGAGGGCGGGCGGCTCACGGGCGTGACCGTCAAACGCAGCGACGGGACGCTGGCCGAGCTCGATGCCGACCACCTGCTGGCGTTCTTCGGCCTGCACCCGAAGCTCGGGCCGGTCGCCGAGTGGGGTTTCGAACTCGAGCGCAAGGCGATCAGAGTGGACACCGCGAAGTTCCAGACCAGCGTGCCGGGCATCTTTGCGATCGGCGACATCAATACCTATCCTGGCAAGAAGAAGCTCATCCTGAGCGGCTTCCACGAGGCCGCGCTGGCCGCGTTCGCGATTGCCGAACACCTGAACCCGGCAAAGAAGGTGCACCTGCAGTACACGACCACGAGCCCGATCATGCAGAAGCGGCTCGGCGTGAACGCCTGAGCGCCGACGGACCGGGCGTCGGATGGACCAGTTGCTCGCAGACCTGATCCGGCTGCTCGAACTCGAGCGACTCGAGCACGACCTGTTCCGGGGTGAAAGTCGCGACATCGGCAGCCCGCAGGTCTTCGGTGGCCAGGTGCTCGGCCAGGCGCTGATGGCCGCGAGTGCCACCGTCGACGGGCGTCTGGTGCACTCGCTGCATGCGTACTTCCTGCGTCGTGGAGACTTCCGGGCGCCGATCGTCTACGAGGTGGACCGCAGCCGGGACGGGGGCAGTTTCACCAGTCGTCGCGTCGTGGCCATCCAGCACGGGCAGCAGATCTTCCACATGTCCGCCTCGTTCCAGGTGGAGGAGCAGGGGCCCGATCACCAGGTCTGCGCACCGGAGGTGACGCCACCGGAGGACTTGCCGGACATGCGCTCCGAGGTGCGCAAGCACCTCGCGGGCATGCCCGAGGAACGTCGCAAGTTCTGGTCGCTCGAGCGACCGTTCGAGTACCGCTCGGTGGAACCGGTCGAGGCGGGCGGACCCCGCCCCGGCGTGAGGCATCTCTGGTTCCGGCTGGTCGACCAGTGCCCGGACGATCCGATCCTGCACCGATGCCTGCTGGCCTACATGTCCGACTACCACCTGCTCGAAACCGCGACGCTCCCGCACGGCCTGTCCTATCGCGCGGGAAAGGTCCTGCTCGCGAGCGTGGACCACGCGATGTGGTTCCACCGGCCGCTGCGGGTGGACGAATGGCTGCTCTACGCGCTCGTGAGCCCAAGCAGTTCCGGCTCGCGGGGGCTCGCATTCGGACGCATCTTCGACCGGACGGGTCGCCTGGTGGCGAGCACGGCCCAGGAAGGCCTGATGCGCGAGAAGAACTGAATCGTGCGTCGACCAGGCATCACGCGGCGCGACCTGCTGCGGGCCGGCGCCGTGGCGGGCCCGGCCCTTGCCTGGCCGGGAGCGGCGCTATTCGCCGATGACTCAAGCGGACGGCACCGCGCGCCGGCCCCGCTTCGATTCAAGCCCATTCGTGGCAGCCGCCAGGATGCGGTTCTGGTGCCGGACGACTATGTCGCCCAGGTGCTGCTGCGGTGGGGCGACGCGCTGTGGCCCGGGGCACCCAGCCTCGACGTGCTTGGCATGACGCAGGGGTCCCTCCTGGCCGACGATGCGGCGGCAGCCCAGGAACGACAGTTCGGCTATAACTGCGACGCGCTGCAGTTCTTCCCGCTGGAGTCGACCGCCCGTCGGGGTCTGCTGGCGGTCAATCACGAGTACACGAACGATGAACTGATGTTCCCGGGTCGCCTGGGCCTCGGGCGCGAGGGCGCGGCGGCGCTCGAGGAGTGGTGCCGGCGTCACCCGGCGGCGGCCCGGTTCGCACTGGCTGCACACGGCGCCTCGGTGATCGAAGTCGAGTTGAACCAGGGAACGTGGCGGATGGTGCCGGGGACACGCTGGACGCGGCGCGTCACGGGCCGGACGCCGATCGAGATTGCGGGCCCGGCGCGTGGCCACGCGCTGCTCAGGACGCGGGACGATCCGGGCGGCACCGTCGTGCTCGGCATGCTCGGGAACTGTGCGGGCGGCAAGACGCCCTGGGGCACCTACCTGACGGCCGAGGAAAACATCGACGACTACTTTGGCCGATTCGACGCCTGGCGCGCGGGCCAGCCGGCCGATTCGCGCCTGCTCGCGGCCCATCGGCGGTTTCCGCTCATGGAGACGAGCCTGCATGGCTGGGAATTCACCGAGGCGCGCTTCGATGTCCGGCACGAGCCCCGCGAGGCGCTGCGCTTTGGCTGGATCGTCGAGATCGATCCGCTGGATCCTGCGGCGCCCGTCCGCAAGCGCACGGCACTCGGCCGCTTCTGCCACGAGGGGGCCACCTGCGTCGTGACCCGGGACGGGCGAGTGGCGGTGTACACGGGCGATGACGACAAGTTCGAGTACCTGTACAAGTTCGTCAGCCGCGACCGCTGCGATCCGCGCGATCGGCGGGCGAACCGGGACCTGCTCGACCACGGGACCCTGCACGTTGCGCGCTTCGATTCCGACGGCACCGGCGAGTGGTTGCCGCTGGTGCACGGTCGGGGGCCGCTGGTCGCGAGCGCGGGCTTCGCGGACCAGGCAGAGGTGTTGATCCGCGCGCGTGCGGCCGCCGACCTGCTCGGCGCGACGCCGATGGATCGTCCCGAGGACGTGAAGGTCAATCCCCGGACAGGTCTGGTCTACGTGGCGTTCACCAAGAACGACGAGCGTTCACCCGGCGCCAGCGCGCGCTCGGTCTCCGGGCGCACGCTCGACACCCGGATCGACGCGGCCAATCCGCGCCCGGCCAACGATTTCGGGCACATCCTCGAGGTCGCCGAGACAGGCGAGGATGCGGGAGCGACGACGTTCCACTGGAACATCTTCCTGTTGGCTGGCGATCCCCGGGAGGCGGGCGCACGCTTCCTGACCGCGGTGGCCGATCTCGAGCCCGGACGGCTCGCGAGCCACGATACGTATTACGCCGGGTTTGGTGACGCTCGGGACATCGCGCCGATCGGCTGCCCCGACAACCTGGGATTCGATCCCGAGGGCCATCTGTGGATCGTCACGGATGGGGCACAGCCCCGGGGCGACCACAACGGTGCCTTCGCCGTGCCGGTTGCCGGCTCCGAGCGGGGTCGCTTGCGGCAGTTCATGAGCGCCCCGCGCGGCGCCGAGGTCTGCGGCTGCGAATTCACGCCGGACGGCGAGACCTTGTTCCTGTCGGTCCAGCATCCCGGCGAGGGGGGCACCTTGTCTCAACCGATCAGTGACTGGCCGGATCGTGACGGCCGGCCTCCGCGGCCGAGCGTCATCGCCGTGCGCAGGCGCGACGGCGGCCGCGTCGGGAGCTGAGGCCGCACCGTGCTCAAGGTGCTCGGCATCGTGCTGCTGGTCGGCCTGATCCTCGTCGGGGCCCTGCTGCCGCTCAAGTACACGGCTCGAATGGGACTGCCGCGACAGTCACGCGCCAAGGACAGTCGTCCGACCGGACGCGAGGAAGGCTGAGCCGCCAGGAATTCCAGGGTGCGCCCGGCACGTGGGGTCGGGCTGCCGGTGGCTACTTGAGCCCGAGTTCGAAGCGAACCCTGTTCTCGTGGCTCGTGACCTTGCCGTCACGGACCTTGAAGACGCGCGTCGGATCGACGCCGCCGCCCTCGAGCAGTGCGCCCTCGATCGCGCCTGCGCGCGCCTCGGCCAGACGCTCGAGCTCGGTCTCGGACACCATGATGCCCTCGCGTGCCTTGCCCTCGAGGAACTCGATCTTCGCGGCCTGTCGCAGCGCCTTGGCTTCGGCACGGGAAGTGCCCTCGGGCGGCTCGGGCGGCTCGGGAATCTGCGGCTCGGCACCGGTTTGCTGCTTCACCAGGGTCGACAGGACCGCGATCTGCTGCTTCGGCTCGAGCTGATCGAAGGCCGGGACGGATTCCCCGTCCTTGCGCCGTCCGCCGAGTGCCACGCCCGTCGCCGCCGTCACCGCGTCTTCGTAGGCACGCTCGACCAGCCTCGGCTTGTCGATCTCGGGCACTGTCCCGATGGGAATCTCGAGGTTGAGTTCCGGCTTCTCGACCAGGCTCCTGGACAGGGCCGCCAGGCGCTCGCCAATCGCCGGATCGAGCGTCGCCTCGCCGGGCGCGAAGTCCACGAACTGGGCATCTTCCGCACCTTCGAACAATGAGCCGAGCAGGGCAAAGGGCGCGGTCACGGCCTTGACGATGATGTTCTTGATGACCTGCCAGACGATGGGCCCGATCCGGAACGTCGGGTCGTCGAGGGTTCCGCCCACGGGAACATCGAGCTTGATCACACCATCCTTGTCCTTGAGCAGCGAGGTCGCGAACTTGACCGGCAACGTCGCTTCACCCTGGGTCTCGGTCGCCTCGCCCCACTCGAGCTGATCGACGCGGATCTCGTGCTGCGCATCGAGCTTCCGCTCCTGGATCAGGTAGTGGAGATCGGTCGTGAGCTTGCCCTTGGCGATATTGAAGCCGGCGATGGGTCCGGAGTAGGGATTGAAGATCGGCAGCTCGATGTTCTCGAACCGAAGGCCCATGTCGGTATAGCGGTCGAAGGCGAACGGCTGGAGTTCACCCTTGATCGCGACGGGCGAGAACTCCCCGACGCTGCCCGCGAGGTCGACCGCGGCGCGGGCGTTGGCCGCGGACGAGATGCCGGTGATCGTGCCCTCGAGGTCCTGCACCTCGGCGGAGAAATTCGGTTGGACGAAGTAGTCGGAGAAATTCATCCGGCCGCCATCGATGCGGACCTGCCGGACGCGGATCGGCATCGACTCCGAGGCGGGCGTCGTCGCGGGAGCCGGGGCGGGCTTCGCCGCGCCCGATTTGCGCGCTTTCTCCGCCGCCTTCTCGGCCGCCTCGGCTTCCTTCGCGATCCGGCGCTTTTCGGCGGGCGAGCGCGCCGCGTCCGCCGCCGCGGCCGCACGGCGTTCCTCGAGTATCGCCGCGGTCCCCGCGGGATCGAGCACGGCGGCGATGTTGACGATCTGCTGCTCGCTGATGATGACCCTGGCATAGGGTTGCGTGACGAGTACCTGGTCGATGCTGAGCGCATCGGGCCCCATCGCGAAACTCAATTTCTTCAACTGGAGCCTGCGGAAGTTGACCAGGTCCTGCTCGAGGGCGTTGTCCACCGACTTGAAGTCGCCGATCGAGACCTCGCCCTCGAACTGGATCTCGGGTCGGTCGCGACCGGGCGGGTCGAGCCGGGCCTTGCCCGCGACGTCCAGCTCGCCGCCCGTGATGGTCAGGTCGGCCAGCGGCAGGATGTACGGCTGCAGGATCTGCATGCGCGCCTTGGCGAGCTTGACGTCGAGCTCGGCCGCCAGCGGATCCGGAGTGAGTGTGCCCGAGGCCTCGAAGCTGGCGTGATCGTTGATCGTCGCCGTCAACGTGACTGGCAGCGGACGCGCGAGGTCGAGGCTCGCCTCGCCGACACGGGCGCTGACCGGTGCGATCGAGAACTTCTTGGTCGGCTCGGTGGAGCGGTCCTCGAAGTCGATCGCGGCGCGGTCGATCGCGATGCTGGAAACGGTGACCGTCCAGGGTTGTGCTGAGGGCTCGTCGGTACTGCTCATGTCCGCCGTTGCGGCGGCGCCATCCGTCGGTTCGCGGTCCGTCGCGGGGCTTGCGGGCGCGGCGGGCTGGGCCGCTGGCGCAAAGAGCCGCTGCAGGTTGACCGAGCCGTCGGGCGACAGCCAGGCCTGCGTCGTCAGGTCGGCCACGGTGATCGTGCCGACGGTGACCGATTGCCCGAGCAGCGAGAGGGACGTATCAGCCACTCCGATCGACGGGATCTTTACCCAGTCCTCGGACTCCCCCCGTGCACGGAGAGCGAGTCCGGTCAGGTCGATCCTGGGCAGTTGGACCTCGAGCGACAAGGGTTCGCCGAGCGTCACGTGGTAGGTTCCGGCGAGATCGATGGACCCGCTCGTCAGGCCGAACGGCAGTGCCTCGCCGAGGAACTCCGCGACGCCGGGTGCCTGCAGGCCGACCACCTTGAACTCGCCCTCCGACAGGATGAGCGGGGCGAGCGCGAATCGTCCTTTCCATTCGAACGACTCGTCGGAGTGGGTGTTCGCCGTGAAGCGGAAATCGCCGCCCTCGGGGGTCGTGCGGAAATCCTGGAGCGCGAATCCGACGTCGCGGAAGTTGCGCTCGAACGGCGTGGCACGGGCGTTGTCGACGAACTGCACAAGGCCCTGTCCGACCGCCAGGGACTGGATCCACAGGCTCGGCGGTGGCTCGTCCTCGGCCTGTGGATCTTCCGGCAAGGCCAGGTCCGCAAGGTTCAGGGCTCCGTCCGGTCGAACGACGGCGCGTACCACCGGCGCGTCCACCGTGATGTCCTTGAAGACGAAGGCGCGCTCCCAGAGGGAGGACAGCTCGAAATCGACGAACAGGCGATCGAACCCGATCATGGTCTCGCCGTCGACGTCCGGCAGCGACAGGTCGCGGACGTCGAGCTGGAGCTTGAAGGGGTGGATCTGTACCGCGCCGATCTGCAGCTCGCGGCCATAATTTTCGCGAACGAAGGCCTGTGCCTGGTCGCGAACGATCCCGGGTGCGACCTTGAATCCGAGCAGCGCATACAGACCCACCAGCAGGACGGGGACCAGTAGTGCCCAGAAGATCTTTGACTTGTATATCTCGGCCGGTCGCATCGGTTCCGTGTCTATTCGCGTATGGGTCGACAGGGCACCGCTGGCATGCAGACGCCGTTGCGGACTATCCCTGCTCGTCGCCAAGCCAACGATACACGTAGCCCGCAACCAGTGCACCGAGGATCGGTGCGATCCAGAACAGCCACAACTGGCCGAGCGCCCAATCGCCGACGAAGACCGCCGGGCCGGTGCTGCGGGCCGGGTTGACCGAGGTGTTGGTGACGGGAATGCTGACCAGGTGGATCAGGGTCAGGGCCAGCCCGATGGCGATCGGCGCAAGGCCCTGGGGCGCGCGCCGGTCCGTGGCGCCGAGAATGATGACCAGGAACATCAGGGTCATCACGAATTCCGCCAGGAATCCCGAGGCCATGGAATAGCCGCCGGGCGAGTGCTCGCCGTAGCCGTTGGAGGCGAGGCCGCTCGACACCTCGAAACCCGGTTGCCCGGAGGCAATCATCAGCAGCACGAAGGCGCCGAGGATCGCGCCCATGACCTGGCTCACGATGTAAGGCAGGACCTCGCCAGTCGGGTGCCGGCCGCCTGCCCAGAGCCCCATGGTGACCGCCGGGTTGAGGTGGCAACCGGAGATGTGGCCGATGGCAAAGGCCATCGTGAGAACGGTCAGGCCGAAGGCCAGCGACACGCCCAGCAGGCCGATGCCGACCTCGGGAAATGCGGCGGCCAGCACGGCGCTGCCGCAACCGCCCAGCACCAGCCAGAAGGTGCCAATGAACTCCGCCGCGAGCTTCTTCGACATTGCCATTCCGGTGTCCTGTTGGTTGATGCCGCTTGGAACGGGGCGCTCTGCCCGAGGCGCAATCTACCGGCTCCGAGGAACTGTCGACAAGAACTATCGCGTCGATGCAATCCCGTGCCGGCAACAGTGCACGCCGTTGCGTCGCCGGGTTGACGCATAATCTAGCAATGGTCGTCCGGATCCGGCAGGACCTTGCCCGGGTTCAGGATTCCCTTCGGATCCAGCGCGCGCTTGATCGCCCGCATGACGTCGAGATCCACGGCGCTCTTGTAATGCGCGAGCGCCTCGCGTTTCAGGCGGCCGATGCCGTGCTCCGCGCTGATACTGCCGCCGTGACTGCGCGCGACGTCGTGGACCGCCGAGTTGATCGCTGGCGCGTGCGCCAGGAATTCCGCCGCATCGCCGCCCGACGGGACACTGACGTTGAAGTGCAGGTTGCCATCGCCGACGTGGCCGTACGCCACCATGCGTCCCGTCGGGACGATCGCGAGGACGGCCGCGGTGGCCTCCTCGTGAAAGCGGGGCAGAGCGGCCACGGGAACGGCAACGTCGTGCTTGATGCTCGCACCCTCCGCCCGTTGCGCCTCCGGAACCGATTCGCGCAACTTCCAGAGCGCCGCCCGCTGGGCCAGCGACTCCGAGATCGCGGCATCGGCGACCAGCCCGTCATTCATGGCTTGTCCCAGCGTCGTCTCGAGCAGGTCGCGCAACCCGGCGTCGTCGCGGGCGGTCGACACCTCGCAGAGGACGTAGGACGCGGATGCGTGCGGCAGCGGGTCGACGACTCCCGGGACGTGGCGCAGCGTGAGTTCGACGGCGCTGCGCGGCAGGAACTCGAAACTCGTCACTCCATCGCCGGTCGCGGAGCGAAGTCGCCCCAGCAGCTGCACCGCCGCCGCGAGTCCGGGCACCGCGACGAACGCCGTCTCCACGGTGCGCGGCCGCGGAAACAGCTTGAGGCTCGCGGCCGTGATCACGCCGAGCGTGCCTTCCGAGCCCACGAACAGGTCCTTGAGGTCGTAGCCGGTATTGTCCTTGCGCAGGCTTGTGAGCCCGTCGATCACGCGACCATCGGCCAGTACCACCTCGAGTCCGAGCACCAGGTCGCGCGTCACGCCGTAGCGGATGGCGTTCAGGCCGCCCGCATTCGTCGCGAGATTTCCGCCGATCTGGCAGCTGCCCTCGGATCCCAGCGACAGCGGGAACAAGCGGTCCGCTGCCTCTGCCGCCGACTGGACGTCGGCGAGCAGGCATCCGGCTTCCACGACGATCGAGAAGTTGTCGGCATCCACGTCGCGTACACGGTTCATGCGCTTCAGGGAGAGTACGACCTCGTCGCCGCGCTCGCCCGGCGTGGCGCCGCCGCAGTAGCCTGTGTTGCCGCCGTGCGGCACGACGCCCACGCCCAGTTCGTTGCAGATTGCGAGGACCGCCGAGACGTCGGCCGTGGACGACGGGCAGGCGACCAGCGGCGTGGCGCCCCGGTACAGCCCGCGAAAGTCGACCAGGTACGGGGCCACGTCCTGCGGCGACTCGAGGCATCCGGTGGCGCCGAGTGCGCGGCGGATCCTCGCTACGGCTGCGCGGACATTGTCTGGGACGGACGGGGCCATCGGCCGTTTATACCGCGATTTTCCCTGTCCGGGGGGTCAGGCCGGGGTCGGTGCCGATGCCTTCGCCAGCACCAGTGCAGCACCGACGGCGACGAGGAGGACCACGATCGACGCGAGCGGGTTGGTGAGCCACTGCGGCGCCAGGAGCAGCAGGAGCCCGAACCCGAGCATCATGAAGCCGGAGACGAGCTTGAGGATCCGGCCCTCCGATTCGCTCAGCTTGCGTGCGCCCATCGTCTTGACGAAGACGATCACGATGGCGAGCAGTGGAATGACGTAGATGACGTTGTACGCGGCCAGCCAGGCGTAGTACTGCCAGGTCTCGAGTTGCGCGAGCGTAAGCGCGCGGGTGTAGACCATCGGGAAACCGGCGGTGCACAGCAGTTCGTAGGAGTTGGCCACGATTGCCAGCAGCACGGTGCTCGCCAGCATGGGCCCCAGGCTCCCGGTCGTGACGATGTCCCGCATCCGCTTGAACAGACCGGGCTTGGCCGAATCGGGAATGGACAGGCTCGGCCCCTCCTTGAACCAGAAGTAGTCCTTGATGTTGAGCCCCGCGACGGCGAGCGCCAGCAACCCGGCGATCACGGTGATGATGCGCAGTTCGCCGGCGATCAGGAAGACGTTCAGCCACGCGGCCATGAACACGAAATAGACGAGCCCGGAGAACAGCACGAAGGTGCCGCCGACGATCGCCATGCGGGTCCGGCTCTTCGCGTGCACGAGCAGGCTGAGAAGGAAGAGCAGGACGAAGAACGCGCACGGATTGAAGGCATCCATGCCGGCCAGCACCAGTGTCATGACGGGCAGCGAGAAGGCCGCGGCGTCCACGGTACCGACGATGGGCAGGTGCACCTTCGTGCCCGTCGCCTCGCCAGCCTGGGTCGTCGGCGTGCCCGGGGCCGACGCCGCGGGAGTCCCGGTTGCCGTCGGATCGGCCAGCCTCTGCTCGTGGCACTGCTCCAGGGCGGAAGCGATCTCCGCGCCCGTGGTCTCGGCGTCGTCATACCCGATCAGGACCTGCCGGCAGAAGATGAAGCCCGGCACCGAGAGTGCCTGCGTTCCAAGTGACAGCGCGGTTTCGTAATAGAAGCGCGCATTCGTGCGATTGTCCTTGACCGCGTACTTGCGCACCTCGAGCCAGGGCGAGCGGGCGGCAAGCTCGTCGATGAAGGGCGCCGCCGCCTGGCAGTGCGGACAGGTGGGCGAGAAGAAGTAGTACAGGTGGACGACCGGCTTGCCGTCCGCGCCGGTGCCGTACCAGAACTCGTCGGACTGCGGGTCCGGCGCGGCGCCGGCGGCGCGGGCGAACACGAGCAGCGCCAGCAGCGGGAATAGTCGGATCAGGGGCATGCGTGGGGGGCGGCAGTCGGAAAAGATCCGCGCATGATAGCGGCGGTCGTCGCGAACACCCTCCGGTCTTTTACCGATTCGGATACGGCATCCGGCGCTTGCAGTATCGCCGGCGGTTCAGTCGACGACGTTCTTCGGATCCGGCTGCTCGCCCGGGGGCGCCTGGCTGCCGACGCTAGCACGGATGCCGCCAGGCGCGAGGGGACGTCAGCGCGCCACTCCGAGGCCGGAATCTGCTCCGAGCCATTGACCTGGCTGCGCGCCATTGCAGGCATTCGCCCGCACGAAGGCGGTGCTCGGCGTCAGGCCCAGCTCGCAGCTGCGCGTGCAGAGCGTACGGAATGCGGGGCCGTCCAGCCCCGTCGTCTCGTGGTAGAGGACCAGGAGGCGATTCCAGATCGGCCGGGGAATCGTCTGCGCGCTACCCTGGAACGAGCTGCAATCCCGGCTCCTGGCGCAGGCCTCGAGGGCGCGGATGACGGTCGCGCACTGCTCGCGGGCGAGGGGTCGCGCTGCCTGGCCGGACCGGTCGACGAGAAGGTTGCCGGCTGGGGTCAGGACCGCGCGGCGAAACTGCCCATCCCAGAGCCCCAGGTCCACTGCGACGCCGTCCGCGGTCGCCGAGGCGGCGCCACCGCCGGCGCCCACCGGCAGGTCGGTGGCGAGGCGCACGGCCGGCGGCCGGTCTGGCCTCAACTCCAGCCAGAACGGGCTGCGAGGCTTGCAGGTCGGTCCGTCCGCCGCGCATCCCGAGAATCCAACGACGACTTCCCGGTCCGAGAACACGGCCCGATGAACCAGTTCGATCGTCTCCTCGCGCAGTCCCGCGACGGGCGCGCCATCCAGGACCACCTCGCGGGCCGCCGTACCATCGCCTGCCGGGGCGACCGTCAGCAGGCCCGCGACCGTGGGCAGGGGGCCGCTCGATCCAGTCACCGACTCTTCCGTCAGCAGCGTTCCTGGAGCCTCCGGCGTGGAGGGAAGCCCGGGTGTCGGCGCGATGCGTGTGTTCGCCGCCGGTTGCGCTGCCGGCGGCGTGTCGCGCGGCGACCGTGTCAGGACGATGGCGAGCGCGACGAGCGCAGCGACCGAGACAATCCCGAGGATCCCGCGCCGCCATGCCCGGGGTTCGGGGTGCCGGTGTTGCGGTTGCGGTTCCTGATGCCGGTGTTGCGGTTGGGCGTCGGCGGCCGGCGGCTCTGTGCCGCTTGATACGGGATCGGTGTGAATTCCACCCGCGTCGTCCGCCGCGACGTCGCGGCGGCCGCTCAGTCCGCGCAGGCGACGGCGACCCTCCGCTTCGTTGATCCTCTGCAGCTGGGAGGCCTCCACGACGGCCATGGAGACGTCCTTCTGGCGCAGCCCGCCCACGGTGCCGCTGCTGACGGGTTCGATGAGGCCGATCGCGCTGAGCCATTGCCCGTTCCAGGCCTTGTCGGGTGCCTCGCCGAAACCGGCGAGCCCGTCGGGCCAGATCTTCAGGCACACCATGTCGTGCGACGGTTCGCCGAACTCGATTCGCAGGTGGCTCGGCTCGGTCCGGGTCCCCCTCACCGCTGCCACGCGCTCGATCCGGCCGACCAGCTCGACGCGGTCCCCCACGTGGGCGCAGCACCGGGCAAAGTCCGTCGCATCGACGATCTCGTAGGGCGAGACATAGGGAGCGCGCTCGCCCGTGCCGGGGTCACCGGAGAAGACCACATGGACCGCAGGGATGCTGCGACCCGCGACGAAGTCTTCCAGGATCGGTATCGCGCCGAAGGGCGAACTGCAGACTGCCGCGAGGTGCTGCGTCCGCGCGCCGAGTCCCGGCACGGCGCTCAACAGGCGGAAGGCTCGGGACCGTGCCGGATCGAGGAAGTCCGCGGCACGAAACAGGAACGCCTCCGGGCCGCTGCCGGTCGCCTCCCACAACTCCGGACAGCGGCTCAGTGCGTCGAGCGCGAGGTCGATGACGGCGAACGAGAAGTTGTCGAGTTCGGCGTTGAAATGCCGGGCGCGGCGCCCGGGGTGCTGGAAATTGCGATGCCCCAGCTCCGCACTGTAGAGGGCCGCGAGTTCGGGCACGAACATGCCGTCGTAGTCGATGAGCCGCAGATCCGCGGCGCCCTGCACGATGATGTTCGAGGGGTGAATGTCGCCGTGAGCGATGCCGAGGCCCTGCAGGTGCCGGGCCAGGCGGCGCATCTCGTCCCGCAGTCCCTGCAGCACGGCCGGGTTGTGCAGCTGGGCGGCGACGACCGAAGAGAGCGTCGGCCCCTCGACCCAGTCCATCCGCACGATCGGGTAGGTGCCGCTCTCGGTCCGGATGCCGGAGGGCTGGAATTCGAGGTCGGTGAAGTACGGGCTGTCGATGCGACCCAGGTGGTCGCAGATGGCCGCGTAGCGCAGGTCGACGGCCTCGAGTTCCTTGTGAAAGCAACGGACGGCGAAATGCCTGTCGCCCGCCATCACTTCGAACGTCAGTGCGAACGTGCCGCCATGGGCCACGGGCACTCCGTGTCCGTGGGTACGCAAGGTCCCGCGCGCGAGCAAGGGGTCGGAGAGCACGAGGCCCAGGTTGAGCAGGAGCGCATCACTGTACTCGGCAAATGACGGATATCGCATGATCTTGGTGCGCGAGCCGACGGTACGTGGACGCGTCCCCGATCCTGACACACGCTCGCGGCCCTATCCAAGGCCCTGGTCACGCTCCGGGCCGCAACCGTGACGGTGGACTCGTAAACGAAGCGGCCTCGCCGGCACCGCGTGTCGTCGCGGTACGTCGCCTGCGATCGGGGGGCGGGTCAGTACCGTCCGTGCGTCTTGTAGAGGTAGTTCGTCAGCTCGGCGGTCTGCATGGACATCCTGCGCTGGATCTCGTGCACGACCCGCACGATGGCGCGCATGACGTGATAGACGACCTTGGGTCGCGTTTCGAGCAGTCCCTCGAGCGCGTCTCGACTCAGTCCGAGCACCCGCGTGTCGCTGAGGGCGACCAGCGATGCGTAGCGGGTTGCCCCGTCGAGGAAGGACAGTTCGCCCACGACGTCGCCCGGCCGGATCGCGTTGAGCGTTACCTCGACCTCGCTTCCAGCGCCCTTGACGACACCGAGGACACCGTTCACGACGACATAGAGGTGGTCGTCGGCCGAGCCTTCCTGCACGAGGACTTCGCCGTGTCCCAGGTCGCGCAGGGTCATGGCCTGGGCAAGGATCTGCCGCTCCGCGTCGTCGAGTTCGGCGGCCAGCTTCGACTTGCTGAGGCCTTCCAGGATGGCGGCGTCGGTCATGGTCGTTCGCTCCGGGGATGCAGGGGTTCAGACAGGATTCTCGCGGCCTTGCCCCGGCTTCGATAGTAGGTGAAAGCCGCTAGATCACCGACGGCAGCCGACAGCGAGGCCGGGTGAGCAGCATCTGCACGTCGCCCAGCTGGCGCTCGAGGAACCCGCCCTCGCAGTAGCAGAGATAGTACTCCCACATCCGCACGAAAGTGTCCGGGTAGCCGAGCCGCCGGACCTCGGGCAGGTGGGCGTGGAAGTTCTCGCGCCAGCGGCGCAGGGTGGTGGCGTAGTGCGGGCCGATGTCCTCGAGGTGGAAGACCTTCATGTCGGTCGTGCGGCGCACGGAGTTTGTGATGGCCGTGACCGAGGGGATGAAGCTGCCCGGGAATATGAAGCGCTGAATGAAGTCCACCGACCCGAGTGCCTCCTCGTAGAACTGGTCCTGGAGGGTGATGGCCTGCAGCAGCATCGCGCCATCCGGCTCGAGCAGTCGCCCGCACTTCGCGGTGTAGGTGTCAAGGAAGCGTGCGCCCACCGCCTCGACCATCTCGATCGACACCAGCTTGTCGTAGCGGCCGCGCAGGTCGCGATAATCGTCCAGCAGGAGGGTCACGCGGTCCTCGAGGCCGGCGGCCGCGATCTTCTCCTTCGCCCAGTCATGCTGTTCACGCGAGATCGTGGTCGTGGTGACCCGGCAGCCGTGGCGACTCGCGGCGTGGACGGCGAACCCGCCCCAGCCGGTGCCGATCTCGAGCAGGTGGTCCGACGGGGAGAGCCGCAGCTTGCGGCAGATGCGCTCGAATTTCGCCAGCTGGGCCTCGTGCAGGGTTGTGTCGTCGCGTTCGAACACGCCGCAGGAGTAGGCCATCGTCTCGTCGAGCATCAGTTCGAACAGCGCATTGCCCAGGTCGTAGTGCGCGGCGATGTTGCGACGGCTGCCGTCCGGACTGTTGCGATTGAGCCAGTGCAGGATGCGCCGCAGCGGCGCGGTGGCGATCGCGGCACCGCCCTCCAGGGACTGCATGACGTCCCGGTTGACGAGGAACAGCCGGATCACCGCCGTGAGGTCGTCCGCTCGCCACAGGCCGCGAAGGTAGGCCTCCCCACCCCCGACGGTACCGCCGAACGCCGCGTCGGCATACGTCTGCGGGTGCAGGATCTCGATCGTGGCGCGCAGGTCGCACGCCGGCGTGCGACGACCGAAAGTGAACCGATCGGGGCCATCCACGACGGTCAGTTCACCCTCACGCAGTCTGGCGAGCCTGCCCAGGAACAGCCTCCGACCGAACTGCTGCAGCCAGGATTCCCGGTCGGGCCGCTGGGCCCCGTCAATGGCAGGGACGATGCTGGGTTTCACGGAACAGGCCTCCCGATGCGCCCGGCGTGCAGGCGGTGTCCAGTGCCCGTCTTGTCGGGGTGGGTGTGGAACGGCACGCGCTTCAGCCAGAGCCGGAGGGCCTGCCAGTAGATCGCGGCCGTGACCTTGATCGGCAGCAAGGGATAGCGCAGCAGCGCCTCCGCGAGTGACCCGCCACCGATCGGTACGCGGTCGAGCGTCATGGTTGCGTCGAACTCGACTGCGTCGTCGCGCCGGTTCTCCATGTGCACGAGGATCCGGCCGTCGGGCCGGGTGAAGCGCCAGTCGTAGCTCATGTCCATCGGCAGGAATGGCGACACGTGGAAGTCCTTGCCGAACCGGAATCGCAGTTTCGACGGCGAACCTTCGCTGGCGCTGACCGGCAGCACATAGCAGTGCCGCTCGCCCCAGGGCGTATTGTTGATCTCGGCGACCACGGACTCGAGCGCGTGGTCGTCGGCGTCGAAGCAGTAGTAGAAGCTCACCGGGTTGAAGCCGTAGCCGAGCAGCCGCGGCGCCGTGAGCAGCCGGATCGGTCCGGCGGGGCGGCGGCCCGTGCGGCTCTCGACGAGGGCCCGCACCTCGTCGTCGAGTGGGCGGTCCGGGTCTCCGAGGTGATCCGCGCGGTGCCAGCGCGCGAGCGCGGGGCGCCGCGCCGACCACAACCAGCGGCCGTCGAGTGCCTCCGGCAACTCTCCCAGGTCGAGGTACAGCAGGCAGAGGCGATAGCGGAACGCGTGGGGGACCGGCGCGTTGCGGCGGTGCCTAACCCACCCGGCGTAGAGGCAGCTCTGCACGAGCCGTATCCTCCTGGAAATGGGCGAGCGCAGCCTGGGCGCTCACGACGCCGTCCTCGTGGAAGCCGGAGCGCCAGTAGGCGCCGCAGAAGTACGTGTTCTGCACGCCGTTCAGGTCGCGATGCCGGGCCTGTGCCGCGACGGCCCGCGGCGAATACACCGGATGATCGTACTGGAACTGGCGCAGGATCCGCCGCTCGTCGATCGAGTTGCCGCGGTTGAGCGACACCAGGAAGCGGACCGGCGCGTCGATCGACTGCAGCACGTTCATGTCGTAGGTGAGCGCCACCGCGTCCTGGGGGCTGTCGAGCAGGTGGTAGTTCCAGGCGGCGCGCGCAAGCGGGCGCCGTGGCAGCAGGCGCTCGTCGGTGTGGAGGATGACCTCATTGGACGCATAGGGGAACGCGCCCAGCACCTCGATCTCCGCCGCGGTCGGCGTCTCGAGCAGGTCGAGCGCCTGGCCGGAGTGACAGGCGAGGAACACGCGCTCGTAGCTCGCCACGTCGCCGCTTGCGGTCCTGACGCGGACCTCCGTCGCCCGCCGGTGGATCGACTCGACCGCGGTCCCGAGTCGCAGCTCGAGCCGCGTCGCCGCCAGCAGGGCGCGCACGTACTCGCGCGAGCCACCGCGCACGGCCTGCCACTGGGGGCGATCGTCGACGGAAAGGAAGCCGTGCCTGTCGAAGAAATCGATGAAGAACCGCGCCGGGAAGCCGAGCATGGTCGAGGCCTCGGCGGACCAGATGGCGCGTCCCATCGGCACGACGTAGTGCTCGACGAACTGTCGCGAATAGCGGCCGCGGCTGAGGTATTCACCGAGCGTCAGCGAGTCTTCCAGCGAGTCCGCCTGCGTCTTCGCGCGCGCGTTGAAGCGCAGGATGTCGGCGATCATGCGCAGGAACGACGGACGCAGGAGGTTGCGTCGCTGCGCGAAGAGCGAATTGACGGAAGTGCCGTTGTACTCGAGCCCGGTGCGCTCGCAGCGCAGGCTGAAGCTCATGTTCGACGGCTGCCACGCCACCCCGAGCTCGCGCAGCATCGCGATGAAATTCGGGTAGGTCCAGTCGTTGAACACGATGAACCCGGTGTCGACTGCGTAGCGTCGGCCGTCGAACTCGACGTCCACCGTCGCGGTATGGCCGCCGGCGTAGTCGGCGGCCTCGTAGAGCGTCACCTCGTGTTCGCGCGAGAGTCGCCATGCCGCGTGCAGGCCGGCGATTCCGGCGCCCACCACGGCGATTCTCACGGGATCACCGGCGTGTGCGTCCGCCTGAGCTCGGCGGGAACGGGCTTGAGGTCCCAGACCACGCCGACGGCTGCCAGCAGCCGCAGCAGGTAATAGGTGATGTCGATCTCCCACCAGTAGAAGCCCTGGCGTGTCGACATCGGGTAGCGGTGGTGGTTGTTGTGCCAGCCCTCGCCCAGCGTGACGATCGCCAGCAGGAAATTGTTGCGGCTCTGGTCGCCCGTGTCGAAGCGGCGCCGACCCCACACGTGGCACAGGGAGTTGATCGTGTAGGTGCCGTGGTAGCAGGCGACCGTCGAGACGAAGAAGCCCCAGACCAGCATCTGCGGTCCGCTGGTGCCCAGTGCGGGAGCCGTCCGGCCGAGGTAGCTGCCGAGTGCCAGCAGTGCGACGGCGAGGGTCGCCGGCACGAGGATGTCGAACCGGTCGAGCCAGCGCAGCTCGGGGTAGCGCAGCAGGTCGCGGACGCGTGCGAGGTCCGGGGCAAAGTGCCGGCGCGACAGGAACCAACCCATGTGCGACCAGAGGAACCCGCGCTGCAAGGGCGAGTGCACGTCGCCGGGTTTGTCCGAGTGGGCGTGGTGGTGGCGGTGGTGGGCCGCCCACCAGATTGGTCCCCGCTGCACGGCCGAGGCCCCGAGCAAGGCGAAGGCGAACTGAGCGGGACGCGAGGTCTTGAAGCTGCGATGCGAGAAATACCGGTGGTAGAAGCCCGTGATCGCGAACATTCGCAGCAGGTACAGCGCCAGGGCCGTGCCAACGGCCACCGGGCTGGTGCCGACCCAGATCACCGCCAGGCAGGCCGCGTGCATGCCGACGAACGGGACGATGCGTGCCCAGTCGATGCCGTCCGTGGGCTCGCTGGCGTCGGTGCCGCGGTCTGCGCCCGCGTCGAACCAGCGAACGAAGGCACGCAGGATACGGCGGGTCCGGGACACGGTCGCGACATCATCGTCGCCGGCGCCATCCATGACGTGGCTCCTCAATTGGCCGCCGCGGAGACCGGCGGTGCGTCATTTCCCAGCAGCCGCGACCGGAGGTCACTCACCACGCTGCGCGGATCGAGCCAGATCGCGAGAAACGCCGGTCCAAACGCAGGGTCGTCCAGTTGTCCGAAGCGGCGTTTCTGATCATAGAACCGCGTGGGTCCACCGGCAATAACGATCGTGGTGACGTTGTCGCCGGGCTCCACGTCAGACCAGATGCGACGCAGCTCGTCGAGCCATCGTTCCCGCTGCGCCGGATCCGGCTGCCCCAGCCGCCGCCACGCGGTATCGGTGATCCTGAGCAACTCGTCACGGGAAAACGCGCGCTGGTAGCTCAGGCTGAGTGCCACCGTCTCCCCGGGCGCGAAGCCCTGGTATCGACCGGTGGTCGTCCACAGGCTCGCGTCGTAAATCGGAAACCCGAGCCAGCGGAGGCCGCCGTTGCCCACCCGCTGGAGTGGATATCGCTGCTCGAGCACCGGGGTCGGCAGCGATGACGCCTGGCTGGCCAGCGGCGACAGGCACAGCGTCAGCATGGTCCCGGCAATGAGGGCGCGGAGCGACATTCGAGCGTTTTCGTTGCCGGCCGGGCCGCGGATTCAGCGGGCAGCGCCCTTGATGGCGTTGTAGGCCGACAGCGCCGCCGCCCGGCTCGTGGCCAGGGCGACGATCGGTCGGGGGTACGTCCGGCCGAGGTCCACGCCCGCGTCGGTCAGTGTGGCGGGGGGCGCCTCCCATGGACGATGGATCCAGGTGTCGGGGAGTCGGTGCAGTTCCGGCAGCCACCGCCGCAGGTAGGCGCGGTCGGGATCGTAGCGGACCGCCTGCAGGGTCGGGTTGAAGATCCGGAAGAACGGGGCGGCGTCGGCTCCACAGCCTGCCGTCCATTGCCAGCCGAGGGTGTTGTTCGGCAGGTCCGCGTCCACGAGCGTGTCCCAGAACCACCGCGCACCCTCGAGCCAGGGCTGGAGCAGATTCTTGGTGAGCAGCGAGGCCGCGATCATGCGCACGCGGTTGTGCATCCAGCCGGTCGACCATAGTTCGCGCATGCCGGCGTCCACGATGGGGAAACCCGTCAGGCCGCGCTGCCACGCTTCGAGCCAGTCCGGGTTCGGAGTCCAGGCAAAGCTCTCGAAACGGGCATCGAGCGGGGATGATGCCGTGTGCGGGAAATGATGCAGCAGGTGGTGCGCGAATTCCCGCCAGCCCAGTTCGCGCACGAAGGCGTCCGCCGCGCCCTGCGCGGCCGGCTGGTCGAGCAGCGCATTGCGCACCGCAGCGAGGCACTGCCGTGGACCGACCTCGCCAAAGTGCAGGTGAGGTGACAGGCGCGAGGTGTCCGGCCGGTCCGGACGGTCGCGACCTTCGGTGTAGGCAGCCATCGCGCCGTCCACGAACGTCTCCAGGCGCTCGAGCGCGGCGTCCTCGCCGGGGACCCACGCACGCTCGAGTCCGGCGTCCCAGCGGATGCCAGGGCGCAACCCGAGTTCGTCCACGCACAGGGTCGACGGAAACGGCCTCGGGGCGGAAATCGCGGTCGGGGCGGCGGGGGGCCGGGGCACGCCGTCGAGGCGGGTGAGGCACGTGCGCCAGAACGGCGTAAAGACGCGGTACGGTTGCCCGGCCCCCGTCCGGATTTCCCACGGCTCCTGCAGGAGGGCGGCGTTGAAGCTCTCGCACTCGAGTCCCGCCTCGCGCAGGGCCGATTTGATGCGGGTGTCGCGGGCGACGATGGTGGGGTCGTACAGCCGGTTCCAGTAGACCGCACAGGCGTCGGTCTCGCGGGCGACCTGCAGCAACGTCTCGCAGGACGGCCCGCGCCGCAGGCACAGTCGGCCGCCGCGCGCCCGCAGTGCGGCGTCGAGGCGGACGAGACTGTGGTGCAGCCACCAGCGGCTCGCAGCCCCGGGCGCCCAAGGGGCCTCTTCGTCGGGCGCGTGGACGTAGAGTGCCACCACGCGCCGGGCGCGTTCGCAGGCCGCGATCAGCGCGGGGTTGTCGGTCAGTCGCAGATCGCGGCGGATCCAGACGATGGCGGTGCCCGTTTCGCTCATGCCTGCTCCCCGGGCGCCCGCCGCCCGCCACCCGTCACGTGCGGTCGGGCGCGTCCGCTCGGCCGGCGCCGCGGCATCCGCCGGCGCCGGGAATGCTCAGAGGCCGCCAGCCTTCAGGGCTGCAATCCGCTCCTCGAGCGGCGGGTGGGTCATGAACAGCTTCTTCAGGCCGGTGGCGATGCCGCCCGAGATCCCGAACGCAGCCATCTTGTCGGGCAGGGGCCCGGCGTGGCGCTGCTGCAGCCGCTGCAGGGCACCGATCATGTGCTCACGACCGGCCAGGCGTGCGCCGCCAGCGTCCGCGCGGAACTCCCGCTTCCTCGAGAACCACATCACGATGATCGTCGCGAGGAGGCCGAGGACCAGTTCGGCGATGATGGTGGTGATCCAGAATGCCGGGCCGTGCCCTTCCTCGTTCCTGAATACCACGCGGTCGACCGTGTGACCGACGACGCGCGCCAGGAAGATCACGAAGGTGTTCACGACGCCCTGGATGAGCGCCAGCGTCACCATGTCCCCGTTCGCGACGTGGCTTACCTCATGGGCGAGCACCGCCTCGGCTTCCTTCTGCGACATGCTGTTCAGCAGTCCGGTGCTGACGGCGACGAGCGCCGCGTCACGCCTGGCACCGGTCGCGAAGGCGTTCGGCTCGGGGGAGTCGAACACGCCCACCTCGGGCATCCCGATGCCCGCGAGCTGTGCCTGCTGACGCACCGTGCTGACCAGCCAGTTTTCAGCCGAATTCGCCGGCTGCGCAATGACCCGGACCCCCATCATCCGCTTGGCCGACCACTTGGAGATCGCCAGCGAAATGAAGGATCCGGTGAAGCCGACGATCGCCGCAAAGACGAGCAATGCCCCCATGTCGAGGTCTACGCCGCGCTCGTCGAGGATGCCCTCGAAGCCGACCAGCCGCAGGATGATGCCCAGCAGCACGACGATGGCCAGGTTGGTGGCAAGGAACAGCAGGATTCGTTTCACGATTCGTGTCTCCAACGGACGATCCGACGACCGTCTGTTCGGTGGGGGTGATCAACCGGGTTTCAAGGTCCGCCGCATCCTCTTGACGGGGCACCGATCCGGACCCTGCCCGAAGCATACCGGACGGACAGAGCCTGCGGAATGCCGGGTCAGACCCGGCCGGCGGACTGGAGGTTCCCTGGCGCCGGCCCCCGGGCAGGGATTTGCCGCCCGACACCGTGGCGAGGTGACGCCGGTCTCCGGGCGCGTGATATACGTGGTCGTCCATATGGCACAGCGCAGGAAACCAGCCGCTCCGCCCGTGGCCGTCGCGCCCGAGGGGGGGCAGCGCATCGAGCGGGCCATCCGGGAACAGCAGCGGCTGCTGGCGGCCGCTGCGGCGGCGCTCGATGCCGCGGGCATGGAGGACGTGCATCACGGGCGAGTCGCCGCGCGGCGGCTGCGATCGATGCTGAAGACTTTCGGTCCCCTGTTCGAGCCCCGGCGGGCGCGCCTCTACCGGGTCGACCTGCGCAGCTTCGCCAGGTCGCTCGCGGGCGTCCGCGAGGCCGACGTGAGGCGCGAACTGCTGCTGGCGCTGCTCGGTGATGCCGAGGGAATCGACCTCGGGGAACGCAGGCAGCTCGAGGTGCTGCTCGAGGACCTGTGCATCGAGGCCCGCGAATCGATGCGCAGGCACCTGCGCGAGCCCGGCTGGATGGCGTTGCGGCGTGCGCTCGAGCGCCATGCCGCCAGTGACGGCCTGTTCCTCGGGCGGGATGCCGACCTCGGTCGCGTGATGCGACTGGCAAAGCGGTCCTGGCGTCGTCCGGTCCGGTTGCTGGAGGGGCATCCCGCCACGGCAGCGGAACTGCACGAACTGCGCCTTGCGCTCAAGCACATCCGGTACGCGCTCGAGCCGCTGGCGGACCTTGCACCGCGCCCGACGGCGCGCCTGGTGCGACGCCTGCGCGCCGCCCAGGATCGCATCGGGGAGCATCGCGACACGCTGCTGGCGGGTCACTGGGTGCGACTCAACGAACGACGGCTGGGACGGGCGCTCACCGCCCGCCTTGAGGCGACCCTCGCGCAGGAGGAGCGCCGCCTGCGGCGTCAGGCGGCCGGGAGCGGTCGCAAGCTGTTGCCGGCACTGGAGGCCTGGCGCAAGGCGACCCGCAAGCTCAGGAAAGCATCGAAGCCAGCTCGAGCGTGACCTTCACCTGGCCGCCCGTGTTCGGTTCGGTGCGTGCGTCGAGGCCGAGCCGCCGCGCCCATTTGTGGATGCGCTGGTTCTCGGCCAGGGTCGACCCCTCCAGCGTGCGAATGCCGCGGTCCCAGGCCGCCTCGCCCAGGCTTCTCATCAGCTCGGTTGCTATGCCACGCCCCTGCCACGCGTCCGCGACGACGACGGCGCATTCGGCTCGGTCCGTGTCGTCGATTCGCGCATACCGGCTCACGCCGATGAGGATGCCGTGCGGCGGTTCATCGAGCAGCGCACCGATGGCCAGCGTGTCGCGGTAGTCGAGGTCGAGCAGCCGGGCGGCCTCGGCGCGACTCACCTCGCGCGAGGAATACTGCAGCCGCAGATACAGTGTCTTCTCCGAGAGCCGGGCGATGAAGTCGAGTTCCCGGTCCAGGTCGTCGGGGCGCAAGGCCCGCATGCGGATCGGGGTGCCGTCCGAGGCGTGCCAGAGGTGCTCGAGCTCAGCCGGGTAGCCCGGAGGCGATGCAGGGGAGGCCGGTACGGACGGGTCTTTCACTCACGGTCACGGTATTCGTCGTCTTCGTCGTCGTAGTCTTCGTCCCAGTCGTCGCTCGTCCTCGTCCTCGTCCTCGTCGTCGTCCCAGTCCTCGTCCTCGTCCTCTTCATCGAGGTCTTCCCCCTCGTCCACCCAGCCCTCGGGCTCCGCGGCCAGCTCGAGGTCGAGTTCGTTCCAGGCGTCGACGTCGAGGTCCTCGACCTCGCCGTCGAGCCACTGGATGCGGACGAGTGCATCGTCCGGGTCCACGCTCACGACCTTGAACAGGTCCTCACGATCCAGATCCTCGTACCATTGTCCCGTTTCCGGGTCGTAATCGCGGCTCACGAGCGTGTCCTCGGCGGAAAGATCGGGTGATTTCGCGGGGTCGGCGTGCGCCCAACTATACGGTCCGCTCCCGAGGGCAGGCAACCGGAACTCACTTACGGTCGGCCAGGCCAACGTCGCGTAAAATCGCCCACAAGGTAAGGAACAGGAAGGACACGCCGTGTACTCGTATCGCGCTCCGCTCCGTGACATCCGTTTCGTGGTCCATGAAGTGCTCGACTTTGAGAAGCATTACCGCTCGTTTGGCCGCGAGGAACTCAACCGGGACCTGCTCGAGGGCATCCTGGAGGAGGGGGCCCGCTTCGCCGAGACGGTGCTCGCACCCACCAACCGGATCGGCGACGAGCACGGGCTGCGCTTCGAGGACGGTCAGGTGCTGACGCCCCCGGGCTTCAAGGAAGCCTACGACCGATACTGCGAGGACGGCTGGATCACCATGACCGCCGACCCGGAATGGGGCGGGCAGGGCTTGCCTGGCGGGTTCTCCCTGGCGTTCAGCGAGATGCTCGTCTCGGGCAACATGGCCTGGAAGATGTATTCCGGGCTGACCGAGAGCGCCAGCCTGACCATCGAGGCGCACGGCTCGGACGACCTCAAGCGGCGATACCTGCCAAAGATGGTGTCGGGCGAGTGGTCGGGCACCATGTGCCTGACGGAAGCGCAATCCGGCACGGACCTCGGGATCCTGCGGACCCGGGCAGAGCCGCGGGGCGATGGTTCGTACGCGGTCTCCGGCACCAAGATCTTCATCACCGCCGGCGAGCACGACCTGACCGAGAACATCGTCCACCTCGTGCTGGCGCGGCTGCCGGACGCCCCTGCGGGCACCAAGGGCATCAGCCTGTTCGTGGTACCGAAGTTCCTGCCGGACGAGGCGGGCAAGGTCGGCGCCGACAACGGCGTGAAGTGCGGCTCCATCGAGCACAAGATGGGCATTCACGCCTCTCCGACCTGCGTCATGCATTTCAACGACTCCGTCGGCTGGCTGCTCGGCAAGCCGAACGAGGGCCTGGCATGCATGTTCACGATGATGAACCACGCCCGCCTCGGAGTCGGACTGCAGGGCCAGGGCGTGTCGGAACTCGCCCTGCAGGCGTCGATCGCCTATGCGAACGACCGGCTCCAGGGGCGCTCGCTCACCGGCGCCAAGCTGCCGGACAAGGCCGCGGACCCGATCATCGTCCACCCCGACGTGCGCCGCATGCTGCTCACGCAGAAGGCCTTCGTGGAGGGCGGCCGCGTGCTCTGCTTCCTCACCGGTCGGGAGATCGACAGCCTGCACCTCAATCCCGATCCCGACGCACGCCAGCGCTCGAGCGACCTGGTCGCATTCCTCACCCCGATCGTCAAGGCGTTTCTCACGGACGCCTCGATGGAGGTCACCAGCCTCGCGGTGCAGGTCCATGGCGGCCATGGCTTCATCCGCGAAACGGGCGTGGAGCAACTGATGCGCGACGCGCGCATCACGCCGATCTACGAGGGCACCAACGGCATCCAGGCACTCGACCTGCTGGGTCGCAAGGTGTTCGGCACGGGCGGAAAGAGCGTGCAGATGATGACCGCCCGCATCCGGGAGGCCATCGAGAAGTTCGGCGGGCAGTCCGATGTGGCGCCACTGGCGGCGGAACTGGGCAAGCGGCTCGAGCAGTGGGGCCGTCTTACCGCCGAACTGGGGGCGGCAGCCATGAAGAATCCCGAGGAGGTCGGCGCCGCCGCCACCGACTACCTGCAGTTTTCGGGCTACGTCTGCCTCGGCTGGTGCTGGCTCGCGGCGGCAGGGGTGGCGTCGAAAAAACTCGCGGAGGGCGGCAGCGAGGTCGATTTCTACCGGGCGAAGCTCGTCACGGCGCAGCACTATTTTGACCGGATCCTGCCGCGTGCAGACGCGCATGCCGCGGCCGCACGCGCCGGTTCGGCCGGACTGATGTCGCTGCCCGCCGAGCACTTCGCCTTCGCATGATTCCGGCAGCCGTGGCCGGTCCCTCGCGCCTCGCCGCGGCGAAGCGGGTGGTGGTCAAGATCGGATCGGCGCTGCTGGTCGACGGAGCGTCCGGGCAGGTGAGCCGGGCGTGGCTCGATGCGCTGGCGGACGACATCGTCGGGCTGCGCGAGCGCGGTCAGGAGGTCGTGCTCGTGTCCTCCGGGGCCATTGCGCTCGGTCGGCGCGAGCTCGGCCTCGCGCCGGGCAGGCTCAGGCTGGAGGAGAGCCAGGCGGCCGCGGCCGTGGGACAGATCCGGCTGGCGCACGCCTGGAAGGAGGTCCTCGAGGCGCGCGGCGTCACCGTGGCGCAGGTGCTGCTGACGCTCGGGGATACCGAGCAGCGGCGACGCTACCTCAACGCGCGCAATACGCTCACGGCGCTGTTGCGGCTCGGTGCGGTCCCGGTCATCAACGAGAACGACACGGTCGCGACGGCCGAGATCCGTTACGGTGACAACGACCGGCTGGCGGCGCGCGTCGCGCAGATGGTGAGCGCCGACTGCCTGGTGCTGCTGTCGGATGTCGACGGGCTCTATACGGCCGACCCGACGCGCGTGCCGGAGGCCGAGTTCATCCCCGAGGTGACGCGCATCACCGCCGAGATCGAGGGCATGGCGGGCGGGTCGGCCTCGGATGTGGGCTCGGGCGGCATGGCGACCAAGATCATGGCCGCCAGGATTGCCGTCGCCGCCGGATGCCATCTGTGCATCGCCGCGGGCCGCGAGCTGCACCCGTTGCGGCGGGTCGAATCGGGTGCGCGCTGTACGTGGTTCGTGGCCGAGGCCTCGCCGGTGACGGTACGCAAGCAATGGATCGCCGGGATGCTGGCGCCGGCCGGCGAGCTGCACGTCGACGCGGGCGCGGCCCGTGCGCTGCGCGCCGGACGCAGCCTGCTGCCCGCGGGCGTGGTGCGCATCGGCGGCCGCTTCGACCGCGGCGACGCCGTGGTCGTGCGCGACCCCGACGGCGTCGAGATTGCTCGCGGACTCACCGCCTATTCGAGCGCCGATGCTGCGCGGATCTGCGGGCGGCGCAGCGCGGAGCTCGAGGCGCTTCTCGGCTATCGCGGCCGCGACGAAGTGATCCACCGCGACGACCTGGTGCTCGCATGACGGTCGAGGACATCGCCGGCCTGATGACGTCGATCGGGCACGCGGCCGTGGGGGCCGCGCAGGAACTCGCCTTCGCCCGGACCGGGCAGAAGGATGCCGCGCTCCACGCCGCCGCGCGTGCGCTGCGTGCGCGCGCCGGCGAGGTCCTCGCGGCCAACGCAATCGACATGCAAGCCGCGCGGGCGGCCGGCCTCGGTGCGGCGATGCTCGATCGACTCGAACTCGACGCGGACCGGGTGGAGGCACTGGCGTCCGGCGTCGAGGACGTGGCGCGGCTGCCGGATCCGATCGGAACCGTGCTCGCCGAGTGGACGCGTCCGAATGGCCTGCACATCCAGCGCGTGCGGGTGCCGCTCGGCGTGATCGGCATCATCTACGAGAGCCGTCCGAACGTGACGGCCGACGCGGGTGCCTTGTGCCTGAAGTCGGGCAACGCTTCGATCCTGCGCGGCGGCAGCGAGGGTCATCGTTCGAGCGCGGCCATCCACGCCTGCCTGGTCGACGGCCTGCTCGAGGCCGGCCTGTCGCCGGCCTGCATCCAGTGCGTGCCGACGACGGACCGTGCGGCGGTCGGCTACATGCTGTCCGCGATGACGGACAGCATCGACGTGATCGTGCCTCGGGGCGGCAAGAGCCTCATCGCGCGGGTACAGCAGGAGGCACGGGTGCCCGTGATCGGACACCTCGAGGGCAACTGTCACGTCTACGTGGACCGCGGCGCCGACCTCCGCATGGCACGCGAGATCGTGCTGAACGCCAAGTTGCGGCGGACCGGCATCTGCGGCGCGGCCGAGACCCTGCTGGTGGACGAGGGCTGCGCCGAAACGCACCTCGGGCCGATCGTCCGTGACCTGCTCGAGGCGGGCTGCGAGGTGCGGGGGGACGAGGCGGTCCGGCGCGTCGACGCACGGGTCCGGCCGGCCACGGAGGACGACTGGTACACCGAATACCTCGACTCGATCATTGCGGCACGGGTCGTGCGCGGTGTCGACGACGCCATCGCCCACATCGCGCGCTACGGCTCGGCGCACACGGAGTCGATCGTCACCGGGAACGAGGTGGCGGCGGAAAAGTTCCTCTCGAGAGTGGACAGCGCGATCGTGCTGCACAACGCGTCGACGCAGTTCGCGGACGGCGGACAGTTCGGCATGGGCGCGGAGATCGGGATCTCCACCGATCGCTTCCACGCCCGCGGGCCGGTCGGTGTCGAGCAGCTGACGAGCTACAAGTACGTCGTACGCGGGGCGGGCCAGGTCAGGCCCTGAGCGCCGCGAGTCCGCCGCGCATCGAGAACACGCCGGCATGCCCCTGTGCACGCAGGTGTTCCGCCAGCGCCAGGCTGCGCACGCCGTGGGCACAGACCACCAGGTAGCGCCCTTCGGCCGGGAAGGACGCGCGTCCGTTGACGATCTCGCTCAGCGGAAGGTGGGACTGGATGAGCGCCTCGGGAGCGTCGTGGCGGCGTTCCCAGGGCTCGCGGATGTCGACGAGCTCGAATCCCGACGCGCGGGCTTCGGCCAGCGACCCGAACTCGAGTTCGAGGGGGGCATCGGTCGCGGCGTCGGACCGGCCGGGGCGATCGTGCCGGCAGGCCGGGTCCCGGCGCGCGGTCACGCGGTGCGTTTCCAGCGACAGGAGATCCACCATCAGCAGCCCCGGAACGTCCGCTTCGTCCAGCCCGAGGATCCGCTTCAGCGCCTGCATGGCCTGCAGCGCGCCCAGCGTCCCCGGGACCGGACCGAGCACCCCCGCCTGCGCACAGTTGCCGACCAGCCCGTCGCGCGGCGCCTCCGGCCAGAGACAGCGCAGGCAGGGCCAGTCCGGCTCGGGTCGATAGACCTGCAGCTGCCCTTCGTACTGGTGGACGCTGGCGAAGACCGCCGGGAGCGCGGCGCGGACCACCGCGTCATTGACGAGGAACTTGGCGCGGAAGTTGTCCGTGCATTCGACGACGAGGTCGTACGAGCCGACGAGATCGTCGATGTTCTCGACCGTCGCGTCGGTGTCGAACACCTCGAGGTGCGCGTCACCGTTGATGCCGGCGAGTCGTTCGGCGGCGACCACCGCCTTGGGCCGTCCGACGTCCGCGATGCCGTAGAGCGGCTGCCGGTGCAGGTTGCTGCCCTCGACGACGTCGCCGTCCACGATGCCGATGCGGCCGACACCCGCGGCCGCCAGGTATTGAAGAACGGGGACGCCGAGACCGCCTGCCCCGACGACCAGCACTGACGAGGCGGCGAGCCGCGCCTGGCCGGCCGCACCGACCTCGGGCAACGCCGTCTGCCTCGAGTAGTCGTGCACGAACGCCACGCGTTCGTCGTCGCTGCCCGCGTGTTCGTGCCCGGTGTGTCCCGGATGGTCGTGGTGGTCGTGCGCGGCGGCGGCGCAGCGTTCGCAGTTCACCCAGCCGGAGTCGCCGTCGGTGTAGTGCTCCTTCTTCCAGATCGGAACGCGGTGCTTCACCTCGTCGATGATGTACCGGCAGGCGGCAAAGGCCTCGCCGCGATGCGCGGCGCTGACCCCGACCCAGACCGCGAGTTCACCGATCTCGAGTGCACCGACCCGGTGCACGCAGGCGGCGCGCGACACGCCGAAACGCTCAACGGCCTCGGCGACGATGCGCTCGCCCTCGCGGATCCCCAGTGCCTCGAATGCCTCGTACTCGAGACGATGTACGCGGCGTCCCTCGTTGTGGTCCCGCACCCAGCCCTCGAAACTCGCGTAGCCACCGGCCGTGGGATCCTCGAGGCCGGCCCGATAGCGCTCCGGCGCCAGCGGCTCGGTGCTGAAACCGAATGCCTGCATCAGCCGCCTGCCACCGGGGGGATGAACACGATCCGGTCGCCGGCCCCCAGCGAGCGCGACCAGTCGGCAAACTCGTCGTTGACGGCGACCCGCATCATGGAGCGCGGCAGGCCGAACCCGTGCCGGTCGGCGAGTTCCTCGTAGAGTTCCGCCGTCGTGGCGGCCCGGGTCTCCACCGTCTCGCGGCTGACACCGGCGCGCTCGCGCAATACCGCGAAATACTGCACGTGGACGGAATTCATGGGTTCGACACCTCGCGCTTGCCGCCGCGCTTTTCGAGGAGACGCAGGTCCGCCACCACGATCTCGTGCGACAAGGCCTTGCACATGTCGTAGATCGTGAGCGCCGCGACCGACGCTCCCGTCAACGCCTCCATCTCGACGCCCGTCTTGTGATGCACGCTGACGGTGCACCGCACGACCGCCTCCGACCGCTCGTTCATGGCGATCTCGACGCGACAGTTCTCGATCCCGAGCGGATGGCAGAAGGGAATGAGTTCGTGCGTGCGTTTCGCGGCCATCACCCCGGCCACGATGGCCGTGTGGAAGACGGGGCCCTTGGCAGTCTCGAAGCCCGCGTCGCGCAGCGCCGCCGCGACGTCGGCCGGAAACCGGACCAGCGCCTGCGCGACGGCGACGCGATGGGTCACGGCCTTGCCCCCGACGTCCACCATCGCCGGCTGCCGCTGCGCGTCGACGTGTGTGAACGGCGTCTTCATCCGCCGATGTAATGCATTTCGATCTTGTGCATCGCGCGTTCCTGCCGACGCAGTTCGCTGCGCAGCTCGCTGTAGCGGTCGCCGCGACCATTCCAGATGCTGCGCAGCGTGTCGGCGATCTCCTCCTGCGTTGCGCCGGCGCGCAGGGGTGCCCGCAGATCGGTCCCGTGTGTCGCGAACAGGCAGGTGTAGAAGACGCCCTCCGACGACAGCCGGGCCCGGCTGCAGTCGCCGCAGAAGGGGGCGCTGACAGACGAGATGAAGCCGATCTCGCCCGCACCGTCGTCGTAGCGATATCGGTCGGCGACCTCCCCGTGGTAGCTGCCCGGCAGCGGGCTGACCGGCCAGCGCGCGCTCACCTCCGCGAGCAGATCGGCGGACGGTACGACTTCGGACGGTTGCCAGGCGTTGCGGTTGCCCACGTCCATGTACTCGATCATGCGGACGATCACCGGCGAGCCGCGGAAGTGCTCGAGCAGCGGCAGCACCGTGTGGTCGTTCACGCCGCGACGCACCACGGCGTTGACCTTGATGGGCGCGAGACCTGCGTCGATCGCGGCTGCGATGCCTTCGAGCACCTGCTCGGGCCCGCCGAATCCGCCGCTCATCTTTGCGAAGACCTCTTCGTCCAGCGTGTCGAGGCTCACGGTCACCCGGTCCAGGCCATTGCCCTTGAGTTCGGCGGCGTGCTGCGCGAGAAGCACGCCGTTGGTGGTGAGGGCCAGGTCCTCGACGCCGTCGATGATCGACAGTTCACCGACCAGTTCCGCCAGCCCTGTGCGCAGCAGGGGTTCGCCGCCCGTCAGCCGGATCTTGCGCACGCCGAGCGAGACGCTCGCCCGCGCGATCCGCACGATCTCGTCGAAACCCAGCCGCTCGGACGTCTTCAGGAACCGGTAACGATCGTGGAAGGTCTCCTTGGGCATGCAGTAGGGGCAACGGAAGTTGCAGCGATCCATCACCGAGATGCGCAGATCGTGCATGGCCCGGCCGAGCCGGTCTCGCGAGCCGTCGCGTGAGGGATGGGCGATGACGTTTCCGGCGGGGGATCGGGGATCGGCCAAGTTCTTTATCTCACCAACGATAGAGCGGCGCCAGGTGGCGGCCGGGTCGTCGATCGGACCGGGCGGCCGCCGTGGCAGGGGCGGCGGTCGACGCGGTCCTCGCTACTTCTTGGCGGCCGCGCTGAAGGCCTTCAGTTCCTCGCTCCAGCGCCCGGCGACCGCCTGGAGTTCCTCCAGCGCCGCATTGTGCTTCTTGGCGTGCATGGACTCGATCGTCGCCTGCTTCTGCTGCCAGCTCGGGGTCCGCGCCGTCGAGCGCCGCCAGGGATTCGCTCTTCTCCTGCTCGAGGCAGGGCAGGTAGGTTTCCTCGACCGCGGCACGGTAGGCCTTGATCTCGGACTGGGTGGCCAGCATCTCTTCCTTGGTCGCCTTGCCGCCGTTCGGGATCGTCTGCGGTGCCTGCGGGTAGACGCAGGCGGCATTGGCGCCGGCACCGATGAACAGCATGAGCGAAAGAACGGGAAGCGTGGTCGAAAGCTTCATATTGGGCTCCTCTGCAGCCTGCGTGACGGCACGTAGCGGCCGGAATTCGGGCGCAAGACTATATCAGACGGCGAGTCGGCCGCGGCCAGGGCCGCCGCCCGGGGACGGGTGCGCCGTGGGTGGCGGGCCGGGGGTGTTCTGGTGTCCAATGTCGGCCCCCGGGCGGGAGGCCCGGACAGCATGCGCAGAGGTTCCACGATGAGCACGCAGTCACCCGTCGCCGACACGGGTCCCGAGACCTTCACGCTGGGCCATCATGTGGCTGGCCGTCACGTGCCGGGATCGTCGGGCCGCACGGGTCCGGTGTACAACCCGGCGACGGGCGTGCCGCGGGGGCGCGTGGCGTTCGCGAGCGCGGAGGAAACCCGCGTGGCGATCGCGGCCGCCGAAGCGGCGTTGCCCGGATGGGCTGCCACGCCGCCCCTGCAGCGCGCACGCGTGATGTTCCGCTTCAAGGCCCTGCTCGAAGCCCACGCGGAAGAGATCGCGCTTCTCCTGACGTCGGAGCACGGCAAGGTGCTGTCGGACGCGCGCGGCGAGCTCGTGCGGGGCATCGAGGTCGTGGAGTTCGCCTGCGGTATCCCGCAGCTCCTCAAGAGCGAATTCACGGAGAACGTGGGCACCGGCATCGACAGCTGGTCCATCCGTCAGCCGGTGGGCGTCTGTGCCGGCATCACGCCCTTCAATTTCCCGGCCATGGTGCCGATGTGGATGTTTCCGGTCGCGATCGCCTGCGGCAACACGTTCGTGCTGAAGCCGTCGGAGAAGGATCCGAGCGTGCCCCTGAGGGTCGCCGAGCTCCTGGCGGAAGCCGGCCTGCCCGCGGGCGTGTTCAACGTCGTGAATGGCGATCGCGAGGCCGTGGACGTCCTGCTCACGGATCCCCGGGTGGCGGCCGTGAGCTTCGTGGGCTCGACGCCCGTGGCGGAGTACATCTACCGGACGGCCTCGGCCCACGGCAAGCGCGTGCAGGCGCTCGGCGGCGCCAAGAACCACATGGTCGTCATGCCCGACGCGGACACCCGCAACGCCGCGAGCGCACTCGTGGGCGCCGCCTACGGCTCGGCCGGCGAGCGCTGCATGGCGATCTCCGTCGCGGTGGCCGTGGGCGATGCCGGGGATCGTCTCGTCGCTGCCGTCAAGCAGCAACTCGCGGAACTCAAGGTGGCTCCGGGCACCGTGGAACGGGCGGACATGGGACCGCTGGTGACGCGCGAACACCTCGAGCGCGTGCGCGGCTACGTGGACCTCGGCGTGGAGGAGGGTGCCGAACTGGTCGTGGACGGCCGGGGGCTCAAGGTGCACCGGTCACGAACAGGGCTACTACCTCGGGCCGTGCCTCTTTGACCACGTCCGACCCGACATGCGCATCTACAGCGAGGAGATCTTCGGCCCCGTGCTCTGCGTGATGCGCGTGCCCGACCTCGCGGCGGCGCTCCGGCTCGTCAACCAGCACGAGTTCGGCAACGGCACGGCGATCTTCACCGCGAGCGGCGAGGCGGCACGGTCGTTCGCCCAGGCCGTCGAGGCGGGCATGGTCGGGGTCAACGTCCCGATCCCCGTGCCGATGGCATTCCATTCCTTTGGCGGCTGGAAGCGCTCGCTGTTCGGCCCACTGCACGTGCACGGTCCCGATGGCGTCAGGTTCTACACGCGACTGAAGACGGTGACGTCCCGTTGGCCGACGACACAGCGCGAAGGCGCGCAGTTCGTCATGCCCACGATGAAGTGAGCCGCACCCGAGCCCCGGGTGCGCCCACTGCGCCGGCTCCGTGACCTGAACCGTGATGCAGGAGCTGATCCAGGCCGTCCGTACCGGGCTCGAGAACCATGCCGCGGCGGTCTCCGTGCTGCTGGTCGCTGCGCACGTGACCGTCTCGGTCTGGGCGAGCTGCCACATTCTCCTGACCAAGCAGAACATCCGAGCCTCGATCGGCTGGATCGGGCTCGTCATCCTGTCCCCGTTCGTGGGAACCCTGATCTACTGGATTTTCGGAATCAACCGGATCCGGCGCAATTTCACCGGGCCCGTCGACGAGCCACTCGACGGCGAGCGGTTCTTCGGCCTGTCGGAACCGATGACGCCGCTGGTCAATGGCGACGAGGCATTTCCGGCGATGCTCGACGCGATCGCCGCTGCCCGGGAATCGATCGTCCTCTCGTCCTACATCTTCGATCGCGACCCGTCGGGCCTGCGCTTCGTCGAGGCCCTGTCGGTGGCGAGGGATCGCGGCGTGGACGTGCGCGTCCTCGTGGACGACGTCGGAATCCGCTACAGCCGCCCGCCCATCGACCGAGACCTGGTCGCGCGGGGACTCAGGACGGCGCGCTTCATGCCGGCGCGGAATCTCAGTTTCCTCGGGTTCATCAACCTTCGCTGTCACCGGAAGCTGCTCATCGTCGACGGCGAGACCGCGTTCATCGGCGGGATGAACATCCGGCACGGCAACTGCCTGCGGTCGAATCCAGCTTCGCCGGTGCAGGACGTGCATTTCCGCGTGCGCGGACCGGTCGTCGCGCCGCTGGCGCGGATATTCGAGGAGGACTGGGAGTTCACGACGGGGGAATCGTTCCGGCTGCCACGGCCCGCCTGGCCGACGGCGAGTTACCACGGGAAGGCGCGCGTCCTTGCGGACGGTCCCGACGACGGCCAGGACAGGCTGCAGTGGACGTTCCTGGCAGCGCTGAGCACCGCGAAGAGGACGGCAAGGATCGTCACGCCGTACTTTCTCCCCAACGAAGTCCTGGTCAACGGCTTCGAGGTCGCCCTGATGAAAGGGGTCGACCTGGAGATCGTCGTTCCCGCCAGGAGCAACCTCTTCTACATGGACTGGCCGATGATGGCGGCGTTCGAGCGGCTGGTGACGCGCGGGGTGCGGGTTTATCTCGCCGACCCGCCTTTCGATCATTCGAAGATATTCCTCGTCGATGACGACTGGTGCTCGATCGGATCGAGCAACTGGGACGATCGCAGCCTGCGACTGAACTTCGAGCTGAACCTCGAGGTCATCGACGGCGACCTGTCACGGCAACTCCACGCGCTGGTTGACCGCAAGAAGGCGGCCGCGCGCATGCTCACCGCGGAGGAGTTGGGCGCCGTACCGCTTGGGTGGCGCCTGCGCAACCGGTTCTGCCGCCTGTTCTCGCCGTACCTGTGAGAGTGGTCCAGCCAGCGGTGAGAAGGCCGTCGGTGGGCAACCGACGGCGGCCAACACGACCACCGGGTGACGATCCGCCGGACAGCGGGCGTCGGTCGCGCTACCGGCCGCGGTATGTGATGCTTTAAACTGCCGGCCGAATCGAAACGCCGGGACCCACCGGCGGTACCTCATCCTGCGCGGCCGTAGCTCAGTTGGATAGAGCATCAGGCTTCGAACCTGAGGGTCGGGGGTTCGAATCCCTCCGGCCGCGCCAATTCTCCGGACCCCTCAGGGCGTGTACCAGATCGGCGAAGTGTAGGCGCGCTCCTGGGTGAACATCGGGATCTTCGCATCCACATTCTTGAGGCCGAAGTACTTAGCGTCGTAGGCTGTCCAGCGCGGCGTCGGGATCTCGATCACGCGGGCGTAATAGAACGCGCGCTGCTGCGGATCGAAGTCAGGATCCTTCCAGACGGTGATCAGTTCGTTGGCGCCGATGGTGTTGCTCCAGGTGGCCGTCTTCACGTCGACGGTGTTCCCGACGGGCGGCAGCTTGCCGTTCGCCCCGGGATTGCGCCCACCGGACCAGGCGACGTCGTAGACCTTCTCGTGCAGCTTGCCCTCGCGGTCCATCCAGCCCTTGATGACCTGGATGCGGTCCAGATTGGCGCCCAGGTGATCCTTGAGAGCGGCCACCAGGAAGGTGGGCGACTTGCCGTCGGGAGCCTTGCTGAGATCGCCGCCCATGGGAATGCCCTTGCGGTAACCGGCGTGTGCCGGAGTCCGCGTGTTGGCATCCGCGGCGTCGAAGTCCCAGCCGCCGAAGAAGCGGACCATGATCCGGGGACCCGTCGTGCCGTAGACCTCGCGGCGTTGCATGGCGTCGAACAGCGCTTCGCGGGTGTTCTCCTTGGCCCAGACCGCCACATAACCCGAGGCCAGCGTCTCCCAGCCCATGATGGTCGTGTCGCCAAACTTGGCGAAGGGATGCGACATGCGGTTCGGGCTTGGCTCGGAACCGGAATGCTTGCCGAAGAAATTGTCTTCATCCGCGGTCGAAAGCGCCGTGTGGCTGTCGGTGGATCCGATCATGCCGAACTTGAAAGGATTCGTCCCGAGCTGGCTCTCGAGCTTGAGTCCCAGCTTGAGCGCGCTGCGCGCATACTCGTACTGGAGCATGGCGTCCTTCTTGAGCTCGCTCAGATTCAGGTTGCCCTTGTCCCAGGTCCCGTAGTCGGCGAATTCGTCGTTCGGTGACAGCTTCGGGTGAGCTTCACCGTCGCCCTTGATCTGGGTGACTTCGTAGAGCGGCTCCCAGCGTGCCCGCGTCTGCGCGTACTGCGGCGTGAGCGCTTGCTTGGTGACGGGGTTGATCTCGGGAAACATGAACCCGTTGGACAGGTTGCCGTTGTGCGGGATCGCGAGGACCTTGCCGCCCGTCTTGTCCTCGTAGGCCTGCAGCAGCTTCCAGAGGTACTCCGGGTCTGTGCTGCCTCCCGGGGCATACGTGGTGGCGGGCACCGTCTGTCGGGCCTTATCGGCGCCGTCGCGGTAGATGACCACCCGGTGCAGGTTCTGGCCTGGCGGCACCTGTGAGGTCCACTCGTAGCCGATAAAGGCGGTGAAGCGCCCTGGCTCGTTGTATTTCTCCGCAGCGGCGATCGTCTTGGTCCAGGCGTCCTTGTAGGGCTCGCTGTCGGGCCAGTACATCAGCGCGTCGGGAAACTGCCCTCGCGAGAAGCCGTCGATGATCTGCAGGGCCGCTTGCACGCCCTGATCGCCGCCGGCCTGGACCATGTCGTACCACTTCTTCCCGGTGGGATCGGCAAGAATCTCCGGTTTGCCGGCGAACAGGTCGGGAAAGAAGCCCATGTTGTCCGAGTGGTCCGCGACGACGAGGAAGTCGAGCGGGCGGGCGAGCCGCACCTGGCCTGCGGTGGAGGATTCGACCTGCTCGCCGCGGGCGAACCGGTAGGCGTCCTCGGGCGCGAGGCGCGCGCCGAATGCGCCCGCGTCCATCGAATAAGAGGTATGCAGGTGCGTGTCGCCCCAGAAGACGCGGGTTGCTGCGGTGCCCGAGGCATACGGAGAATACGGCAGCTCCGGGTCCTCACGCTTGAGCGGCTCGTCGGGCAGGTCGCCCGGCGCGGAGTACTGTCCGTAGGACGCTTGCGAAAAGCACATGGCAAACGCAGCGACGAGCAGATTCTTCGTGGATGGTGTCACGTCGGTTGTCCCTACGGTGAATTGACGTCCCGTTCTCGGGGCGCCGCTGCTCTGGCCGAGCGCCCGATGCTATCAAGCATGTTGCTCGATGTCGCCCTCAATGCCGATCGTTCGGTCGACGATGGCGCGCTTAGAATGGACACCTCACAGGTGCCGGGCCCTTCGCGCCTGGCTGGGAGTCGACGCCGTGCACATGCCGACAGACCACCCGTTGCGCATCGAACTCAACGACGAGGTGCACGCCCGGCCGTCGGAAGCCCTGCAGGCCCCGCTGCGCCTGACGTTCCTCGCGCTCTACTCCGATCCGACGCAACGCGACCGGGAGTGGCAGCACGTCTGCGCGCTCGCCCGCCGCTTTGGCCACGAACCGCCGCAACGCGCCAGGCACTACAGCGCCGATCTGGGCCCGTTCCGCCTCAAGTGGGAGCGTCACTCGGAGTTCACCCGCTACAAGTTCATCGTCGGCGGCCCGTGCGACGACCCGTTCGCCTCGCCGGCGCTGCAGACGGTTCCGGCAGACTGGCTCGCCGGACTGCCGGGCGAGGTGATGGTCGCCACCCACGCGGCGCTGATGCGGGTCGGCGCGGAAGCGCCGGATTACGAGGCGCTCGCGACCCGGCATTTCGACGGCAACGTGCTGGTGGGCGCCGGCATCGCAGCCGGTGCCGGCCTCGCGCTCACCGATTTCCGCATCCGCGATGGCTTCAGTCGCCTGCTGGTGCTCGACCGGAGCATGACGCCGCGCCAGACGGGGCGAACGATGCAGCGGTTGCTCGAGATCGACACCTACCGGCTGATGGCGCTGCTTGCGCTGCCGATTGCGCACGGACTCACGCCCTGGCTGAACGACGCCGAGCGCGAACTGGCCCAGATCACGGCAGCGCTGGTGGAGTCGAACGAGGCGGCGGAGTCGGTGCTGCTCGAGCGACTCACCCGCCTCGAGGCCGAGATCGAGAGTCGCGAGTCGGCGCATCACTTCCGCTTCAGCGCGGCCGAGGCCTATCACGAACTGGTGGAGCGGCGCATCGAGGAGCTGCGCGAGGTACGCATCCAGGGACTGCAGACGTTCCGTGAATTCACCGAGCGGCGGCTCGCACCGGCGATGAGCACGTGTGCGTCGGTGTCCGCGCGGGTCGAGTCGCTGTCCCAGCGCGTGGCACGCGCCACGCAACTGCTCTCGACGCGCGTTGCCGTGTCGCGCGAACGCCAGAACCAGCAGGTGCTGGAGTCGATGAACCGGCGGGCAGAGGCACAGCTGCGCCTGCAGCAAACGGTGGAGGGTCTGTCCGTCGCCGCGATCACCTACTACGTGGTGGGGCTGGTGGGCTACGCGGCCAAGGGCCTCAAGGCATTGGGTTGGCCTGTGAATGCCGACCTGGCCATGGCGTTCAGCATTCCGTTGGTTGCGCTCGTGGCTCTGCTCGGCGTGCGCCACGTGCGCAGGGTGGTGACGCGGGCCGCGGGCTCGTAAAGCGTCCCCTCCCTCCGGATACTCGAAGCTGGACTCTCCCGTCAGTCAATTGCGCAGGGCGCACTGGCGGCAGGCGTGGCGGTCAGACGTGGATTGACGATCGGGCCACGCACGGCCGACACTGATTCCGAGACTGTTCGTCGCTGCGCGACACCGAATCAAGGAGCGTGTTGTGGTCGACTTTCCCTGGACGCAATCCTATCCCGCAGGCGTACGCTGGGACGCGGAGCTGCCGCTGATGCCGGTGCAGAAGATCCTCGACGACGCCGTGGCGCGCTGGCCGGAGCGTCCGGCGCTGGACTTCATGGGTCGCGTCATCAGCTACGGGGAACTGGGCGCGTTGACGGACCGGGCCGCGGCCGGACTGCAGCGCCTGGGAGTCGGTCCGGGCGTGCACGTGGGGCTGTACCTGCCGAATTCCCCGCACTATCCGATCGCCTTCTTCGGCGTACTCAAGGCCGGCGGCACGGTGGTCAACTATTCGCCGCTCGATGCCGAGCGCGTGCTCGAGCACAAGGTCGAAGACAGCGAGACCGACATCCTCGTCACGCTCGATCTGGCGGCGCTGTATCCGCAGGTGGGGCGGCTGCTGGGTCGCTCGCGCTTGAAGAAGATGGTGGTCGGCAGCCTGGGCGAATACACGGCCAGCCCGCCCGCCGTGCGCGCACAGCTCGAGGGCGCCCGGCAGCTGTGCGGGGTGCCGACGGACGATCTGCACCTGTCCTTCGAGCAGCTGCTGGCCAACGACGGCCGGTACCGGGCCCACGCCATCGACGACCTCGCACGGGCCACCGTGGTCCTGCAGTACACCGGCGGCACCACCGGCTTGCCCAAGGGCGCGATGCTCACGCATGCCAACCTGTCGGCGGCGTGCGCGCAGTACGTGGAAACGACACGCGGCGAACCCCCGATCCTCGCCGAGGGCGAGGAGCGCGTGCTCGTCGTACTGCCGTTGTTCCATATCTATTCGCTGACGGTGAACCTGCTGCTTGGCTTTCGCCTCGGTGCGTTGCTGGTCCTGCACGCGCGCTTCGACCTGGACACCGTGATGAGCGAGCTCTCCGCCAAGAAGATCACCGTCTTCGCCGGCGTGCCGACCATGTTCACCGCCATGGTCAACCACCCCAAGGTGTCGGCGCTCGACCTCAAATCGCTCAAGTTCTGTGGGTCTGGCGGCGCTCCGCTGCCGGCCGAGATCGAACACCGCTTCTGCGAACTCACGGGCTGCCATCTCAACGAAGGCTGGGGCATGACGGAGACCTCGCCCACCGGTACGTTCACGCCGGCGCGGGGGAGGCGCAAGGACGGCTCCTGCGGCATGCCGCTGCCCGGCATCCGGCTCAAGTTCGAGGCGGTCGGCCAACCCGGGCAAGGTGCGGCCACCGGCGAGCCGGGCGAGATGTGCATCGCGGGACCGAACGTCATGAAAGGCTACTGGAAGAACGAGGAGGCGACCGCGGCCTCGATGACCGTCGACGGCTACTTCCGTACCGGCGACATCGCCTACATGGACGCCGATGGTTTCGTCTTCATCGTCGACCGCAGCAAGGACATGCTGCTGTGTGGCGGCTACAACGTCTATCCGCGGGTGATCGAAGAGGCGATCTACCTGCATCCCGCCGTGGCCGAGGTCTGCGTCATTGGCGTTCCCGATGCCTATCGGGGACAGTCGCCGAAGGCCTTCGTGACGCTCAAGCCCGGCGCGGCACCGTTCACGATCGACGAGCTGAAGGCTTTCCTGAAGGACCACCTGGGCAAGCATGAGATGGTGCAGGAACTCGAGATCCGCGCCGAGCTGCCGAAGACGCCGATCGGGAAGCTTTCGAAGAAGGACCTGATCGACGAGGAGCAACGCAGGCGCGCAGGCGCCGCGAGGACGTGACCTGAACATCGCACGCACCGCCGCGGCCGTGGCCCGCGCCAACGGCATCGAACTGACCTACGACACCTTCGGGGAGGCGGCGGCACCTCCCATGGTGCTGATCATGGGCCTGGCGGCACAGATGATCGCCTGGGACGATGAGTTCTGCGCCGCACTGGCTGCACGCGGCTTTCGCGTCATCCGCTTCGACAACCGGGACATCGGCCTGTCTACCCGGCTCGAGCACCTGGGCGTGCCAAACGTGGCACAACTGCTGCTGGCGCACTTCGCGGGTCGGCCGCCGAAAGCCGCCTATACGCTCAGCGACATGGCGCGCGACGTGGTGGGGTTGCTGGACGCGCTCGACATCGGATCGGCGCACGTCGTCGGTGCGTCGATGGGCGGCGCCATCGCGCAGATGCTGGCCATCGAGCACCCACGGCGCCTGCGCAGCCTGTGCTCGATCATGGCGACCAGTGGTGATCCGTCACTGCCGCCACCCACGCCCGAGGCGCTGCAACTGCTCATGACGCCCACGCCGACCGACCAGGCGGGTTACTACCGACGCTATGTGCAGACCATGCAGGTGCTGCGCGGGCGCGGTTTCCCACTGGACGAGGCGCGCGACCTGGATCGCGCCTCACAGAACTTCAGGCGGGGCCTTTACCCTCCTGGCGTGGCACGGCAGATGGTCGCCATCCTGGGGTCCGGCAGCCGCAAGGCGGCGCTGGCCCGGGTGCGGGTGCCGACGCTGGTGATCCACGGGAATGCCGATCCGCTGGTGCCGGTGGAATGCGGCATCGACGTTGCCGACACCGTGCCCGGCGCACAACGCCTGATCATCGAAGGCATGGGCCATGCGCTGCCGATCACCATGTGGCCGCGCATCGTCGCGGCCATCGCGACGCATGCGGCGCAGGCTGCGCCGGCCGGCTGATCCCGGGCTTGCGCTGATGGCGGAGGGCAGCGCTGGCCGTGGTCGCGCTGCAGGCGTAGCTTTGTGGTTCATGGCGTGAACCTGGGAGATGATCATGCTGCTCGGCCTGCGGACTGCGATCTATCCGGCCCCCGATCTCGAGCGGGCCCGGGACTGGTACACGCAGGTGCTCGGCAAGGCACCGTATTTCGACCAGCCTTTCTACGTCGGATTTTCCGTCGGCGGGTTCGAGCTGGGGTTGCTGCCCGATGCCGAACCGGGTACCGCGGGTCCGCAGCCGCTCTGGGGCGTCGCAGACGCGTCCGCGGCCTACGAGCGCCTGCTGGAACTCGGCGCAGCGGCGCTCGAACCGGTGAAGGACGTGGGTGACGGGATCAAGGTCGCCGCCGTGCTGGACCCCTTCGGAAATCGATTCGGGATCATCGAGAATCCGCATTTCGGTAAGTGACAAAGGCTGTGATCCGGGTCCCGGCACGTGGCCGGGGCCTGGATTATTCTCGCGGCAACAGAAACACGGAGTGTGCTTCATGAAATTGAGAACCGGCTTTGCCCTGATCGCTGCGCTGGCCGCGCTGCCCGTTCATGCCGCCGATCGCACCCACGGCGACGGCGATGCAGGTTTCTACTGGGGTTTCGACCTTGGTGAGGCCTCGTTCGGGCTCAACCGGGGTGATCTCGATGACCAACTCACCGGTGCGCTGGGGGAAGCCGGTATCGACGTGCTGGACGGCCGCTCGGGCACGAGTGAAGACGGCTTCACGTGGGGACTGACCTTCGGCTATCAGTTCATGCGCTACCTGGCGGTGGAGGCGGCCTACGTCGACCTCGGCGAGGCTGAGTACACGTCCAGGGCCCTGGTGAGCGACGGTGCGACGACGGCCGACGTGACGGCGAAGTTCACGACGGACAGCGCCGGTCCCGCGATCTCGGTGCTGGGAACTCTGCCGATCCGGTCGGGCTGGGACGTCCATGCGCGTGCCGGCATGTACTTCGGCAGCAACGATACGTCGACGAACCTGTCCGTCGACGATCTTTCCGACTCGTTCGGCGACTCCTCGTCCTCGCAGTCGTTCCTGTGGGGCGCAGGCATCGGCTATACCAGCGGCCAGTGGACCGTGCGGCTCGATTACCAGCAGTTTACGGATGTCGGTGACGAGGACGGCCTCGGCGAGGTGGATGTCGACCGCCTTACGCTGGGCGCCGTCTATCGCACGGGCTACGGCTTCTGGTAGCACGGATCCGATGTGACGGCGCTGGCTCCGGCTGCGCTTCGGGCGTAGCGTAAAGCTTCGACGCCCGAACCTCGGAGACGACCATGACGCCCGGCCTGCGGACATTGCCTGACGCGCGGGCATTGCCCGAGACCGGAGCGGCCCGTCAGTTGTACCCCGCCGTGTGGCGGGTCGTCGCACCCAACGCCGGCCCGCTCACCGGCCCCGGGACCAACACCTACGTCGTGGGTGGCGAACGGCCCGTCGTGATCGATCCGGGCTGCGCGGATGCGGACCACCTCGAGCGCATCCTCGACGTGGCCGGCGGCGCCGTCGACCGGATTCTCTGCACGCATTCGCACCCGGATCATTCGCCCGGCGCCGCGTGGCTCCGCGAACGGACCGGTGCGATGGTGTTCGGCCTGCCCGCGCCGGACGATGGTCACCAGGATCCGACCTACCGGCCGGACCGCGGACTGGACGATGGGCAGCGCATCGCCGCCGGCGGTATGACCCTGCAGGCCATCCACACGCCGGGCCACGCCTCCAATCACGTCTGCTTCCTGCTCGAGGAGGCGGGCCTGATCTTCACGGGCGACCACCTGATGTGCGGCACGACCGTGATCATCATTCCGCCGGACGGTTCCATGCGGCTGTATCTCGATTCGCTGGCAAGGCTACGCGCCATGCCACTGGCGTCGCTTGCGCCCGGGCATGGCGCCGTCATTCCTGACGCGGCGCAGGAGATCGATCGCGTCGTTCGGCACCGTCTCGCGCGCGAAGACAAGCTCGTGCGTGCGCTCGGCTCGCGTCGTGCCGCGACGCTCGAGGACGTTCTCCCGGAGGTCTACGACGACGTGCCGTCGTTCCTGCATCGCTACGCACGGTATTCACTGCTCGCCCACGCGATCAAGCTGGTGGAGGAGGGACGGGTCCAGCCAGAGGGCGAGGTCTACCACTGGCGCGGCGGCTGACACGCCAGGAGTCGCCGCGACTCCATGCCGTCGGAAGAGACCACGTGAGCGCGCTAGAGTCGGCGCAGTCGCTGCCTGAGCTTCCTGCCAGGGACGTCGTCGTCGCCGAGTTCTGCGTTCACCGGGGTGACCGTTGCGTACCCACCGCTGAGCCTCTGAAGGTCGCTGTCATCGGCGCCGTCGACCGGGCGGCGGTCGGGACGTGCGCGATAGGTGCCCTCGGCCGTCGGCACGACTTCCACGCGCAGGCCCGTTGCCGATCCCTGTCGGGCCATGACGGTGCCGCGCAGCGAGGCGACCTCTACCGCCGGGTAATTCACATTCAGCACCGTGCGTGCCCGCGCGACCCGTCCGCGTTCGCAGAACCAGTCACGCGTCGTCGAGACGAGGCGCGAGAAGTGGGCCGCCACGGCATCGAACTGAGCGCGATTGGCCGGCGAATCCATTGGTTCGTCCGGATACAGTCGTTCTGCGCTGACCGCAAATCCCGGGACGGGCGGATCGAGCAGTACGGTGCCGGCGAGGGCGGCACCAAGCGTGCCCGAAAGCATCAGCAGCGCACCGCTGTTCGGGCCGTGGTTGATGCCGGAAATCACCAGGTCCGGGCGAGTGCCCGCCGGGTAGAGCACGTTCGCGGCGATCACGACGCTGGTGGCCGGCGAGGCTCCGATCGCGACCACGGACGGGTCGTCGGGATCGCGTGTGACGGAGACGTCGCCCCAGGTGAAGCTGAGACTCGTGCCGCTGGCGTTGTGGTCGGGGGCTGCCAGGGTGACGCGATGCCCCGCCGCGACGAGTTGCGTACGCAACGCGCGGACGCCGGCAGCCGTTGCGCCGTCGTCGTTGGTCAAGAGGATGTCCAGTGGTCCGTCGCCGCACAGCGCGTCGCGTCCCGGGCCGTCTCCCGGCGCTGAGACTGCAGGCGAGGGGGTGACCGCCGCGCACGCCAGCAGCGCGCAGGCCATGACGGGCGCACGCCGCGGCGGTCGCCAGCCGACCGACGGTAACCTGGCACCGTCGGGCGCAGTCATCGCATCAGAGCTCGATCTCGGCCTGGAAGACGACCGTGGCATCACCCGCGATCTGGACTCCCGTCGCCCGCTTGCCGGACGCCGCGATCTCGACGTCGACGGTACCGGGACGCTCGACGAAGCGTCCCTGGTGGCCGATGAGCCTCGCGGTCTCGCCCTCCACGGAAAGCAGGCCGTTGCTGAGCAGGTACACGCCGAGCATGCCGTGGGCGTTGCCGCTGACCGGATCCTCCGGGACGCCGATCACCGGGCAGAACATGCGCGCCTCCGTGGTCAGTGGCGTCGTGCCCGGGTGGAGTGCGAACACGAAGAATCCGTCGGCCCCGACGCGGGGTGTCAGGTGGCTGAGGGCCTCCATGTCGGGCTGCAGCGATGCCAGCGTCTCCGGCGAGCGCAGGCCGATCAGCAGGCGAGAGTTCCACTTGCTCATGACCTGCATCGGGCAGGCAGGATGCAGGCTCGAGGAACTGATGCCGAGCGCATCGAGTACCGGGGCGCGACGCTCCTCCGGCACGATCGGGCCAAAGGTCGCGGGGCTCTGGTGGATGGCAACCCGCAACGCCGAGCCGCGCCCCGTCACCTCGACCTCCAGAATCCCGGTGCCGGACTTCTGCCGTACTTTGCCTTTCGGCACGCCATTGGCGATGGCCCGGACGTAATGAGCTGCCACCGTCGCGTGCCCGACGAACGCGACCTCGCGTCGCGGCGAAAAGAAGCGGACCTCGACGTCGTGCTCCGGTGATTCCGAGGCCAGCACGAAGGCGACCTCGTTGCCCTTGAGCTCACGGGCGATGCGGTGCATCTCCTCCTCGGTGAGGATCTCCGCATCGAGTACGACCGCAGCCGGATTACCGCAGAAGCGCTCCCGGGTGAAGGCATCGACGTGGAACAGACGGCACGTGCGCTTGGCCATGAAGACATGCATCCGAAACAGGGGACGCGCATTAGTCCCGACGACGATGTCGCCGTCAACAGGCGCGGTTTCCCGGCATCACGCGCCGGACTATACTGCTTTCCACCTTGGGGTGGCCTCAGTGGGCCTGAGATACCGACCGCGGCGATCGCCGCTCATCGGTGAACCCGTTGAACCTGATCCGGTTAGCACCGGCGTAGGGAGCAGGTTTGGTCGCCATCTGTCCGATTATTTTTCATTATAAATCATGCGATTATACGCGTGATTTGACGTCATTTATAATGACTCTCGCCCTGGCCGCTGGTAGCGCGACCGGGAGCCCGGTCCGGGCGGCGGATACGGCGCCATTGGAGGAGATCATCGTCACGGCGTCACTGCGGCCGGCGACGATCGGCGAGTTTCCGGTGAGCACGACGGTGCTCGACGCGTCCGTCATCGATGCCGCAGGCGTACAGCACTTCGCCGACGTCCTCGGCCTGGTGCCCAACCTCAACTGGTCCGGGGGCACGTCCCGGCCTCGTTACTTCCAGCTGCGCGGCGTCGGCGAACTCGAGCAGTACCAGGGGGCGCCGAACCCCTCGGTCGGTTTTCTCATCGACGACATCGACTTCAGCGGCGTCGGCATGCCGGCAACGTCGTTCGACGTCGGGCAGGTCGAGGTGCTGCGCGGTCCGCAGGGCACCCGTTACGGCGCCAACGCGCTGGCAGGGCTGATCAATGTCCGGACGCAGGACGCCCGGCCCCAGACCGAGTTCCGCACCGAGTTCAGTGCCGGCAGCGACTCCGTCGCGTCAGCCGGCCTGGTGGCCGGCGGAGCGCTGCGTGACGACGAACCCGAGCGCGGTGCCTGGCGGTTCGCGGCGCAGCGCTCGCGCAGCGACGGTTTCCGCCAGAATCGGTACCTGCGCCGCGACGACACGAACGAACGTGACGAGCTCACGCTGCGCGGGAAGCTCCTGCTGCGCCCCGTGGCCGGCTGGCAGGCGGCCATCACGCTCCTGCACGCCGATCTCGACAACGGATTCGACGCCTTCGCCGCGGACAATTCGTTCGACACGCGCTCGGATCGCCCGGGCAGGGATGGACAACGGTCGAGTGGCGCGGCGGTCAGGCTGACCGGCGACCTCGGGTCGGCGAGCCTGCTCAGCACGACTGCGCTGGCCTCGTCGGACATTGTCTACAGCTTCGATGGTGACTGGGGCAACGACGCCGACTGGGGAGAGTTCGCCCCCTACGACTATTTCTCACGTTACGACCGCGAGCGCGGAACCCTGAGCCAGGACCTGCGATTGACCAGTGCTGCCACCGCCCGCGAAGACGGCTTCGGCTGGCTGGCTGGTCTCTATGCGCAGCGACTCGACGAGGACAACCTGCAGCGTGACGAGTTCGCCGGGGAATTGCTCCGCCCCTTGCTCTCCAGCGAGTACTCGTCCGTGAATGTTGCGGCGTACGGCGAGGGGGAGTGGGGCGTCGGTCGAGGCCTGGTGTTGAGCGGAGGCCTGCGATTCGAATCGCGCTCGGCGGATTATGCGGACAGCGACGGCGGATCGTTCGCGCCGCGCGACTCCATGCTGGGCGGGCACCTCTCGCTGTCGGGCGAGTTCGCGGCTCGTTCCAGCTGGTATGTCACGGCCAGCCGCGGCTACAAGGCCGGCGGGTTCAACATCGGCGCGCTCGTGCCGGAGGATCGCCGGGAGTTCCAGCCCGAATATCTCTGGAACCTCGAATCGGGTGTGCGCCACGTGAGCCGCGACGGCGCCTTCACCGGGGAACTCGCCGTATTCCAGATGTGGCGCGAGTCGCAGCAGGTCGCAACGTCCTTCCAGCTCGACCCGGGGGATCCGCTGTCCTACGTGTTCTACACCGACAACGCCGCCCGGGGTCGCAACGCAGGCCTGGAGGGCTCGCTTGCCTGGCAGCTTCGTCCCTCGCTGGCGCTCGCCGCGACACTCGGTCTCCTGCACTCGGAATACCTGGGCTACCGCTACGGCGACCGGGACCTCGACGGCCGGGAGCAGGCGCACGCGCCGAGCTGGCAGTATTCCGTCTCGGCCGAGTGGAATTCCGCGCGCGGCTGGATGGCGCGCGCCGACCTGAGCGGCAGCGATGCCTTCTATTTCGACGCCAGCCACGACCAGCGATCGGAACCCTATTCATTGCTCCACCTGAAGGCCGGCTATGCGGCGGACCGCTGGGCGGTCCACGTCTGGGGTCGGAACGTGATCGACGAGCGTTATGCCGTGCGGGGCTTCTACTTCGGCCTCGAACCGCCCGACTACGTCGATACGCTCTACGTGCAGCGGGGCGACCCACGCTCATACGGCATCACCCTGCAGTGGTCGTTGCGGTGAGACACCTCATTTCATGGAGACGCGCATGCGCATCGCGGTAGAGATCAGCCTGTATCCCCTGGACGCCGACTACGTTCCGCCGATCAAGGACTTCATCGCGCGGCTGAATCGCCACGCGGACCTGCGGGTCGAAACGAACGCGATGAGTACGCAGGTGGCGGGCGAGCACGATCGGGTCTTCGCCGCGCTCGCGGAGGAGACCCGGTCGACGTTCGAGGGCGATCGGCGGGCCGTCTTCGTGATGAAGGTGCTCGGTGGCATGCCGGCCCCGGCCGAGACAAGTTGAGCGTCCGGGAAGCCGGCAGCGCGCTGGTTGCATCGATCGGCGCTGTTCCCGCGGCGGAGTGGGTCGCGGTGGTGCTTGCCTTTGCCTACCTGGTGCTCGCCGTCCGGCAGAACCCGTGGTGCTGGGCCTGCGCCATCGCCAGCGCGGCGATCTACCTCGTGCTGTTCGCGCGCGGTGGCCTCTTCATGCAGTCCGCGCTGCAGCTGTTCTACGTCGGCATGTCGGTCTACGGCTGGCGCGCGTGGCGCGGCGGGGATTCAACAACCGGCGCCGGACTGCCGGTGTCCCGATGGCCCGCAGGACGGCACGCACTCGCGATCGCGCTGGTTCTGATCGTGACGGGGGCAAACGGCTGGATCATCGCGTCGCGGGTCGGCGGGTGGGTGCCCTACGTGGACGCGTTCGTCGCCTGGGCCAGCGTACTCGCGACCTGGCTGGTCGCCCGCAAGGTGCTGGAGAACTGGGTCTACTGGATCGTCGTCGATGCACTGGCCGCCGTCCTCTACTGGTTTCAGGGCTTCCACGCCACCGCAGTGCTGTTCCTCGTGTATGTCGCGATCGCCTTCCATGGATTGGCCGCATGGCGTGCCGACCTGGCCAGTTCGGCGGGCGCGGTCCCGGGGAGGGCGCGTGCCTGAGCCCGACGTAGGGCCCGCCGCAGGCGCCGACGAACCGCGGTTGCGGGAGGAAATGGCGCGCCATCCGCTCACCCATTCGCTCGCCGGAGCGCGACTGACCCCGCTGCACGGAGGGCTGAGTAATCGGGCGTGGCGGGTCGAGCATGGCGGCGACGTCTGGTTTGCGAGACTCGGTCATCCCGGTGCCGCCCGGCTGGGCGTGGACAGGCAAGCGGAGTGCCGGCTGCTGCAGGCGGTATCCGCGGCCGGTTTCGCGCCCGGATTGCGGGTGTGCCAACCCTCGAGTGGTCTTCTGGTGACCCGCTTCGTCGAGGGTTCGCAGTGGCAGGCGATCGACGCGCTTCAGGAAGGTAACCTGCGGCGGATCGGGGAACTCCTCGCCGGTCTTCACGGCCTGCCGGTCCCGGCCGGGCTGCGCGAGGTGAGTTATGCACAGCAGGCGACGCGACTTGGCTCGGCGCTGCCGGACGAGGACCGGCCGGCCCTTGAACTGGGCCATCGCGCGGCGTCGATATTCGAACGGATCGACGGGCGCGCACCGCTCGCGGCGGTGTGCCATCACGATCTCCACCACGGCAACATCCTCGATGACGGCCGGAGACTCTGGCTGGTGGACTGGGAGTACGGTGGCCGGGGGGATCCCTTGTTCGACATCGCTGGATTCCTCGCCCTGCACGACGCCGACAGGGGCGCGACCGCGTTGCTGCTCGAAAGCTACGGCCGCTTCTCCTCGTCGGACGCCGCGCTGCTCGATGAGGCACGCTGGGCCTTCGACTACGTGCAATGGCTCTGGTATCGCGTCCGGTTCGGCGACCTGCCGGGTCCGGGCCGCGAAACTGCTTCCCGTTTGGCGCAACGGCTCTTGCGCTGCAATAATTGAGCACTTGCCCAAGGCGAAGGATCATCAATGGCCAAGATGCTGGTGACGGACCGGGAGGGGGAACTTCACGAACTGGAGGGAAGCCTCGGCGTGAAGCTCATGGAAACCCTGCGTGAGTACGACTACGGCGTCACCGCCATCTGCGGCGGCCTGTGTTCCTGTGCCACGTGCCACATCTTCGTGGACACGGACTGGATGCCGCGACTGCCGCCCCCCCAGGGCGACGAGAAGGAACTCCTCGTCGAACTCGTGCACTACGACCCGGAACGCTCGCGCCTGAGTTGCCAGGTCGATTTCACCGAAGGCCTCGACGGCCTGCAACTCACGGTCGCCCCGGACGAATGAGCTGCCGTCGGGCTCGACGAACTCGCGCGGCCGCCGGCGATCCGCAACGGACCGCGGCGTCGCGTCCACAACTGATTCACGGGAGGCTCGATGGACAAGACGGTGCTGGTCGAGGTGCGCGACGGCGTCGCGACGGTGACGCTGAATCGCCCGCAAGCGTCGAATGCGCTGGATATGACCATGGGACGCGACCTGCTCGAGGTGGCGCTGGGCGTGGAGGCCGATCGGGCCGTGCGGGCGGTGGTCGTCACGGGCGCGGGAAAGCATTTCTGTTTCGGGGGTGACCTGCGCGGCATGGCTGGGCAGGGCGACCGCGTCGGCGGCTACCTGAACGAACTCACCACCTGCATCCACGCGGCCATCAGTTCCTTCACCCGCATGCGGGCTCCGGTCATCGCCGCCGTCAACGGGACCGCGGCGGGCGGCGGAGTCGGCCTGGTCTGCATGACCAACCTGGCCATCGCGGGGCGTAGCAGTCGATTCTCGCTCGCATATACCGGCGTGGGCCTGGCCCCGGACTGCAGCACATCGTTCCTGCTGCCTCGCATCGTCGGGCGGCGCCGGGCGTTCGAACTGTTCCTCACCAACCGGACGCTGTCGGCGGAAGAAGCACTGGACTGGGGACTGGTCAACCAGGTCGTCGATGACGCCGACGTCCTCGCTCAGGCGCAGGCCCTCGCGTCCCGATTCGCGGCCGGGCCGACGGAGTCCTATGCCGCGGTCAAACGACTCATGGACGCGGGGGACCCGGGTCTCGAGTCTCAGATGGCACTGGAAGGCCGCGCAATCGCTGCCCAGGCCCAGCATCCGCACGGGCAGGAGGGCGTGGCCGCCTTCGTCGGCAAGCGCCAGGCGAACTACGGCTGAGACGGCGATCGCGCTGCCGCCGTTTCCGTTCGCCGGCCGGCGCGCCGAGGTCGCTGATGTACTATTGCGTTGCAACAACATTCGGGGGCACAGACCATGACCGACGCCTTCATCCTCGACGCCGTGCGCACGCCGCGCGGCCGCGGCCGCCCGGACGGCTCGCTGCATTCGATCACACCGATTCAGCTCGCGGCGCAGGCGCTGGCGGCGGTGCGGGACCGCAACGGCCTCGACACGAGCCGGCTCGACGACGTCGTGCTCGGTTGCGTGACGCCGGTCGGCGAACAGGGCGCCGACATCGCGCGCATTGCAGTGCTGGTCGCGGGTTATGCCGAGAACGTTCCGGGGAAGCAGTTGAACCGGTTCTGCGCCTCGGGACTCGAGTCGGTCAACACGGCGGCGGCCCAGATCATGTCGGGCCAGTCCGACCTTGCCATCGGCGGCGGCGTCGAATCGATGTCGAGGGTCAAGATGGGTACGGATGGCGGTGCCTGGGGGATCGATCCGCAGGTTGCGTGGCACCAGTATTTCGTCCCGCAGGGCGTGAGTGCCGACCTCATCGCGACGATCGAGGGTTTCACGCGCGAGCAGGTCGACGCCTTCGCGGTCGAGAGCCAGCGCCGCGCAGCCTTTGCCCAGCAGAGCGGCTATTTCGACCATTCCGTCGTACCGGTGAAGGACGTCATCGGCGGGATCGCGCTCGCACGGGATGAATACCTGAGGCCCGGCACGACGATGGCGGACCTCGGGAAGCTCAAGCCGGCCTTCGTCCAGCTGGGCGAGGAGGCGGGATTCGATGCGGTCGCGATACAGCGTTACCCGCAGGTGGAGACGATCAACCACATCCACACGGCGGGCAACTCGAGCGGCATCGTGGACGGCGCCGCGGCCGTGCTGGTGGGGAGCAAGCGGGCGGCCAAGCGGGCCGGCCTCCGGCCGCGTGCGCGTATCCGCGCCTTCGCCTCGATCGGCAGCGAACCGACGATCATGCTCACGGGTCCCGCCGGGGCGAGCCGCAAGGCGCTCAAGCGGGCACGCATGAAGACTTCCGATATCGACCTCTGGGAGATCAATGAGGCGTTCGCCTCGGTGGTGCTGCGCTTCCAGCGCGACCTGGACCTCTCGCCCGACACGGTGAACGTCAACGGGGGCGCGATCGCGCTGGGTCACCCGCTCGGTGCTACCGGCGCGATGACCCTGGGCATGGCGCTCGACGAACTCGAGCGACGCGACCTGTCCACCGCGCTGGTGACGCTCTGCGTCGGCGGCGGCATGGGCACGGCCACGATCATCGAGCGCGTCTGACGCGCGGCGCAAACAGTACAAGGGTTCCAACATGACACAAGACATCCGTTATTCGGTGGACGGGGATGGCATCGCCCTGCTCCTGATCGACGTCGCCGGCCGGCCGATGAACGTGCTGACGCCGGCGTTCCGCTCCGACCTCGCGGAATGCATCGAGCGGATCTCGGGTGATGCCGCCGTGCGTGGCGCCGTCGTCGCTTCCGCGAAATCGAGCTTCATGGCGGGCGCGGACATCAAGGACATGGTCGGCGCGTTCGCGCGCGGACTGACGGCTGCGAAGGCCGCAGAGTTCAGTCTCGAGCTTTCGAAGCTCTTCCGCCGGCTCGAGACCTGCGGCAAGCCGGTAGCGGCGGCGATCAACGGCGTGGCGCTGGGCGGCGGCCTCGAAGTCGCGCTGGCCTGTCACTACCGGGTCATGGCCGACGATCCGAAGGCCGGCGTGGGACTGCCGGAAGTCAAGATCGGACTGCTGCCGGGTGCCGGCGGGACGCAGCGCGTCCCGCGCCTGATCGGTGTCACCGAGGCGCTGAAGCTGATTACGGAAGGGCGGCAGCTCGGCGCCGCCGACGCGCTCAAGAAAGGCCTCGTGCACGAGGTCGCGCCGGCGTCGGAGATCGTCGAGCGGGCCCGCCAGTGGATCCTGAAGGGTGGCGAGGGCGTGCAGCCCTGGGACCGCAAGGGCTTTCGGATCCCCGGCGGCGTGGGCCAGACGTCACCCGCGGCCGCCCAGGCGTTCATGGTCGGCACGGCGCTCACGGCGAAGACGACGATGCGCAACTACCCGGCTCCGCTCGCGATCCTCTCCTGCGTCTATGAAGGTACGCAGGTGCCCATCGACCAGGGCCTGGCCATCGAGTCGCGCTACTTCGGTCAGCTGCTCGCCGGGTCGGTCGCGCGCAATCTGATGCGCACGATGTTCGTCAACAAGGGCCTCGCGGACAAGTTGGCGCGGCGGCCGGCCGGCCCGCCGAAGTCGCAGGTGCGGCGACTCGGCATCCTGGGTGCCGGCATGATGGGTGCCGGGGTGGCGTACGTGTCGGCGCTGGCCGGCATGGACGTGGTCCTGATCGACAGCACGCTCGAACTCGCCGAAAAGGGCAAGGAATATTCCCGGCGCCTGCTCGCCAAGGACGTGGAACGTGGCAAGCGCACGCAGGCCGATGTCGACGCCGTGCTGGCCCGCATCCGGCCCACGGTGAGCTACGACGATCTCGCTGGCGTCGACCTGGTGATCGAGGCCGTGTTCGAGAGCCGGGAAATCAAGGCCGAAGTGACCGCGAAGGCCGAAGCCGTCATCCCCCGGAACGCCGTGTTCGCCAGCAACACCTCCACGCTGCCGATCTCCGGGCTGGCGCAGGCCTCGAAGCGACCGCAGCAGTTCATCGGCATCCATTTCTTCTCGCCGGTGGACAGGATGCCGCTGGTGGAGATCATCCTCGGCAAGAAGACCTCCGAGGATACGCTCGCCCGCGCGCTCGACTACGTGGGCCAGCTGCGCAAGACTCCGATCGTCGTGAACGACAGCCGGGGCTTCTATACCAGTCGCTGCTTCGGCACCTTCGTCTACGAGGGCATGGCGATGCTGCAGGAGGGCGTCAATCCGGCGCTGGTCGAGAACGCGGCGAGGATGGCCGGCATGCCGGTCGGCCCGCTGGCGGTGGCGGACGAAGTGACCATCGACCTGCAGTGGAAGGTCATCAGGCAGACCGAACACGATCTCGGCCGCCGGTTCGTCAAGCCGGTCGCCTACGACGTCGTGCGGAAATTCGTCGAAGAGCTCAAGCGGCCGGGGCGACGCTTCGGAGCCGGGTTCTACGACTATCCCCAGGACGCGAAGAAGCACCTCTGGCCGGGACTCGCAGAGGCGTTCCCGCGCGCGATGCAGCAGCCCGCGGTCGACGAGGTCCAGAAGCGTCTCATGTACATTCAGGCGCTCGAGACCACGCGCTGCATGGAGGAAGGGGTCGTCACGACGGCTGCCGAGGCGGACCTCGGCTCGATCCTGGGATGGGGCTTCCCGGCGTGGACGGGCGGCACCTTGTCCTACATCGACACGATCGGCATCCGGCCGTTCGTGGCGGAGTGCGATCGCCTCGCAAAGCGCTACGGGAAGCGGTTCAAGCCGTCGAAGTGGCTGCGCGCGCGGGCCGAGCGCGACGAGCCGTTCCATCCGGCGGCAGGCAGCGAATCACGCGCGGCGTAAGCGGGGTGTCGCCCGGCGGTGGGCCGACTGGGGCTGTCTTCGGGGCCGTGCGCGGCATGGATGCCGCGCCCGGAGCCCCCAGGGACGGGTTCACGGCGTCCCCGAGGGCAGCCCCAGTCGGCCCACCGTCGTGGCCGCCACAGCGGGTCGGCGCGGTGGTTGTGATCCAATGGACTACAGCGGAGTAAATCATGCCGATACCGGCTTCGTTTCGTGACCGCCTGAGCCTGCCGGTGATCGGCGCGCCATTGTTCATTGCATCGACGCCCGATCTCGTCATCGAACAGTGCAAGGCCGGCGTGATCGGATCCTTCCCGGCGCTGAACGCACGGCCGGCATCGAAGCTCGACGAGTGGCTCACGCGCATCCGGGAGGAACTCGACGCCTACGCGGCAGCCAACCCGGGCGCCAGGGTGGCGCCGTTCGCCGTGAACCAGATCGCACACGCGAGCAATGACCGGCTGGCGCACGACGTCGAGGCCTGCGTGCGGCACCGGGTTCCGCTGATCATCACGAGCCTCCGGCCGCCGCGGGAGATCGTCGAGGCCGCGCATTCCTACGGTGGGCTCGTCTTCCACGACGTCATCAACGTCCGTCACGCACGCAAGGCGGCGGAGCAGGGCGTGGACGGCATCATCGCCGTGTGCGCCGGGGCGGGGGGGCACGCGGGCATGGCGAGCCCGTTCGCGCTGGTGAGGGAGATCCGCCAGTTCTATGCCGGGACGATCGTGCTGTCGGGGGCGATGAGCAGCGGTGCCGACGTGCTTGCGGCACAGGCGCTGGGTGCGGACATGGCCTACATCGGCACGCGCTTCCTCGCCACGCGGGAGGCGAACGTCGATGGCGGCTACAAGCAGATGATCGTGGCGTCCTCGTCGGACGACATCGTCTACACGTCGCTCTTCACCGGCGTGAAGGGCAATTACCTGGCGCGCAGCGTGGCGGCCGCGGGCCTCGATCCGGCGAACCTGCCGGAAGCGGACAAGTCCACGATGAATTTCGGTTCGGGCGGAAACATGGAAAAGAAGGCCTGGCGCGACATCTGGAGCGCCGGCCAGGGCGCCGGAAACATCCACGACGTGCTGCCGACGGTGGAACTCGTGGCGCGCATGATCCAGGAATACGAGGACGCGCGGGGCCGGATCTGCGGCGCCGCCTGAGGAGACATCATGACCGACATGTTCGACCTGACGGGACGGGTGGCGCTGGTGACCGGCGCGAGCCGCGGCATCGGCGAGGCGATCGCGAGGGCCTATGCGGAACGGGGTGCCCGGGTGGTGGTCTCGAGCCGCAAGCAGGAGGCCTGCGACGAGGTCGCGCGGGCCATCAACGAGTCGGGCGGCGACGCGACGGCGATCGCCTGCCACATCGGCGATCTCGAGGCACTGACCGCACTGTTCGGCGAGGTCGACCGGCGCTTCGGACGCCTCGACATCCTGGTGAACAACGCGGCCACGAACCCTTACTACGGGCACGTCCTCGACACCGACCTCGGCGCCTTCCAGAAGACCGTCGACGTGAACGTCCGCGGCTACTTCTTCGCCTCCGTGCTCGGTGGTCGCATGATGCGCGGACGCGGGGGCGGCTCGATCATCAACATCGCCTCGGTGAATGCCGTGCGACCGGGACCGAAGCAGGGCATCTACTCGGTCACCAAGGGTGCGGTACTCAACATGACCAAGGCGTTCGCGCGGGAATGCGGACCGGACGGCATCCGCTGCAACGCGATCCTGCCCGGGCTCATCCGCACGAAGTTCGCGGGTGCGCTGCTCAAGGACGAGAAGCAGGTCGAGCACTACGTCGGCGACAATCCGCTGCGCCGGGTGGGTGAGCCGCGCGACATTGCCGGTGCCGCGGTCTTCCTGGCCTCCGACGCCTCGTCGTACGTGACCGGGGAGTTCCTGGTCGTGGACGGCGGGTTCCTGGTCTGACCGCGCGGCCCACGGTCCTCGCCGGCACGTCCCGCGGCGAGCACGAAGCCAGGTCGTCGCGACCGCGGCCTAGGTCCGCTTCGCCTCCGCCTGGCGCGCGACGGCTTCCGCGCGTGCCTTGACGGCCTCCGCGTCGCCGAGGTAGCGGCTCGCGGTGGGCTGGAGATGCGAGTCCAGTTCGTAGAGCAGCGGGACGCCCGTCGGGATGTTGAGTTCGACGATGGCGGCATCCGTCATGCCGTCCAGCATCTTCACCATCGCCCGCAGGCTGTTGCCGTGCGCGGCCACGAGCACGTTGCGACCGGCGGCGAGTTCCGGTGCGATGCGTGCATTCCAGAACGGCAAGACGCGCGCCAGGGTGTCCTTCAGCGACTCCGAGGACGGCAGCTCCGCCGGCGGGACGTCGGCATAGCGTCGGTCGAAGCGCGGGTGCTGGGCATGCGTCGCCTCCAGGGCGGGCGGCGGAATGTCGTAGCTGCGCCGCCAGATCTTGACCTGCTCGGCGCCGTGCTTCTCGACGGTCTGCGCCTTGTCCAGTCCCTGCAGCGCGCCGTAGTGGCGCTCGTTGAGCCGCCAGCTGCGCTCGACCGGCAGCCACATGAGGTCCATCTCGTCGAGCGCGATCCACAGCGTGCGGATGGCGCGCTTCAGGACGGACGTAAAGGCGATGTCGAACTCGATGCCCTCGTCCTTCAGTAGCCGACCGGCCTCCTGCGCCTCCTCGAGGCCCTGGGCCGAGAGGTCCACGTCGATCCAGCCGGTGAAGAGATTCTCGAGATTCCAGATGCTCTGGCCGTGACGCAGCAGAACCAGCTTGCCGGTGCTCATGATTCGTCGCGATTCCTGGATGGGATACTTCTTATAGCAATGGCGCCAGATCGGCGCCAGACGGGAAAGTCGCGATCCTCATGTCGCGATGTGAGCGTTGAGGCCGAGGGCGCACCGGGTCCGGCCCGTGCTCCGGGTTTCCTGCCAGCGAGCGCGATTGAGTGCCGCGGCGTCGCGTGGCGCAGGAGGATGGGCGAGGTGCCAGGCCAGGGCCGCGAAAAGCAATGTCTGGCGCCGCACGCCCGCATTGTCGAGGCGTGCACAGAGTTCCTTGTCCTCGGCGCCCCAGCCGACCATCGCCTCGTCGAAACCGTTCGCAGCCACCAGGTCGTCGCGCCAGAAACCCTGGTTGCACGACTTGAGCGCGATCACGGCATTGGTGAGGCGGCTGGGTAACCGCGCCGCAAGCCGTGGCGCGTGCAGCGCGTACGCGCGGCGTGCAAAGCCCAGGCCCGGCGAAAGTGGCCCCGGCAGGGCACCGGGGTGCGCCAGCCGCCGCCGGGTGGCGGACGCGTCGAGCAGGATGCGCACGCCCTGGCTGTAGTATCCGGGCCGCGCGAGGGCCAGGTGGTCGGCCACGAAGGACGGGTGAACGACCATGTCGCCGTCGATCAGCACGACATAGTCGCAGCGGGTCCGCGCGATCGCCTCGTTGCGGATTCTCCCGGCGCGAAAGCCTTTGTGCTCCTGCCAGACGTGCTTCACGGGACAGCGCGCGGCGGTCGCGTGCCGCTCGACCACCGCCCGCGTGTCCGGTCCCGAACCGTCGTCAGCGACGACGAGTTCGTCCGGTGGCCGCGATTGTGCCGCCACGCTGTCGAGAACATGCTCGAGCGCTTCCGGTCGCTCGTGCGTGGTGACGACGAGGCAGCAGCTCGTCACCGGCCGGCGGTGGCGAGGCGTCGCAGGGCCTGCAACGCCACCGACAGCGACGCGAAATCGACCGCGGAATGGGCGCGCAGGTCGTCCACCACCCCGCGTGCATGGGCCGCTGCGGTGGCCTGCTTCTCGCTCCAGCGCTCAATGGCGCGCGCGGGATCCCGCTCGCGTGTCTCGGCGAGCACGCGCTGCGTCAATGCGCGATGAGTGTCGTAGAGCGCCTCCCGCAGGCTGCCGCGGGCGACCGCTTGCCAGTGACCCTGGATGTCCAGTTCCTCGATGCGGCTGCGCAGCCAGTCGAGGCCGTATTCCGTACCGACGCCGTAGTAGGTCCTGGCCGCCACGGCCATGGGCAGCTTGTGTGCCTGCGACAACTCGACGATGTCGGGCGCGCACTGCAATGAGTAGCAGGCCGCCACGTGGCGCGCGAGGCTGCCGGGGACCCCGGCGGCATCGAGTTCGGTCGACCGGGTCTCGAACGTGGCGTGTTCGAGCCCGTGCAGTGGCTGCGGCAGGGCCCCGGCCAGTTCGCGGATGCCGGGCCTCAGGCGCCCGACCTGCTGTTCGATGCCGAGTTCGCTGCGGTAGCGCTGGATGAGCCAGTAGGTCACCTGCCGGATCAGGGCGATCGTGTCCTGCGTCATGGAGTACTGGACGGTCGCGGCGACCCGGTTGTCGAGCTTCTCGATGGCCTGCCAGAGATCGCGGACCTCCAACGCCTCGCGCGCGATCGTGTAGGCACGAGCCACGGTCGCCGCGTCCGCACCGGTGTCCTGCTGCGTGCGAGCGACGAAAGTCGGGCCCATGCGGTTCACGATGCTGTTGGTCGTCGCGGTGGCGATGATTTCGCGCTTCAGCCGGTGCTCGCCGAGCAGCTTCGCGTAGCGTTGGCTGAGGCGGTCGGGGAAGTAGCGGTCGAGCTCGCGGCCCAGGTACGGATCCTCGGGTACATCCGACATCATGAGCTGGCTGTTGAGCGCGATCTTGGAGTAGCTCAGCACCATGGCGAGTTCGGGTCGCGTGAGTCCCTGGCCAGCACGCTGTCTGTCGTCGATGTCCTCCGCACTCGGCAGGTACTCGAGCCCGCGATCGAGCACGCCGTCGAGTTCCAGCGAGCGGATGAAGTGCGCATGCTCGCCGAGCCGCTCGGGGGCCGCGACCTCGAGCAGGCTGATGGCCTGGCTCTGCAGGTAGTTGTCGCGCAGCACCAGGGCGGCGACCTCGTCGGTCATCTGTGCGAGCAGGCGGTCCCGTTGGCCGCGCGTGAGCTTCGTGCGCCGCTGCGCGACTTCGAGCAGGATCTTGATGTTGACCTCGTGGTCCGAGCAGTCGACGCCGCCGGAGTTGTCGAGGAAGTCGGTGTTGACGCGTCCACCCGCCAGCGCGAACTCGATTCGTCCGAGCTGCGAGAGCCCGAGGTTGCCGCCTTCTCCGACCACCTTGCAGCGCAGTTCACGGCCGTCCACGCGCAGGCCGTCGTTGGCGCGGTCGCCGATCGACGAATTGGCTTCCCAGGAGGCCTTGACGTAGGTGCCGATCCCGCCGTTCCACAGCAGGTCCACCGGCAGGCGCAGGATGGCGCGGATGACGTCCTGCGGGGTCGCGCGCGCGGCATCGATCCCGAGCAGCGCTCGTGCCTGCGGGCTAAGCGTGAGCGCCTTGGCATCGCGCGGGAAGACGCCGCCACCCTTCGAGATCAGCTTCGGGTCGTAATCGGACCAGGAAGATCGCGGCAGGGCGAACAGTCGCTCGCGCTCGCCGAAGCTTCGCGCCGTGTCAGGGTCGGGATCGAGGAAGATGTGCTGGTGGTTGAACGCCGCAACCAGCCGGATGTGCGGGGACAGCAGCATGCCGTTGCCGAACACGTCGCCAGCCATGTCGCCGATGCCGGCCACCGTGAAGTTCTGAGACTGCGTGTCGACGCCAAGTTCGCGGAAGTGGCGCCGGACGCACTCCCAGGCACCCTTGGCGGTGATGCCCATCTTCTTGTGGTCATAGCCCGCGGAGCCACCGGAGGCGAACGCGTCGCCCAGCCAGAAGCCGTACTCCGCGGCGAGGGCGTTGGCCGTGTCGGAGAATGTCGCCGTGCCCTTGTCCGCCGCGACGACGAGGTAGGGATCGTCCGGATCGTGTCGCACGACGCCCGCCGGGGGTACCACCTTGCCTGCCACGACGTTGTCCGTGATGTCCAGCAGGCCGCGGATGAACATTCGGTAGCACTCGGTGCCCTCCCGCTGGATCTCCTCGCGATTGCCGACGGGCAGCCGCTTAGGCACGAAGCCGCCCTTGGCGCCGACTGGAATGATGACCGTGTTCTTGACGTTCTGCGCCTTCATCAGTCCGAGGATCTCGGTGCGGAAATCCTCCCGGCGGTCGGACCAGCGCAGCCCGCCGCGCGCGACCTTGCCCATGCGCAGGTGCACGCCCTCGACCCGGGGCGAGTAGAACCAGATCTCGAACATCGGCCGTGGTTTCGGCAGCTCCAGAAGGCTCTTGGGATCGAGCTTGATCGAGAGATACGCCTTCGGGAGTCCAGCCGCGTCGCGCTGGTAGTGGTTGGTGCGCAGGGCGCTCGTGATGACCGCGCGGAACGCCCGCAGGATGCGATCGTCGTCCGGGCTGCGGACCTGCTCGAGCGCCTCGTCGATCTCGCGCGACAGCGACTTCAACTGCGACTCGCGCGTCGCGGCCGCGAGTGCCGGGTCGAACCGCGACTCGAACGTCCAGACAAGCCGGGCGGCGAGGCCCGGATGCCGCGCCAGCACCGACTCCATGTAGCCCTGGCTGAAAGGCAGCCCGGTCTGCAGCAGATAACGGCAGACGGCGCGCAGTACCAGCGCCTGGCGCCAGTCGAGCCCCGCGGCGAGCACGAGGCGATTGAAGCCGTCGCTCTCCGCGTGGCCGTGCCAGGTGGCGAAGAAGGCCTCCTCGAACCGGTCGCCGACCTGCTCGGGCTCGAGGGTCCGGCCTTCGGCGTGCACGACCTCGAGGTCCTGGATCCAGTATTCCGCACCGTCCTTCTGCACGACGTGGTACGGCCGCTCGTTCAGGATGCGCAGGCCGAAGTTCTCCAGGAGCGGCAGCAGGTCGGACAGGGCGATGGGCTCACCACGCCGGTAAAGGCGCACGTGCAGGTCACGCGACTCCTCGCCACCGCGACTCAGGGCGAGCCCGAGCGCGTCCGGGCCCGCCGCAAGGTCGACGAGTTCGAGCAGGTCGGGAATCGCCTCCGCGGCCGAAACGTCCTCCTGATAGGACACCGGGAAGGCACCCTCGAAACGGGACGCCAGGTCGCCGGCGCGCTCCTCGGGCATGCGCGAGACCAGTTCGTCCCGCAGTCGATCCTCCCAGGTCCGCAGCGTGCCAGCGATGCGCTTCTCGATGCGCGGAACGTCGGCAGTGACGGACTCCGCCGGGTCGGTCCGTACGAGTGTGTACAGCCGCGCCAGCGCGGACTCCGAGATCTGAACCTGCGATTCGAGCGCATTACCGCCGAGTTCCTCGAGCAGGATGGCCTCGATCCGCTGCCGGACCTGTGTGTTGTACCTGTCGCGCGGCACGTACAGCAGGCACGAGAAGAACCGCTGGTAGGGGTCGCGTCGAAGAATGAGCCTCACGCGCCGTCTTTCGTACAGGTTGACGATGCCGCGGAAGCTGCGGGCGAGTTCGCTCACGCTCGCCTGGAACAGTTCGTCCCGCGGATGGGATTCCAGCACGTGCATCAGTGCCTTGCCGTCATGGCTGACCGGCGAGATGCCGAAATGGTCGATGACCGTCTGCGCCTTGTGGCGCAACAGCGGAATTGACCAGGGGCTGGCGCTGTAGGTCGCGGAGGTGAACAGCCCGATGAAGCGGCGCTCGCCTGCGACGCGACCCTTCGCATCGAAAGTCTTGACCCCGACATAGTCGAGATAGGTGGCACGGTGGACGGTCGAGATGGAGTTCGCCTTCGTGACGACCAGAACCGCCGGTTCACGGGCCTTGCGGCGAACCTCGCCGGTGAGCAGGGTCGGTTGAGAGCGGGGCCGCCCCGAGCCGGTACGCAGCAACCCCAGGCCCGATCTCGCCACGGGTACCAGCCGGTCCACCGAGGCGCCACGCTCGAGGCGATACTCGCGATAGCCGAGGAACGTGAAGTGCTTGTCCGCGAGCCACTCGAGGAAGGCGGCCGCCTCCAGCGCCTCCGCCCGAGGGATTCCCGGGACCCGTCGGGCGGCGTCCGTCGCGAGCTGCCGGGCCTTGCCAAGCATCTTCGGCCAGTCGTCGACGGCGAGCCGGACGTCGTCCAGCGTCGATTCGATGCGTCTGCTCATTTCTGCGAGTTGCCCCGCGTCACTGGTCCGGTCCACCTCGATGTGCTGCCAGGACTCGACGAGGTCCGGCCCGTCCTTGGTGGAGACGTCCTGCAGTCGTCCCGCGCGATCGCGCCGGACGCGGAACACCGGATGGGCCATGGTGTGGATCGTTCGCCCGCAGGCGCTGAGCACGATGGCGAGTGAGTCCACGAGGAACGGCATGTCGTCGGTGACGACCTCTACCACCGTATGCGGCGATTCCCAGCCGTCGCGTTCGAGCGTGGGGTTGAAAACGCGAACGAGCGCCTCGCCCGGTCGGCGTACGGCACCGAAGCGCAGGTGAGCCGCGGCCGCCGCGGCGAGCGACTCCGTGCTGCCCGCGCGCAGGTCGGACTCGTCGACGCCACGGTAATACGCCTGCACGAACTCCTGGAGCTGCACCGGAAGCCGGTCCACGCGCAGCTTGCGAGCCCGGATCGCGATGGCATCGATCAGGTGTCTTCGCGCGGCGGGAATGGTTCCTGGCATTTCTTGTCCTTCGCGGGCGGAGGCCCGACGTGGAATTATAGGGCAGCGATCATCGACGGTCCGTCGGCCGCTCGATCTCGCATTGCAGCATCGTCGTCAATCCACAAGCCGACTGCGCCTGCGCGCGCTGGCGGGGTCCGGCTGCAGCGTTCCCGCGAGCGCCTGCGCCCGCTCCATCAGCGTACCGAGCGCGCGATCGAGCGCCGCGCGCTGCGCGACGCTCAATCCTTCGAGCAATTCGCGCTCGAACCGCAGAGCGAGGGGGGCGACCTCACGGTAGACAGCGGTGCCGGCCGCCGAAACGGACAATACCGAGCGACGCCGATCGTTCGGCGACACACTGCGCCGCAGCCGCCCCGCGCGCAGCAACCGCGAGACGGCACGGCTCACGGCCACGGCATCCATGCGCGTGTGTCCGGCCACTTCCGCGGCGGAGATGCCGGGATGTCGCGTCAGGACCGCGATGACACGCCATTCCGGGACGCTGAGCCCGAACCGGCGACGGTAGGCGTCCGCAATCGCCGTGCTCACGACGTTGCTGAGGACGGACAGCCGGTACGGCAGGAATCGCTCGAGGTCGATGGAATCTGGTTGCGGAGATGACACGTGCGCGCACCGCGGGCCTGAACGCTTGCAAGTGTAACGATTTCGGCGGCCACCCGGCCAGCGGTTCAGGGGCGATGCGGTCGGGCGAGGTACTCGTGCGTCTGCATCTCGGCCAGCCGGCTGCGGGTGCGCTCGAACTCGAAGTCGAGGCGCTGGCCGCGGTAGATCGCCTCGGGAGTGGCGTGTGCCGAGAGCACGAGCTTCACGTTGCGGTCATAGAACTCATCCACCAGCGCGATGAAGCGCCGCGCCGGGTCGTTGCCGGTCGCGTCGAACACCGGGACGCCGGAAACGAAGACCGCGTGGTAGTCGCGCGCGATCTCGACGTAGTCGGCGGTGCCGCGTGGCCCGGTGCACAGGGCATCGAAATCGAACCAGATCACGTCTGCGCAGCGCCGCCGCACGGCGATCATGCGGCCCTCCACCTCGAGCTCGCCGCCGGGCTTACCCGCATCTCCCGCAATCTCCGTGAATCGCCGGGCAAGCGCGTCTTCCGACGAGGGATCCCGTGCGTCGATGTACAGGGGGGCCTTCTCCAGATGACGCAGGCGGTAGTCGTGCCCCGCGTCGACATTGACGATCTCGGTGCAGCGCTCGATCAGGGCGATCGCCGGCAGGAACCGGCTGCGCTGCAGACCGTCCCGGTACAGGTCCGACGGCGCCGAGTTGGACGTGAACACGAGGGTGACGCCACGCTCGACGAGGCCGGAGAACAGGCCGGACAGCAGCATGGCATCCGCGATGTCGCCGACGAACAACTCGTCGAGACAGAGGGCCCGGGTGCTTTCCGCGATCCCGCTCGCCACGCGATCCAGCGGGTCCTCGACGTCGCGCAGCTGCCGCAGCTGGGCGTGGATGCCCTTCATGAAACGATGAAAGTGCTCGCGTCGCGCTGGCACGGCGAGGTGGGCGTGGAACAGGTCCATCAGGAAAGTCTTGCCGCGGCCGACGCCGCCCCAGAGGTACAAGCCGCGCACGACGGCGGGATCGGGGCCGCGGACCCGGCGGCGCAGGCGCGAGAACCAGGCCGGGCGCGGACCGGACGTCGACTCGAGTCGCTGACGGAGGTCCTCGAGGCGGGCGACCGCATGTTCCTGGGCGGGATCGGAATGGTAACCGTGGCGCTGCAGTGACTCGCGATACGCGCGCTCGACAGTTCCACCGGCACTCATCACGTGCGGTCGCCGGGCGCTCAGTGCGACAGTTCCGGCCGATCGCGGAAGTGCTCGAGTGCCTCCGGATTCGCCAGCGCATCGGTGTTGCGGACCGGCCGGCCGTGAATGACGTTGCGTACGGCGAGCTCCACGATCTTGCCGCTGATCGTCCGCGGAATGTCCGGCACCGCGACGATGCGCGCCGGCACGTGGCGCGGGGTGGTGTTCGAGCGGATGGTGTCGCGGATCTTCTTCTCGAGGACGGCGTCGAGTTCGACGCCCGGGCGCAGTCGCACGAAGAGTACGACGCGCACGTCGTTCTGCCAGTCCTGTCCGACGGCAAGGCTCTCGAGGATCTCCTCGAGTTTCTCCACCTGACGGTAGATCTCGGCGGTGCCGATGCGCACACCACCCGGATTGAGCACGGCGTCCGAGCGCCCGAGGATGACGAACCCGCCCTGCGCGGTCTGGAGGGCGTAATCGCCGTGGCACCAGACGTTCGGGAAGCGCTCGAAGTAGGCCGCCCGGTACCGCGCACCGTCGGGGTCGTTCCAGAAACCGATGGGCATGGACGGGAAGGGAGCGCTGCAGACCAGTTCCCCCTGTTCCTCGCTCAGCGGCCGGCCGTCGTCGTCGAAGACCTCGGTCTTCATGCCGAGTCCCGCGCACTGGATCTCGCCGCGATGAACCGGCAGCCAGGGGCTGCCGAGACAGAAGCAGGAGATGATGTCGGTGCCGCCCGAGATCGAGGCGAGATGAACGTCGGACTTGACGCTTCCGTATACGAAGTCGAACTGCTCGGGTGCGAGCGGCGAGCCGGTGCTGAGCACGGTCCGGAGCGAGGACAGGTCGAACGACCGCCCGCGGCGTGCCGCCGTCCTTCTCGAGGGCCGACAGGTATTTCGGGCTGGTGCCGAAGGCGGTGATGCGCTCCCGTTCCACCATGCGCCACAGGACGTCGCGGTCCGGCGCGAAGGGCGAACCCTCGTAGAGCACCAGCGTGCAGCCCGTTGCGAGTCCGCTGACGAGCCAGTTCCACATCATCCACCCGCAGGTGGTGAAGAAGAACAGGCGGTCCGAGGGCTTGAGGTCGGTGTGGAGCAGGTGCTCCTTGCGGTGCTGGAGCAGCGTGCCGCCCACGCCGTGGACGATGCATTTCGGCACGCCGGTCGTGCCCGAGGAATACATCACGTAGAGCGGGGCATCGAACGCAACCCGTTCAAACGCCGGGGCGGTGCCGGGTTGCCCGAAGGAACCGTAATCGACGGCGCCGCGGACGCCGGTGAGGTCGGGCCGCTCGGAGACATATGGAATGACGACGACGCGTTCGATCGACGGCAGCCGTTCCAGTGCGCCGCGAACGGACGCCAGCGAATCGAGCGTCTTGCCGTTGTAGAAGTAGCCGTCGGCCGTGAACAGTACCCGGGGCGCGACCTGTCCGAACCGGTCCAGGACGCCGTTGATGCCGAAGTCCGGGGAGCAGGAAGTCCACGCCGCGCCGAGGCTCGTCGCGGCGAGCATGGCGACCACGCTCTCCGGCAGGTTGGGAACGAATCCGGCGACGCGATCGCCCGGTCCGATGCCGAGTTCGCGCAGGCCAGCGGCGACGCGCCCGACCTCGGCGTGCAATTGCCGGTAGCTGATCTCACGGCGCGCGCCGCGCTCATTGCAGAACACCAGCGCCACGTGGTCGTCGCTGCGCGCGAGCAGGTTCTCCGCGAAATTGAGTCGAGTGTCCTCGAACCACGTGGCGCCGGGCATGCGGTCGCCGTGCTGCACGACGGGTGCCTGTCCCGGCGTGCGGATCACGCCGGAGAAGTCCATCACGGCCGACCAGAACTGCGCGCGCTCATCCACCGACCAGCGCCACAGGGTCTGGTAGTCGCCCACTGCGGCACCGTGGCGCTCGCGCGTGTCGGTCGCGAACCGCGCCAGGTTGGAGTCGGCCACGCGCGCGGCAGGGGGTGTCCAGATCGGGTCGGCCATGCGCGCCCGCCTACATGCTCGGGTAGTTGGGTCCCGACCCGCCCTCGGGCGTGGTCCAGGTAATGATCTCGTACGGGTCCTTGATGTCGCAGGCCTTGCAGTGGACGCAGTTCGACGCGTTGATCTGCAGTTTCCGGCCGCCGGCGCCGTCGTCGACCATCTCGTAGACGTGGGCAGGGCAGAAGTGCTGGCAGGGATTGCCGTACTCCTGGGCGCAGCGCGTGGAGCAGATGTTCGTGTCCGTGACCTTGAGGTGGTCCGGTTGCGCTTCCTCATGCGTGTTGCCGGCGAAGAACACCGCGCTCAGGCGGTCGCGCGGTTTCAGGCTGCGATCGCCCCAGCCGCGGTCGGGCGAGGCGTACTGGTCGAGGCGCTGCAGGGCGGAGTGGTCGGCGTGGTTCTGCAGCGTCCAGGGCGAATGACCCGCGGTCAGGGTCTCGAGCGCCCCGTTCGCCATGCCCATCCACATGCCATGCTTGAAGCCCGGGCGGATGTTGCGGACCTTGTACAGTTCCAGCCCACCCGGCGAGGTCCGCCAGCGCTGATCGAAACCCGCGCTGCCGCCGGTCTCGGCCACGTGCTGCGCGGCCAGCAGCCCGCAGCGCAGGGCCTGGTGCACGCCCTTGATCTTCGGCACGTTGAGCGTGCCGCCGGCATCGCCCGCCAGGATGGCGCCGGGCATCTCGAGCGTCGGCATGGACTGCCACCCGCCCTCGACGATGGTGCGCGCGCCGTAGGCGAGGATTTCACCGCCGTCGAGCAGGGACTTCAGGTGAGGATGATTCTTGAACTGCTGGAAGGCCTCGAAGGGCTGGAATCGCGGATCCGCGTAGTCGAGGCCCACGACGAACCCGACGTACACGCGATCCTGGTCGAGATGGTAGAGAAAGCTGCCACCGTAGGTCGCGGTGTCCATCGGCCAGCCCACGGTGTGCTGGATCAGGCCGGGTTCGACGCGTCCGGCCGGCAGCTGCCACAGTTCCTTGAAGCCGAGCCCGTAAGTCTGGGGGGACTTTCCGGCATCGAGCCGGAAGCGCTTGATGAGGATCTTGGAGATGCTGCCGCGGCAGCCCTCCGCGAGGATGCTGGTCTTCGCGCGAATCTCGGGGCCGGGGGCAAAATTCGGCCCGGGGGTTCCATCCTTCTCTACCCCCATGTCACCGATGCGCACGCCGGCCACCGCGCCGTTCTCGTCGAACAGGGGTGCCGCCGCGGCGAATCCCGGGAACACGTCGCACCCGGCGGCCTCGGCCTTGCCGGCGAGGTACGACACGAGATCGCCGAGCGAGACGATGAAGTTGCCGTGGTTGTTCATCTGCGGCGGCGTCGGCAGCTTCTGGCGTTTCGAGCGGGTCAGGAAGGCAAATTCGTCGCGGCCGGCCGGTACGCGGATACCCTTGAACTCATCGCGCCATTCGGGCACGAGCTCGTCGAGCGGAGCGGGCTCGATGACCGCGCCGGAGAGCGCATGACCGCCTGCGCTGGCCGATTTCTCGAGCACGCAGACGTTGAGTTCCGGCTTCAGCTGCTTCAGGCGGATGGCGCAGGCGAGTCCCGCCGGGCCGGCGCCGATCACCACGACGTCGTATTCCATGACGTCGCGCTCGATGTCGTCGATGGCTGATTCAGTCATTTGCAGTCACCCGCCCGTTAACCTGAGCAAACCAGTGCGCCGGTGGCTCCGCATTCTCGCGGTCGCCTGCGTACGATCGTCGCGCATTGTTGCAGAGCGGTACAGGTTGGGTCGACTCCCGTCGCTTTCCCCGATGGCATCGTAGCCGCAGGATGCGGGCGCGGGTATCTTCGGCATCCTGAGGAGGATTTGCATGGACAAGCGTGAGCGGCGTCGGTGCCGTGCGAGCCGAAACGCCGGGGACCGTCGCCGGCGACGGCAATTCTCTTGAGGAACCGGGACGATTGGAGCGCTGGATCCCGGGCGCATGCTGCGAGCACGGCGCGTGCCGTGGTCATCACGACCGGGGTCGCCATGCTGCTGGGTGCCTGCGCCACCACGCCGCCGCCGGTCGACCGATACGCGGTGGACATCCCCAAGGGTGTGGCCGATGCGCGGGGACGCTTCCGGGAGATCTACTGCGCGGTGCTGGAGCAGCATGGTCGCGATCTGCCGGATTACCGTCCCTGCGGGGAGGCCTTGAGCCCGGTCGATGCCGAGCCGGGCGGGACCGGTGCCGCCGTGACACTCGGGCTTTCGCGGCGACGGCTGGTCGCTGCTATCGTGCCCGGGATCGGCTATTCGTGTTTCGAGCGATGGCTCAGACCGCCGGGCAGCGTGGCGGCGCACCTGCGCAGGTACGACTACGGCCAGATCTCCATCGAAGTCGACGCCTTGTCGGGCATCGAAACCAATGCCCGCAGGATCCGCGACGCGATCATGGCGCTGCCAGCAGAGCCGGGTCCGCCGCGGCTGGTGCTGGTTGGCTATTCCAAGGGCGCTCCGGACATCCTGGAAGCCGTGGTTCGCTACCCTGAGATCCGCGATCGCGTCGCTGCGGTCTTGAGCACGGCCGGCGCTGTCGGTGGCTCCGCGCTCGCCAACCATGCCGACCAGTGGCAGGCGGAACTCCTGCGGCACTGGCCTGGCGCGAAGTGCGACGAGGGCGACGGTGGCGCCGTCGCGAGCCTGCGCCCGGACGTCCGCAAGGCGTGGCTGGCCCGCAACCCGCTGCCGCCCGACCTGCCGTACTACTCCGTCGTGACGCTGCCGACCCCGGAGCGGATTTCGCGCGTCGTCGACAAGTCGTACAGAAAGCTCGGCGACATCGACTGGCGGAACGACAGCCAGATCATTTACTCGGATCAGATTCTGCCGGGCAGTACCCTGCTCGGGTTCATCAACGCCGATCACTGGGCGATTGCGGTGCCCGTGAACCGCTCGCATCCGTCCATCGGCAGATCCTTCACCGACCAGAACGACTATCCGCGCGAGGCGCTGGTGGAAGCCGTGCTGCGCTTCGTCGAGGAAGACCTGGACCGCCAGGAGCACAGGTGAGGGCGAGTGGTCGCGGCGAGACCGACGGCCCCGGCTCTCGTGCATCGAAGCTTCTCGGATACTGCGGAGCCATGCCCGCATGAGTCACGGGCGAGGGCCGCTCACGACGGGACTAACCGTATGAGTTGACGGGGCGTGCCTTTCGCCCCGGAAGGTGTCGCGCACAGGATGGGGCGAACTGCAACGCCAAGCGTTCCCGCCTGATTGCGGTCTAATCAAGGGCGACACACGTCAGATCGAGAGTTCGAAGAGCGCTCGTGGCCGGCGGCGTGCCGGCTTTCGTGGCGAGTGGCAACGCGGGCCAGATTCCTGGGACTGCATGTGAAGGCGCTGTTCGTGGACCGCAAGCGCTCCTGCATTGGATCCATGAATCGCGATCCGTGGTCCGTCCGGCTCCATGACTGATCGCAGGCGGGACGTCAGAAGTCGTAGCCCAGGCCGAAGATCAGTCGATAGTCATCCTGCTCCGGGAGGCTGCCGTCGGAATCGCGTCGCGGCTCATTGATGCGATCCCACTTCTCGTAGAGAACCTTGAACTCGCCCTTCAACCATTCGCCGGACGTCAACTGCATCCAGTCGAATTCATCCGGCATGGGCACCGGCGGCTGCCAGTCCTCGGCGTGGGCGGACGAAAACCCGAGCAGCAGGCAGGCCAGCGCCATCACGGCCCGGGCCGTGAATGCAGGCCGGCCGTGTTGGTGCTGGAACGAGTCGCGTGGCTTCATGCGGCATTTTCTGCGGTTCGTCCAAGTGGCCGGGCGTGTGCCGGGCTGAGGCGGACGTCGGCGGCGTGGCACGTGGATTTTCCACATTGAAGCGTTCGGATCAACCATGCACGATTCGCGGCCGGCACAGGCCATACGCCGTCTCCGGGTCACGCCCGTGCTCGGATGTAATGGGTGCATCCCGGATGCCTGGCGTGCGCAACAGGGGTATCCTTCGTTCAGAAACGATGGAAACCGTCAGGGGACGGTGTCGCAGACAGAGGTGATTCATATGAAGCGTCTATTGGCCGTGTTGACGGCGTGCGTGCTCGGATCGATGCTGGTTGGCCCGGCCTATGCAGCGGCCGACGAGGCCGATTGTGCGGCAACGATCAAGCTCTTCAAGGATGCCGGGGAGAGCGCCACCTTCTTCGGCAAGAGCTATGGTTACGCGGTATTCCCGACCATCGGCAAGGCCGGGCTCGGGATCGGCGGGGCACACGGCTCGGGCTGCGTCTACGCCGGGGGCAAGCCGGTCGGCAAGTCCAAGATGACCCAGTTGAGCTTCGGCTGGCAGGCGGGTGCGCAGGGCTACAGCCTGATCATGTTCTTCGAGGATGAACGCGCGTTCAACGAATTCGCCTCGGGCAACTTCGAATTCGGCGCCAAGGCCAGTGCAGTCGCGATCACGGCGGGGGCGTCCGCGGGCGCAGGCACCGGCGGATCGGGTGCCGGCGCGAGCGGCGGCAAGAAGGACGCGGCCACCGTGGGCGGTTTCCACAAGGGCGTGGCACCATTCTCGATCATCAAGGGCGGCCTGATGTACGAGGCCGCGATTGGCGGCGCCAAGTTCTCCTTCGACAAGCTCTGACTGCGGCCTCAGCGCGGGGCCATCCGGATCGCACCGTCGAGCCGGATGGTCTCGCCGTTCAGCATCGGGTTCTCGATGATCTGCCGGACCAGCGAGGCGTACTCGGACGGGTGGCCCAGCCGGGGCGGGAAGGGCACCTGCTTGCCGAGCGATTCCCGGGCCTCGAGCGGCAACGCGGCCATCATCGGCGTCAGGAAGAGGCCCGGCGCCACCGTCACCACGCGAATGCCCGAACTCGACAGGTCGCGCGCCATGGGCAGCGTCATGCCGACGACGCCGCCCTTGGACGCGGCATAGGCCACCTGCCCGATCTGGCCGTCGAAGGCCGCAACGGATGCCGTCATCACGATGACGCCGCGTTCACCGTCCGCGTTCGGCGCATTCTTCTGCATGGCGGCCGCCGCCGCCTTGCACACGAGCAGCGTGCCGACCAGGTTGATCTCGATCACCTTGCGAAAGAAGTCGCCGGGCATCGGGCCGTCCCGGCCGACGAGACGCTTCGGCCAGCCGACGCCGGCACAGTTCACCGCGACGTCCAGCCCTCCCATGGCCTGCAGCGCCTCGGCCACGGCTGCATCGACGGCGGTCTCGGAGGTTACGTCGGTCGCGACGAATTTCGCGCCGGTCCCAAGCGTCGTTGCTAGGGCCTGCCCGGCCTCGGCGTTGACGTCCAGCAGTGCCACCTGACCGCCGGCGGCCACGATGCATTCGGCCACCGACTGCCCGAGGCCGGAGGCGCCTCCGGTGATGATCGCGCGAGTCGCGTCGAACTGCATGGTCAGATCCTCATTCCGCCGTCGAGGTCGATGCTGCGTCCCGTGAAATAGTCGTTCTCGGCGATGAATACCGCGGCCTGGGCGACTTCCTCCGGCAGGCACAGGCGCCGGAGCGGAATCGGCGCGGTGACCTTCGCCAGCATCTCCGGGGGCATTCCGGCGAGCAGATCCGTCTGCGTGAATCCCGGTGCGATCGAGGCGGCGCGGATTCCGTAGCGCGCCAGCTCGCGCGACCACACCACGGCCATCGCGGTGACGCCGGCCTTGGCGGCGGAATAGTTGCTCTGTCCTGCGTTGCCGGCCTTCGAGATGCTCGCGATGTTCACGATGAGTCCGCCGTTGCCGAGCTTGATCATGCGCTCGGCGGCCTCCCGGCCGCAGAGGAAAACGCCCGTCAGGTTGACGTCGATCACCGCCTGCCATTGGTCGAGTCTCATCTTGCCGACCACCGCGCCGTCCTTGACCTTGACCAGCAGGCCATCCTTGATGATGCCCGCATTGTTCACCATGACGTCGAGCTGACCGAAGTCGGCGACGATCCGATCGAGTGCAGCGACCACCTGGTCTTCCTTCGCGACGTTGGCGACGTAGGTTCGGACCGCGCCTCCCTGGCCCTCGAGTTCGGCGCGTGCAGCATCGAGGTCGGCCGAACCGAGGTCGATGAGCGCAATGCGTGCGCCATTGCTCGCGAACGCCGTCGCGATCGCCTTGCCGATGCCGCGTGCACCGCCGGTGACGGCGACCACCTTGTCCTTGATGTTCATGTGGTGATCCTGTGTCTCTCGGTCGGGGTTCGGGTCAGTCGGCGATCTCGATGGCAATCGCCGTGGCTTCTCCACCGCCGATGCACTGCGAGGCGACGCCTCGTTTCAGGCCGCGCCGGATCAGCGCGTGGACGAGCGTCGTCACGAGTCGCGCGCCCGTGGCGCCGATCGGATGCCCAAGCGCGCACGCGCCGCCGTTCACGTTGACTCGCGCGAGGTCGAGGCCGAGATCCACGGCCGTGGCCATGGTGACGACGGCGAAAGCCTCGTTGATCTCGTAGAGGTCGACGTCCGAGGCCTTCCATCCGGCGCGATCGAGTGTCTTCTGGATCGCCGGTGCAGGCGCCGTCGTGAACCACTCAGGCGCCTGCGCGTGGCTCGCGTAGGCGACGATGCGGGCCAGCGGACGCAGGCCGCGGGCCGCCGCCGCGGCGCGGGTCGCGAGCACCACCGCCGCCGCACCGTCGGAGATCGACGAGGAGGAGGCCGCCGTCACGGTGCCGTCCTTGCGGAAGGCAGGCTTCAGCGTCGGAATCTTCTCGACGTCGACGGCAAAGGGCGTCTCGTCCTTCGCAACGACCTGCTCGCCCTTGCGTGACTTCACGGTCACCGGGGCGATTTCGGCCTCGAAGTCGCCTTCGTGCACCGCACGCTGGGCGCGGCGAACGGACTCGGCCGCGAATGCGTCCTGGTCGGCCCGCGAGAAGCCGTATTTGCCGGCAGTCGCCTCGGCAAAGCAACCCATGGACTGGCCGTCCCACGGGCTCTGCAGACCGTCGTAGAACATGTGGTCGATGAGTTCGGAGTGGCCCATGCGGTAGCCCGCCCGCGCCTTGAGCAGCAGGTAGGGCGCATTGCTCATCGACTCGAGGCCTCCGGCGAGCGTCACCTCCGCATGACCGGCCCGCAGCTGGTCAGCCGCGAGCATGATGGCCTTCATGCCGGAGCCGCACATCTTGTTCACGGTCGTGGCCGGAACGGAGGACGCGATCCCTGCGGCGAGGGCCGCCTGACGCGCGGGCGCCTGCCCGAGTCCCGCCGGAAGCACGCAGCCGAAGAGCACTTCGTCGACGGCGTCGCCGGCCAGGCCCGCATCTGCCAGCGCGGCACGCGCGGCGGTAGCGCCCAGTTGCGGGGCACTGACGGCGCTGAGGACGCCCTGGAAGCCGCCGATGGGCGTGCGCCGGGCGGACACGATCACGGTACTGTCGGTCATCGGGGGTCCCCTCTTGTGATCAATCGCAGTCAGCCGGCCGCGCCGGGCGCGAAGGCAATTCGCGATCGCATGGCGAGCGAGTTTAAGCCCGCGGGATTTTGCAGTGCAATAAGCGCTGATGCCCGGGCCCGACCGCGGGTCTGCCGTTCTCAGGTCGGGCGGCCGGTCGGCAGCGTCCTCGGCATCAGGGCATTCTCGAAGAAGACCACGAAGGCGTCGGCGACCTCGGTCGCCGCCAGGGGCTCGTTCTCCCGATACCAGTGAGCAATCCAGTTGAGCGCCCCGGCCAGCGCGAATGCGGTGATCTTCGGGTCGCAGGGGCGGATGGAGCCGTCGTCCATGCCTGCGCGCAGCAGGCGGCGGATCCCCTGGTCGATCTCGGATCGCAGTGCATTGATCTGGCGTCGCATCTCGGGTCCAAGGTCCTGGTCGTGCGCGCGCACCATGCACCACCCGTACTCCGAGGCGATTGCGATCGCGTAGCCGCGCGTGACCGCGGTCAGTCGCTCGCGGCCCGTTCCGCCAAGACGATCGGCCTCGTCGAAGGCCTCCCGGATCGGGCGCAACCCGGCCAGGAAGCACTCGAACAGGAGTTGCTCCTTGTTCTCGACGTAGTAGTAGACGGTCGGCTTGGTGACGCCGAGGGCCGCGGCGATGTCGTCGAGCGAGGTGTGGTGATAGCCGCGCTCATTGAAGGCGCGGGCCGCGGCGCAAATGACGGCCTCGCGCTTGACGTCGTGATCGCGCGGCCGCCTGCGACGGCCCGACCACGGGGAGGTCGTGCGGGCAATGTCCTCGCTCGCGGCAGCACCGCGGCGTCTGGGCTGGACCATCGTTCGCTCCCGCGGGACCCGGCCGGACGTTCCGACCTTCGACGCCCCTGGAGGCCTCATCATACCCGTCAGTAGATTTCTACTCAAGAGTAGGATTAGACTGGCGCGGCGCAGGATCAGCGGAGACGGGACATGAACAAGGGCGGCACGGGCGGCAGCACGTTGCGGCGATTGCCGGAAACCGAGGTGGAGGAGACGCCACTGCGGTTCGTGAGCGCGGCATCCCTGTTCGACGGGCACGATGCGGCCATCAACATCATCCGACGCCTGCTGCAGTCGCATGGCGCCGAGGTCGTGCACCTCGGCCACAATCGCAGCGTCGCCGACATCGTGCGTGCGGCGATCCAGGAGGACGCCGACGGCATCGCCTGCAGTTCGTACCAGGGCGGCCACAACGAGTATTTCCGCTACATGGTGGACATGCTCCGCGAGCAGGGCGCCGGTCACGTGCGCATCGTGGTGGGCGGGGGCGGCACCATCGCCCCGCACGAGATCGAGGAACTCGAGGCCTACGGCGTCGAGCGCATCTATTCCCCGGAGGACGGCCGCCGGCTCGGACTCGACGGCATGATCGAGGACGTCATCCGCCGGGTCCGCGGCGCGCCGCGCCCGCCCTTCGAATTCGGGCCCATGGGCCCGCGTGAGCACCAGAAGATCGCGCGTGCAATTTCTGCGCTGGAACTCGAGCAGGCGCCGGCGGCGCTGCGCGAGACCCTGCGCAAGGCGGGTACGCGGGCGTCGCGGCGGGCGCCGGTGGTCGGCATCACCGGCACCGGTGGCGCGGGCAAGTCCAGCCTCACCGATGAACTGCTGCTGCGCGTCGTGCGTCACTTCCCGGACCGCAATGTCGCCGTCGTGGCGATGGATCCGACCCGCCGCCGCAGCGGGGGTGCGCTGCTCGGTGACCGCATCCGGATGAACTCGCTCGCCGCGGCCCAGGTCTTCATGCGCTCGCTCGCCACCCGTCGCCAGAACCTGGCGACCAGCGCGGTGCTTGCCGACGTCCTGGACCTGCTGCGCTACGCCGGGTTCGATCTGATCGTCGTCGAGACCGCGGGGATCGGGCAGAGTGACTCCGAGATCGTGGACCTCGTGGACGTGCCGCTCTACGTCATGACCAGCGAGTACGGCGCCGCGAGCCAGCTCGAGAAGATCGACATGCTCGACTTCGCCGAGCTGATCGCACTGAACAAGTTCGAGAAGCGCGGCGCCGAAGACGCGCTGCGCGACGTGCGCAAGCAGTGGCGGCGGAATCACGCGGCATTCCAGCTGGCGGACGATGCCGTGCCCGTGTTCCCGACGATCGCCAGTCGCTTCAACGATCCGGGCGTCAACCGGCTGTTCGTCGCCCTGTGCGAGCGGATGGACGCGAAGGCCGGCGAGGATGCGCGTCACTGGTCCGTGAGCGACCCCGGCCCGACGGAGCTCGTCGAGCGGCATGCGCTCGTGCCGGCGAGCCGCACGCGCTACCTCGCCGAGATCGCGGCGAACGGCCGGCGCGCGCGCGAGGACGTGCACCATCGAGCCGAGGCGGCGAGCCGCGCCCACAGCCTGTACGAAGCCCTGCGCACGCTGGCCGACCCGGTGCTGCCGCCGGCACTCGACCGGTATCCGGATACAGCACTCAGCGATGCCGCGGACGCGGCGCGAGCGCGACTGCGTGCTGCGTACAACGATGCGCTGGAAGCCGTGGGGCCGGACGGCGTCGAGCTGCTGCGGAACTGGCCGGCAGTTGCGACGTCCGCGACGGACGAGGAGTACGCGTACGTCGTGCGCGGCCGAGAGATCCGCGGCCCGAACTACACCGAGACGCTCAGTCACAACAAGGTCCCGAAGCTGGCCGTGCCGGCCCTCCGGGACTGGGGCGACCTGCTGACCTTCCTGCTCAAGGAGCACCTGCCCGGCCACTTCCCCTACACGGCGGGCGTCTATCCCTACCGCCGCGAGGAAGAGGACCCCACGCGCATGTTCGCGGGCGAGGGCGGTCCGGAACGGACCAACCGTCGCTTCCACCTGCTCGCAGCGGGCCACGGTGCGGCCCGGCTGTCGACCGCCTTCGACTCCACGACGCTGTATGGCGAGGACCCCGACGAGCGGCCGGACATCTACGGACGCATCGGCAATTCGGGCGTGTCGATCGCGACGCTCGACGACATGAAGAAGCTCTACTCGGGCTTCGACCTGTGCGCGCCAACGACGTCGGTGTCGATGACCATCAACGGTCCGGCCCCGATGATCCTCGCCATGTTCATGAACACGGCGGTGGACCAGCGCGTGGAGCGCTACCTGCGCGAGACCGGTCGCTGGGAGGATGCGGAACGCCGCATCGCGGAGATCTACCAGGACCGTGAGCGACCCCGTTACCGGGGTCCGCTGCCCACGGGGCACGACGGCTCCGGGCTCGGGCTGCTCGGCGTCACGGGAGACCAGCTGGTCGACGGCGAGACCTACGCGCGGATACGCGGCGAGGCACTCGCGCTGGTGCGCGGAACGGTGCAGGCCGACATCCTGAAGGAGGACCAGGCGCAGAACACCTGCATCTTCTCGACGGAATTTGCGCTGCGGATGATGGGCGACGTCCAGCAGTACTTCAGCGAACGCAACGTCCGCAACTTCTACTCGGTGTCGATCTCCGGCTACCACATCGCCGAGGCCGGCGCGAACCCGGTCTCGCAGCTCGCATTCACGCTGGCGAACGGTTTCACGATCGTCGAGTACTACCTGGCGCGCGGCATGGGGATCGACGACTTTGCACCCAACCTGTCGTTCTTCTTCTCGAACGGGATGGATCCCGAGTACGCGGTGATCGGCCGCGTGGCGCGTCGCGTCTGGGCCCGGGCGATGCGTGATCTCTACGGCGGCACAGCCCGTTCGCAGATGCTGAAGTACCACATCCAGACGTCGGGGCGCAGCCTCCACGCGCGCGAGATCCAGTTCAACGACATCCGCACGACGCTGCAGGCGCTGTATGCGCTGTTCGACAACTGCAACAGCCTGCACACCAATGCCTACGACGAGGCGATCACTACGCCGACGGAGGAGTCGGTGCGCCGTGCCGTCGCGATCCAGCTGATCATCAACAAGGAACTCGGCCTCAACCGGACGCAGAACCCCTGGCAGGGCTCCTTCGCAATCGACGCGCTGACCGACCTGGTCGAGGAGGCTGTGTACCGGGAGTTCGACCGCCTGTCGGAGCGCGGCGGCGTGCTGGGCGCGATGGAGACGATGTACCAGCGCAGCCGCATCCAGGAGGAGAGTCTGTACTACGAGACCATGAAGCACGACGGGCGGCTGCCGATCGTCGGCGTCAACACGTTCCTCGGGAGTGACGGGGGCGGGGAAATCCGCGATGCGGAACTGATCCGTTCGTCGGCCGAGGAGAAGCAGGATCAGGTCTCATCGGTGCGGGCCTTCCTCGACCGCAATGCCGACCGCCGTCCCGAGGCGTTGCAGCGCCTTCAGGCCGCGGCCGCCAGCGGTGGCAACGTGTTTGCGGAACTCATGGAAACCGTGAAGGTCGCATCGCTCGGCAGCATCTCGCACGCGCTCTACGACGTGGGCGGACAGTACCGGCGCAGCATGTAATGCCTTGAATCGGATTCACGCGCGGCGCGCGCCGGTCCGGCGCTCAGGAGATCGGCAACTGCGCGAGGAGGCGCTCCCAGCGGGGATCGTCGTGCAGGGGCCGCAGGAACGGCGAGAGCAGGACTTCGAAGGACGCGGAGAATTCGGCCACGTCGTCGCCCGCGGCCTGCATGCGATGCACGGCCTCTTCGAGCCATGCGAACGCAGCGTCCGGGTCATTCTCGAAGGCCGCGATCTCCGCCAGCAGGAAGCGGCTGCGTGCCAACGGGTCAGACTGGAGGCGTTCGCGGACCTCGGCGCTGGCCGACGGCTCCGCCAGCAGGATCCGTAGCTGATCGCGACGCGGGCCCTCCTCGATGGCCTTGCTTGCGTCGCGCGCTTCGTCCAGCCGGCCCATCAGAAGTAGTGCGCGACTGATGTCGGAATCCAGGGTCTGCAGGGGTCCCAGTTCCCGGGCTCGACGAAACTCAACCAGCGCCTCTTGGGGTTTGCCAACGCCGAGCAGCGTGATTCCAAGGTTCCCGCGGTGGATCGCCGAAAGGGGGTCGCGTTCGATGGCCCGGCGCTGCAGCGCGACGGCGTCATCCGGTCTTCCGTCCAGGATCGCGCGACTGGATCGCGACCAGAGCACGAGCGGATCGTCGGGCGCGAGCGAATAGGCCTGCTCGAGGGTTGCCCGGGAATCCGCCGGGCGGTTCACGATCCGGTAGTAGCGGCCCAGCCGCACGTGTGCTTCGGCGAGTGTGGGATCCAGCTCGAGCGCATGCTCGAGCGCGCGACGCTGATCTTCGAGTCGGTACGACGAATCGCCCAGTTCACCGAGCCCGCGGGCCGCATAGGCGCCGGCCAGTGCCGTCCAGGCGCGCGCGTGGGACGGGTCGAGCTTCACGGCCTGCTCGAGATGACGCTCGGCGGCCTCGAGGTCGCCGGTTGTCCGACGGTGGAAGAGGTAGCGACCGAGCAGGAACAGGTCCTGCGCCTGCGCGGCCTCCGTGGACTTCGCGACTGGAGCGGGTGCAATGGCGACCTTGAGCGCTGCAGCCACGTCCTGCGCGACGTCGCGCTGCAGTTCCAGCACGCGTTCGAAGGGCCGGTCGTAGGTCCTCGACCAGACGTGCGTATTGGTGCCCGCATCGATCAACTGTGCGGTGATGCGCAGATCGTCGTCTGGCTCGGCGGACGCTGCCCTCCAGTACGTAGGCCACGCGCAACTGGCGCGCGACGGTCGGGATGTCGACCTTGTCGGGTTCGAACACGAACGACGAGCTGCGGGCGGTGACGCGCAGCGCCGGCGACCGGGCCAGCAGGTGGATGACTTCCTCGGCGAGCCCATCGGCGAAGTAGCGCTGGTCACCCGCCGGGCTCAGGTCCAGGAACCGCAGCACGGCAATCGAGTTGGCTGGCGGCGGCGTCTCTGTCGCGGGAGTTGCGGGCTCCGTCGCCTCGCGCCCCGCCAGCGCCCACCATGCGATCGCCGTGACGAACAGCAGCGCGGCCGCAACGAGCAAGGACCTCGTCGAGCCGCCGCTCGCCGGGGCGGTTCCAGGGTCCGATGCCGGAACGGGCGCCGAGTCGCCCGGCCGTGGGGTTGGAGTCGACGGCCGCTGCACCGCTTCTGACGCATGGCTGTGTGGCACCTCGAGGATGAATCCTCGTCGGGGCACCGTCCGGAGCAACCGCTGCCCCTCGTTGCCCATGGCCCGCCGGATGTCGATGATGCACTGCGTCAGCGAGCCCTCGGTCACGACGGTCCTTCCCCAGACCGCATCCATCAACTCGCCCTTGCCCACCAGTCGGCCCGGATGCTCCACGAGGTAGCGGAGCACCTCCAGTGACTTCGGGCGCAGGTGTATGTCCGTTCCGGCGCGGCGCAGGACACCCCGATCGGCGTCGAGCGTGAACTCGCCGAACGTGTAGAGCCGATCGTTGGCGTCCTGGCCTGACATGTCCCGTCCAGCGACTGTCCCGGGGTTCAATTTCGCACATTTTTAGCAGTTCCTTGCCGGCTTGTTCGTGACCGCTGCGGCCGGGTCGGCCACATTCGGCGGGCTGCCACTCCTGCGCCGAGGCGGCCACGCGAGATCGACTCGCGCGGCGGCTCGAGCGCCGCAGGGGCGACGCATGACGACGAATCGACCAACAAGAACCTGGAGAAGGGACACGCCATGAGGAAGAAATCTGTCGAGGAAACAACTCGTTCCGGTTGTCGCGGCCCTCGCCGCGATGGTCATGCCATTGACGGCAGCCGCACAGCTGGCGACCGGCCTGCAGGGCGCGTCGGGCAGTACGGTCGGCCCGGACGGGGCCCTCTACGTCACCGAGGGCCTGATCGGGCGGGTGACGCGGGTCGACCCGGCCACCGGCGCCATCAGCACCTTCGCCGAGGGCCTCCCCGGATCGCTGATCGGCATCGGCGGTGCCGTGGACGTCGCATTCATCGACGAGACTGCCTACGTGCTGGTGACCATCGTCGGTTTCCCCTTCGGTGGCAATGTCGACGGCATCTACCGAGTGGACGGCCCCGGCAGCTTCACCGTCATTGCGGATCTGGGCACGTTCTCCGCCAGCAATCCGCCGGCCACCCCGTTCGACCTTCCGAACGGCGTGCAGTACGCGATGGAACCCTACCGCGGCGGCTTTCTCGTCACCGACGGGCACCATAACCGCGTCCTGCGGGTCACGCTCGACGGCGGGGTGTCCGAATTCATCGCGTTCGACAACATCGTCCCGACCGGGCTGGAGGTCATCGGCAAGACGATCTACATGGGCCAGGCGGGCGCCAGTCCGCACCTGCCGGCGGATGGCAAGGTCGTTGCCTTCGACCACAAGTCGTCGGTCGTCACGGAGGTGGCCTCCGGTGCGCCGCTGCTGGTCGACGTCGAGCGCGGTCGCGGCCGCACGCTCTATGCGCTGGCGCAGGGTATCTGGGAGCCGGGCTTCCCGGGATCGCCCGCCAACCCGGACACGGGATCACTGGTCGAACTGAACGCCGACGGTAGCGTCTCGGTCGTCGCGGAGGGACTGGACCGGCCGACCTCGTTCGAGATCATCAACAACACCGCCTATGTCGTCACGCTCGACGGCGAGATATGGGTGATCGGCAATCTCTCCGGGCCGCCTTTCGGCAAACGGCATTGAGCTGACCGGCCCCCCTGGCGCGCATCGACCCCGCCGCGCGCCAGGGCTTTCCCGGGGTGTCCTGAACGGTTGACGGAACAGAGGCGTCGGCACTGGGATCGCTGCGCGCGGCGCGGCCCGAAGCGCCGCTCAGCCGGGGGCGCTGGACGTGGCGAGGTCCGGCTCGTCGAGCCTCGAGAGAATCCGAGCACGGGCCGCGCTGCGCAATTCGTCCGCCGCGCGCGGGGAGCCCGGCACCGGGATCGGGCCCAGGATCTCGACGCGCAGGCGGCCCGGACGCACGATGACCGCGCGGTTCGGGAGTGCACGCCGGGCACCGTGGATCACCACCGGGACGACCGGCATCCCGCCACGCACGGCCGCGGCGAATGCGCCCACGTGGAAGCGCTTCAGTCCCCGCACTCCGTCGAACGTACCCTCCGGAAAGAAGACCAGGGCGTGACCCTGCTCGGCGCGCCGCAGCACGCGCAGCGCGTCGCGCCGACGGCCCGCGTGATCGTGCCGGTCCACGAACTCCGATCCGATGCGCTTCAACAGGAAGCCTGCCACGGGCATCGACGCCGCCTCGCGCTTGATCACGAATGAGAATCTCGGCGGCAGCACGGCCTTCATGACGATGCCGTCCAGATAGCTCGAGTGATTGGCGACCACGACGCAGGAACCTTGCGGCAGGCGATCGAGGCCGCTGACCGACACCCGGAGCCCGAGGACCGGCAGTGCGATGCGCGCGAGGCGTCGGGTGAGGCGACGACGCCACTCGACCCCCGGCACGATGAGCGCCAGGATCGTGGCGAGCACGAACATTACGCAGAAGACGGCCAGCGCGCACACTCCGTACAGGGTGGCGAGCGTGTCCGCCAGCAGGCGTCGCATGCGGGAAGACCTCGGGCAAGGGCGGGCAGTCTGCCGCTTCGGCCGCATTCTGTGAACTGGTTACGGTTATGTTAATGGTGACGGGGATCTGTGAGCGCTGTCACGACGCGGCCGCTCCGGCGGCTCGCATACTCGCCGCCACCAGAGATCCCGAGATCACATGAGCACAGCAGTGAAAAGCAGCGTCCTGACCCGTACCCACCGGGGTGGCGGTGGTGCGCAGGGCCCCGGTCCCATCGATCGCTTCCTCGATGCGGTGTGGATGGAGCGGGGATTGTCACCGAACACGCTGGCCGCCTACCGGGCCGACCTCACGGCTCTGGAGCGCTGGCTCGACACCCGCGAGACGGATCTCACGGCCGCCACGCGTGGCGACCTGCTGTCGTTCATGGCCGCGCGCGTCCAGGCCGGCGCCCGGCCGCGCTCGACCGCCCGGCAGCTCTCGAGTTTCCGGCGCTTCTACCGGCATCTGGTCCGCGAAGGCGCGTTGCGCGAGGACCCGACCGCACAGATCGCGATGCCCAAGGTGGGCCGTTCATTACCGCGATCGCTCACGGAGGAGGAAGTCGAGGCCCTGCTGGCCGCTCCTGCCGTGAGCGATCCGCTCGGTCACCGGGATCGGACGATGCTCGAGGTCCTGTATGCGACGGGCCTGCGGGTGTCGGAACTCGTCAATCTCAAGATTTCTTCCGTCAACCTCAACCAGGGCGTTCTGCGCATCGTCGGCAAGGGCGATCGTGAGCGGCTGATCCCGTTGGGCGAGGAGGCGGTCGAGTGGGTCCAGCAGTTCCTGCAGGGGACCCCGCGTCGAGATCCTGCTTGAGCGGCAGACCGACTACCTGTTTCCGACACGGCGCGGAGACCGCATGACGCGCCAGGCCTTCTGGCACATCATCAAGCGCTACGCACGCAAGGCCGGCGTGCAGAAGGATCTCTCGCCCCACACGCTGCGCCACGCGTTCGCGACGCACCTGCTGAACCACGGGGCCGACCTGCGCGTCGTGCAGATGCTGCTCGGGCACAGCGACCTTTCGACGACGCAGATCTATACGCACGTCGCACGCGAGCGTCTCAAGGACCTGCACTCCCAGCATCATCCGCGCGGCTGACGCCGGGCCGTGGCGGCTGATGCTGCCCGGGGGCTCTGATAGACTCGCGGGCCTTTTGTTGAACCTGGGCCCGTCCCCACTGTCTCAGTGCCCACAGGCCCACAGTCCCGCACGGATGGTACGCATGCGCCCAGCAGTTCTTTTCGCCAGCTCTATCGTCTTTCTCGATCGCCAGCCTGGCGTCCGTGGAATCCCTTGCCCAGGACAAGACGGCCCGGTCGGCCGCCCAGGCGACTGCACCGGTTCCCGCCGACGTGCGGGCCAGGGTCGTGGCGAAACTGCCCGGGGCGAAGCCGGAAGACGTGGGTCCTTCGCCGGTCCCGGGCCTGTACGAGGTGACGATGGGTGGGCTGATCGCCTACGTGAGCAGCGACGGCAAGTACCTCGTCAGCGGCAACGTCTACGACCTCGACACGCAGACGAACCTGACCGCGTCGCGGCGCAACGCCGCACGGGCCAAGGCACTGGCGGGGGCCCGCGAGGACCAGATGATCGTCTTCGGACCGGCCAACGCGAAGATGACGGTCACCGTGTTCACCGACATCGATTGCGGCTTCTGCCGCAAGTTCCACAACCAGATGGCGGACATGAACAAGGCAGGCGTGCGCGTCCGCTACATGATGTTTCCGCGTACCGGGCCGGGGACCGAGTCCTGGCGCAAGGCGGAAACCGTCTGGTGCGCCGGTGACCGGCGCGACGCGCTGACCCGTGCCAAGCGGGGCGAGGAACTCAAGAGCAAGGCGGCTTGTCCCAACGCCGCCTCCATCAAGGCCCAGTATTCGCTGGGTGAGGACCTCGGCGTCGAGGGTACGCCGGCAATCTTCACCGAGGGCGGAGACTATATCGGGGGGTTCCTGACGCCTGACCAGCTGGTGCAGACGATCCAGCAGTCGTCCAAGGCCGCCACGGCGGCACGCTGAATCAGGGGACCGGCGCGAAACCCAGGGATCAGCGCTCGAGGAACTCGAGCTTCCCGGGCCGGCCATCCCATTCCTTGGCGTCGGCAGGGGGGTCCTTCTTCTCCGTAATCACCGGCCACTGCTTGGCAAGATCGGCATTCAGGGCGATGAACGCCTGCTGGCCGTCGGGGAGTTCTTCTTCCGAGAAGATAGCTTCGGCCGGGCACTCGGGCTCGCACAGCGTGCAGTCGATGCACTCGTCGGGGTCGATCACCAGCATGTTCGGACCCTCGTGGAAACAGTCCACCGGACAGACTTCCACGCAGTCCAAGTACTTGCACTTGATGCAGTTTTCCGTGACGACGAAAGTCATCGGCGCGCTCCAGGGTCGTTGACGACGTGCTGCCCAGCTGCGGGCGAAAGGTCGCGTATTGTGCCAAAGCAGCGTCCCGCGCTGCAAAGAGATCGGTTCAGGGCCGGGCCGGCGTGCGCAGGTCGATGGCCGTGAAGTGATGGCGCTCGAGGCCCGCACTGCGGTCCTCGAGGTAACGGCGCAGCGCGAAGTCCACGCTGCGGAACGCGATGTCCTGCCACGGGATATCCGCCGCGTCGAACAGCAGCACTTCGAGGCTTTCCTCGCCGACGCCGAATCTTGCTGCGGGCAGGCGCGCGCGAAACATGACGTGCACCTGGTCGGCATGCAGGACGTGAACCACGGCGAGGAGTGAGCCGACCTGCACGTCTGCAAGCGCTTCCTCGATCGATTCCCGCCGCGCGGCGTCCTGGGTGGTCTCGCCGTTCTCCATGAACCCGGCCGGTATCGTCCAGTAACCCTTGCGCGGCTCGATCGCACGACGGCAGAGCAGGATGCGTCCTTCGAACTCCGGCACGCACCCGGCGACGATCTTCGGGTTCTGGTAGTGCACGGTCCCGCAGGCGTCGCAGACGTGTCGCGGACGGTGGTCCCCCTCGGGCACTCGAAGCGTGACGGGCTGGCCGCAATGAGAACAGAACTTCAACGACGTACTACACCTGTGGTGCCGGGAGAGGGAATCGAACCCTCACGATGTCGCCACCGCCGGATTTTGAGTCCGGTGCGTCTACCAGTTCCGCCATCCCGGCAAGGGAGGAGCGAAGCTTACCCGATCACTCGACGCGCGTGAAACATAATTGTTTTCATTGACTTGGGAATGTAATTTAAAGTTTATTCGTGATGTGGCCGGCGGAAATGTGCAGTGGCTCCGCGCTCGCGACGTCCGGAACAAAGTACACTTTCCGGCGGTCACAGGAAGCTCACGTCGCCTGCGGGCGGCAGCATTCATTGCGCGGAGAGTGCTCGCATGCGACGACGGCTCTGGCCGATTGCCCTGATGTTGCTGGTGGTTGCAGGCACCACCCGTGCGGACGAGCGGCTGGTTGCGCAACTCGCGGCTGCGGCACCGGCGGCGAACCCTGACGTCCTGTCACTGGCAACCCGTGCCGCGGATTGCGCTCGGCGGCAGGGACTGCTCGAGGGCTTCAGCCACCTCGCCGTCATCGACTATTCGCGGCCGTCCACCGAGCCACGCCTGTGGGTGTTCGACGTGGCCCGCGGTCGACTGCTGTTCCAGGAGCTCGTGGCGCACGGTCGCAATACCGGGGAGAAGCTCGCCGAGCGTTTCTCGAACGTGGAAGGCAGCAAGATGTCGAGCCTCGGGCTGTTCCAGACGACCGAGACGTATTACGGCAGCAACGGCTACTCATTGCGGATGCGTGGGCTGGACGCCGGGTTCAACGACAACGCGCTGGCCCGGGCCATCGTCATGCATGGTGCCCCCTACGTCAGCGAGGCCATCGCCGAGCGGCTCGGCCGCCTGGGCCGCAGCTGGGGTTGCCCCGCGGTCCGCACCGAAGTAGCCCGAACGGTCATCGACACGCTGAAGGGCGGCGCGCTGCTGTTCGCCTATTACCCCGACCGGAAATGGCTGTCGGAGTCGCCGTTGCTCCAGTGCGGCGAATCGCGGACGGACCAGGTCGTGGCAACCACGGTCGACGTCAAGCCGCGCGGCTGATCGCCGCCCGAGCCGCCTTCGGTCGGAGCAACGGCCGCTGCGACCTTTTCGCGCGCTGGCGCATCTAATGCGTCACATGAGCGCCTTTTCCGACAGCGAATTGCCTCCGGATACCGTGGCGCGGGCGCGGGCCGGCGAGCCCGGGGCCCGGGAGGCGATATTCCGGGCGTTCGGGCCTGCCGTCCGGACGCTGGCGCGTCGGCTCGTTCCACGGACATCTGCCGCCGAGGATCTGGCGCAGGATGTCTTCGTCGAGGTATTCACCAGCCTCGCGCAGTACCAGGGTCGCGGATCGTTCGCCGGATGGGTGCGCAGCATCACCGTCAACCGGTGCCTCATGCACCTGCGCTCGCCGTGGTGGCGCCTGCTGTCCCGGACAAAGGCGTACGACGAGGTGCAGGACGCATCCGGAAAGACGATGTCCGACGACGGCGACGCGCTCGACCTGGAACGCGCGCTCATGCGGCTCAGCGACAGGGCGCGCGCCGTGGTCTGGCTGCATGACGTCGAGGGCTACACCCACGCCGAGATCGGTGCGCTGCTCGGTGGCACGGCAAGCCTGTCGAAGTCGCAGCTCGTACGCGCTCACGCCCGGTTACGGACGCTGCTGGAACCCGAGGGAGTAGAGAACGCATGCATGCCCGTCTCGACGAACTGTTGAGCCTGCGCGATGGCGAGCCCGTCGACGCGCGGGTGAAGACGCACCTCCAGCATTGCACCGAGTGCCAGGACTGGCTGGCCGCGTCGATCACGCTGCGTCATCGACTGCGCGCGCTGCCTGCCGCGCCCGAACCGCCTCCGGGCGCCTGGGCCCGGATCGAGCAGCGGGTCGCGGCGTCGCGCCCCTCCGGCGGGCGCCGGATGCCTCTCGCATCGCTGGCGGCCGCCGTGTCGATGGCCGCTCTCGGGTTGTTCGCCGTGCTCAGGCTGTCAGAGGGTCCCTCGCCAGCCCCCGGGGCCCGGACGATGCCGGCACCCACGGTTACGACGGACCCGGTGGCGCAGCTGCGCGCCCGGTCACAGGCGCTCGAGACCGTGCTGGCGGCCTTGCCCGCGCGGCCGGCCGTCCGGCGTGCCGCGATGTCCATGCCCATCGACACGCTCGAGGCCCAGGTGCAGTGGCTGGACCACGAACTGTCCACGGCGGATGCCCTCGCAGCGCCGGGGGATGCGGAGCGGTTGTGGCGGGGCCGTGTCGAGGTCATGAACTCGCTGCTCCAGCTGCGTTACGTCGAAGCGCAGCGTGCCCTGTGATGATCGGGAGGTCGTCGATGAACGCATGGTCGAACACTCGTGCTGGTGAATTGCTCGCGGGCGCGTGCTGCGCCGTCATGCTCCTCGGTGCGCCGTGCTCACGGGCCGCGAGCGACGCAGTGGACCGGGCGACGCTCGAGAAGCAGTTGCAGGAGGCACGCGAGCAACTGGACGAGTCCGCCCGCGAGGTCGCAGAGCTGAGCCGCCAGCTCTACGGCAGCGGTCTCGAGGGTGTACCGCCGCTCGCGCATGGCCGGGGGCAGGGAGCGATGCTCGGGATCAATATCGGCGGCGCGCAGGCACGTGACGACGGCGTCGAGATCAGCGGCGTCAGTCCCGGCGGTCCGGCCGAGCGAGCGGGGCTCAGGGCCGGTGACGTGATCGTTGCCGTCGACGGCGAGGCACTGCGCAGGAGCGGCGAGCGGACAGCGTCCAGGCAACTGGTGGAGTTCATGCGCGGCGTGGCTCCGGGGCAGTCGGTAAAGGTCGACTACCTGCGGGACGGCCAGCGACGCAGCCTGTCCGTGGAGACGATGACGGCCGAACCGCCGCTCGTACGGATGCTGCGCGATCGCATCCCCGCCGACCTGCACGGCATCCTGCCGGTGCCGGCGCTGGAGGCGCTGCTCGGGCCGGAACGCACGTTCCGTTCGCTGGAACTCGTTCCGGTCACGCCCAGGCTCGGCAAGTACTTCGGCACCGACAAGGGCCTCCTGGTCGTGCGTGCCGCGGACGTGCCGGGCCTGCCGCTCGAGGAAGGCGACGTCCTGCTCGAGATCGATGGTCGCGCGCCGGAGAGTCCCGGGCATGCGTTCCGCATCCTGCGTTCGTACCAGCCCGGCGAGAAGGTCAGGCTCGACGTGCTGCGGGATCGCAAGCGACGGGTGCTCGAAGCCACGATTCCGGCCGCAGATGCGGCAGGCTTCGGTGGACATCGGCCGCCGCCCGGCCCGCCGTCGACGCCACCGGCACCGCCGCCGCCGGCGCCGACCTCCGACGCAGGACCGGCCTGAGTCTGCGCTGCGGCCGGGGCCGGTCCGGGCGCGGACCCTCTGCTAGCATGCGCGGCCCATGCTGCGCAGAGACTTTCATTACGAACTCCCCCAGGAGCTGATCGCACGCCACCCGGCGGCCCGGCGCAGCGACAGTCGGCTGCTGCATCTCGATGGTCGCACGGGCGTGCTGGCCGACCGGAAGTTCACCGATCTGCCGGACCTCCTGCGCCGGGGTGACCTGCTCGTGTTCAACGACACGCGGGTCGTCCCGGCTCGCCTGTTCGGGCACAAGGACACGGGTGGGCGGGTCGAGGTCCTGCTGGAGCGACTGCTGGACCGGAGCCGCGCGCTGGTGCAGTTGCGATCGAGCAAGCCAGCGGCGCCCGGAGCGGCACTCCTGTTCCCGGAGGGCGGGCGCGCACGCGTCGTTGGCCGGGAGGAGGGGTTCTGGGTGGTCGACTTCGAGGGCGACGCGGCCCGCGTGTTCGAGCGGCACGGGGAAATGCCGCTGCCACCCTATCTCCGACGGCCGACCGAGCCGCTCGACCAGGAGCGATACCAGACCGTCTACGCGCGGGAACCGGGCGCCGTCGCCGCCCCGACGGCGGGCCTTCATTTCGATGCAGGGGTGCTGGAGGCGTGCCGCCGGGCGGGTGTCTCGAGCGCCCGCGTGACGCTGCACGTCGGGGCCGGCACTTTCCAGCCGGTTCGGGTCGACGACCTGCGGGAACACAGGATGCACGGCGAACTCGTGGACGTGCCGGCCGACACCTGCCACGCCGTCGCCGACTGCCGCCAGCGCGGTGGCCGTGTCGTGGCGGTCGGCACGACGGCCGTCCGCGCTCTCGAGTCTGCGGCGCGGGCCGGGGGGCTGGCCCCGTTCGCCGGCGAGACCCGCCTGTTCATTACGCCCGGTGACCGCTTCCACGTCGTGGACGCCATGGTGACCAATTTCCACCTGCCCGAGTCCACGCTGCTGATGCTGGTGTGCGCATTCGCCGGCCGCGAGAACGTGCTGCGGGCCTATCGCCACGCCATCGCTGCGCGCTACCGCTTCTTCAGCTACGGGGATGCGATGTTCATCGAACCCGATCCCGCGGTCCTCGAGCGCAGGCGGGCAGCATGAAGTTCGAATGCATCGCGAGCGAGGGCCTCGCCCGTCGCGGCCGACTGCACCTGCGTCACGGCGCGGTCCAGACGCCGGTCTTCATGCCGGTCGGCACCTATGGCACCGTCAAGGCGATGACACCCGAGGAGCTGGTCGGCCTCGGTGCCGAGATCGTGCTCGGCAACACCTTCCACCTGATGCTCCGTCCCGGCACGGAGGTGATCCAGGCACATGGCGGCCTGCACGGGTTCATGCACTGGCAGGGGCCCATCCTCACCGATTCGGGCGGGTTCCAGGTCTTCAGCCTTGCCGAGCTGCGCAAGCTGACCGAGGAGGGGGTGCGATTCCGCTCTCCCGTGAACGGAGATCCGGTGTTTCTCAGTCCGGAGGTCTCGATGCGCGTGCAGACCGACCTCGATTCGGACGTGGTCATGGTGTTCGACGAGTGCCCCCCGTATCCGGCGACCGAGGCACAGGCGCGACAGTCGATGGAGCTGTCGATGCGCTGGGCCCGCCGCAGCCGGGACGCGTTTCGCGAACTCGGAAACCCGAACGCCCTGTTCGGCATCGTCCAGGGCGGCACGCACTCCGGACTGCGCCTGGAGTCGCTCGAGGCACTGATGGCCCTGGATCTGGACGGTTACGCGGTGGGGGGACTGGCGGTCGGCGAGCCCGCCGCCGAGCGCAATGCCGTGCTCGACACGCTCGGGTCACGGCTGCCGGAGGGTTGCCCGCGATATCTGATGGGCGTCGGCACTCCCGCCGACATCGTCGAAGCGGTGCTGCGCGGGATCGACATGTTCGACTGCGTCATGCCGACGCGCAACGCCCGCAATGGCCACCTCTTCACCAGCCAGGGCGTGGTCAAGATCCGCAACGCGGCGCACCAGTCGGACACCGGGCCGCTCGACCCGGCCTGCCGCTGCTATACGTGCCGGAACTACACCCGCGCCTATTTGAGGCACCTCGACCGCTGCAACGAGATCCTCGGCGCAAGGTTAAATACGATCCACAACCTGCATTACTACCTCGACCTGATGAGGCGCATCCGCATGGCCATCGAGTGCGGCGGGTTCGGGCGCTTTGCGGCAGGTTTCCTGGCCGGTCCGGAGGGCCGCGTGAAGCCGGCCGGCAGCGACCCCGGCCCTCGGGTATAATCCGCAGCCCTTTTTGGAGGCCCCTTATGGGGCCCATTCACAGGAGTTCCTCGATGGAGTGGTTGATCCCGAGCGCCTGGGCCCAGGCTGCGGGCGGCGCGCAGCCGAACGCCTTCATGCAGTTACTGCCCCTGGTCCTCATCTTCGTCGTGTTCTATTTCCTGCTGATCCGTCCGCAGGCCAAGCGCGCCAAGGAGCACAAGGCCATGGTGGCGGCCCTGTCGGTCGGCGACGAGGTCGTCATCGGTGGCGGTCTCCTCGGCAGGATCACGGAGACCGGCGACCAGTTCCTCACGGTCGAGGTCGCCGACGGTGTGCGGGTCAAGGTCCAGCGGCACACGGTCACCAGCGTCCTGCCCAAGGGCACGATCAAAAGCGCCTGAGCCCCGAGGGGATCCCGCATGCATACTTATCCGGCCTGGAGAATCTGGCTGGTCGCCGTCGTCATGCTGGTGGCACTGCTGCTGGCACTTCCGAACGCGTTCGGCGAGGGGCCGGCGCTGCAGCTGTCGCGCGATGATCGCGCAGCGTTCACCGAGCAGACCCAGGCGAGCGTCACCGCCATCCTCGAGGCGCAGCAGGTCCCGGTCGATGCCGCGTACATCGAGGGCGACCGGCTGGTCCTGAGGTTCGAGGACGTGGAGCAGCAGCTCCGGGCGCGCGAGGCGATCCTGGAAGCGGCCCCGCGGGAATACCTCATTGCACTGTCGCAGGCGCCGCGGATGCCGGCCTGGATGCGGGCCATCGGCCTCAAGCCGATGAGCCTGGGCCTCGACCTGCGCGGCGGCGTCTATTTCCTGTACGAAGTCGACATCGACGGGGCGGTGCAGCAGCTGCTCGCGACGATGGAGCGCGACTACCGGACCCTGCTGCGTGACGAGCGAATTCCGTTCACCGGCATCGAGGCCGAAGGCGCGGATTCGGTCCGGATCAGCCTGCGCAGCGGCGATGACGTCGAACGGGTCTCCTCGGCGCTGCGCAAGCAGGATGCGAACATCACGCTGGACACCGACCGGCTGGGCGAGGGCGGGGCCGTCACCGTCCGCCTGACGCCCGACCAGATCAAGCAGCGGCAGGATTTCGCGATCCAGCAGAACATCACGACGCTGCGCAACCGGGTGGACGAGCTCGGCGTCACCGAGCCCATCGTCGCGCGGCAGGGCGTGGATCGCATCGTGGTACAACTCCCGGGCGTGCAGGACCCGAACGAGGCGCTGCGCGTGCTGGGCGCCACGGCGACCCTCGAGTTCCGGCTGGTCGACGACCAGAACGATGCCGTGGCGGCACAGCAGTCCGGGCGTGCGCCGCTGGGCTCGAAGATTTACGAGCGGCGCGACGGTGGCCCGGTACTCCTGAAGCGCGAGATGATCGTGTCCGGCGAGCAGCTCGCGGATGCGAGTTCCGGCTTCTCGGAGGGGCAGCCGGCCGTGTTCGTCAAGCTCGACGCGCGCGGCGCCTCGCAGATGCTCGAGACGACGCGCGAGAACCTCGGCCGGCCGATGGCCGTGGTGTTCATCGAGAAGAAGCGCGTCAAGGAGGACGAGCCCTGCGACGGGCTGCGCTCGGGCGCGGAGTGCACCGAGGAGGAAGTCATCAGCGTCGCGACCATCCGCGGCGTCTTCAGCAGCAACTTCCAGATCACCGGACTGCTCGCGGGCGAGGCGCGCGAGCTCGCGCTCCTGCTCAGGGCGGGCTCGCTCGCGGCGCCGCTCTACATCGTCGAGCAGCGCACGGTCGGGCCGAGCCTCGGCAAGGACAACATCGACCGCGGCGTGCGCGCACTCGTGATCGGCATGCTGCTCACCTTCGTCTTCATGGTGATCTACTACCGCAAGTTCGGGCTGATCGCGGATACCGTCCTGATCGCGAACGTCGTGCTCCTGGCAGCCCTGCTGTCCCTGCTGCAGGCGTCGCTGTCCCTGCCGGGAATCGCGGGCATCGTGCTCACCGTGGGCATGGCCGTGGACGCGAACATCCTCATCTTCGAGCGCATCCGCGAGGAATTGCGCAACGGCATGAGCCCGTACGCGGCCATCAACGCCGGCTTCGAGAAGGCGTTCTCGGCCATCGCCGACGCCAACGTCACCACGCTCATCGCCGGCGTCGTGCTGTTCACTTTCGGCACCGGGCCCATCCGCGGCTTCGCCGTCGTGCTGTCGCTCGGCATCATCACGTCGATGTTCACGGCTCTGCTCGGCAGCCGGGCGCTCATTCACCTGCTCTGGGGGCGCAAGCGCAAGCTCGAAGCGCTCTCGATCTGAGGACCGACCGCGATGGAATTCTTCCACAAGGTGACGCGCTTCCCGTTCATGGCCACCCGCCGGCGGTGGTACGCGGTGTCCGCGATCGTGATCCTGGCGTCGATCATTGCGCTGGCCGTCCGCGGCCTGAACTTCGGCATCGACTTCACGGGCGGCGTCGTGCTGGAACTCGGGTTCCCGCAGGCCGCCGAGCTCGACAAGGTCCGGGGCGCGCTCGGGCAGGCCGGCTTCGGGGATGCCGCCGTGCAGAGCTTCGGGACGGCTCAGGACGTACTGGTCCGCCTGTTGCCCGAGGAAGGGCGCGACGTGAACCAGCTCGCCGCGAGCGTGCTGGACGCGGTTCGCGCGTACGAGCCCGGGGTGGAGTTGCGGCGAACGGAGGTCGTGGGCCCGCAGGTCGGCGCGGAGCTCGCCGAGAAGGGAGCGCTGGCGGTGCTCTTCACCTTCCTGCTCATCCTGGCGTACGTCGCCTTCCGCTTCCAGTGGAAGCTCGGCGTCGGGGCCATCGTCGCGGCGATGCACGATCCCTTCGTCATTCTCGGCATCTTTGCCGTCACCGGCCTGACGTTCGACCTGCCGGCGCTCGCCGCCATCCTGGCCGTCATCGGTTACTCGCTCAACGACACGGTGGTCGTCTTCGACCGTATCCGCGAGCGGTTCCTGTCGATGCGCAAGGGCACTTCCGAGCAGGTCATCGATAGCGCGATCAACGAGACGCTCTCGCGCACCATCATGACCAGCGGCACGACCATGATCACCGTCCTGGCGCTGCTGTTCTTCGGGGGCGAGATCCTGCGCGGCTTCGCCACTGCGCTCTCGATCGGCATCGTGGTCGGAACCTATTCGTCGATCTACGTGGCGAGCGCACTGGCGCTCGACCTCAAGCTGACGGCCCGCGACCTGATGCCCGTGCAGCGGGAGAAGGACGCGGTCGACGACATGCCGTGAGACCGGCCACAGGTCACCCCTACGGTGCGTGACCCGGGAGCTTCTGCGTGACCGAGTTCGTCTGGGGCGGTTTCCTGGCGTTCTTCCTGGCGCTGCTGATCCTGGATCTCGGCGTCCTGCACCGCGAGGCGGCGGAGCTCTCCGTCCGGCAGGCGCTGTTCTGGACGGGCGTGTGGGTCAGCGTTGCCCTGTCCTTCACGCTGGTCATCTACGGCCTCTACGAGCATCGCTGGTTCGGCTTCGAGCCAGTGGACGCGCTGGGCGGTGGGGCGGACGCGGTCGTGCTGTTCGTGACCGGCTACGTGCTCGAGTGGTCGCTGTCGGTCGACAACATCTTCGTCATCGCGCTGATCTTCTCCTACCTGCAGATCCCGCCGCTCTACCAGTACCGGGTGCTCTTCTGGGGCATCGTCGGCGCCATCGTGCTGCGCGGCCTGATGATCGCGACCGGAACGGCGCTGCTCAGCCATTTCGACTGGATGTTCTACGTGTTCGGCGCGATCCTGATCGTGTCGGCGCTGCGCATGCTGCGGGACGAGGAGGCCGAGCCCGACTTCGGCACCAGCTTCCCGGCGCGCCTGGTGCGGCGCTTCGTGCCCGTGACCGACGACCTCGAACGCGCGCGATTCTTCGTGCGTCGCGAGGGGCGGCTGCACGCCACGCCTCTGTTCGTCGCGCTGGTGATGGTCGAACTCACGGACGTGGTGTTCGCGGTGGACTCGATCCCCGCCATTCTCGCCGTCACCCGTGATCCGTTCATCGTCTTCACGTCGAATGCCTTCGCGATCCTCGGGCTTCGCTCGCTCTATTTCGCGGTGGCCGGCCTGATGGCGATGTTCCGCTATCTCAAGTACAGCCTGGTGCTGATCCTCGCCTTCGTCGGCGTGAAGATGCTGATGGTGAGCCACTTCCACGTGCCGAACCTGGTTTCGCTCGGCATCATCGCGGGCACGCTGGCGGGCGGCATCGCGGCGTCGCTGTGGGCGACGCGGCGGGAGGTCCGGCTCAATGGCGGGACCGCGAAGCGGGAGTCCTAGCGACCGGGCCTGCGCCGTACGGACAGGCGCGTCGTCGCGGAGTCAGGGCTCGCGCAGCGCCTCCGGCACGAACGGCCGCAGGCACTCGACGAGTGCGTCGTAGACCTTGGGCGTGCCGGCGATCACGTTGCCGGCCTGACGGTATTCACCGCCGCTCAGGGTGCCGATGCGGCCCCCGGCCTCGGTGATCAGCAGCGTCCCGGCGGCGGTGTCCCATGCATTGAGACCGATCTCCCAGAAGCCGTCGATCCGGCCCGCCGCGACGTAGGCCAGGTCGAGCGCGGCCGCGCCCGGCCGGCGAATGCCGGCGGTCTGCTGCATCACGGCTTTCAGCATCCCGAGATACTCGTCGATCCAGCGGGCATTGGCGCGGTACGGGAATCCGGTGCCGATCAGCGCGCCCTCGAGCTCCACCTGCTTGCTCACGCGGATGCGCCGCCCATCGAGCTGCGACCCGTCGCCGCGCGACGCCGTGAACAGTTCCTGGCGCATCGGGTCGTAAACGACGGCGTGTTCGAGACGTCCGCGATACTCGACCGCGAGCGATACCGCGAAGGTGGGGAAACCGTGAAGAAAGTTGGTCGTGCCGTCGAGCGGATCGATGATCCAGACGAACTCGTCTCCGCCACTGCGCCCGTATTCCTCGCCGAGGAAGCCATGGTCGGGGTGTGTGCGGCGGATGGTCTCGATGATGTCGCGTTCGGCCATCTGGTCGATCTCGGTCACGAAATCGTTGCGGCTCTTCGAGCGCACCCCGAGCGTGGGGACCCGGTCCACGTTGCGGACGATCAGGTCTCCCGCGCGGCGGGCGGCCCGGACGGCGATGTTGAGCAATGGCTGCATGGCTGGAGCGGCTCGCGTAGGCGACGTCTGGAAAAGAACGGCGGAGCAGGGCCCGCCCGTAGCCCGCTAGAATACCAGAGCATGTCCATACGCATCGTACTCGCCGGGACGTCCCATCCAGGGAACATCGGTTCCGCCGCCCGCGCCATGAAGAACATGGGGCTCGAGCGGCTGTGCCTCGTCGCACCTGCGCGCTTCCCGGCGACCGAGGCGACGGTGATGGCGGCCGGGGCCGACGACGTGCTCGATCGTGCACAGGTGTTTCCCGACGTACGGAGCGCGGTCGCGGATTGTGGCCTCGTCGTCGGAACGACCGCCCGATCGCGGCACCTGCCGTGGCGTACGGTCGAGCCGCGGGAAGCGGCGCGCGAGATTGCGGCCGCAGCGGCCACGGGCGAGGTGGCCGTGCTGTTCGGTTCCGAGCGTGCCGGTCTCAGCAACGACGAGATCGAACTCTGCCAACGGCTGCTGACGATCCCCACCGGTCCGGGCTACGCTTCGCTGAACCTCGCAATGGCCGTCCAGGTCGTCGCGTACGAGATCCTGCTCGCCCGGCGGGACGCCCCGCCCGAGGTGGCGGAGCAGGGTGCGCCGCTCGCCAGCGCGCGCGACATGGAGCGGTTCTACGAGCACCTCGAGCAGGTGCTCGACGAGGTCGGATTCCGGGATCGTACGGGCGCAGGGTACCTGATGGCCCGGCTGCGACGATTCTTCAATCGTGCGATGCCGGACCACAACGAGATCAACATCCTGCGCGGCATCCTGACGTCCGTGCAGGGCCGACGCCGGCGGGCCGGTGACCCGCCAGTGCCGCGGGATACGACGACGTCATGAACGGAGTCGTCTACCTCGACAATGCCGCGACGACGCCGGTCGATCCACGGGTCGTCGAGGAGATGCTCGGCTGCCTCGACGCCACGGGCGATTTCGCCAATCCATCCGCAACGGGCCACGCGCCGGGTCGCCGGGCCCGGGCGCGCGTGGAGCAGGCCCGCGCTGAGGTCGCGGCCGCCGTCGGCGCATCGGCCGCCCAGGTCATCTGGACCTCCGGCGCGACCGAAGCCGACAATCTCGCGCTGCTCGGTGCCGCGCATTTCTACCGCTCGCGTGGGCAGCACCTCGTGACGTCGCGCACCGAGCACCCGGCCGTGCTCGACGCCTGCCGGCAACTCGAGCGCGAAGGCTTCGAGGTCACCTACCTGAAGCCCGCACCGGACGGCCTCATCGAGCCGGCGCAGGTCGAGGCGGCGCTGCGCCCGGAGACGATCATGGTCTCGCTGATGCACGTCAACAACGAGATCGGCGTCCGGCAGGACGTCGGCGCCGTGGGCAGGCTTTGCCGCGAGCGAGGGATCCTCTTCCATGTCGATGCCGCGCAGGGCGCCGGCAAGCTGCCGCTCGACGTCGAAAAGGACTGCATCGACCTGCTTGCGCTGACGGCTCACAAGGTGCACGGACCGAAGGGGGTGGGCGCGCTCTGCCTCCGTCTCGAGCCACGCCTCGGGCTCGTGCCCCTGCTGTACGGCGGCGGCCAGGAACGCGGCCTGCGCTCGGGGACACTGCCGACGCACCAGATCGTCGGCATGGGTGCGGCCTACCGGATCGCCGTGGCCGGGATGGAGGAAGAATCGTCCCGGATCTCGACGCTGCGCGACCTGCTCTGGACGGGTCTCGCCCGCTTGCCGGGAGTGCGCATGAACGGGCATGCGACGCAGCGTGCGCCGGGCATCCTGAGCGTCACGATCGACGGGGTGGAGGGCGAGAGCCTGCTGTTCGAACTGCCGGGACTCGCGGTCGCGTCCGGTTCCGCGTGTGCAACGACCCATGCGGAACCCTCCTACGTCCTGCGGGCCCTCGGGCATGGCGATCGCCTCGCCCAGAGTACGCTCCGCCTGAGCCTCGGTCGTTTTACGACGCGCAGCGAGGTGGATTGCGCGGTCGCGGCCATCACCGCAGCCGTCGGGAAGCTGCGCGCCGTGGCTCCTGGCGGCCTGGTGGCATGACCGGTCTCGATCCGCGATACGGCGCCGAAGTCCGGCGGCGGATGGCGACCATGAGCGGGGCGGGCGACCTCGCCGCCGGTCCCGGCGTCGTGCGGGTCGCGGCAGGCGACCGGGAGCAGGGGACGGAGATCGTTCTCGCGGCGCGCATCGACGGCGACCGGGTCGTCGAGCTTCGGTTCCGGGCCTTCGGTTGCCCCCACTTCATTGCCGCTGCGTCGTGGGTGACCGACCGCCTTCAAGGCGCCAGTCGAACCGACCTGGAGCGCTGGGACTGGCAGGAACTCGTGACGATCCTCGAGGTGCCGCCCGCGAAATTTGGTCGATTGCTGACCTTGCAGGACGCCGTTCACACACTGGCGAGGAACTGGCCCGCTGCGTCGCGGTCTACCGTGTAGAATCAGTCCAGGCAGAAGGCGCCAGATCAACATGTCAGTGACTCTTACCCAGTCGGCCGCGGAACGAGTGCGGGGCTTCCTCGAGACCCGAGGATGCGGCGTCGGCCTCAGGCTCGGCGTCAAGAAGACGGGTTGCTCCGGCTTTGCGTATGTCGTCAATTACGCCGACGACATCGGCTCCGGCGACGTCGTGTTCGAGGACCAGGGAATCAAGGTCATCGTCGATGCGGAGAGCCTGCGTTTCGTCGACGGCACGGAGATCGATTTCGTCCGCCATGGCCTCAACGAGGCCTTCAGGTTCCGCAATCCGAATGTCCGCGGCGAGTGCGGCTGCGGCGAGAGCTTCAGCGTCTAAACCCGCGTCCGGGTTGAATTTTCTTTGCTGCCGCGCATGCCGCGGGTATACTTCACGGTTCGGTTTTACAGGTTGGTCCCGCCCGGACCCGCGCTTGCGCGGGTCTGAAAATTTCCGGGGCCTCGTTTCACGCGCAGAGGGGCAGAGCGCCCCGTCGAGAGGATTCGCATGGCCGTCGAACGCACGCTGTCCATCGTCAAGCCCGATGGTGTCCGCAAGAACGTCATTGGCGAGGTCTACCGCCGCTTCGAACGCGCGGGACTGCGGATCGTGGCCGCCCGGATGATGCGGCTGTCCCGGTCGCAGGCCGAGGGCTTCTACGCGGTGCACCGCGAGCGGCCGTTCTTCGGCGATCTCGTGGCATACATGACCTCCGGGCCGGTGATGGTGCAGGCGCTCGAGGGCGACGACGCCGTCGCCCGGCATCGCGAGATCATGGGTGCGACCGACCCGAAGAAGGCTGCGCCCGGCACCATCCGTGCCGATCTTGCGGAGAGCATCGAGCAGAACGTCGTGCACGGTTCGGACAGCCTCGAGAACGCGGCCCGCGAGATCGCGTATTTCTTCGCAGAGACGGAACTCTGCCCGCGCTGAACCCGTAACTCCGTCCCCGGCGGCGGTCTGAACCGATCATGGGCGAAATCTCGACAGCGAAGACCAACCTGCTCGGCCTGACGCGGGCCGGCATGGAGGAATTCGTCCTTGGCATGGGCGAGAAGCCGTTCCGTGCGCGCCAGCTCATGAAGTGGATCTATCGGCGCGCCGTGGGCGATTTCGACGCGATGACCGATCTCGGCAAGGACTTCCGGCAGCGCCTCGCGGCGGTCGCCGATATCCGCACGCCCGAGGTCGTCGTCGCGCAGTCGTCCGCGGACGGTACCCGCAAGTGGCTGCTCCGGCTCGAAAGCGGGCAGGCGATCGAGATGGTTTTCATCCCTGAGCCGGGGCGCGGCACGCTCTGCATCTCGAGCCAGGTCGGTTGCACCATGGACTGCACGTTCTGCTCCACGGCGCAGCAGGGCTTCAACCGCAACCTCGAGACGGCCGAGATCCTCGGTCAGGTGTGGCTTGCGAACCGGGAACTCGGCTATTCGCCCGACGGCGACCGCGTGATCACCAACGTCGTCTTCATGGGCATGGGCGAGCCGCTGGCCAACTACCGCAACGTCGTGCCGGCCGCCGAGGTCATGATGGACGACCTGGGGCTCGACCTGTCGCGACGCCGGGTGACGATCAGCACGTCCGGCCTGGTTCCGCAGATGATCCGCATCGCTGAGGAGACCAACGTCGCACTGGCCGTGTCGCTGCACGCGCCGAACGACGCGTTGCGCAGCGAACTGGTCCCGATCAACCGCAGGCACCCGATCGCGGACCTGCTCGACGCCTGCTGGCACTACGTCGAACGGCAGAACGCGCGCAGCGTGACCTTCGAGTATGTGATGCTTGACGGCGTCAACGACCGGCCGCAGCACGCGCGTGAACTGGCCGGTCTGCTGCACGGGCGGCCCGCCAAGGTGAACCTGATCCCGTTCAATGCTTTTCCGGGCACCCGGTACCGACGTTCGACCGAGGAGGCCATCGTGCGCTTTCGGGACTTGCTGATCAGGGGTGGCGTGATCGCCACCATCCGCCGCACGCGCGGCGACGATATCGACGCCGCCTGCGGCCAGCTGGTGGGCCGCGTCAACGACCGGACGACGAACCGCCTCGGACAGCGGCTGATCCCGCTGTCGGTGGTCCGGACATGAGGCGGGTCGCGGCGGGCGCCCTGCTGTGGCTGGGTGTCGTTGCGGCGATCCTTCCGGCATCTGCCGAGAAGAGCGTCGATCCCAAGCAGGCCGCGCAGGTCAACGCCCAGCTCGCGCTTACCTACCTGCAGCAGGGCAATCTGCAGGCGGCGCGTGAAAAGGCCGACAAGGCGCTCAAGCAGAATCCGCGCACCGCGGACACGCAGATGGCCGCTGGGTTCGTCTACGACCGGCTCGGCGAGGACAAGAAGGCGAAACAGCACTTCGAGCAGGCAGTGAAGCTCGGCGGCAAGGACAACCCCGACATCCTGAACAACGCCGCGGTCTTCCAGTGTCGCAAGGGGGACCGCAAGCAGGGTGTCGAGTATTTCCTGCAGGCGGCCGCCAGCCCCCTGTACCGCACGCCGGAGGTCGCCTATGCGAACGCCGGGTACTGCGCCCGCTCGGACGGACGGCCGGCGGACGCCGAGGAGTACTTCCGCCGCGCACTCGCCATCAAGCCGAACATGCCGGCCCCACTGTACGAGCTGGCTGACCTGTCGCTCGAGATCGGTAATCCGCTGCAGGCGCGTGCGTTCCTGCAGCGCTACAACGCCGCGATGACGGCCTCGGCCGCCTCGCTGTTGCTTGGCTACCGCATCGAGACCGCGCTCGGGGAGTCGGCCGCCGCGGCGGAGTATGCACGGCGGCTGCACACGGACTTCGCGGGCTCGGCGGAGTCCGTACAACTGCGCGACGCGGAGCGCCAGGCACAGTGAGAGGCAACACGGCAGCCGATCAGGAACCGGCGGAGGGACCGGGCTCGAGCCTGCGTCGTGCCCGCGAGGCGCGCGGCCTGACGGAGCAGCAGGCGGCCGAGCAGATCAATCTCGACGTCGGCGTGCTGGCCGCGCTGGAGAATGACGACTACGCCGCACTCGGCGCTCCCGTGTTCGCGAGGGGGCATCTGCGCCGCTATGGCGCGTATCTCGGCCTCGACGAGGGCGAGTTGCTCGGTACCTACGAGCGCTCCAGTGTGCGTGCGCAGCCGCCCACCCTGGTGCCGCGCGCGCGCATCGAGATGGCGCCCGTGCGGGGCCGACCGAAGTGGCCATGGGTGCTCGGTGGCGCCGTGCTCTTCTTGCTCGCGGCGGGCCTGGTCGCCTATGTGTCCGAGTACGGCCTGACGATTCCCGGTTTGACCACGGACCGATCCGCCGGCGTCTCCGTCCCGGAGACGAGCCCGGAGGCCGCCGGTTCGGCGACCGTGGACGCCGGGACGGTCGCCGCCGGGACGACTGCCGTTGAGACGACGGCCCCGGGCGTCGCCGCCTCCGGAGCCGGGGCAACGGACGGCGTGGTGCCGCCGCCGGTGCCGGCCGGACACGTGAGCGTCAGCATCCGCTTTGCCGCCGACTCGTGGACGGAGATCTACGACGGCTCCGGTCAGGCCGTGCTCTACGATCTCGGGCAGGCGGGCACGCAACGGGTGATCGCGGCGGCCGCACCGCTCAGCGTCACCTTCGGCAACGCGCCCGCGGTCTCGATGGTCGTCAATGGTCGCCCGACCGCTATGCCGCCCGTGCCGCCCGGGCAGACGGTCGCGCGATTCACGATCGAAGCCGACGGGACCGTTCGCTGAGCCGGCGGCGGGCAGAAACACGATGAGCGAAACCATCCAGGCCGTACGCGGCATGAACGACGTGTTGCCGGACGAATCTGCCGCCTGGCAGACACTCGAGCGCGTCGCGCGCGAAACGTTCATCGAGTACGGGTATCGCGAGATCCGGCTCCCCCTGCTCGAGCGCACGGAGCTCTTCAAGCGGTCGATCGGTGAGTACACGGATATCGTCGAGAAGGAGATGTACACGTTCGACGATCGCGGCGGCGACTCCCTGACGCTGAGGCCGGAGGCGACGGCGGGCATCGTCCGCGCGTGCATCGGCAACGGCCTGCTGCACAACCAGCGCCAGAAGCTGTGGTGCACCGGACCGATGTTTCGCTACGAGCGTCCGCAGAAGGGTCGCTATCGCCAATTCCACCAGATCGACGTCGAGGCCCTCGGCTTCCCCGGTCCGGACGTGGATGCGGAACTCATCATGATGTCCGCGAGAATCTGGCGGCGGCTCGGGCTCTCCGGGCTGTCGCTCAACATCAATTCGCTCGGTACCCCGGATTCCCGCAGGACCTACCGTGGCAAGCTCGTCGAGTACTTCCGGGACCATGCGTCGGTGCTCGACGAGGACAGCCGCCGGCGGCTGGACGGCAACCCGATGCGCATCCTCGACAGCAAGAACCCGGCGATGCGCGAGATCGTCGCGGGTGCCCCGCTGATCACGGACCACCTCGATCCGGAGTCCGCCGGACATTTCGACGAACTGCGCCGGCAGCTCGACGCCGTCGGCGTGCGCTACGAGGTCAATCCCCGGCTGGTCCGTGGCCTCGACTACTACACGCGCACGGTGTTCGAGTGGATCACGACCGACCTGGGCGCGCAGGACGCGGTATGCTCTGGCGGCCGCTACGACGGCCTGGTCGGGCAGCTCGGCGGCGCGCCGGCACCGGCGATCGGCTGGGCGCTCGGCGAGGAGCGCGTCGTCGAACTGATGCGACTGCAGGGGCAGGCGGCCGACGAGTCCGCCCCCCACGTCTACCTCGCGCTGGCCGGCGCGGCGGCGGAATCGGCGGGCCTGGCGCTCGCGGAGTCGCTGCGCGAGGCGGTGCGCGGCCTCAGGATCGAGACGAATTGCGGCGGGGGCAGTTTCAAGTCGCAGCTGAAGCGGGCCGATCGAAGCGGTGCGCGCTACGCGATCATCCTGGGCGATGACGAAGTCGCCCGGCAGGTGGCGACGCTCAAGCCCTTGCGCGAGGCGGTTGAGCAGCGGCAGGTGCCTCTCGACGGGCTCGCCGGCGAAATGAAGCGCGTCGTGGCGACGAGCGGCGGCGTGCAGGATTGACACAGTACGCCGGGCGCATGTGCGCCGCGGCATGACGGAGTTTCAAGACGTGGAAGACTTGACCGACAACGAACGCGAAGAGCAGCTGCGCCGATGGTGGAGCGATAACTGGGCCTGGATCATCGGCGGGGTCGCGCTCGGGCTCGCGCTGCTCGCGGGCTGGCAGTACTGGCAGCGCTATCAGGTCCAGGCCACCGAGAAGACCGCGAGCAGCTATCGCGCGGTCCTCGACTCGCTCGGGCGCAGTCAGCGGGAAGAGGCCGCCAAGCGGGCGGACGAGCTGCGCGCGGTCAGCCCCGACTCCCCGTACGCGGATCAGGCAGACCTGGCGCTGGCACGGGCGGCGGTCGAAGCCCGCGAGTTCGACGACGCTGCGAGCCGCTTGAAGCGGGTGGTTGACGGCTCCGTAGACGTCGAACTGCGCCGTGTCGCGCAGGCCCGGCTCGCGCGCGTACTGATCGAGCAGGGCAAGCACGATGAAGCCCTTGCGCTGCTCGACCCGGGACAGGCCGGCGCGTTCGCGCCGCTGTCCCATGAGATCCGCGGCGACGCGTACGCCGCCAAGGGTGACGCGGCCGCAGCGCGCAGCGAGTACGAGGCGGCGCTGGCGTCCGACGAAGAATCGGGTCTCGACCGGGCCTTCGTCGAACTGAAGCGCGACGCGCAGGCCGGACTGGCCGGGAGCCCGCCGGAGCCGACCGCCGTCGAGGTGCCCGCGCAATGAGATCCGCTGGCACGCTCGTCGTGCTCGCGGCGTGCGCGTTGCTCGCTGCCTGCGACAAGGACACGGTCGTCGACCCTCCGGCCGAGCTGGTCGACATCAAGTCGGTGCTGCCCGTGGACAAGTTGTGGTCCACCGGGGTCGGCGGCGGTGGCGAAGCCCTGCGGCTCGCGCTCGGCCTCGCCCATGAGGAGGACGTGCTTTACGCGGCCGCGCGCGACGGCAAGGTGCGCGCGATCGACGCTGCCAACGGCCGTACGCGATGGCAGACGGACACCAAACTCGAGCTGTCTGCGGGGCCTGGCGCCGGGAACGGTCTCGTCGTCGTCGGCACGAACGACGGCGAGGTCTTGGCGCTGGATGCCGAGGCCGGCACGGTGCGCTGGACGGCCCGGGTGAGCGGCGAGATCCTTGCGGCACCCCTGGTTGCCGGCGATCGCGTAGTCGTTCGGAGCGTCGACGGACGCATGCGGGCACTGCTGGCCAGCGACGGCAGCGAGGCCTGGATGGTCGAGGACATCGTGCCGCGGCTCTCGCTGCGCGGCACGGCGCCGCCGGTGCTCGCGGGCAGCACGGTGATCTGCGGATTCGACTCGGGCAAGGTCATGGCCGTGAATCTCGAGAGCGGCGAGATCCTCTGGCAGGCTCAGGTCAGCACGCCGAAAGGACGCTCGGAACTGGAACGACTGGCCGACGTGGATGCCGCCGTGCAGGTCGACGGCGGCGACGTGTACGCCGTCGGGTACCAGGGTCGTGCCGCGATGATTGCGCTCGACAGCGGCCAGATCTGGTGGGCTCGCGACCTCTCGAGCTACCGTGGTCTGGCCCTCGACGACGCGAACCTCTACGTGGCCACGTCGGAGGGCGACGTCGTGGCGCTGCGCCGCCGTGATGCCAGCATTCTCTGGACCCAGCAGGGCCTCAAGCGTCGATGGCTCAGCACGCCCGCCGTCGTGGGTCCGGCCGTGATGGTCGGGGACTTCGACGGCTACCTGCACTGGCTCGATCGGGAGAGCGGTACCTTCGTCGCGCGCGAGCGCCCCGGGCGGGACCGCATCAGCGTCGCGCCGCTGGTGGTCGGCGACCGTGTATTCGTCATCGACGACGGTGGCGAGATCGTTGCCTACCGCAGCGGGGACGCTGCCGGGCGCTGACCGTGCTACCCGTCATTGCCCTCGTCGGGCGTCCGAATGTCGGCAAGTCCACGCTGTTCAACGTGCTCACGAGGACGCGCGATGCTCTGGTCGCCGACGTCCCTGGGCTGACGCGCGACCGCAAGTACGGCTACGCCCGCATCGGACCGCGCGAGTGCGTGGTCGTCGATACCGGTGGCCTGGTCGAGTCGGTCGTGGGCATCGAGCGCCTCATGGCGGAACAGACGCTCAAGGCGGTCGAGGAAGCCGACTGCGTGCTGCTGATCGTCGATGCGCGTGAGGGTTGCACGCCGTCCGACCTGCACGTCGCGGGCATCCTGCGCCGCAGCGGCAAGTCCGTCGTGGTCGCGGCGAACAAGGCCGAGGCTCTCGATCCCGACGTCGCCGCGACCGACTTCCACCAGCTCGGCTTCGGCGAGCCGCTGGCGATTTCGGCCTCGCACGCGTCGGGTGTCGTGTCGCTCATGGAGCGGGCGCTGGAGGGGCTGCCGGAGCTGGCGGCCGACGAGGCCGGCGGCGTCGACGGGGAGGAAATCCGCGTCGCCGTGGTCGGACGACCGAACGTCGGCAAGTCGACGTTGATCAATCGGCTGCTCGGTGACGAGCGGATGATCACCTTCGACGAGCCCGGCACGACGCGGGACACGGTGCGCGTTCCGTTCGAACGCGACGGCCAGCGCTACACGCTGATCGACACGGCCGGGGTCCGGCGCCGCGCCCGCGTCAGCGAGGCGATCGAGAAGTTCAGCATCGTCAAGACCCTGCAGGCAATCGAGGACGCGAACGTCGTGATCGGGGTGCTCGATGCCCATGACACCGTCGCCGAGCAGGATGCAAGCCTGCTCGGGCTGATCGTCGAGCGCGGCCGGGCACTGGTGATCGCTGTCAACAAGTGGGACGGCATCCCGCAGGACCAGCGGGTCGCCATCCGCGCTGGCCTGGACCTGCGCCTCGACTTCCTGACCTTCGCGCCGGTGCATTTCATCTCCGCCCGGCACGGCACAGGGGTGGGCGAGCTGATGTCGTCCGTGCGCTCCGCGTACCGCGCCGCCATGCGGGAACTGCCGACCAAGGACCTGACGCGCGCGCTCGAGCAGGCGGTTGCGATGCACCAGCCGCCGCTGGTGCGGGGCCGGCGCATCAAGCTGCGCTATGCCCACCAGGGCGGGCGCAATCCCCCCATCGTGGTCATCCACGGCAACCAGACGCAGCACGTCCCGGATGCCTACCGGCGCTACCTCGAGAACTACTTCCGCAAGGCGTTCCGGCTGACGGGCACGCCCATGCGGATCGAATTCCGCACCGATGCGAACCCCTTTGCCGGGCGCCGCAACGAGTTGACGCCGCGCCAGGTGCGCAAACGCCAGCGGCTCATCCGTCGCTCCAAGGGCGGCAAGCGCTGAGCTCCGGGGTCGCCCGCGACGCTTTAATCTCATAACCTGCGCTTCTGACGCGCTATCCTCTCGACCTTGTTCCTCCGGGAGGGCGGCATAGACTGGCTGCATGCTCATGGCTGTCGCACGTACGCCGTCGTTCGCTTCCCACGACCAGCCTGCGCGTCGCCTGGCGCGGCTGGACGGACCGCTGTCCCTGCGTCGCGGCGGGGTGATCGAGCAGCCGGTCGTCGCCTACGAGGCCTGGGGCTGCCCGAACGCGGCGCGCGACAACACGGTGGTGATCTTCACCGGCCTGTCCCCGTCGGCCCACGCGTCGTCCTCCCCGCAGGATCCCAGGCCCGGCTGGTGGGAATCGATGATCGGCGACGGACGGCCCATCGACACCCGCCGTTACTACGTCGTCTGTGTGAATTCGCTGGGAAGCCCGTTCGGATCGAGCGGGCCTGCGTCGATCGATCCGCGGACCGGGCGCGCCTACGGCACCAGCTTCCCGGAGATCGTGATCGAGGACATCGCGACCGCTGGTCGCGAGGCATTGCGCACGCTCGGTATCGAGCGCGTTGCCTCGGTGATCGGGCCGTCACTGGGCGGCATGACGGTGCTCGCCTACTGCGCGCTCTTCCCGGACGAGGTGGACAGCGTCGTCACCATTTCGGGCGCAGCTCACGCCAGCCCGTTCGCGATCGCGCTGCGCTCGCTGCAGCGCGAAATGGTGCGCAGTGATCCCGCGTGGCGCGGTGGCAACTACGAGCCCGGCCGCGGACCGCGCCTGGGCATGCGCCTCGCCCGCAAGCTCGGCACCATCACCTATCGTTCGACGGAGGAGTGGAACCAGCGATTCGGCCGCCGGCGCGTGCCGGACACGGCGGGCCTGTCGGGGGACTTCAGACCCCAGTTCGAGGTCGAGTCGTACCTCGAGCACCAGGCGCTGCGTTTCGCGGATTCATTCGACGCCAATTCGTACCTCTACCTGTCCCGGGCGATGGACCAGTTCGACCTCGCGGATCACGGCGATGGTTCACTGGCCGCTGCGTTCGCCCGCTTCCGTACCCGGCATTCGCTGGTACTCGGTGTCGAGACTGACATGCTGTTTCCGATCGAGCAGCAGCGCGAGATTGCCGACCACCTGCAGGCGGCAGGCGGGCACGTCGAGTTTCACGCGTTTCCGTCCCTGCAGGGACACGACGCGTTTCTCGTCGACCTGGATCGGTTCGAGCCGGCGATCCGGGGTTTCCTGGACGGGGCCGGGACGACCCGCTAGAGCCGTGCGACAACGCGCCGGCGCCAGGCCGCGCCGGGAGACGATCGCCCCGACCCGCTAGCCGGCGTCGTCGCCCGTGGACCCATCGACCAGGAACAGCGCCGGATCGACCAGCGCCCGGTTCACCGCGACGCCCCAGTGCAGGTGCGGACCGGTGACGCGTCCGGTCGCACCGACCGCGCCGAGTGGCGTACCCACGGCGACTTCATCTCCGGGCTGCACGTCGATGCGGCTCAGGTGGCAGTACATCGTGACGAGCCCCTGACCGTGGTCGACGAACACGGTGTTGCCGTTGAAGAAGAAATCCCCCGCGTCCAGCACGCGACCGGCGGCCGGGCTCAGGATCGGAGTGCCGCTGGGCGACGCGATGTCCATGCCGCTGTGCGGATTACGGGCCTGGCCGTTGAAAAAGCGACGCAAGCCGAAACTGCTGGAGCGGGGACCCGCCACGGGCGGTTTGAGTGCGAACGTCGGCGTGCGCGCCTGCGTGTAGGTCTCGAGCGCCGCATCGATGCGCAAGCGCTCGCGCCCGATGCGCGCGAGATCATCCTTCGACGGATCCACGTGGCGCTGGTTCGGGACCGTGAGCCGCTGCTCCGCATACTGCTTTGCCGCGACCGTGAACTCGAGCTTGCGGACAGGAGCTTCGCCCGCTGGCTGCAGCAGCGCCGACTGCGGTCCGGGCGGTGTGTCGAGCGGAATTCCGACTACAGCGACCCAGCCGGCGTCCGTGCGCAGGACCGGCACCCGTCGCTCGCCGAACAGCACGCTGCCCGGGGGCGCCTCATCCGGACCCAGGTCGAGAATCGCGATCCCGCCCGGGACCCGGCTCTCGCGCGGGAGTGCCGGCACGTCGGCCGATGACGGCGCCGGCAGCGCCGCGAGCACCCCGCAGAGCGCGCCGACCAGTCGCCGAGCGCGCCTGCGGAGCCGGTCGGGTCTTGTCCGGTCCTTCACTCGGGGTCCTTCCGCCGGGGGCGCGGCTCCGCCATGACGGCCAGCACCTCGGCGTCGAGGCTTCCGCGTGCCAGACGGGCCGAGATTCGGTGGCCGGGGAGCACGCGCGTGGCGTCCTGCAGCACGCGGCCTGTTTCGTCGGTCAAGATCGCGTAGCCCCGATCGAGCGTCGCGAGCGGACTCACGGCATGCAGCGTCCGGGCGGCCAGTTCGAAGCGGCGGCGCGACTCGGTGACCTGGCGGCGCGCCTCGCTCGCCAGTGCCCGGCGCGACGATTCGAGCCGGACGCGGAGGGCGGCGACCCGCAGGACGGGCGACGCGCGCAGCAGCAGCGAGCGAGCCGTGGCGAGCCGGGTGCCGGCCCGCTCGAGGCGCGCCCGACCCGCCAGGCGCAGGCGACCCTCCAACTCGTCGAGCCGCTGCGCGTGCTGGCGCAAGATGATGCCGGGATGCGCGCGTGCCAGTCGCTGCTCCCGGGACTGGAGTGCCGTGCGCTGATCCTGCAGCCGTCGCCGTATCGCCTGCACGAGATGCCGGGCGGTGGCGGACAGGTTTCGCAACCACTCCGCGCGATCGGGGACCACCCGCTCGGCGGCACCCGAAGGGGTGGGCGCGCGCTCGTCGGCGACGAAATCGGCGATGGTGACGTCGACCTCGTGCCCGACGCCGCTCACGATCGGAATCGGGCAGTCGAACATGGCGCGCGCGACGGCCTCGTCGTTGAAGGCCCACAGGTCTTCCAGCGAGCCACCGCCGCGCGCGAGGATCAGCACGTCGCAGTCGCGGCGCCGGGCGGCCAGGCGCAGTGCCTGCGAAATCTCGCCGGGCGCGGCCTCGCCCTGGACGGCCACGGGGTAGATCAGCACTGGCACGGCGGGAAAGCGGCGCTGCAGGACGTGCAGGATGTCGCGGATGGCCGCGCCGGTGGGGGAGGTCACCACGCCGACGCGCCGCGGAAGTTCGGGCAGGGGTCGCTTGTGGGCGACGTCGAACAGGCCCTCGGCATTGAGCTTCTGCTTCAGTTCCTCGAATCGGCGCCGCAGCAGTCCCTCACCAGCTTCCTCGAGGTGCTCGATGACGACCTGGAATTCGCCCCGCGGCTCGTACAGGCCGACGCGGCCGCGCGCCAGGACGTGGCTGCCGTCGCGAACCGGGAAACGCACCTGCAGGTTTCGCTGGCGGAACATGGCACAGCGGACCTGGGCCGACTCGTCCTTGAGGGAAAAGTACCAGTGCCCGGATCCAGGCCGGGACAGGTTGGACATCTCACCCTCGAGCCAGACCGACCCCAGGCCTCGTTCGAGCAGCATCCGGGCCTCCCGGTTGAGCCGGCTGATGCTGAAAACTTCCCTCGGCGGGGTGCCGGTCGGCGCGTCGGGCCAGGATTCCTGCATGGTGGCCGCAGTTTAGCGGACCCGGTCGGCCCGCGGGCGGCCTGAGCCGGCGTTCCCCCGGACCGGCCCGCCGAGTACAATTGCGCGCTTCCTTTTATAAAGCCCGGGTCAGCCCATGCTGCGCATCCTCGAGGAAGCCCTCACCTTCGACGACGTCCTGCTCGTCCCCGCTTACTCGCAGGTGCTGCCGCACGAGGTCCGCCTCGACACGCAGCTCACCCGGGCGATCCGCCTGAACCTGCCGGTGGTCGCGGCAGCGATGGACACGGTGACCGAGCACCGCCTCGCGATCGCCATCGCCCAGGAAGGCGGCATCGGCATCGTTCACAAGAACATGACCGTCGACTCGCAGGCGCGCCAGGTCGCGCGGGTGAAGCGTTTCGAGAGCGGCATCATCCACGACCCGATCACGGTGCGGCCCGAGCAGACCATTCGCGAGGTCATCGAGCTGACGCGGGCCAAGAACATCTCGGGTGTCCCGGTGGTGCGCGACGGCCAGGCGGTGGGGATCGTCACGCACCGCGACCTGCGCTTCGAGACCAAGCTCGATTCGCCGGTGTCCTCGGTGATGACGCCGCGCGAGCGACTGGTCACGGTGCGCGAGAACTCCCCCAAGGAGGAAGTGCTCGGCCTGCTGCACAAGCATCGCATCGAGAAGGTGCTCGTGATCGACGACGACTACCGCCTCAAGGGCATGATCACGGTCAAGGATTTCCAGAAGGCCACCGAGTTCCCGCGCGCCTGCAAGGACGAGCGCGGCGCGCTGCGCGTGGGCGCGGCGGTGGGCACCAGTCCGGATACGCTGGATCGCGTGGCTGCGCTGCGCGAGGCCGGCGTCGACGTCATCGTGGTGGACACGGCGCATGGCCATTCGCGCGGCGTGATCGAGTCGGTCGCGAGGATCAAGGCGCGCTGGCCTGCGCAGCAGGTCATTGCCGGAAACATCGTCACGCCCGAGGCGGCGATGGCGCTGGTGGACGCCGGCGTCGATGCGGTCAAGGTCGGCATCGGCCCGGGTTCGATCTGCACCACGCGCGTGGTCGCGGGCGTCGGCGTGCCGCAGATCAGCGCGGTTGCCAACGTGGCGGCTGCCCTGGCGCCGCACGGCGTGCCGCTGATCGCGGACGGCGGCATCCGCTTCTCCGGCGACCTCGCCAAGGCCATCGTCGCCGGCGCGTCCAGCGTGATGATCGGCAGCCTGTTCGCCGGGACGGAGGAATCCCCCGGGGAGGTCGAGCTCTACCAGGGGGCCTCCTACAAGTCGTACCGCGGCATGGGGTCGCTCGGGGCCATGGCCCAGGCGCACGGCTCGCGCGACCGGTACTTCCAGGACACGACCGAGGAACTCGAGAAGCTGGTGCCGGAGGGGGTCGAGGGCCGGGTGCCCTACAAGGGCAGCATCGTCGCGATCCTGCACCAGCTGACGGGCGGGCTGCGGGCGGCGATGGGCTATACCGGCAGCGGCAGCATCGAGGAGATGCGCACCCGGCCGAAATTCGTGCGCATCACCGGGGCCGGGATGCGCGAGAGCCACGTGCACGACGTGACGATCACCAAGGAAGCGCCGAACTACCGTGTCAGATGAGTCTTCGACCGTCCGCCCGCCCGACATCCACGCGCACCGGATCCTGATCCTCGATTTCGGAGCCCAGTACACGCAGCTGATCGCGCGCCGCGTGCGCGAGGTGGGTGTCTACTGCGAGATCCACCCATGGGACATGGGCGAGGACGAGGTCCGGGCCTACGGCGCGCGCGGCGTCATTCTCTCCGGAGGGCCCGAGTCGGTGACGGCCAGCGAGCCGCCGCGGGCACCAGCGGCCGTGTTCGAGGCCGATGTCCCGGTGCTCGGCATCTGCTACGGCATGCAGACCATGGCCCAGCAGCTCGGCGGTCGCGTGACGCCGGCCGATCACCGCGAGTTCGGCTATGCGCAGGTCACGGTCACGGCTCCGTGCCGCTTGTTCGACGGCTTGCGCGATCACACGGACGGCTCGGGCCGCCCGGTCCTGGACGTCTGGATGAGCCATGGGGACCGCGTGGACAGCGCTCCCCCGGGCTTCGTCCCGGTGGCGGCGACCCCCAACGCGCCGCTGGCCGCGATGGCCGACGAGGCGCGGCGCTACTACGCCGTCCAGTTCCACCCGGAAGTGACTCACACGTTGCAGGGCGCCAGGCTGATCGAGCGCTTCGTGCGCGAGATCTGTGGCTGCGAGGCGCGCTGGGAGCCGGGGAACATCATCGCGGACGCGATCGCCCGTGTGCGCGAGCAGGTGGGGTCGGACAAGGTACTGCTCGGGTTGTCGGGTGGCGTGGATTCGTCCGTCGTGGCGGCGCTGCTGCACCGTGCGATCGGCGACCAGCTCGTGTGCGTCTTCGTGGACCACGGACTGCTGCGCGCAGGCGAGGGCGACCAGGTCATGAAGACGCTCGGCGAGAACATGGGCGTCCGGGTGCTGCGCGTGAACGCCGAGGCGCGCTTCCTCGAGGCGCTCAGGGGCGAAACCGATCCGGAGCGCAAGCGCAAGATCATCGGGCGCCTGTTCGTCGAGGTCTTCGAGGAGGAGTCGCACAAGCTCGAGGGCGTGCGCTGGCTGGCGCAGGGGACGATCTATCCCGACGTGATCGAGTCCGCCGGGGCCAAGACCGGCAAGGCCCACGTGATCAAGAGCCATCACAACGTGGGCGGCCTGCCCGAGCACATGAAGCTCGGGCTGGTGGAGCCGCTGCGGGAACTCTTCAAGGATGAGGTGCGCCGGCTCGGTCTCGAACTCGGCCTGCCGCGCGAGATGGTGTACCGCCATCCGTTCCCGGGACCGGGTCTCGGCGTCCGCATCCTCGGCGAGGTGTCCCGGCAGTATGCGGATCTGCTGCGCCGGGCCGACAAGATCTTCATCGACGAGCTGCACGCCCACGGCCTGTACGACCAGACCAGCCAGGCGTTTGCCGTGTTTCTGCCGGTGCGCTCCGTCGCCGTCATGGGCGACGGCCGGCGCTACGACTACGTGATCGCCCTGCGGGCGGTCGAAACGGTGGACTTCATGACGGCGCGCTGGGCACGCCTGCCCTACGAGTTTCTCGACCTGTGCGCGCGCCGCATCATCAACGAGGTGCCCGGCATCTCGCGGGTAACCTACGACATCTCGGGGAAGCCGCCGGCGACGATCGAGTGGGAGTGAGGAGTATCCTGCCCACGTAACTCCACGAGAGAGAATCCATGGTGCCCGCACAAGGCGCAAATTGACGTGCGAGGATTCCCGGAAGAAACGGGTTAAACGCGACGCGCGGGGGCCGATGAAGCTGCACTCGCGCAACGAGAAGGGCACCGAGTTCGATTTCGTCTACGAGATCTAGTAGCCGCTCGTCAACCGAGTGCGGCGCGGTCGAAGTACACCTCGTTGTGCGCGACCCGGTCGCCGCGCAGGATCGCGAGGTCCATGCCGTCCACTTCGACGACCTTGTCTTCGCCGGCACGGCGGAACGTCGCGCGCCAGAGCAATGCGACGCCATCCGGGCCCTCGAGGTCGAATAACTCGCGGGCTGCCCACGTCATCTGCCAGCCCGCGAACAGCCGGGTGAGGTAGCGTCGCATGGCCTCGCGGCCAGTGACGTGTCCGCGGGTGTTCGGGTCGCGATAGCGCACGTCGTCCGTGTAACAGTCGAGCACGCGCTCGATGTCCTGCGAAGTCCAGGCGTCGAGGAAACGCGCGACGAGGAAGTCCCGGTGCTGCCGGTTCATGAATCTGCCTCCGGTCTGGTGAGTCGTCCGACAATGGAGGGGCGCTCCTCCCCGGCGAAGAGGGCAAAGGTGGCCGCATCGTCGGTCGTCGCGGCGTGCATGCGCACGCGCGCGCCATGGGGCACGGGACCCTTGAGCCACGCGTCGAGCCGCAGCCGCCCGTGCCCGTCATTGACCGGCGTGGCCGCGGCTAGCCTGGCGAGGCATTCCCCGAGCACTCGCGGCGGATGATACAGCGCGTTCTGGAAACCGAGTCGGCGTGCGTACCAGTCCCACAGATGGATGCCGTTGTAGTCGCCGGTGAAGCCACCGAAGGTCCAGTGGTCGGCGTTTCTCATGGTCCACTCGACGAGTGCAGGGCCGAACTCGGACGGGGCCCGCGTCAGCGGCGACGGCGCGTCTGGCTCGCCGAAACGGCCGCGCGTAAAGAACGTGATCACACTTTCCCAGGCGAGGTCGCCGGCGACGTGCACGGTGGTGCGCAGGTCGAACTCCGCGCCCTTCGGCACTGCGCGCCCGTGACTGACGGTGGCCGCGAAGTCGAGCGCTTCGTCGACGCAGATGGCTCGATGCTGTAACAGGTGGTTGCGCGTCTGCAGCACGCCCCAGATCGGTACGGGAAAACGAGGGTGCGTCAGGATGGCCATCGCCAGTCGGAAACCGAAGGTGTGCGGGTAGAGGAGCGGCAGGGTCGCGCTTCCGGAGGGCAGACCGGCAATCCTGTTGAATTCTTCGACCTCGGCGGCGTCGGGACGGTGCCCGCGCCAGCGCGCGGACATATGGGGAGCGAGCTCCCGGTGCCGCGGCACGGGCATCATTGCGCGCACCATGTAGGGTATCGCCGCTGGGCGGCGGTCGAACTCGAGGCTAACCGCTGCGTTCATTGCGCTCTCCCGCTGCAGGCTGCTGATTCCCGATGGATCCGAGCACCGCGCGCGCCGTCGCGGAGACCAACTCGTCCACCACGCCCGGCATCCGCTTGCGCGCCTGCACGTAAGGTTTGATGGCGCCGAAGGGCGCGTCGAGCAGTGCGTAGCGCAGGCGCGCCATCGTGTTCGAGTCCGCAGTGCCGAAAGCGCGATGTGCGTATGCACGCAGGGCGGACCCGATCTGCGGCTCGAGTGCCGCGGCGCGGTCCGTGAGTTCGGCGGGCCAGGCGCCGGGAACGAAGTCCTGCCTGCGGTGCAGCAGCAGGAGGCGCGCCTCCAGCCGGTGCTGGCGCGTCCACTCGAGCATGAACAGGGAAGCTCGCACGGCGCCGTCGACGTCACTGGCATTCGCAAGGCACGTGGCGAACTCGTTCTGAAATCCCTCGACGACATCCATCCACAGCTCGGCGAGCAGCGCCTCGCGGCTACGGTAGCGGTGGTAGATGGATCCGACCGGAGCGCCCACTGCCTGGGCGAGTGCCGCCACGGTAACGGCCTGAGGGCCGCGGTCGGCGACCAGGCGTAGCGCAGCGCCCGCCATATCCCGCCGCTCGAAGATGGCCTTTCGACCCATCGTTCTAGAATAAGCATTCTAATACGGTCGCGTCAAGGTCGAGCGGTCACGGGGCGGCGGGCGCGGATGCCCCACCGGTCTGCCGGCGGCGCCACCCTGCGCGGCATGAGTGCGGACGCCACCTGTTCAGCAAGGCCGGCCTTACCCGCGCCACCGGCGCGGTGACGCTGATTCAGGGTTTTGGTTCGGCGATGAAGCAGCAAGCCAGGGCAATTCGCGGGTTGGACGCCAGCGAGTACTCGCGGGGGGCAGGGGCAGGCCAGGCTGGTTTCGGTCAGAGCGGGGCTTTATCCTTGCAATAGTCTGAACGTGGTTCCGCAACGCGGCATACGGGAGTCGACTGAGTGGAAGTGGCGAGTTGAATGACGTGAATGTCCCTTCTGCCGACAGCGTCCTGGATATCGAGGATCTTCGCGGCGGCTTCGGGCTTCCGTGGCTCATCGTGATGGATGATTTCTTGCGGGACCCTGATGTGCTTCGCAGCAGGGCACTGCAACTATCGTACGTGCGCCAGGGCCATTATCCGGGCCGAAATTCCATAGAGAAGATCCAGTTCGACGGCCTGACCGAGAATATCTCCCGGCTTGTTCATGAGCCGCTCCACACGCCTTGGACGCAAGACTATGCCCATCAGAATCGTCGCTTGGCACTTGCGTCCGATGACAAGCCGGGCCGCATTCATGTCGATACCGGCCACTGGACCGGAATTCTGTGTCTCAGCCGAAACGAGGATTCGTGCTAATTCTTATCCAGCCGCACTTTTGGCACACCGCAGGCCCCGGCTTTGGGAACTGTGTGGAAAATGGTCGCCTCGTCTACCTGATGTTTTTCAATCGCTTTCGACGACCGGGGCCGCCATAGGATTCCGCTCAGCGGATAGCTCAGGCCAGCCGCCTCGGACGTACGCAGCCGCGCTGTTGACAGTCGCCATCTGCAACACAGCGGGCGAATTGCAATCAGCGGGCCAGGCTCGCGTCTGTACAGCAGAATCGACCAGCGATTGATCAACCTGTTTCCGCGCCAAGGGTTCATCAAAGCGACGGCAAGCGGCCTTTCGTCAGGCTGCTAAACTATCGGTCTCACGCACGGGCGGGTCTAGAAGCGCATTCGCCGGAACCTGCAGCAGTCGACGACGATGACAGCGAAACACGCCATCCCCGCACTTGCCGGGCGGGATTCGCGGTGCAAGACACCGGGGCAGGTTGCCAGCAGGTTGCCCGCATGCGACTGATCCTGGTCTGCGGCCCGTGGAGCAGTGGTACGACCGTGGTCAGCGCGATGCTCGCAGAGCTGGGCGCGCGTGGACTTCCGCCGTACCTGCGCACCAATGATCCGCTCACGGAGAACAGTTTCGAGTCACTGGCCTTCCGCGCGATGATCGGCGAGCTGATCGACGAGAACACGCTCGGCATGCGCGTCGACTGGCCAGCCGCACAGGCACGGATCACGGCGTTCCGGGAGCAGCTCGAGGCGACGATCGGCGATGCGGGCGAGCCGCTGTTCCTCAAGTACCCGTTGTCCGCAGCGCTGATACCGGAGATCTGCGCCGCCTTCTCGGCGCGCCTGGTGTGCGTGGTGAGACCCATGGCGGCGATCGAGGCGACACGCGTACGCCGCGGTTGGGCGCCACAGTTCGGTGCGGCCGGAGCGGGCGTGCTGTATCCGCGCATGTTCGAGGCGCTGATCGAGACCCGCACGCCGATGCTGATGCTGCGCTACGCGGACATCCTCGAGCAGCCCGCAGTGCAGGCCGAACAGCTCGCGCGCTTTTGCGGTCTCTCCACGGACGCCGACCGCATCGCAGCTGCGGCGTCCATGGTACGCAGCCGGGGCACCTCGTGATCGAGTTCGAGACGTTCTGCTTTCTGCAGAACCACAAGACCGGATGCTCGTTCATCGAGGCCTTCCTGCGCCAGCATTGCAGCGAGGATCTCGTGCGCTACGAGAAACACCGAGCGCTGCGCACGCGTCGCGCGGGAAAGTTCCACTTCGTGGGCGTGCGCGAGCCGCTCGACGCCTACCTGTCGCTGTTCAATTACGGGCTCGACGGTCAGGGCGAGATCTTCGCACGCCTGCAGGCCGCGGGCCTGGCGGGGAGCCATTACGCCGCCGGGATCGATGGTTTTGCGGGCTGGCTGGATCTTCTGCTGGATCCGGAGCGCGGCGCGGCGTTCTACCCTCCCGGCTGCAAGGCCGTGGCCGGACGGGGCGGCCTCCTCACGGCGCGATTCCTCAGACTCGCGATCCCCGGCTGGGAGCAGGATCCGTCGGGCGGCTGGCGCGAACGCCTGGCGGGGCCGGACGCCGTGGACGCCGTCCTGCGCCATGAATCACTCGTGGCACAGATGCAGGCCCTGGTGGGCGGACCCTTGCGGCACGCGTTCGCGGATTCCGCGCGCGCACAGGCCTGGCTTGCGGAGGCACCCCGCGTCAACGCCTCCCGGCGCCGGGACCGGGGCGACGCGCCGCGATTGCCCACTGCGCTGCGGGCGCGGCTGGCCGAGCGCGAGCGGCTTCTCTACGATGTCTTCTATCCCGGGCATCGCCCGGATGCTGCCGAAGGCCAATGAACCGCCCGGACACCGTGGCGACGGACCCATCCGCCCTGACGCCGGGACAACGCCTCTACCTGGCCGAATTCGATCTGCTGCCCGCCCGGGAGCCAGCCTGGCGATACCTCGTCCTGTCGCCGCAGCGCACCGGCAGCAACTACCTCTGCCGCCGGCTGTGCAACGTGCGCGGCCGCTTCGGCATGCCCAGCGAGTACCTCAACCCAGTGGCGGTGCGTCTGTTGGCGCCGCGCCTGCTGCCCGGTTACCAGGCAGACACCGTGCCGTTCGCCACCTACATGCAGGCGGTGCAGCGCGTGCGTACCAGCGCGGATGGTTGCTTCGGACTGAAGCTGCAACCGGCGCAGCTGGCGGCTGTCGCCGCGGGCGACCGGGCGCTGTTCGAGTTTGCAGCCTCATTTGATCGTATCGTGGCGCTGTCGCGGCGTGACAAGCTGGGACAGGCCATCTCCGGCACCATTGCTCAGCTCACCGGAACCTGGTTCAACGACGGCACGCCACCGGCGCTGCAGGACAAGCGCCTGTCGCAGTTGTTCCCGGCGATCGCCGCGAACCTCTCCCGCTACGTCGAGGAGGATCGCCGCATCGCAGCACTGGGCAAGGCACTCGATCGCCCGTGGCTGCGGCTCGAGTACGAGGATATCGTCGCGGACGGGCAGTCCGTGTTCGAGACCCTGGTCGATTTCCTGTCAGGCGGGGGTTGCGATCCGCTCGACGAGGCGCCCGACGTCCAGGTACCGGAACGGCCATCGACGGAGGTCGCTGAGCGGCTCCGCGCGCGCTTTCTGGATTACATCAACGGTCAGAGCACAGGAACAGGTTCATGAGCAGCAGTTCGCCCGCGTCCCCCGCCAACCGCAAGACGAACATCGTGTTCTGCGTACCGGGGCGCTCCTTTTCATCGTCCTTCCTGGCCGGATGGACCCATACGCTCCACGACCTGCTGACGAGCGGGAAGGTCAATGTCCTGCTGAGCAACGGGTACTCGAGTTGTGTGCACTTCGCGCGGGCGAAATGCCTCGGGCTGTCGCTGGATCGCGGTCCGGTACAGAAGCCCTGGAACGGCACCGTGCAGTACGACGTGATGGTCTGGATCGACAGCGACATCGTGTTCCGGTCGAGGGACGTCATCGAACTGATCGAGGCGACAGAGCAGTACCCGGTCGTGTCGGGCATCTACATGATGGAGGACCGCAAGAGCTTCTGTGCCGTCCAGCACCGGGATACGGACTACTTCCTCCGCAACGACTGCCAGTTCGAGTTCCTGACAGCCGAACGCATCCGCGAATGGACCGACACGAAGGGCACGCCGTTCATGCCCTGCGCCTATGTCGGCATGGGCTTTTGCGCTTTCCGCTACGGCATCTTCGAGGACCCGCGCCTGCAGTACCCGTATTTCTACTCGCCTCTGCGGAAGATCAGCACCGGGCGCGCGGACATCCCGGTGTACCAGGACCTTCCCGGGGAAGACGCCTCGCTGTTCTACAACCTCACCGAGGCCGGCATCATCCCGCACGTGATGGTGAAGACCGACCTGCGCGTCGGCCACGAGAAGTCCGCCATTCTCTAGCGGTGGAATCTCACGTGATGGTTCCTCTTAATGTCCTGAGACGTCGCATCTAGCCGGCGCGTTTCAGCCGTCCGGCAGCACTACCGGCGGCGCGTCCACGAACGGGCGGATGCCGAAGTGCGGGTATATCTCGGACGGGTAATAGACCGTGCCGTTCTTGACCACCAGGCGGATGGATTTCACTGCCGCGACGTCGGCGGTCGGGTCGCCGGCCACCAGGAAGAAATCGGCCAGCTTGCCCTTGGCGATCGAGCCGAGTTGCTGGTCATTGCCCAGGTAGCGCGCCATGTCCCAGGTGGCGCGCCGGAGCACTTCGGCCGGCGTGTAGCCGATCTGCTGGAACAGCTGCAGTTCACGGTGGTAGGCGAAGGAGCCGCCCAGGTCGGTGCCCGGCACCAGCAGCACGCCGCGCTCGCGCATCATGCGCAGCGTGTCGAGGACTCTGGCGTAGGCGGCGCGGTAGGCGGCATCGTCGCCGGGCTCGGACAAGTCGAACCAGCCGCGGCGCGCGTTGCGCTGGTAGCCGATCGGCATGTGATCGAGGATGTCGAGCGCGCCTGGCGGGATCTCGCCGTCGCGGCCGAGCATGCCGGCCTCGTGGATGCCGATGGTGGGCTCGACAGCGATCCTGCGCTCGACGATGCGGCGCATCGTGGCCTGCACGCGCGGCGCGGCGAGGTCCAGGTCGACGAAGCGCTTCATGGCGGTGAAGCGCAGCAGGCTGCGGGTGTCTTCCTCCGGCGTCAGCACCCAGCCCAGCATGATCTGGTTGATGTGGGTGAGCTCGTCGTAGCCGGCGTCGATCATCTGGTCGGCATTGCCGAAGGCCGGCACGTGGCCTCCGACGCGCAGGCCCAGCCGGTGTGCCTCGGTGGCGATGGCCGGCGCCCATGCCGGGGTCATGCTGTTGTAGAGCTTGACCTGGAAGTAGCCACGCGCCGCGTACCAGCGGACCGCGTCGATCGCCGTCTCCTGGCTGTCCACCAGGATGCCGCCGTTGGCGTTGAACGGGCTCTTGCCTTCGATGAAGCCGGCGCGGGTGACGCGCGGGCCGGCAAGCACGCCGGACTCGATGCGCTGCACAAGGGTGTCGAGCACGGCATTGTTGCCGCCCATGTCGCGCACCGATGTCACGCCGGCGGCAAGGTTGAGCAGACCGTCGCCCTGGTCGAGGTGGGCGTGCATCTCGTGCATGCCCGGCACGAGGGTGCCGCCCTGGCCATCGATCACCACTTCGCCCGGAGTCATCGGGCTGTCGTTCGGCTCCACCGCACTGATGTAGCGGCCATTCAACACCACGCTGACCGGCGCCGTCAGCGCCAGCGCCTGCGGGTCGAACAGACGCACGTTGCGGATGCGAACCGGCGCGCCATAGTCGTGCGCGGTCTGCTGCTGGATGGACTCCAGGTGTTGCAGCGACAGCGTCGCGGCCAGCTCGCGCAGGCGCACGTCTTCGCTCTCGAAACCCTTGCGGATGACGATGAAGGTGGGCGAAATCAGCGCAAACAGACGCTGCTTGTCGTCCATCAGGAAATAGTCGGGCTCCAGCGACAGACCGGTCAGGGTGTAGTCGCGCACGGTCAGCGGGCCATCGGGACCGGTGACGGTGATCGGCTCGCCGGCGCGCAGGGTGATCTCGCCGGCCGGCAACACCGCCAGCCGTCGATCGTCGTCGGCCAGCAGCGCCCGCGCATACAGTTCCAGCGCCCAGGGGCTGGCGTTCTGACCGATGTAAAGGCGCGGCTCGGCGACTTCCGCCGTGCCCGGGCCCACCGAATCGGTCCAGGTCGCCGTCGTGCCGCTTCGCTCGAAACGCTCCGCGACCTTGCCGCCGAAGGTCGTCGAGCCGTCGATCTGCCAGCGCTCGGGCAGGCCCTGTGCGTCCAGCGCGAGCGTTTCGCTGAGGGTGGGGCCGCGGCCGTTGTTCTTGTAGTCGTAGTCCACGGCAACGGTGCTGCCCTTGGCCACCACGTCCAGGTGGCCGACCTCCACGCCGCTGAAGATGACAGTGAAGTGTTCGTCCACCGGCGCGGCGCTTGCCGTCGCCGTGCACGCCAGGAGCAGTGCCGCCCATCCCGTCATCGTGCGCATGCCCGTCCCCTGCCTACGATCGTGGGTTCCACTGTGCGTGAGCCGCGCGCCCCGGGCAAGCGAAGGCCACGCTGCCCGGCCGTCGGCGCTGGTGTCGCCGTCGCGGGCGAGCTCGGGGTATCAAAGGGCGCTAGCATGTCGTAGATAGTGGAGTGCTCCCTGGAGGCCGGAAGGCTGCTGTGGACGCGCTGCACCGGTGACCGTGGTGGGTCGGTTTTCAAGGCAGGCGGAATCGTGAATGACGCTCGACCCGGTGGGGTTGCCCGGCATGCGTTGGAAGTTCGGCAGGACGATCTGTCGGGCGAGGCGACGCGCGCACTGTTGCGGCTGCACCTCGCTGGCATGCACGCGAACTCGCCGCCCGGGAGCGTGTTCGCGCTCGACCTTTCGGGTCTCGAGGCGCCGGAGGTCACCGTGTGGACCGCCTGGCTCGACGGCGTCGTCGTGGGCATCGGTGCGCTCAACGCGCTCGGCGATGGCTCCGGCGAGATCAAGTCCATGCGCACGCACCCAGGCTACCTCCGGCAAGGCGTGGCAGCGGGCCTTCTGGAGTACATCATCGAGGTGGCGCGAACGCGCGGCATGACGCGACTCAGTCTGGAGACCGGGAGCGGGCCGGCGTTTGAGCCGGCCCTCGCGCTCTATCGGCGGCGGGGGTTCGTGGAGGGAGAAGCGTTCGCGCAGTACCGCCGAAGCGAGTTCAATCAGTTCCTGCACCTGGAGCTGTGAGCGCAGGGTTCACGATCCGTGCAGCCCCGCGGCTACTTCTCCGCCCGCGGACTATTCGGCGCGAACGTATCGCCAAAGAAGTCCCCCTCGACCCACAGCGGCGGCGCGTCCGTATCCGCGATTGCCCGCATGATCCTGTAGTTCGCCTCGGCGAATCGCGCACCCGCCTGCCAGTCGATCTTCTGAGAAAGATCGTCGTTGGGGCTGTGGTACGGGCCGCCGAGGAACTCCGGCCAGACCTTCTCGCCGCCGTTGGCGAAGCCGGTGACCAGGAACACGGCGGGCACCCCCTGCTTCACGAACGGATAGTGATCGGAGCGCGTGAACACGCCCTGCTCGGGCATGGGGTCGGGCGCAAGCGTCAGGTGCATCGGTGCCACCGCGCCGGCGACCAGCTTGCCGAACGAGGAGTGATTGGCGCCGAAGGCGATGACGTCGGTGAACGGATACAGCAGCAGCGGCATGTCGAGTCCGACCGCGCCGACGATCTGAGGAATGGGCACGGTGGGATGTCGCACGAAATACTCGGCGCCGATGAGCCCTTTTTCCTCGGCCGTGGTCGCGAGAAAAAGCAGCGAGCGGCGCGGCCGCGTCGGGGCTGCCGCAGCCGCGCGGGCGACTTCGAGCATGGTGGCGATGCCGGTGGCATTGTCGAGCGCCCCGTTGTTGATGCGGTCCTGGTCGGCGGGCTCCCCCGACTTGGCGATGGAGACGCCGATGTGGTCCAGGTGGGCGAGCAGCACCACGTACTCGCTCGCGAGCGCGGGGTCGGTGCCGCGCAGGACGCCGACGACATTGGGGCTGGTGACGCGCTGCGAGGTATTTTCAACCTGGATACGGATGCGCGTCTTCAAGGCGAAGCCGCGTGGCCGCGCGTTGGGCTTGTCGGCCTCGAGGCGGATCCGGGAAAGCGTGCGCGCGCTGCCCGCGAACAGCGCTTCGGCCGCGGGCCCGTTGAGGAACGCGCCCACTCGAATGCCTGGCGCATCCTGGTGCTCGCGGCCGTCGGCATCGACCCAGCCATAGTCGGGATCGTCGGCGTACCGCAACCGCCGCGTCCATGGGTCCGCCTGCTCCGACTGCAGCGTGGCCACACTCACGAAGCCGATGGCGCCGTGTCTCTGCGCGGCCTCGGCCTTGGTCGCCGCCACGTGCGCACCCTCTTCGCTGGGCATTCCCTTGGGGAAACCGCGCAGCGCCACGACGATCTTGCCCTTCACGTCGAGGCCGCGGTAATCGTCGAGCCCGAGCAGCGGGTCCTCGACGCCGTAACCCACGAAAACGAGCTGCGCCGAGACATCCTGCACGGGCTCGCGGCCGTTCATACGCACCAGCGCATTGTCGGCGTGCGCGAACCGCGCATCGCCCTGGGGTCCGCTGATGGTCACCGAACCGCGATTGGCTCCACGACTTGTCTGTTGCAGGGTGACGCGCTGGAACCAGCTGCCGCTGTCGCCGCCGGGCTCGAGGCCGAAGGCCTGGAACTGGCTGGCCACGTATCGGGCCGCGATTTCATGGCCGCGTTTGCCGGTGTCGCGCCCTTCGAGCAGGTCGTCGGCGAGAAATTCGACGTGGGCGCGGAAGCGTTCGGGCGGAAACGCCGGCGGCGCTTCGGCCGCGGCCACGCGAAGCAGTGACAACGAGGCGATGAGCCCTGACAGGATGATCTTGCGCATGAGCGCGGCATGATGCGCAAGCGGCTCGCCCCCGTCCAGCACGCGTCGCGCTGAGGTGCGGTGCGTTCAGGCCGAGTGTCGGGCGAGGGCGGATGAGCGGAGGCTGGGCGGGACGGGTGGGGACATTGTCGCCCAGGTGGCAGGCTGGCCGGGTGTCCTGGCGACCGCAAAGTGTCGGGCAAGGGTCGCGGGCGACAGAGACGGGGCCCGGCTGTCGGCTGTCACCGGAGGAGTAATTGCCGATAAACTCCGGCGGTGACGAAACTCCCCCAAGCGACTGACACGGCGACTGGCACGGCGACTCGCACGGCGACTCGCACGGCGACTGCCACGCCGTCAGTGACTGACGGCGCCGGCCCGTGGGCCAAGCTGCGCCGCCGCAAGGTGGGGCAGTGGGGCATCGTCTACGCCGCGGGCGCCTGGGGCTTCCTGCAGGGACTCGAGTACGTCACGGACACCTTCCACTGGCCGGACGCGATCCTGCAGTCCGCGACGTTGGCCCTGCTGATCGGCCTGCCGGTCGTGCTGGTGATCGCCTGGTACCACGGCGACCAGGGCCGGCAGCGGGTCAGCGCGGCAGAGCTCACCATCATCACGCTGCTGTTCCTGCTCGGCGGGGGGATCTTCTGGCTCTACGACCGGGCGGGGGATGCGCCGCCGTCCGCTTCGGTAGCGCTGGCGCCGCCGCTTGCCACGGCGGGCACGGCCGCCCGCGTGTCCGACCGGTCGATCGCGGTGCTGCCGTTCGTCAACATGTCGGGCGACCCGGACAACGAGTACTTCTCGGACGGGATCTCCGAGGAAATCCTGAACGTGCTCGCCGGCACGCCCGAGCTGAGGGTCGCGGCCCGTACCTCGTCGTTCTCGTTCAAGGGCAAGGCGATGGAAGTGCCCGAGATTGCCGACGCGCTCAAGGTGCGCATGGTGCTCGAGGGTAGCGTGCGCAGGCAGGGCGACCAGGTCCGCATCACCGCGCAGCTGATCGACGCGCAGGACGGCTTCCACGTCTGGTCGCAGGCCTACGACCGCAGGCTCGAGGACATCTTCGCGATCCAGGACGAGATCGCCCGGGCGATCGGCGAGGAACTCAAGGTGAAGATCGCCGGGTCCGGCCGGGTGGGTCAGGGCTCGGGTGGACCGCCGAACCTGGCGTCCCACGACCTTTACCTGCGCGGCATGGCACTGTGGCACACGCGCGGCGAGCAGGAACTCTGGGACGCCATCGCCGCCTTTGACGAAGCGGCCGCCCTCGATCCGAAATCGGCCCAGGCTTTCGCAGGACTGGCATTGGCCTACTCAGTGGTCGGCGGCTACAGCGCCCGCGTTCCGTTCGACGAAACCGTCGCCCGCGCCAGGAACGCTGCGGAGATGGCACTTGCGCTGGATCCCACGCTGCCCGAGGCTTACGCGGCGTTGGGCAACGCCGCATCGTATGGTGGGGATCGGCGATTGACCTCGATTGCGCTGCTCAAGCGGGCCATCGACCTGCGGCCTTCGTTCGCAACGGCTCACCAATGGCTCGGCACGAAGTTGATGACCAACGGAGACCTGGCGGGCGGCCTCGCGTCGCTGGAGCGAGCGTCGACGCTGGATCCGCGCTCCCCGATCATTGCCGACAATCATGCCTCGGTCCTGTTGAGCCTGGGTCGCAACGAGGAGGCCAGGGCGCGGTGCCTGGAGGCGCTCGACTTCGCGCCGACTTTTGCCGGCTGCCTGAGGATTGCCAGCATGGCCGGACTTTACTTGGGCGATTACGAGGCAGCGCGACCGCTGCTCGAACGGTTCGTTTCCGCCGAGAATCCGAGCGCAGGCGCACAGGCCACAGAACTCGTCGATGCGCTCGCGGGCAGCACCGATCGGCAAGCGTTCGCGAGGCGAATTTCGGACTTCCCGATCAACAGCAATCTGGACCGGGGCAGCGGCAACGCGCTTCCCGGGGACGTCGTGACGGCCGTGCTGATGTTGCTCGGCGAGCGCGAACTGGCGCTGGACTATCTCGAGCGTCTCGCCGGGATCCCCAACGGCTTTGCCGACTGGACGATCATGCTGCCGGTGATGGACCCGATCCGTTGCGAACCACGCTTCGTGGCGGTGGTCGAGAGGCTGAAAACCACCGATCCGCACGCGGCGAAGGTGTGCGCAGTACAGGAATGAGGTCGACCTTGGCTCACCTCCGATGGCGAGATCGCAGCCTGGGAGGCTGTCTGACGACCCCGTGGAAACAGTCATGGAATCCGTCGACCGCCGGTTCATGACCCGCGCCCTCGAACTCGCCCGCTGCGCCGAGGCGGCAGGCGAGGTTCCCGTGGGAGCGGTCATCGTGAAGGACGACCGGATCGTCGCCGAGGGGTGGAACCGGCCGATCGGCTCCTGCGACCCGACGGCGCACGCCGAGATCGTTGCGCTGCGCGCGGCCGGGCAGGCGCTCGGCACCTACCGGCTCACCGACACCACGCTCTACGTCACGCTGGAACCCTGTGCCATGTGCGCCTCGGCGATGGTGCACGCGCGGGTGAAGCGACTGGTGTTTGCCGCGGCGGACCCGCGGGCCGGAGCGGCAGGCTCGGTGTTCAACATCGTGCAGCACGCCGCGCTCAACCATCGCATCGAATGCACCGGCGGAATCCTCGAGGAGGAGTGCGCCTCGCTGCTGCGGTCGTTCTTCGTCGCCCGCCGCTGAACACCGGCCGGAATCAGCGTCGTACGGAACGCCTCGTTCGTCGCGGGCGCTCCGCGGGCTCGGGAGGCACCTCGATCTCCGCGGCCGGCGACGCGAGCCCGATGCCCGCCACCGCGATGATGTTCAGGTACGCCTTCACGTTGTCCACATAGCGGACCGGCTCCCAGCCGCGCGCGTACCCGCGCCGGGTTCGCGTGTACCAGCGTTCCTGGCTCAGCAGCGGGAGGAACTCCCGGACGTCTTCCCACTTGTCGGCGTCGCGACCGTGCTGCTGTGCCAGGATGCGCGCGTCCTCGACGTGACCATAGCCGACGTTGTACGCCGCGACCGCAAACCACGTGCGGTCCGGCTCAGCGATGCGGGACGGAATCGTCGCGACCAGGCGCGAGAGGTATTTCGCACCGCCGAAAATGCTGGCCCGGGGATCCAGGCGATCGCCTGCCCGCATCATCCTTGCGGTGCCCTCGGTCAGCTGCATCAGGCCGCGTACGCCGGTGAAGGAGACCGCGCCCGGGTCCCACTTCGATTCCTGGTAGCCCATGGCCGCCAGCAGGCGCCAGTCGAGCTGGTACTTGGCGGCGGCCTCCTGGAACCATTCGACGTAGAGTGGCAGGCGCGTCTGGACGTGCTCGAGGAAGTTGCGTGAGAAGAGGTAGTCGAAGCGGTCCTTGTCGCCGTAGTACCGCTCGAGCAGCTGCGCGATGACGCCCTCGGCACGCGCCCCGGCGAAGAACGCGTTCACGCGGTCGAGCAGCGAACGGTCACGTCCCGCCGTGCCGACGACCCAGGAGATGGCGCGCTCGGGCGACAGGTCGAGCGCAATCGCGAGATCGGGGTGAACGGCACGGTTCAGCGCGAACTCCGTCGAGCTCGCCAGCGTGAACTGCACGTTGCCGCGGGAGACTTCCGCCAGGATCTCCTCGGTATCGGTGTCGTCGCGCTCCACCCAGACGAGGTCCGGATGACGCAGACGCAGCTCCTCGAGCGTGCGCTGGTGGGCGCTGCCCGCGGCCACCTCGATCTGGCCGCGCGCGGCGGCACGGATGGAGCCCGGGCGGGTGCCCCTCTGCCGGTAGACGAGGTGTTCCCGGACGCGGTGATAGCCCGGGCCGAAGTGCGCCCCGGATGGCAGCTCGACTCCGGTCGTCAGTCCGGCGGCGGCGATGTGGGCTCGACCGGCCGCAACCTCCTGGATCGCTGCCTCGCGCGTCCTGACGGTGTACAGCCGAAGCGCGACCCCGAGGTGCTCGGCGAAACGGCTGGCCAGCTCGTAGGCGGGTCCCTCGGGGCCGTGGCTCCCGAGGTAGTACGCGTCCGGGCTGTTCCGGGTCACCACGCGCAGTTCACCCTCCGCGAGTACCCGCTCCAGGAGCCCCGGGGGCTGGGTGCAGGTCGCGAGCAGGAGCGTCGCCAGCAGTGCGAGCACAGGCTTCATGGTTGCTATAGAATACGCGGCCCCCGGAGAGGTACCGAAGCGGTCATAACGGCGCCGACTCGAAATCGGATGGGGGCATAACAGCCCCACGTGGGTTCGAATCCCACCCTCTCCGCCAGACACCGTCGAACGCCCCTTCCCGGGGCGTCCGCGATTCCAGGACCGCCATCGGCATCCGGCCCGATGGCGTCGTCCTCCACCGCATGACGGTGCGGCCGTGGCGTGCCATGATCCCGGCATGATCATCGACGCCTGGGCGCAGCATCCCACGCCGCGCCACCTCCGTCAGCCGATGTTCGAGTCGTTGCGCCGCTGGACGCGCGGCGAGCAGCGGCCCGGGTCGGTCGCGGCCGGCGACGCCTGGCCCGTTTCGGTGACCCTGGCCAGCATGGACGAGGCGGGCATCACGCGCAGCCTGATCTGTGCCTGGGAGGGCCCCGCCGGGGCGCTGATCTCGAACGACGAGGTGGCTGCGTTCGTTGGCGAGGCGCCCGATCGACTGGTGGGCGTCGGCAGCGTCGACCTCCGGCGGCCGCGCGAGGCCGTGCGCGAGATCCGTCGCTGCGTGCGTGAGCTCGGAGTTCAAGGCGATCCGAGTGCTGCCCTGGCTGTGGGAACTGCCGCCCACCCACGCGCGCTTCTACCCGGTCTTCAGCGAGTGCTGCGAACTCGGCATTCCGTTCTGCACGCAGGTCGGCCATACCGGTCCGCTCATGCCGTCGGAGGTCGGTCGGCCGATCCCGTACATCGACCAGGTCGCCATCGATTTCCCGGAACTCGTCATCGTCTGTGGCCACATCGGTTACCCGTGGACGGAGGAGATGATCGCCGTCGCGACCAAGCACGCCAACGTCTACATCGACACCTCCGCCTACACCGTCCGGCGGTACCCGGCGAATCTGGTGGCCTACCTCCGCGCCCACGGGGCAGGCAAGGTACTGTTCGGCACGAACTGGCCGATGATATCGCCGCGCAAGGCGCTCGAGGGACTCGACGGTCTCGAGTTGCAGGCCGATGTGCGGGCCGCGTTCCTGGCTGGCAACGCGACCCGCGTCTTCAGGCTCTGAGGTCGCGGACGGTCCGTCCGCTATTTGATCTGTCCGCGAATCTCACCGAGGCGGTGATCGCCAGGCCCGGAGTTCGGGGGATCCATGCCGTCGTTGGTATGGACATTGACGTAGGCGTTGCCGTCGCGGATCTGCTCCAGGAGGTCCGACATGGGCGCACCGGTCAGGGGCCCGGTGAGGTCCGAGGCGTCGAACTTGCCCTGCGCCAGGACGCCCGTGAAGGGTCCCTTCTTCGGGGCGGCGAACAGCTTGACCACCAGCGGCCCGTTCGCGCCGGCCGGCCCGAGATGGAGGTCTCCGGATGCCGGATTCGTGAGATCCGCCACGCTGAGCACGTAGCTCACGGACCGGCTGTCCGCGCTCACGGTGAGCTTGAGCTCGCCGGTGGCCGGCGTCTTGATCGGCTCGGGAACGTGGGCGTCACCGGTCAGCGTCGCGGAGAAACTGTTCTCGTCGGCGTGGACCGGCGTGGCCGCCAGCGCGAACGAGGCGGCGGCGAGGGCAATCAAGGTGCGTGTGGTCGTCGACATGCGGGACTCCGTCTTCTGGGGCGGGCCACCGTCGTGGCGGACCCGGGCTGGACCATGGAATAGGCCCCCCAGCCCATTTGGGAAATACGTAGTTTCGGAAAGCGCGTCGTGGAGAGGCACGCTATACGTCGCGACCGCGCAATGCCTCGATTTCCCGGCGACTCTCAGCCGAGCAGCAGCGCCGCGGCGCCACCGGCGACGATGACCAATGCAGCGCCCACGATCGGCACGCGCAGGCGCCCGCTGCCGAGCGCTGCCACCATGGCCGTCTTGACGACCGTGTTCGTCAGCGCCGCGATCGTGATCGCGTTGGCAGCGATTTCGGCGCTTCCGGTGCGTGCGAACTGCGCCATGGAGAGCGTGATGGCATCCACGTCCGTCGTTCCGGCCAGGGCGGCGACGTAGTACACGCCTCGATCCGGTGCGTAGGCCTGGACGGCCTTGACGACCAGCAGCACGAGGGCGAAGAAGGCCGCGAATCGCATGGCAGCCCGCAGGCTGAACGGATTCTTCAGCGGCACTTCCTCGGCCTGGCCACCGGAGTCCGCGCGCCGGCGCAGGTACCAGGCAGCGACGGAGGCCACCAGTGCCATGGTGGCGAAGGGTGCGACGATCTGCGGCAACAGGCTGCGGTTGACGATCAGCACCTCGATGATCACCCGCGCGAACATGACTGCCCACGCGAGCAGGATTCCGCTGGCGAGCGCGGGCGTCGCCGAAGCATAGGTCCGGTCACGGCTTTGCCTCGAAAAGGCGAGCGTGACGGCCGTCGACGAAACCAGGCCACCGGTCAGGCCCGTGAGTGGAATGCCCCGCTCGGCGCCGAGCAGACGAGTCGCCACGTAGCCGACCAGGGAGAGGCTGGAAATCAGCAGGACCAGCATCCACAGCGATCGCGGGCGCAGTGCGCCCCACGGGTCGACGGGCTGGTCGGGCAGCAGTGGCAGGATGATGAACGTCGCGATCAGCAGGCGCAGCCCGGCGTAGACGTCATCGCGATCGAGCTTGTTCACCAGTCCGTGCAGCGGCTGCTTGTAGGCCAGGATCGCCGCGACGGCGACGCCGAGTCCGACCGCCAGCTCGCGGTAGCCGAGCATCGTCATGGCGCCGAGCATGGTGGTCGCGACCGCTGCCAGCTCGGTGGTCAGGCCGAGTCCGTCGGGCTGCGTGCGGGCCGACAGCACGTAGCCGGCCAGCACCGGCGCAAGGGCGGCGATCAGCGCGACGGCGAGGATCCAGGGAGCGTCGAGGGCGAGTGTCAACCAGCCACCGAGGGCTCCGATCAGCGCGAACAGGATGAATGTCCTCAGGCCGCCGATCGTCTGTTCGTCGTGCTCGCTCTTGTGGCGCTCGCGCTCGATCCCGAGCAGGGCCCCGATCAGCAACGCGGTCGCGAAATTCCAGACGGCCTCGATGTCGACTGCTGGCGACATGGCCGGAACCTCAGGGCGCGGGCCGCGGCCCTGCGTACAGGTCGATGACCCGGTCGAGCGCGCGCTGGCAGACCTGGCAGAACGGGACTTCGTCGCGCGTGAACATCACGCAGTCGAGTTCGGATCGATAGAAAGCCTGCGCGTCGTATCTGGCTCCCTGGAATGCACCGACCCGTTCCCGATGCGGCGACGAACCGAGCAATTGCGTCGTGTAGGCCCGTTCCTCGCGGAAAAGCGCACTCATTTCACGCTCCGGCCGACGGTCCGCGCGAATCTGGCGGCGCTTCGCCTGGAAATCCCGTTGCCGTGCCTCGAACGCCTCCTTGGGCCAGGGCGTCGGCACGGGCGTGCCGTCCGCGACCAGGTCGCGCCACTTGAGCGGCTGGCCGTCGAGCAGCGCGGTGACATTGGGTTCCCACGGCTCGGTGATGTGCGTCGCCGCCTCGTAGGCGACGGGGGAGGTGTAGTACTCGTCCGCGAGCGCGGCGAAGTGGTGACCGAACTCGTGGACGAACAGGTAGTCCGCCCAGTCGCTGTTCACGGCGACGGTGGCGAACGCCCCGAAGATGCCGCCGCCCCCGTAGGTCTCCGCGTTCACGAGGATGGCGATGAACTCGTACGGGGCCCAGGAAACGATGTCCCGCAACGCACGGTTATCAAACGTCAGGACGTAGCGCTCGGATCCGAAGGCATCGTAAGCGCTCCCGACCGGCGTGCGTCGGTGGGTGCCGGCAGACGGACGCGCGATACCCGACTCGGGCGACGGGGGGCACAGCCCCCAGACGTTGAAGTCAGCGCGGCGCGACGCGAACGGTTCGTGCCTGAAGAGCGCGTCGGCCATGCGGCGGGCGTCCGCGGCGAACTTGCCGGCGCACTCGGCGGCCGTGTAGCCGTCCCCCAGCAGCAGGACGTCCACCTTACCCTCAGGCTCGCCATGATGCTCGACCTGGACCAGATCGAACCTGGGCGGCGGCGCCCGCTCCACGTAGGGATCGTCGGGGTCGACGTTGGTCCGCCAGACCGTCGCGAACTCCTGGTCGGCATTCCGCCGCTGGACGGCGACCTCGACGCGTCCGGCCGGAACCGGAAAGCGCAGCGATTCGTGAAACGTGCGATACGTCGCGGCCGCCTCGGGCGTGGTGATCCACTCGCCGTAGATCGAGTTGAAGCCCCGTGCGTAGACGACACGGCCACCCTCGTCGCGAACCTCGTAGCGGTATTCCCCCACGTCGCCGGCATCCAGGGCCCGCGCCGGGTGGCCGGGCCAGGGCAGGGGCTCGAGGACGACCCGGTCGACCGCAAAGACGTCGACGCCAGGGCCGCCGGTGTGGAAGTAATCGAGGCGCAAGCTGCCCGGCGCTCCCTCCGCCGCAGCCAGGGCCGGCATCGTTGCCAGCAACAGCAGCGCTCGGGCACATCGCATCCGCACGTCAGCTTCTCCGCTTCGTGGCAGCCTTTCGCCTCGTGCCGGAGGTGGTTTTTCCGGGACTGCGACGCGCCTTGGACGGTGTCTTGCGCGCCTTGCCCTTGGGGCTCATCCGTGCGACCGCACGTTGCTCGCGTACCTGCAGGGCGGTCTCGACCTGCCGCAGCTGCGTAACGAACAACTGCGCGGCCCGCGACAGCGACTTTTTCCGCGCATAGAACAGGCCGTAGCTCAGGTGCAACCAGGCCGCGTCGTAGGGCACCAGCGCGATCTTGCCGCTGCGCAGCTCCGACTCGATCGCGGTCAGCGGAGCGAGGCCGATGGCGTCGCCCGCGAGCACGGCGGCTTTCGCGACGGCGAAGCTGTCGAGCATCAGGCTGGGCAGGAGGTCGCCCGTGTCGCGATCGATTTTCGCCAGGGGCATCGACTTGGCGATGTGCACGGCGATCCGCTGGGGTACCCGTGAGCTCACCAGCGGAAACACGAGGATGGTGGAAAGCGAGAGATCGTCGCCGCTGGCCGTCAGCGGGTGCCCCTGGCGGGCGAAGAAGAAGACCCGATGCTCGGCGACGGGCTCGATCGCCAGCCGTGCCGGGTGGCGCTCCGCGCTGGTCGTGTCGGCGATCGCGAATTCGATCCTCCCGGCGAGCACCGATCTCGAGAGTTCGTCGAAGTCGCCCACCACCGCGTGGACGCGCAGGCGTGAATTGACCGTCGCCATGCGGCCGAGCGCCACGCCGAGCGCCAGCTCGGCGGCGAACATGTCGGTTCCGAAGACGATCTCCGGCGCCTGCAGGCCGGCCAGTTCCTCGAGGTCGCGGGTGAGGTCCCGCGCCTGCGAGAAAATGCGGCTTGCGTGATCGATGACCAGACGACCCGCTTCCGCAGGCTTGAGGGCCTTGGCCGCGCTGCCGACGAGCTTGAAGCCCAGCGTTGACTCGATGGGTTCGAGGCGCTTGCGGAGTGCCGCGGGAGTGAGGCCAAGGGCCTTCGCGGCCTTGCTGAGGTCGCCCCCCTGGATCAGGCCGATGAGGTCGAGAAGGCTCGGAGTGTTCGCCATGCAGGACGAACGCTATCAGATGGACGCCGGCTTGGCACGCCCCGCTGGCGGCGGGGGAAACCGGGATCCCCGGCAGACGGTATGATGCACGGATGACTTCAAAGCTCCTGTCGCGGCGGGATCTGGAATTCCTGCTGTACGAATGGCTGGACGTGGCGTCCCTCAGCGCCCGGCCGCGCTTCGCGGATCACTCGCGGGAGACGTTCGACTCCGCCCTCGACACGGCCGAGCGAATCGCGACGGAAGTGTTCCTGCCTCATCGGCGCAAGAGCGACACCACCGAGCCGCATTTCGACGGCGAGCGCGTGCATCTCATTCCGGAAGCCCAGGTGGCGTTCGAGGCGTTTGCCGAGGCCGGCCTGCTCGCGGCCTCGCAGGACTACGAGTTCGGCGGCATGCAATTGCCGGCGACGGTCGACAAGGCCTGCTTTGCCTACGTACTTGCCGCAAATGCCGGCAGTGCGGGCTATCCGTTGCTGACCGCCGCCAACGCCAACCTCCTGCTGGCGCACGGTAGCGAGGCGCAGGTGGACACCTTCGTCAGACCGCTGCTGGCGGGGCGCTTTGCGGGCACGATGTGCCTCTCCGAACCGCAGGCGGGGTCGTCCCTGGCCGACATCACCATGCGTGCCGAGCCCGACGGCGACAGTGAGTTTGGCGCGCGATTCAGGCTGTTCGGAAACAAGATGTGGATCTCCGCCGGCGAGCACGAGATCACCGAGAACATCGTGCACCTCGTGCTGGCCCGGATCCCGGGCGGTCCGCCCGGCGTGAAGGGAATTTCGCTGTTCATCGTGCCGCGGCGGATGGTCAATCCCGACGGTGCGTCCGGCGAGCGCAACGACGTCACGCTGGCGGGGCTGAACCACAAGATGGGTTACCGGGGCACGGTCAACACGCTGCTCAATTTCGGCGAGGGACGGCATCGCCCGGACGGTCGGGCCGGGGCAGTGGGATATCTCGTCGGCGAAGCGCATCGCGGCCTCATGTACATGTTCCACATGATGAACGAGGCCCGCATCGGCGTCGGGCTCGGCGCGGTTGCGCTCGGTTACGCCGGCTACCTGGAATCGCTCGAGTACGCCCGGCAGCGGCCGCAGGGCCGGGCACCGGGCACGAAGGATCCGTCGGCGCCGCCCGTCTGCATCGTGGAGCATGCGGACGTCCGGCGAATGCTGCTGGCGCAGAAGGCGTACGTGGAGGGCGGGCTCGCCCTGAACCTCTACTGCTCGCGGCTCGTGGACGACGAGCACACCGCGGCAACAGAGACGGATCGCGTGGAGGCGCGGCTGCTGCTCGAGATCCTCACTCCGATCGCCAAGTCCTGGCCGTCCCAGTGGTGCCTCACGGCGAACGACCTCGCGATCCAGGTGCTCGGTGGATACGGCTACACGCGGGACTATCCGGTCGAGCAACTCTACCGCGACAACCGCTTGAACCCGATCCACGAGGGAACGCACGGCATCCAGGCGCTGGACCTGCTCGGCCGCAAGGTGAGCATGGAAGGCGGACGCGCGTTCGCGCTGCTCCGCGAGCGGGTCCAGGGCACGGTGGCTCGGGCCCGTTCGACGGCGGACGCCGAGCTTGGGCAGTGGGCTGAAGCCCTCGAGACCGCCGTCGAACGGGTGGTGCAGACCACGCGCGCGCTGTATTCGAGCGGTGAGGCCGAGCGGTTGCTCGCCAATGCAACGGTCTACCTGGAGGCGTTCGGGCATGTCGTGCTCGCCTGGATGTGGCTCGAGCAGGCGTGCGCCGCCCACGGCAAGGCGGGCGACTTCTATGACGGCAAGCGCCAGGCCTGCCGCTTCTTCTTCCGCTGGGAACTGCCGCGCACGGGGCCCCAGTTCGCGCTGCTGGCGAGCCTCGACGACACGTCGCTCACCATGCGTGATGCGTGGTTCTGACGGAGGGTTCGTGGCACGCTCGATCCTGATCACAGGCGGTTCCTCGGGCATCGGCGAGGCGCTCGCGCTGGAGTTCGCACGACGGGGTGACTCGGTGGCGGTCGGGGCGCGTCGGGTCGAGCGACTCGAGGCACTCGCCCGGAAGCTCACCGCGCTCGGCGCCCCTCGCGTCCTGGCGTTGCCGCTCGACGTCACGGACATGGACTCGATCGAATCGGCGCTGGATCGGACGGTGCAGGCGTTCGGGCGGATCGACGTCGTGGTCGTGAACGCCGGTGTCGGATACTCGCTGCCCGTCGGCAAGGGCAGGTTCGACGAGATCCGCCAGACGCTCGAGACCAACCTGACGGGCGCGATCGCGACCATCGAGTGCGCCTTGCCACGTCTGCGCGGTCAGGGCGGCGGACAGATCGTCGTCGTTACCTCGGTCGCGTCCCTGCGCGGCCTGCCCTTCATGGGAGCGTACTCCGCTGCCAAGGCGGGACTGCATCGCTACGTGCAATCGTTGCGCGCGGAGGTGAGGTACGAGCCCCTCACCGTGACCGAACTGGTTCCGGGCTACATCGACACGGACATGAACCGGAGCGTCCCGAACCGCCCGTTCGTGATTCCGGTGGAGCGGGGCGCTGCCATCATGGCGCGCATGATCGAGCGCGGCGTCGGCCGACGCTACGTGCCGATGTGGCCCTGGATGTTCGTGGCCCCGTTGCTCAGGGTCCTCCCAACCCGCTGGCTCGCGCCCCGTCGCAGGCAGCAGCGCTGAACGGAACGAAGACATGACCGAGCCGTCCCCCGACACGCGACCCGTAGCCCCGCAGCATGCGATCGACGCCGAGCGCCTCGGGCGGTGGCTGGCCGACAATGTGGCGCCGCTCGACGGCCCGCTCGAAGTGGCGCAGTTCAAGGGTGGTCAGTCGAACCCGACCTACCTGCTCGCGTCCGGCTCGCAGCGCTACGTCATGCGGCGCAAGCCGCCCGGCAAGTTGCTGCCATCGGCGCACGCGGTCGACCGGGAGTTCCGGGTCATCCGGGCTCTGGGAGGCACGGACGTGCCGGTGGCGCGGGCCCATGCCCTGTGCGAAGACGACTCGGTCATCGGCACGGCGTTCTACGTGATGCAATACGTGGAAGGCCGCGTGCTGTGGGATCCGAGCCTGCCGGGGCTCGAGGCCACCGATCGGGCGCGGATCTTCGACGAGATCAATCGGGTCATTGCCGCGCTGCATTGCCTGGTGCCCGACGCGGTCGGCCTCGGTGACTTCGGCAAGTCGGGCGACTACATCGCACGGCAGGTTGCGCGCTGGAGCAAGCAGTACCAGGCCTCGGAGACCGAGAAGATCGAGGCGATGGACAACCTGATCGCCTGGCTGCCCGGGAACGTCCCGGCCGGGGACGAGACGCGAATCGTCCACGGGGACTACCGGATCGACAACGTCATCTTCCACCCGCGCGAGCCGCGCATCCTGGCCGTGCTCGACTGGGAACTGTCGACGCTGGGCCACCCGCTCGCGGATTTCGCCTACCACTGCATGGTGTGGCGCATTCCGCCGGGCACTTTCCGGGGCCTCGGTGGGCTGGATCTCGCCTCGCTCGGCATCCCGGGCGAGCGCGAATACGTTGCGACCTATTGCCGCCGTACCGGCCGCGAGGGCATCGAGCCCCGCGACTGGGAGTACTACATGATCTACAACATGTTCCGGATCGCGGCCATCGTGCAGGGCGTCATGGCGCGCGCGCTGCAGGGCAATGCGTCGAGCCCGCAGGCCCTCGAGACCGGTCGTGCCGCCCGGCCGCTCGCCGAACTGGCCTGGCGCCAGGTCGAGAGACTCAAGCTTTCCTGAGGAGATCACCATGGACTTCGAGTTTTCGGACAAGGTCAGAGCCCTGCAGCAGCGCGTCGGCAAATTCATGGAGGATCATGTCTACCCGAGCGAGGCGCGCTTCCACGAGGAGGTGAGCGAGAACCGTCGCAATGGGAACGCCTGGGTGCCGACCCGCGTCGTCGAGGAACTGAAGCGAAAGGCCCGAGCGCAGGACCTGTGGAACCTCTGGTTGCCGGAATCCGAGTTCGGCGCGGGGCTCAGCAACCTGGAATATGCACCGCTGTGCGAGATCATGGGTCGCTCGCACGTCGGGCCCGAGGCGTTCAACTGCTCGGCGCCCGACACGGGGAACATGGAGGTCCTCGTGCGGTACGGCAGCGAGGACCAGAAGCGCCAGTGGCTCGCGCCGCTGCTCGAGGGGACGATCCGGTCGGGATTCGCGATGACAGAGCCTGCGGTCGCCTCGTCAGACGCGACGAACATCGCCGCCAGCATCGTGCGCGACGGCGACCACTTTCTCATCAACGGCCGCAAGTGGTGGACTTCCGGCGCGGGCGACCCGCGCTGCAAGATCCTCATCTTCATGGGCAAGACCGATCCGCAGAACACGAACCGGCATCGCCAGCAGTCGATGATCCTCGTGCCGATGGACACGCCGGGGGTCCGCGTCGTGCGCAACGTCCCGGTGTTCGGCTACGACGACGCACCGCATGGCCATTCGGAGGTCGACTTCGAGAACGTACGCGTGCCGGCTTCGAACCTGCTGCTCGGGGAGGGGCGCGGGTTCGAGATTGCGCAGGGGCGGCTGGGTCCGGGACGCATTCATCACTGCATGCGCCTGATCGGCGCGACGGAGCGTGCGCTGGAGGCGATGTGCAGGCGTGCGCTCGGTCGCGTGGCCTTCGGCCGCCCGCTGGCCGAGCAGGGCGTGTGGCGCGAGCGGATCGCGGACGCGCGCCTGAAGATCGACCAGGCGCGCTTCCTGGTGCTGCACGCCGCCTGGAAGATGGACACGGCCGGCAACAAGGCGGCGCAGAAGGAGATCGCCATGATCAAGGTCGTGGCGCCCACCATCGCCTGCGAGGTGCTGGACCAGGCGATCCAGCTGTTCGGCGGGGCCGGGGTGTCGGACGACTTCGGCCTCGGATGGTTGTATGCCAACGCGCGGACGCTGCGCATCGCGGACGGCCCGGACGAGGTGCACCGCAACCACGTGGCGAAGCTCGAGCTGTCGCGCTATCTCGCGCGCTGAGGACGGCGGCCATGGAGATTCGGGGCAGGATCGCGCTCGTCACCGGGGCAGGGCGCGGAATCGGCCGTGCGCTGTGCCGGGAACTTGCCCGGCGCGGTGCGGCGGGGATCGCCGCGGCGGACCTGGACCCAGCGCTCGCGGATGCGACGGCACGGGAGCTCGGCGGGCTGGGCCTGGTCTGCGACGTCGCGGACCCGGCGGCCGTCGCGAACATGGTGCGCACGACCGAGGCGCACTTCGGGCGACTTGACCTGCTGGTGTCCAATGCCGGGTTCGGGACCCGCGAACTCGATCTCGACGACGCGTTGTCTGCGTCGGAGGCCACGTGGCAGCGGATGTGGGACGTTCACGTCATGGCGCATGCCCGCGCCTGCCACGCCGTCCTGCCCGGCATGCTCGAGCGCGGCACGGGCGGCGTCGTGAACGTGGCGTCCGCCGCCGGATTGCTGAGCCAGTCGGGCGATACTCCGTACAGCGTCACCAAGCACGCGGCCGTGGGCCTCGCCGAGTCGCTCGCCATCACTTATGGCGATCGTGGCATCCAGGTGTCGGTCGTGTGCCCGCAGTACGTCGCGACGGCCATTACTGGACTGGACGAGGCCATGGCGGAAGGGTCGCTGCCCGGCGTACTCACGGTCGAACAGGCCGCCGGGGCGATCGTGGACGGGATCGAAGGGGGACGTTTCCTGATCCTGACCCACCCGGAGGTGCTGGGCTTCTTCCAGAAGAAGGCGAGCGACTACGAGCGATGGCTGTCCGGCATGCGCCGCGTTCGCGACGGACTGCGCGGTGCCGGCTTCCTGAAGGTCAAGGGCTGACTCGGCGGGTCCCGCGGCGCCGGCGCGCCCGGGTCGACGCTGAGCCTGCCGGTGACGCCCGCCGCGCGCGCCTGGCCAGTCCCTGGAAGGCCTCGAGGCACGACGTCGCCAGTTTTCCGGCGTCCGGCACCGCCGTGGCGTTCGCAATGAGACCGAAATCCATCTGATCGCCGAGGGACATGACGGTGACGTTCAGGCCGGCCGGGTCGGCGAGCATCGAGACGGGATATGCGGCGACGAGACGGTGCTTGCCGAGGTAGCGTGGACCGTCGATCGCACCGACATTGGATACCACGAGGTTGATCACCGGCCGGGTGACTGCCCCGAGCCCCAGGGTGCTGGACGCGAACCACAGTCCGAATGCGAGCACCGCGTACTCCAGTGCCGCTTCCCGCGAGAGAGCGTTGAACTCGTCCTTGGCGGCCCGAGTGTTGGCCACGATCTCCTGCAGTCGGCGCTCGCTGCCGGCCCGCGGCGTCGCCAGCGGCACGAACAGCGTGGCGGCCTTGGTGGTGGCCTCCATGTCGCCGCTCTCGCGCAGCGACACTGGGCACATCGCCACGAGCGGCTGGCGCGGCCGTTCGCCCAGCGCCGCGAGGTAGCGCTCGACGCCCGCGTCCACGACGGCGAGCGCCACGTCGTTCAGGGTTCCGCCGCAGCCCCGGGCGATGCGCCGCATCTCGTCGAGCGGGAGGCTGAAGCATGAGTAGCTGCGTCGCGGACCCACCGGATCGTTGAAGCGCGTGTGCGGCCCGGCGAACGGCCGATTGCCGCGGAGTTCGCCCCGCTCGCGATCCGCGCGGGTCTGCGCCGCGAGCCTGGTCACGAGTTCACGGATTCCGGCGAACTGCGACACGAGCCCACGCACGCCGGTCGCCATGTCAGCCAGCGAGGCTCGGTGACCGTCCTCCGGCGCCGGATTCCCGTGCGCTGCGAAGAATGGCGGCTGGACCGGCCCGGGTTCGGGAGCCAGATTGCCGAACACGCGTTGCAGCGCGTAGCGACCGTCCCAGCTCGCATGGTGCGACTTGAGGTAGATCGCGAGTTGTCCGGACTCGAGTCCGTCGATCGCGTGTACTCGAAACAGCGGGCGGGAGCGGGGCAGCGGTTCCTCGTGGAGTCGGGCGACGTGGCTGCACAACTGCTCCAGGCTCCCCGGCGCCGGGAGGTGCTCGTGTCGCACGTGGTCGCGAAGGTCGACGTCACCCGCCGCCCGCCAGTGCGGCAGTCCGAGGCTCACGAGGTCGGGCACGCAGTCGAACGGCGGAGCGGGGTGCGCCGACCGGTAGGCCCTGATGACCTGGCGCGCGGCAGAGGCCGCCGTGGATCCCGGGGCCGGCTCGAACAACATGATGACGCCGACGTTCGCCGGCGTTTCGGGCCGATCGATCCACAGGAAGGCCAGGTCCAGCGGCGGGATGAGTCGGGTCATGCTGAGTCGAGTATGCGATATCCGCAGCACATCCGGCCACGAGCGCGATGCTAGACTCAGGGCCACTGCGCCAGGCAGCGATTCGTGAGCACCGGACAGATGCGCCAATTGCGTGGAGAAGACGCCCGATTCGTCTATGCGGAGTCGGGTCATGCGAACTCGAACATCACGCTCGTCTACATCTACGACCCGTCCACCGCCCCCGGCGGACGGGTGCGGTTCAAGGGACTGCTCAAGTACATCGAGAGCCGGCTGCACCTGTCGCCCATCTTTCGCCAGAAGCTGCTGCGCGTGCCGCTGGAACTCGATTATCCGTACTGGATCGAGGACGAGCGGTTCGACCTCGAGTACCACGTACGACACGTTGCGCTTCCGAAGCCGGGCGACTGGCGTCAGTTCTGCATCCAGACGTCGCGCATTCACGCCCGTCCGCTCGATCTGAGCCGTCCGCTCTGGGAGTTGTACCTCGTCGAGGGCCTCGACTCGTTCCTGGACCTGCCGCCCGACAGCTTCGCGATCCTGACCAAGATCCACCACGCGGCCATCGACGTGAAGGCCGGCGCGGAGATCACCACGCTGCTGCACGACACCACTGCGCTGCCGCCCCATCCGGAGCCGCCGGAGCCCTGGTTTCCCGAGTCGCCGCCGGGGTCGCTTTCGCTGCTGGCGCGCGCGGCGCTGCACAACCTCGTCCAGCCGTTCATGATGGCGGCGCCACTCACGCGAGCGCTGCGCCGGGTGGGGCCGGCCGTGCTCGGCTCGCTCGGTGAACTGTGGCTGCATCCCGAGCGCCTGCCGATCACCCGCTTCAATGCCGAAGTGTCGCCGCACCGGGTGTTCGAGACCCGGCGCTTCACGCTCGAGGAATTCAAGCGCATCCGCGGACTCGTGCCCGGCGCCACGATCAACGACGCCGTCCTGGCGGTGTGCGGCGGTGCGCTGCGCCGCTACCTGCAGACGCACGACGAGTTGCCCGGCCCAAGCCTGATCGCGCTCGCACCGCTGTCGATCCGCAACGCCGACAGCAGCCCGGACGGGCCGGCCGGCCTGAGTCTCATGAGCGTGGCGCTCGGCACGGAGGTCGAGGATCCCGTGCGTCGCCTGCGCGCCGTGCACCGGCATACCTCCAGCCTCGAGGACATCGACCTGGCGGTGGGAGCAAAGGAACTCACCGATGTCACCAAGCACGCGCCCGCGGCGACGCTGGCGATGTCGGCCCGGCTGCTGGCCGGTTCGGCGATCGGTCTCGGCCAGCGTGCGCCGATTGCAAGCTGCACGATCACCAACGTTCCGGGCCCGGCGATTCCGCTGTACCTGAACGGAGCCCGGATGACCTACTTCTCGGCGATCATGCCGATCTCGGACGGCATGGGGCTCGTGTTCGCGGTCACGAGCTACGACGGCAAGATCATCATCTCACCGACGTCCTGCCGGGAGCAGATTCCGGACCCGGAATTCTTCGCGCTCTGCATTCGCGAATCCTTCCAGGAATATCTCGAACTCGCGATGAAGCCGGCCAGGCGCCGTGGCGCGAAGGGGCGGAAGGCGAAAGCGCCGCCGAGGTCCAACGCAAAGGCCAAGTCAAAGACCAAGGCCAAGTCTGGACGGCGAGCGTCCCGACCGGCCGCCTGACGATCGGCCGCTGGTGGCCCGGGGGCCCCTGGATCAGGCCGCGCGCGTCACGAGCCCGGAGAAACGCTCGTAGATCGAACCGATGCGTCCGTCCAGGCGGAATGGGCGCCAGCGTCCCTCCACCTGTGCCAGGCGGTCCGCCAGGATCCACATCACCGCGGCGTTGAAACCAAGCCCGAGGTGACTGCCCGGAACCCAGATGTTCTCGTGCTCGCCTCCGGTCGAGAGGATCTGTGCGGCCCCCGGTGGCACGACACCGTCGGTCATCGAATAGACGCAGGTGGACGGTACCGGCGGCGGGGACTTGAGGATCTTGGCCCTGACGTGCGCGAGATGGGCCACCGGCCCCATGGGATGCGCAAAATAGCGATACACGGCCCGGACCAGGAGCGGGGTCTTGAACTCGTCGGCCGAAAAGCGCATCGGGCTGCCCAGTGATACGACGGAGCGGACGCACTCGGGTGCGCTGTGGGCGGCATAGAAACCGTAGACGCCACCGAGGCTCCACCCCACGACGCTGACCTTGCGCCCGTGCCGGTGGTGCATGTAGCGCACCTTCTGCTCGAGGGCCTGGCTGAACTTGAGCTTGAATCCCGTATTCTGGCCGAGCCCCCAGGTCTCGACGTGGTAGCCGCGAGAACGCAGGTATGTCCGCAGACCGACCATGGTGGCATCGCTGGCGGTGAAGCCGGGCACGAGCAGGACGGGGTGCCCGTCGCCGCGCGGGGCGGCATTCAGGACCGGCACCATCGCCGGCAGCAGTGCGAGTTCCAGCAGCGCCCGTCCCTCGAGCAACGAATACAGCAGTCGCGGGGGACGTGAAGTGACCGAACCGTTGCCGTTCGCCATCCTGGTTGCCGCGCTCTCTTTATCGTAGTTGCGATGCAATATCTAGCTTAGCAGTCCGGGCGCGTTGCGGGGAGGCCCCGGCCTGGTCCAAGCTTCGCGCGTGACAGGGGAGTCTACGTCCAGGGCCGCACGATTGAATATGAGTAAATTCAAATATTTGTGCCTGCGTACCGTGATTATGGTCAACCACGGCTGCCGAGCCCGTGTTCAGGCCGCTGAGCAACTCAGGAGGAACTGACGGATGGGCAGGACAAGCAGCGCCGATCGGGGCTACGGTGGGCTCACGCAGCTCGGTGCATCCGCACCGATTCCGGACTCGCCGCAGTCCGCCGTGCTCGAGCGCGTGAAGAATCCGCATCCGCGCAAACTCTATCTCGCCCGCTTCACGGCGCCGGAATTCACGTCCCTCTGCCCGATTACCGGACAACCCGATTTCGCACATCTCGTGATCGACTATGCCCCCGCACGCTGGCTCGTCGAGAGCAAGTCGCTCAAGCTGTACCTGACGAGCTTTCGCAACCACGGCGCATTCCATGAGGATTGCACGCTCGCCATCGCCGGACGGCTGGTGGAGTTCCTCACCCCGCGCTGGCTGCGCATCGGGGGCTACTGGTACCCGCGCGGCGGCATGCCGATCGACGTGTTCTGGCAGACGGGCCGACCGCCGACGGGACTGTGGATACCGGAACAGGGAGTCCCGGCCTACCGCGGGCGGGGCTGAATCCGCTGGACCACAGCGTACGGGAGCGTGGGAAAGCGCGCGGAGTTCACGGCCCGCAAGGGCGACGTCGTCGACACATGGTAAGTGCCGGCGGGTCCGCCGCCGGTGCCGAAGGACTGACCGGGCCATGCTATAGTTTCAGGCTTGCAATGGTGGCTCGCGTCGGATCCCTCGCGACGGCCAGCCGCAAATCCCGCCAGGCCCGGAAGGGAGCAACGGTAGCGGCCACGCCGGGTGCCGGGGGTATTCTGGCGCGGGCCGCCTCCCTCCATCGTGCCCGGGGAGACCGGACCTCCGCATGAGCTACCTCGTCCTCGCCCGCAAATGGCGGCCCCGCACGTTCGACCAGCTCGTCGGGCAGGATCACGTCCGCCGCGCACTGACGAACGCGCTCGACTCGGGCCGCATCCACCACGCGTTCCTGTTCACGGGCACGCGGGGCGTGGGCAAGACCACCATTGCGCGCATTTTCGCCAAGTCGCTGAACTGTGAGCAGGGCGTCTCGTCGCGGCCTTGCGGCGAGTGCGGTGCCTGCCGGGACATCGACGCGGGTCGCTTCGTGGACCTGCTCGAGGTCGATGCCGCCTCGCGGACCAAGGTGGACGACACGCGCGAGCTGCTCGAGAACGTGCAGTACGCACCTGCCCGCGGCCGCTGCAAGGTGTACCTGATCGACGAAGTCCACATGCTTTCGACGCACTCGTTCAACGCGCTGCTCAAGACGCTCGAGGAGCCTCCGCCGCACGTGAAGTTCCTGCTCGCCACGACCGATCCGCAGAAGCTCCCGGTCACCGTGCTGTCGCGCTGCCTGCAGTTCCACCTCCGGCGACTGCCCCTGCAGCAGATCCAGGAACGACTCGCCTCGATCGCGCAGGCGGAGGAAGTCGAGTTCGAGGTCGCGGCGCTGCGCGCCATCGCGCGCAGCGCGGAGGGCAGCATGCGCGATGCGCTGTCGCTGCTCGACCAGGTGCTGGCCTTCGGCGGCGGGCGCGCCGTCGAGAACGAGGTGCGGGCACTGCTCGGAACGCTCGACCGCCGGCACGTCGAGGGCATCCTGAATGCCCTCGCGGATCAGGACGGCGCCGCCCTCATGTCCTGCGTCGCGCAACTCGACGAACGGGCGCCGGATTACGACCAGGCGCTCGGCGAACTGGCGGCCGCCATCCAGCGCATGGCGCTCCTGCAGGCGCTGCCCGACCTGCGCGGCGAGGACGAAGAGCAGGATGTGGCGCTGGCCGGATTATCGTCACGGTTCGCCCCCGAGGATCTCCAACTGCTCTACCAGATCGCGATCATGGCGCGGCGAGACCTCGATTTCGCACCGGACGCGCGCGGCGGCTTCGAGATGGCGCTGCTGCGCATGCTCGCGTTCCGTCCGGAGACCTCGCCGGCGGTTGCCGGTCCCGGGGGCGCCGCCGCCACGGGCCGGCGCTCGACTGCAAAGCCGCGAGTTGCGGGACCGAGCACGCCCGCGTCGACGGCTGCCGGAGAGCTGGAAACCGCGCGCGCGACAGACGGTGAGGCGACTGACTGGCCGGAGATCGTCGCAGCCCTCGGACTGCAGGGGCCGGCGGGCCAGCTGGCGGCCCACTGTCTCCTCACCGGGCGCGTGAACGATCTGGTGAAGCTCAGGCTGGACCCCGCGGGCGAGGTGTTCCGGCGACCGCAGCTCGAGCAGAAGCTCGCAGAGGCGCTGGCCCGGTACTTCGGCACGACGGTACGACTCGAGATCGCGGTCAGCGACCGTGACGAGGTGACCCCGGCCCGGCAGCAGGCGCAGGCGACGGACGATCGGCTGAAGGCGGCCGAGCAGGAGATCGAAGCGGACGCCAACGTGCGTGCGCTGCGGGACGTTTTCGGCGCCCGGGTGCAGCCCGGGTCGGTCAAACCCTTGAACTGATAATTCCACGGAGTCCACACGAGCATGAAGGGCGGTATCGGGAACCTGATGAAGCAGGCGCAGCAGTTGCAGGCCAACGTCGAGAAGGCGCAGGCCGAGATCGCTGCGATGGAGGTCACCGGGGAGTCCGGTGGTGGCATGGTCAAGGCGACCATCAACGGGCGCCACGAGGCGAAGCGGGTGCAGATCGATCCTTCGGTGCCCATGGACGACCGTGAGATGATCGAGGACCTGGTCGCCGCCGCGTTCAACGACGCCGTGCACCGGCTCGAGACAGTCAGCCAGGAACGGATGTCCGGGCTCATGGGCGGGATGAACCTGCCTGCGGGCCTCAAGCTGCCGTTCGGCGGCTGAATCCCGCGCGGCGATGCTCTACCCGCCGTCCCTCAACCGGCTGGTCGAAGCCCTGCGATGCCTGCCCGGCGTGGGGCCGAAGTCCGCGCAGCGCATGGCCTTCCACCTGCTCGAACGCGACCGCGACGGCGCGCGGGAAACCGCGGCCGCCATCGGCGGCGCGCTGGAGAAGCTCGGCCACTGCCGGCGGTGCCGGATGTTCGCCGAGGGCGAGTCGTGTCCCACCTGCGCCAGCACCAGCCGCGACCGCAGCCTGCTCTGCGTCGTCGAGTCGCCAGCGGACGTCGTCGCGATCGAGCAGTCCGGTGGGTTCCGGGGCTGCTATTTCGTCCTGATGGGGCATCTCTCGCCGCTCGACGGTGTCGGTCCGGCGGAGATCGGCATCGATGCGTTCGAACGGCTGCTGGGCGAGGGTGAAGTGCGCGAAGTGATCCTGGCGACGAATCCGACGGTGGAAGGCGAAGCCACCGCGCACTTCCTCGGCGAGGTGGTCACGCGACGGGGCATCCGCGCCTCACGCATCGCGCACGGCGTGCCGGTGGGCGGCGAACTGGAGTACGTCGACGGCGGCACCCTCGCGCACGCGCTCGCCGGTCGGCAGGCGGTGTCCTAGCCGTCGTTGGGATCGTGCCGGGCGGCCGGCGGGGGAGTGGGCCTTTCCGCCGCTGCTGGTGGCGGGCGTGACCGGTACTTCTTCCGGCGCGCGAAGAAGACATGCGCGCCCAAAGAAGTACCGGTCACACCCGCTTCGGACGCGGCGCCTGGGCGAATTCTCCGCAGGGCCGGAGAATTCGCACGGCGCACGAAGCCTTGCCATGCGCAGCGTCAGGCGTCAGCTGATGCCCGGCGCTGCATGACGCAGCGATGACGCAAATCTTGCCGCAGCTTGCGCCGTGCGAAGTCCTCGGCACGAGGACGAAGCTCAGGCGCGTGCCGAGGGTGAGGGTTGCGGTTGTTTTTCGACCAAGTGCGCCCCGCGCGCGACTCGAAAAACAACCGCAACCCTCGCCGTGCCCCGGCGAATGATTCCCGCGGGGCGGCCCGGACCTGCCGGCTCTTGTTCGCGCCTCAGTGCGTCGGAATCTTCTCGCCCGCGAGGAACAACCAGGTCTCGACGACCGTATCCGGGTTGAGCGACATGCTTTCGATCCCCTCGTCGAGCAGCCAGCGGGCGAGGTCCGGGTGGTCGGAGGGACCCTGGCCGCAGATGCCGATGTACTTGCCCGCCTTGCGGCAGGCCTGGATCGCCATGTGCAGCATCGCCTTCACGGCGTCGTCGCGCTCGTCGAAGAGCCGCGCCATCACCGCGGAATCCCGGTCGAGGCCGAGCGTGAGCTGGGTCATGTCGTTCGAGCCGATCGACATGCCGTCGAAGAACTCCAGGTAGCGATCGGCGAGCACGGCGTTCGTCGGCAGCTCGCACATCATGATGACCTTCAGGCCGTCCACACCGCGCTTGAGGCCGTTGGCCTCGAGCAGCTCGACGACCTGCTGCGCTTCCTTCAGCGTGCGCACGAACGGCACCATGACCCAGACGTTCTTCAGGCCCATGTCGCCCCGGACCCGGTTCAGTGCCCGGCACTCGAGCTCGAAGCAGGGCCGGAAGCTCTCGTCTACATAGCGTGCGGCGCCGCGGAACCCGAGCATCGGATTCTCCTCGACGGGCTCGTACTTGCGGCCACCGATGAGATTCGCGTATTCGTTCGACTTGAAGTCCGACAGTCGTACGATGACAGGCTCGGGCGCGAACGCCGCCGCGATGGTGCCGATGCCCTCGCAGAGCTTGTCCACGTAGAACTCGACCGGATCCGAGTAGCCCGCCATCTGCCGGCGGATGGTGTCCTTGAGTTCCTCGTCCAGGCGGTCGAACTCGAGCAGCGCCTTGGGGTGCACGCCGATCATCCGGTTGATGATGAACTCCAGTCGCGCCAGACCGACGCCGCGGTTCGGGATCGCGGCGAAGTCGAAGGCCCGGTCCGGGTTGCCGACGTTCATCATGATCTTGACGGGCAGCGGGGGCAGGGCGTCGAGCTCGATCTGGCTCTGCTCGTACTTGAGCGCCCCTTCATAGACGTAGCCGATGTCGCCTTCCGCGCAGGAGACGGTCACGGCCTGGCCCTCGGCGATGACGCGCGTGGCGTCGCCGCAGCCGACGACGGCCGGGATGCCGAGCTCGCGCGCGATGATCGCCGCATGGCAGGTGCGCCCGCCGCGGTTCGTGACGATCGCCGAGGCCCGCTTCATGACGGGCTCCCAGTCGGGATCCGTCATGTCCGCCACGAGCACGTCCCCGCTTTCGACCCGGGCCATCTCCTTGATGCTGCGGATAATGCGTGCCGGCCCGGCACCGATGCGGTGCCCGATGCTCCTGCCGCGCGCGAGGACCGGCCCCTTGTCCTTCAGTGTGTAGCGCTGCAGCGTGCGGCCGGCTCGACTCTGCACGGTCTCGGGCCTCGCCTGCAGGATGTACAGCCTGCCCGTGTCGCCATCCTTGCCCCACTCGATGTCCATGGGGCAGCCGTAGTGCTCCTCGATGACGAGGGCCTGGCGGGCGAGTTCCAGGATGTCCTCGTCGGTGAGGCAGAAGCGCAGGCGATCGTCCTCCGGCACGTCCACGGTCACGACGCGCTGGCCGTCGTGCTCGCGGCCGGCGTAGGTCATCTTGACCGCCTTGCCGCCGAGTGTGCGGCGCAGGATTGGACTGTGACCCGCGCGGAGCGCCGGCTTGTACACGTAGAACTCGTCCGGGTTCACCGCGCCCTGCACGACCGTCTCGCCGAGACCCCACGAGGCCGTGATGAACACGACCTCGCGGAAACCGGAGTCCGTGTCCAGCGTGAACATCACGCCGCTCGCACCGATGTCGCTGCGGACCATGTGCTGGATGCCTGCCGAGAGCGCGACCTGCGAGTGCTCGAAGCCCTGGTGTACCCGGTAGGCGATCGCGCGGTCATTGAAGAGCGACGCGAAGACCTCGTGGACGGCCTTGACGACGTGGTCGCCACCCCGCACGTTGAGCAGGGTCTCCTGCTGGCCCGCGAAGGAGGCTTCAGGCAGGTCCTCCGCCGTGGCCGACGATCGCACCGCGACGGCGACGTCTTTCCCGTGCTCGCACATTGCCGTGTAGCCGGCGATGATTTCCTGCTCGAGCGGCTGCGGGAACGGTGTGGACAGAATCCATTCCCGGATCCTGGCGCCGGTCTCGACGAGCTTCGTGACGTCGTCGACGTCGAGGTGCTCGAGCTCGGCCTGGATGCGCTCCGCGAGCCCGTCGTGCGCGAGGAATTCGCGGTAGGCATCCGCGGTCGTGGCGAACCCGCCCGGAACGCTGACGTCGAGCGCCGCAAGGTTTGCGATCATTTCGCCGAGCGAGGAGTTCTTGCCGCCGACCTCCGCCACGTCGTGGCGACCGAGCTCGGCGAATGGAATGGTGTACCGGATCAAGACGGGCCTCTTGCTAGGTCAAGGGTGCAGGTGAAAGACTGCGTGACCGGTCGGCGCTCTGGAGAGCTGTGGGCGAATGAGTAGAAGAACCGTTTTTTTCGTCTCGGACCAGACCGGCGTGACAGCCGAAACGATGGGGCACAGCCTGCTCACGCAATTCGAGAGCCTTGATTTTCGTCAGGTGACTCTGCCATTTATAGCCAGTGTTGACAAGGCAGAGGAAGCCGTAAGGAAGATCAACGCAACGCTCGCGACCGACGGCGCCCGGCCCATCGTCTTCAGCACGCTGGTCAAGGGCGACCTGCGTTCCATCGTCAAGGGCAGCCAGGGCCTGTTCCTCGATTTCTTCGACGCCTTCCTCGCGCCGCTGGAGGCGGAACTCGAGGTCAAGTCCTCCGAGCGCGCGGGCCGTGCGCACGGTATCGCCGACCAGCTCGTCTACAGCGCGCGTATCGAGGCGACCAATTTCGCGCTGTCGGCCGACGACGGCGGCGTCACGGCGGACTATGCGCGGGCGGACGTCGTGCTGGTCGGGGTTTCCCGCTCCGGCAAGACCCCCACCTGCATCTACATGGCCATGCAGTACGGCGTGTTCGCCGCGAACTACCCCTTCACCGAGGAGGACTTCGAGGGCAAGCAGCTGCCCGCGATGCTGCGTCCGTTCACCGCGAAGCTGTTCGGACTCACGATCTCGCCGCAGCGCCTGCAGCAGATCCGCAACGAGCGGCGGCCGGGAAGCCGCTACGCGTCCCTGGCGCAGTGCGAGTACGAAGTGCGCAGCGCGGAGGCGCTGTTTGCCCGCTACGCCATCCCTCAACTCGACACGACCGAGTGCTCGATCGAGGAGATCGCGAGCCGGGTCATCGACCGCAAGGGCATCGAGCGCCGCCTGCGTCCCTGAACGCTCGCGCGCTGTGGAGCGCGTCACGGTCGCCTCCAGACCCTGTGCTATATTCGGCCGATGATCGTCGACAGCCTGTGCCTGACTTCGTGGCGTGCGCGGCCGGTGAGTTTCGTCAGCCTCATGACGCTGTACGAGAGCAACTACATCCGGCTGCGGTCGCTCGTCGGTGACGTGCGCCGACTGTCCGGCTCCACGGTCTCGAGGCGGCCCGCGGACCCCGACCTGCACGTGGAGACGATCGAGCATTGCCGCTATACGACGATCCTCCGGCTCACGTACTTCTTCGACGACCAGGGCGCGGCGGTGGCCGATCCCGATCTCGAGGTGCGCGTGTATCACGACGCACGGCTCGCCGAGGCGAGTCGCTGTGCGCGATGGGTGCGGCACCCGGAACTCTCGAGGCTGCGGTCCAGCCTGCCCACGACGCTCGGCGAACGCTGGCGCCGCAACATGCTGCTGAACAAGTGGCTCGACTACTGCGCCGAGCGAGGCCACCGCTTTGACGACCCGCCTGGCAGCCCATTGACGCTGCATGAGCATCGGTGACGCCCTGAGGCGGATGGCGGACCGGCTGGCCGGGCGGCGGCCCTCGGAGGAGGACGAGCGACTCATCGCGCTGTTCCGCAATCGCGCCGAGCTCAAGAAGGAACTGCATGCCATTGACGACGAGCGCCACCGGCTGCTCGATCGGCTCAAGCTGCAGGAGGGCGCGACGATGCGTGTCGAGGAGCAGCTCACGGCGCTCGAGCAGTACCTCGGTCGTCCCGAGGAGGGCTACAAGAGCCTCGCATACTTCCAGCTACGGGCCGTGTGGCGGGCGGCCGCGCACCGGCTCGAGCAGTTCTCCGCCGAGCTCGCACGGCAGCAGAAGGATCGTGAACGCAAGCAGCAGCTCGCGGAGTTCGGCCGCGTTCGCGACGCGCGCGTGGCCGAGATGGATCGCGAGCTGGCGGAAGCGAACGTGCTCGCCGACCAGTTGCAGGCCGAGCAGCGCCTGGGTGAGCAGCGCCTCGCGGGACTCAGGGGTTTCTGGAACTACTTCCGGCGGCGATCGATGCAGGAGTCGATCGACGCGCGGCGGCATCGCGTCGACGCCGCACTCACGCAGGTTGCGGAACTGACCGAGCGCCGGCGCGGCATCGAGTCCGAGCCACCTCCGCTCTACGAGGGTCTTGGCGTCGAAGGCCGGCGTGCGGTAAACCTCGCCGTGATCGCCTACGCGGAGTTTCTGCACGAACGGCTGGCATCGGCGGACCTGGCCGAGCTCGTCCGGCAGAGCACGGTGCGACGCGTCTACGACACCAGCTACGGTGGCCGGGACGAGTGCCTGTCGCTGATGCAGCGCGCCGGCCGGGCGATCGCCGACATCGAGCGCATGCGCGACGACCTTGCGGACCTCAAGGCGCGGACCGACCGGTTGAGGCGGGACGCGAGCTATCGCAACGACACCGACACGATCCCGACCCAGGAAAGCCTGCAGTCCTCGGCGCGCGTGCTTCTCGAGGAGTCCTGGGACGTCTACCGGGCGCTGCTGCGCTGAACGGACGGAGAGCCGCCGCCGGCGAGAACAGTCAGCGCGACGCCACCGCGGCGTGCCAACCTGCTGGCACGACGACCCGGCGACCCGACCCGCGCGCTCAGGTCGTCGGCTGCGGCAATTCCACGGGGCCGGCCACGGACGACTCGGGCGTTCCCCGGGTCGGGCCCGACGCAAAAATGCGCCGACGCCACAAATTGAGGTCGTCGAACCAGACGTAGAACATCGGGACGATCAGCAGCGAGACGAGCGCCGAGAAACCGAGGCCGCCGATGATGGCGCGGGCCATGGGGAAGTAGGCGGGCCCCTGGCCGCTGCCACCGATCTGCGCATCGCCGATTGCAAGCGGCAGCATGCCGAACAGCGTCGTCAAGGTCGTCATCAGGATCGGTCGCAGCCGGTCGCGCCCGGCCTGCAGGATGGCGTCGTGCCGCGACAGCCCGGCCTGGCGCAGGTCGATCACATGTGCGATCAGCACGATGCCGATGTTCACCACCACGCCGATCAGGATCATGAAGCCGATCATCGCCATCATGGTGATGATCGTGCCGGTAAGCGCCAGGAACCAGATCGAGCCCACCAGCGCGAACAGGATGGACGTGATGATCGACAGCGGGTAGAGGGTCGACTCGAACAATGCCGCCATGACCAGGAAGATCAACACGACCGCGAGCAGCATGTTCTGCACCATGGTCTTGATCGCCTCGTCGTTCTCCTCCAGACCGCGGCCGAACTTCCAGCTGTAGCCAGGTGGCAGCGGGTAGTCGTCCATGATCGGCTCGACGCGCTTGCGGGCGTCGTCCATGGTCGTGTCCTTGGCGAGGTTGGCGTTGATGATCACGGTCGTTAGGCGGTTGACGCGGCGGATCTCGCGGTCGCTCGGTCGCACGACGAAATCCGCGACCGCACCGAGCTCGGTGCGCGTGCCGTCCGCGAGCATCACCGGGACCTTGGCGAGATCTTCCACCGACTGCCGGTCGCTCTCGCGGAAGGCCAGGCGCATCGTGATTTCGCGCTCGGAAGTGCGGAGCTCCGGCAGCTTGTCGCCGCGCATCGCGCCGGCTACCGTCAGTGCGATCTGCTCGGTGGTCAGGCCCAGCCGCACCGCACGGTCCCGGTTCACGACGACCTGTACCTCTTCATCGCCGACGCCGGCCTCGGAGCGTACGGCCTCGAGGCCCGGGACAGTTGACAGCCGTCGCACCACGTCCTGCGATATCTCGGCCAGCCGCTCGGTGGATTCGCCGATCAGCTGCAGGCCGAACGACGTGGCGCCACCCTGGCCTTCCTCGAACTGGAAGCTCGGCTGGCCGATGATGATGTCGGGCATGCCATCGAGAACCAGCTTCATCACCTCCTCGGCCGGCACCCTGGCGTCGCCCTTCGGGGTCAGGTAGAGGCGCGTGTAGGCGTAGTCCGTCGTCCACAGTGAGTAGTAGGTTTCGACGTCGAACCGTTCCTTGTTCGCTCCGACGTAGGCGTCCATGCGCTTGACGGCTTCCTCGACCCGGGCCATCGGATACGAGCCGTTCAGGTGATACGTCAGCTGGAGCGACCGGCTCGCTTCCTGGGGGAACGGGTCGACCTTGGCGAGCTTCAGTGCGAACAGCGGCGCCGGGGAGACGAGCAGCAGGACGGTGACGATCGCCATCGTCCTCGGGTGCTGCATCGCCCATTCGAGCGCGCGGCCGTAGCGGGTCTGCAGCCGGCCGAACAGCGACGAGCCGGACACCGGCGGCGGTGGCGGCATCCGCGCGGCGAGCATGGGGATCAGGGTCTGGGCCACGACCAGCGACGCCAGCATGGCGACCACAATCGGCACGGCGACGTGAACAAGGAAGATGGACATCTGGTTCTTCTCGCCGAATACCAGCGGCAGGAAGACGATCATGGTCGAGAACGTCCCCGCCAGCGTGGCGACGCCGACTTCCTTGACGCCGGCGATGGTCGCTTCGAGCGGCTGGCCAGGCATCAGCTGCCGGTGCCGAAAGATGCTTTCGGTGACGACCACCGCGTTGTCGACCAGCATGCCGATCGCCAGCAGCATGCCCATCATCGTGAGGATGTTGAGGCTGAGGCCGAGGAAGTACATCGCACCAAGGGTCACCAGCAACGAGGCCGGGACCGCGAGCGACACGATCGCGGTCGTCGGCAGGTGCCTCAGGAACAGCAGCAGCATGAAGAAACTGAGGCAGGCGCCGATGAGGCCGGCCTTGCGCAGCTCCGAAAGCGACTGGCGGACGCTGTCGGCGTCGTTGCCGACCACGAGGATCTCGATGCCCTGAAGCTGTGGTGCCTTGCGCGCCTCCTCGACGGCCGCGATCACGCGGTCCGCCACGTCCACCACGTTGGCCTGGGTGGTCTTGTGGACGTCGATGCCGACGGCCGGGCGGCCATCGATGCGTCGCCCGACCGGCAGTTCGGGGGCGACCAGTTGCACCTGGGCGATGTCGCTCAGCCGAATGCCCGGCGCCACCAGCAGGTCGCGTACGTCAGCGATCGTGTGGAACTCGCCGATCGGGCGGACCGTGAAACGCTGTCCGTTCTCGGTGATCTCACCGGCGCTCACCGAGAAATTGCTGCGCCGGAGGAGGGACTGCAGCTCGGTGACGTCCACTCCGTAGGCGGCGAGTCGGTTCGGATCGACGAGCACGCGCAATTCGCGCGGCTCAACGCCGGCCAGTTCGACGCGTGCCACGCCTTCGAGGCGCTCGATCGGCCGCTTCAGGTACTTCTCGAGGTTGTCGTACTGGTCCGTCAGGTCCTGGTCCGAAGCGATGCGGATCACGACCATCGCCTGGCTGCCGGCATTGAAGGCGAACATCAGCACGCGGTCCGCACCGGCCGGCAGCTGCGACCGGATTGCGTCGATCTTGGTGCGCACCTCGAAGGCGGCCGCGTCCGGGTCGCGATCCCACTGGAAGAACACGTCGAACTGGGCCTGGTCGCTCTGTGCCGTCGAGCGGATCTCCTGGATGCCCGACAGGGTGGCGAGCGCCTCCTCCACCGGACGGACGACCAGCAGCTCGATCTCCTCCGGCGTGGAGCCGGAGTAGGGGATCACCACGCGCATGCCCGGGAAAGTGATGTCGGGCATCGCCTCCAGCCGCAGCAGCCTGCTCGAGATCAGGCCGACCGCCAGCACGGCGAGTGCGACCATGATCGTGGTGACGGGTCGCTGCAGGGCGAGTCGTGTGTGGCGCATGACTCGTCCTCAGCCGGTGGCGGCGGCGGCTTCCGAGCCCGCGACGGCGGGCCGCGGCGCGTAGGTCTTGCGATCCAGTACGTCGTAGACGACCGGTATCACCAGCAGGGTCAGGAACGTCGTGAGCAGTACGCCGCCGATCACGGTGATCGCCATCGGCGCGCGCACTTCGGCTCCCTCGCCGATGCCGAGGGCCATGGGAAGGAGTCCGAGAATGGTCGTGAGCTTGGTGATCAGGATCGGGCGCAGCCGCAGCCGCCCGGCTTCGACGATGGCCTCGTGCTTGGTCAGGCCGCGCTCGCGTGCCTGGTTGACGGCGTCGATCAGGACGATGGACTGGTTGACGACGATTCCGGCGAGCATGATCAGCCCGATGTAGGCCACCACGTTGACCGTCGTTCCCGTGAGCCACAATGCCCACAGCGCGCCCGTGATCGCCAGCGGGATAGTCAGCAGGATCACGAACGGGTGAATCAACGACTCGAACTGCGAGGCCATGACCAGGTAGACGAGGAACACCGCGAGCAGCAGCACGAACTCCATGGAGCGGAAGGAATCCTGCATGTCCTCGCTCTGTCCGGAGAGGAACGCGGTCGTCCCCACCGGCAGGGCCAGCTGTTCCACGATCCCCTGCAGGGACTCCACGGCCGAGCCGAGGTCGCCGTGCGCGAGGTTGGCGGAGACCACCGCCACGCGCTCCTGGCCGACGCGGCGGACCTCGGCGGGGCCGATCGACAGCCGCACGTCGGCCACGGCGCTGAGCGGCACCGGAAAGTCGGCGCCGGGGTTGACGATCAGGTTGCGGATTTCCTCGAGGGAGGCCGCTCGCGTGTCGACGCTGCGCACCAGCACGTCGATCTGCTTCTCGCGCAGCTTGTAGCGCGTCGCCACCTCGCCGCGGACGCTGTTCACCACGCGGTCCGCGAGATCGCGCACCACGAGGCCGAGCTGGGTGGCGCGCTCCTGGTCGAACACGATCTGGATCTCGGGGTTACCGGCCTCGACGGTCGTCTTGACGTCGGCGAAGCGTTCGTCCGACGACATGCGCTCGCGGACCGTCTCGGCGGCAACCCGCAGCCGGTCGAGGTCGTAGCCCGAGACGACCACCTCGAGCGGTGTCGCGAGGCTGAACAGGCTCGGGCGACTGAAGCGGTACTGGACGCCGGGCAGGTTCTCGAGGCTCGCCCGCAGGCCCTGCATGGCCTGCTCTTCTTCCGCGCGTCCCGCGCCCTGCTGCAGCGTGATGCTGAGCCGACCGGTGTTCTCGCCCGCATCGACCGGATTCGCGTCGAGGCGGTTGCCCGTGCCGGCCACGGAATAGGCGAGTGCGACGGTGCCGAGCTCGCTGCTGGCGCGCTGGGCGGCAAGCACTGCGCGATCAGTCTGCTCGAGCGGCGCGCCGGGTGGCAGGCGCAGGTCGACGTTGAACTCGCCCTGCGACATCTGCGGGATCAGCTCGGTCCCCAGTCGGGGCAGGATGAAGGCGATCGTCAAGACGAAGAGCGCGACCGCCCCGCCGATCGTGCGGCCCGGATGCGCGAGGGCCCAGCGGATGGCCGACGGATAGCGGGTCTCGGCCCAGGCAGTCACGGCGCCTGCGATCCTGACGAGGGGGCTCAGGGCGAACTTGAGGCCCGTCGCGATCCAGCCGGCCAAGCGACGTCCGCCCGCGGCAAGGGTCGACAAGGCGCGATCGAGCACGCCGCCGATGCGTCCGCGCGGGACCTGCGACCGGTCGCCACTTCCGTGGGCCGCAACGGGCGGACGCCCGGCGGCCAGCATCGGCACAAGGGTCAAGGCCACGACCAGTGAAAAGGCGAGGGCAAACGTGACCGTGAGCGACTGGTCCTTGAAGAGCTGGCCAGCCACCCCGGTGATGAAGACCATCGGGAAGAACACGGCCACCGACGTGAGCGTGGAGGCGGTCACCGCCGTCGCGACCTCCGCCGTGCCGAGCCGCGCGGCGTCGCGGCGCTCGAGCCCGCGCTCCTGCTTGCGCACGATGCTCTCGAGCACCACTACCGCGTTGTCGACGAGCATGCCCACCGCGAGCGCGATGCCGCCGAGCGACATGATGTTGAGCGTCAGGTCGAATGCGTACATCAGCACGAACGTGCCGAGCACGGAGACGGGAATCGCGATGCCGGTGATGAGCGTCGCCCGAGCATCGCGCAGGAAGGCGTACAGGACCAGGATCGCGAGGAGGCCGCCAATCAGCGCCGCCGACTTGACCTCGCCGATCGCGGCCGAGATGAACGTCGACTGATCGTAGACCGTGCGGATCTCGGTGCCCTCGGGCAGGGTATCGCCCAGGGCCTCGATTCGGTCACGAACGCCTTCCGCGAGCTGCACGGTGTTGGCGTCGCCTTCCTTGTAGACGGCGAGTTCGATGGCCTCGCGGCCGTCCACCCGGGTGATCGCCTCCCGGTCCTTGTAGCCGCGCGTCACCTCGGCGACGTCGCGCAGGTAGACCGGCTGGCCCTCGCGCGTCGCGATGATGGCGTTCGCCATCTGCTCGATGGTCTCGAACTCGTTCAGTGTCCTCACCAGGAACCGCTGCGTCCCCTGTTCGAGCCGGCCTCCGGACAGGTTGACGTTCTCCGCGCGGATGCGGCGCGTGACGGCATCGATCGACAGTCCGAGCTGGGCGAGCTTCTGCTGGTCGACGAAGACCTGCACCTCGTCCTCGTAGCCACCGCTCACCTTGACGGCCGCCGATCCCTCGACGGCCTCGAGGTCCGGCTTGAGCCGGTCGTCCGCGAAGCGGCGCAGAGCCTTCAGGCGATCGATGGTGTCGCCCGCTGCGCGCTCGGCGGCGTCGTGAAACGCGAGGCGCATCACGGGTTCGCTGGACGGGTCGAAGCGGAGCAGGAGCGGGCGCTGGGCCTCGATCGGCAACTGCAGCAGGTCGAGCTTCTCGCGCACGTCGATGCCGGCGAGATCCATGTCGGTGCCCCAGACGAACTCCAGCGTCACGTCGGACTGGCCGGCACGCGACACGGACCGCACCTGGCGCACGTTACGGATGATGCTGACGGCTTCCTCGACCGGACGGGTGACGAGCGTCTCGAGTTCGAGCGGCGCCGCGCCGGGGAGTTCGGTGCGGATGGTCAGCGTGGGGTAGGAGAGGTCGGGCAGGAGGTTCAGGTTGAGCCGCGACAGCGACACCAGCCCGAAGAGCGTGATCGCCACGGTGCACATGATGACGGTCACGCGCCGCCGGATCGCGAAGTCGATCAGCTGCATGGTCTTCCCCGGTGAATGGCGGTGTGGCGGGTGCCGGAGTCGCTTACTTGGCCTTGGCCGGGCCGGGTGCGGGCCCGGCCGCCGGTTCCGACGCGTCCACCACGTTCACGGCCGTGCCCGTCTTGAGGCCGGCCTGCCCGACGACCACGACACGCTCGCTGCCGTCGAGTCCTTCGATGACCTCGACCCAGCCGTTGTTCGCGAGCCCGGTGGCGACGCGGCGCTGCTCCGCCTTGCCGTCGGCCACGACGTACACCGACTGCTCGCCATCGGCGTCGAGGATCGCCGCGCGGGGCACCTGCAGCGCATTCTCGCGTCGCTCGTAGACGATGTTGACGCGGGCAAACATCCCGGGCTTCAGGCGGCGCGAGGTGTCCGGTACCTCGACGCGGGCCCGGAAAGTGCCGGTCTTCGGATCGACCGTCGGGCTGATGCGCGAGATCCGGCCCTCGAAGCGATCACCGCCCAGTGCGTCGACCACGACCTCGGCCGACTGCTCGGGCGCGAGCTTGCGGAATTCCTTCTCCGGGATGTGCACGTAGGCCACCAGCGGGTCGAGGTTGGTCACCCTGAACGTCGGCGTGCCTTCGGTGATCGTGTTGCCGACCTTGATGTGCCGTGCCGAGACGACACCGTCGATCGGCGCCCGGATATCGGTATAGCTCAGCTCGAGCCGGTTGCGGTCGTAGGCCGCCCGCAGCGCATCGAGGTCGAACTTGGCGTTCTCCGCCGTGCCCTTGGCCACGAGGCCTTTCTCGCTCAACTCGAGCTGCCGGTTGTAGTCGCGCTCGAGCTTGCGCAGGTTGGCTTCGGTCTGTGCGAGTTCGAGGCGCAGCCGGTCTCCATCGAGCCGGGCCAGCACCTGGCCGGCCTTCACGACGTCGCCTTCCTCGATGAAGATCTGGCGCACCTCGCCGCCGACCTTGGCGACGACCTCGGCTTCCTCGTGGGCCTCGATCGAGGCGGTACCGGAGTAGACGGCCACCATCCCGGCCTTCCGCAGCGGCTGGACCTCGACCGGCACTGCGGTCGCTTCCTCGGAGGACTCCTTCTCCTTGGCCTTGCCGTTGCTGCAGCCGGCGGCCAGCGCAACGGACAGGACGAGCACGGCCCCCCAGGGTTTGCTGAGACAGGTGATGGTCACGATCGGATCCCCAAGCTTAATGGTCTGGATGATCCGGTATGCTATGCAAGCGTAGTGTTGTAGTCAAGTAAAACACCAGATCCACTGCTGTCACGCCGCCGATCGCCCAGGGGCATGGTTCAGCTGCCGCTGCGCGCGCGCGCCAGGTACCTGGGCTCCAGCTGCGTGAGATCCGCGGTGATCTCGGCCGCCTCGGCCAGGATCGAGTCGGGCAGGTCCTTGATCTCTTCCGGGTCCTCCAGCGGGTCCTCGCCCAGCGCAGCCCGGCGCTCGTTCTCGCGCACGAGCTGGCCGTGCGACACGGACGTACGTTCCGTCCGCCGCTTCTCCAGGTTGAGGGACACGGTCTTGCGCTGACGCATCTCCTCGAGCGAGGTGATCTCGGCCAGTGTGTGCTGGTAGTCCGGGTCGGCTGCAACGCGCTGGTCGTGGCGTCCCTGGAGATCGGTGATGACCGGGCCGAGGGTGCCCTCGCGCTTGAACGGCGCGGGTCGGATCCTGTTCCAGGGCAGGGCGGCGTCGCGCGAACTCTCGCCGACCTCTTCCGGGCTGATGGCCGACGGGAGGCGGATGTCGGGCTGCACGCCCCGATTCTGGGTGCTGTCCCCGGTCACCCGGTAGTACATGCCGATGGTGACGGTCAGCTGGCCATAGCCCGGGTCCTGGCCGATCGCATAGCGGTCGAGCGGATACAGGTTCTGCACCGAACCCTTGCCGTAGGTCTCCTGCCCGATGACCACGCCGCGCCCGTAGTCCTGCATCGCCGCGGCGAAGATCTCGGACGCCGAAGCGCTGAAACGGTCGACCAGGATGGTGAGCGGACCGCTGTAGGCCGCGCCTTTCTCGTCGGACTCCAGCACCTCGACGCGGCCACCGGTCTCGCGCAGCTGTACGACGGGGCCCTTCGCGACGAACAGGTTGACGAGGCCGATCGCCTCGGACAGGTGCCCGCCACCGTTCTCGCGCAGGTCGAGCACGAGGCCGTCGATGCCGCCTTCGGCCTCGAACTGCTCGATCAGCTTGCGCACGTCGCGGGTCGTGCTGCGGTAGTCGTCGTCGCCCGAGGCCCGCGCGTTGTAGTCCTGGTAGAAGGAGGGGACCGTGATGACGCCGACGCGCAGCGTGTCCTCGCCCCGCTTGATCGAGCGCAGCTCCTTCTTCGCGGCCTGCGCCTCGAGGGTAATCTTGGCGCGCGGCAGGAGGACCGTCCTCTCGGCCGTGCCCGGCGAGGCCTTCCCGGGCTGCACCTGCAGCCGCACGTGCGATCCCAGCGGGCCGCGAATCAGCTGCACGACGTCGTCGAGGCGCCAGCCCACCACGTCCACCATCTCGCCGGACTTGCCCTGGCCCACCGCCAGGATGCGGTCCGTGGCCTTCAGTTCCCCGCTCTGCTGCGCCGAGCCGCCCGGGATGATCTCCATCACCGTGACGTAGTCGTCGATCATCTGCAGCGACGCGCCGATGCCCTCGTAGGACAGGCTCATCTGGATGCGGTATTCCTCGGAGTTGCGCGGCGAGAAGTAGCTCGAATGCGGGTCGAACACGTGCGCGAAAGCATTCATGAAGTTCTCGAACACGTCGTCCGAGGTCACCTGCTCGCTGCGCTTGGCCGCGCGCTCGTAGCGCTTGGCCAGTACGTCGCGCGCTTCCTCCCAGGTCTTGTCGGTCAGCATCAGCGAGATGGCGTCGTTCTTGACGCGCTTGCGCCACAGTTCGTCGAGCTCCTCCCGGCTGGCGGCCCAGGGGGCTTCGCGGCGGTCGAACTCGAAGCCCTCGTCCAGGGTGAAATCCGGTTTTGTCTTCAGCAGCTCGAGCGCGTATTTCATCCGCTCGCGATTTCGCGCCTGGAAGCGGTTGAAGATGACGAAGGCGGGGTCCAGCTGCCCACCCGTGATCGCGTCGTCGAGTTCATAACGGTAGCGCTCGAACTCGGCCACGTCCGACGCGAGGAAATAGCTGCGTGAACCGTCGAGTGACTCGAGGTAGCGATCCAGTACGAGGGAGGACACCGGATCATTGACCGGCGCCTGGCGGTAGTGGGAGCGCTCGAACATGCTGCTCACCAGCCGCGCGACCCGGGCGTGCCGCTCGGTCGGGGCGAAGTCCGTGGTGGCGGCCGAGGAGGGGGCCCGGGCCGTTCCGAGCAGCAGCGCGGCCACCGCCACCACGACGGCCGCCAATGCCATGGGTCCCGACCGCCGCAGACCGAAGCGTCGCGTGACCGTCTCGTCCCGGCTACCTGCCTGATACACTTTGGGTTTTCCTCGATCGTCCAGTTCGAACTAGGCTAGAGATACACCCGGCGCCAATCAAGGGTCGGGCTGAAAAACACCGGCAAAGGCCGTGCGACCACTCACAGTACTGACAGGCATCGTCCTCGGGTCCTCTGCGGCGACCACCTTCGGGTTGTCGGCGACCCTGGTCGTCTTCATGGTCCTGTCGGGGGAACACCCCCAGTTCCGGGCCGAGTTGCCACTTCTGGCCCTCTATCTCGTGATCTTCATCGCTTTGACAGCGTTGGCGGCCGCCAGTTTCATTGGCCTGGCGCGCCACCGGCCCTGGCGGCGCTGGGCCCAGGCCGCCATGTGGGCATCGCTCGCTGGCCTCGCGGCGCTCTACTGGGTAACCCGCGGCTGACTCCGTCCGTCCGGCGGACGCGCCGGAGCGATCAGTCGTGGTCCAGGCGTTCCCAGGAATGCGGCTTCGAGAATCCGGCGTCGCTGGAGTAGGGGTCGAAACCCGCTGCGCCTGTCCGCGACGCGCGCCGCGCCGGAAGGTCGGACGCGATTTCCAGACCACCCGCGGTTGCGGCCGGGGTGGCGTTCCGCGGTGTCACCGGCCGCGGCGCAGCCTCCGGTCCCTTGTGGCCTCGCGTCAGGTTCTGCCACCAGTCCTGCAGTGCGCCCATGGCGACACCTCCACGTCCGGGGGGCGGTTCATTCCCCGGCTCGGGGCCAAGCATACGCGACCAGGATCCGCCAGAAGATGACGAGGGCCACAGGTCCGAGCAGCAGTGTCCAGGCGACCGGGCGCAGACGGCCGAGGTCGGCGTAGAAATCGCCCATGAACCGTGCTGCCCCGCCCCGTGCATACGGGCCGAGGGTGAATTCGCCGGTCAGGTAGACCAGGAAGGGCAGCGCCACGGCCGCGAACAGCAGCGCGGCTGCCAGCCAGGCGAGGTGTCGTCGAAGACCCATCTGCCGATGCTGAGGGCAAGCCGCAGGATCCGCAAGGCCCCGCTTTGAGTATCATCGGCGGTCATGAACCCCATACGTACTGCAGTCATCGGCGTGGGCTACCTCGGGCGGTTCCATGCGCAGAAGTACGCGGTGCTGCCCGAATCCACGCTGGTGGCCGTCGTCGATGCCGAGCCGACGGCTCGCGAGAAGGTCGCCGCCGAACTCGGCTGCCGGGCCGTGGCCGACTACCGGCAGATTCTTGGAGAGGTCGACGCGGTCAGCATCGCCACGCCCACCCCGCTGCACTTCGCGATCGCGCGGGACTGCCTGGAGCGAGGCGTGCACGTGCTGGTCGAGAAACCGATCACCGAGACCCTGGAGGAGGCGCGTGCGCTGCTCGCCGTGGCCGAGCGCAGCGGCTGCATCCTGCAGGTGGGTCACCTCGAGCGGTTCAACTCCGCGATCCTGGCCCTCGAGGGCACCCTCGGCACGCCGCGCTTCGTCGAATCGCATCGCCTGGCGCCGTTCAAGGAGCGCGGGACCGACGTCAACGTCGTGCTCGACCTGATGATCCACGACATCGACCTGATCCAGAGCCTGGTCGGCGCGCCGATCGTGTCGATCGACGCCGTCGGCGCATCCGTGTTCTCGGCCGGGCTCGACATCGCGAACGCGAGGATCCGCTACGCCAACGGCTGCGTCGCCAACACGACCGCCAGCCGCGTCAGCATGAAGATGGAACGCAAACTGCGCCTGTTCCAGGACGATGCCTACGTGTCCATCGACCTCCAGCAGAAGGTCCTGACGGTGGTCCGCAAGCCCGCGATCGGTGTTGCCGCGGCCCCGGGACAGGTCGTCATCGAGGAACGCAGCTACGAACAGGGCGACGCCCTCAGGTTCGAGATCGAGGCGTTTCTGCGCTCGATCCGCGAGGGTCGTCCACCGGTGGTGTCCGGGGAGGACGGGCTGCGGGCCCTCGAGACCGCCATCCGCATCACCGATCTCGTGCAGGGCAGGGGACAACCAGCGTGAATCGTGCGCATTACTCGGGCCGCGACTTGCGCCGCGTGATCACGATCGAGGACCTCCGGCGGATCGCGCGGCGCAGGCTGCCGAACTTCAGCTTCGAATACCTCGAGGGTGGCGCGGAGGACGAGATTGCACTGCGCCGCAACCGCGACGTCTTCGAACGTATCGCGTGGCAGCCGCGGACACTCGCGGGCGTGGGCACCCCGGACCTCGCGACCGAGGTCCTCGGCGAAACCTGGCACCTCCCCCTCGTCATCGCCCCGACGGGATTCAACGGCATGCTCTGGCCGCAGGGTGACCTCGCGCTCGCGAAGGCGGCCGCGGATGCCGGCATCCCGTTTACGCTCAGCACGGTGTCCAACTATCCGCTGGCGGCGGTGACCGCAGAGATGCCCGAGCGGACGTGGTTCCAGCTGTACCCATTCAAGGACCGCAGTTTCATCGACCGGCTGGTCGAGATGGCGCTGGAAGCGGGCTGCCGCACGCTGGTGGTGACGACGGACGTCCCCGTGCTCGGCGCGCGGGAGTGGGACCAGCGCAACTACCGCGCGCCCATGAAGCTCAGTTTCGCAAACCTGCTCGACGTGCTCGCGCACCCTGACTGGCTGCGGAGGGTGATGATTCCGCGCGGTGCACCCCAGTTCGAGAACCTCAAGGAGTTCCTGCCACCCGGCGTGACCTCCGCGCTGGCAGGGGTCCGCTTCATGGGCACGCAGCTCAACCCGCGGCTCGACTGGCAGGACATGGAGCACATCCGCGGCCGCTGGCCCGGGAAGCTGGTGCTGAAGGGCATCCTGTGCGTCGAGGACGCCAGAAAATCCGTCGACGTGGGTGCGGACGGTATCGTGCTCACCAACCACGGTGGCCGGCAGCTCGATTCCTGCATCTCGGGCCTGGAAGTGCTGCCTGCGGTCGCCGCGGAGGTGGGCGACAGGCTCGCGGTGCTGGTCGACGGTGGCTTCCGGCGAGGCCTCGACGTGCTCAAGGCGCTCGCCCTCGGCGCGGACGGTGTGATGGTCGGCCGGGCGACGCTGTACGGGCTGGCGGCCGGGGGACAACCGGGGGTCGCGGCCGCCCTGCAGATTCTGCGCACGGAGATGGAGCGTGGGATGATGCTCCTGGGTTGCCGCACGCTCGGTGAGCTGGGCCGACACCTGATTCGAAGCTGAGGGGACCGCCACGATGCGAGCCGTGATCTGCCGTGAGCCGACCGGAGTGTCGGGACTCGAATGTGTGACCGACTGGCCCGAGCCGCAGGCCGGGCCCGGCGAGGTCGTGGTCGAGGTCAAGGCGGCCGCACTCAATTTCCCGGACCTGCTGATGATTCAGGGTCTGTACCAGGAGCGCCCGACGCCACCGTTCGTCGTCGGCTCGGAGATGACCGGCGTCATCGCGTCGGTGGGCGAGGGTGTCACGCAGTTCGCACCGGGCGACCGGGTCGTCGGGGCCTGCGGTCGGACGCTTGCGGAGCGGGTCGCGGCGAAGGCCGCACTCCTGCTGCCCGCGCCGCGCGGCCTGAGCTTCGAGGCCGCCTCCGGCATCTGCATCACCTACTTCACGACCATGCACGCGCTCAGGCAGCGGGCGGACCTGCAGCCCGGGGAGACGCTGCTGGTGCTCGGGGCCGCGGGCGGCGTCGGCGTGACTGCGGTGGAACTTGGCAAGCAGATGGGCGCCACCGTCATCGCCGCAGCCAGCACGGAGGCGAAACTCGATCTCGCCCGCCGCCTGGGCGCGGACCACCTCGTCAACTACTCGACCCAGGACCTGCGGGAACGCATCAAGGAGATCACCGGGGGGCGCGGCGTGGACGTCGTCTACGACCCGGTCGGTGGTGAGCTGGCGGAGCCCGCACTGCGCAGTGTCGCTTGGAAGGGTCGATACCTCGTCATCGGCTTTGCCGGCGGCGACATCCCGCGCATCCCGCTCAACCTCCCGCTGCTCAAGGGCTGCTCCGTGGTGGGCGTGTTCTGGGGCAGTTTCTCGCAGCGCGAGCGCGACCTGCAGCGACAGAACGTGACCGAGCTTTGGCGGCTGTTCGAGGCTGGCCAGCTGTCGCCGGTCGTCGGCGAAACCCATGCGCTCGAGGATTATGCGGCGGCGTTCGCGGCGCTCGGCGGTCGCCAGGCGCAGGGCAAGGTCGTGCTGCTGCCCTGATCAGGGCTCGCCGATCGCCTCGAGCTCGGACTGCACCTCGAGCCAGCGCTCCTCGGCCTCCGACAGCAGTTGCAGGACCTCGCCGCAGCGCCGGGTGACCGACTGCACCTCGGTAACCTCCGCGGCGGTATAGAAGCCTGCATCGGCGAGGCGGCGCTCGAGCCGTGACTTCTCGGCTTCCAGGTCCGCGATCCGACGCTCGAGTTCGCCCGCTTCCTTGACCAGCGGTCGACGCTGCAGGAGCCGGGCCTGGCGCTCGGCGGCCGCGTTCGCGCGTTGTGCACGGCGGACGTCGCGGCCCGTTTCCAGCACCGTCGACTCCGCGTTCACGTCCCGGGCGCGGCGCTCGGCCAGCCAGGAAAGGTAGTCCTCGACGTCGCCGTCGAACTCGGCCGCCTGTCCGTCGGCGACCAGCAGGAAGGTGTCACACACCGTGCGCAGCAGCGCCCGATCGTGGGACACGAGTACCAGGCTGCCCTCGTACTCGGCGAGGGCGCGCGTGAGTGCGTGGCGCATCTCGAGGTCGAGGTGGTTGGTGGGTTCGTCGAGCAGCAGCAGGTTCGGGCGCCGGCGCACGATGAGCGCCAGGGCCAGCCGGGAACGCTCGCCGCCGGAGAATCTCTCGACGGGCGCGTCGGCCATCGAGCCCCGGAAGTCGAAATGGCCGAGGTAGCTGCGCATGTCGGCCTCCCGGGCCTGCGGCTCCTGGCGGGCCAGGTGCTGCAGCGGCGATTCGTCGCCGCGCAGTTGCTCGAGCTGGTGCTGCGCGAAGTACCCGATGGCGAGGCCGTGCCCCTCGATCCTGCGTCCCGCGCGCGGAGCGAGATCCCCGGCAATCACCTTGATCAACGTGGACTTGCCGGCCCCGTTTGCGCCCAGCAGCCCGATGCGCGCGCCAGGGCGCAGCGTGAGCTGCACGCGCTCGAGCACATCACGTCCCGGGTAACCGACGGCGGCGTCTTCCAGCGTGAGCAACGGAGAGGGTGCCCGCGCCGGCGCCGGAATCTCGAAATCGAACGGTGCGTCGACGTGGGCGGGTGCGACCCGTTCGAGTCGGGCCAGGGCCTTCAACCGGCTCTGCGCCTGTCGTGCCTTGGTCGCCTTGGCGCGAAAGCGGGCGACGAACTGGGTCATGTGCGCGATCTCGCGCTGCTGCCGGTCGTACATGGCCTGTTGCATGGCGAGTCGCGCGGCGCGCTGCTCCTCGAAGGCGGAGTAGTTCCCGGCGTAGAGCGCGAGGCCGCGGCCCTCGATGTGCACGACGTGGGTCACGCATCCGTCGAGGAAGTCCCGGTCGTGGGACACGAGCAGCAGCGTGCCGCGGTAGCCGGCCAGCCAGCGCTCCAGCCAGACGACTGCGTCGAGATCGAGGTGGTTCGTGGGCTCGTCGAGGAGCAGAAGGTCCGCGCGGCTCAGCAGTGCCCGGGCCAGGTTGAGGCGCATGCGCCAGCCGCCGGAGAAACTGGCGACCGGCCGCTCGAGTTCGGCGGTGGCGAACCCGAGGCCCGCCATCATGGCGGCCGCCCGGGCGCGTGCGGCGTATCCGTCCATGGCTTCCAGGCGACCGTGCAGTTCGGCCAGCGCGTGGCCGTCGTGGCGTCGATCCGCGGCCTCGAGCGCACGCTCGATCTCGCGCAGCTCGGTATCCCCGTCGAGGACGTAGTCGATGGCTGGCTGCGCCAGCGCGGGCGTTTCCTGGGCCACGGCAGCGATCCGCCAGTTTCCCGGCACCTCGCAGTCGCCGGCTTCCGCATGCAGTTCGCCGCGCAACAGCGCGAACAGACTGGACTTGCCGCTGCCGTTCGCACCCACGAGGCCCACCCGCCAGCCGGCGTGGACCTGCAGGTCCGCGTTCTCGATGAGACGTCTTGCGCCGCGCGCGAGGGTGAGTTGACGGAGCAGGATCAAGGGTCTGCTGCGACCGGAGGCACGATGGGGCGGGCATTCTACCGGCTCGGCCCCCACCGGCGGTCGCCATGCACCTCTCCCCGGAATGCGGCACAATTTGTCACCGATCGCCGCCTCCGTTCTCCGGAGCGGATCCCCAGGAGAAGAGAACCCGATGTCCGTGCCGCGCTACCCGTATGCCCCGCTGACCCCTGGCCTCGACGTCCGCCTGCTGGCCGCGCTGCTCGTCATGGCCTGGCCCGCCGTATTGCCGGCGCAGACGACGCCAGCGGTTTCCACGATCGCGGCCTTCAGCGGCTCCCGGCCGAGTTCGGGGCCTGTGCTGGGCCCGGACGGCGGGCTCTATGGAACGACGTCCGCCTCGACGAGCGTCACCGGTGGCCTGCTGTACCGGCTGGAGGCCAACGGGTCCGCGATACGCACCCTCTACCAGTTGAAGTTGACGGACGGATTCAGCCCGGTCGGCGGTCTCCTGCTCGGCAGCGACGACCTGCTCTATGGGACGACGAGTATCGGGGATGCCAGCCAGTTCAATACGCCGGGCACGGTGTACCGGGTCGCGCTCGACGGCAGCGGGTTCACCGTCCTGCATCGGTTCGAGACGTTCAGCACGACCAGTCCGATCGGAACCCCCGTCAACACGGATGGCGCGAACCCGGAAACTCAGCTGGTCGAGGGTAGCGATGGATTCCTCTATGGAGTGACCCGCGCCGGCGGGCCGGGCGGTACTGGCGCCGTGTTCAAGATCGCGAAGGACGGTAGCGGTTTCGCCGTGCTGCACACCTTCGGCCCGATCACGTCCGCGGCGATCGGCACGGTCGCCACCAATGAAGACGGCTTCGCGCCGACGGGTTCGCTGCTGGCGGGGGCAGACGGCGACTTCTACGGCACGACGTCGCAGGGTGGCGTGAACGGCAGCGGCACGATCTTTCGAGTGAGCTTCGACGGTTCCGGCTTCGAAACCGTGTACACCTTCCCGGCGACCACGGCCGACGCCTCGGGCGTGTTCGTCAACACCGAGGGTGCGAATCCCGTCGCGGGTCTCACGGACGGGCAGGACGCGCGCTTGTACGGCACCACCAACTTCGGTGGTGCGAGCGGCAATGGCACCCTGTTCGCGTTCGACCCGGTGAGCCGGCTGCTGAGCGTCCTGCACACGTTCGACGCGCTGCAGGGCGCGCGCCCCAACGGCGAACTGCTGCTGGCACAGGACGGCAAGCTTTATGGCACGGCGACCACGGGCGGCACCAACGCGGCGGGCGACGTGACGACCTATGGAACCGTCTTCTCGATCGCCCGGGACGGAACGAGCTTCACGACCCTGCACAACTTCGAGGGATCGGATGGCTCGACGCCCACGGGGCGGTTGCTGCAACTGAGCGGCACCGCCTTCGTCGGCGTCGCGCAGGGGGGCGCCAAGTGCAACCAGGGTTCGGTCTACCAGCTCAGTCTCGACGGCGCGGAGGTGAAGGGCATCACCAACTGTGGCCGGAAGAACAACAGCGGTGGCGGTGGGGTCGAGTCGCTCCTGCTGCTGCTGCTCGGTTCGCTCGGACTGCTGCGCCGGCTGCGTGGGCGCTGATGACGTTGAGCACATGGAAAGGGCGATGACCGGCACGCGGACCCACTATCGGACCTGTTCGATCTGCGAGGCGATGTGCGGCATCGTCGTCGAGCACGCGGACGGGCGGGTCGTGTCGATCAAGCCTGACCGTGAGGACGTGCTGAGCCGGGGGCACATCTGCCCCAAGGCCGTCGCGCTCAAGGACGTCCACGAGGATCCCGACCGGCTGCGCCGGCCCGTGCGGCGGACCGCGCAGGGCTGGCAGGAAGTCTCGTGGGAGGCAGCCTTCGACGAGATCGAGCAGCGCGTCGCGGCCGTGCGCGCGCAGCATGGCGGGGATGCCCTGGCGATCTATGCCGGCAACCCGACGGTGCACAACCTCGGCGCGATGCTGAACGTCGGCAACTTCATCCGAGCCGGGCGCACGCGCAACCTGTATTCCGCCACCAGCGTCGACCAGCTGCCCCACATGGTCGCTTCGCACGCGATGTTCGGGCACCAGTTCCTGATCCCCGTCCCGGACGTGGATCGAACCCAGCTGTTCATCTGCATCGGCGGGAACCCGGTCGCCTCCGGCGGATCGCTCATGGGGGCGCCCGGCTTTGCGCGCAGGATCGACGCGCTGCGCGAGCGCGGCGGGAGATTTGTCGTGATCGATCCGCGCCGGACGGAGTCCGCGGAGATTGCAGACGAATACCTGCCGATCCGGCCGGGCACCGACGTGTACCTGCTGCTCGCGCTGCTGCACGAGCTGTTTTCGGGCGACACGGTGGATGCAGGGCACCTGGCCAGCCACGTATCGGGGCTCGACGAACTGAAGGCCGCCGTGCTGTCGTTCGATCCCGTGCTGCTCGCCACGCGCACCGGCATTGCGCAAGAGCGCATCGTGCGCCTTGCACGCGAGATCCGCTCGGAACCCCGTGCGCTCGTGTACGGACGGGTGGGTGCCTGCACGCAGGAATTCGGGGGACTGTCGATCTGGCTCATCTACTGCCTGAACCTGCTGACGAACCATTTCGACCGCGAAGGCGGCATGATGTTTCCCGAGCCCGCGGTCGACCTCACCCGGGCGTATGGCTCGAAGGGGCACTACGGCAAATTCCGCTCGCGCGTGCGCGCGCTGCCGGAATTCGGTAATGAGCTGCCGGTCGCCGCCCTGGCGGAGGAGATCCTCACCGAGGGGGACGGACGCATCCGCGCGCTGCTGACGTTCGCCGGGAACCCCGTGCTCTCGACGCCCAACGGTCGACAGCTGGACCGTGCGCTCGCGGAACTCGAGTTCATGGTGTCCGTGGACTTCTACGTTAATGAGACCACGCGACACGCGCACCTCATCCTGCCCCCGACGAGCCCGCTGGAACGCAGCCACTACGACATCGCGCTCAGCAGCTTCGCCGTACGCAACGTGGCGAAGTACTCCGCGCCACTGTTCGACAAGCCGGCGGATGCACTTCATGACCACGAGATTCTCCAGGAACTGACGCTGCGCCTCGGGACGGCGCCCGGAATGCCGAGAAAGATGGCCCGAGGCCGCGGCGGGTTCCTCCGGCGCCGAAGCCCCGAGGTCATGCTCGACCTGATGCTGCGCACCGGTGGCTACGGCATGCCGTATCGGGGATGGCTCAGGGGTATCGCGGCGCTCCCGGGCATGAATGCCTTGCGTCGGCAACTCGCGGACCCCAGTCGCCGGCCGCGCGGCCTGAGCCTCCGCGCGCTCAAGCAGGCGGTGCACGGCGTCGACCTGGGCCCACTGCGATCGAGTCTCGTGCGGCGCCTCGCGACCCCCGAGGCCCGCATACAGCTTGCGCCTGCGATGTACCTGCAGGACCTGTCGCGGGCCGCGACCGCGCTCGCCGATGGCGCGCCGGAGCTGGTGCTGGTCGGGCGACGCCACGTGCGCAGCAACAACTCATGGATGCACAACAGCCAGCGACTCGTGAAGGGCAAGCCCAGGTGCACGCTCATGGTCCACCCGGCGGATGCGGAGCGGCGGGGCATCGCCGACGGCGCACGGGTGCGACTGACGTCGCGGGTCGGTGCGGTCGAGGTGTCGGCCGAGGTGACCGACGACGTCATGCCCGGCGTCGTCTCGCTGCCCCACGGCTGGGGGCACGATCGCGAAGGGGTACGTCTGGGCGTGGCCCGACGTCACGCCGGCGTGAGCATCAACGACGTCATCGACGATCAGCGCCTTGACGTGCTGACGGGAACGGCCGTCCTGAACGGAACGCCGGTCGAGGTCGCGCCCGTCGCGTGAGGCCCCCGGCCTCGAGCGGCCGGTCAGGCCAGATAATAGAAGAACACGTAGGCGGTCAGCAGCACGGCGATCCACAGCGCCGCGGTGCCGATCGGCCAGGCGCGCGCAAACACGCCGTTCACCTGCCGGCCGCCTTCGACCCGCGAGCCGAAGTGCTGCCGTCCGCCCCGGGCCAGGCGCCGGCCGGCGGCGTCGAGCAGCGACTTGAGGTGCCCGGTCATGCGGTTCCATCCAGTGCCCACCGCCTGACACAGGTTGCACCAGGCCGACCCGCCACAGCCAGTCGAAGTTGAGCGTGATGGTCTCGGTGCGGCGCATCAACGGCAGCAACAGGAAGAAGGCCAGGCCGCTGAACAGGAGCAGCTGAAGATAGAACACTACCTTGCCGGCCGTGTACGCCTGGTACTCCACCGGGTATGGCAGGAAGCGGTACAGCAAGTCAGGTGCGACGCCCAGCAGGACGCAGAGGAAGGCGAACAGCAGCATCGCCGCGGCCATGTTCCAGGGCGCGTCCTTCGGTCGCAGGCCGGAGTCCCGCTGGAAGAAGACGAACCAGGGGAACTTGATGCCGGCGTGCAGGAACACGCCGGCCGAGGCTGCCGCCAGCAGGAACCAGACCAGCGTCAGGCCCTCGTAGGCAGCCGCCTGCGAGATCATCGTCTTGGTGGTGAAACCGGAGGTCAGCGGAAAGCCCGAAATCGCCAGAGCTCCGACGATGCCGCAGGCCGCGGTCAGCGGCATCGTGCGGAACAGGCCGCCCACCTCGGAGCACTTGTGGCGTCCGGTCCGGTAGACCACGACGCCCGCACTCATGAACAGCAGGGCCTTGTAGATGATGTGCGCGAAGGCGTGTGCGGCTGCGCCATTGATCGCCAGCGGCGTTCCGATGCCGATCGCGCAGACCATGAAGCCGACCTGGTTGACGATCGAGAAGGCCAGGATGCGGCGGATGTTGTTCTCGAGCAGCGCGTAGATGATGCCGTACATCACCATGAACAGACCGACGCCGATCAGCACCGGCTCACCCGGGAACAGCAGGATCAGCGCGAGTACCGCGGTCTTGGTGGTGAAGGCCGACAGGAACACCGAGCCGGTCGGACTGGCCTCGGGGTAGGCGTCCGACAGCCAGGCGGAGACGGGTGGCGCGGCGGCGTTGATCAGGATGCCGATCAGGATCATCCAGTGGTCGAAGCTGTCGGCCAGCATCGGCCGCACGTCGATCGAACCGGTGTGCACCATCACGCCCTCGATGCCGACCTTCAGGATCACACCGCCGAGCAGGTGCAGGATGGCGTAGCGGATGCCCGCCGCGCGCGCGCCGGGCGTGCCGCCGCACCACACGACGACGGTCGAGAACAGCGCCATCAGTTCCCAGAACAGGAACATCGTGATCAGGTCGCCGGCAAAGCTGACGCCGATCGCGCCGGCGGCATAGGCGTACGCCGCGGCCAGTTCGAACCAGCGCGCCTGGCGGAAGGCGAACAGTCCGCCCGCGAAGGCCATCAGGGCGAAAATCGTCGCGAACAGCCGGCGTACCGGGCTGCCTTCGATCAGCTCGATCGGGTACTGCAGGAACTGTACGCTTGCCTGGATGCCGTCCGGCACCTGCCAGATCAGCGCGAGGGCGCCCAACGGCACCAGCAGCACCAGCGCACTGCGCAGCAGCCCCCGGGCCGGGCCGATCAGCAGCGCGCCCAGCAGCATGAAAATGGCCGGGTGCAGCATGTAACTAATCGTCACGCTCCCGGTAGTAGTCCTCGTCGCGCTTCAGGATCCAACCCAGCCCCTTGGCGCACAGCACCATCGCGAGACAGGAGAGAAAACCGAAGACGGCGCCGAATCCCAGCCAGCCGTCCACGCCGAACTTGCCCTTGACCGGGAACAGCAATTGCGCGACCAGCACCAGCGCCAGCGCCACGATGAACACCCGCCACAGCAGGCGGATCGTGGACGGACGTGCGAGCCATGCATCGTCCTCCGGGCGCGCCGTGAGTCCCGGCGAATGCACCTCCTGGCGCGCCTTGTCCGGTCTCACGTTCACGGCTGCCCCCTGACGAGCTGCGATTCGAGTTCATAGATCGGCGCACTGTAGACGAACAGTGCGAGAGTCAGCACCGCGGTCACGGTCAGTGCGAGCAGCACGGCGGTCGGCGCTTCGCCGTGCTGCTGGCCGGCGGGCGTCACGTCCTTGCCGAACCAGGCCATGTAGACGATCGGCAGGAAATAGGCCGCGTTCAGCGCCGTGCTGAGGATGATCGTGGCCAGCGCCAGGTAGTTGTCGGCCTGGAAGGCGCCGGCCAGGATGTACCATTTCGACACGAAACCTGCGGTCGGTGGCACGCCGATCATGCTCAGCGCGCCGATCGTGAACGCCGCCATCGTGACCGGCATGCGCCGGCCGATGCCGGACAGCTGCCCCAGCTCGGTCTTCTTCGACGCGGTGTAGATCGAGCCGGCTGCGAAGAACAGCGTGATCTTGCCGAACGAATGCGCCAGCATGTGCATGGCCGCTCCGACCTCCGCCAGCGGCTTGAGCACGGCCGAAGCCATCACCACGTACGACAGTTGCGCCACCGTGGAGTAGGCGAGCAGCCGCTTCAGGTTCTGCTGCCGCAGGGCCACGACGCTGGCCGCCACGATCGTGAATGCCGCTGCGTAGAACAGCCAGCCGCTGCTCGGCTCCGAAAACAGGAAGTCGACTCCGAACACGTAGACGATGATCTTCACGATCGTGAAGACGCCGGCCTTGACCACGGCGACCGCGTGAAGAAGGGCGCTGACCGGCGTGGGCGCCACCATCGCCGCCGGCAGCCAGCGGTGCACCGGCATGACGGCGGCCTTGGCGGCGCCGAACACGAACAGTCCCAGCAGCAGGCCGACCTGCGGCCCCTCGACGTGGCCGCGCAGGATGCCACCTTCGGTGAAGTCGCCGGTGCCGGCTGCCGCGTAAGTCCAGACGATCGCCGGCAGCAGCAGGCCGATCGATGCGGAGATCAGGATGCCGAGGTAGACGCGCGCCGAGCGGACCGTGGCGGGGTCGCCCTTGTGCGACACCAGCGGGTAGGTCGACAGCGTCAGCATCTCGTAGAACATGAACAGCGTGAACAGGTTGGCCGAAAACGCGATTCCGATCGTCGCCGCCAGCGACACGGCGAACATCACATAGAAGCGCGTCTGCCTCTTCTCCCGGTTGCCGCGCATGTAACCGATCGAATAGATCGAATTGACCAGCCACAGCCCCGACGCCATGGCGGCGAACAGCATGCCCAGCGGCTCGACCCGGAACGCGACGTCGATCCCGGGCAGGACCTCGCCGATCCGCACGCCCGGCCGGCCGCCGGCGAAAATCTCCGGCAGCAGGCTCCAGACGCAGGCGATCAGCGTGAGCGCCGTCAGGAGGGTTATCGACTCGCGCAGATTGTCGTTGACCCGCCCGGCGAGGCCGATCAGCAGGGCGCCGGCCAGTGGCACCGCCAGTGCGGCGAGGATGGCGGTCTGCGGATTCACGGCAGGTGCCTGAGCAAGATGGCGGCGGCGGTCGTCGCGAGCTCACGCGGCACCTGCGTGACCAGTCCGAACCAGACGTTCGCCAGCGCCGCCAGCCAGGTCAGCACCAGCATCCCCAGGGGCGCCTCGCCCGGCCGGTCAGCGCCGTCCCCGGCCGGCGCGGGCTTGAACCACGCGGCCTCGACGATGCGCCAGACGTATGCCACGGCCATCAGCGACCCCAGCACGATCACGGCCACCAGTACCCACCCCAGCAGGCCCTGCTGCAGCGCGGCCGTCATCAGGTACCACTTGCTGACGAAGCCGGCCGTGCCGGGCATGCCTATCAGGCTCAGCCCGGCGACGACCAGGGCCGCCATCGTCCACGGCATGCGGCGGGCGGCGCCGGCGAGGTCCTGCAGATTCAGGCCGCCCAGGCGCGTGCTCAGGCACATCACGGCCATGAACAGTGCGCCTTTCGACAGTGCGTGGTTGAACATGTGCAGCAATCCGGCCGACAGCCCCGACACGCTCACCAGGCTCGCGCCGAGCACGATGTAGCCGATCTGCGCGACCGAGGAATAGGCCAACAGGCGCTTGATGTTGGCCTCGAACAGCGCCACCGCCGATCCAACCAGGATGGCCAGCACGGCGAGCGGCATCAGGAACGCCGCGAACTGGGCATCGTGACCGGCCAGGTTGCCCTGGAACACGACGAAATCGAAGCGCAGCAGTATGTACAGCGACACCTTGGTCGCACAGGCCGCCAGGAACACGCTGACAGCGTGCGGGGCATGTGTGTAGGCATTGGGCAGCCACACGTGCAGCGGGAACAACGCGGCCTTCAACGCCAGGCCGATGGTGATGAACCCCGCGGCCACCAGGATCGGCCGCTGATCCGCCACCTCGTGAATCCGCAGCTCCATGTCGGCCAGGTTCAGCGTCCCGGTCATCATGTAGATCAGCCCGACGCCGATCAGGTAGAAAGTGGCGCCCACGGTGCCCATGATCAGGTACTTGAACACCGCCGGCAGTGCCCGCCGGTCCGGCCCGCCGGCGACCAGCACGTAGCTGGCCAGCGATGAAATCTCCATGAAGACGAAGATGTTGAATGCGTCCGCCGACACCAGGATGCCCGCCATCCCGGCCAGCGCCAGCAGCCAGGCTGCGAAGAACAGCGGCTGTCGGTGCGGCTCGATCTGTCGGTCCAGGCTGACCCGTCCGGCCGCCAGCGCCAGCGTCGAGGCGCCGGTCAGGATCAGCAGCAGCAGGGCGCTGAATGCGTCGATCTCGAGCGCGATGCCGTAGGGGGCCGGCCAGCCGCCCAGTGCGTATCGGTAGACCTGGCCCGCGAGCACGCCGGCGGCCATCTGCACCGCGAGCAGGAACGACGCGGCGCTGGCCACGGTGGCCGCGAACCAGGCCAGCCCGCGCGGATGCAGCAGCACGACCAGCGGCGCGACCAGCATCGGCACCACGACCTGCAGTACCGGCAGATGGGCTTCGAGACCGGTCATTGGCGATCGATCTCTTGGATCTCGTGCTCCTCGATGGAGCCGTACTCCTCCTTGATTCGCACCACGATCCCGAGCCCGAGCGCCGTGGTGGAGATACCGACCACGATGGCGGTCAGGATCAGTACCTGCGGCAGGGGATTGGAATACAGCACGCCGGAGACGTGCTCGCTGAAAATCGGCGCAGTACCCCCGCTGACCTTGCTCATCGTGATGTACAGCAGGAACACCGCCGACTGGAAGATCGACAGGCCGATCAGCTTCTTGATCAGATTGAGCTTGGCCACGACGGCATAGAAGCCGATCATCAGCAGCACGACGAACACCCAGTAGTGGTAGAGGCCCAGGAATTCCATCAGGTGGGATCCCTCGCCGCGAAGGCGTGGAAGATGCTCAGCAGCACACCGGTGACCGTCATGCCGACGCCGGCCTCGATCAGGATGATGCCCAGCTGCTGGCCGCTGACCGGATCGGCGGCCAGCATCGAGTAGTCGAGAAAATCGGCGCCCAGCAGGATGCCCATGACGCCAACGCCGCCATACAGCAGCGCGCCGCCAACCATCAGCGCATTCAGTGCGCTCTGCGGCAGGACCTCGAGGCAGCGTTCCTCGCCCTCAATCAGCGCATAGAGTATGAATGCCGCGGCGATCAGAGCGCCGGCCTGGAAGCCGCCACCCGGGCCGTACTCGCCGTGGAACTGCACGTACAGGCCGAACAACAGGATGAAGGGCGTCAGCAGGCGGCTCACGACCAGTGGGATCACGTGGCTTCTCAGGCCTATGGATGGCTTCTGCGCCGGATCGTAGGCCCGCCCGCCGGTGGGCCGTCGCCGGCCTGAGAGCAGGAAAAGCACGCCGATGCCCGCCGTGAACACGACGAACACCTCGCCCAGCGTGTCGTAGCCGCGGAAACTTCCAAGCACGGCGGTCACGACGTTCGGGATCCCGATGAGTTCGGGCGTCTCCTGCAGATACCAGGGCGCGACGTGCTGGTGCACCGGTGCGCCCGGGTCGCCAAAGGCGGGTTTGTCGAAGGTGGCATAGAGCACGACCAGCGTCGCTCCGGTCACGACCGCCAGCGACAGCCAGCGGTGTGGCGTCGGCGCGCGTTCGAATTCCGAGGTCAGCGCCAGTGCGCCGAGGAACAGCACGGTGGAAATGCCGGCACCGACCGCTGCCTCGGTCAAGGCCACGTCAGCCGCGTCGAGGATGAAGAAATTGGCAGCGATCAGCAGGCTGAAAATGCCCAGCAGCATCACCGCCACGAACAGGTTCGTCGTACGGACGATGGCGATGGCCGTGATGACCAGCAGGGTCAGCAGCAGCACACCTAACACGACGGTCACGACGCGTCTTCCAGGTCGGCTGCGCTGCCCGCGCTCGGCTTGATCCCGGCCAGCAGGGCCGCGTTGGCCAGCGCATAGGAGGCGGTCGGGCTGGTGATCAGCAGGAACATCAGGATGGCTGCCAGCTTTACGGTCACCAGCGACAGCCCCGCCTGGATCATCACGCCCGCGATCACCAGCACCGCGCCCATCGTGTCGGTGACGCTGGCGGCATGCATGCGGGTGTACAGGTTGGGCATGCGCAGCGCGCCGATGCCGCCCACCAGCACGAAAACGCCGCCGGCGGTGAGCAGCACCCAGCTCATGATGTCCAGCGCCAGCTTCATCGGGCCAGATCCTCCGGTTCCTGTTCCTGCTCGCTGTGTCGTGCGCGCGAGCGGAAGAACTCCAGCACCGCCAGCACGCCGATGAAGTTGATCAGCGCGTAGGCGAGGGCGAGGTCGAGGAAGTCGGGACGTCCGTACAGAAAGGCGATCACTGAGAGGAGCAACACGGTCTTGGTGCCGAACATGTTGACCGACAGCACGCGATCGTAGACGGTCGGGCCGATCACCGCCCGCGCCAGCGCGAGCGCCATCGTCACGACCAGGGCCATGGCAACGGCGAAGTACATCTCAATCCTCCCTCAACGCCGCGACGCGGCGGTCCATTTCGCCGGACAGGATGTCGCGCGCGCCCGCTTCCGTCAGGGCATGGACGACAAAGTGCCCGTCGACGATCTTGATCGTCAGCGTGCCCGGCGTCAGCGTGATGGAGTTGCCCAATAGCGCCTGGTCCGATGCCAGTGTGCAGCGGGTCTCGAACTCGGCGACCGTCGGGCTGATCGGCAGTTTCGGACTCAACACGATCCGGGTCACCTCGAGGCTCGACCGCAGCACCTCCCGGGCCAGCCAGCCCCAGTAGCCCACCAGGCGCAGCAGGAACCGAACCTGCAGAAACTGGGTGTTCTCCAGGCGCATCCGGTAGGCCAGATAGACCACGAGGATGCTGGAGAAGACGCCGAGGCCCAGCAGCAAGGGCTTCAGGTAGCCCGACCACAGGACCCAGGCCAGCATCAGCAGAGCGGCCAGGACCGCGTACCGGGACCAGTGGACGGCGCCGGTGGCTTGCGATGCGTTACGGCTGCCGTTCATCACGGTGGGGCGCTTCCCTTTGAATTACTCGCAGGGATATCGGGTCAGCAGTGTGGCGTAAACGAGTTCGCGCGCCAGGGGATGGGCCGCGGTCAGTTTCGGGTCGCCGGAGTCCTCGACCACGTGTTCCACTACTTCCTGCAGCGGTACCGGGTCGCCGAGGCAGTACCCGGCGTAGGAGGTCGCGCCGTAGCGCTCGAGGCGGCTGCCCAGGCGTGTGCGCATGGCGCGCTCGCTGAACGTTTCTTCCTTCTCGTACTGGCCGGCCACGCTGTTCATGACCCGATCGTCGGTCGCCACTGCACCGTCGATGAAGCCCTGGATGTAGCGTATGCAGAAGATCCGGTCCTCCGCCGCAGTGTCGTCATGGTACTTGGCACAGTGCGACACCAGTTCGGCCGTTGTCAGGTCCTCGACTGCCCAGGCTGACGGCGCGAGCAGCAGTGCGCCCATGACCGCCGTGCAGAGTTTCTTCGTCATTTCACGCTCTCCTCCAATCAATGAGCAACCGGCCTCGATCGGGTCCGGCCCGGTCGAGCCGGTCGATCAGCCGCATGGCGGCGCGTTCGATTACCCGGACCCGTGCAGCCATGTCGCGCGAGCGGACGCGCGGATTCTCCGCCAGGCAAATCAGCACGTGGGGCCAGGGGCTGGAGAACGCCCCATCCGGGTCATCCGCGCTCACTGGTTCGCTCCGTACGACGCCGTCGAACGCGCCACATCCTATGATAACCATGCCGGGATTACAGGGTTTGCCAGCCGCTTCTTTTCGATGTACGAGCGAACTCAGCCGTCAAGCAGGCAGTCGACCAACAGTATCCACCAGAGCCCTGGGTTGGACCTCCCGGCCGCGGCTCTCGTGACTCTCGCGCCGATTCTGCCTGCTCGGCCGGCGCTACTACCTGCGCGCAAGCTACCGATTCTGAATTCGGGAATTCGGCGATAGTTTACCCATTTCCGGTTTGGCGGCTTTCATGCGTGTGATCCTGACGCCAAGGAAATAGGCAAGACCCTCCCCGGATCTATCGCCTTCCGGCTTCCTGCGCCAGATCGAGCAGCGCGGGGAAGTTCTCCCCCTCGTCGATCCGTTCCACCTCGGCCCGTTGTCGATCCACGTCGGCCTTCACCTCCGCCATCAGGGCCTGGTAGCGAGGATTTTCTCGTAACTCCGCCCAGCGCGGATCCGGCACGTGGACGTAGTAGTCCCGCCACCCGGCCGCGACGGCCTGCTCCAGGCGCGACAAGGCCAGCTCATGCTTGCCCATCAGCACGGCGTTGCGGGCGAAAACAAACAGATCGCGGCTCTGGTTCAGGAGGCCGAGTCGCTGCCGTTGCTCGAGCTGCCGATCGATGCTCTGGAGAATCAGTGTGCCTTTCTCAGTGGAGCCCGCCTCCTGGTATGACCAGGCGAGGGAATGCACGGCGTCAAACTCGACCCAGCCGAACTCGCCATAATTGAACGGCCGGGACGGGCCGATCAGCGGCTCCAGTGTGCGGACGGCGCCATCGAAATCACTGGCCAAGGCCTGCAGGTCACCGTAAATCATCGCAAAGGAGTCGGGCATCTCGGTGAGTGGCCTGCCTTCTTCGGCCAATGCTTTGTCCCAGATGTCGAGCGAATCCCGGTAGCGTCCCTGCCAGTAGGGCACATTCGATGAAAATGCCTTGGTCCAGAGAAACTTCGGTTTGTCGGTTTGCATACGCTCTCCCCAGTAGGAGGACTGGTCCCAGAGTCCCAGCAGCGCGTAATTGAAGTTCAGACCAAAATAGTGTCGGCCACTTCTCAGTGCCTGCTCCTTGACGATCGCGTTCATGTCCACCAGCCGTCCCGCCTGCCAGTAGAGTTCGCGCAGCCCCTGATAGGTGTTGAACCCCGGCTGGGGAATTTCCAGCATCCGGAGCAGGCGCCGCTCGGCCGTTTCGAAGTCGCCCCGCCGGGCGGATCCGAGCGCAACGCTGACGGCAATGGACCCGTGGAGTGGATCGAGCCTCGCGGCACGTTCCAGGACGGTCGCGGCTTCGGCGAGTTTCCCTTGAGCCTGAAGCGAAATGCCCAGCCAGTTCAGCGCGTCCACCATGTTGGGGTCCTTGCCCAGTACCTCTCGCAACACGATCTCCGAGACGGCCCATTCCGGATCATTCTGTTGCTGCAGCGAAAACGCGCGGGCGGCCAGGGCGCGCGGCATGGCGGGCTCGAGACGGAGTGCGGTGTCGATGAGTTCGTTCGCGGCGGCAATGTCTTCAGCAGTAGCCGTATAGAACAGTGTTGCAATGGCGAGCTCCGCGTAGGCTGCCGCGTACTGAGGATCGAGTTCGATAGCCTTGCGCAACCGCTCGCGAGCCCGAGTTGCGACATCGACGCGATTGCGCAACAGCTCCCGGCCCTCGAGGAAGTACTGGTAGGCCTCCAGCGAAGGTTCATAGGGCGACGTGGTTGGGCTCACGATCTTGGGTGCGACAGTGGCGGCGACCAGATCGGCGATTTCCGACTGGATCGCGAAGATGTCCTCGAGCGCCCGATCGTAGATCTCACTCCACAGTTGCCTGCCGGCCTCATCGACGAGCTGGACCGAGATCCGGAGCCGCGCGTTCTGCTTGCGTACGCTGCCCTGCAGCAGGTAGCGGGCGCCCAGCAGGTTGCTGATCCTGGGAATGCCGTAGTCGCTGTGCTTGAACTTGAAGGACGAGGTTCGTCCGATCACGCTCAGTCCCTGAAAGCCGCCCAGCCGGTTGAGGATCTCTTCGGAGACGCCGTCGCAGAAATATTCGTTGTCCGGATCGTCGCTGATATTCGCGAAGGGCAGCACGGCGATGGAGTGGGGGAGCTTTTCCTCGATCACCGAAGTTTCGAGTGCGCTGGCATCCCGATCATCGATTCTTGGCGTCTCGAGAACGCCCAGAGTCGCTTTGGTGAGAATCGCAACCGCCATCATAGCCAGGGCTGCCAGGACCAGGTAATCACGGCGCCCGAGGGCCAGAGGTATTTCGCTTACCTCCTCGTCCGCCTTGGCGGTACGCACGATGCCGTGCGCCGTGACATCGAAAAACCAGCCGAACACCAGTGCCAGTGGAAATCCGGCGACGGCGGCGACGAAAAGAATATTGATGGCGGCGTCGGGCAGACCCCAGCCGGGAAACAGCACGTCCGCCACCTGCAGCAGCAGCCAGGCGCCGACCACGTAGAGCCCTGCCGTAGCGAACACCCGGCGGCGCTGCAGTTCGCGCAACAAGCCGGCAGGTCTGGATTCGGTCTCTGGCATTGGCTGCCATGCCCCGTTCACGCAGCGCAGATCGGGGACAGTTTAACTATTTCCCCGGCGTGAGCATTTCCTGACTCAACGCGGCCAGTCCTGAAGCAAGCAAACCGGCGGACAGGACGTATTAACGGGCTCATGTGAGCTGAGGGAACCCGACGGCGGCGGCGTTGGGACCCAGGCGGCAGTCGGGTGGGCGACTGGTGGAGGCGGCTGCGTCTTGTGAACCCGCTACGCGGGTTCCGCTTCCCACCGCTGAAATGAGCAAGGGCCGCCCGATGGGACGGCCCTTGGTTGTTGGTGGAGGCGGCGGGAATCGAACCCGCGTCCGCAAGCCCTACGTTCCAGGACCTACATGCTTAGCCGTCTCTTTGATTCTCGTCGAACGCTACCCGAGCGGCAGGGAAGACGTTCGACCAGCTCAGGTGCATTTTAGCGAGCCAGCCCTCAGCACACTGGACCCGCGAGCTTGTGAGCGCGTCCCTCGGGTCTGGATGCACAAGCACATGCCAGTCGAGGGTTAGGCGGGATTAAGCCGCCAGAGCGTAGTTGTCTTCGTTGGCAACTAGTTGTTTGCAAGCGGTTTAACGAGGAACCTTGCACCTCGGCATGCACCTGGAGTTTCGCGACCCACGTCGAAACCGGTCGCCCCCCGGATGTGAGGCCTAGTCTTGGGTGTCGGGCGTCGAAAAGCAAGGCCCCGCGCGACTGGCGTCGCCTCAGCAGCCGGGCCTTCTCCCGCTGCCAGTCCGGGCCCTCGGCCTGCCCGACGTCCCGCTCAACATGATTGCGTCGGCAGATAGGCCTCATTTCACCGACTCTCCGGCCTTACCTTAGTCCGGCAGCGCCGGGGAGTCCTTCTCGGCGTCGATGCGCTCGACTTCCGTCCGCTGGCGATCGACGTCAGCCTTCACCTCGGCCATCAGGGCCTGGTAGCGGGGATGGTCTTTCAGCGCACCCCAACGGGGATCGTGATCGTTGACGTAATATCCGCGCCAGCCGGCCTCGACTGCCCGTTCCAGCCTCTCCAGGGCGAGCCGGTTGTCACCCATCATGGCCGCATTGCGAGCGGCCTCGTAAAGGTCTGTGCTACTTGCCGTCTTGACGGAACCGCTCTTCCGAGCAAACCATTGCTCCACGGCTTCCAGCAACTGTCGAGACTCTTCCGGCATGTCCTTCCGACTGTAGGACCACGCAAAGGCCTGGTAGGCGTCCACCTCGTAGTCGCCACCCACGATGCCCCGATCGCCGGTCCTCGGGAGCGCTTCCCCCAGCGTGTCGATGGCTCCGTCAAAGTCGCCCGCCAACGCCTGGCTGATGCCATAGAAGAGTCCGACCACCGGCGGACTCTGCTCGAGGGAAATGCCGTTGGCAGCTCGCGCCTGGCGCATCTCCGTTGCTGCCTGGCCGTAGTCTCCCTCCCAGCAGGGGGGCTGGGCCTGTACCCAGCCGGTCCTGACCCAGATCAGCTCTGGATTTTCCCGAGTGGCGAACGCCATCCAGTGCGCCGCAGATTGAAACTTCCCCAGCATGGCGTAGTTGCGCGCAAGGTAGAAGGGATTCCAGCTACCTGACAGCAACAACCGCTTCGTGAGCCTGTTGTCCTCTACCAGCCGGCCAGTCGCGACATAGAATTCACTCAGGCCCGTGAAGGCGACCACGGAGGGTTCGGGCAGATCCACTAACCGGTGCCAGATTGACTCCGCTCTATCCAGGTCTCCTTCCTCCCAGTAACGGTTGGCCATATTGGTCGCGACAGAACCGTTCAAAGGATCGAGCCCATAGGCTCTCTCCATCCACTCGTGCGCCTCACTGTCCCTGCCCTGGCGGCTCAGCACGCCGCCTAACCAGTTCATGGCGTCCACCATGTTGGGATCTCTTCGTAGAGCCTCACGCAACGCAGTCTCCGCTGCGTTCAGGTCAGGCGGCGACTGCTGGCTCAAGAACAGTCCCCGAGCGGCCAGCGCCCGCGGCAGCCCAGGACTGTGGCGCAACGATGCAGCGATCGCCGCTTCGGCCTTCCGGAATGACTGCTCGTCGGGATAGCCAATCAGCAAGCTCAAGGCGTACTCGGCCTGGGCCTCTGCAAAAGCGGGATCCAGGTCGATGGCCATCGCCAACTCATCCCGTGCGGCGACCCGATCCCTTCGATGGAATAGGTCGCGCCCCTTCAGGAAATGTTCATACGCGTCCAGTGACGGCGTGTAACTGCTGCCGCGACGAGCAACGATCTGCGGCGCCACTTCGGCGGCGACCAGATCGGCGATCTCGTCCTGGATGTCGAAGATGTCCTCCAGCACCCGATCGTAGTTCTCGCTCCAGAGCTGGGTGCCCTTGTCCGCCACCAGCTGGGCCGAGACCCGTATCCGGTTCCCTTGTCTGCGGACGCTGCCGAGCAACAGATACTGTGCGCCGAGCAGAGCGCTGATCCTGGGGATGCCGTAGTCGCTGCCCTTGAACTGAAACGACGACGTTCGCGCAAGGACCTGCAACTCCCCGTATTGCCCCAGCCTGTTGCGGATCTCTTCCGAGACGCCGTCGGAAAACACTTCGTTCTCAGGGTCGGTGCTGATGTTGTCGAACGGTAGTACGGCAATCGAGTTCGGCAGCTTCTCTACCGCAAGCGGCGGCGGGGGCTCTTCGCCTTGCATCGCCAGGATCTCGACCGTCGCGTAAGAGACGATGACACCGGAAACCACTACCAGTGCACCCAGAACGAGGTAATCGCTGCCCCTCAAGGGCCTGGGTTCCCCGACGCCATCCGGGCCTGCCGGCATCGTGCGCCGAATCCCGTCGCCAGTGATGTTGAAAAACCATCCGAATAGCAGCGCCACCGGGAATCCAAGGATAGCGGCGACCAGTAGCACGTTGATACCACTGTCCGGGATACCCCAGCCCGGGAAGAACACGTCGGCCGCCTGCATCACCAGCCAGGCGCCCACGACGTAAAGGCCCGCCGTGGTCAACACGCGCCGGCGGCGGAGCGCACCGATGTAGCGGGACAGAGAAGATTCGCTGCTTGTCATGGACGGGTGGTCACCGGTTACTTTCTGGCCGGGCCGGTGCAGGTTCAAAAAGGATAGTACTTTCAAACGCCCGTATCGGCGGTTTCAGCGACCGGGCGAGAAGCTGGCGAGGGCCCGCAGCGCAAACTGAATGCGCCAAACCATTCGAGCGGTTCGACAGCGCTATCCGTCGTACCCCTTCTTCCGCTGGATGCCGACACAGATCGATGCCACGCTGGGCGCCCCGGCGATGTCAGGATCGGCCCGCGCATGATGTCTGCAGATGCCCTGAGCGGCCAGCTGGCAGCGCTGGTATTCAGCGCCGTGACCGTCGGCGGGGTCGAGATCCAGCTCATCGTGCTGTGGCTCGTGGTCGCCATGCTGTTCACGACCGCGTGGCTGGGCCTGCCGCAGATGAGGGGATTTGCCGAAGCCTGGCGTGTCGTGCGCGGCACCCGGCACGACCCCGGCGCACCGGGCGAGGTCTCGCAATTTGCCGCGCTTGCAACCGCGCTTTCGGGGACGGTCGGCCTCGGCAACATCGCCGGCGTCGCGGTCGCGGTGTCGGTCGGTGGGCCGGGCGCCGTCTTCTGGATGCTGGTGATCGGCCTGTTCGCCATGGGCCTCAAGTGCGCCGAAGTGACGCTGGGGCTGATGTATCGGGACGTACTGCCGGGCGGCCGGGTGCGCGGCGGCGCGTTCCTGACGCTCAGCAACGGCTTTGCCTCGATCGGGCGTCCGCGTCTGGGCCGCTCGCTCGGCCTTGCCTATGCGGTGCTGCTGACCAGCAGCTCACTGATCTCGTTCCAGGTGAACCAGAGCTACGCGCAGGTCTCGTCGGTGGCTGGCGGCCTGGATCCGCTGCTGTTCGGCATCGTCTTTGCCCTTGCGGCTGCGCTCGTCCTGCTCGGCTCCATCCGCTGGATCGCGCGGGCGACTTCCGTGCTGGTGCCGGCCATGGGCGTCGTCTACATCGGCGGCTGCCTGATGGTGCTCGCCGCCAATGTCGACGCCATCCCGGTGGCGGTCGTGCGGATCCTGGACGGCGCCTTCGCGCTGGACAGCATGACAGGCGGCATGCTCGGGGCGTTCGTCGCCGGAATGCGACGCGCCGTCTTCTCGTCCGAGGCCGGGATCGGCACCGCCGTCATCGCGCACACCCAGGCCCGGACGCGTGAACCGGTGTCGGAGGGGCTCGTTGCCCTTCTTGAGCCGTTCATCGACACCGTGCTCATCTGCACGCTGACGGGCCTCACGATTGTCACCGCCGGCACCTGGGATCCCGCCACGAACGGGGGACTGCAGGGCGTGCAGATCACCTCGGCCGCCTTCGCAACCGTTGCTCCCTGGTTCCCGGTCGTGCTGGCAGTGGCGGTGCTGCTGTTCGCCTATTCGACGGTTATTTCCTACGGTTTCTACGGCGGCGAGGGGTTCCAGTATCTCTTCGGGCACGGCCGCTGGCAGTCGCTCACCTGGAAGATCAGCTACTGCCTGCTGTTGCCGCTGAGCGCGGTCCTCGACCTGGGAAGCGTCGTGGACCTGATCGACTCGCTCTACTTCCTCATGGCAATCCCAAACATCCTGGGCATCTACGTGCTGGCCGGGCCGCTCAGGACCGAGTTCAAGACCTACTTGAACCACCTCAAGGAGGCGTGACGTGGTCGAGACGCCGCGCACCCTCACCGGCGCGAACCGCACGCGGGTATTGGCCGCCGACTTCCAGTACACGCCATCTGGCACCAGCATCTGGAAGTGGATGTTCCGGTTCAGGGCCGAACCAAACCACCGGAACAAAGTCACCGCCCCGGTGGCCGCTCATGCCCTGATTACGGTGTCGGTCGCCGCGCTCGCGCGTGTCAGGTCGGCCTGGCGGATCAGATGACCCGATATCGCTCGATCGACGATTCTGAGGACCTTCGTGATCACCTCGGGACGCGTCGCCAGCAGATTGCGCAGCGCAAACGGCAGCGACGGTGGGTTTGCCCCCGTTTTCCTGACGCCGAGATTACGTGGGAAGATGACTTCATTGTTTCACCTCGCGCGCCGGGTCGGAGTCAGGCGTAAACGTAGCCTGAGGCAATCTCCTTACCTCCCGCTGGCTGCATCGGAGTGCTCCCCTAGAGAAGCCTGGCGGGTCGTCCGTTCGGCACCACCAGCACGGCGTCATAGGCCCACAGGAGCGAACGAAGGTCGTCGGGCAAGTGCCGCCACTGGCTGGGTCGGTCCTTCCAGGAGGCAAGGTCGAACAGCGTCGGGTGGGTGGCATCCAGTGAGGCAGCCACCTCTGGCGCGGCCTTGGCGAGGTCGATTTCGCAGCTCGCCGTGTTGCCCAGGAAGTCGCCGGCCTGGGTGCCCGGCCCGCACAGCACCAGAAGGTTGAAAGCGTCCTGCGCCTGCGAAAGCGCCATCTCTGCCACGAAATTGCCGAGCGAAGGGACGTGCGTGGGGGATAGCCCGCGTGCCATATGGTTGGAGCCGAACTTGAACAGCGCTTTAGGTTCGCCCGCCGCCCGGTAGTTTGCGAGGAAGTTCCGCTTCATCAGGTCCTCGCGCGCACGGTTCGCCTGGTAGGCGCTCCAGCCTGACTGGCCGACGAACGGTGCATAGATCCTGCGGGAAAGAATCATGTCATCCAGCAGAGGCAGCAGCGCGGCATCACCGGCGCGCTCGAGCTGCGCCCGGAGCCGGTCGAGCTCAACTGGGTCGACCTTGCCCAGGAAGTCGAGGTTGCCCTTCGCCTGCGTCGCCAGCGAGCCGGCGAGTTCACGCGCGGCGGGATCGCTGGTCTGCGCCGCGATGCGTGCCAGCAGCGGTCCGTACGCGCCGATGAACACCTGGTCCAGGCCCCAAAGGCCGCCCTGCGGAGAGCGAGCGGTGCCCGAGAGGAACGCCTCCGCAAGGGCCGCCTCCGCTGACCAGTTGAAGAAAGGCATCGAGATCGCGTTGCCCTCGCGGTGCATGTACTCCGCCAGGGCAGGCACACCGCCATCGCGAAGGCGGTCCTCGATGATTCGCGTCATGTACGGGTCGGTCTCGACGGCGAAGTGCTGGTAGCCAGCTGCCTGCAGCAACGGCACCAGCGCACGGATCGTGTCCGCGATGGTCGCGACACCGTGTTCCTCTCCAACGAGGAAGAAATGCGAGGCTGCGGCCTTGCCCGCAAGGAACGCGGCAGCCGTACCGCTGGCGCGACCGTCGCTGATGGTCAGGACAAGTCGACTGGCAGCGATCGTTTTCGCGAAATCGGCGGCCGGATCCGGGGCAGCGGTCTGGGCGCTGGCCGGGACCGTGATGAGCAGCAGCAAGGCCGCTGCCAGCCAAGCGTGACGACATGGCATGTTGGTAATCCCCCCGACCGGATTATTCAGTCTGGTGTCTACCCCGGCAACCCCCGTTCTGTGAGGCCCAGTCCTGGGTGTCGGGCGTCGCAAAGCAAGGTCCCGGGCGACTAGCGTCGCCTCAGCAGCCGCCCCTTCTCCCGCTGCCAGTCCCGGTCCTTTTCGGTGGCCCGCTTGTCGTGCGACTGCTTGCCCTTCGCCAGCCCGATCTCGAGCTTGACCTTGCCCTGCCGCCAGTAGAGCTTGAGCGGGACCACCGTGTGTCCCTTGCGCTCCACGGCCCCGACCAGCCGGTCGATTTCCCGACGGTGCAGCAGCAGCTTGCGGCTCCGCGTCGGGTCGGCGACGACATGGGTCGAGGTCGTCTTCAGGGGGGAAATATGCGCCCCGATCAGCCACGCCTCACCGTTCTTGACCAGGACGTAGCCTTCGGTGATCTGTGCCTTGCCCGCGCGCAGGCTCTTGACCTCCCAGCCCTGCAGCGACAGGCCGGCCTCGAAGGTCTCCTCGATGAAGTACTCGTACCTCGCGCGCTTGTTGAGCGCGATCGGGGGCGGGGCATCGTCCTTCGGTTTGCGGGGGGCAGCCATGGCGGGTCGGGGCAAGTCGGTCGCGCATTCTAACCGCCCCGCATACACTTGCGGCGCGATCGGGGATCCTGGATGGCCATTCGAGAAGTCAGGCGCAGCGCGCTCGTCACGTTCACTCCGGAACAGATGTTCGACCTCGTGGTCGACGTCGAGCGCTACCCGCAGTTCCTGCCCTGGGTGGCCGGGGCGGAACTTCACGAGAAGGGAGAGGGCACGCTGCTCGCGAGCATGGAGATGCAGCGCAGCGGGGTCCGCGAGCGATTCACCACGCGCAATGCGTTCGAGCGGCCCTCGCACATGACCCTGCAGCTCGTGAACGGTCCATTCCGACGCCTCGAGGGGCGCTGGACGTTCGCACCGATCGGGGCAGCGGGCACGCGCATCGACCTCGAGATGCGCTTCGAGTTCGCGAATCCGGTGGTCTCCCTGCTGTTCGGCAAGGCGTTCGAGCAGAGCTGCAGCACGCTGATCGACGCCTTCGTTGCCCGCGCGAGGCAGCTGCATGGCAACGCCTGATGAGCCCCGGGTCGAGGTAGCGTATGCGCTGCCCCAGCGACAGGTGGTCGTCGAGGTCCCGTTGTGCGAGGGCATGACGGCCATCGAGGCACTCCGGGCCTCGGGTCTGCCGGAAGAGTTCCCGGAACTGCAGGCCGCCGGGCTGCCGCTCGGCATCTTCGGTCGCCGGGTCGGCGAGACGGAAGTGCTCCGGGCGGGCGACCGGGTCGAGGTCTATCGGCCGCTGGCGGTCGACCCACGCGAGGCGCGTCGGCGGGCGGTGCAGTCGGAACGGCAGCAGCGCACCGCGCAGGCGCGGTCGCGGCGTCAAGGGGGGCGTTAGGCCCGGTCAGTCGCCCGGCCGAGGGGCGTCGGGCTGCGGCTGGCTGATGGGCGGTGCCGGCGGCGGTTCTCGAAGCGCGTCGGCCTGGCCGGAGTCGGGCTTCGTCTTCGGCGGCGGTTTCGGCGCATGGGCCCGCTCGACGGCCCTGACCGTGTCGCCATCGAAGTAGACGATGAAGTGGGCCATGTCGACGTTGCGGTCGCGGCCGTGCTGCAAGCGGTACACGTAGTCCCAGCGCTGGGGCGCGAAGGGGTCCGACACCATGGGCGTGCCAAGCAGGAAGCGCACCTGGCTGCGCGTCATGCCCACGGTGACCTGGTCCACGAGTTCCTCGCCCAGCAGGTTTCCCTGCTGGATGTCCGGTCGGTACACGCAGCCCGCGGCCAGGGCGACCGCCACCAGCAGCAGTGCCAGCGCGAGCGAGCGGGGCCTGTCGATGCGGGGTTCCGTCGCGTTCATCTGTCTGGAGTTACCGGCACTGGCCGGACATAATGGCCGCGGATGATACAGGAACCGCGCCCCCCGCGCGGTCGCTTCAGGACGCCAACAAAGTGGAACCCTCGCAGCTGCGCCGCGCCGGCTTGAAGATCACGGTCCCGCGCTTGAAGATCCTCGAAATTCTCGCGGGCAGCCAGCCGCGCCACATGAGCGCCGAGAACGTCTATCGACGGCTGCTCGACTCGAACGAGGACATCGGGCTCGCCACGGTGTATCGCGTGCTGACCCAGTTCGAATCGGCGGGCCTGGTAACGCGCCATCACTTCGAGGGCGGCACGGCCGTGTTCGAACTGAACGAGGGGGAGCACCACGATCACATCGTCTGCACGGACTGCGGCCGTGTGGAGGAGTTCACGGACGACGGGATCGAGGAGCGCCAGCGCGAGATCGCGTCACGCCTGGGTTTCGAGATCACCGATCACGCGCTGACCCTGCACGGCCGCTGCGTCCGGCAGAACTGCCCTTACCGCGGGAAGCCGGCCTAGACTGCGGCGGCGGGGTCGTCGGGGCCGCGATGGGTGCGGCTTGGAGCATCTCGCGGGCATGCTCTCGCGTCCGGGCCGTGATCCGGCTGCCGCCGAGCATACGGGCGATCTCCTCCACCCGCGCCTCCGTGTCGAGAACCTGCAGTGAGGTCTGGGTGGTCCCGCCGATGGCCTGCTTGCTCACCCGGACGTGACGGTCGGCCTGCGAAGCGACCTGTGGCAGGTGCGTTACGCACAGCACCTGGCCCGACGCCGCGAGCGCGCGCAGCTGCCGACCCACCATCTCCGCCACAGCACCGCCGACGCCGGCATCCACCTCGTCGAATACCAGGCAGGGCAGGTGGGCGGCGTCCAGCGTCGCCACCTGCAGCGCCAGGCTGATGCGCGACAGTTCGCCGCCCGAGGCCACCTTGGCGAGCGGTCGCGGCGGCTGTCCCGGATTGGCGCTGACCAGGAACTCGACCTCGTCCTGGCCGTACTCAGTGCAGTGCCCGGGATCGCGGGTCTCGACCCGTGCCTGGAAGACACCGCCCGGCATGCCGAGACCCTGCATGAACTCCGTCACCCGCAGATCGAGCATTCGCGCTGCGTCACGACGGGACTGCGAGAGTTCCTGCGCGACATGATCACGTTCCCGCCCCGCAGCGGCCAGTCGGCGCTCGAGGTCCGACAGGTCAATGGCGCCCTGGCGCAGCGTGGCCAGTTCCCGAGCCAGTCGCTCGCGGAGATCCGGCAATGCGTCGACATCGACGCGGTGCTTGCGCGCGGCGTCCTCGAGGGCTGCCAGCCGCGACTCGACCCATTCCTGCCGCGCCGGATCGGCTTCGAGCGCGTCCGCGTAGCGGCGCAGGCCCGCGACGGCCTCCCGGAGGGCAATGGCGGCCTCGTCGATCAAGCCGCCGGTCTCGTTCAGCGCCGGATCGATCTCGGACAGCTGGCGCAGCACCCCCTGGGCCCGCCCGAGGGCCGCGACGACGTCGCCGCCGTCGCCTGCCAGTAACTGCTCGAGCTGCGCTACGCCGTCCGCCAGTCGGCCGAGTGCAGCGATTCGCCGGCGCTCGTCGGCGAGTCGCCGTGGCTCGCCTGCCTCCGGATCCAGGGCCTCGAGCTCAGTGACGTAGTGCGTGAGCAGTTCGATGCGGTGGTCGCGGTCCCGGTCGCCCTGTTCGAAGGCGCGCTTGTCTGCGTCGAGGTCGCGCCACCGCTGGAAGGCGGCACGCATCTGCGCCGCGCTCTCACGGAGACCGCCGCTCTCGTCGAGCAGATCCCGCTGGTATCCGCGGCGGACCAGCGACTGGAACTCGAGCTGGCCGTGAATGTCGACGAGCAACTCCCCGATCGCGCGGAGCGCCTGCACCGGCATGGTCTGGCCGTTGACATAGACACGGCTTCTGCCGTCGGCGGCCACGCTGCGCCGCAGGATCACTTCCCCGTCGTGCTCGACGCCTTGTTCCGCGAGCCAGGCGAGCGCGGCGGCATTGCGAGTGAGGTCGAAGGCGGCGGTGACTTCCGCACGCCCGGCGCCGTGGCGGACCGCGCCGCTGTCGGCGCGCCCGCCGACCGCAAGCAGCAGCGCATCGACGAGGATGGACTTGCCGGCACCTGTCTCGCCTGTCAGGACAGTGAAGCCCGGACCGAATTCGAGTTCCACGGCCTCGACGATCGCGAAATCGCGAATCTGCAGGTGGGTGAGCATGGCCGGACGTCAGGCGACGGGCGGCTGGCCGTCGCGACCGCCCCGGCCCCAGTGCAGTTTCGAGCGCAGGATGCGGTAGTAGTCGTGTCCGGGCGGGTGCAGCAACGTCGCAGTCAGCGCGGCACGCGCGATGCGGAGCCGCTCGCCCGGCTCGAGGTCGCTCAGCACCATGCCGTCGCAGACTATCTGTGCACGGGCCTCGTGGCGCTCGGCCAGTTCGATCTCGACGACGCTCTGTGCGCCCACGACGATCGGCCGGTCCGAGAGCGTGTGGGGACAGATCGGCACGAGCACGATCGCGGCCAGGCTCGGATGCACGATCGGTCCGCCGCACGAGAGCGCATACGCGGTGGAGCCGGTGGAGGTCGAGACGATGAAGCCGTCGCCACCGTGTGTGTTGACGTAGGTGCCGTCGACCCACGTACGCAGGTCCAGCATGCGGCCGCTCTCCCGCTTGGTCACGACCACGTCGTTCAGCGCGAGCGCGGTCAGCGACCGGCCGTCGACCTGGACGCTGGCCTCGAGCAGCATGCGGGATTCCGGCAGGCAGCGGCCCTCGAGTGCATCGTCGACGCTCTCGAGCATGCGATCGGGACCGATGTCGGCGAGAAAGCCGAGCCGGCCGCGGTTGACGCCGAGCACCGGGACCGAGCTTGCGGCCGCCAGCCGGGCCGCGTGGAGCATCGTGCCGTCGCCGCCCACCGCCACCAGCAGGTCGGCGCCTTGCGCGAGATCGGCCTCCGGTACGAGGCTGACTGGCAGCCGGCCGAACTCGATCCCGAGGTCCGCCGCCGCGCGGACGTGCCGACCCCGCTCGAGCAGGTGCGCCGCGAGCCCGAGCATGGCCTCGCCCACCCTCGGATCGGAGGCGCGGCCCGTGAGGGCGACGTTCGCGTAGTCGACGTGGCCGGTGTCCATGGATGTCCGGCCTTTTAGCACGCTGGCGGCGCACCCGGCCAGCGCGCACAGTACGCGAACCGCCCGATTTGCGGCGCTTGACTTGTGCAAAACCGCGTTGCTAGGTTGGCGGCTGCGACCGGTCAAAAATCTCCGTGCCGACAAGGATTTATCGGAATGCCGCGCGAAACCGCCGAAGACGTCCTGAACGAGCGCGCGCAGCACCTGCTCAGGGTCCTGGTGGAGAGCTACATCCGCGAGGGCCAGCCGGTCGGCTCGCGCACGCTGTCGCGCGATTCGGGCCTGAACCTCAGCTCCGCGACGGTTCGCAACGTCATGGCCGACCTGGAGGAATACGGTTTCGTCTCCTCGCCCCACACGTCCGCGGGCCGGATCCCGACCGACAAGGGCTACCGCTTCTTCGTCGACACGCTGCTGCGGCGGCGCGCCGAAGCCGCGGCCGACGACGTGATCGACGAGTTGCGGCGCAGGCTCGAGGACGACCAGGCACGCGATCCCAAGGCCATCGTCGCGGTGGCCTCGCAGATGCTCTCGTCCATCACCCATCTCGCCGGGCTGGTGACGATCCCGCGCCAGCCGCACCAGTCCCTCAGCCAGATCGAGTTCCTGCCACTCTCCGACAACCGCGTCCTCGCGGTGATGGTCGTCAACGGGCGCGACGTGCAGAACCGCATCGTGCAGCTCGATCGGTACTACTCGGCCGAGGAGCTGCGCCGGGCGGCGAATTTCCTCAACCAGCAGTTCGGCGGCAAGGAGCTGCGACAGGTCCGCGAGGACCTCGTGACGGAACTCAAGCAGACCGGCGAGCGGCTGAACCAGCTGATGCTCGATGCCATCCGGGTCGCACAGCAGATGCTCGGCGAGGGCGGGCCGGAAGCGCCGGAGTACGTGATCGCGGGCGAGACGAACCTGATGGAGTTCGCCGAACTGTCGAACGTCGAGAAGCTGCGTCGCCTGTTCGACGCATTCACGGCCAAGCGCGACATCCTCAACCTGCTCGACCTCAGCCTGCGGGCGGAAGGCGTGCAGATCTTCATCGGACACGAGTCCGGCTTCCAGATCCTCGACGATTGCAGCCTCGTCACCGCGCCGTACACGCTCGACAACGAGACCGTTGGCGTCCTGGGCGTGATCGGACCCACCCGCATGGCCTACGAGCGGGTCATCCCGATCGTCGACGTGACGGCCCGGTTGCTGGGCTCGGCCTTGAATTCGCGCCGCTAGGCCCGATATCCGCCTCATCTTGTGCGTCCGGCCGGTCCGATCCGGCCGGAGAGAGAACTTTTCGACTACAGGCAAAGGTGACATGACGACCGAATCCGACCCGACCGTCCCCGCCCCGCAGGAGGGGCATCCGACCGCCGCCGCGGGCGTGCTCGAGTCCGAGCTGGCCGAGGCCCTGGCCAAGGCGGACGAGAACTGGAACAGCTACCTGCGTGCCGTGGCCGAGACCGAGAACGTGCGCAAGCGCGCGCAGCGCGACGTCGAGTCCGCCAGCCGCTACGCCATCGAGCGGTTCGCGGGCGAGCTGCTCGAGGTGCGCGACAGCCTGGAACTCGGGGTGGCCGCGGGACCCGGAGCGGATGCCGCGCGGCTGCTCGAGGGCACGGAGGCGACGCTTCGGCTGCTCAACAAGGCCTTCGAGAAGGCGGGCGTCAGCGTCGTGGACCCGGCCGGACAGCCGTTCGACCCGGAGTACCACGAAGCCATGGCCACGCAGCCGAGCGCTGATCAGCCGCCCGGGACGGTCATGGCCGTGGTGCAGAGGGGATACCTGCTCAATGGCCGCCTGCTGCGGCCTGCCCGCGTGCTGGTGTCCCGCGCGCCCGAGCCGGCATCGCCGTCGCCCGGCGCGGACTGACTTGAATCCACCCCCGCCGGCCCCCAGTAAGCGGCCATCGAATTATTGTTTCCACGGAGCCTGAATCCATGGCAAAAGTCATCGGCATCGACCTCGGTACCACGAACTCCTGCGTCGCGATCATGGAGGGTGGCAAGCCCCGCGTGATCGAGAACAGCGAGGGCGACCGCACGACCCCGTCCATCGTCGCCTTCACCAAGGACGACGAGGTGCTGGTCGGCCAGTCCGCCAAGCGGCAGGCCGTCACCAACCCCCAGAACACGCTGTATGCCATCAAGCGGCTGATCGGCCGGCGGTTCGAGGACCCCGTCGTCCAGAAGGACGTCGAAATGGTGCCGTACAAGATCGCCAAGGCGGACAACGGCGACGCCTGGATCGAGGTGCACGGCAAGAAGATGGCGCCGCCCGAGATTTCGGCGCGCGTGCTGATGAAGATGAAGAAGACCGCTGAGGACTTCCTCGGCGAGACGGTCACCGAGGCCGTCATCACGGTCCCGGCGTACTTCAACGACTCGCAGCGGCAGGCGACCAAGGACGCCGGCCGCATCGCGGGCCTCGAGGTCAAGCGCATCATCAACGAGCCCACGGCCGCCGCGCTGGCCTACGGCCTCGACAAGTCCGGCGGCGACCGCAAGGTGGCGGTGTACGACCTCGGCGGCGGCACCTTCGACATCTCGATCATCGAGTTCGCGGACGTGGACGGCGAGCGCCAGTTCGAGGTGCTCGCCACCAACGGCGACACGTTCCTCGGCGGCGAGGACTTCGACAAGCGGGTCATCGACTACCTCGCGGCGGAGTTCCAGAAGGAAAGCGGCGTGGACGTGCGGCGCGACCCGCTCGCCATGCAGCGTCTCAAGGAAGCGGCCGAGAAGGCCAAGATCGAGTTGTCCTCGAGCCAGCAGACCGAGGTCAACCTGCCGTACATCACGGCCGATGCCTCGGGACCGAAGCACCTCGCGATGAAGCTCACGCGGGCCAAGCTCGAGTCGCTCGTCGAGGACCTCGTGCAGAAGACCATCGGGCCGTGCCGCATCGCGCTCAAGGATGCGGGCCTGTCGATCAACGACGTGGCCGACGTGATCCTGGTCGGTGGCCAGACGCGCATGCCGCTGGTGCAGAAGTTCGTCAAGGACCTCTTCGGCAAGGAGCCGCGCAAGGACGTCAATCCGGATGAAGCCGTCGCCGTGGGCGCCGCCGTCCAGGCGGGCGTGCTGACCGGCGAGGTCAAGGACGTGCTGCTCCTCGACGTCACGCCGCTGTCGCTCGGCATCGAGACGCTCGGGGGCGTGATGACCAAGCTGATCGAGAAGAACACCACGATCCCGACCAAGGCGACGCAGGTGTTCTCGACGGCCGACGACAACCAGACGGCCGTGACGATCCACGTCCTGCAGGGCGAGCGGGACCGCGCGAGCGACAACAAGTCGCTCGGCCGCTTCGACCTCTCGGACATCCCGCCGGCCCCCCGTGGCATGCCGCAGGTCGAGGTCACGTTCGACATCGACGCGAACGGCATCCTCCACGTCCAGGCGAAGGACAAGGCCACGGGCAAGGAGCAGAAGATCGTCATCAAGGCCTCGAGCGGCCTCAACGAGGAGGAGATCAAGCGCATGGTCCGCGATGCGGAGGCGCACGCCGAGGAGGACAAGAAGTTCCGCGAGCTCGCCGATACGCGCAACAAGGCCGACGCGCTGCTGCACGGCACTGAGAAGGCGCTCAAGGATCTCGGCGACAAGGTGTCGGCCGAGGATCGTGCCAAGACCGAATCGGCCATTTCCGACCTGAAGGCCGTCATCAAGGGCGACGACAAGGACGTGATCGAGACCAAGGCCCGCGCACTGGCCGAGGCCTCCGCCTCGATCGCGCAGCAGGCCTACGCGAGCCAGGAGTCGCCCGGGGCCGCGGGGTCGGCCGGCGGCGGCGCGGGCCCGTCGGCCGGTGGCACCGGCGGCAAGGACGACGTGCTGGACGCCGAGTTCGAGGAAGTGAAGGACAAGGATGGCAAGGACACCTGATCGTCCACCAGGCAGTATGCTTGGCTGACCGAATGACCGCCGTGGGTTTCGCCCGCGGCGGTTCTTCATTCAAGACCGGCACGGACACCGCATGGCGAAGCGTGACTATTACCAGGTCCTCGACGTTCCCCGCACGGCGGCAGAGGCAGACATCAAGAAGGCCTACCGGCGCCTGGCCATGAAGTACCACCCGGATCGCAATCCGGGTGATCACGAGGCAGAGGGCCGGTTCAAGGAGGCCAAGGAAGCCTACGAGATCCTCACCGATGCCCAGAAGCGGGCGGCCTACGACCAGTTCGGGCATGCGGGCGTCGAGGGTATGCGAGGCGAGGCGGGGCGGGGGCGCCGGCTTCGACCCGCGCGACGCATTCGGGGACATCTTCGGCGACGTCTTCGGCGACATCTTCGGGGTCGGGCGCCGGGGTCGTTCGCAGGTCTATCGCGGGGCCGACCTGCGTTACGAACTCGAACTCGACCTCGAGCAGGCCGTCTTCGGGGATACCGCCAGCGTCGAGTTCGCCACCCTCGCCGAGTGCGACGAGTGCTCGGGCAGTGGCGCGGCCAAGGGCTCGAAGCCGGTCGCCTGCGAGACCTGCCGGGGTGCCGGCCAGGTGCGGATGCAGCAAGGATTCTTCACGGTCCAGCAGACCTGCCCTCGCTGCCAGGGTCGGGGCCAGGTCGTGAGCGAGCCTTGCGGCCAGTGCCGTGGCCAGGGCCGCATGCGCAAGCAGAAGACCCTGTCGGTCAAGGTGCCGGCCGGGGTGGATACCGGTGACCGCATCCGCCTGACGGGCGAAGGCGAGGCGGGACGCAACGGCGGTCCCACCGGCGACCTGTACGTCGAGGTGCGGGTCCGGGAGCACCCGATCTTCGAGCGCGACGGCAGCCACTTGTCGTGCGAGGTGCCCGTCAGCTTCGCGCGTGCCACGCTCGGGGGCAGCATCGAAGTGCCGACGCTCGATGGAACCGCGACCATCAAGGTCCCGCCGGAGACGCAGTCGGGCCGCGTGTTCCGGCTGCGCGAAAAGGGCATCAAGCCCGTGCGCGGCGGGGCCGTCGGGGACCTGTTCTGCCGTGTCGTCGTCGAAACCCCGGTCAACCTCACGCGGGAGCAGAAGAACCTGCTGCAGAAATTCGAGGAATCGCTGCAGAAGGATGCGTCGCGCCACCATCCGCGGGAGGAGTCGTGGCTCGGCGGCGTCAAGCGATTCTTCACCAGTCTCGGGGAGTGATCCCGGCATGCTGAACGTCGCGATGCTCGGTGCCAGCGGACGCATGGGGCGCACCATCGTGCCGCTGTTGCACGAGGCGGACGACCTTCGCCTGAGCGGCGCCCTGGCGGCGGACGATGATTCCCGTCTCGGCCACGACGCGGGCGTGGTGGCCGGCACCGTGCCGATCGGTGTCGAGATCGGCAGCGACCCCGCGGGGGCGCTGGCGGGTGCGGACGTCGCCATCGATTTCACGCTGCCCGCTGCCTCGCTCGGCCATGCGCGGGCGTGCGGCCACCGGAAGGTGCCCCTGGTCATCGGCACGACCGGCCACGACGAGGCCGGGCGGGCGGAGATCGGCCGCGTCGCGACGCTCATCCCCATCGTCATGGCGCCCAACATGAGCCTGGGCGTGAACCTGCTCTTCAAGCTCGCCGAGCTCGGCGCGCGCGCGCTCGATGCGGGCTACGACGCAGAGATCTTCGAGGCCCACCACCGGCACAAGGTCGATGCACCGAGCGGCACGGCCCTCGGACTCGGCCACGCCGTCGCGCGCGGGCGGGGAACCACGCTCGAGCAGGTGGCCGTTTACGGGCGGCATGGGGCGACCGGGCCGCGCCCGCCGGGAGCCATCGGTTTCAGCGTCGTCCGCGGCGGGGACATCGTCGGGGACCACCGGGTGATCTTTGCCGGCCCGGGCGAGCAGATCGAACTGGCCCACCATGCCCAGGACCGCTCCGGTTTCGCCCGTGGCGCGCTGGCGGCGGCCCGGTGGGTGGTCGGCAGGCCGCCGGGCCTGTACTCGATGTTCGACGTCCTCGGGCTCCAGTAGCCCCGACCTGCGGTCGCCGGGTGTCGACGAGGTAACCCGGAGCGATCGCATGGCGCGACCTGACGGGCTCGCGTAAACTTCCCAACTTAGCCCGTGGAGCAATACACGAACGGGGTGAGCGAGCGCTCATCTCCGACGGTTCGCGCACGCGCTAAACAGGTCCGCATGCAGTGTGCGGGCCCGGCACCGGAGGGCACGACCGTGACGACACCCGCTGTTCTGGCTCTGGAGGACGGCACCGTGTTTCACGGCACGTCCATTGGTGCCGCCGGCACGGCCACGGGCGAGGTCGTGTTCAACACGGCGATGACCGGCTACCAGGAGATCCTCACCGATCCGTCCTACGCCCGCCAGATCGTCACCCTGACCTATCCCCACATCGGCAACACCGGCACCAATCCCGAGGACCTCGAGTCGAACGCCATCCAGGCGGCGGGACTGGTGGTCCGGGACCTGCCGCTGCTGCATTCGAACTGGCGCGCGACGGAGTCGCTGCCGGAGTTCCTGGCACGGGGCCACGTGGTGGCCATCGCGGACATCGATACCCGCAAGCTCACGCGCATCCTGAGGGAAAAGGGTGCCCAGGCGGGCTGCATTGCCAGTGGGGACGCCGCATCGCGGGCAAATCTCGCCGTCGAGGCGGCACGTCGCTTCCCGGGCCTGAAGGGGATGGACCTCGCGAAGGTCGTCTCCACGAAGCGCAGTTTCCAGTGGAACGAGGGCACCAACTGGTCGCTGGAGCAGGGGCCCAAGCGTCGCCCCGGGCAGCGGTTGCACGTCGTGGCCTATGACTTCGGCATCAAGCGGAACATCCTCCGGCTGCTGGCCGACCACGGCTGCCGCATGACGGTGGTGCCGGCCCAGACCCCGGCCGAGGAGGTGACCGCCCTCAAGCCGGACGGCGTCTTCCTCTCCAACGGTCCGGGCGATCCGGAGCCCTGCGACTATGCGATCGCGGCCACCCGCGAGTTCCTGGCGAAGGGGGTGCCGCTGTTCGGCATCTGCCTCGGCCACCAGCTGCTCGGGCTCGCGGTCGGGGCGCGCACGGTCAAGATGAAGTTCGGGCACCACGGGGCCAATCACCCGGTGATCGACCTCGACTCGGGACGCGTGTTCATCTCGAGCCAGAACCACGGTTTCGCCGTGGACGAGGCGACGCTGCCGGACAACGTGCGGCCGACGCACCGCTCGCTGTTCGACGGGTCGCTGCAGGGCATCGCCTGCACTGACCGGCCGGCGTTCGGCTTCCAGGGCCACCCGGAGGCGAGCCCGGGTCCGCGCGACCTCGCACCACTGTTCTCGCTGTTCGTCGAGTCGATGCTTCGCCAGGGCGCCATGCCCGTCCGGCAGAACGCCTGAACCCGGGACGACAGACACATGCCCAAGCGCACCGACCTCAAGAGCATCCTGATCATCGGCGCCGGCCCGATTGTCATCGGCCAGGCCTGCGAGTTCGACTACTCCGGCGCACAGGCGTGCAAGGCACTGCGGGAGGAGGGCTACCGCGTCATCCTGGTGAACTCGAATCCCGCGACCATCATGACCGACCCCGAGATGGCCGATGCGGTCTACATCGAGCCCGTCAACTGGCGCACGGTGGCACGCATCATCGAGAAGGAGCGTCCCGACGCGCTCCTGCCGACGATGGGTGGCCAGACGGCGCTCAACTGTGCGCTCGACCTCGTGCGCGAGGGCATACTCGACAAGTTCGCCGTCGAGCTGATCGCCGCGTCCCGCGAGGCCATCGACATGGCCGAGGACCGCGAGCTGTTCCGAAATGCCATGCGTGACATCGGCCTCGAATGCCCGCGTTCCCGCGTGGCCCACAGCATGGAGGAGGCACTGGCGATCCAGGCCGAGATCGGCTTCCCCACGGTGATCCGGCCGTCGTTCACGCTCGGCGGCTCGGGCGGCGGCATCGCCTACAACCGGGAGGAATTCGAGCAGATCGTGGCCCGCGGCCTCGACGCGTCGCCGACCAGCGAGGTGCTGCTCGAGGAGTCGGTACTCGGCTGGAAGGAGTTCGAGATGGAGGTCGTTCGTGACCGGAACGACAACTGCATCATCGTCTGCTCCATCGAGAACCTCGATCCGATGGGCGTGCACACCGGCGACTCCATCACCGTCGCGCCGGCGCAGACGCTGACGGACCGCGAGTACCAGCTGATGCGCGACGCGTCGATCGCCGTCCTGCGCAAGATCGGCGTCGAGTGCGGCGGCTCGAACGTGCAGTTTGCAGTGAGCCCCACGGACGGACGGCTGCTCGTGATCGAGATGAATCCGCGCGTCTCGCGTTCCTCGGCGCTGGCCTCGAAGGCGACCGGCTTCCCGATCGCGAAGGTCGCGGCGAAGCTGGCCGTCGGCTACACGCTCGACGAACTGCGCAACGAGATCACGGGGGGCGCCACGCCGGCGTCCTTCGAGCCGACGATCGACTACGTCGTCACGAAGATCCCGCGTTTCACCTTCGAGAAGTTCCCGGGCGCGAACGATCGCCTGACGACGCAGATGAAGTCGGTGGGCGAGGTGATGGCCATGGGCCGGACCTTCCAGGAGTCGCTGCAGAAAGCGCTGCGCGGCCTGGAGACCGGCATCGACGGCCTCACTCCGGTCGTGCAGCTGCCGCTGGGCGACGAGGGCATGGATGGCCTGCGCGAGGAAATGCGCATGGCGGGTCCGAACCGGCTGCTGTACGTGGCCGACGCCTTCCGCGCCGGCCTGTCACTGCAGGAGGTCGAGCGGACCTCGCGGATCGATCCGTGGTTCCTGGCCCAGGTCGAGGACCTGGTGCGGGAGGAGGTGCGTGTCGCCGAACAGGGCCTCGAGGCGCTCGACGCCACGCGGCTGCGCAGCCTGAAGCGCAAGGGATTCGCCGACAGCCGGATCGCCCGGCTATGTGGCGTGAAGGAGCAGGTGATCCGGGCACGGCGCCTCGAGCTCGGGCTGCGCCCGGTTTTCAAGCGTGTCGATACCTGTGCCGCCGAGTTCGCGACGTCCACGGCCTACCTCTACTCCACCTACGAGGACGAGTGCGAGGCGGCGCCCTCGGACCGGCGCAAGGTCGTGATCCTCGGCGGCGGTCCGAACCGCATCGGCCAGGGCATCGAGTTCGACTACTGCTGCGTGCACGCGGCGCTCGCTCTGCGCGAGGACGGCTTCGAGACCATCATGGTCAACTGCAATCCGGAGACGGTGTCGACCGATTTCGACACGTCCGACCGGCTGTACTTCGAGCCCCTCACGTTCGAGGATGTGATGGAGATCCTCGAGGTCGAGAAACCCTTCGGGGTCATCGTGCAGTACGGCGGGCAGACGCCGCTCAAGCTGGCCAAGGGGCTCGGGGAGGCCGGCGTGCCGATCATCGGCACCAGCCCGGACTCAATCGACGTGGCCGAGGACCGTGAGCGCTTCCAGAAGCTGGTGGATCGCCTGCATCTCAAGCAGCCACCGAACCGCACCGCGCGGGCCGAGGAGGCGGCGGTGCAGCTGGCGGCCGAGATCGGCTTCCCGCTCGTGGTGCGGCCCTCCTACGTCCTCGGCGGGCGAGCGATGGAGATCGTCTTCACCGAGGACGACCTGCGGGCCTACATGACCAACGCCGTCCAGGTCTCGAACGACAGCCCGGTGCTGCTCGACCGGTTCCTCGACCTGGCGATCGAGGTGGACGTGGACGCCATCTGCGACGGCAAGGACGTCTACATCGGCGGCATCATGGAGCACGTCGAGCAGGCCGGCGTGCATTCGGGCGATTCCGCATGCTCACTGCCTCCGTACAGCCTCAGTGCGGCGGTGCAGGAGCAGATCCGGGACCAGACGCGACGCATGGCGCTCGCCCTCAACGTGATCGGGCTCATGAACGTGCAGTTCGCGATCCAGGGCGGCGTGGTCTATGTGCTCGAGGTGAATCCCCGCGCATCGCGCACGGCGCCGTTCGTCTCCAAGGCGACCGGCGTGCCGCTGGCCAAGATGGCGGCCCGCGTGATGACCGGGCAGACGCTGGCCGGACTCGGGCTGGGTTCGGAGCGGCGTCCGCCGTTCTACTCGGTGAAGGTGCCGGTGTTTCCGTTCGGCAAGTTCCCCGACGCAGACCCGATCCTCGGGCCCGAGATGAAGTCCACCGGCGAGGTGATGGGGACCGGGCGCAGCTTCGGCGAGTCCTATGCGAAGGCGCAGGCCGCGGCCGGCGTGACGCTGCCCACCCGCGGCGTCTGCCTGATCAGCGTCCGGGACCGCGACAAGCCGGGGGCGGTCAACCTCGCCAAGCTGCTGCAGGCACGCGGCTTCGAGATCGTCGCGACCCACGGCACGGCCGACGTCCTCGAACAGGCTGGGGTACCCTGCAGGCGCGCCAACAAGGTTCGGGAAGGTCGACCGCACATCGTGGACATGATCAAGAACGACGATATCAGCCTCATCGTCAACACGACCGAGGGCAAACAGGCCATTTTCGAGTCGCGCTCCATCCGTCGCGAGGCGGTGGCCCGGCGCGTGACCTACTACACGACGCTCGCCGGCGCATTCGCCACCTGCGAGGCCATCGACCACCTGCTGGAAGTCGAGGTGAATCGTCTGCAGGATCTTCATATGGAAGTTGAGGCATGAAGCGTAAGCCATTGACTTCAAAGGGTGCGGAGAAGCTGAGAGTCGAGCTTCGCCGGCTCAAGACCGAGGAGCGCCCGCGCATCATCCAGGCGATCGCGGAGGCGCGTGCCCACGGCGATCTCAGCGAGAACGCCGAGTATCACGCGGCACGGGAGCAGCAGGGGTTCGTGGAGGGACGGATCAAGCACCTCGAGCACGACCTCTCGCACTGCGAGATCATCGATGTGGCGCATCTGCCGCAGACCGGGCGGGTCGTCTTCGGGGCCACCGTGCACCTCGAAGACCAGGACGACGGGTCCGAGGTGGTGTTCCAGATCGTGGGTGAGCCCGAGGCGGACGTGCGGCTCGGCCTGATCTCGATCACCTCGCCGATCGCCCGGGCGCTGGTCGGCAAGGTGGAGGGGGACGTGGTCGACGTTGCCGTTCCCGGAGGAACGCGCGCCCTGGAAATTGTCGCCGTGCGCTACGTCTGAGCGGCCCGCCGCCGGGGCCAGCCGTCAGTCCGGCAGCAGGATGCCGGGCTTGTCGGGATTGCGGCGGTAGTACAGTGCGACATGTCCGATGCGCTGTACCAGTTCTGACCCGGTGGCCGCCGCCAGTCCGGCCAGCAGGCTGTCACGTTCGTCCCGATCGCCGACCCGCGCCCGCACCTTGACCAGTTCGTGGTCCCGCAGCGCCCGGTCGAGTTCCGCAATGACGTTCGGGCTGACGCCCCCCTGGCCGACCAGCACGATCGGGTTGTGGTCGTGGCCCAGGCGGCGGAGGAACTTGCGTTGGGGTTCGTTGAGGGGCATGGGACGGCATTCGACATCGGTGACCAGGCGGTAGTGTAGCGGGGCTGCGGCTGATCGACCCGCCTGCGATACCCTGTCCGGGCGTCAACACAGCGTTTCCTCCAATGGCGAAGCGTTCGAAGAGTTCCACCCGCTGGCTTGCAGAGCATGCCTCGGACCCGTACGTGAAGCGGGCGCACGAGGAGGGCTGGCGTTCGCGCGCGGCGTTCAAGCTGGAGGAGATCCAGAAGTCCGACCGGCTGCTCAAGCAGGGTATGACGGTCGTCGACCTCGGCGCGGCGCCGGGGGGCTGGAGCCAGTTCGCGGCACGCTACCTGGCGGGCAAGGGGCGCGTGATCGCCGTCGACGTGCTGGAGATGCCGGCCATCCCGGGGGTCGAGTTCATCCAGGGTGACTTCGGCGAGGCGTCCGTGCTCGAGGAACTGGAGCGGGCCCTGGGGGGCGCCCGGGTCGACCTTGTAATGTCGGACCTGGCCCCCAACATGATGGGCATCGCGGACGTCGACCACGACCGTTCCATGTACCTGGTGGACCTCGTCGTGGACTTCGCTGCGCAGAACCTGCGCCCGGGCGGGGACCTGCTGATGAAGGTCTTCCAGGGCCGGGAGTTCCAGCCCCTGATCGGCCGACTGCGGCAGACATATGAATCCGTGAAACTGCGCAAGCCGAAATCGTCACGGGCCCGCAGTGCCGAGGTGTACGTTCTGGCACGCGGGTATCGATTGGTGTAGTGTCGGTCGTACGGTATAGCGCGGTCCGCGCCGAGTCGTAACGCTCGTTTCCGAGGTCAATAGCTTTGAACGATCTGGCCAAGAACGTCGTCCTGTGGATCGTCATCGCCGTCGTGCTCGCGACGGTGGTGAGCAACTTCAGCACGCGCACCGGCGCCGTGCAGGAGATGCCCTATTCGTCGTTCCTCGAGCACGTCGATGACGGCACGGTGGCACAGGTCACCTTCAGCGGCGATCGCATCTCGGGCGTCCGCTCGAGCGGCGAGCAGTTCACGGTCTACAACCCCGAGACCGACAACTCCGCGCTGATCGGCACGCTGCAGAAGAACGGCGTCACCTTCTCGGCCGCGCCGCCGGAACGCCAGTCGTTCCTGATGCAGTTGTTCATCTCCTCGTTCCCCATCCTGCTGCTGATCGGCGTCTGGGTCTACTTCATGCGCCAGATGCAGGGCGGTGCCGGCGGACGCGGCGCCATGTCGTTCGGCAAGAGCCGGGCGCGCCTGCTGAACGAGGACCAGGTGACGGTCACCTTCGCGGACGTCGCCGGTGTGGACGAAGCCAAGGAGGAGGTGGGCGAGATCGTCGACTTCCTCAAGGACCCCTCCAAGTTCCAGAAGCTCGGCGGCAAGATCCCGCGGGGCGTGCTGATGGTGGGGTCGCCCGGCACCGGCAAGACGCTGCTCGCCAGGGCGATCGCGGGCGAGGCCAAGGTGCCGTTCTTCACGATCTCCGGCTCGGATTTCGTCGAGATGTTCGTGGGCGTGGGCGCCTCGCGCGTGCGCGACATGTTCGAGCAGGCCAAGAAGCACGCACCCTGCATCATCTTCATCGACGAGATCGACGCCGTCGGCCGGCACCGGGGCGCAGGCCTCGGCGGCGGGCACGACGAGCGCGAGCAGACCCTCAACCAGCTGCTGGTCGAGATGGACGGCTTCGAGGGCAACGAGGGCGTGATCGTCATCGCCGCCACGAACCGCCCCGACGTGCTCGACCCGGCGCTGCTGCGTCCGGGTCGCTTCGACCGCCAGGTGGTCGTGCCGCTGCCGGACGTGCGCGGACGCGAGCAGATCCTGAAGGTCCACATGCGCAAGCTGCCGCTCGGCGAAGACGTGAAGCCCTCGATCATCGCCCGCGGTACGCCGGGGTTCTCGGGCGCCGACCTCGCCAACCTCGTCAACGAGGCGGCCCTGTTCGCGGCCCGCGCCAACAAGCGCACCGTGACGATGGACGAGTTCGAGCGCGCCAAGGACAAGATCATGATGGGCGCCGAGCGCAAGTCCATGGTGATGGACGAGAACGAGAAGAAGCTCACCGCCTACCACGAGGCCGGCCACGCCATCGTCGGGCTGAACGTCCCGGACCACGACCCGGTCTACAAGGTCACCATCATCCCGCGCGGCCGGGCGCTGGGTGTCACGATGTTCCTGCCCGAGGCTGATCGCTACAGCACCAGCAAGCGCCAGCTGGAGAGCCGCATCGCGACGCTGTTCGGCGGGCGCGTGGCGGAGGAAATCGTGTTCGGGCCGGAATATGTCACCACCGGTGCGTCGAACGACATCGAGCGGGCGACCGAGATTGCTCGCAACATGGTCACCAAGTGGGGGCTCTCCGACCGGCTCGGTACGCTCACCTACGCCGAGGACGACGGCGAAGTGTTCCTCGGTCGTTCGGTCACCCAGCACAAGCAGGTCGGCGACAAGACGCGGGACACGATCGACGAGGAAGTTCGGCGCGTCATCGACGACAATTATCGGCGGGCCAGGGACATTCTCGATCGCGAAATCGACAAGCTGCATAGCATGGCCGACGCGCTGATGAAGTACGAGACCATCGACGAAGGGCAGATCCGGGCCATCATGCAGGGTCAGGAACCTCGCCCGCCCCAGGGCTGGGAGGATCGGGACCTGCCGCCGAGTTCCGGTGCCAAGCCGCGGGAGCGGCGCGATGGCGAGGCCCCGACGGGCCGACCAGCGCCGCAGCACTGACAGACCTCTTGCGCCCGGCTCCTGCCGGGCGCTTCGTTTCCCGCCCGGTTCGACCATGAAACTCGTTTGCCGTGACACTGTGCTCGACCTCGGCGAGCCGATCGTCATGGGAGTGCTCAACGTCACCCCGGACTCGTTTTCCGACGGCGGGCGGCATGTCGAGGCCGATGCCGCCCTTGCGCGGGGACTCGCGATGGCCGGCCAGGGTGCCCGCATCGTCGACGTCGGCGGAGAATCGACGCGCCCCGGCGCCGCGCCGGTCCGGCTGGCGGAGGAACTCGCCCGCGTGGTGCCGGTCATCGCGCGGCTGGCCGGCCGCATCGACGTCCCGATCTCCGTGGACACGAGCAAGCCGGAGGTCATGCGGGCGGCGGTCGAGGCCGGGGCCAGCCTGATCAACGACGTCCGGGCGCTGGAGGCGCCGGGCGCGCTCGAGACGGCGGCCGGAACGGGTGCCGCCGTGTGCCTGATGCACATGCGCGGCGAGCCCCGCAGCATGCAGGACGCGCCCCACTATCACGACGTGGTGTCGGAAGTCCGTGACTATCTCGCTGCCCGGGTCGCCGCCTGCGAGGCTGCCGGCATTCCACGCGAGCGCATCTGCGTGGATCCCGGCATCGGATTCGGCAAGCGCCTGGAACACAACCTGGCCCTGCTGACGGCCCTGGACCGGCTGGCGGCACCGGGAATCCCGGTACTGGTCGGCGTTTCGCGCAAGTCGCTCATCGGTATGATCACGGGTCGTCCGGTGGACGGGCGCCTCGCTGGCAGCGTGGCCCTGGCGGCGCTGGGCGTGTGGCACGGGGCGGCGATCGTCCGGGCGCACGACGTGGCGGAAACGGTGGATGCAGTGAAAGTGGCGAGTGTGCTCAAGCGTGCCGCCATGGGAGGAACCTGAGGATGGCACGCAGATACTTCGGCACCGACGGCGTGCGCGGCAGGGTGGGGGACGAACCCATGACCGTCGAGTTCGCGCTGCGACTGGCGAGTGCGGCGGCACGTGTGCTGGCCCCGGGGGGCGGGACCGCGCTCGTCGGCAAGGACACCCGACTGTCGGGGTACATGTTCGAGGCGGCGCTCGAGGCGGGCTTCGTCGCAGCCGGGGTCGACGTGAGCCTCATCGGCCCGCTGCCGACGCCCGGCATCGCCTTCCTGACCCAGAAGTTCGGGTGCAGCTTCGGGGTGGTCATCAGCGCGTCCCACAACCTGTACGAGGACAACGGCATCAAGTTCTTCGACGGCACGGGGAGCAAGCTGTCGGACGAGGTCGAGGAGCGGATCGAGGCACTGCTGGAAGACCCGGCGCTCACCCGGGAATCGATCGCGCTGGGACGGGCGACGCGCGTCGACCGGTCGCGGACCGTCTACCAGGACTTCTGTGCCTCGACGGTGCCGCCGGGCACGGACCTCAGCGGCCTCAAGATCGTCATCGACTGCGCGCATGGGGCGACGTACAAGGTGGCCCCCAGGGTCCTGTCGGACCTCGGTGCGGAGATCATCCCGATCGGCTGCTCGCCGAACGGCCGCAACATCAATCTCGGCTGCGGTTCCACCTCCCCGGAACTGCTGCAGCTCACGGTGGCGGGCGTTCGCGCCGACGTCGGCATCGCGCTCGATGGCGACGGCGATCGCCTGGTGATGGTGGATCACCTCGGGCGGATCGTAGACGGCGACCGCCTGCTCTACGTCATCGCGCGGGACCGCAAGAGCCTGGGCCAGCTGGAGGGTCCGGTCGTCGGCACCGTGATGAGCAATCTTGGACTGGAGCTCGCGTTGCGGGACGAAGGCATTCCGTTCCTGCGGGCAGCGGTCGGCGACCGGTACGTGCTGGCGATGCTGCGCGAGCACGGCGGTGTCCTGGGTGGGGAAACGTCGGGCCACCTGCTCTGCCTGGACCGGACGACCACGGGGGACGGACTGGTGAGCGCACTGCAGGTCCTGGCCGTGATGAAGCGCACGGGGCGACCGCTCGCGGAACTCGCAGCCGGCATGTCGCAGTTTCCGCAGGTAATGGTGAACGTGCGGGTCGCCGAACGGATCGATCCGCGGGAGTCGCCCGACATCCAGGCGGCCGTCCGTCGCGTCGAGGCAGAACTCGGGGACACGGGCCGGGTCGTGCTGCGGGCGTCGGGCACGGAGCCGCTGATCCGGGTCATGGTCGAAGGGCAGGACGAATCGATCGTCACGCGGCACGCGAACGCGCTGGCCGAGACCGTGAAGCAGGCCGTCTGAACGGTGCACGGCGCATTGCTTTCCGGGCGACCCGCCGCTAAGATCGCGCGCCTTTCGCGGACCGAGTCCCCTGGCCGGTGACGGCCGCACGGACGCCGGAGAGCCGAATGCGCAAGCCCCTCGTCGCTGGAAACTGGAAAATGCACGGCTCGCGGGCCGAGAACGCGAGTCTCGTGGAGACCCTGCTCGACCTGCTGCGCCCCGAGTCGCGGGCGGAAGTCCTGATCTGTCCGCCGTTCGTCTACCTCTGGGAGACCGGGCGGATGCTGAAAGACACGGACGTGGCGCTCGGCGCCCAGTCCGTGTGCGCCGAGCCGCTCGGAGCGTTCACGGGCGAGATCTCGGGGTCGATGCTGCTCGATGTCGGTTGCCGCTACGTGCTGGTCGGCCATTCCGAGCGCCGCCAGTTGTTCGGAGAGAGCGACGCGCTGGTGGCGCGAAAGTTCCTGGCGACGCAGGCCCAGGGCCTGACGCCGGTCCTGTGCGTGGGAGAAACGCTCGAGGAGCGCGAATCGGGGCGGACCACGCAGGTGGTGGAGCGGCAGCTCGAGGCGGTGCTGTCCGTGAGCGGCGTGGCCGCCCTCGGCAACGCGGTCATCGCGTACGAACCCGTGTGGGCCATCGGAACCGGGCGAACCGCGTCCCCTGAGCAGGCACAGGAAGTCCACGCCCTGATTCGCGCCAAGGTCGCGGCGCTGGATGCTACAATTGCCGGATCCGTGAGGATCCTGTACGGCGGCAGCGTCAAGGCGTCGAACGCACGGGAACTCTTTGCGATGGCGGACATCGACGGCGGGCTCGTCGGCGGTGCTTCGCTTACGGCAGAGGAATTCGCGCAGATCTGCGCAGCCGCGGACTGATTACGGAGAAGGCAGGCAAATGAGCTGGGTACAAACGCTGGCAGTCGTCGTTCACGTGCTGCTGGCGGCATCGATCATCGCGCTGGTGCTCCTGCAGCGTGGCCGTGGCGCCGACGCGGGCGCGGGCTTTGGCGCCGGGGCCTCGGGAACCGTGTTCGGATCCCGTGGCTCGGGTTCGTTCCTGTCGCGGACGACGGCGATCCTGGCCACGCTCTTCTTCGTGACGAGCCTCGGCCTGTCGTACCTCTTCAGCCAGACGACCGAGCCGACGAGCGTGGTCGACCGCCTGCAGACGGAGCAGGCGGCCCCGACACCGCTGGCGCCGCCGCCCGGCATGCTGCCCACCGTGCCCGAGACTGAAACGGCCCCGGTCGAGGCGCCGCCTGCGGCGACGAGCGAGCCCGCGCCGGCGAACCAGTAACGGTCACAGGATCCTGACGATTGCGGATGTGGTGGAATTGGTAGACACGCTATCTTGAGGGGGTAGTGCCGTAAGGCGTGAGAGTTCGAGTCTCTCCATCCGCACCAGACCAGTGAACAGGCGAACCCAGGGGTTCGCCTTTTTGTTTGTACACCTTACTGCGCCGCAATAGTCCCTGATAGAATTTGCGGCCCGTCGGGGCTGCATAACCGGAGTCGTGAGGCGCGATGCTCGCCGAGTACCTGCCGATCCTGATTTTCCTCGCGGTGGCGGGCGCACTCGGAACCTTGCTGCTCGCGCTCGGCTTCCTGTTCGGCCCCTCGCGCCCCGATCCCGAGAAACTGTCGGCCTACGAGTGCGGATTCGAGGCGTTCGAGGACACGCGCATGAAGTTCGACGTGCGCTACTACCTCGTCGCGATCCTGTTCATCGTCTTCGACCTCGAGATCGCCTTCCTCTTCCCCTGGGCCGTGGCGCTCGACTCCGTCGGCGTCGTGGCCCTCGCGGCCATGGGCGTGTTCCTGCTCGTGCTGGTCGTGGGCTTCATCTACGAATGGAAGAAGGGGGCCCTGGAATGGGACTAGAGGCCTCCGAACTGCCCGAGCGCGGCTTCGTCACGACGACGGTCGATGCCGTCATGAACTGGGCCCGCACGGGTTCGATGTGGCCGATGACCTTCGGGCTGGCCTGCTGCGCAGTGGAGATGATGCACGCGGGGGCCGCCCGCTACGACCTCGATCGCTTCGGCATCGTCTTCCGGCCGAGCCCGCGCCAGTCCGACGTGATGATCGTCGCGGGCACCCTGGTCAACAAGATGGCGCCGGCGCTGCGCAAGGTCTACGACCAGATGCCCGAGCCGCGCTGGGTGATCTCAATGGGATCCTGCGCGAACGGCGGCGGGTACTATCACTACTCCTACGCGGTCGTGCGCGGTTGCGACCGCATCGTTCCCGTGGACGTCTACGTGCCCGGCTGTCCGCCGACGGCCGAAGCGCTGCTGTACGGGATCATCCAGCTGCAGAAGAAGATCCACCGCACGCAGACGATCGCCCGCTGACCGCACCATGAGCCAAGCGACGGAACAACTCGCCGGGACGCTCCTGGCGCAATTCGGAGACACGCTCGAGCGGGTCTCGTCGCGCTGCGGCGAGCTGACGTTCGAGGTGCCCTCGGCGAGCCTGGTCGACGTCTGCCGGGCGCTGCGGGACGAACCCGGATTGCGCTTCGAGCAACTCGTCGACCTCACAGGCGTCGACTATCTCGACTACGGCCGGGTCGAGTGGGATACGCAGTCGGCCACCCGCTCCGGCTTCAGTCGGGGCGTCCAGCGAGACGGCCTCCGTGAGGCCGCTGACATGCCGCGCGAGGGCGCCGGTCGTCGGTTCGCCGTCGTCTATCACCTGCTGTCCGTCACGCACAACCGCCGGCTGCGCCTGCGGGCCTGGTGCGAGGCAGGCGAGCCGCCGCTGCTCGACTCGGTGGTCGATGTCTGGAAGGCGGCCGACTGGTACGAGCGGGAGGCGTTCGACCTCTTCGGCATCCTGTTCCGGGGACATCCGGACCTGCGGCGCATCCTCACCGACTACGGCTTCGTCGGCCATCCGTTCCGCAAGGACTTCCCGCTGATCGGCAACGTCGAGGTCCGCTACGATCCGGCCAAGGGTCGCGTGGTCTACGAACCGGTCAGCATCGAGCCGCGCACCCTCGTTCCGCGCGTCGTCCGCGAGGACAACCGCTACGATGCCGCGCTGAAGGATTCCCCGGGCCATGGCTGAGATCCGCAGCTACACGATGAACTTCGGGCCGCAGCACCCGGCCGCGCACGGCGTGCTGCGCCTGGTGCTCGAGATGGACGGCGAGGTCGTGCAGAAGGCCGATCCGCACATCGGCCTGCTGCACCGCGGAACGGAGAAGCTGGCGGAATCGAAGCCCTTCAACCAGTCGATCGGCTACATGGACCGGCTCGACTACGTCTCGATGATGTGCAACGAGCACGCCTACGTCATGGCCATCGAGAAGCTGCTCGGGATCGAGGTGCCGCTGCGCGCGCAGTACATCCGTGTCATGTTCGACGAGATCACGCGCATCCTGAACCACCTGATGTGGCTTGGTGCGCACGGGCTCGACATCGGCGCGATGACGATGTTCCTCTACTGCTTCCGCGAGCGCGAGGACCTCATGGACTGCTACGAGGCGGTCTCCGGCACGCGCATGCACGCGACCTACTACCGGCCCGGCGGCGTCTACCGCGACCTGCCGGAGTCGATGCCGAAGTACCAGGTCTCGCGCTTCAAGAGCCGCAAGGACGTCGAGCGGCTGAACGGGAAGCGCTCCGGCAGCCTGCTCGATTTCATCGAGGACTTCACGGACCGCTTTCCGGCCTGCGTGGACGAGTACGAGACGCTGCTCACGGACAACCGCATCTGGAAGCAGCGCACGGTCAACATCGGCGTCGTCACGCCGGAGCGGGCCCTGAACCTCGGTTTCACCGGACCGATGCTGCGCGGCTCCGGCATTGCCTGGGACCTGCGCAAGAAGCAGCCGTACGACGTGTACGGCGATCTCGACTTCGACATCCCGGTCGGCTTGAACGGCGACTGCTACGACCGTTACCTGGTACGGGTCGAGGAGATGCGTCAGTCGAACCGCATCATCCGCCAGTGTGTCGAGTGGCTGCGCCGCAACCCGGGCCCGGTGATGCTCGACGATCACAAGGTCGCGCCGCCGCGCCGCGAGGAGATGAAGGGCGACATGGAATCGCTCATCCATCACTTCAAGCTCTTCACCGAGGGTTACTGCGTCCCGGAGGGCGAGGCGTATGCGGCAGTCGAGGCGCCCAAGGGCGAGTTCGGCATCTACCTCGTCTCGGACGGGGCCAACAAGCCCTATCGCCTGAAGTGCCGCGCGCCGGGGTTTCCGCATCTGGCCGCACTCGACGAGATGGTGTGCGGGCACATGCTGGCCGACGTGGTCGCCGTGATCGGCACGGCAGACATCGTTTTCGGGGAGATCGACCGGTGAGCAGCGGGAAGGCGGCCGAGGCGGCGGGCGCACTGTCGCCGCACGTGCGCGAGGAGATCGACCACTGGCTGGCGCGGTTCCCGCCGGAGCGCCGGCGATCGGCCGTCATCGCGGCACTGCACGCCGTCCAGCACGAGCAGGGCTTTCTCACCCAGGAGACGATGGATGCCGTCGCGGCCTACCTCGGGTTGCCGCCCATCCAGGTCTACGAGGTGGCGAGCTTCTATTCGATGTTCGAGACGAAGCCCTGCGGACGCCACCACATCTCGGTGTGCACCAACATCTCCTGCATGCTCTGCGGCGGAGAGGCGCTGCTGGCCCACGTCGAGAAGCGCCTCGGCATCAAGGTCGGCGAGAGCACCCCGGATGGCCGCTTCTTCCTGAAGGCAGAGGAGGAGTGCCTCGCGGCCTGCAACGGCGCGCCGATGATGATGGTCGACCACGTGTATTACGAGAACCTGACGCCCGAGAAGGTCGACAGGATCCTGGACGACCACAAGTAGGGTGTACGCGTGAGCGACTGGACCGACCGGATGAACCTCGTCTGCTTCGAGCCCCTCGGGCTCGAGCGGCCGTGGGAGCTCGAGACCTACCTCGGCATCGGCGGTTACGAGGCCTGGAAGAAGATCCTCGCCGAGCAGATGCCGCGCGAGCAGGTCATCGAGATTGTGAAGGCCTCGGGACTGCGGGGCCGCGGCGGGGCGGGTTTCCCGACCGGCCTGAAGTGGTCGTTCATGCCACGCAACGCGCCGGTGCAGAAATACGTCGTCTGCAACTCGGACGAGAGCGAGCCCGGCACCTGCCACGACCGCGACATCCTGCGCTACAACCCGCATGCCCTCATCGAGGGCATGGCCATCGGCGGCTACGCGATGGGTGCCACGGTCGGCTACAACTACATCCGCGGCGAGTTCATGGCCGAGCCCGTGCCGCGTTTCGAGGCGGCGATCAAGGAGGCTTATGCGGCCGGCCTGCTCGGCCGGAACGTGCTGGGCAGCGGCGTCGATTTCGACCTCCATACCTTCGTCGGCGCGGGCGCCTACATCTGCGGCGAGGAGACGGCCCTGCTCGAGTCCCTCGAGGGCAAGCAGGGCAAGCCGCGGTTCAAGCCGCCGTTCCCGGCCAATTTCGGTCTCTATGGCAAGCCGACGACGATCAACAATGCGCAGAGCTTCGCCTCGGTGCCGACGATCCTGCGCAAGGGCCCGGAGTGGTTTTCCGGCCTCGGCCCGGCCAATTCGGGCGGCACCGTGATCTTCTCGGTGTCGGGCCACGTGGCGAAGCCGGGCAACTTCGAGTTGCCGCTCGGCATCCCGTTCAAGGACCTGCTCGAGATCGCTGGCGGCGTCCGTGAAGGGCGCCGGCTCAAGGCCGTGATTCCCGGTGGCTCGTCGGTCCCGGTGGTGCCGGCCGACGTGATGCTCGGCGCGAACATGGACTACGACTCGCTGAAGAAGGTCGGGTCGGCGATCGGCTCGGCCGCCGTGATCGTCATGGACGAGACGACCGACATGGTCCGTGTGCTCGAGCGCCTGTCGCGCTTCTACTACATGGAGTCCTGCGGCCAGTGCACGCCATGCCGCGAGGGCACCGGCTGGCTGAACCGTACGCTCAGGCGGATCCTGGCCGGAGAGGGTCGGCCGGAAGACGTGGACATGCTGGTCAGCGTCGCCAACAACATCGAGGGCCATACGATCTGCGCGCTCGGAGACGCCGCGGCGTGGCCGGTGCAGAGTTTCGTCAGGCACTTCCGGCACGAGTTCGAGCATTACGTCGAGCACGGCCACAGCATCGTCGAGGCGCGCGGCCGCGCGGCATGACGGAATGAGCGAAGATCTGGTCAACATCGAAGTCGACGGCGTGCCCGTCCAGGCGCCGAAGGGTGCCATGATCATCCAGGCCACGGATGCGCAGGGCGCATACGTGCCGCGCTTCTGCTACCACGAGAAGCTGTCGATCGCGGCGAACTGCCGCATGTGCCTCGTCGAGGTCGAGAAGGCGCCGAAGCCGCTGCCAGCCTGTGCCACGCCGGTCGCGGAGGGGATGAAGATCTTCACCCGGTCGCCACGGGCCATCGCCGCCCAGAAGGCGACGATGGAGTTCCTGCTCATCAATCACCCGCTCGACTGCCCGATCTGCGACCAGGGCGGGGAATGCGAGTTGCAGGACCTCGCGATGGGCTTCGGGCGCGACGTCGCCCGCTACAGCGAGCGCAAGCGGGTCGTCCGGGACCAGAACCTCGGACCGCTGGTCTCCACCGACATGACGCGCTGCATCCACTGCACCCGCTGCGTGCGCTTCGGCGAGGAGATCACCGGGATCCCGGAACTCGGCACCGTCGGGCGGGGCGACCGCATGCAGATCTCGACCTACATCGAGAAGAGCGTCGACCACGAGCTGTCGGGCAACATCATCGACCTGTGCCCGGTCGGTGCGCTGAACAACAAGCCCTATCGCTACCGCGCGCGGTCGTGGGAGATGACGCAGCATCCGCTCGTCTCCCCGCACGACTGCGCCGGCACCAACCTTGCGGGCCACGTGCTGCGAGGCCGGCTGATGCGGGTGGTGCCGCGCGCGAACGACGACATCAACGAGAGCTGGATCGCTGACCGGGACCGCTTCAGCTGCGAAGGCCTGTACACCGACGATCGCGCGCACGCGCCGATGGTCCGGGAGGCGGGCGGCTGGCGGGAAGTCGACTGGGAGACGGCGCTAGAGGCCGCTGCGAACGGGCTGCGCAAGGTCGTCGAGGAACACGGGCCCGGCCAGCTCGGGGTGCTGGTGTCGCCGGCTGCTTCGGTCGAGGAGGGCCGCCTGGCGGCGCGAATCGCGCGCGGGCTCGGATCCGACAACGTCGACCACCGGCTGCGTCGAGTCGATTTCCGCGACCCGTCGGGCGATCCGATCGCGCCGCTGCTCGGCGTCGGGATCGCGGAACTCGAGCGTGCCTCGGGCCTGCTTCTCGTTGGCTCGGACGTCCGCCGGGAAGTGCCGATCATTGCGCACCGCATTCGCAAGGGTGTCGTCCACGGTGCCCTGCGGGTCGCCTGCGTGAACCCGCGGCCGATCGACCTGCTGTTCCCCATCGAGGCCGGCCTCGTCAGCAACGGCTACGGCATGGCGCAGCACCTGGCGGCGATCATCGTGGCGGTGCTGCGCACGGCGGGCCGTGCGGTGCCCGCGTCGCTCGCCGCGGCGCTCGAAGGCGTCGTGCCGGGGCCGGATCACGAGCGCGTGGCGAGCATGCTCACCGACGGTGAATTGCGGGTCGTCCTGCTCGGCGCACAGGCCGAGCGCCACGCCTCCTACTCGGAGATCCGGGCACTGGCAACGGCGCTGGCCGAGGTCTCGGGTGCGCGCCTGGGATACCTGCCCGAGGGCGCCAACGCGGTCGGCGCGTCGCTGGCGGGCGTGATGCCGCATCGCGGGGTGGGCGGCCGCCCCACGGCGCGACCGGGCCTGCCCGGCGCCGAGATGCTCGGCGAGCGACTCAAGGCGTACATGCTCGTGGGAGGCATCGAATCGACGGACGTCGTGCCGTCACAGACGTTCGCGCCTGCGATGCAGGCCGCGCAGTGCGTGGTCGCGCTGACGCCCTATGCCGGGGCAGAGCAACTGGCGTGCGCGAGCGTGATCCTGCCGGTCGCCGCCTTCGCCGAGACGTCCGGCACCTGGATCAACGTCGAGGGCCGCTGGCAGAGCGTGCCGGGTGCGGCGCGTCCGCCGGGCCAGGCGCGGCCGGCCTGGAAGGTGCTTCGAGTGCTCGGCAACCTGCTCGGACTGGGCGGGTTCGAGTACCTGAGCTCCGAAGACGTACGGGACGAACTGCGGGGTGAACTGGACGAGTACGCGCCTGGCGAGAGCGCCGGTGGCGCGTTTGCGCTCGGCCGCCTCGCCGCGCTCGACGTGACTCGCGACGTCGGGCTCTACGCGGTGGATGCCGTCGTGCGCCGGTCGCAGCCGCTGCAGGAGACGCGCGAAGGTCGGTCCGCCGGGCCGGGTGGTGCCGCATGATCGACGCCATCGCCGGGACCTGGGCTGCCTGGCCGGACTGGGCACGCGTCACGCTGACCGCGCTGGGACAGATCCTGGCCGTGACCATCGTGGTCATCCTGTGCGTCGCCTACATGACGCTGGCCGAGCGCAAGATCATCGGCTACATGCAGGCACGCATCGGCCCGAACCGCGTCGGCCCGAAGGGGTTGTTGCAGCCGTTCGCCGACGTGCTGAAGCTGCTCGTCAAGGAAGTGGTCGTTCCCGCCCGGTCGAACCGCTTCCTGTTCGTCGGCGCGCCGCTCCTCGCGCTTACGCCGGCCTTCGCCGCGTGGGCGGTGATCTCGCTGTGGCCCGGCTTCGCCGTGGCGGACGTCGACGCCGGCGTGCTCTACGTGCTGGCGCTCGCCGGCTTCGGCGCCTACGGCATCATCCTCGCCGGCTGGGCGGCCAACTCGAAGTACGCGTTCCTCGGCGCGATGCGCTCGGCCGCGCAGATCGTGGCCTACGAGATCGCGATGGGCTTCGCGCTCGTCGGCGTGGTGATGGCGGCCGGCACGCTCAACCTGGGCAAGATCGTCGAGGGGCAGTCCGGCGGCCCGCTGTCCTGGTACTGGCTGTGGCTCTTCCCGCTGTTCCTCGTCTACTTCATCTCGGGCGTTGCCGAGACCAACCGGGCACCGTTCGACGTCGCCGAGGGCGAGTCCGAGATCGTGGCGGGCTTCCACGTCGAGTACTCGGGCATCGCGTTCGCGCTGTTCTTCCTGACCGAATACGCGAACATGATTCTGGTCGCGGCGCTGACGTCCACGTTCTTCTTCGGCGGCTGGCTGTCCCCGTTCGAAGGCTACCCGCTGGTGGGCGGCACCTTCCTGGCGGAACCGGGGCTGCACTGGCTGGTGCTGAAGATGGCCTTCTTCCTGTTCTGCTTCCTGTGGTTCCGCGCCACTTTCCCGCGCTACCGCTACGACCAGATCATGCGGCTCGGCTGGAAGGTATTCATCCCGGTGACCCTCGTCTGGCTGTGCGTCGAGGCCGCGCTGTGGTTCTACAAGATCGGGCCGTGGGCCGCGTGAGACAGCCATGAGAAGCGTCCTCAAGACATTTTTCCTCTACGAGCTGCTGCTCGGCCTGTCGGTCACGCTGAAGAACCTCTTCGCGCCGAAGGTCACGATCCAGTACCCCGAGGAGAAGACGCCGCAGTCGCCGCGCTTCCGCGGCCTGCACGCGCTGCGCCGTTACCCGAACGGACAGGAACGCTGCATCGCCTGCAAGCTCTGCGAGGCCGTGTGCCCGGCACTGGCGATCACGATCGAATCCGACGTGAGCGACGACGGCACGCGCCGCACCACGCGCTACGACATCGACCTCTTCAAGTGCATCTACTGCGGCTTCTGCGAGGAGGCCTGCCCGGTGGACGCGATCGTCGAGACGCGACTGCACGAGTACCACATGGAGAACCGGGGCGAGAACATCATGACCAAGGACAAGCTGCTCGCCGTGGGTGAGCGCTACGAGGCCATGATCGCCGCGGACAAGGCGGCCGACGCCGAGTACCGCTGAGCGAGCATACACAGCATGATCGTCAACCTGCTCTTCTACGTCTTCGGCGCCGTCCTCGTGCTCGCGGCGCTGGGGGTGATCACCGCGCGCAACCCGGTGCACTGCGCGCTGTTCCTGGTCTTCGCCTTCCTGAACAGCGCGGTCATCTGGCTGCTGCTCGAGGCCGAGTTCCTCGCCCTGACGCTGGTCGTGGTCTATGTCGGCGCGGTCATGGTCCTGTGGCTGTTCGTCGTCATGATGATGGACATCGACGTCGCGAAGCTGCGGCAGGGCTTCACGCGCTACGCACCGCTCGGGGCGCTGGTCGCGCTGATCGTCGTGGCGCAGATCGGCCTGGTGGTCTGGGTGCGCGGACTCGGCCTGGAGGCGGCGCCCGAGTCGCTGCCGAAACCGGCCGGGTATTCGAACACGGCGGAGCTCGGCCAGCTCCTGTACACGGAATACCTCTATCCCTTCGAGGTCGCGGCCGTGATCCTGCTGGTCGCCATCGTGGCGGCGATCACGCTCACCATGCGGCGTCGACCGGGCCAGAAGCTGCAGGACGTCGGTCGTCAGGTCGCGGTGCGTGCACGGGACCGGATCCGCGTGGTCAAGATGGACGCGGAGGGCAGGCAATGATCCCGCTGTCGCACGTCCTGCTGCTCTCGGGGATCCTCTTCAGCCTGAGCGTCGCGGGCATCTTCATCAACCGCAAGAACGTCCTGCTGCTGCTGATGTGCATCGAACTGATGCTGCTGTCCGTGAATTTCAACTTCATCGCCTTTTCGCACTACCTGGGCGACCTGTCCGGGCAGGTGTTCGTGTTCTTCATCCTGACGGTCGCCGCGGCCGAGTCGGCGATCGGGCTGGCGATCCTGGTGGTCCTGTTCCGGCAGCGCCGCAGCATCGACGTCGAAGACCTCGACGCGATGAGGGGTTGAGCCGTGGAACAGACGCTCCTCGCCATCGTCCTCGCACCGCTGCTGGCCGCCATCGTGGCAGGCCTCTTCGGCCGGCAGATCGGGCGGACGGGGGCCCACACCCTGACCATCCTGGGCGTCGCGGTCTCGCTGGCGCTGTCGGCACGCGTCCTGTGGGGCCTGCTGAACGGGGCGCCGGTGTTCGACGGCCCGGTCTACACCTGGCTCGTCAGCGACGGGATCCGCATGGAGGTCGGGTTCCTGGTCGACCGCCTGAGTGCGCTCATGATGGTGGTGGTGACGTTCGTCTCGCTGATGGTGCACGTCTACACCATCGGCTACATGCACGACGACCCGGGCTACACGCGCTTCTTCAGCTACATCTCGCTGTTCACCTTCGCGATGCTGATGCTCGTGATGTCGAACAACCTCCTGCAGCTGTTCTTCGGCTGGGAGGCGGTGGGCCTCGTCTCCTACCTGCTGATCGGCTTCTGGTACACGCGCCCGTCGGCGATCTTCGCCAACCTGAAGGCATTCCTGGTGAATCGCGTGGGCGATTTCGGCTTCCTGCTCGGCATCGCCGGAATCGCCTATCTCACCGGCTCGCTGCACTACGCCGAGATCTTCGCGCAGGCCGACCGGATCGCGGCGACCACCTTCGAGATCCTGCCCGGCCACGCCTGGTCGGCGATCACCGTGATCTGCATCTGCCTGTTCATCGGCGCGATGGGCAAGTCCGCACAGGTGCCGCTGCACGTCTGGCTGCCGGATTCCATGGAAGGCCCGACGCCGATCTCGGCGCTGATCCACGCCGCGACGATGGTGACTGCCGGCATCTTCATGGTGGCGCGGATGTCGCCGCTGTTCGAACTCTCCACGACGGCGCTCAGCTTCGTGCTGGTGATCGGCGCGACGACCGCGCTCTTCATGGGCTTCCTCGGCATCGTCAACAACGACATCAAGCGCGTGGTCGCCTACTCGACGCTGTCCCAGCTGGGCTACATGACCGTCGCACTGGGCGTGTCCGCGTATGCCGGGGCGATCTTCCACCTGATGACGCACGCGTTCTTCAAGGCGCTGCTGTTCCTTGCCGCGGGCTCGGTCATCATTGCCATGCACCACGAGCAGGACATGCGGAAGATGGGCGGCTTGAAGAAGTACATGCCCGTCACCTACTGGACCTGCCTGATCGGTGCGCTGGCCCTGATCGGTTTCCCCGGATTCTCCGGATTCTTCTCGAAGGACGCGCTCATCGAGGCGGTGCACGCCTCGCACATCCCCGGCGCGACCTATGCCTACGCGTGCGTGGTGATCGGCGTGTTCGTGACGGCCTTCTATACCTTCCGGCTGGTCTTCATGACCTTCCACGGCGAGGAGCGCATGGACCACCATACGCGGGAGCACCTGCACGAAAGCCCGTGGGTGGTGACATTGCCACTGGTGCTGCTCGCGATCCCCTCGGTGATCGCCGGCTGGCCGTTCATCGGACCGCTGCTGTTCGGGGACTTCTTCGCCGGTGCGATCCACGTGGCACCGGAGCACGACGTGCTCGGCCACCTGGGCGAGGAGTTCCACGGACCAGCCGCCTTCGTGCTGCACGGGTTGCAGGCGCCGGCCGTCTGGCTGGCGGCCGCGGGGGTGCTCGCGGCCTGGTACCTGTATCTCAGGCGCCCGGCGCTGGCCGCCGACTTGCGCGAAAAGGCCGGCGGGCTCTACACGCTGCTCGCGAACAAGTACTACTTCGACGCCTTCAACGAGCGGTTCATCGCCGGCGGCAGCCGGGCGCTCGGCCGCATCCTCTGGCGCGGGGGTGACGTGGCGATCATCGACGGGGCGGCCGTCAATGGTTCAGCCCGCGTGGTCGGCTGGGTGGCCAATGCGGTCCGCGGCCTCCAGACGGGCTACCTGTACCACTATGCCTTCGCGACGATCATCGGCCTTTCGGCGCTGCTCGCGTGGCTCCTCTGGCGAAGCTGACCCATGCAAGCTGACTGGCCCATCCTGAGCGTGCTCATCTGGCTGCCGATCGCGGCCGGCGTCCTGCTACTGCTGCATGGCGAACGCGGGCATGGCGTGGCACGCTGGCTGGCGCTCCTGGCGTCCGTCGCCACGTTCGTGGTCAGCGTCCTGCTCTGGCAGGCGTTCGACACCAGCACGGCCGCCATGCAGTTCGTGGAGCGGCAGCCCTGGATCGGTGCCTTCAACGCCTGGTATCACCTCGGCGTGGACGGCATCTCGATGCCGCTCATCGTGCTCACCGCCTTCATCACGCCGCTGGTCGTGATCGCCGGCTGGACCGTGATCGAGAAGCGCCCGGCCCAGTACATGGCGGCATTCCTGATCCTCGAGGGCCTCATGATCGGCGTCTTCGCGGCGCTCGACGCGATGCTCTTCTACGTCCTCTGGGAAGCCATGCTGATCCCGATGTTCGTCATCATCGGTGTCTGGGGTGGCCCGCGGCGGGTGTACGCGACGGTCAAGTTCTTCCTGTACACGTTCCTCGGTTCCGTCGTGATGCTGGTCGCGCTGATCTACCTGTACCTGCAGGGCGGCAGCTACGCCATCGCCGACCTCCAGGCCATGCCGCTCACGCTGCGCGAGCAGAGCCTGGTCTTCATCGCGTTCCTGCTCGCCTTCGCAGTGAAGGTGCCAATGTGGCCGGTGCACACGTGGCTGCCGGACGCGCACGTCGAGGCGCCGACGGGCGGCTCGGTGATCCTGGCCGCCATCATGCTGAAGATGGGAGGCTACGGTTTCCTGCGTTTCAGCCTGCCGATCGCGCCGGACGCCAGCCGCGAACTCGACTGGCTGATCATTGCGCTGTCGCTGATCGCCGTGGTGTACATCGGCTTCGTAGCCCTGGTGCAGGAGGACATGAAGAAGCTGATCGCGTACTCCTCGATCGCGCACATGGGATTCGTGACGCTGGGCGCGTTCGCCGGGTTCCAGATCCTGGCCAACACCGGCAGCCTGCAGGGCGCCGCCATGGGCCTCGACGGCGCGATGGTGCAGATGGTGTCGCACGGCCTCGTGTCCGGTGCGCTCTTCCTGTGCATCGGCGTCCTCTACGACCGCATGCACAGCCGGCAGATCGCGGACTACGGCGGCGTGATCAACACCATGCCGGTGTTCGGGGCGTTCATGGTGCTGTTCGCCATGGCGAACGCCGGACTCCCCGGCACCTCCGGTTTCGTGGGTGAGTTCCTCGTCATCCTGGCGAGCTTCCGGGCGAGCTTCTGGTACGCGTTCCTGGCGGCCACCACGCTGATCCTCGGTGCGGCGTACACGCTGTGGCTCGTCAAGCGCGTCGTGTTCGGCCCGGTCGGCAACGATCGCGTCGCGCAGCTCACGGACGTCAACGGTCGCGAGTTCCTCGTGCTCGGCGTGCTCGCGGTGGCCGTGCTGGCGCTCGGCCTGTGGCCTGCGCCACTGCTGGACGTCATGCGACCCACGATCGAGCAGCTCGTGCAGCAGATGATGGTGACGAAGACCTGAGCCATGAACCCAGCCTCCATCACACGCCTCGACCTGTTGCTCGCCGCGCCCGAGATCTTCCTGCTCACGGCGATCTGCGCGATCCTGCTCATCGACCTGTTCCTCGACGACGGGAAGCGGGCCATCACCTTCATCCTTTCGCTCGTGGCGCTGGCCGGTGTCGCGTGGGTCACCGCACGGACCGGCGTCGAGGCACGGACGGTCGCCTGGCACGGCACCTACGTCGCCGACCCGGTCGGATCGCTGCTCAAGGTCGTCGCCTACGGGACCGTGGCCGTGGCGTTCCTGTATTCGTACGGCTACCTGCACAAGCGCGGCCTGCTGAAGGGCGAGTTCTTCGTGCTCGGCCTGTTTGCGCTGCTCGGCATCATGGTGCTGATCTCGGCGAACAGCCTCGTCACGCTGTACCTGGGCGTGGAACTCCTGGCGCTGTCGCTGTATGCAATGGTGGCGTTCAACCGCGACTCGGCGATCTCGGCCGAGGCCGCCATCAAGTACTTCGTTCTCGGTTCGATCGCCTCGGGTGCGCTGCTCTACGGCATGTCGATGGTCTACGGCGTGACCGGCTCGCTGCAGCTCGGGGAGGTGAGCGACGCCGTGCTGCAGCTCGGGCCGAACCAGATCGGCCTGCTGTTCGGGCTGGCGTTCATCATCGTCGGCATTTCGTTCAAGTTCGGGGCAGTGCCGTTCCACATGTGGGTGCCGGACGTCTATCACGGGGCCCCGACGGCGGTGACGCTGTTCCTGGGGTCGGCGCCGAAGCTCGCGTCGTTCGCGCTGGCCTACCGGCTGCTCGCCGAGGGACTGGGTGGCCTGCAGGACGACTGGCAGGACATGCTCGCCATCGTGGCGCTGCTCTCGATGGCGATCGGCAACGTGGTGGCCATCGCGCAGACCAACATCAAGCGCATGCTCGCGTACTCCACGATCTCGCACGTGGGCTTCATCCTGCTCGGCATCCTCGCCGGGACGAGCGAGGGCTACCAGGCGGCGCTCTACTACACGATTACGTACGTAATCATGGCCATCGGCGGCTTCGGAATGATCATCCTGCTGTCCCGGGCGGGGTTCGAAGCGGACAGTCTCGAGGACTTCAAGGGCCTCAATGCGCGCAGCCCCTGGTTCGCGGCCGTGATGCTGATGCTGATGTTCAGCATGGCCGGGGTGCCGCCATTCGTCGGCTTCTGGGCCAAGCTGGCCGTCATACAGGCGGCCCTGCACGTGGGCCTGCTGTGGCTGGTCGTGGCGGCCGTGGCCTTCTCGGTCGTCGGCGCCTATTACTACCTGCGCGTCGTGAAGCTCATGTACTTCGACGAGCCCACCGAGCGGCGGGCGCTCGAGGGGAGCGGGTCGTTCCGGTTCGTGCTCAGCCTCAACGGACTTGCCGTGCTGGCGCTCGGCATGTACCCGGGCCTGTTGCTCGCCCTGTGCGCGAGGGTGATTCCGTAGCAGGGTTTGCTTACCGGATTCGCCGTCCGTATAATAGGCGGCTCGATTGCGGGGTGGAGCAGTCTGGCAGCTCGTCGGGCTCATAACCCGAAGGTCGCAGGTTCAAATCCTGCCCCCGCTACCAACGCATTCGAAGCGAACGGCCCCTCTGGGGCCGTTTTGCTATGCGGAACCCGTCAGGTTCGGCGCATCGCTTCGAGCGCCGCTTTGGTCATGAAGCCGCTGCGGGTCTCGCCGTGCGCGCGCGCATGCTCGTCGATCTGCTTGAGCAAACGGCCGGGAACCGTGATGTTGATTTTCTCGGCTGGGCCGAAGAATCGCTCCACCGGCACATCCACGATTCCCCACGTCCAGCCCTTGTACTCACGATCGGCCTGCCAGTCGCTCATCGGCTTCGGACGCGGCATCGCCTTGCCACTTTCCGCCAGCAGGTCGCAGTGAGCTTCAATGGCCTCGCGGACGTTGTCGAAGGCCTCTTCGACCGTATCACCGGCGCTGAAGCAGCCGGGAAGATCGGGAACAACCACGCCGAAGGCTGTCTTGCGCGTCCCCGGTTCAATGGCGATCGTGAACTTCATTTTAGGCCTGCCTGCTTCCTGATCTTGTGTACGAGTCCTTTACCAAGGTCCTTCTTCGGGTGCGGCACGGTAATGTGCCCTGGTCGCGTCGCGTGTACGAAGATGTGATGGCTGCCAACCGTCCGGCGCAACGTCCAGCCTGCCTGCTCGAGTTCGCGGATGAGGTCGGTGCTTTTCAAGGTGGGTATAGTAACCACCGTTGCTCTCATTGGTCAACACCATACCTACTGCTCATGCGGGCGGCGCAGGTCAGCGCAGCCGCAGGCTGTAGATCGTTGCTCGGATCGGTAGCAGGCCCCCGCTACCAACGCATTCGAAGCAAACGGCCCCTTTGGGGCCGTTTTGCTTTTCAGGGCCGACGCGAAGCCGCATAACAATCGACGAATCCCAATCCACCTCGAGCCCGGTCCCGCGCCGGGCTTCCTTCCTACGGCTGCATCCACCCGTTTGCGTTCGTCCAGGTTGGCATCGGCGGCCTGACTTGTAGCTGTCCCGGCTCGCCGCAGACGTGGCACTTCACGACGATCGGCAATCGGCGCTCGCCGTGCCCCGCGCTGATCATCCGCCCGAGGTCGAGCGTCACCCATCGTCTACAGCGGGCGCAGTGGGCGGCGAGCTCGTGGTCGTGAGCGTGCAGGCCCGCCAGGGTGCCAAGATCGATCATGGGCGGACTCTACCTCGGCCAGTGGCTCACCGGGCGAGCCTCGCGAATCTGCACGTCCCCGCCACAAATCCGCGGCGATGCTGTGGCGCTCGAGCAACTCGAAGCCGAGTTCAGCGACTGTAGCGTGCCTGGGCGAGTCGCGATGACAGCACCCAGCGGTCCTATGGGTGCGGCGGGTTGCCGGTCATCCCGCGCTGAAGAGAACCGGCTAGCGGATTGGACGATCGAGCGACAGCGCGGGCGGCTCGAGGTCGGCGGCGGTTCGGCGTGCTGATCGCGTCCCTGCGGTGGGGAGTGTGCGAGTTACAGCGCAAAACTGATTCGCTTGTCCGTGATTAAGGGACAGACGGATGAGCATGGACAAACAGCTTGCACAGGGGATCAACATGGACGCGAATCGTCGAATTTCCGGAGTTGTGACCGGCAGCCTGTCGATTGCCGCTGCAACGATGGTCCTGTCAATGTCGTGGGCTGCCGCGGCGCCTGGGTTCCGCGACCAGAACCGTCAGACGACGCGATATGCCGACTACCAGGCATGCGCAGATACGGCCGAAGGATACCGCTGCACCCAGGTCTCACCCAGCCAGGCGTTCGATCGCGAGGGCCGGTTCGAGTCGGCAGAGATTTTCCTCTACGAGGAAGAGATGAACGCGCAGTACTACCTGTATCGCTACGCGGCGTGCCCGACGGAACCGGACGCGCTCAAGATCAATCTGCCGGGGCCGAGCGCATCGTTCGCAGCCACGGTGGATACGGCCACGTGCACCTTCAATTTCGGGATGCGCCTCGACTTCGCCACGGGCGAAGAGGAGTTCGCCGGGTTCGAGGGGGTGCTGGATGTGCGCGGCATCTGGCGGGGTCCGGCGCTGCGAGGGTCGTCCCAGTACACCCAGCACGAGAAGTACAACAAGGTTCAGTGGAACTACGCCTGCAACACGAAATACGGTTGGGACTACGCGGAGCGAAGCGTTACCGTCAATGGCGTACCCGCCGTCAGTGCCAAGGGCTTCGTGTACTCCGACCTGTGCAATCTGCTGGACAAGCAGTAGAAAAGATACGGCGGGCCAGGTGTTGTCGCACCTGGCCCGCTGCGACCCCGTAATCCGCCCGTCGGGCTCGGCTGACGAGCCGGAGAATCCGCACGTCCCCGCCACAACTGGACGGCGACGGCACGGACGTTACCGGCGACCTTATGGAAATGGACATCCTCGAGCAGCGGTACCTGGCGCTGGTGGCGCGCATCCAGAAAGGGCCCGATGAGCGAGGAGGCTGGGGCGGCGATCCTGATCCTGGCCGAGGTCGAGCGGATCTACCGGCGGGAGAGGTCGGAATCGGACCGGCCGGCAAGCCTGAAGCCTAGAAAATCGCCACCGACCGCCTGAAAGTATTAAAGCGGGCCCCCGCTACCATCGCATTCGAAGCGAACGACCCCTCTGGGGCCGTTCTGCTTTTCAGGGCCGACGCGCATCCGCGATGCGCCGCGTCGCCACAGCGCATCGTGCTTGCCAACCCGATTCGGGTTAACGGTCGCGAGACCGGGCCTCGTCCGTGCGCAGCTTGCTGAACCAGTGTTCGAGTTGCCGGCCGGCCGCTTCGCGTCCTCCCAGGCCAAATGCCAGCGCAATGGCCACAGCGACAGCACCGAATGTCAGCGCAAAACCGAGGTTAACGATGTCATCGGCTATGCCCATCGCGCGCAGGCCCATGGCCAGCACGAGCGCGATGATGGCAACTCTCGCCACTTCGGCCAGCAGACCACTGAATTCCGAACTTGTCTGGCGAATGGCGGAATAGGCCAGACCGGCCAGCCAGAAACCAACCACCAGAATCAGGCCGCCCAGCAGCACGTCCCCTGCAAACCACGCAAATGTCCGACCGGCATCGGCCACCTGCGAAAGCCCGAGGCGATTCGCGGCCTCGATTCCGGCAAAAAGCATCGCGAAGAATAAGACCAGGCGGCCCGAGATGACGGACGGGCGCAGGCGCTCGGACGCCGGCAACTCGCGCAGGCCCATGGCCGCCGGCAGGCGGTCAATGCCGCCTGCTTCGGTCAGCTTGGTGACCAGGTCCGCCACCACTCTCGCTACCAGGAAGGTTACGACCAGGATCAGCACCGCCGCGACAATCGACGGTACGGCCGCCATGAACTGCCGCAACATTTCAGTGGCTGGGCCGGCAATCGCATCGATCTGCAGCGCCTCGAAGGCCGCAATCAGCGCGGGGAAGAACACGATGATGAAAACCACCGTGCCCAGCACGCTGGCGAGCCGGATATTGCTCGACAGCCCGGCTTTCGCCCCAAGTTTCTCGACACCCGCGGCTTCCAGGGCCGTTGTCGTCAGCCCGCGGAGAATGCCCGCAACCAGCCAGCCGACCAGGCCGATTACGGCAGCCGCAAAGATGTTCGGCAGGGCCGCCAGCAGGTCATCCATCATGTCTTGCAAGGGCCTGAGTATTCCGTCCAGCCCAAGCGCGCCGACGATGGCCGGCAGGAACATCAGCAATACGAGCCAGAACAATGTTCCAGCCACATTGCTGCTCATCGGCGCCATGCCGGCCTGCTCGATGAGCTGGTCATCGAGCCGGGTCGCACCCAGAGTTTTATTGACCAGTGTGCGCGCCAGGCTTGCAACCGCCCAGGCCACCAGCCCGAGCACCAGCGCCGCCAGCAATCGCGGCAGGTAACCAAGCACCTGATCAACCATGCCTTGCAGCGACTCGGAAATCATCGGCAGCGACAGCGCATTGAACACGCCAATCAGCGTCAGCACGATCACAAACCAGAACAGCCCGACGGCTATGCCATTTTCAAGGCTTACCTTGCGCCCCAGCGCCGACTCAAGTCGCCGGTTCAGGCCCAGCGCGCCGAGCCCGCGCCTCGACGCGGCACGCAGCACGACGGCGATCAGCCAGCCGACGATCAGGATGGCGAGCGCGGCGAGAATCGACAGGATCTGCGGCGCAAGCGCATTCTGAAAGGACGAGTAGAATTCCCTGTAATCCATGCGCTTCCCCTTAGGACGGCGTTTGTTCTTGGAGGAACCATTTTTACATATTCGCGCTGCCCCACCCACCGGCTTTGCCTGATCCTGGCTCCCAGGCGCGTACGCGGGGTCTCGGGCTAGGTTCTGGCGAGGATCCAGAAAAATCTTCGGGAGGGAGCGCGGCGCTATTGAGTCGCGTCGCAATTCTTTACATGCCGCAAGGCAAAAGCACTGAATCAGCTTGCAGAGAAGCCCCTAACACATTGGCATGGAACAAAACGGTTGCCATGGGCAGGAATTTTGCATAAGTCTGGTCAGAACGCCCGGCGAATCGGACTGGCGCAGCATCGAGGAGGGGGAGCGGCATGAGACTCAACTTTGCCACTGCGCTGGTTGCGGGATTTCTGGCCGTACCGCTCACAGCGGGCGCCGCCGTCGTGACTGTGCAGGCCAATGCAAATAGTTCCTCGGGCGGCACGCCGCTGAATACCGGACTTGCGTTTGCTGCGGGCGACGCTTTATCAATCGTTGCGGCAGTCGATGATCTGTGGAGCGCCGGTGCGCTGCCGCGCTGGTCCAACGCGGATGGGCTGGTACGCGATCTCTTCGCCACTGGTTCGGACGAATCGGGCGCAGTTGCCGGGACCCTGATCGGCACGAATTTTGGCACATTGACGATCGGCGGGTTCACCGCGCCTTTCGGAGCGCTGGTGGGCGAGATAGGCGGCGTGCGTTTCTTCGCCGGCACCGGTTTCGCGGGCGTCGCACCTGCCAGCGGTACCCTGACATTCGTTTACTGGGACTCAAACTCTAGTGACAACAATGACAGTGTCCGCGTCACGATCGGCGAAGACGGAAGCACGGTTCCCGAACCGGGCACGCTGGCGCTGCTCGGTCTCGGTCTCGCCGGTCTCGGCCTGAGCCGGAGACGTGTGCACTAAACCGGATCGGCGCTACTCGCCAAGTTCGCAGGAGCAGATCGGGAGACAAACCGACTCAAAAGGGGCGAGACGAGTAGTGCCACCATATGGAGAGCCCGGCCTCGCGCCGGGCTTCTTGTTTACGGTTGCATCCACCCGTTCTGATTCGTCCACGTCGGCATCGGCGGCCTGACCTGTAGCTGTCCTGGCTCTCCGCAGATGTGGCACTTCACGACGATCGGCAATCTGCGCTCGCCGTGCCCCGCGTCGATCATTCGCCCGAGGTCTAGCGTGGCCCACCGGCCGCACCGGGCGCAGTAGGCGGCGAGCTCGTGGTCGTGGGCGTGCAGGCCGGCCAGCGTGCCAAGGTCAATCATGCGTCGACTCTAGCGCGGCCTGGGGCTCACCGGGCGAGCCTGAGAATCTGCACGTTCCCGGCACAGATGCACTGCGACGATCACCGTCGTCGTCGGCATGGTCGGCGCTGACCAGTCCGTGCCCCACTGGCAAGTCACCGGCGACTGACGACTCTGCCTACGAGCCAGGCAAGGCTGAGCAGGAGACCCAGAGCGCCGAGGGGGAGGGTAATCATGCCGAACCAGAACATGAGGCCCATGGAATAGAGCGTGTTCCCAATGTCGGAGCCGCCAACGATGCAGGGCGAGGGCGATCCTTCGTTCAGCCGGCAACCGTTTGCGGTGGCGATCGCTCCGGCGATCAGCGTCGGAATGATCGGTAACACGGCAAAGAGCACGGACGCGCCGCAGGCGATCAGCGGCCGAACCAGGCTCTTCTTCATTCTTCCTCCATTCAGCCCGATGCCCGGCGCATACCTTCAACGGTCCCCCGCATGCATCAGCAAGGTTTCAGCGCACGCATGGTGTCGCGGTGCGAACGGCGGCCGGCCCGCACCAAACTCGATCGGCAGCCGCTCGCCTGCGCTCCGTCTCGGTGCGGAAGCCCAGGCGACACGCTGCGAAGCATGGCGCAAGTCCTTGAAAGCGAGGGACATTCAGACCGCGGTCGGCGGCGGCATGTGATTTGCTTTCCCTTTGGAGTACAGACCGATCCCTGCTCCATCAACCCCGTCCTGGAAACGTCAGCATGAATTTCCTGATTGCGCTGCCCGTCCTGATCCTGTTGGTGATCGAGCGCAGAGTGATGTTGCGTACCGCCAGGCGTCGGCTGCCGCGTTGATCGATTGACGTCGGGAAGCCTCGGGCGGCCCGTCCCCCAACTCGCGATGTCGGACCGAGTCGTACCGCTCAGCCAGAATATCGGCGTCGCGGCGAGCATGACCGCTGCGCTCAGCAGGCACGGCCAGTCGAAATTCCTTACATAAGGTGATGTGCCGCTGCCGACCTCAGGCTCGGTCGGTCGGGCAATCGATTGATTCATAAGGCTTTGGTCTGTCTGGCATACGCTTTGCTTCGAAAACAGACAGGGTTGGCAAATCTGCGCCCATCGTGGGCGTCACAGGGGCACGCACTTTATGAGAACAGCAATTCTTGGCCTGGCGGCCGTAGCACTGCTTGCGAACGGTGCCGCGCACGCAGCCGTTGTGTTCGGCGACAATTTCGACGGCTATGGCTCGACCACGATATTGAACGCGGCCGACACGGTCTTCGGCGGGAACTGGGTCACTACCGACGGTACCGTGGACTACATCGCGCCGGCTGGCAGCTTCAGCGGCCTGTGCCGCGGGACGGGCGGTTGCGTCGATCTCGACGGCAGCAGTTCGAACGCCGGCATCTTCTCGACGGTGACGAGCTTTGCGCCCGGTGCCTACACCCTGGCCATGACCCTGTTCGGCAGTGGGCGGGGTTCGACTGAGAGCGTCACGATCACCCTGGGCAACTGGTCGGTGACGCTGCCGTCCATCGGCTCCGGCGACGACGCGTCGGCGTCCTTCCTCGTTTCAACGACAGGGGGCGTCCTGAGCTTTTCCAATGCGGGTGGCGACAACGTCGGCGCGATCCTGTCCAGTGTCGAGTTGTCGACGGACGGGCCGTCGCCCGTTCCCGAACCCGGTACATTGATACTGCTGGGGCTCGGCCTGATGGGGTTGGGTTTTGTGTTGCGACGATCGATCAAATAGCAGTAAACGGGAGTCCTTCCACTCGAGCCCGGCCACGTGCCGGGCTCTTGTTTGGTGCAGCCCATACAGCGGTTCGCGATTCCCGTCGTGGGCAGGCCTCGCGCAGTTTCGCTTGACTGGAGCGAATGCCTCGCTCCAGGCTTCCAGTCCGACCGTATCGACGCCTGATGCGTTGCGATCCGAACGCTGGAGAAGTCCCCATGGCCGCGGAAGCAGGCAAGAAGCGCAGCGACATCATCTCGAACAGCGCAAGCCCGATCATGAACACGTTCCGCAAGGGACTGTTGCATGGCGCCGGGTTCGATACGGACAAGTTGAAGACGAGGCCGCTGATCGCGATCGCGAACTCGCATACCGAGCTCACCACCGGTCACGCGCAGCTCGATCGCCTCGCGCGCAAGGTGCACGACGGCATCCTCGCAGCCGGTGGTGAGTGCGCGGAGTTCAACGTACCGGCGCCGTGCGACGGCGTGGCGATGGCGCACGACGGCATGCGCTTCGTGCTCGCGCAGCGCGACCTGATCGCCGACATGATCGAGACGCACGTTCGCTCGCAGCCCTACGACGGGCTCGTGGTGATCGCGGGTTGCGACAAGATCAACCCGGCCATGATGATGGCCGCGGCACGGCTCGACCTGCCGGCCATCTACCTCTCGGCGGGCCCGGGCCAGTTCGAGATCCGCAACGTGATCGGCCAGCGGGGCTCGATCGACCATGGCGACTACACTGACGACGCGGCACTGCTCGCGAAGAGCGTGACCTGTTCCACCTGCGGTGCCTGCGAGTTGATGGGTACTGCCAACACCTTCCAGTGCCTGGCCGAGGCTTTTGGACTCTGCCTGCCGGGCAGCAGCAACATCCCCGGCTGGCACGCGGACAAGCTCGCGGCCGCGCGGCGCACCGGCGAGCGCATCGTCGCGATGGTCAAGGAGGGCCTGAACGCGCGGCAGATGTTCTCGGCCGCGGCGTTCCGTAATGCGTTGCGCACGGCCATGGCGATCGGCGGTTCGACGAATACAGCGCTCCACCTGCCGGCGGTCGCGCGGGCGGCGGGCGTGCCGCTCGGCATGGCGGACTTCGAGGCCGCCGGGGACGTGCCGACGCTGCTCGCCGTCAGTCCGAACGGGCCCTATGGCATCCAGGACCTCTGGGCCGCCGGGGGCATGCCCGCGGTGCTCAAGCGCATGGAATCCTTCCTCGACACCAGCTGCATGACGGTGACCGGGAAGCCGCTCAAGGCGACGATCGATGCGGCGACGGTGCTGAACGACGTCGTGATTCCGCCGATGGAAAAGGCGTTCCGATCGACCGGCGCGATCACAGTGCTGCGCGGCAACCTGGCGCCGGACACTGCGATCATCAAACAGGCGGGCGTGGACAGATCCATGCTGCATTGCAAGGGCCCTGCCGTGTGCTTCAATTCGGAAGAGGATGCCCTCGGAGCCATTGCCGAGGGTCGGGTCAAGCAGGGCGACGTGGTCGTACTGCGCTACGTCGGACCGAAAGGTGCGCCCGGGATGCCAGAGATGCTGGGCGCCACGATTGCGCTCAAGATGAAGGGATTGAAGCAGGCCGCTCTGGTCACCGACGGGCGCTTCTCCGGGGCCACTTCGGGGCCCTGTGTCGGGCACGTCTGCCCGGAGGCGATTGACGGCGGTCCGATCGCCCTGGTCGAGGATGGCGACCTCATCGAGATCGACATCCCGGGCCGACAGCTGACGCTGCACGTCGACGAGGCGCTCCTGTCGCGACGGCGAGCCGGGTGGAAGCCCTTTGAGCGCGAGGTGCCGGACGGCTTCATGCGCCGCTATCGCAAGCACGTGCGGCCCGCCTGCGAAGGCGCCGTGCTCGACTAGTTCGAGCGGATCCAAGGCTCGCCGCCAACGAGAGACAAGGAGACCCGCGATGCTCGGACTCGTCGGACTGCTCGCGGGGCTCGCACTGCTCATCTGGCTGGCGCTTCGCGGGGTCAACGTCATCTTCGCGTCGGTGATCTGCTCCGTGCTCGTGATGGTCACGAACTCGCTGCCGCTCGCGGAGAGCCTGCGCGACGCGTACACGTTCGGAGACCTGGGCGCTTTCACGTTCGCGGGTCGATTCTTCCTGCTGTTTGCGGCAGGCGCCGTGTTCGGCCGCGTCATGGGTGACAGTCACGCGGCCACCAGCATCGCCATGGCCCTGGTGGCGCGACTTGGCGCCCATCGGGCGCTGTGGATCACGGTGCTGGCCTGCGCGCTGCTGACCTACGGCGGCGTGGTGGTGTTCGTCGTGATCTTCGCGATGTATCCGCTGGGCCTGCGTCTGCTGAAGGAAGCCGATATCCCGAAGCGGCTGTTCTGCGCGGCGCTGGCGCTGGGTGCCGGAACCTTCACGCTCACCGCGCTGCCCGGCACGCCCTCGATCCAGAACGTCATTCCCTCGGTCCGGCTGGGTACCGATCTTTTCGCCGGCGCCGGGCTCGGACTCTTCGGCGGCGCGATCATGCTGGTGCTCGGTGCGTGGTATCTGGAGCGCGAACGCCTCAAGGCTCAGGCAGCCGGCGAGCGGTTCGTGCCCGGTCCCGCCGACCGTATTCCCGACCTCGCCTCGATCGGCAAGGAGCTGCCGCACTGGGCACTGGCCCTCGTGCCACTGGCGCTGGTGATCGGCACCATCCTCGCGCCCCGACTCCTCGCACTGTCCGGGCACGGCGAGGACATCCCACTGGTCGCGTTCGCCAGTGGCCAGCCGATTCTCTGGCCGTCCATCGCCCTGTCCCTCGGCAGCGTGGTGGCGATTGCGCTTTTTCCGGCTGCGCGGCGCCGGGCCCTGCGACTCCTGGGCGAAGGCACCCAGGACGCGATCATGCCGCTGATGTCGACGGCCGCCGTGATCGGGTTCGGTGGCGTCGTGGTGCGCACTGCCGGCTTCAAGACGTTTACCGATGCCGTGGTGTCGGCGGACGTCCCGCCGCTGCTGTCCATGTTCGGCGCCGTCAGTGCCGTCTCGGGGATCACGGGATCCGCCTCGGGAGGCCTGCAGATCTTCATGGCGACGATGGCCGAGTCGTACCTGGCGAAGGGCATCGACCCTGGTACGCTGCACCGGCTCGCGGCGATGGCGAGCGGCGGGTTCGATTCGTTGCCGCACTGCGGTGCCGTCGTCGCGATGCTGACCATCACGCAGCTGACGCACCGCGAAGCCTACAAGGACGTCGGTGTCGTCACGGTCGTCATCCCGGTCATCGCAACACTCGCCGCCCTGGCCATGGCCCTGCTGCTGTAGCGGCAAGCGCGCAGGTGGCCCAGGGGAGACCAGTATCATGAAGAAGATCGCCGTCGTACGTCGCCTGCCGCCGCCGGTGCTGGACCAGATTGCCCGGCTTGGCGAGGTCCTGCTTCCGCCATCCGAAGCGCCCCTCGACAAGGCCGGAATGACGCAACTGATGCGCGAGGCCGACGCTGCGCTGGTAACGGCCGTGGATCCGGTGGACGCCGGGACGCTTGCGGCCTGCCCGAAGCTCAAGCTCATCTGCAACATCGGCGTCGGCTACGACAACATCGACATGACCGCGGCGCGCTCCCGCGGGATCACGGTGACGAACACGCCGGGAGCGATGGACGATGCAGTCGCGGATCTCGTCTTCGGGATGATCATCGCGGTTGCGCGCCGATTGCCCCAGGCCGACGCTTTCGTCCGGGCGGGGAATTGGACAGCCGACAATTTCAACGGTGTCGGTCTCGGGATGGACGTGAGCCACAGGACGCTGGGCATCATCGGCTTCGGGCGGATCGGGCAGGCGATCGCGCGCCGGGCCAGCGGATTCGAGATGCCCGTGCTCTACAGCAACACCCGGTCGGTGGCGCGTGAACTGGCGGCCGGACTGCGGGCCGAGCGGACTGAACTTGACCGGCTCCTGACGGAGTCCGACTTCGTGGTCGTGCAGGTGCCCTACGGACCGTCCACGCACCACCTGATCGGCGGGCCCGAACTCGCCCGCATGAAGGCGACCGCGGTTCTGGTCCATGCCGGCCGTGGCGGCGTCGTGGACGACGCGGCACTCGCGACAGCGCTCAAGGCGGGCACGATCGCGGCCGCTGCGGTGGATTGCTTCGAGAACGAGCCGACGATCCATCCGGCGCTGATGGATTGCCCGAACGTGCTGCTGACGCCTCACATTGGCAGTGCGACTCCCGAGACGCGCATGAACATGGTTCGCATGGCGCTCGTCAATCTCGTCGCCGGTCTAAAGGGTGGGACTCCGCCCAACGTCGTCGACGGCTGAGTCGCACCCTGGCTGGTACCGGGGTTCGCGAGCGTCGGTAGTCCTTACAGTTGGCCCTCGCTGGCGCGAGCGGCCAGGGAACAGCGCCCGCGGCCATGATTCCCTGAGTCGCAAATGTGCTGCGTTCTGTTGCATCGGATCAGCCCGACTGAGACTCACCGCACAGGTCCGGTCGCGAATTTCCGGAACCTCCATTCCTGGCATTTCGATTGCTTGGCTTCAGTTGCAGGAATCGGCTGGCCCACGGGCACTACCGATCCCGGGCACGAAGTCACCCACACATCAGGATGGAAATCGAGCCATGCAGAAACTGACGAAGACGGCGCTTCACATTGCAGTGGCAGGAGCGCTTGCATTGGGTGGCCAGGTCGCGGGCGCGATGGTCATCGACCTGGCAACGGCCTCGGGCGGTTCGGGAACGCTGAACGGCGCGACCTTCACCTGGATCAATGCCGGTGCGGGCACCGGCAACATCGATTCGTTCGTCCAGTCCAGCGGAGCGGGCAACCGGGATGAAACGCACGCGTTCAACACGACCGTCAACAACGTGCTGAACAACGGCTCGGCCGACCCGTTCAACCACTCGATCACGGTGGCCGACGTACCGCGCATCAATCTTGGAGGCGCGCTGTTCCGTGAATTCATGCTCGACATCAACGAAAACGCCGGCCGTGGTGCTGAGTACCTGTCGCTGGACGAGGTGCAGATCTTTCTCGGCGGGACGGCGAACGCAAGCTTCAATACTTTCGGTGCAGACGGCGTGCTGCAGCACGACGGCTCCCTGGTCTACGACATGGAAGGGGGCGCCGGGAACTGGGTCGCGATGAACTTCTCGTTGAACGCGGGCAGTGGTACCGGCGACCTGTTCATGTACATACCGGACTCACTGTTCAGCGCCTTCGGCAGCGATTCCGTGGTGACGCTTTATTCGCACTTCGGGCGCCAGGGCGTGAATCCGACGGGTTTCACCGGCAATTTCCACACCTCCGACGGCTTCGAGGAGTGGGCGGTCCGGGTCGACGTGGACTTCTGCGACGCGAACCCCGGCGATCGGCTGTGCAACCCGACCAGCGTGCCGGAGCCGGGGTCGCTCGCGCTGCTCGGTCTCGGGCTCGCGGGGCTGGGCCTGATGCGCCGCCGCGCAGTCGCATAAGGACAGACGGAATCCTTCCACTCGAGCCCGGCCGTGCGCCGGGCTTTCTGTTCAGGGTAGCGGCGGGGCCCACTGCCGACCCGACTGGCGACGATCCACCGCACGCAGTCGAGCTGACTGATGGGTGAGCCAGTCCGCCATCGCGGCTGCCGCGACATCGGGGTGCTTGGCCCACGAGACATGGTCGGCCCGTACTCCCAGCGCTTGGCCGGTGATCTCGAACCAGTCGATGCGGTGCGCCTGCAGGCGCTTCGTCACGCCCTCCACGGCAGGCAGCGGGGCAAGCTCATCGCCGTCACAGTAGATCGACAGAACAGGGCAGGCGTCGGACTGGACGCGATGCTCGAGGTTCTCGTGCTCCAGGCCCTGGGCGCTGTAACGGTTCTCACGCGCCATCACCAGCCAGTCGGCCATCAGGCGTCGAGCCTCCCGCCCGCCGAAGCCCATGCGGTGGCCCGGATAGTACCCGAGCACCGTCGTCATGACGGGGACGCTGGCGATCAGGAACCGGACCTTGAGACGAGTGGCCCCATGGAAACACCCGTAGTACGGCGTGGCCGTCGTCAGCAGCACGACGCCGGCGATCTGCTCCGGGTAGAGGGACCGCGCCATCAGCGCCAGGTGTCCACCGAGGCTGTGACCGGCGACGTAGACGGGCGCATCCGGTTGCCGTGATCGCAACCAGTCGAGCGCTGCCGGGATGTCCGCCTGCAGCCACTCTCGGAACCCATAGTCGCAACTGCGCGACGCCCGCAACCGGCTGCGTCCGTGCCCCCGTTGCTCCAGCGTCACCGTGCGGATGCCGGCCTCTGCCAGCCGGGATCCCAGCTTGCGGTAGAGCCTTGCCTGGATGCCGAGCGCGGGCAGCACGAGCAGGTTCGCCGTTGGATCCGTGGCTTCGAAGCACTCCAGCGGAACGTCGTAGCCGTCGTCCGCAGGAACGGTGATCACTTGTAACGGCATCGCGCCCATCGTCGAGCGGTCGGTGTTGTTCTGTCAAATCGGCAGGTCCAGAATGGACCGTCGGCGTGTCGCGCCGACGAGCAACAACAGCCGAATGGAAAGGGGGCGATCATGCGGAACATGAAGAAACTGTTGCCGGCACTGTGCTCAGTTGCGATGGTGATGTCGGCCGGCCTGGCGCAGGCCGATCCGGTCGAGGCAGTCTACGGGTTCAAAGTGAAGGACCCGACCGCATTCGTGAGTGCGTTCGACACTTTGTTCCAGTCGGACGCCGTCAAGGGCAACCGGGTGGCGCTCTGGGCGGCCGAGTTCGACGGCGCGAGTCCGGCCACGCACGTCCTGACGGTCGACTTCGACAGCTACCAGGCCATGGACGAGGCGAACGCGCGCAGGCGCGGCAGCGAGGCCTGGAAGAGTTACCTCAAAACCACTGAAGCTTCTACAGAACTCACGGGCAGTATGCTGGCGATTCAGCGTGGGTCCTGGGGTGAGGGTGGAAGTCAGCACGGCGCAGGGGCGGCTTTCAGCATGGCAGTGCAGGATCCGGCAGGCTACGCGGCGGCCTTCGAGAAGATGGTGAAAGCTTATGGGGCGAAGGGGGCGATGCGCCTCATGGAGGTCCGGGCGGGTGGTCAGGGCGTGACCCACATCGTGCTCGTTTCCGCGCCCACGATGGCGGAACTCAACGCGTATCTCGACGGGCTGTTCGCCAGTGGGGCCTATCGGACGTTCTCCGGCGAGGTCGGTGGCATCCGCAAGCTCCTGACGGTGAGCATGTATCGTCGCGTGAAGACCTGGGAGCGCTGATCGCCTGACGGTCGAAGAGTGGCTGGGCGCGCGAACGGCACGAAGGCCATGCGCGCCCAGCCTTCAGATCAGTCTTTCTTGTGCTCGCCGCCGGCCCAGGCAATGTCGACGAAATCCTGCGTCAGGTCGCCCGATTCGGGCGGGTCGCCGGACCGGTACCGGCCAAACCGCGGTCAAGCCGCGAACTCGTGATCCTGGCCGTCGTGGCCGTCCTGTCGGGCCGATGCCTCGACGGGGCTGGGTGTGCGCTCGCCCGCCGCCCGCGCCAGTCCGGTGATGAGAACGCCGGCAAACATCCCGACGTAGAACGCGCAAAGAAACCAGACAATCGTCACAGCATCCTCCGGGCCGAGTGGTCTGTGCAGTCGATCGTCGGTTTATCGGCGATCTTGACCGGCCGGCACAACCAACGGCTCCAGTCGGCGACCGTTTTCGTGATCCATCGCACGATTGAATGCCATTCCCGGACGAACCGCCGTTGCCGATCCGCGAGCGTGTTGCGCCACCCGCGATCGCGCTATGTATTTGCTGGCCTTGCGAAGCGCCCGAGCCGCAGCAAAATTGACATAAGGTGTGCCACCGGAGGGCCCCGACATGACCCGTCAGTACTACGTGGAGCGGGATCGCGAGACCACTGAGACCGGCAGCCGTCGCGAAGCAGCACGCATCGCTGCCGAATGGGTCAAGCGAGGCTATGACGTTACCACCGTCGTGGTCGAGGCCACGGACGAGGCTGTCGAAGCCGTGGCAAGCATCGACGCATACGCGACAGCGCAGCGCCCGAGCACCGCCCCCGGGCACGCCTGACCTGCCCGTCGGCAGGGCGGTTTGATCGGCGAGATCAAGTGTCGCTCCAGTTTGACATGTCTGCAGGATGGTGAAATGAAGACGCACGCATTCCCGAAGGTTGCGATGTACATGGACACCGAGACCCACGAGTTGTCCGCCGGCGACGACATCCGGCGCGCGGTGGGGCGTCTCATCGATGAGGGCGTGACGGGCGCGCCGGTCGTCGATGCCGAGGGAAGGGTTCTTGGCGCGTTGTCCGAATACGAGTGTCTCCGGCTGCTTGCCGAGGGTCGCGGCGGCGAGGCGGCCTCGGGTCGGGTCCGCGAGTACATGACAACGGCGTTCACCACGGTGCCGCCCACGATGGACGTCTACTACGTGGCGGGCATGTTCCTGCAGCAACCGACCGAGCGTCGATTCCTGGTGGTGGAGGACGGACAGCTGGTGGGAGTCGTCACCCGCAAGGACATCCTGCGGGCGGTTCGTGACGGACACGAGGGCCGGTAATCAGCGGCCCGGCGCCCGCCGGCAGCGCTGGGCTCCGAAGCAGGACGCCTCCGGCGCCTCTGCCGTACACTCGGGAACCCCCGACGAGGAGCGATTCCGATGTCCGTTGACGGCCGGCAGGACGATGTTTTCGAACTCTACGACCTCAGGGTCGAGGTCGTCGCTCCTGCGGGTGCGCGGATCTGGTGCGGGGCCAGACCGGGGGATCATTTCACCCTGCAGGGTGAAATGCTGCACCTGCCGCCCGGTCAGGGATTTTCGATCTATTCTCTGGCGGCCGTGCTGCCGACTGCTGGCCGCCAAGCAGCGAGTGACGGACGCCAACGACTGGATGACGACCGACGCCGAGATCGCCTGCCCGGATCCGAACTGTCCGAGCCGTCTGCGCATCACGCGCACGGGCAAGCGGCGGTTCAGCCACGCGGCGACGACCGCCGTGCCGCTCGCGACGTCCGAGCCTGCGTCGGGAGACACACCCTGATCCCGCAGGTCGAGCTGGCGGCGGACTACCGCATCTCGCGACTCATCAAGGGTGGCTGGCATCTCGCGGGCGGTCACGGGACGGTCGAGCCCGCCCAGGCGCGACGCGACATGGCGGCATTCGTGGAGGCAGGAATCACGGCCTTCGATTGCGCCGACATCTACACCGGCGTGGAGGAACTCATCGGTGGCTTCCGTCGTGAGTTTCCGGCGCTGGCGCGCCAGGTCAGGGTGCACACCAAGTTCGTCCCGGATGCCGATCGGCTGGAGTCGACGGACTCCGCGGCGGTGGAAGCGATCATCGACCGCTCGCTCAAGCGGCTTGGACAGTCACGGCTCGATCTCGTGCAGTTCCATTGGTGGGACTACGCCGTGCCGCGTTACGTCGAGGTGGGACTCGAACTGGAGCGACTGCGTCGCAAGGGCAAGATCGACCGCATCGGCCTCACCAACTTCGGCACGAAACAGGTGAGGGAACTGGTGGCGGCCGGCGTACCGGTCTTCAGCCACCAGGTCCAGTACTCCATCCTCGACGATCGGCCGGCGCACGGCATGGCCGAGGTGTGTGCCGGGCACGGCATCGCGCTGCTGTGCTACGGAACCGTGGCCGGCGGCTTTCTCAGCGAACGCTGGCTGGGGGCACCTCCGGTGGAAGCGGAGTTCGCCAATCGCTCGCTCACGAAGTACCGCCTGATCATCGACGAGTTCGGTGGCTGGGCGCTGTTCCAGCAGCTCTTGCAGGTCTTGAAGACCGTGGCAGACAAGCACAGTGCCGACATTGCGACGGTGGCGACGCGACTGATGCTGGACCGTCCCGGGGTGGCCGCGGCCATCGTCGGGGCGACCAGCACGGCTCATCTTGCCCGCCACCAGAAGATCGGCACGTTGCGCCTCGATGACGCAGACCACCGCGCCGTCGCCGCCGTGACGGCGCGCCGCGAGGGACCGTCGGGTGAGGTCTACGCGCTCGAGCGGGACCGCGCCGGCCCGCACGGACGCATCATGAGATACACCTTGAACCGTTGAGGAGGGTCGGCATGCGGCGGTTCCACGCACACATTGCTGAAGAAGTCGTTCGAGATGTCGGCGCCGATCCTGCTTGCCTGCTGCCTGTGCATGACACCTGCCACGGGCGCATCGGGCGCCGCGGCCACGGCCGGGCCGGATGGTACCGCTGACGAACGCTTTCTCGCCTACCTGGACGGGGCCTATGAGCGTCTGCTGCGTGCGAACCCTTCGATGGCCACCGACCGAGGCCTGCGCGAGGGCAACGACCGCTGGGAGTCGCTCGGTGAAGCCGGCGCGTCCGCCGGAGCCGACGCCGCGCGCGGGGAACTCGCGACCGTCCGCAAGGAGTTCGGCGATGCAGCGCTCAGCCCCCGCGCACGCCTGCAGTACCAGGTGTTCGAGCGTTCGCAGGAACTGCTCCTCGACCGCTACCGCTGGCGCCACCATCTCTATCCACTCAACCAGATCGTCGGCCCGCCGATCGACATCCCGCAGGTGCTCGCGAGCCAGGCGATCGAGTCCGTCGAGGATGCGGAGGCCTGGCTGCGCCGCGTTTCCGCCACGCGGGCGTATCTCGGGGGAATGGTCGAGCGCCTGGGGCTGCAGGCGGAACGCGGTGTCTACCTGCCGAAGTCGGTCTACCCGATCGTCATCGGGCAGGCCCGCCGCCTGAGGGACGGTGTGCCCGCGGTCGACGGGCCGCAAGCCCGGTGGACCAGCCCGATGCTCGATGACTTCGCCGCCAGGGTCGAGAAGCTTCCGCTGTCGCCCGATGCCCGGGAGGGGCTGCTCGGCCGGGCGCGTGCGGTCCTGGTGGAGGATCTCCGTCCGGCCTACGACGGGGTCATCGATACGCTCGAGGCCCATGCCAGGCGTACGCCCGTCGACGGCGGGGTCTGGCAACTCCCCGAGGGCGACGCGTTCTACGGGTTCCTGGTGCGCCAGTACACGACGACGGACATGACGCCGTCCGAGGTGCACGCGCTCGGGCTGCGCGAAGTGGAGCGGACGCATCGCGAGATGGCCGCCATCGTGTCGCAGGTCGGCTTCCAGGGCGACCTGCGCGGCTTCATGCAGAAGATGAAGGCAGACCCACGCTTCTACCTGCCCGACACCGAGGCTGGACGGTCAGCCTATCTGGAGCGTGCCCGGAGCATCGTCGCGGCCATGCAGGCGAAGCTGCCGGAGGCGTTTCTGCGGCCGCCGCCGCTGCCGCTCGAGATCCGGCCGACCCCGGAATACCGTTCTGCCGGTGCGCCGTCCGGGTTCTACAGTGGCGGCACCGCCGACGGCAGTCGACCCGGCGTGGTGTCGATCAATCTCAGTTCGCTCGGCGAGCGTCCCTTGTACGATCTCGAGAGCCTGCTGTACCACGAGGCGGTGCCCGGTCACCACCTGCAGATTTCCACGATTCTCGTCGACGCGAACATTCCCCGATTGCGCAAGGTCGAGCGCTATTGGGAGAACTCGGCCTTCGTCGAAGGCTGGGCGCTCTATGCCGAAAGGCTCGGCAAGGAGATGGGTTTCTTCCAGGACCCGTACTCGGATTTCGGACGACTGGCGGCCGAACTGTGGCGTGCGACACGGCTCGTGGTGGACAGCGGCCTCCACTACAAGCGCTGGAGCCGGGAACAGGCCATTGCATACCTCGACGAGAACACCCCGAGCCCGCACTCGACGAACGAGGCCGCCGTCGACCGCTACCTCGCGGTGCCAGGCCAGGCCACGTCGTTCATGGTGGGAATGCTGCACCTGCTCGAGGAGCGCGAGCGCGCGAAGGCCGCGCTGGGCGCGAAGTTCGACCTGCGGCAGTTCCACGCCGTGGTGCTCGAGAACGGCTACGTGCCCTTGTGGGCGGTGACGGCCGGCGTCGACCGCTGGCTGGCCGGCCAGGCCGCGGACACGGCGACCACCACCAGCGCGTTGACACCCATCGCCACCAGGCCCGTGTCCCAGCCCGGCAGCACGGACGCGAAGAATTTCGTGGCCGCTGGCAGCAGCAGCGTGCAGTAACCGGCAGCGAGTCCCGCAAGCACCGCGTGGGCTGTCGTGCGCGGCCAGAGGAAACCGAGAAACACGCCCGGCGCGAGCATGCCGATGGCGGCATAGGCCGACAGGCCGATCGACACGAGCGACTCGTTCGACGTGAGCGTCAGCCAGACTGCGATTCCGGCGAATGCCACCATCGCTGCACGGGAGACCCAGACCTGGGCGGCGTCGCCGAGTTGCGGATAGAGGGGCAGCACCACGTTGCGCCCGAAGATCGACGCAGCGGCCAGCAGCAGCAGCGAGCCGGGCACCAGGGCCAGCAGGCAGACGGTCCCCGCCAGCAGCCCGACGGCCCACGCCGGGTAGCGGTCGGCCACGAACTCGAGGAGCACGGCGTTCAGGTTGCCGTCGTCGGGTTGCGTGCCCGCCAGCAGGGCGGCAAACCCCAGCAGCAGGATGAAGAAGTAGCTGAGTGAATACAGCGGCTGGAAGATGGCATTGCGGCGGATGGTGTCGGCACTCCGGGCGGAGAAGCACAGCTGGAACATGTGAGGGAAGATCCAGGTCCCCAGGGCCACGTTGATCGCCGCCGTCACGAGCCAGGTATTCGTCAGGCCGGCGTCGGGTTGCAGGCCGGGGAAGCGGCCGATGCCGGGGTGGATATCCTGCACACGGCGGAACACGTCCAGCATCGACTGCGCACCCACCTTGTCCGCAACCGTCGCGCTGAGCAGCACCACCATCACGATCATCATCACGTCCTTGACGCCCGCCGCGAAGGCGGCCGAGCGGAGACCGGCGAGGTAGACGAAGGCCAGCATCACGCCTGCCGCCAGCACCGTCGACTGGAGCGGGGTGAGCGCCGCGCCGAGCGTCAGTCTGAACACGAGCGTGAGCGCGGTGAGCTGGATCTGGACGTAGACGATCAGGGCAGCGATGCCGGCGAGGCCGACCACGACGCCGAGCCAGGGCGCGTCGTAGCGTCGACTGAAGAAATCTGCCTGGGTCACGAGGCCATGGCGCTTGCCGGCGCTCCAGATCTGCGGCATCAGCCAGTAGCCCACCGCGCACGCCAGCGACACCGAGGTGAATGCCAGGTACGCGGGCGCGCCGAACGCCCAGGCGTAACCCGAGATGCCGAGGACGGCGAACGTGGTGTAGATCTCGCCGGCGTTCACGAACCAGAAGATCCAGGCGCCGAAGCGGCGGCCGCCGACGGCCCACTCATCCATCGAGGTGACGCGCAGCGTGGCCTTGTAGCGGGCATACGCCAGGGCCGCCAGGACGGTCCCCACGACGATGACGACGCAGAGGACGAGCGGCAGGCTCGATCTCATGCGTCCTGGTCCTCAGCCGCACGGCGGCGGTCGAGCCGGTAGACGATGCCGATCGCGAGGCTGGCGATCAGGATGCCGGCCATCTGCCAGGCCATGGGAAAGGGGAGGCCGAACGGCCGCAAACCGACGTCGTTGACGAGGGGCGCCAGCCCCACCTGCCACACGAAGGGTGCCAGCAGGAGCCAGCGATGCCACGCCCTGCGCTTCACGGCCGGGTCTAGCGCTGGAGCGTGCGGGCGAGGTCGGAGCCGTCCGCGTCGTTGCGCACGACGTCACCGCCCTTCATCACCCATGAGATCGTTCGCAGCCGGCGGACGTCCTGTGTCGGATCGTCGTCCAGCGCGATCAGGTCGGCGTACAGACCAGGCGCCACGCGGCCCAGATCCTGCTCCGCGCCGAGCATCCGCGCCGCATCGACCGTTGCCGTCCGCAGGGCCTGCAGGTTCGTCATGCCGGCCTCCCGGTAGAGTTCGATCTCCCGGACCGAGGCCACGGTGCCTTCGTTGGGTTCGTAGGGGAACTGGTCGCTGCCCATGGCGATATCGACGCCGACACGGATGGCCGCCTGCAGGGCAGCCCAGTGCGAGCTGCCGACCTGCTGCACGCGCTCGAGGTAGGACGGGGGCGAGCCGATCTTCCGGAAGAACTCCATGGCGCCCGCCTGGCTCACCACGATGGTCGGTACGTACCAGGCGTCCTGCGCCTTCATCCGGCGGAAGACGTCCTCGGTCAGGAAATAGCCGTGCTCGAAGCTGTCGACACCGGCCTCCAGCGCTTCCAGGGTTGCCTGCGGCGAGGCGGTGTGCGCCGACACCTTCACGCCTTGCCGGTGCGCGACATCGGTCGCTGCGCGCATCTCGTCGACGGTCATGTCGGCGGCCCGCATCTCGCCCGTGCTGGCGATGCCGCGCGAGATCATGATCTTCAGCCACTTCGCGCCGAGCAGGATCTGCCGCCGGGCTTCCTTGCGCACCGCGTCGGGCCCGTCGAATCCGTTCAGCAGCGGCTCGCTGCTGTGACCTCCCGTCGGCGCGATGGCCTGTCCCGCGGGCCAGATGCGTGGGCCGAGGTGCTCGCCGCGGTCGATCGAGGCCTTGAGGGCGAAGACGGCGTCCTTGTCCTCACCGGGTGTACGCACCGTGGTGGTGCCGGCGAGCAGCGATCGGCGCGCATTGGCGAGCATGCGCAGCGCCAGGCCTCCGTCGGTCTCGTTCGCGGCGTCCTCCTGCATCTTGCCGGGCAGGACCAGTCCGAAGTGCACGTGCATGTTCATCAGGCCGGGCATGAGCCACTTGCCCGGCAACGCCAGGGTCTCAGCTCCATCGGGAATCGCGACCTCGCCCCGCGGGCCGACGGTCGTGATGCGATCGCCCGTGATGATCACCACCGCGTCGCGCAGCGGCGGTCCGCCGTCGAGATCGACGACGTTGACGCCCGTGATGGCACGCACCGTTGCCGCCGGCGCAAGGCCGGGCAGCATCAGCATCAAGAGAGCGCAGAGCGCGCCCGGTGTCCGTTGCATGGCTTTCATCCGCGTGATGATGCCGAAATCCGCGGGGCGCGTGTTGGCAACCCGGCTGTTCCGTACATGCCGCGATGGGGCTCGTCTTGATACGGATGCGCGGCGGGCGCGAGGGGTGCAATCTAGGTTGAGGGAGGAAAGGCGCCGGCCTCGGCCGCCGTCGACCCACGGGACTCGGATCGTCCATGGCCCATTGATCGACCGGCGAGTGGCCGCGCGATGTGCCACGGAGGTCTGGCCATGAGACGCCCAACAACGTCGCGAGCACTCGCACAGGCCCTCTCGTTCGTCCTGTTCGCACTGCTGACAGCGTGTGGAGGCGGGGACGACGGAGGGGGCGGGGGTGGAAATGTCGCGCCCACGGCCGCCTTCACGGCGGTACCCGACACGGGCGCCGCACCCCTTGCAGTGAGATTCGATGCGTCGTCGTCCACCGACCCCGACGGCAGCGTGGTGGGCTACGCCTGGGATTTTGCTGACCAGTCGGCAGCGGCCACCGGCGTGCAGGTGGATCACACCTTCCTGGCGGCTGGCAGCTATGCTGTGACGCTGACCGTCACCGACAACCGCGGCGCCACGGGTTCGACGTCGCGGACGGTGACGGTCGTCGCCAACGCGGCACCCACGGCGGATTTCACGGCGTCGCCACAATCGGGCATCGTCCCGCTGGTCGTGCGATTCGACGCGACCGCGTCCCAGGACCCGGATGGGTCGATCGTGTCGTATGCGTGGGATTTCGCTGATGGCGGCACGGCGACCGGCGCGACCGCCCAGCATACCTTTGCGGCCGCAGGCATCTTCGAAGTCACGCTGGCGGTGACCGATGACGACGGTGCCACGGCGAGCGCCGTCCGCCCGGTCAGCGTGCTCTCGCCGGTGGCCGCGGCGCGCTACTCCGCGACGCTCATTCCATCGCTCGGCGGGCCGTTCATCGAGCCCAGTGCCATCAACAACCGGGGAGAGGTCGTCGGATTCTCGACCTTCGACGGAACGGGAGCGGCACACGCCTTTCTTTACAGCGACGGGGTGACGCACGACCTCGGGACGCTGGGCGGGCGTGAGAGCTACGCGCGCGACGTGAACGACGATGGCGTCGTCGTCGGCTGGTCCGAGACTGCGGACCAGTTCGACCGGGCGTTCCGCTACGTCGACGGCACGATGCAGGACCTCGGGACCCTGGGCGGGCTCTCGAGTGAAGCGGACGGCATCAATTCCGCCGGGCACGTCGTCGGATCGTCCACGAACCTCGACGGCTTCCTGCGGGGTTTCGTCCTCAGGGATGACGCCATGGTTCCCCTGGGGACGCTGGGCGGCGACTACAGCGTGGCCGCCGCCATCAACGGCCAGGGGCAGATCGCGGGCTGGTCCATGACGGCCGCCGGGCAGATCCACGCGTTCCTGCAGACCGGCAACGTCCTCAACGACCTCGGGACCCTGGGTGGCGACCAGGCCTACGTCGCGGCGATGAACGACGCCGGCGACGTCGTCGGCGAGTCTGCATTGCCGGCCGCCGGTCTCACGGGCTACCTCTATCGCGACGGGGCGATGCGCCAGCTCGTCGACGGCTATTCGGAACCACTGGCCATCAACAATGCCGGGGTGATCGTCGGCTACGCACATTTCCCGACCATGGGCGCCGCGTTCGTCTGGGACGAGTTCAAGGGACTGCAGAACCTGAACGACCTGATCGACCCGGCGCTCGGCTGGACGATCCAGGTGGCAGCGGGCATCAACGATCTCGGGCAGATCGTCGGCCACGGCTATCGCAGCGGCGGGGCACCGATCGCAGTCCTGCTGACACCCGAAACGAGTGCGGCCGGGTCGCCGTAGGACCCGGCCGCCGGCCGCGCGATTGCTGCTACCATCGAGTGGGCAGTTCGGGCGGCGGCTTCGGTCCCGGCCGCCGGGGTACAACCGTGGTCAGCGAGTTACGCGACGTTCGCGACTTCCTCATCCGGCATCCGCCGTTCTCATCCCTGCCGGCGGAAACCCTCGACGGGCTGCCCCGCCGCCTGTCCGTGCGCTATCTCCGGAGAGGCTCGAGCTTCCCGCCACAGGATGCGGATCCGGCGAGCTTCTACGTGCTGCGCAAGGGTGCGGTCGAATTGCGTGATGCCTCGGGCCAGTTGCTCGAGAAGCTGGCGGAGGGAGACAGCTGCGAGGGCTGCGCGGGACTCGAAGTGCAGGATGATTCGCTCTCCGGCGTGGCCGTGGAGGACACGCTGCTCTACGTGGTACCGTCGAGTGTCGTCGAGCAGCTTCGCCGCGAGCATCACGCGTTCGACGATCGCTTCGAGACATCGATCCGCGAGCGCCTGCGGCGCGCACGGGACGAAGTGCACGACGGACCCGAAGTCGGTGGCAACCTGCTGCGGCTCAACGTCGGCGAACTCATCGCGCGCTCGGGTGTCACGGCCGGGCCCGCGCTCACGATCCGGGATGCGGCGCGCTTGATGACGCGGGAGCGGGTGTCGTCCCTGCTGGTCGTCGAGGAGGGTGCGCTGGTCGGGATCCTGACCGATCGCGACCTGCGCACCCGCTGTGTCGCGGAGGCGCGCGACGGCGCGACACCGCTGCGCGAGGTCATGACGCCGGATCCGCACACGATCTCGCCTGCGGCGTCGGCGTTCGAGGCCCTCATGGCGATGAGCCGGCTGAGAATCCATCACCTGCCCGTCGTCGACCGCGATGGAGTGCACGGCATCATCTCGACGCACGATGTGCTGCGCTCCCAGACCGCGAACCCACTCTACCTCGCCGACCGCATCCGTCGCTGCGCGTCGGTGGGCGAACTGCGCGAGGTGGCCGCGGAATCCCGCGAGCTGCACGTCCAGATGGTCGCGGCCCACGCGAGCGCGCATCAGCTCGGCCAGGCGCTCACTTCGGTCTGTGATGCCGTGACGCGCAGGCTGATCGACCTGCACGTCCATGCTCACGGCGAGGCACCCGTCCGGTTTGCGTGGATCGCCACCGGATCCCAGGGACGGGGCGAGATCACGCTCCGCTCCGACCAGGACAACTCGATGATCCTGGACGACGACTTCGACCCCCAGCGGGACGGCGACTACTTCGAGCGACTCGCGGCGGCGGTCAACAGCGGACTCGACGCCTGCGGCTACGTGAATTGCCCCGGCGACGTCATGGCCTCCAACCCACGCTGGCGACAGCCGCTGGCCGTATGGCGTGACGACTTTACGGCGTGGCTGACCCGGACCGATCACAAGGCCGCGACGCTGGCGGCGAATTTCTTCGACATGCGGACGGTGTGGGGCGAGGACGACTTGAGGCGACGACTGATGGGCGACATCCTGCCGCGCTGCGCGCGGGAGAAGGTCTTCCTCGCGTACATGACCGGCCACGCACTGGGCAACCGCCCGCCGCTCGGGTTCTTCCGCAATTTCGTCCTGGTGCGCTCGGGGGAGCACGAGGGACAGGTCGACATCAAGCGCCACGGCTTGCTGCCGATCGTGGACCTGGCACGCGTGTATGCGCTCGCCGGCGGCGTCGACTCGGTGTCGACGCTGCAGCGCCTCGAAGATGCCTCTGACGCGGGAAGCGTGAGCGTCGACGGGGCCGAGAACCTCGCGGCGGCATTCGAGTTCATTTCGGGGATCCGCGCCCGCCACCAGGCGGGCCAGCTGCGCCGCAACGAGGAAGTCGACAACTATGTCGCGCCGGATGCGCTCACGGCCATGGAAAGGCGTCACCTGAAGGACGCGTTCGCGGCCATCGCGACGCTGCAGGATGCGGCCCGCGCCGCGCACGGCGACCGGCTCCCGCTGTGATCTTCGCCTCGATGCTGCCGCTCGATCTGCGCCGCAGGCGGCGTGCGCGCGCGGCACCCGCCGGTCCGCTGCGTGACTTCTACGAGCAAGCGTTCCCGCCGCGCGCAGCCGACTGGCGGGAAGTCGGGTTCCTGGCCCTCGACCTGGAGACCACCGGTGTCGACCCGCGGTCGGAGGAAATCGTCAGCGCCGGCTGGGTGCGGCTCGACGGCGGCGCGATCGACCTCGGCAGCGCACGACGACGACTGGTGAGGCCCACCAGGGCCATGCCCGAGGACAGCGCCATCATCCATGCCATCACGGACGACGAGGCGGCGGAGGGCGCGGACCTGTGTCCGGTGCTGGTCGAGATCCTGGCGGCGCTCAGGGGGCGGGTGCTGGTCGCGCACTACGCGCCGACGGAGATCGGGTTCCTCGATGCGGCCTGCCGGCGCTGCCTCGGGGATGGACTGCTCGTGCCCGTCGTCGACACGCTGCAGCTCGCCCGCCGCAGCTGCGCACGGGCAGGGCAGGAGCCCGTGCGCGGCGAACTCCGGCTCGATGCACTTCGGGGTCGATACAACCTGCCGGAGCACTCGATGCACGATGCGCTGGGCGATGCGCTGGCCGCTGCGGAACTCTTCCTCGCCCAGGCCGAGGAACTGTCGGCAGGGGAGCGCCTGCCGCTGGGGCAGCTGCTGTCCCGGCCGTGAACGGCGTCGCCGTCAGCCGCGCGTGAGTCTCCAGACCAGCAGCCCGATCCCCACCGCCCCCAGCGTGGCCCAGCCGATGCGGTCGATATAACGCCGGATGTGGTGTTCGATCGGCGCTCCGCCCCAGCGCACGAGCCCGGCGACCAGCAGGTAACGCAGGCCCCGTCCCACGGCGGATCCGAGCGTGAACGGCAGCAGGCCCATGTGGGCTGCGCCGGCGGCGATCGTGAAGACCTTGTAAGGAATGGGCGTGAAGCCCGCGGCGAAGATGGCCCAGAACCCGTAGCGCTCGAACCACCGGTGCGCGGTCTCGAAGTGCGTCCAGTAGCCGACCTTGTGCAGCAGCGGGGTGACGGCCTCGAGCGCCACGTATCCGATCAGGTAGCCGAGCAGTCCGCCGATCACCGAGGCGACCGTGGTGAGCGCGGCCAGTCTCCACCAGCGCTCAGGACGCGCGAGCGTCATCGGTGCGAGCAGTACGTCGGGCGGCACCGGGAAGAACGACGACTCGGTGAAGCTGACCGCGGCGAGGTACCGCTCCGCATGGCGATGGCGGCTCCACTGCAGCGTCAGGTCGTACAGGCGGGAGAAGATGCGCATGGCGGGCAGTTTAGCGTCCGGACGGGAAGGTCGGGGGACCGTCAGGGTACGGTCGTCGGAACCGGCAGCGCGGTCGGCGCCCCGGGACCCACTGGCCATGCCAGCAGCAGCCAGGCGACGAACAAGACGGACCAGCCCGCCAGGAACGTCAGAGAGTAGGGCAGCATCAACGACACCAGGGTGCCGATGCCCGCCTTGGCGACATAACGCTGGACGAACGCAATGATGAGCGCGAAGTAGCTCATCATCGGCGAGATCACGTTGGTCACCGAATCGCCCACCCGGTAGGCAACCTGCGTCACCTCGGGTGGATAGCCGAGCAGCATGAACATGGGCACGAACACCGGCGCCATGAGGGCCCACTTGGCCGATGCCGATCCCATCACCAGGTTGATGAGTGCGGAAAGCAGGATGAACGACAGCATCAGCGGTATCTGGTGCAGCCCGGCGGCCTTGAGGAACTGGGCGCCCTCGACGGCCAGGATCAGGCCGAGGTTGGTCCAGTTGAAAAAGGCCACGAACTGGGCCGCGAAGAACACCAGCACCATGTAGCCGCCGAGCGTCGACATCTGCTGGCTCATGCCCTTGATCACGTCGCGGTCGCTGCGCACCGTCCCCGCGCCGACGCCGTAGGCCGCGCCCAGCCCCACGCCGTAGAAGAAGATGATCGCCACGATGCCCTTGAGGAACGGCGAATGCAGCACGCTGCCGCTCGCGGGGTCGCGGAGGAAGCCATCCGACGGCAGCAGCCCCCAGAGCAGGATCGCGGTGAAGATCACGAATGCCAGGAACGCGAAACGCAGGCCCCGTCGTTCCTCGGGCGTCAACGGCTTCACGGCCTCCTGGGCGGAATCATCCTCGGTGATCGCCTCGGAGACGTCGCCGCTGGCCGCCAGCCGCGGCGCGACCAGTCGCTCAGTGACCCACCACCCGAGCCCGGTGATGAGGAAGGTCGAGACGAACATGAAGTAGTAGTTGGCCGCCGGGCTGACCACGTAGGACGGGTCGATGATGCGCGCGGCTTCCTGCGACAGGCCCGCGAGCAGGGGATCGATCGTGCCGAGCACGAAGTTGGCGCTGTAGCCGCCCGAAACGCCGGCGAAGGCCGCGGCGAGACCCAGCACCGGGTGCCGCCCGGCGGCCTTGAAGATCAGCGCCGCCAGCGGCACGAGCAGGACATAGCCGACCTCGCTGGCAGCGTTCGAGAGCACGCCGCAGAACACGACCACCGGCGTGAGCAGCGCCCGCGGAGACTTGAGCACGAGCATGCGCATGACCGCACCGATCAGGCCCGAGACTTCGGCGACGCCGATGCCGATCATCGCGACCAGCACCGTGCCGAGGGGCGCGAAGCTCGTGAAATTGGTGACCAGCCCGGTGAGAATCCTGTGCAGGCCGTCCACGGACAACAGGCTGACCGGTTCGATCAGCTTGCCGGTGGTCGGATGTGCCACGGACAGGTCGAACTGGGCCGCGATCCCGGACAGGATCACCACGGCCAGGGCGAGCAGTGCGAACAGCGTCGTGGGGTCCGGCAGCGCATTGCCGACGCGCTCCACCACGTCCAGGAATCGATCGACCGCACTGCGTCTTCGGGCCGGCGTCCGGGCCTTGGCTTCGCTCATGTCCTGGTGGTGTCCTCGCTGCTGAGCGCGCAATTAGACCGTAAAAGTGCCGTCATAGACAGGCTTGGCGACCAATGGCAGCATCCCACGGCGTGACGAAACTGAAGACATGGATACTGGAGCGCTTCGCCGCGGGGGGCGACGAGGACAGCGAGGGGCGGGACGAGGCGCGGAATCTTGCCGTGGCGGCCCTGCTCGTCGAGGTGCTGCGCGCGGACTATGACGTGGCCACGGCCGAGCGACGCCAGGTGCTCGAGTCGCTGCGCGAAATCCTCGGCCTGCAGGCCGGGCAGTGCGAGGAACTGCTGGCCGAGGCAGAGGCCCGGGTCGACCGTGCGCACGACCTGCACCAGTTCACTTCCGAGATCAACCAGGCACTCTCCCACGGCGAGAAACTGCGACTCATGGAACAGCTGTGGCGCGTGGCGCAGGCCGATTCGGTCATTCACAAGTACGAGGAGCACCTGATCCGGCGCGTCGCGGGCCTGCTCCACGTCTCCCATCGGGACTTCATCGCCACCAAGCTGCGCGGGGCGAGCGACTGACGACCGTCGGTCGCAGAGCGCTTGCCGGATTGAACGGCGTCAGCTACGGTTTCGCCAGGATGCAGACCCCGACGATGGAACAGCCCCAGCCGCCACAGAAGATCGTGGTCCTGAACACCAAGGGTGGGTCGGGAAAGACCACGATCGCCACCAATCTGGCGGCGTATTACGCGTGGAAGGGCCAGCAGGTCGCGCTGATGGACCTGGACCCGCAGGGTTCCAGCATCCGCTGGCTGAAGCAACGACCGGCGGACCTGCCGGCCATTCATCCGATCGCTGCCTACGAAAAGCGCATGGGCATGACCCGGGCGTTCGCGCTGCGCGCCCCGCCGGGCACGGAGCGCCTGATCGTCGATACGCCGGCCGCACTGCCGGCCCTGCAGATGCCGGAGACCGTGCGCGATGCGAGCGCGATCGTCGTGCCGGTCCTGCCCTCGGACATCGACATCCATGCCGCATCGCGTTGCATCGCGGACCTGCTGCTGGTGGCCAAGGTCCACCGTTCCGAGAAGCGTCTGGTGATCGTCGCCAACCGCGCGCGCCGCTATACCAAGGCATACCAGTCCCTGATGCGGTTCCTGCGCAGCCTGCGCATCCCGGTGGCCGCCGTGCTGAGGGATTCCCAGGCGTACGTCCGCTCCGCCGAGACCGGCATGGGCCTGCACGAGATGAAGGGCGCCCTGCTGCAGGAGGACCTCGACACCTGGAAGCCACTCACCGAGTGGCTGGACCGGCGGTCCTTCTCCCTGGTGCCGATCGACGAGGCGCCGGCGAGGGCGGACGGCGAGGCCGCCCCGGAGTTGCCCCCGGAGCCGGCCCAGAGCGCCTCGAGCGTTTACGTGCCCGGGGGACGGTGAGAAACGCGTTCTGAGCCACTCGTGTGGATGCTGGCCTCGTCCGCCACGGTGAAGGTGACTTCCATCGGGCGACCGTCATTGTCGTTGGCGCTCGAAACCTGCACGACGTACGGCGCTTCGCGCGTCCACAGCATCGCCGTCGAGCGCGACTGGATGGCCGCCTCGTCGCGGCGCACGGAGTCGAAGTCGCCGAAGATCGTCCTGGAGCGGTTCACGATCGCGAGCAGCGCGGGCAGCGACGCGTCCATGCGCGCCGTCGCGCTGGCGAGCGTGCCGTCGCTGCCGATGAGGAAGCACAGTTCCCGCGTCTGGTGCTGGGGTGGCAACTTGAGCAGCGGCTGCTGGCTGGCGGAGCAGTAACGCGCGCGACCCTGGTCGTCCTGGTCCCAGGCGCCGCCCGGGTACTTGGCTTCGATGGCCGCCTTGCCTGCGTTCCAGGGCAACCCGAAGATGCCGCTGCGGAACTGGTCGCTCACCGGGCCTGCCACCGCGACGCTTGCCGCTGCCACTGAAAGGCCGCCCACCAGGGCGGCGAACATCATTGATCGACGCATGCAATCGTCTCCTGAATCATCCAGTCGGGGAGTTTAGCCACTCCGTGTATTGGTCCATGTGGCGCGATCGAATTCCACGACACGCTTCTCAAACGCCGAGATTTGTGCGGCGGGATTCGTGGGGGCGTCATCTTAGCCCAGACCGGGTCCAGAGTGGCCGCCGGTACCGCTCTCGATCAGCAGCAGGTCCTCCGGCGTATCGAGGTCGACCCCGGCATTCTGCATCGGCACCCGGACGAGCCGGTCCACGCTGCGCCTGAGGACCAGGCGCGGATCGCGGTCCCCGCGCAATTCCATCAGGTCGGAGAAAGCCCAGCGGGGAAAGATCGCCGGCAGCCCGGGGGCCCCACCGTAGAGGGCGGCGGCAATCAGGATTGGATGCCGGCGCCAGGCCGCAAACAGGCGCTTGAGGTCGTCGGCGGTGAGGGCGACCTGGTCCGCGAGCATCAGGAGCATGCCGCTGCAGCCGGGTGGCGCCGTGCGCACCGCGACACGGATCGAGCTCGCGAGTCCTTCCTCCCAGTCCCGGTTCAGTACGATCGACGCGGCGCTCTGGCGCAGTGCGGGCGTGACGTCCCTGGCGTTCGCGCCGAGCACCACCGTGACCGAGTGCCCCGCCACGAAGCTGGCATTGCTCACCGCCTGGTGCAGGACCGGGGACCCGCCGAGCCGAACGAGCTGCTTCGGGCTGCCAAAGCGCGTGGAGGGTCCGGCGGCCAGGATGGCCGCATGCAATCCCTGGGATGGCGAATCGTCCATGGTTCCGTAGTTTGCCTGCCGCGCTGCAAGAAGATACAGTCCCAGCGCCGTCGAAGGACACATCTCAGCGTCGAAGGAGTCTCCCTCCGTCCGACCCCGTGCCGGCCGGTCGCGTGGTTGCGGCCCACCGGCGTGTCCTCGTGGGCGGCTGCTAGGGAGCCAGATCTACCGTGGAAGCCTGGAAAGTACACAAATTCGGCGGCTCGAGCGTCGCGGACGCGGCCTGCATGGAACGGGTTGCCCGGATCATCGAGGGGGATCCCGCGCTGCGCAAGGTGGTCGTCCTCTCGGCCTGCCGCGGGGTCACGGATGCGCTGCTCGGCCTGGTCGCGCTCGCGGAGAGCCAGGATGCGACGCTCGAGGACAGGATCGAGGAACTGCGTCAGCGCCACGTGGGAATTGCGCGTGAACTGCTGACGGGCGACCTGTACGACGACTTCATCATCGAACTCGACCAGGACTGCCGGGACATCGCCGGGATCCTGCAGACCGTCCGGCTCGTGCGGGCCGCGTCGACGACCCTGAGGGACCTGATCTCCGGGTACGGCGAACTCTGGTCGACGCGGATTTTCGAGCGGCTGCTGCGACGCCGCGGGCTGTCGAGCGGCCGGGTCCACTGGCTCGATGCCCGTCGCGTGCTGCTGGTCGAGTGGGGCCCGCTGGGTCCCGGCGTGCGCTGGGAACAGTCGCGGTCGAACCTGCAGGCGCAGCTGCCGCCCGATTTCGTCGGCACCGTCGTGGTGACCGGCTACATCGCGACCGACACGCAGGGCCTGCAGACGACGCTGGGCCGCAACGGCAGCGACTTCTCGGCGTCCATCTTCGGCTCGCTGCTCGACGCGGGCGAAATTGTCATCTGGACCGACGTCGACGGCGTGCTCAGTGCCGATCCCCGCCTCGTGCCGGAGGCGCAGGTCATCGAGGCGCTGTCCTACAACGAGGCCATGGAGCTCGCCTACTTCGGTGCCAAGGTCATCCACCCGCAGACCATGGCACCGGCGGTCCACAAGCGCATCCCGATCTGGATCCGCAACACGTTCGCGCCGGAGAAGGCCGGGACGCTGATCCACGACCGCTCCGCGCCGAGCCCGCTGGTGAAGGGCATCACGACCGTCGAGCGCATCGCGCTCCTGAACCTCGAGGGCGCCGGCATGATCGGCGTGCCGGGGACCGCGCATCGCCTGTTCGGGGCACTGCGGGAGGAGGGCATCTCCGTCATCCTGATCTCGCAGGGCAGTTCCGAGCACTCGATCTGTTTCGCCGTGCCGCAGGCCGAGGCCGACCGGGCCGAGCGTGTCGTTCAGCGCGCCTTCGAACCCGAGCTGCGCGAGGGGCAGATCCACAGCATCGAGGTCAATCGCCACTGCAGCATCCTCGCCGTCGTCGGCGACGGCATGGCGGGCGCGCATGGCGTCGCCGCGCAGGTGTTCAGCGCGCTCGGTGTGTCCGGCGTCAACGTCCGGGCGATCGCGCAGGGCGCCTCGGAGCGCAACATCTCGGTGGTGATCGACGCGCGCAGCAGCGCGCGTGCGCTGCGTGCCGTCCACTCGAGCTTCTATCTCTCGGCCCACACCGTCTCGATCGGCCTGATCGGTCCGGGGCTCGTCGGCGGCGCGCTCCTCGACCAGATCGCGACCCAGGCCGAGCGGCTGCGGCGCGATTTCAAGCTCGACCTGCGCGTGCGCGGGATCGCGGGCTCGAAGACCATGCGCCTGAACCAGGGACCCATCGACCTTGCGCACTGGCGGGACGCCTATGCGGCCGGTGGAGATCCGGTGGACCTCGAGCAGTTTGCCGACCACGTGCACGCCGACCAGTTCCCCCACGCGGTGATCATCGATTGCAGCGCCAGCGCGGCCGTGGCGAGCCGCTATGCCCACTGGTTGTCCGAGGGCATCCACGTCGTCACCCCGAACAAGAAGGCGAACAGCGCCGCCTATGGGGACTACGAGCGGATGAAGGAGTCCCGCCGTGCGGCGGGCTCGCATTACCTCTACGAGGCCACCGTCGGCGCCGGGTTGCCCGTCATCCAGACCCTTCGCGACCTCCGCGAGACCGGCGACGAGATTCGTCGCATCGAGGGTATTTTCTCCGGGACGCTCGCTTATCTCTTCAACACCTGGGACGGCAGCCAGGCCTTCTCGTCGGTGGTGAAACACGCGAAGTCGCTGGGCTACACAGAGCCCGATCCGCGCGACGATCTCTCCGGCATGGACGTGGCGCGCAAGCTCATCATTCTCGCGCGAGAGATGGGCCTGCGTCTCGAACTCGCCGACGTGCAGGTCGAGAGCCTCGTCCCGCCGGCGTTGTCCGAATGCGGGGTCGAGGACTTCCTCGACCGCCTGACGGAATTCGACGCGCCGATGCTCGAGCGGCTCGAGGCGGCGCGCTCCCGCGGGCAGGTCCTGCGCTACGTCGGGTCCGTCGGCGTCGATGGACGGGCCGAGGTGGGCGTCGTGGAACTGCCGACCTCGCACCCCTTCGCCAATATCGCACTCACCGACAACATCGTTCGCTTCGAAACGGCACGCTACGACAAGAATCCGCTCATCGTGCAGGGGCCGGGCGCCGGCCCGGCGGTGACGGCCGCCGGCGTGTTCGCCGACCTGCTGCGCGTCTGCGCCTACCTCGGGGCGAAGCTGTGACGGAACGGCGGGCGTCGGCCACGGCCTTTGCGCCCGCCAGCGTCGGCAACGTCGCGGTGGGCTTCGACATCCTCGGCCACACCGTCGCGGCGCTCGGGGATCGCGTCACGGCCACGCGGCGCGCGGCGCCGGGCGTGGCGATCCGCTCGATCCGGGGCGTGGTGGCGGACCTGCCGCTGGCCGCGGAGCGCAACACGGCCGGAATGGCGGTGCTCGCGCTGCAGCGCGAGCTCGGACTGTCTTACGGTTTTGACCTCGACGTCGTGAAGGGCATCCCGCTCGGCTCCGGCCTCGGTGGCTCGGCGGCCTCGGCGGTGGCCGGCGTGGTGGCCGCCGCGGCCCTCGTCGACGAGCCGCTCGATCGCACGCGACTGCTCAAGTTCGCGATGCAGGGCGAGGCCGTCGCGAGCGGCTCCGTGCACGTGGACAACATCGCGCCATCCCTGTTCGGCGGCCTGGTCCTGACGGTCGGCATCGACGACCCGCACGTCAAGCAGATACCGGTGCCCGAGGCGGTCCGCTGCGTCCTGGTGCATCCGCACATGGTCGTCGCGACCCGCGAGGCGCGCGCCATCCTGCGGTCCACGGTCGAACTCTCGGACGTGATCTGGCAACAGGCGAACCTGGCCGGGTTCCTCGCGGGATGTTTCACGTCCGACCTGCCGCTGATCCGCGAGTCGCTGCTCGACGTGATCATCGAACCGCAGCGGCAGGTGCTGATTCCGGGCTTCGCCGCCGTCAAGCAGGCCGCCCTGGCGGCCGGCGCGCTCGGCTGCTCGATCTCGGGTGCCGGACCCACCATGTTCGCCTGGGTGGAGCAGGGCGACGCCGAGGACGTCCGTGCCGCAATGGTGGAGAACTTCCGCGCGCACGGCCTCGACAGCGACAGCTGGGTATCCTCCATCGACCGGGACGGCGCGCGCGTGGTGGATGCCTGATGCGCTTCCTGAGCACACGCGACGCTGCGCATGCGCTCGGGCTCGGCGAGGCGATCGGCCGGGGGCTCGCGCCCGACGGCGGCCTGTACGTGCCGGAGCGCCTGCCGCGGCTGGACGCCGGTGCGTTGCGCCGGACGGCGAACCTGGACGGCCTGGCCGAAGGGGTGATCGCACCGTTCGCCAGCGGCGATGCGATGGCGGACTGGCTCCCGGACATCACGCGCGATGCGTTCGTCTTCCCCGCGCCCGTCGTGGAAGTGCAGGGCGGTGACGGGCCGCTGTCGGTCCTGGAACTCTTCCACGGGCCCACCGCGGCCTTCAAGGATTTCGGCGCGCGTTTCCTGGCGGCCACGCTCGAGCGCCTGCCGCGGCCCGATCCGCGGCGACTGACGATCCTGGTGGCGACCTCGGGCGACACCGGGGGCGCCGTCGCTGCCGCGTTCCACCGCCGTCCCTGGGTGGACGTGGTCGTGCTCTATCCGCGCGGGCTCGTCTCGGCCCGGCAGGAAAAGCAGCTCGCCTGCTGGGGCGGTAACGTGCGTACCTTGTCGGTCGCCGGGACGTTCGATGATTGCCAGCAGATGGTCAAGGACGCGTTCGTGGACCCCGCGCTGTCGACGTCACTGCGGCTGTCCTCGGCGAACAGCATCAACGTCGGGCGGCTCCTGCCGCAGATGGTCTATTACGCCAAGGCGAGCCTCGAGCTGTCGGCGGTGGACGGGCGCGCGCCCAGCTTCATCATCCCGACGGGCAACCTCGGCAACGCCCTGGCCTGCGTCTGGGCCCGCGAGGCCGGTCTGCCGATCGGCGAGATCGTGCTCGCGAGCAATGCGAACCAGACGGTCCCGGACTACCTGCGGACGGGCGAATGGCGACCACGGCCGAGCGTCGCCACGCTGGCGTCCGCCATGGACGTCGGCAATCCGAGCAACATGGAGCGCCTGCGCTGGCTGTTCCCGGAGGTCGGCGCACTGCGCGAAAAGCTGGCGTCGTACACCGTGAGCGACGAGCAGATCCGCGAGACGATCCGCCGTGACCACCGCGAACTCGGCCAGACCTGGTGTCCGCACACGGCGACCGCCGCCTGCGTGTACCGCAGCCTCGAGTCACGGCGGCGCGCCGGACGCTGGGTGCTGGTGGCGACGGCGCATCCGGCAAAATTCAACGACGTCGTCGAACCGCTCATCGGGGAGAGCGTGCCGGTGCCGCCGGCCCTCGAGGCGTTGCTGTCGCTGCCGTCCCGGCAGACGGAGATCGAGCCCGGCCTCGAGGCGCTGAGGGCAGTACTGATGGAGCAGAAATGAAGGATCTATTTGGACTGCCGCTGTGGCTGTGGGTGCTGTTCGGACTGGGAATCCTGGCGGCGGCCGTGTTCTTTGCGCGCAACTGGCTGCGCCAGCTCCGGGCGCGGCGCGCGATCGACAACGTCATCTCGTCCGTGGCCTACGACGAACTGCGCAACGTCCTGCTGCCCACCGGCACCGGCGAGCAGCTTCACATCAACTACCTGCTGCTGACCCAGCGCGGGCTGCTGGTCATCGACCTGTTCGACGTCGCCGGCATGATCTTCGCCGGAGACAAGATGGCCCAGTGGTCGGTCTTCGGTCCGAAGCGGCATTTCACCTTCACGAATCCGCTGCCGATGCTGGAGGATCGCGTGATGGCGGTGCGCCACCTGGCCGGTGATGCACCGGTCGAGGGCCGCGTCGTGTTCTCGATGCGCGGCGAGTTCCCGAAGGGCCGTCCCGACGAGGTGCTGCGGCTCGATGCCCTGCAGGACGAGTTCCCGGTCGTCGAGCGGACGCCGGGCGGCGTGGCCGCCGCGTTCGCGCCCGTGTGGGAGCGCATCCGGCAGGCGGCCCAGCCGAACCCGCTCTCGCGCTGAATCAGGCTGCCTTGCGCTCGCGGTCGCGGCGGGCATGGTCGGCCAGCACCTGCGATACACAGGCCGTCAGCCGCCGCGCCGTCTCGATGTGCAGGAACTCGTTCGGCCCGTGAGCATTTGACTGGGGACCGAGCACGCCGGTGACGAGGAACTGGGTGCCGGGGAATTTTTCACCCAGCATGCCCATGAACGGGATGCTGCCGCCCGTCCCCATGTACATCGCGTCCCGCTCGAAGAAAGCCTGCGAGGCGTCCTGCATCGATTGCTCGAGCCACGGTGCGAGCGCGGGTGCATTCCAGCCGCCCATCGCCGACTCGACGGTGAAGCTGACCCGTGCGCCGTACGGCGGCTCGGCCTCCAGCGCGCTCTTGATGGCCACGGCCGCAACGTCCGGGTCCATCGTCGGCGACAGGCGGAAGGAGAGCTTCAGCGTCGTCTGTGGCCGCAGCACGTTGCCCGCGCTGCGGAACGCCGGAATCCCGTCAACCCCGGTGACGCTGAGTGTCGGACGCCAGTTGTTGTTGAGCAGCAGCTCGAAGGGATCGTTCGACACGGGCCGCATGCCGGGCAGGAAGGGGAACTTGGCAAACACCGTGTCGCCCAGCACGGCGGCGGCGGCCCGCGCCTGCGCGCGGCGGTCCGGCGGGATCGGCGTATTCAGTTCCTCGAGGAGGATCGCGCCGGAGGCGGCATCCTCGACCCGCGCCAGCAGCTCGCGCAGGATCCGGAAGCTCGACGGCACGACGCCGCTCGCCGTGCCGGAGTGCACGCCCTCCGCCAGCACGTCCACGCGCAGCGAACCGATCAGGTTGCCCCTGAGCGACGTCGTGCACCACAACTGCTCGTAGTTGCCGCATTCCGCGTCGAGGCAGACGACGAGCGTCGGCGATCCGAGTTGCGCACCGAGCGCCTCGATGTGATGGACGAGATCGGGGCTCCCGCTCTCCTCGCTGGCCTCGATCAGGATCACGCAGCGAGCATGGGGGATACCCTGTTCCGCCAGGGCCCGGATCGCGGTCAGTGAGGCGAAGAGGGCATAGCCGTCGTCCGCACCACCGCGACCGTAGAGCTTTCCGTCGCGGATCACGGGTGTCCAGGGTTCCAGGCCCTCCGACCAGCCCGAGAACTCCGGCTGCTTGTCGAGGTGCCCGTACATCAGGACGCAGTCGTCCACCCGGCCCGGGACATCCACCATCAGGACGGGCGTCCGGCCCGGCAGGCGCAGCACGTTGACGCGTGCGCCGGGAATGGACGCGCATTCGGCCTCGGCCCATCGCAGCATGAGCTGGACGGCCGCTTCCATGTGACCGTGTGCTTCCCAGTCCGGATCGAACATCGGGGACTTGTTCGGGATTCGGACGTACTCGACGAGCTCGGCGAGGATGGACTCGTCCCAGCGGCGATCGACGAATTGACGGGCTTTTTCTGTATTCATAATATTGCTATAAAATAAGTACTTATAAGACTAATCAAGAGTTAACTCTAGAATCCGAAGAATGCCAGCGCGTTGTAGGTCGTGGCCCCTGCCACCGATTGCGCCGTCTCGCCGCGGCAGGCCGCGACCGTCTTCAGGATGTGCGGCAGGTATTTTGGCTCGTTCCGCCGCGTCCGGGGCTTTGGATTCAGGTCCCGGGGCATCAGATAGGGCGCGTCGGTCTCGATCATCAGCCGCTCGGGAGGAATCAGGCGCACGAGCTCGCGGAGGTGCTGGCCGCGCCGCTCGTCGCAGATCCAGCCCGTGACGCCGATCGAAAGGTCGAGGGCGAGGTAGTCGCGCAGCTCGCGCTCCGTGCCGGTAAAGCAGTGCGCAACCCCGGCCCGGAGCCCGGGGCGGTACTCGCGGAGGATGGCCATGAAGGCGTCGTGGGCGTCCCGCTGGTGCAGGAACACCGGCCGGCCCAGTTCCACGGCGAGTTCGAGCTGGAGGCGGAAGGCCCGTTCCTGGTCCTCGTGCGGCGAGAAGTTGCGGAAGTAATCGAGTCCACATTCCCCCGCGGCCCCGACTTCGGGTTCGAGCAGCAGGGCGCGCAGCGCCGGGACGTCGTCCGGACGCAACTCGCGGGCGTGGTGCGGATGGACGCCGGCCGTGGCCCGGAAAATGGCGGGGTTCGAGCGGGCGAGGGCGATGGCCGCCCGGGAGCTCTCGAGCGTGCTGCCGGTGACGACCATGTGGCCGACACCCGAGGCGAGCGCAGCCTCGATCACGTGCTCGCGATCGTGGTCGAAGCTGTCGTGCGTGAGGTTGAGTCCGATGTCGACGACGGGTGAATTCATGCCGCAGTAGCTGTGCTAAGGTGCGCGGCGCTCGCAGGGCAGGGCCCGGTGCCGCGGCCATCCGGCATTCTAGCCAGCCTCCACGCTGCGCGCGCCATTTCAAGACTCCTGGAATCGAGACGCACATGTCGCTGGACAAGGAAGCGCTTGCAAGCCTGAGACTCGATCACCCGGCGGACGCACAGCGGTACCGCGATGCACCGGCGAGCCGGCGGCGCTGGTGGATCCTGGCCGCACTCGTCGCCGCCGTCCTGGCGGCCGTCGCCTGGCGCACGGTCAATTCGCCGGTCGCCGTGCGGACGGTGCTCGTTGAGGCCGCGGCGGACGGCGCAGTGCTCAACGCGTCCGGCTACGTGGTGGCACGCCGCCTCGCGACGGTCAGTTCCAAGGTGACCGGCCGGATCACCGAGGTCCTCTTCGAGGAAGGCGCGGCGGTGCAGGAAGGCCAGGTGCTGGCGAGACTCGACCCGTCGACCACGCAGGCGGAGTTCGACGTGGCCAATCGTAGTCTCGAGGCGGCGCGCAGCAACCTCGGCGAGATCGAGGTCCGGCTGGCGGACGCGGCGCGGACGCTGGAGCGCAACCGCAGCCTGGTCGAGCGCAAGCTCGTGGCGCAGAGCGTGCTCGATACCTCCGCGGCGGAGGTCGAGGCCATGCGCGCCCGGCTCGCGGCCGCACGCGCCGAGGTCGGCGTGGCGCAGAGCCAGGTGGCGTTGCGTCAGCAGGGGCTCGACGATCTGCTGATCCGTGCGCCCTTCAGCGGTGTCGTCATCTCCAAGGACGCACAACCGGGCGAGACCGTGTCCCCGATCTCCGCGGGCGGGGGCTTCACCCGGACCGGCATCGCGACCATCGTCGACATGGACTCGCGCGAGATCGAAGTCGACGTCAACGAGGCCTACATCAACCGTGTCCGCGACGACCAGCGCGTCGAGGCCGTGCTGGACGCCTATCCCGACTGGTCGATCCCCGGCCACGTGATCAGCATCGTGCCGACGGCGGACCGGCAGAAAGCCACCGTGCGCGTGCGCATCGCGTTCGACGAACTGGACCCGCGAATGCTGCCCGACATGGGCATCAAGGTACGCTTCCTCGAGGAGGCGACCGCCGCCGGGGAGCGCCCGGCTCCGAGCGTGCCCGAGACGGCCGTGGCGACGGAGGGCGGCGCGCGCAGCGTCTGGGTCGTCCGCGATGGACGGGTCGAGCGCCGCGACGTCGTGATCGGGGAGGCCGCGGACGGCCGCGTGCCGGTGCTCGAGGGACTGCAGGGGGGCGAGGCGGTGGTCGTGGATCCTCCGCGCCGCCTGAGGGACGGCGGCGCCGTCGAACTGCAGGCCGACTGACCGTGTCGTCGCCGATCGTCCGGATCGCGGACCTCGTCAAGGTCTACCGCCGGGGCGCCGAGGTGGTCCGGGTCCTCGACGGGCTGTCACTCGAGATCGCTGCCGGCGATTTCGTGGCACTCATGGGACCGTCGGGCTCGGGCAAGTCAACGCTGCTCAATCTGATCGGCGGGCTCGACCGCCCGACCTCGGGTTCACTCGAGGTCGATGGGCTGCGCGTCGACCAGCTCGGCGACGCGGCACTCGCGCGCTGGCGTGCCGACCACGTCGGCTTCGTCTTCCAGATGTACAACCTGCTGCCGGTCCTGTCAGCCGAGCGCAACGTCGAACTGCCGCTGCTGCTCAAGAACCTGACGCGCGAGCAGCGCGCACGGCGCGTGGCCGCGGCCCTGAAGCTCGTCGGCCTCGCGGATCGCGCCCGGCACCGGCCACGCGAGCTGTCGGGCGGGCAGGAGCAGCGCGTCGGCATCGCTCGCGCCATCGTCACCGACCCGACGCTGCTGCTCTGCGACGAGCCCACGGGCGACCTCGACCGCCGCTCGGGCGACGAGATTCTCGACCTGCTGCAGGCGCTCAACCAGGAGTACGGCAAGACCATCATCATGGTCACCCACGACCCGCACGCCGCCGAGCGTTCGCACCGCACGATCCACCTCGACAAGGGCCTGCTGCGGGAAGATCCGCCATGATCGGGAAGTACCTGCCGCTGCTCGTCGCCAGCCTGCGCCGCAAGCGGCTGCGGACGTTCTTCACGCTGGCCTCGATCGTGATCGCCTTCCTGCTCTTCGGGCTCGCGGAATCGATGCGCTACGCGCTGCAGTCCGGCGTGGACGTGGCCGGCGCCGACCGGTTGCTCACCATGCACAAGGTGTCGTTCACCCAGTTGCTGCCCGCGAGCTACGAGAACCGCATCCGTTCGATCGACGGGGTCGCCGACGTGACCCCGCAGACCTGGTTCGGCGCGTGGTACCGCGATGAGCGCAACCAGATCCCGACGTTCCCGGTCAAGCCCGAGGCGTTCCTGCGCATGTACCCGGAATTCGTCATCCCGGATGCCCAGAAGCGCGCGTGGATCGCCGATCGCTCGGGGATCCTGATCGGCCGCGGCCTCGCGGACCTCACGGGCTGGAAGCCCGGCGACGCGGTGCCCCTGCGTTCGTCGATCTGGCGCAAGGAAGACGGCAGCGATGCGTGGGGCGTGACGGTTCGCGCGATCTACGACCTTCCGGACGGTGGGGACACGCGCCAGATCCTGTTCCACCATGAGTACTTCGATGAAGCCCGGGGGCAGGGGAAGGGGCTCGTCGGCTGGTATGTCGTGAAGGTTGCCGACGTCGACCGCGCGCAATCGGTGGCCCGCCAGATCGATCTCCAGTTCACGAACTCGCCGGCCGAGACCAAGACGTCGTCCGAGCGCGCCATGGCCCAGTCGTTCGTCAACCAGGTGGGCAACGTCGGGGCGATCCTGCGCGCCATCGTCACGGCGGTGTTCTTCACGATGCTGCTGGTCACTGCGAACACGATGGCGCAGTCGGTTCGTGAGCGCACCAACGAGATCGGCGTGCTCAAGACGCTCGGTTACACGAATGGCGGCGTGCTGGGCCTGGTGATGGCCGAGGCGGTGCTCATCACCGTGCTCGGTGGCGTCCTCGGGCTCGCGGGCGCCTGGTGGCTCGGCGTGCAGTTCGAACCGGTGTTCCGCCAGTACCTGCCGGGATTCCAGGTGCCGGCGAGCGCGATCGCGCTCGGTGGCGTCTTCATGGTCGGGCTCGGCCTGGTCGCGGGCGCCGTCCCGGCGGCGCAGGCGATGCGGCTCAGGATCGTGGAGGCGCTGCGGCGCGATTGATCACACCATGAATGCCTGGCTGAACCAGTTCGCCGCAGTGACCGCCATGAACCTGCGCAACCTCCCGGCGCGACTGGGCACGTCGCTGGTCGCGATCGTCGGCATCGGCGGCGTCGTCGCGGTACTCGTCTCGCTGCTTTCCATGGGCGAGGGATTCCGTGCCGCGCTCGAGCTGTCCGGTCGCGACGACGTCGCACTCATCCTGCGGGGCGGATCCTCGGACGAGTTGTCGAGCACGTTTTCCCGCGAGCAGGTGGACGTGATCACGTCGGCGCCCGGCATCGTGCGCGACGCGCGTGGTCCGGTGGCTTCGCCCGAGTTCTACACCATCGTCGACCTGCCGATGCGCAGCACCGGCACCTCCGCGAACGTGCCGTTCCGCGGCGTGACCGCGCGTGCGGCCGACCTGCGCGACGGGTTCCGCATCGTCGCCGGCCGTATGTACGAGCCGGGCAAGGACGAGGTCATCGTGGGTCGCGGCGCGTTCGCGCAGTTCGGCAACGTGGACCTCGGCCGTGAAGTGACCTGGGGATCGCACGCCTGGCGGGTCGTCGGGGTCTTCGAGGCGGGCGGCAGCGTGTCCGAGTCGGAAGTCTGGACCGATCTCACGGTCCTCCAGGGTGTCTACCGTCGGGGGAATTCGGTCCAGGTCGTCCGGGCGCAGCTGGTGTCGCCCGGCGTGCTGGAGAAGATGCGGCGCTCGCTCGACGCCGACCCGCGCGTGGACGTGTCGGTGCGCAGCGAGCGCGAGTTCTATGCCGACCAGTCGCGAATCCTCGTGACGCTCATCCGCTACGTCGGCACGACCATCGCCGTGCTCATGGGCATCGGCGCGATCTTCGCGGCGCTCAACACGATGTACTCGGCCGTCTCGTCGCGGACGCGCGAGATCGCCACGCTGCGCGCGCTGGGGTTCGGGGCCGCGCCGGTCCTCGTGTCCGTGCTGCTCGAAGCGATGCTGCTCGGACTGGCAGGCGGCCTGGTGGGGGGCGTGCTCGTGTACCTCGGACTGAATGGCTACCAGGCCTCCACGCTGAACTGGGCGAGCTTCAGCCAGATCACGTTTGCCTTCACGGTCACGCCGCGCCTGCTGGTGACGGGTCTGGCCTATTCGCTCATACTCGGCCTCGTCGGCGGGCTGCTGCCGGGGCTGCGCGCGGCGCGGCTGCCCGTCACGGCCGGATTGAGGGAGCTCTAGGGGATGACGAGACGCGGGGGGGCCGCGGCGCGGGCCGCCGACGGCAATCCGTTGCAGATGCCGCTGTGGTCTTCCCAGGACGCGGCGCACGGCTGGCACGTCCGCATCAGCCGGCGTGCGCGACGCATGTCCATGCGGGTGTTTCCGGGCGGGCGGGTCGAAGTCGTCGTTCCGCCGGGAATCGGCATCCCGGCCGTGGAGCGCTTCGTGGCCCAGCACCGGGCATGGGCCGAACGACGTGCGAGCGAGTTCGCCCTGCTGGTCCCGGAGGCGGGCGAGCGCAAGCCTGCGGTGGTTGAGCTGGCGCTGCCCGGGAAGCGCTGGCGCGTGGAGTACGCCGCCGCACATCGATCCGGCGTGGCGGAACGGGACGATGGCGTGCTGCAGGTTCGCACGCGGGACGAAAGCGATCGGGAGGTGGGCAGGGTCCTGCTGCGCTGGCTCGCTGCAACGGCGACGCGGGAGCTGGGGCCACGGCTCGCGGCGCTGTCCTCTGAGATCGGAATCGACTATTCGCGCATGCACCTGCGGCGGCAGCGAACCCGATGGGGAAGTTGCTCGTCCAGGGGGGCGATCAGCCTGAACATCTGCCTGTTGTTCCAGGCCCCGCCGGTCGTGCGCTATCTGATGATCCACGAACTCTGTCACCGCCGGCACATGAACCACTCGCAGCGCTACTGGCGGCTCGTCGAGTCGCTCGAGCCGGACTGGCGGGCACTCGACGCCGAACTGCTGAAGGGCTGGCGCAGCGTCCCCGCGTGGGTGTTCCCCGCGTAAGCCGGCGCACGCCCCGATAGCGCTGTGTAAGATACCGGGCGGATTCACCCAGTGGCCGGTCCCGAGATGCACGAACGCCTGCAGAACATCAACGTCCTCTCCAGCGAACTGCTGCCGACGCCGGAGGAGGTCAAGCGACGCCTGCCCCTGCCGACGGCCTCGGAGGAGTTCGTGTACCGGAGCCGCGGTGCCGTGCGACGGATCCTCGACCGCGAGGACCCGCGGCTGTTCGCGGTGGTCGGCCCATGCTCCATCCACGATCCGGCCGCCGCGCGCGAATACGCGACGCGACTGCAGGGCCTCGCCCGGCGGGTCGAAGAAACGATGCTGGTGCTGATGCGGGTCTATTTCGAGAAGCCGCGGACGACCATCGGCTGGAAGGGCCTGATCAACGATCCCGACATGGATGACTCCTTCCAGATCGAGAAGGGCATCGGACAGGCGCGGGAACTGCTGTTGTTCCTCGCCGAGATCGGCTTGCCGGCCGCCACCGAGGCGCTCGATCCGATCATGCCGCAGTACCTGTCCGAACTGGTGACCTGGACGGCGATCGGTGCGCGCACGACCGAGTCGCAGACGCATCGCGAGATGGCGAGCGGCCTGTCGACGCCGGTGGGGTTCAAGAACGGTACCGACGGCTCGCTGGCCGTCGCCATCAACGCGCTGCAGTCGGCGCGCCATCCGCATCACTTCCTCGGCATCACCCAGCAGGGCCAGTCGGCCGTGTTCCGCACGCGCGGCAACCGCTACGGCCACATCGTCCTGCGCGGCGGTGGCGGGCGTCCGAACTACGACTCGGTGAGCATTGCGCTGTGCGAGCGCGAACTCGAGATGGCGGGCCTGCCGGGCAGCATCGTCATCGACTGCAGCCACGGCAACTCGAACAAGGACCCGGGGCTCCAGACCCTGGTTGCGGAGAACGTCGCCCACCAGATTCTCGACGGCAATCGCTCCATCGTCGGCCTCATGCTCGAGAGCAACCTGCACTGGGGCAGCCAGCCGATCACGGCGAAGCGGGCCGACCTGCAGTACGGCGTGTCCGTCACGGATGCCTGCATCGACTGGGAAACCACCGAGGGCCTGCTGCAGTCGCTCGACACTCGACTGCGTTCCGCGCCCCGCTTCGCCAAGGGCCCCGCGGCCGCTTGACCCCGGGCCGTAACGGCAGCAGGCGCGAATCCGCGCCCGCGCCCGGACCGAACGGCTGCTAGAATTGAACCTACGTCTCACCCGATCCCCAGGAGGAAACAAACCATGACGATCAAGGTGGGCGACAAGATGCCCGCGGGCGTGTTCACGTACCCCGGCGCGGACGGACCGCAGAAGATGACGACCGACCAGCTGTTCGCCGGCAAGACGGTGGTGCTGTTCTCGGTGCCGGGCGCCTTTACACCGACCTGCGATGCCCGGCACCTGCCCGGATTCGTGCAGCACGCGGCCGAGTTCAAGGCCAAGGGCGTGGACACCGTGGCCTGCATGGCCGTGAACGACGTGTTCGTCATGAAGGCCTGGGGCAAGGCCTCGGCCGTCGACGACAAGGTGCTGATGCTGGCCGACGGCAATGGCGATTATGCGAAGGCACTCGGCCTCGAGATGGATGCAACCGGCTTCGGCATGGGCATTCGCGGCAAGCGATTCGCGCTGGTCGTGAAGGACGGCGTCGCTACCGGCGTGTTCGTCGAAGGCCCGGGCGAGTTCAAGGTGTCGAGCGCCGAGCACGTCCTCGCGCAGCTCTAGGCTCCGTGGCGCCCATCACGACCGTCTATGCGGCGCTGCTGGCGCTGCTGTTCCTGGTGCTGTCCGGGCTGGTCGTGCGTGGGCGCATGCGCCACAGGATCAACCTCGGCGCCGGCGCGCAAGGGGAGATCGAGCAACCGATCCGGGCCCACGCGAACCTCGCCGAGTACGGCCCGATCTTCATCCTGCTGCTGCTGCTCGCCGAGCTGGGCGGGGCGGCACCGGGCCTGCTGCACGGGGCCGGGGCGGGTTTCGTCGTCGCGCGGATCCTGCACGGCGTGGGCCTGAACCGCACGGGCGGTCCGTCCTTCGGTCGCTACTACGGAACGCTGGGTACGTGGGTCCTGATCCTGGCGCTGGCCGTGTACCTGCTGGTCCGCAGCGTCATGGGTGCGACCGGCTGAGTCCGCGCCGTCAGGCGAGGAATGCGCGCAGCGAGTCGGCGCGATCGTCCGTGCGCGACGGCCGCGGCAGAGTGCGAGCGGACGCCAGCCTCTGCGCCGCCCGAGCCGTGCCCGCATAGCGGACGTCGACGGGAACTTCGAACAGCAGGACCGGCTGGCGGACAGCCTTCAGGATGTCGCGGACCGATGCGTCGATCGCAGCGCTTGCGGCTTCTCCATAACTCGGCAGGTGCTTGACGACCTCGACCAGATCGTCCTGCAGCCTGCCGGCGTCGAGGACCGGCTCGCGGACCCGTGCGGCCGCAGCAGAGCGGTCGTACCAGGGCCAGCTGGATTCCGCGTCCCGCAACAGGTGCCACGCCCGGTGCAGTTGCGACCCGGAGCGGTCGGGTTCGATCGGCGGGCAGTACTGCCGGGCCACGCGCCGGCGATCCCGCGAACGGATCATGGGGATGCCGTCGAGCGCGAGTCTCCTCACGTGCTTCGACTGGTGCGCGGCGAGCGCCACCGCAAAGCAGCAGCCGAGTCCCGCCGCCGCCACGTCCACGACGGGCACTTCGATTTGCTCGAGCAGCTCGTGCAGGGCCGTGACGAAGCTGCCGAGCGTGGGATAGGGGAGCGGGTGCGATTCACCGAGTCCGGGCAGGTCCGGACAGATCGTCAGTCGGTCGCTCGCCATCGATCGGGCCAGCTGCCGGGTCGCCGACGAACCGCCCGGCACGTCGTTCAGCAGCAGGAGCGGCGTGGCCGTGCCGGCCCGCCCGGCGAGCCGGACGCGCAGCTGTCCGTGCACGAGGTCGACGTAGCGGTCGCGTTCACCCGGCGCGCCGGCGTCGACCGGCGGGCGCGGGGGCGACCAGGCCTGGCGCGGCAGGTCCGCTCGCCTCAGCAGTTCGAGCAGCCGGGTGCGCCAGGACGACTGGCGGGGGGCGATCCGCTCGATGCTGCAACGGGCCGGCAGGGGCTGCGGAAGCCGGTCCAGCGACGGGTACAGCACGTCGTCCTCGCGGCACATGAACACGGTCGGCGAGCGGAGCAGGGAGATCTGCGGCGCCGCCTCATGCCTCAGGGCAGCGCCGTAGGCGTCCGTCCAGTGGCCGCCGCTCATGAAGACGTCGGTGGCGAACTCGTGCAGGTTCGCATCGCCCGGTAGCGCCAGGTTGAGGCGCGCCTCCGGCGTCCTCTCGAACCACGGGAAGTAGCGGTGGATGTCGAGGATCCTGCTCCAGTGCCGGGCCAGGTGCGCGCCATCGGTCGTGGGCTCGATCGGGTCGAGGTGCTGCTGCAGGACTTCCTCGGAGGCCGGTGCCGGCAGCAGCGACAGGCCGTCGAGGAGGGTGAGCGCCGCCTGCTCCGGGTGATCGATCGCGAACTGCAGGGCGACCTTCGCACCGCTGCGCGTGCCGTAGACGGCGCAGCGCCCGATGCCGAGGGCCGTGAGTGTCTCGGCAAGGGCCCGGGCGAATCCTGGTATGGAGCCGGCCTCCGGCGGAAGCGGCGAGGAATTCCCGCAGCCCGGCGTATCGAGTGCCACGACCGTGAAATGCTCGCCGAGCCAGGCGATGTCGGGCGCGTGAACGACCGAGGACCGCGGGGATCCGTGCAGCATCACCACGATCGGCCCGCTCCCGCCGTAACGGAAGTGGACCTGGCCGTGGGGAACCTGCACGAACCCCTTGTGGATCGACGTCATCCGCCGAGTTGCTTCTCGAGCTCCGGAAGAATGGTGAACAGATCCCCGACGAGACCGACGTCCGCCGCCTCGAAGATCGGGGCCTCGCCATCCTTGTTGATGGCAACGATCGTCCGCGCGTCCTTGATGCCGGTCATGTGCTGGATCGCACCGGAGATTCCGACTGCGATGTAGAGCTCGGGGGCGATGATCTTGCCCGTCTGCCCCACCTGCAGGTCGTTCGGGACGTAGCCGGCATCCACCGCCGCACGCGATGCACCGACGGCCGCGCCGAGCTTGTCGGCCAGGCTGTAGACGAGCTTGAATCCGTCGGCACTGCCGAGGGCGCGGCCGCCGGCCACGACCCGGGATGCCGTCTGCAGGTCCGGACGACCCGTCGTCGCACCGGAGCGCGAGACGAACCGTGTGTGCGTCGGCAGCGGGACCGACGCGTCGACCTTCTCGACTGCCGCGCTGCCGCCCTCGGCGGCGGCCTCGAACGATGCGACGCGAACCGTGGCGACCAGCACGGCATCCTGTGGCGCCTCGACGGTCAGCACGGCGTTGCCGGCATAGATCGGTCGTTTGAAGGCATGGGCGCCTTCGACAGCCATGATGTCGCTCAGCTGGCCAACCCCCAGCAGGGCGGCGACGCGCGGCATGAGGTCCTTGCCGAACGTCGTCGAGGGTCCGAAGACGTGCGTGTACCCCGACGCGAGTTTCGCCACCTGGGGTGCGAGCACCGCAGCGATCGGCTCGGCATTGGCCGCGTTGTCGGCGGCGAGTACCCGGTTGACACCGGCGATCGATGCCGCCTGGGCGGCAACCGCCGTGGCATCGACGGCAAGGACGAGGACGTCGACCGCTGCGCCGGGGACCTGCGCGGCGCAGGACACGCACTTCGAGGTGCTCGGGTTCAGCCGGGCGCCGTCGTGTTCAGCAATGACCAGGATCTTGCTCATCACACCAACCCCTTCTTCTTCAGCGTGTCGACCAGTTCGCCCACGTCCTTCACCATGATTCCCTTCTGCCGCTGGGGCGGCGGGTCCACGCGGACGGTCTTGAAGGCGGGCGCCTCACCGACGCCGAAATCGGCGAGCCCGACCGTGTCGAGCGGCTTCTTCTTCGCCTTCATGATGTCGGGCAGCTTCACGTAGCGCGGCTCGTTGAGGCGCAGGTCCACGCTCATGACGGCGGGCAGGTCGATCTCGAGCACCTCGAGGCCGGCGTCGACCTCACGCGTCACGGTCGCCTTGCCATCCGCGATCTCGATCTTCGAGCACGAAACGGCCTGCGGCCGGTCCCACAGTGCCGCGAGCATCTGCGGTGCCTGGCCGTTGTCATCGTCGATCGCCTGCTTGCCGAGCAGCACGAGGAACGGCTGCTCCTTGTCGATCAGCTGGCGGAAGATGCGGGCGACGGACAGCGGCCCCACGGCAGCGTCGGTCTGGACCAGGATCGCGCGGTCCGCACCCATCGCGAGTGACGTGCGCAGCTGCTGCTGGGTGTCTGTCGGGCCGATGCTGACCGCGAGCACTTCGTCGGCGAGGCCGCGCTCCTTGATCCTGAGCGCTTCCTCGAGTGCGATCTCGTCGAAAGGGTTGATGCTCATCTTGACCCCTTCGGTCACCACCCCCGTGTTGTCCGGTTTCACCCGGACCCGGACGTTGTAGTCCACCACGCGCTTGACGCCCACCATGATTCTGCGCACGCGCCTATCTCCTCTTCAGCTGTTCCAGTCGTGTCGTTGCAATGCAACATCATACCAGTCTGCGGTGGGACAGCCCCCCAGGGGAGGCCGGGGGCCTTGCCGCCCGGACCCATCTGCGGGCAGCCGCGAAGGGCCTGCTCGCGGGCAGCCGGACAGACCTGGCGGTGCAGGCCAGCGGGTGTCAAACGGGGTGCCGCAGCAGGGCTTGCGGCGCTCAGCCCCGCCAGCCACGCCGTTCGTCGAGCTGCCGGGTCAGGTTCAGGAGCCGCCGGTAGCTTTCGTAGCGCCGCGCGTCGATCGCGCCGGATTCGACCGCCGCCTGCACCGCGCAGAGCGGCTCCCTCATGTGCAGGCAGTCCTGGAACCGGCAACCCGGCGCCGCGGCGCTGATCTCGGCGTAGCCGCCCTGGACTTCCCTCAGGGGCACGATCGGTGGCGCGTAGTCGCGGACCCCGGGCGAGTCCGCGAGTTCCCCCCAGGGCGCCTGCAGGATGGCCGACGCGACGGTCGTGTGGCGGCCCTCGCCGGAACTCTCCGACAGTCGGCCGGTGACCTGCGCAGCATCGCCGACCAGTGCGTTCAGCAGGGACGACTTGCCGACGCCCGATTGTCCCGCGAGCAGGCTGCGCCTGCCGGCCAGGCGCGCGACGAGTTCATCGAGCCCCGTTCCGGAACGTGCCGAGACCGAGACGACCGGCAGACCGATCGCGCGCAGGGGCTCGACGAACGAAAGATCGCCGGCGTCCGCGGGCAGGTCGACCTTGTTGACGACCAGCAGGGCTGCAATCCCCGCGTAGCTGGCGCCCGCCAGGTAACGGTCCACGACGAAGGGATCGCTGGCCGGCCTAGGGGACACGACGATGCCGAGCTGGTCGAGGTTCGCGGCCAGGGATTCCGATCGTCCCCGGCTGTCACTGCGGCACAGTACGTTGCGCCGTGGCAGCCGCTCGACCACCGTCCATTCGTCATCCCGCTCGCCGAATTCGACTCGGACCTCGTCCCCGGCCACGAGGTCCATCCCGCGCCGACTCAGTTTGCAGGGCGCCCGCTCGCCGCCGCTGCGCAGGACCACGACTCGGCGCCCGAACGACTCGACGACGCAGCCGGTGTCCTCGCGGGCGGTCAAGACTTGGACGCGCCCTGGAGCGCGAGCTGGTTCAGGCGGGCGACACGCGCGGTCGGGGGCGGGTGTGAATCGTGGAACGCGGAGTACACGGGATCCGGCGTCAGGGTGCTGGCGTTGTCCTTGTACAGCCTGACCAGTGCCGCCGCCAGCGCCCGGGCGTCGCTGTGCTGCGCAGCGAACGCGTCCGCCTCGTATTCGTGACGGCGCGACCACGCGGACAGCAGCGGCGCGATGATCCACGTGAAGGCCGGACTCACCAGCATGAAGAGCAGCAGGGCGGCCGCGTCACTGCGCCCGGGAACCCCGAGCGCACTGAAGAACCACTCGTGCGTCGACAGCCAGCCGAGGAGCGCGAAGCCGGCGAGGCTGATGACCGCACTGACGGCGAGCCTTTGCGGGATGTGCCGCAGCTTGAAATGCGCGAGTTCGTGCGCCAGCACGGACTCGACCTGCGGCGCATCCAGGCTCGAGAGCAAGGTGTCGAAGAAGACGATGCGCTTCTCCCGGCCCAGGCCCGTGAAATAGGCGTTGCCATGCGCCGATCGCCGGGAGCCGTCCATGACGTACACCGCCTTCGCCCGGAAGTCGCAGCGGGCGAGGAGGGCATCGATCCGTTCGCGCAGCGCCGCATCCTCGAGTGGTGCGAACCGGTTGAACAATGGCGCAATGAGTCGCGGCCACGCCCACATGACGAGCAGCGAGAACGCGAGCCACACGACCCAGCCCACGAGCCACCACCGGGGGCCGGCCGTTGCCATGATCCACAGCACGCAGGCGACGACGGCCCCGCCGAGGACCAGTCCCAGCAGCCATCCCTTGACCTGGTCAGCCAAGAATACCGCCGGCCGCGTGCGGTTGAAGCCGAATCGCTCCTCCAGCACGAACGTCCGGTAGATCGCGAACGGCAGGCCGAGTACCGCCAGCACGGCGAAGACGGCCAGCACGTGCACGGTGCCGGACCCGATCGGCGACGCGATGCTTGCCGACGCCCATGCGCCGACGGCGGCGATGCCCCCACCCAGCGTGAGCCAGAGTATGACGATCGCGTCGTAGACCGCCTCGACCGCACCCATCCGCTGATTGGCGGCGGCATAGGCGGCCGCCCGGGCGTGTTCATCCGGCGATATCGCCGATTCGAAACCATCGGGAACGGCCCCACTGTGCCGGCCGACGAACATAATCTGGCGCCGGGCGAGCCACAGTTGCACGGCCAGGTGCGTGGCGAGGGCGAGCAGGAAAATCAGGGTGAGGGCGTGCATGGTCGGTGTCGGGCGGGCCAGAGCTTAGCGTTTGCTAGAATGCGCCACAATTCCTGAATCCCGGCGAAGAATACGGGCAGATGACGAATCGCATGAACAATCTCATCTGGATCGATCTCGAGATGACCGGGCTGAACCCCGATCAGGATCGAATCATCGAGATTGCGACTGTCGTGACCGACCCCGACCTCCGCATCGTGGCGGAAGGACCGGTCCTGGCCATCGGCCAGCCGGACGCTGTCCTGAAAGGCATGGATCAGTGGAATCAAGAGACCCACGGTGCCTCGGGCCTGCTGGAACGGGTGCGCCGGAGCGAAGTCACGGCCCGCGAGGCCGAGCAAAGGACACTCGATTTCCTGCAACTCTGCGTTGAACCGGGTGTCTCACCGATGTGTGGCAACAGTGTGTGCCAGGACCGACGTTTCCTGGCACGGGAGATGCCCGCCTTGGAGAAGTACTTCCATTACCGGAATCTCGATGTCAGTACCCTCAAGGAACTGGCACGACGATGGGCGCCCGAGGTGCTGGCCGGCGTTCAGAAGACCTCCCGGCATCTGGCGCTGGACGATATTCGCGAGTCGATCCAGGAACTGGAGCATTATCGCCGGACGTTTTTGAGGGTTGGGTAATTGATCCGACCAAGTACCTTTCGAATGACCCGGGTCAACCTCTCGACTCGGGTGTCCGGATGATTCCAGCATGACGAATCAAATTCAGATTCGAATGCTGAACGCGGTCTATGCCGTATTGCTACCTGTCGCACGCTTGTTGCTCAGGTCTGGAGTCACATACGGGCAGTTTGACAGCGTGGCGAGGCGCGCGTTCGTCAGAGAAGCGCTGACCGAACACGATGCCCGCGGACGCCTTACTAACACGTCACGTGTTGCGGTAAAGACCGGCCTGTCGAGGAAGGAGGTAAAGCGTATCCGAGAGGCGCTAGGACTTGGTGACTGGGCTGGAGCCGGCGTTGCGACCGATCACTCCGGCCCACCCGCACGGGTATTGCATGCGTGGCACGCCGACTCGCGTTTTACAGATGCTGACGGAACGCCGCGCGATCTCGACTTTCAGGACGATTCTTCGGGTTTCAGTGCACTGGTCAGAGCCGTGGCGGGCGATGTTCCTCCTGGAGCTGTGCGCACCGAACTCAAGCGCTCTGGGGCGATCGTTGATCTCGACGATGGAAGATTGCGTCCGGTGAAGAGGTACTACGTACCAGGTAATGTTGGCGAGAAAGCCATTACAGTAATGTCCGGAATGGTCTTTCCACTGACTTCTGGGGTCGCCCATAACGCAGATCCGGAACGAAAAGCAGACGGCTACTTTCAGCGTTTCGCTTTCTCTGAGAATCTCAGTCCCTCGGTCGCGGCTGCGTTTCGCAGTTGGTCACGCGGAGAAGCAACGAAGTTCATCGAAGCCATGGATGACTGGCTGGCTGAGCATGAGGCTACGGGGCTCGACTCCGATGAGTTGAGTGGCAGCGCCAGCACACAGACATCGGGCGTTGGGGTCTTTTACTATGAAGGGCCAAGCGCCGAACAGGCGATTAGCGAGACTCCCACGTCGAAGGCCAAATACCCTGGCCCCTAGAATGACAAAACGCTGGGCGTCAGCGGACACCCAGCGCTGTCAGGAGTACTACTGCCGGGGCTTTGAGAGGCTTACCTAACCACTCTCTGGAGCTGCTCGGCCAGGATGGGCTGTCGCATTGCGGGTTGGGTTCCAATGACCTTGATCACTTCGCCAACTCGGAAAGTAATCTCCTGGTTGGACAGCAATGAACTGTAATCGATCACCGTGTTGCCAATTGTCACATGTCCGGTTGAAGCGCTGACCGACTTGATGCGTCCGCTGATCAGGACGCGAGATTCGCCAGCCACATAAGACTCCCGTATCACCCTTACAACCGGCTTCACAAGAGTTCCGTTGTTGGCGACGTCCGCATAGACCGCGATCTGCAGAGGCGATCCTGAAATAACACCATCTGCAACTAGGGCCAGTAGGTTGGTTGAGGTGGGTACGTGGAAAGTTCGGCCAAGAACGGAAATGGTGTTCTTGGACGTATCAAAACTTGTGGCCGGTCCTACCAGGGAAATCCGGTACTTCGATGCCTGATCGAGTGAAATCCCATCGCCGACGGCGTCCGCACCCGTACCGATGATCGCGTCGGCACCCGTACCGATGATGGCGTCCGCACCCGTACCGATGATCGCGTCAGCGCCAGTGCCGATGATGGCGTCGGCACCCGTACCGATGATCGCGTCAGCGCGTCCGAGCGTCGCCGTACCAATGATGGCGTCGGCACCCGTACCGATGATGGCGTCAGCGCACCCGTACCGATGATGGCATCCGCACCCGTACCGATGATCGCGTCAGCGCCGGTGCCGATGATGGCGTCGGCGCCACGTGCCGATGATGGCGTCGGCACCCGTACCGATGATCGCGTCAGCGTCGGTGCCAATGATGGCGTCGGCACCCGTACCGATGATCGCGTCAGCGCCAGTGCCGATGATGGCGTCCGTCACCCGTACCGATGATCGCGTCAGCGCCGCCGCCGATGATGGCGTCGTCACCCGTACCGATGATGGCGTCAGCGTCACCGCCGATGATCGCATCAGCACTCGCACCGATGATGGCGTCAGCGTCACCGCCAATGATGGCATCAGCACCCGCACCGATGATGGCGTCAGCGTCACCGCCAATGATGGCGTCGGCGCCCGTACCGATGATGGCATCAGCATCGCCGTACCGATGATGGCGTCAGCGTCACCGCCAATGATGGCGTCGGCGTCACCGCCGATAATCGCATCAGCATCGCCGTACCGATGATGGCGTCGGCGTCACCGTACCGATGATGGCGTCAGCGTCACCGCCGATGATGGCGTCAGCGTCACCCGTACCGATGATCGCGTCAGCGTCACCGCCAATGATGGCGTCGGCGTCACCGCCGATGATCGCATCAGCATCGCCACCGATGATGGCGTCAGCGTCACCGTACCAATGATCGCGTCGGCGTCACCGCCGATGATGGCATCAGCACCCGTACCGATGATCGCGTCAGCGTCGCTGCCAATGATGGCGTCGGCGTCACCGTACCGATAATGGCATCAGCGTCACCGCCGATGATGGCGTCGGCGTCACCGTACCGATGATCGCATCAGCGCCAGTGCCGATAATGGCGTCGGCGTCACCGTGCCGATGATGGCATCAGCGTCACCGCCGATGATCGCATCAGCGTCGCCACCGATAATGGCCGACGGACGCTTGGCCTTAGCAGTCGACACTCCGAACTGATGGGGGGTTCCCGCGCTTGCGGCTGCTGCAGCCAGGGCAAGCGAGACAGCCACGGCAATTGCTCGGACCTGACCCTTCCCAATCATTTTGATTCCCCTTGGTCTTCTATTGCGTCAGTTCGAGTTGTCGCGCCGGACGGCACGCCAATTGGACTCTCGTCAGGAATCGACGGGTCCTTCTCGATGAAATGAAAGATTCCGACACCAGTGCGTATCGACTCACTGGGCGGCAGTCGATGGCCACCCTTAATCTCGTTCTGGCCAAGCCAATCGTCCAGAATCTCGAGCAGTTCCTGCCCCTTTTCGCGGATCAATTCATCGAAGGCTGCGAAACCGGATGCGGACAGCCCTTCCATCGTGATCGCATAGCGCTCGAAGCGACCCTCACCCTGCCGCTTCTTCTGCAGGTTGAAGTCGACCGTGTCGATGAAGTAGTTGACGACGTTTCCGAGACGTTCGAGCCCGACTGGATCGAGCGGTGTAGGCAAGTACGTGCGGTTAAGAAGGCGCACATAGCCGTCATCGGTTTCGAGCGCCGCATTGACTCGGAGCAATTCGTCTAGGAGTGCTCGTGGAGTAACGTCGTCCGCGTACGTCTTTACGAGTTGTTCAAACGAGATTCGGTCCCCAAGAAACGGGATCTCAAGAGGCAGTCCATACGGTCCGAGGTACTCGGGGTCTTGACTCCAACCTTGCAATACTCGGGCAATGCGATTGAGACCGACCGCCGACTCATCTTGCTCATCCATCGCGCGGATGCGGTGGACTTCTTCCTTAGTGATGCCGGTCAATATGGCTAGGCGGGAGTCTGTGTGCGGCCGTCCAAGAGGAATGAGGTCCGCCTTCGCGATATCGAGGTATGCGCCTCGAACAGAGTCGGTGAATTCACCGTACGAAACCCCATGCCTGAGCAGAATCCTGACCAGTGGATGGAGCAGGTGACGGCATGCCGCAAGCAACGGTCTTTTAACGTTCTCGCTCATTCCTAGCCCGTTCGCGGGCGGCGCCGACCAAATTGCTAGTGCCGCTGACATTGGGGGTTATTGTTAACTCCAGGGCCCGAATATATCGGTGGGCAGCGTCGGGTCAAGACTTGAACATATTGTGGAACTTACGTACGCCTGCTCAGGCCTAGTCTCGGATGGCAGTTGGAACTCGGACTGGAAGAAAAGAACCGATTTTCAGGCACGTACCGCCTGTGCCTAAAGTAGTCTCGGATAGGGATGGAGCGCCCCCGCAGTGGTCGCCGGGCTTGCGCTATGTCAAGCGCGGGCGAGGACGGTGCTGGTAGCCAAGGTCGATGGCGGGCACTTCTGTGACGCACATCACAGTTTTCCGGTGTCACTGATTATATTGATACGAAACAATAAGAAAGAGTTGCTTTCACGACTGATTCTAGGAAGCGCGCCCGGCCCCAGGCAAGGAACCGGCCGGACCGCCTGGGGCCTGGGCCGTGTCCACCGGCAGCCACGGTCCGCGCTCCCGCAAGGCGCGGGACGGGATTCAGAACCGGATCGCTACGAGGGCCTTTGACACCGGTCGGGCCCCTAACGAAAACGGCCGGCTCTCCCTCGGGAAAGCCGGCCGTTCGCCCAAAAAAGTCAGCTTGACAGTCAGTCTTACTTCTGGATGTTCGCGGTCTTGCGAAGTTCCTCGAGGTAGGCCTGCAGCTTCTTGCGCTGGGCGAACATCTCGACCTGCGCCTTCACCTGCTCGAACTCGGGCACCTCGGGGCTGCGAACGTCTTCGAGCTGGATGACGTGCCAGCCAAATTCGCTTTCCACCGGCACCTTCGTGATCTGGCCCTTCTCGAGTGCAACCACGGCGTCGGCGAAGGGCTTGACCATGGTCTGGGGCGAGAACCAGCCGAGGTCACCGCCACTCTTGCCGCTCGAGTCCTTCGACTCGGCCGCCGCGAGCTTGGCGAAGTCGCCGCCGGCCTCGAGATCGCGAATGACCGACTCGGCGGTCTCCTTCTTCTCGACGAGGATGTGCCGCGCCTTGTACTCCTTCGGCATGGTGGCGACCTGCGCGTCGTATTCGGCCTTGACCTCCGATTCCGACACGGGGTGCGCCGCGACGTACTTCTCGGTCGCCGCTTCGGCCAGGATCTGCATGCGCAGCAGTTCGAGGCGCGCCTGCACCTCGGGGTCCTTCTGAAGACCATCCTTTTCCGCCGCCTGCGCCGCCAGCGACATGTTGATCAGCTGGTCGAGCATCTGCGTCTTCTGTTCGTCGGTCGGCGGCTCCTGCGAACCCCCGGTCACGGCCTTCAGGAAGATGTCGAAGAGTTCACCGCTCAGTTGCTTGCCGTTGACCGTGGCCACGGCGGCCTGGGCCGTCGCGGCGACCGTGTCCGCGGCCTTCGATGCCTCGTCGGCGGGCTTGGTGCAGCCCGCGAGCAGGCCGGCGGCGGCGATGAGAATCAGACTTGGGTTACGCATCAGGTGCCTCTGTGTTGGATGCAATTCAGTGAACGGCGATCTCGCCCGGGACGAGTGCCTGGATGGACAACGCATGGATATCGGACGTCATCATGTCGCCGACGATGTCGTACACGAGCCGGTGCCGCTTCAACGTGTTGAGTCCCGCAAACCGCTTCGACACGACCAGCACCGTAAAGTGCCCGCGCCCGTCCGCGGCCCCGGCGTGTCCGGCGTGGCGGTGGCTGTCGTCGACGATCTCGAGTCGCTCGGGTTCGAGGCCGGTCTTCAGGCGCTCGGTCAGCCGGTCGATGCGCGAGGTCGTCATGGCAGCACCTTGATGAATGGTCGCACTTCCCAGGACTCGAACACGCCCTCGGTGACGTAGGGGTCGCCGGCGAGCCAGTCCTGGGCCGCCTGCAGCGACTCGAACTCGGCGATGATCACGCTGCCGGAGAACCCGGACGGCCCCGGCGTCGGCGAGTCGTCGATCGGGCAGGGGCCCGCCATGGCCACGCGGCCGGCATCCGCGAGCTGGCCGATGCGCTCGAGGTGCCGTGCACGCACCCGCTGTCGGATGGCGAGCGCTCCGGGAGCGTCCTTGCCGAGCATCACGTAGAGCATGTCACTCGGTCCCGGCGTCCGGAGTCCCCGCTCGCCGGGAGATCCACACGCCCTGGGCGAGGGCAAAGACCAGGGTCAGGCCCATCAGACCGAACAGCTTGAAGTTGACCCAGGTCGCTTCGTCGTAGCGGTAGGCCACGAAGATGTTCAACGTCCCTGCCACCAGGAAGAACGCGACCCACATGAAGTTCAGGCGACGCCAGCTGGCGTCGTCCAGGACGACGTTCTCCCCGAGCATGCGCTGCACGATGGTCGGGCCGCGCATGTACTGGCTGACGAGGAACGCCCCGGCAAAGAGCCAGTTGACGATGCTCGGCTTCCACTTGATGAAGGTCGCGTCATGGATGAGGAGGGTGAGCCCGCCGAATACCAGCACCAGCAGCGCGGAGGTGAGCAGCATCGGGCTCACTTTGCGGAAGCGAATCCAGCTGACAGCCGTCTGCAGCAGGACGCCCACGATCAGCACAGCGGTGGCGACGTAGATGCCCGCCATCTTGTAGGCGACGAAGAAAGCAATGACCGGAAGGAGGTCGACGAGGAACTGCATGCGCTCGCGTAGTGGGGACTCGGCGGGTGGCCGGGGCGCGTATCATAGCCAAGTCCACCCTTGCGCCCAATGACTGGCGCCCAGAAATGGCCTTACTGCTCTCGATCCACCCCGTCAACCCGCAACCGAGGCTCATCCGCCAGGCCGTCGCATCGCTCCGTGAGGGTAGCGTCGTGGCCTACCCGACGGATTCGAGCTACGCGCTCGGCTGCCTGATCGGCGACAAGGAGGCGATGGAACGGATCCGCCGCATCCGCGACGCCGACAAGAACCACAATTTCACGCTGGTCTGCCGCGACCTGTCGGAGATCGCCAAGTACGCCCGGGTCGACAACACGCAGTACCGGACGCTCAAGGCCTTCACGCCGGGTCCCTATACGTTCCTGCTGGAGGCGACGCGCGAGGTGCCCAAGCGCCTGCAGAATCCGAAGCGTCGGACCATCGGCATCCGCGTCCCGGACAATACGATCGTGAGCATGCTGCTGGCGGAGCTCGGCGAGCCCATCATGAGTTCGACGCTGCTCCTGCCCGGGCAGGAGATACCGCTGACCGATCCGCTCGAGATCAAGGCTCAGCTCGAGCATGCCGTGGACGTGGTCATCGACGGCGGGCAGGGTGGTTTCGAGCCGAGCAGCGTCGTCGATCTGTCGGGCCCGGCGCCGGTCGTCGTGCGGCACGGCAAGGGCGACGTCAGCACCTTTGAATGACTCCAGCGGCGGCGCGGCCTGCGTATAATCCGCCTTCCGGTCCGCACGAGGCGGCGCTGGATACGTGTTCTTTGTGAGAAACGCTTCGTAACTTAATGAAAAACAAGCTTTTTCCAGAAGCTGACCGTTCGGGGGAGGTTGGGTGAGTTCGTCGGTTTCCGCTCCACGCCGCGTGCTGTCCGGCATGCGTCCCACCGGCCTGCTGCACCTGGGCAACTACCACGGCGCGCTCCGGAACTGGACCGAGCTGCAGTACCAGTACGACTGCTACTTCTTCGTCGCCGACCTGCATGCCCTCACCACGGGCTACGAGGACACGGGCGACCTCGACAGCCACGTCTGGCAGATGGTCATCGACTGGCTCGCCGCGGGGCTCAATCCCGCCGTGGCCACGCTGTTCATCCAGTCACGCGTCCCCGAGCATGCCGAACTGCATCTGCTCCTTTCCATGATCACGCCCCTGGGCTGGCTCGAGCGCGTGCCGACCTACAAGGACCAGCAGGAGCAACTGAAGGAGAAGGACCTCGCGACGTACGGGTTCCTGGGGTATCCGCTGCTGCAGAGCGCGGACATCCTGCTGTACCGCCCCATGTACGTGCCCGTCGGCGAGGACCAGGTGGCTCACGTCGAGATGACGCGGGAGATCGCCCGGCGCTTCAACTACATCTATGGCCGCGAGCCGGATTTCGAGGCCAAGGCCGAGCGCGCGGTGAAGGGTCTCGGCTCGAAGAACGCCACGCTGTACCGGAACCTGCGCCGCAGCTTCCAGGAGCAGGGCCACCAGGAGGCGCTGCAGCGGGCCCATGCCCTGCTCGAGGGCAATTCACGCCTCACGCTCGCGGACCGCGAACGCCTGCTCGGCTACCTCGAGGGCACCGGGCGCTCCATCCTTCCGGAACCCGACGTCCTGCTGACCGAGACGCCGAAGGTCACCGGCCTCGACGGCCGCAAGATGTCGAAGTCGTACGGCAACACGATCGGACTGCGCGAAGATCCGGACACCGTTGCCAGCAAGCTCAAGACCATGCAGACCGACCCCGCCCGCGTGCGGCGCACCGATCCGGGTGATCCCGACAAGTGCCCGGTGTGGGATCTGCACAAGCTCTATTCGAACGAGGACGTGCGCAACTGGGTCCAGCAGGGCTGCCGCACGGCCGGCATCGGCTGCCTGGAATGCAAGAAGCCACTGATCGACCGCATCGTCGAGGAGATCTCCGGCATGCGCCAGCGCGCGCATGAATACGAGGACAATCCCGACCTGGTGCGCGGCATCATCGCCGAGGGTTGCGAGAAGGCCCGCGAGGTGGCGGGGCAGACGCTGGACGACGTCAAGCAGGCCATGGGCCTGTCGTATCGCTGAGGAAACGAGCATGAGCAAGCCTGACCTGAGGCTGGTCGAGGGCGGGCCGCCGCCCGCCGCCCCGCCGGCGCCGGCGGTCGAGACGCATGAGCAGACCGAGATGCCGTTCGCCGTGGTCGAGGGCGAACCGCTGACGCAGATGCCCCGCGATCTCTACATTCCCCCGGATGCGCTGCAGGTGTTCCTCGAGGCGTTCGAGGGACCGCTCGACCTCCTGCTGTACCTGATCCGGCGGCAGAACCTCGACATCCTCGACATCCCGATCGCCGAGATCACGCGCCAGTACACGCGCTACATCGAGCTCATGCACGAGCTGCAGCTCGAGCTGGCCGGCGAGTACCTGCTCATGGCCGCGACCCTGGCCGAGGTCAAGTCGCGGATGCTGCTGCCGCGCCCGCAGAGCGAGGCGGGGCAGGTGGAGGACGACCCGCGGGCCGAGCTCGTGCGACGCCTGCAGGAATACGAGCGCTTCAAGCAGGCGGCGATGGACATCGAGGAGTTGCCGCGGATCGACCGGGACACCTTCCCGGCCTCGGCGGAACTCACCGAGCGGCGGGTGGTGAGGCTGCTGCCCGAGGTCACGCTGCAGGAAATGCTCGTCGCCCTCAAGGACGTGATGTCGCGCGCGGACATGTTCGCGCACCATCACATCAGCCGCGAGCGGCTGTCCGTGCGGCAACGCATGTCCGAGGTGCTCGGAGCCCTCAAGCACCAGTCATTTGCGGAGTTCACGCACCTGTTCCGGCCCGAGGAAGGCCGCATGGGCGTGACCATCACCTTCTCGGCGATCCTCGAGCTGCTGCGCGAGGGGCTGATCGAGATCGTCCAGGCCGAGCCGTTCGCGCCGATCCACGTCCGTGCCGGAGCGCCCCGTCACGTCACGCTGGTCGTCGACAACGATCGTCCCGAAGCCGTCATCCGGAACGAATCATGAGCGAATATTCACTGTCCAGCATCCTGGAGGCCGTGCTGCTTGCGGCGGGCCGTCCGGTCACCGTCGAGCAGATACTCGAACTCTTCGAGGAGACCCAGCGGCCCACGGCCGAGGAGGTCAAGGCGGCGCTGGCCGAACTCGGGCAGACGTGCGCCGACCGCGCGTTCGAACTGCGCGAGGTGGCGAGCGGCTGGCGCATCCAGGTGCGCCCGCAGTTCTCGGACGTCGTGTCGCGCCTGTGGCAGGAGCGCCCGACCCGCTATTCGCGTGCGCTCCTCGAGACGCTCGCCCTGATCGCCTATCGCCAGCCGATTACGCGTGGCGAGATCGAGAACATCCGAGGCGTGACGGTCAGTTCGAGCCTCATGCGCACGCTGCATGAACGCAACTGGGTCCGCGTCGTGGGCCACCGCGAAGTGCCGGGCCGCCCCGAACTCCTCGGCACCACGCGCGACTTCCTCGACTACTTCGGTCTCAGGAGCCTTGACGACCTGCCGACGCTCGCGGAGCTGCGCGACCTCGACGACATCAAGGTGCAACTCGAGTTTCCGGGCGGCGCACCGGTCCCGGCGATCCCGTCGTTGCCGGCGCCCTCCGCTGCGCCGGACGCCGTATCGGACTCGGACCCGGGCGCGGCCTTGGAAGACGACAGCCCGGACGAGGAATCCACGGCGGACGACGAGGACGATGATCCGCCAGGCGAAGCGCAGGCACCGACGCTGGTGGCCGCTCCGCCCGACAGCCAGGAACGCTGACCCGTCCCTCTTGGACGAGCGACTGCACAAGCTCCTGGCCCAGCACGGCATCGGGTCCCGACGCCAGGTCGAGGACTGGATCCGCGAGGGACGCGTGCTGGTCAATGGCGTGCCGGCTGAGATCGGCCAGCGCGTGCGATCGTCGGACCGCGTCGTGGTCGACGGGCGCGACGTGTCAAAACGCCTGGCCGTCGACTCGTCGCTGCGCGTGATCCTCTATCACAAGCCGAGCGGCGAGATGCTGCGCTCCAGGGAGGGCGATGACCGCTCCGCGGTCGAGTCACGCCTGCCGACGCTGCGGGCGGGTCGCTGGCTGCCCGTAAACGCGCTCGGCTTCGGCGAGGACGGCCTGCTGATCCTGTCGAACGACGGGACGCTGGCGGCCGCGATCGCGCGCGGCGAGGCGTCGGTGCCGGTCGAATTCCGGGTGCGGGTGCTGCGACCGCGCGAGACCGATCGCTGGCCGACGATGCCGCGCGAGATCGACCTCGAGGGCGAGTCCGTCGAGTTCCAGGCGATCGAGCGTCTCGAAGGCGTCGGGACCAACGTCTGGTTTCGTGTCGCGGCCGACCGGTCGTTGCCGCGCGGCGCGATCCGCGCCCTGTTCGACGGCGCCGGACTGAAGGTGAGCCGCACCATGCTCGTGCGCTGGGGCCCTGTCTCGTTGCCGCGTGATCTGCCGCGCGGGCGTTCGCGGGACCTGGAAGGGCCGGACCTCGACGCGCTGCTCGCAATGGCCGGGCGTTCGCCGACCGCGCCCCACAAGCGGCCGAAGCGGCCGAGTCGGGCGGGCGGTAAGCGTGGATCGTCGAGCCGGCGGTCTACTGCGCGTCGAAGCGGCGGCCGGTAACCCCGCGCGCCGTGGGCCCGAGCAGGTAGAGGAACGGTGCCAGCACCTGTTCCGGGGTCGGCACCGTGGCGGGATCTTCGCCCGGGTAAGCCTTGGCCCGCATGCCGGTGCGCATACGGCCCGGGTTCACGCTGTTCGCGCGGATGGACGTGATCGTGTCGGTCTCGTCCGCCAGCACCTGCATCAGTCCCTCGACCGCAAACTTGGACACCGCATAGGCGCCCCAGTAGGCGCGGCCGTGCACCGAGACGCCGCTGGTGGTGAAGACCACCGAGGCGTCCTGCGAGAGGCGCAACAACGGCAGCAGCATCTGGGTCACGATGAAGGCGGCGTTCACGTTGACGTGCATCACCCGCAGCCAGGTGGTCACGTCGTAGTGCTCGATGGGGGCTCGTTCGCCGAGGATGCCCGCCGCGTGGACCAGTCCGTCGAGCCTTCCGAACTCGTTGCGAACTGCGTCGGCGAGCGCGGTGTACTGGCTCGCGTCGGCACGCTCGAGGTCGAGCGGCGCGATGGACGGGCGCGGGCCGCCGGCGGCCATGATCGCGTCGTAGACGGTTTCGAGCTTGCGCACCGTGCGTCCGCACAGGACGACCCGGGCACCCAGCGCGGCGCAGGACTTCGCGAGCGCAGCGCCGAGGCCGCCACCGGCGCCGGTGACGAGGATCACGCGCTCGGCCAGCAGCGCAGCTGGCGCCTGGAAAGTTCGCGGGTCGATGTCGGTCGTCAAGCGGCGGTCTCCTCGGGGCGCGGTCAGGCGCAGTCAGGCACGTTCAGACGGATTCAGGCATCAGCGTTGCTTTCGGCCGGGCCAGCCTCACCGTCGCCAGTGCGGGGCGTGCGGGCAAGCTTTTCCACTGGCGTGATTTCCTCGATCTCGCGTTCGGGCCGCAGGCCGAGCTCCGTGAACTTGCGCGCCCCCGGCAGCACCTGGCGCTCGAGCGAGCCGACGGCGCTGTTATACGCGTCGACGCTGAGTCCGAGCGAGCGGCCGATCTTCGCCATGTGCTCGCCGAACTTCGCCAGCCGCTTGTAGAGCTCTTCCGCGAGTTCCTGGATGCGCGCCGCGTTGTCGGCAAGCACGTTCTGTCGCCAGCCGTAGGCCACGGCCTTCAGCAGCGCGACGAAGCTCGAGGGCGTGGCGATGATCACGTGCTGCCGGATCGCGTCCTCGAGCAGGGTGGGAATCTCGCCGACCGCCGCGGTGAGGAACTGGTCGCCCGGGATGAACAGCACGACGAAATCGGGACTGCGCTCGAACTGCGCCCAGTAGGCCTTCGAGGACAGCGCACGTACGCGCTCGACCACGGCCTGCGCGTGGCGCTTGATCGCGGCATCGCGCGCCTCGTCGGTGGACGCCTCGACCGCGGAGAGGTACGCGTCGAGGGGCGTCTTGACGTCGACCACCAGCTGCCGGCCGTCGGGCATGTTGACGATCATGTCGGGGCGCAGCGCGCCGTCCTCGCCCGCGACGTGGACCTGCTCGACGAAGTCGCAGTGCTCCACCATGCCGGCCAGTTCGGCGAGGCGGCGCAGCGTCATCTCGCCCCACTGGCCACGGACCTCGGGTCGGCGCAGCGCGGTCACCAGATTGCGGGTCTCGCGCTGCAGCGCCAGTTGGCCGAGGGCGACGCCCTCGAGCGAGCTCCGCAGCGCCCCGAAGGTCTCGGCGCGCTCCTTCTCGATGCGCGCGATCTGCTCGTGCGTGCGTTGCAGGGCCTCGCGCACCGGGGCGAGCATCGTCTCGACCGCCTTTTCACGATCCGCAAGATTGCGCACGGCGAGTTCCTGCTGCTGGCCGAGCACCTGGCGCGCCATCTGCAGGAACACCTCGCTGTTGCCGCGCAGCGCCTCGCTGGCGGCTGTGTCGAACCCGGCGCGCAGGCGCTCCGAGGCGAGCTGCAGTGCCTGGTCGCGCTCGTGAGCGAGCACTTCGGCCGACTTGAGTTCGGCCCGTGCTTCCGCCAGTTCGATCTCGAGCGCGTGCCCGCGTCGGCGACCGATCAGCCAGCCGATCACGGCCGTGAGGACAGGCAGCAGCACGAGCAGCACGATCGGTGCCACGGACGAGTTCATGCGTAGACGCGATCGCCGCGAGCGCCGGGTCCTGTTATCCAGTCGAGGAGCTCGGCCGGTGCGCCGACGACGCCGTGCGGTTGCCAGCCCTGCGGGTCGTCGTCGACCGACAGGTATCCGTAGCTGGCCACGAGGGTAGTCATGCCGGCGGCCCGGCCGGCCTGGATGTCGCGCTCGGCATCGCCCACGTATACGCAGTGCTGGGGCGGAACGCCGATCAGTCGACTCGCGTGGAGCAGCGGCAACGGGTGGGGCTTGCGCTCGGCAACGGTGTCGCCGCTTACGGTGCAGGCAGCGCGACGATCGAGCCCGAGCGCCGCCAGCAGCGGATCGGTGAGCCAGCCGGGCTTGTTGGTGACGATTCCCCAGGGTGTGCCGCGCGCCTCCAGTTGCTCGAGCACCGTGTCGAACCCCGGGAACAAGCGCGTGCCGATCGCGAGGTTGGCGGCATACAGCTCGAGGAAACGAAGGCGCAGCCGCTCGAACTCCTCGCCGGCCACCCCGGGAAACCCGAGCGACACGAGACGCATCGCGCCGTGCGAGACCACGGGACGGATGAGTTCGTGGGGGAGTGCCTCGAGGCCGTGTTCGCGACGCAGGAGATTGAGCGCTCCGCCCATGTCGGGTGCCGTGTCGAGGAGCGTGCCGTCGAGGTCCAGCAGTAGCGCGGTGCCCGGGCTCATCGCGCCGCCGGCTCCCCGGCAACGGGCCTGCGGAAATGCACGAGGTAGTTCACGCGGGCGTCGCTGCTCAGGCTCGCACGGCGCGCGAAGGGGTCGTACTCCAGCCCGGCGATGTCGACGTGGTGCAGTCCCGCCGTCCGCGCCCAGGCCGTGAGTTCGGACGGGCGAATGAATTTCTCGTAGGTGTGCGTGCCGGTCGGCAGCAGGCGCAGCACGTACTCCGCGCCCAGGATGGCCATCAGGTACGCACGGGGCGTGCGATTGAGGGTGGAGACGAAGACGTGGCCCCCGGGCCGGACGAGCTGCGCGAGGGCCTCGACCACCGCCGCGGGATCCGGGACGTGCTCGAGCATCTCCATGCAGGTGGCGACGTCGTAGTGCCCCGGGTTCGCCTGCGCGTGCTGCTCGGCGGATTCGAGCCGGTAGTCCAGCGTGACCCCGCTCTCGAGGGCGTGCAGGCGCGCGACGGTGAGTAGTTCGTCGGCGAGGTCGAGGCCCACCACGCGGGCGCCCTTGCGGGCCATGGCCTCGGCCAGCAGTCCCCCGCCGCAGCCGACGTCGACCACCGCGAGCCCGGACAGCGGACCCGCTCGCTCCACGTACTCGAGCCGCACGGGATTGAGATCGTGCAGCGGGCGCATCTCGCCGTCGGCGTCCCACCAGCGGCTCGCGGCCGACTGGAACCGCGCGATCTCGGCGGGATCCACGTTGGAGGGTTCAGCCATTCGCGGCGGCCTCCTCGGCGGCGGTCGTGTCGATGCGCGCGCTCCATTCTTCTGCCCGGGCCAGCGCCGCCGACTCGTCGATGGTGCGCAGTCGACCCTCGGCGAGCAAGCGGCGGCCCGCGACCCAGGTGTCGGTCACCTGCTGCGACGAGGCGGCGTAGATCACGGCCGTGGCGACGTCGTGGACGGGCCAGCTGCGCGGTGCCCGCAGGTCGATGCAGCACAGGTCCGCCCACTTGCCGGGGACCAGGCTTCCCGTCGACTCGCCGAGCCCGAGCGTGCGCGCGCCCTCGAGCGTCGCCATGCGCAACAGGTCCGATGCGACGAGCGCACCGGGAGTGGCACCCACGCCGGCGGAGACGAGGCCCGCGATGCGAGCCTCGGCCAGCAGGTCGAGGTCGTTGTTCGAAGCGGCGCCGTCGGTGCCGAGCGCCACGCGGATCCCGTGGCCCAGCAGCCGCGCCACCGGGCAGACGCCGGCGCCGAGCTTCAGGTTCGACTCGGGGCAGTGGACGACGCTCGCACCGGCCGTGGCCAGCGTGTCGAGATCCTGCGGGTCGACCTGGGTCATGTGGATCGCCACCAGCTGCGGGCTCGCGAGGCCCAGCGACGCCAGCCGTTCGAGCGGCCGCTTGCCGTGAGTCTGCAGGCTCTGCTCGATCTCCCGCGCCGTCTCGTGGAGGTGCATCGCCACCGGCAGGTCGAGTTCGTCGGCGAGGCGGCGCACCCGCGCGAGCGTCGCGTCGGCGACGGAGTAGGGGGCGTGCGGCGCGAAATGGGTCGTGATCAGCGGGTCGCCCTGGTACTCGTCGCGCAGGCGCATTCCGCGGTCGATGTATTCGTCGGCGGTCGAGGCCCAGCTGGTGTCGGCCTCCGTCACGATCAGGCCGACGCTGGCGCGGACGTGTGCCGCGGCGGCCGTCTGGGCGACGACGTCGGGCCACAGGTGCATGTCCGCGAAGCAGGTGATCCCGCCACGCAGCATTTCCGCGATGGCGAGCTCGGTGCCGTCGCGCACGTACTCGGGGTCGACCCAGCGGCGCTCGAGCGGCCAGACGGCCTTGCGCAGCCACGGGTCGAGGGGCAGGTTCTCGGCCCGGCCCCTGAGCAGAACCATCGCGGCATGGGTGTGCGCATTGACGAGCCCCGGCAGCACGGCGTGGTTCGGCCGGTCGATGGTTTCCCGGGCGTCGTAGCGCAATCTTGCGTCGACGGTCGGCAGCACGGCGACGATCCGTCCGGCATCGATGGCGACCGAATGGCGTTCCAGTACGCGGCCATCGGGCTCGACGGGAACCACCCAGCGTGCGCAGACGAGCGTGTCGATGGACTCCATGCGGAAGGGGGCTCTGGGAGGGGGCCGTATGGTATCATTTCCTGTCTTTTAGCCGGTCCGTGCCGACCGCCTCCAAACCGACCCAGACACGACGATTCCATGGCCGAAATCGCCCGCGAAATCCTGCACGTCAACCTCGAAGACGAGATGAAGCGGTCCTACCTCGACTACGCGATGAGCGTGATCGTGGGTCGGGCCCTGCCGGACGTCCGTGACGGCCTCAAGCCGGTCCACCGGCGCGTGCTGTACGCGATGCGCGAGCTCGGCAACGAGTGGAACAAGTCGTACAAGAAGTCCGCGCGCGTCGTGGGCGACGTGATCGGCAAGTACCACCCGCACGGCGACACGGCGGTCTACGACACGATCGTGCGCATGGCGCAGCCGTTCTCGATGCGCTACCTGCTGGTCGACGGGCAGGGCAATTTCGGCTCGGTGGACGGCGACGCCCCGGCGGCGATGCGCTACACCGAGGTGCGCATGTCGCGCCTCGCGGGCGAACTCCTCGCCGACATCGACAAGGAGACGGTGGACTTCGTCCCCAACTACGACGAGTCCGAGTCCGAGCCGTCGGTGTTGCCGACGCGCGTGCCGAACCTGCTGGTGAACGGTTCGTCGGGCATCGCCGTCGGCATGGCCACCAACATCCCGCCGCACAACCTGCGCGAGATCATCGACGCCTGCGTCACCCTGATCGACAACCCGGCCATCACCATCCCGGAACTGATGGAGCTCGTGCCCGGGCCCGACTTCCCGACCGCCGGCATCATCAACGGCGCGCGCGAGATCTACAACGCCTACACCACCGGCCGCGGGCGCATCGTCGTCCGCGCCCTCACCGAGGTCGAGGAGATCGACTCGCACGGCCGCGAGGCGATCATCGTCACCGAGCTGCCGTACCAGGTGAACAAGGCGCGGCTGCTCGAGCGCATCGCCGACCTCGTGCGCGGCAAGCTGATCGAGGGCATTTCCGAGCTGCGTGACGAGTCCGACAAGGACGGCATGCGGGTCGTCATCGAGCTCAAGCGGGGCGAGATCGCGGACATCGTCCTCAACAACCTCTACAAGCAGACGCCGATGGAGTCGGTCTTCGGCGTCAACATGGTGGCGCTGCAGGACGGCCAGCCGAAGCTGCTCAACCTCAAGGAACTGCTCGAGGCGTTCCTGCGCCACCGCCGCGAGGTCGTCACCCGGCGGACGGTCTTCGAGCTGCGCAAGGCGCGCGAGCGGGGACACATCCTCGAAGGCCTCGCCATCGCGCTCGCGAACATCGACGAAGTGATCGCGCTCATCAAGGCGTCGCCGTCGCCGGCGGAGGCGAAAGCGGGCCTGATGGCCCGCACCTGGGGCCCGGGCGTCGTGCCCGAGATGCTCGAGCGGGCCGGTGCCATCCAGACACGCCCGGACGGCCTCGGCAGCGAGTTCGGCCTGCGCGAGGGCAGGTATCGGTTGTCCGAGGCCCAGGCCCAGGCGATCCTCGACCTGCGCCTGCACCGGCTCACCGGGCTCGAGCAGGACAAGATCCTGGCCGAGTACGGCGAGCTTTTGAAGCACATCAGCGACCTGTGCGACATCCTCGCGCGCCCCGAGCGCCTGCTCGAGGTCATCCGCCAGGAACTGCTCGCGATCCGCGAACAGTACGGCGACGACCGCCGCACCCGCATCGACGTCGACGAGTCCGACCTGACGATCGAGGACCTGATCACGCCGCAGGACGTGGTGGTGACGCTGTCGCACGGCGGCTACGCAAAGGCCCAGCCGGTGAGCGAATATCGTGCGCAGGGCCGCGGCGGGCGCGGCAAGTCGGCCACCGCCGTGAAGGACGAGGATTTTGTCGACACGCTGTTCGTCGCCAACACGCACGACACGCTGCTCTGCTTCTCGAACATGGGCCAGCTCTACTGGCTCAAGGTCTACCGGCTGCCCCAGGCGGGCCGCGGATCGCGTGGCAAGCCCATCGTCAACCTGCTGCCCCTCGAGTCGGAGGAGCGCATCACTGCGGTGCTGCCGATCCGCGACTACGACGAGGGCCACTTCGTGTTCATGGCCACGGCGGGTGGCACGGTCAAGAAGACGCCGTTGCCGGCCTTCTCGCGTCCGCGTTCGGCAGGGATCATCGCGGTGAACCTCGATGCCGGCGACAAGCTCGTCGGGGTCGCGATCACCGACGGCACCCGCGACGTGATGCTGTGTGCGTCGAGCGGCAAGGCCACCCGGTTTTCGGAGGACGACGTGCGGGCGATGGGCCGCACCGCGTCGGGCGTGCGTGGCATCCGCCTGCCGCCGGGCGACGAGGTCATCTCCTTGATCATCCCGGATCCCGACGGCCTGATCCTCACCGCCTCCGAGAACGGCTACGGCAAGCTCACGCAGGTCGAGGAGTTCCCGGTGCACGGGCGTGGCGGCCAGGGCGTCATCGCGATGCAGACGACGGAGCGCAACGGCAGCCTGGTGGCCGCGATCCAGGTGGCGACCACCGACGAGCTGATGCTCATGAGCTCGAACGGCACGCTGGTGCGAACCCGCGCCGGAGAGATCTCCGTGCTGGGCCGCAACACGCAGGGTGTGCGCCTCATCCGGCTGGATGACGGCGAGCGGCTCATCGGCGTCGAGGCGGTCGAGCCCGAGGCCGTGGAGGACGACGAGGATGCCGGCGTCGAACCCGGCGTCGGCGACGTCGCAGCGGAACCGGCCGGCCCGGCCTGACGGCAGGGCCCCGGGAACGCCTGACCGCAGGGGCCCACGGAACGCCTGACGGCCGACCCGGACTGACTGCTACACTGCACTGCAACATCGTTCGGGAGACCCACCCGCCATGAGTCGCGTGTTCAATTTCAGCGCCGGCCCCGCCGCGCTGCCGGCCGAGGTCCTGGAGCAACTGCGCGACGAGATGCTCGACTGGCATGGCCAGGGCATGTCCGTGATGGAGATGAGCCATCGCGGCAAGGCGTTCGTCGGCATCGCCGAGCAGGCCGAGGCCGACCTGCGCGAGCTGATGGCGATCCCGGCCAACTACAAGGTGCTGTTCCTGCAGGGCGGGGCGACGGCGCAGTTTGCCGCCGTGCCGCTCAACCTCGCGCGTCCCGACTCGGTCGGCGACTACGTCAACACCGGCGCCTGGTCGAAGAAGGCCATCGGCGAGGCGAAGCGCTTCTGCAAGGTCAACGTCGCGGCGGATGCGGGCGGCAACTACTCGAGCATCCCGCCGCGCGCGGAGTGGAAGCTCACCCCGGGCGCGGCCTACGTGCACTACACGCCCAACGAGACCATCGGCGGCGTCGAGTTCCACGAGGTTCCGGACGTCGGCGACGTCCCCCTGGTGGCGGACATGTCCTCGACCATCCTGTCGCGGCCGATCGACGTCACGCGCTTCGGCGTGATCTACGCCGGTGCACAGAAGAACATCGGTCCTGCGGGCCTCGTGGTCGTGATCGTGCGTGACGATCTGTGCGGTCGTGGCCGCGCCGAGCTGCCGACGGTGTTCGACTGGACGGCCATGGCCGGCGACGGCTCGATGCTCAATACGCCTGCGACCTACAGCTGGTACGTCGCGGGCGCGGTCTTCCAGTGGATCAAGCGCCAGGGCGGGCTCGCGGCCATGGAGCGACTGAACCGCGCCAAGGCCGAGAAGCTGTACGGCGCGATCGACGGCTCCGGCTTCTACCGCAACCCGGTGGCGCGCGAGTGTCGCTCCTGGATGAACGTGCCGTTCACGCTGCCGAGCGCCGAGCTCGACAAACCCTTCCTCGAGGGCGCCAAGGCCGCCGGCCTCGTGACCCTCGCCGGCCACCGCTCGGTGGGCGGCATGCGGGCCAGCATCTACAACGCCATGCCCATGGCCGGCGTCGAGGCGCTGGTCGGCTACATGGCAGAGTTCCAGCGCAAGCACGGCTAGGCGGCGACATGTCCTTCAAGGTCCTCACGCTCAACAACATCTCCGTCCGCGGGCTCGAGCGCCTGCCGCGGGATCGCTACGAAGTGGCCTCCGAGATCGGGCACCCGGACGCGATCCTGCTGCGCTCGGCCGACATGCACTCGATGGAGGTCCCCGCGAGCGTGCTCGCGGTCGCGCGGGCCGGCGCCGGCACCAACAACGTGCCGGTCGCGAAGCTGAGCCGTCGTGGCATCCCGGTCTTCAACGCCCCGGGCGCCAACGCCAATGCCGTCAAGGAACTGGTGCTGGCGGGACTCTTTCTCTCGGCGCGCAACATCTGCCAGGCCTGGGGCTACGTGCGTTCGCTCGAGGGCGACGATCACGCGATCGAGGAGGCGGTGGAGAAGGGCAAGAAGAAGTTCGTCGGCCACGAGCTTCCGGGACGCACGCTGGGCGTCGTGGGTCTCGGCGCGATCGGCGTCGAGGTGGCGAACGCGGCCCTCGGCCTGCGCATGAACGTCCTCGGCTACGACCCGCAGATCACCGTGCAGCGCGCCTGGCAGCTGTCGTCCGGGGTCGAGCAGGCGCTGAGCCTCGACGACCTGTTCGCGCGCTGCGACATGGTCACCGTGCACGTGCCGCTCAACGATGCGACGCGCGGCCTGGTGAACGAGGCGCGCCTGCGCCTGATGCGCCCGGGCGGCGTGGTGCTCAACTTCGCGCGTGCCGCGATCGTCGACGAGGCCGCCGTGCTGGCGGCGCTCGATCGCGGGCATCTCTCGACCTACGTCTGCGACTTCCCGACGCGCGCCGTGAAGGACCATCCGCGGGTCGTCGCCCTGCCGCACCTCGGTGCCTCGACGGGCGAGGCGGAGGAGAACTGCGCGGTGATGGTGGCCGACACGCTGCGCGACTTCCTCGAGAACGGCAACGTGCGCAACTCGGTGAACTTCCCGGAAGCGGTGCTGCCGCGCGTCGGCGAGCACCGGGTCGCGATCGCGAACGACAACGTGCCGAACATGGTGGGCCAGATCTCGACCTGCCTCGCCGACGCGAGCCTCAACATCGCGGACCTGCTCAACAAGTCCCGGGGCGACGTCGCCTACACGCTCATCGACACCGAGGGCCCGGTGACGCCCGACGTGCTGGCGAAGCTGCGCGCCATCCCGGGCGTGCTGTCCGCACGGACACTCTGAGCATGGCGCGGGCGAAGAAGAAGCGGTCCGGGAAGCCCAGCGTGGCCGCGCGGCCTCGCAAGCCCGCCCGTGCCGCCCGTAACACCGGTGCCGCCGGTACCGCGGGGAAGCCCGGCGCCGTCCCGGTCAAGGCCGCACTCGAAGCCATCCGCGAGCGCATCGACGGCATCGACGCGCAGTTGCACGCGCTGATCAACGAGCGTGCGCGGCTCGCGCAGCAGGTCGGGATCTCCAAGCACGCGTCGGGCCACACGGTGGACTTCTACCGCCCCGAGCGCGAGGCCCAGGTGCTGCACATGGCACTCGAGCGCAACCGCGCCGAGCGCGGCCCGCTGCGGGACGAGGAAATCCTGCGCCTGTTCCGCGAGATCATGTCTGCCTGCCTCGCGCAGCAGGAACCGCTCAAGATCGCCTTTCTCGGACCGGAGGGCACGTTCACGCAGCAGGCGGTCTACAAGCAGTTCGGCCACTCGGTCCGCGCGCTGCCGCTCACCTCGATCGAGGAGGTGTTCCACGAGGTGGAGTCCGGTACCGCCGACTTCGGCGTGGTGCCGATCGAGAACTCGAGCGAGGGCACGGTCAACAACACGCTGGACATGTTCCTCACCTCTGCGCTCGGCATCTGCGGCGAGGTCGAGCTGCGTATCCACCACAACCTGATGGGGCAGTTGGCCGCGCTCGGCGACGTGCAGCGCGTCTGCGCGCACCCGCAGGCGCTGGCCCAGTGCCGCGGCTGGCTCACGGAGCACATGCCGGGTGTCGAGCGCGTGCCGGTGTCGAGCAACGCCGAGGGCGCACGCCGGGCCCGGGACGAGGAGGGCACTGCCGCGATCGCGCCGATGGCCGCCGCGGAGGTGTACGGCCTCAACGTGCTGGTGCCCGAGATCGAGGACCGGCCGGACAACACCACGCGCTTCCTGGTGATCGGCCGCAAGTCGTTCCCGGCGAGCGGGCAGGACAAGACGACGCTGCTGGTCTCCGCCTCGCACACCGACGCGCCCGGGGCGCTGTTCCGGCTGCTCGAGCCCTTCGCGCAGCTGGGCATCAGCATGACCCGCATCGAGTCGCGGCCCTCGCGCCGGCGCAAGTGGGACTACGTGTTTTTCATCGATCTCGAGGGCCACGCGACGAACGAGCCGCTGGCGACGGCGCTGGCGCAGCTGAAGGGCCAGACCTCGCTGTGCCGCGTGCTCGGCTCGTATCCCCGGGCCATCCTCTGAAGGACTCCGGCGGACGATGAGCCGTTTCCTCGCCGAGCCCAGCGAACGCATTGCCGGCCGCCTGCGCGTGCCCGGCGACAAGTCGATCTCGCACCGCGCACTGATGCTGGGGGCGATCGCCTCGGGCACCACGCGCGTCGAGGGTTTCCTCGAGGGCGAGGACTGCCTCGCCACGTTGCGCGCCGTCGGGCACCTCGGCGTGAGGGTGCAGCGTCCGGGCCCCGGCGAGGTCGTCATCGACGGCGTCGGCCTGCACGGACTGCGGGCCCCCGACGGCGTGCTCGACATGGGCAATGCCGGCACGGCGATGCGCCTGTTCATGGGCCTGCTGAGCGCGCAGCGCTTCGATTCCGAACTGGTCGGAGACGAGTCGCTGATGCGGCGCCCCATGGAGCGTGCGGCGAAGCCGCTCCGGGAAATGGGTGCCGACATCGAGACGCGCGAGGGCCGCCCGCCGGTGCGCATCCGCGGCGGTCGGGCGCTGCACGGCATCCGCTACGAGATGCCGGTGGCGAGCGCACAGGTGAAGTCCGCCGCACTGCTGGCGGGCCTCTATGCCGACGGCGAGACGACGGTGGTCGAGCCGGCCGTCACGCGCGACCACACGGAGCGCATGCTGCAGGCCTTCGGCGTCGAGGTCGTCGCCCGCGGCGGCGTCGCGACGCTGCGCCCGCCCGCACAACTGCAGGCGACGCGCGTGTCCGTGCCGGGCGATTTCTCCTCGGCCGCGTTCTTCATCGTCGCCGCCTGCATCGGTGCACACGAGCCGGTCGTCATCGAGGGCGTGGGCGTGAATCCCACGCGCACCGGCCTGCTCGAGATGCTGTCGCTGATGGGGGCGGACCTGCGGCTCATCCATCATCGCAGCGCCGGCGCGGAGCCGGTCGCGGACATCGAGGTCCGGCCGGCGGCCCTGCGCGGCATCCGCGTGCCCGAGCGCCTGGTGCCGCTGGCCATCGACGAGTTCCCGGCCTTCTTCATCGCGGCGGCCTGCGCCGAGGGCGAGACAGTGGTGACCGGGGCGGAGGAATTGCGGGTCAAGGAGACCGACCGCATCGCCGCGATGGCGCACGGCCTCGACGCGGTCGGCGTCGTGAACGAGGTCTTGCCGGACGGCCTGCGCATCCAGGGCGGCCCGATCCGCGGCGGCTTCGTCGACAGCCGGGGCGACCACCGCGTGGCGATGTCCTTCGCCGTGGCGAGCCTGAAGGCCACGCAAGCGATCGAGATCGACGACGTGGCCAATGTCGCGACCTCCTTCCCGGGGTTCGCGGGCCTCGCGCGCTCGGTGGGCCTGCGCCTGTCGGAGCGCCCCTGAGGCGCGCCGCTCGAGCGACATCCACCATGAGCGAATCGACGAGCACGACACCGACCGACCCGGCAGCGGCCCGCGATGCCGTCCCGGTGATCGCCATCGACGGACCCAGCGGTTCGGGGAAGGGCACGGTGTGCCGGATCGTGGCTGAGCGACTGGGCTGGCACCTGCTCGACAGCGGGGCGCTGTACCGGCTCGTGGCCCTGGCCGGTGCGGCCCGCGGTCTCGCCGACGACGACGAGCCCGGGCACGCGGCGCTGGCCGCCCGGCTCGACGCCCGGTTCGAAGTGGACGAGACGGGCGGAGAGCGCGTCCTGCTCGACGGGCGCGACGTCACGCGGGAACTGCGCGCGGAGACCACCGGCAACATGGCCTCCCGGGTGGCCGTCATGCCCGCCGTGCGGGCCGCGCTCCTCGGCCGCCAGCGGGCCTACGCCGAAGCGCCGGGCCTGGTGGCCGACGGCCGCGACATGGGCACGGTCGTTTTCCCGACCGCCGGGGTCAAGGTCTTCCTCACGGCGAGCGCCGAGGAACGGGCCCGCAGGCGCCATAAGCAGTTGAAAGAAAAGGGCCTGACTGCTAATCTTGCCGGCCTTTCGCAGGAAATCCTCGAGCGGGACAGGCGCGATTCGGCACGTTCCGTGGCCCCCCTCCGGCCGGCCGCGGACGCGCTCGTCATCGACTCCAGCGGGCTCACGATCGACGAGGTCGTGGACCGGGTCCTCGGGCTCGCACGCGGCAAGTTCCCGGCGATTCGTTGAGTCTGCCTCGGCGTGCGAGCGCCGGGGTTTCGTTTTCTGAGCAGTCGCCCGGCAGGATGCTGGTGCGGTGTAATCAACCCTTCGCGGGCGGGACGCCGGCGGAGTCATGGGCCACCGGCCCCGGAAACAGTAATGACCGAAAGTTTTGCGCAGATGTTCGAAGAAAGCCTGGCGAGTCAGCGGATTCGCCCGGGCCAGATCCTCACCGGCCGCGTGATCGAGGTGACCCCCGACGTGGTGGTGGTGAGTGCCGGTCTCAAGTCCGAGGCCGTGATCCCCACGCAGCAGTTCAAGAACGAGCGCGGGGAAATCGAAGTCAGCGTCGGCGACGACGTCGAAGTCGCCCTCGACAGCGTCGAGGACGGTTCCGGCGAGACACGCCTCTCGCGCGAGAAGGCCAAGCGCGCCCGCACCTGGGAGCGCCTCGAGACCGCGTTCGAGAAGGGCGAGGTCGTCACCGGCCTCATCAACGGCCGGGTCAAGGGCGGTTTCACCGTCGAAATCGATTTCGTGCGCGCGTTCCTGCCGGGATCGCTCGTGGACGTGCGCCCGGTGCGCGACCCGAGCTACCTCGAGGGCAAGACGCTCGAGTTCAAGGTCATCAAGCTCGACCAGAAGCGCAACAACGTCGTGGTCTCGCGCCGCGCCGTCGTCGAGCAGGAATACAGCGCCGAGCGCAGCGAGCTGCTCGACAAGCTGCAGGAAGGCGTGGTCATCAAGGGCGTGGTCAAGAACCTCACCGACTACGGTGCGTTCGTGGACCTCGGCGGCATCGACGGCCTGCTCCACATCACCGACATGGCGTGGAAGCGCGTCAAGCACCCCTCGGAAGTCGTCAACGTCGGCGACGAGATCGAGGTGCGCATTCTCAAGTTCGACCGCGAGCGCCAGCGCGTCAGCCTCGGGCTCAAGCAGCTCGGCGCCGACCCGTGGCAGAACATCGCCCGTCGTTATCCCTCGGGCACGCGGCTCTTCGGCAAGGTCACGAACATCGCCGACTACGGCTGCTTCGTGGAGATCGAGGAGGGCGTCGAGGGCCTGGTGCACGTCTCGGAGATGGACTGGACGAACAAGAACGTCAATCCGTCGAAGGTGGTGCACATCGGCGAGGAAGTCGAGGTCATGGTGCTCGACATCGACGAGGAGCGCCGCCGCATCTCGCTGGGCGTCAAGCAGTGCAAGCCGAACCCGTGGCGCGAATTCGCCGACAACTACAACCGCGGCGACCACGTCAGCGGCCAGATCCGCTCGATCACCGACTTCGGCCTGTTCATCGGGCTGCCGGGCGGCATCGACGGCCTGGTGCACCTCTCCGACCTCTCCTGGGAGGTCCCGGGCGAGGAGGCGGTGCACAACTACCAGAAGGGCCAGTCGGTCGAGGCCATCGTGGTGGCGATCGACCCCGAGCGCGAGCGTATCTCGCTCAGCGTCAAGCAGCTCGCCAAGGACCCGTTCTCGACCTGGATCGCCGAGCACCCCAAGGGCACGATCGTGCGCGGCCTGGTGCGCGAGGTCGATGCCAAGGGCGCGATCGTCGACCTCGGCGGCGGCATCGACGGTTACCTGCGGGCCTCCGAGCTCTCGCGTGACCGCGTCGAGGATGCCCGCACGCTGCTCAAGGTCGGCGACGAGGTGGAGGCCAAGTTCACGGCCGTGGACCGCAAGGTCCGCACCATCGCCCTGTCGATCAAGGCGAAGGACATGGCCGAGGAGCAGGAAGCCATGCAAAACTACCGTTCGGACTCGACCACCGGCACCAGCCTGGGCGACCTGCTCAAGGAGCAGATCTCCGGCCAGTAACCGGCGGGTCACAAGATGTGGCGGCGGCGGCGGGTGGATCCCGCCGCTGCCAGCCGCACCGAAGGACGGACCAGACCTCGGGGAGAATCGGAGTGGACGGCGAGCGCAGCATGACGAAGTCTGAGCTCATCGAGCTCATCGCCGCGAAGCAGAGCCACCTGCCGGCCAAGGACGTGGAGCTGGCGGTCAAGCAGATCCTCGAGATCATGAGCGACGCGCTTGCGCAGGGACAGCGCATCGAGATCCGCGGCTTCGGCAGCTTCAGCCTGCATTTCCGGCCGCCACGCCAGGGACGCAACCCCAAGACCGGCGAGACGGTGGCGCTGGCCGGCAAGTACGTTCCTCACTTCAAGCCGGGCAAGGACCTGCGCGAGCGGGTCAACGAGTCCCTGTCCACAGACCAACCGCTCGCGGCCCTCTGAGCGGACGCCGCCCCGTGCTGCGGCGCATCTCGCTGGTGATCGCCGTCCTGCTGCTCGTCGCGGCAGCGGTGATCTTCACGGCCCTCAACCAGCAGCGCTTCGCGATCGACATCGGCGTGGCGCGCTTCGGCGTTTCCTCAGGCCTCGCCTTGCTGATCACGTTCGCGGCGGGGCTCGTCGCTGGAGCGGCCCTGAGCTCGGCCGCCATCGCCCGGCTGCTCACCGAGCGCGGACGGCTGCGCAACGCGTTGCGGCTCGCCGAGGCGCGCCGCGGGCAACCTGCGCCCCCGTCGTCGCCGCCCGATGCTGGCTGATTCCAGCGGCGTCTTCTGGCTGGTCTTCGCGAGCACGCTGGCCGTGGGCTGGGGTGCCACGGTCTGGTACGGGGAGTACCGCCGGCGCCGCCGGGCGCGCCGCCGCGAGCGCTATCTCGATGGCCTGCGCTTCCTGCTCGACGACAAGCCCGAGCGTGCGCTCGAGGTGTTCCTCGGTCTCGCGGCCAACGACGACGAGACCATCGACACCCACTTCGCGCTCGGCAGCCTCTACCGGCGTCGTGGCGAGGTGGATCGCGCCATCCGCGTGCACCAGCACATCGTCGAGCGGCCGGGCATCGATCCCCGGCACCGCGAGGCCGCGTTGAACGAGCTGGCACGCGACTACGTCCGCGCCGGCCTGTACGACCGCGCGGAGAAGATCTTCCTGCAGCTCGCCGAGACCGGGCGCGAACCCGCCGGCGCGCTCGCGCACCTGGTGCGCATCCACGAACTGCAGCACGACTGGACGCAGGCCGCCGCGATGCACGAGCGGCTGCGGGGCGTCGGCGTGCCGGAGCAGCCGGTCGCGATCGCGCACTACTACTGCGAGCTGGCCGAGCTGGCGATCGCCGAGCACGATCTCGACGGAGCGCGGGCGCATCTGCGCCGTGCGCGCCAGGAGCAGCGCGACTTCGGCCGCAGCGCGATCCTGCGCGGCGACCTCGCGCGCATGCAGGGCGATCCGCGACTGGCGCTGCAGCTCTACCGGCGCGTCGTGCGGCGCGACTTCCACCTGCTGCCGCTCGTCCTGCCGCGCCTCGCGGAGGCCGCGCGCCAGGCCGGCGACGGCGGGGCGTTCCACGGCGCGCTCGCGGAACTGCTGCAGAACGGGCTCGCCAGTCGCTCCGAGATCGCCTACGCGGCGATCGTGAGCGGGTATTACGACGACCCGGTGATCCTCGAGTGCGTGCGGGAATGGCTCTCGGCCGACAACGACCTGAAGGACATCACGGGTGCCCTGCTGCCCGCCGGGACCGGGCCGACCGGGGAGCAGCTGCGCGCCGTGGCCGGCGCCATGCGCAACGTGGTGCTGCGCCACGCGCGCTATCGCTGCAGCGAGTGCGGCCTCGACAGCTCGAGCTTTCTCTGGCAGTGCCCGGGCTGCAAGTCCTGGGACACGCTGCGCGCCATCGCCGCGCTCGAGTTCCTGCCGCGGGCGGCAAGGCCGCGGTCGCCGCAATAGCGCAATTCGGGGACGCGCCCTTCGCCCGGAACTGCGTCGGCTTTTTTTACATAGTCCGGGGCGTGGCGGCGTCGCTCGACGTCCAAGCCGCTGAATTGCCAGTGCAACCCGACGCTGGCATACGCCTTGCAGCGGCGGTCGTAGTAAGACCGTAACGAGAATCAAGAACAACCGCGCGGGTCGCGCGCGGACGATGGGGGATCACAAGACGTGAGGGACGGGCCGAGGGTGGCCGCGATTCCCGGGCGCGTGTCGTCATGAACGCGTCGGCAGGCGTGCGGGCGTCGTTCCTGGCGCTGGTCTGCGCGGGCGGCCTTGCGTGCGCTGACGCATCCGAACGAACCCGAATCGCGGACCCACCGGTCAGCACCCCGCAGTTCTCCCTGACGGACCATGACGGGCAGCCCTTCGCGGCCGCCGACCTGCGTGGCCAGGTCGCGCTGGTGTTCTTCGGCTTCACGCACTGCGAGGGGGTGTGCCCGGCAACCCTGCAGGTGCTTCGCCAGGTCGAGCGGGCACTGGCACACGAGGGCGACGGACTGCGCACGCTGTTGATCAGTGTCGACGGCGAGCGGGATACGCCGGCCGTGATGAAAGCCTACCTCGAACCGTTCGGACCGGGCTTCATCGGCATCACCGGTGCACCGGCCGAGGTGACACAGATTGCGAAGGGATTTCAGGCCGTGTTCTTCAAGGGCATGCCCCGTCCCGCGGGAGGCTATGACGTGGAGCACACGTCACAGGTCTACCTCCTGGACCGCGAGGGTCGCCTGAGGGCTACGTTCTTCGGTGCGGGCAGCGAGGAGATTGCCGCTGTCACTCGTACCGTCATTGAGGAGTCGCAGAGATGATCGAGCAGCGAATGGGAACGACCGTGCGCCGTGGTCGGGTCTGCGGGCTTTCGGTGACAGCGCTGGTCGGTGCGACCATGCTTGCAGGTGCCGGCGCGCTGCGCGCCGACAGCGTCGGCGGGGACTGGCTGTCGCCGCCCGAGAACAACTGGCCGGTCATCGCGATTCACGCCGCACTGACGCCCGATGGTCGGGTACTGACCTACGGGACGCGCCAGTCCGGGCAGCAGACAGCCTATTTCGTCTACGACATCTGGGATCCACAGCAGGGCCTGACGGGCGGCCACATCACGCTCGACAACCTGACGCAGACGGACATCTTCTGCAGTTCCCAGATCATCCTGCCGCAGAGCGGCAGCATCCTGATCTCGGGTGGAGACAACTGGACGGGAACCGGCACGACCAATACCGGGAACAACAACACCAACATCTTCAGCCCGTCCGGCAGCACGCTCTCGCGCGGCAGCAACATGAACCGCGCCCGCTGGTACTCCTCGTCGACCGCCTTGATGAACGGCGAGATCTACATCCAGGGCGGCTCGGGCGGTCAGGACAGGCCCGAAGTCCGACAACTCGATGGGACATTCCGCCTGCTCGGGAATGCGGACACCTCGACCTTGCAGTCGCTCTACCCGCGGAATTTCCTGGCCCCGGATGGCCGGATTTTCGGCTACGACACCAACGGCAACATGTATTTCGTCGACCCGGCGGGGTCGGGTCAGATTCAGAGGGTCGGGCAGTTCAGCTCGGCGTATGCCGGTTGGACGTCCGGCGCCGCGATGTTCCGTCCCGGCCGCATCCTGCAGATGGGAGGCAATTCCAACGGGGCCGTGGTGATCGACATCAACGGGCCGCAGCCCGTCGTCACTCCGACGGTCACGATGTCGTCAAAGCGCATGTGGGTCTCCGCCACGACGCTTGCAGACGGTCGAGTGGTCGCGACCGGCGGCAGCGGGGTCGAGAACGAACTCAACGACGTCAACAGTTCGGCGGAGATCTGGGACCCGGCCACGGGGCAATGGACCGTCGGACCCAGCGGACTGCGCGCGCGCCTGTACCACTCGACGGCGCTACTGCTGCCCGATGCCACGGTGCTCGTGGCCGGTGGCGGTGCGCCGGGGCCCCTGGTCAATCTGCACGCCGAGATTTACTACCCTCCGTATCTTTATGATTCCAATGGCAATTTTGCCGCCAGACCGGCCATTGCGTCGGCACCCGATGCGCTCGAGGTCGGACAGAGCTTCTCGATGACCGTCGCCCCGGGTTCCGCGATCCGGCGCGTGACGCTGGTCAAGACCGGCTCCGTGACCCACAGCGTCAACATGGACCAGCGCTTCGTGGAGCTGCCGTTCACGGCGTCGAGCGGCACGTTGTTCGTCGACATGCCTGCGCGTGCCACCGACACCCCGCCGGGCTATTACCTGCTGTTCGTGATCGACGACCGCGGCGTACCCTCGGTCGCCAGGATCGTGCGCATGAACATTGCCGCGAATCCCGTCATCCAGCTCGACTACACGCCGAACGTCGGTGGGGGCGGGGGCGCTCCGTTTGCGCTTTCGTGCAACACGAACGAGACGCTCGTGGGCGTTTACGGAAACTCTGCCGGGACTTACGTCAATCGTGTCGGCGCCATGTGCGTGGCGGTGGACCAGGGGGGGCGCTGGATCGGCACGCCGGTGCAGCGCGGTGCTTCCGGCGGAGCAACCGGCTCGGCGTACACGCGCGTCTGCCCGGCGAACTTCGCCATCAGTGGCTTCCGCGGTCGTTCGGCGCAGTACGTGGACCAGCTCGATTTCGAGTGCAAGGCGCTGACCCCGAGCGGAGGCCTGACCGGCACGGGGCAGTTCCTGGGGGCCGTGGGCGGCACCGGGGGCTCGGCGCAGGGGCCCTTCAGTTGCAGCACCGGCAATCCCGTCTATGCGCTCACGGGCCGGTCAGGCAGCTGGATCGACGCCTTCGGGATGCTGTGCCGGCAGGCGCCCATCACCAACACCCAGACAAATACGCCGCCGATCCTGACCAACCCGGGCAACCAGGTCGGCACCGTGGGCACGGCGGTCACGCTGAGTGTCACGGCGTTCGATCCCGATCCCGACACGCTGACGTTCAGCGCGAGCGGCTTGCCGGCCGGATTGTCGATCACGTCGTCAGGCGTGATCAGCGGCGCGCCGTCGGCGGCCGGCACCAACGCCGTAACGGTCACGGTCTCCGACGGGGAGGCCACGTCGACCGCGAGCTTCACCTGGACCATCACCGATCTCGATCCGCTGGTCCTCGATCCGATGCCCGTGACCGCGCCGAAGCTCGTCGGTTCGCCGGTCACCTACACCGCGGCGACTCGAAACGGCGTCAACACGAGCTACCGCTGGCAGTTTGGTGACGGCACCGAGACACCCTGGTCGAGTTCAGCGACGGTCACGCACACGTTTGCGGCGCCAACCCTGTATTGGGTCACCGTGATGGTGCGCGACGACCGCGGCACCGAGATTTCGCAGACGTTCTCGCAGATCGTGCATCTGCCGCTCTCCGCGGGGCGCCCGTCGAGTTCCTCGAACCTGGCGCTGACGGGCGGGCGTCTCTGGGTCGTCAACCCGGATGCAGACACCGTCAGCGCATTCGATGCAGCCAGCAACCAGAAGCTCGCCGAGCGAGCGGTGGGCACCGCTCCGCGCGCCCTGGCGGCCTCGCCCGCCAGCCAGCTGTGGGTGACCAACCAGCGCTCGGACACCGTCACGGTGATCGATGGCTCGACGCTCGCGGTCGTCGGCACCGTGAACCTGCCTTACGGTTCGGCGCCGTATGGCATCGTCATTGCCGACAGTGGTTCGCCCTACGTCGTGCTCGAGGGCAGCGGCCGGGTGGCGCGGCTCAATCCGGCCAACGGGGCCATCGAAGCCAGCGTCGACGTCGGTCCCCACGCGCGGCATCTTTCGATCAGCGCGGATGGGTCGCGACTCTACGTCGCTCGCTTCATCACGCCGCCCTTGCCCGGTGAGTCGACCGCCAGCGTCGCCACCACGCTCAATGGCAACCCGGTCGGCGGCGAAGTGCTCGTGCTCGACGCCAGCACCCTCGGCCGTATCGCCACGATCGTGCTGCGCCACAGCGACGACATGGACTTCGAGAATTCGGGCAGCGGCGTGCCGAACTACCTGGGGGCGCCGGCCATCTCGCCGGACGGCACCGCGGCATGGGTGCCCTCGAAGAAGGACAACGTCAAGCGAGGGACGCTGCGCAGCGGCGGCAACCTGAATCATCAGAACACCGTGCGCGCGATCGCATCTCAGGTGGACCTGGCGGGCAATACCGAGACGTTCGGCCGGCGAGTGGATTTCGACAATGCGAGCCTCGCAAGCGCCGCGGCCTTCGACCCGACGGGTGTGTTCCTGTTCGCGGCACTCGAGACCAGCCGGGAGGTTGCAGTCGTGGATGCGCACAACGGGGCGGAGTTGTTCCGCTTCGGGGTCGGGCGGGCGCCCCAGGGACTGGCCGTGTCCCCCGATGGCCGGCGTCTGTACGTCAGCAATTTCATGGACCGCTCGGTGGGCGTGCACGACCTGTCGAAACTGATGGACGAGGGACTGTTCCAGGCGCCCAGCGTCGCGACGTTTCCGTCCGTGGCGGTCGAGAAGCTCGGTGCGGCCGTGCTCCAGGGCAAGCGGCTGTTCTATGACGCCCGCGACGCACGCCTCGCTCGCGAGGGCTACATGAGCTGCGCCAGCTGCCACAACGATGGCGGCGGGGACGGACGGGTGTGGGATCTCACCGGAATGGGTGAGGGTCTCCGCGACACGATATCGTTGCGCGGCCACGCGGGCATGGCGCAAGGCTTCCTGCACTGGAGCGCCAATTTCGACGAGGTGCAGGACTTTGAGGGTCAGATCCGGCGACTCGCCGGGGGCACGGGCCTGATGAGCGACAGCGACTTCAACGCGGGCAGTCGCAGCGAACCGCTGGGCGATGCCAAGAGCGGTCTGAGCGCGGACCTGGATGCGCTCGCGGCCTACGTGGCCTCGCTCGACGCCTTCGACGCCAGTCCGTTCCGCAATGCCGACGGCACGCTGACGGCGCAGGGGGCGGCGGGACGCGCGGTGTTCGCGGAACTCAATTGCCAGCAGTGTCACGGCGGTCCGAACTTCTCCTCGAGCGGTATCGCCACGCTGCTGGACGTCGGAACGATCAAGGTCCCGACCAGTGGGTCGCGCCTCGGTGGAACGTTGGCGGGACTCGACCCGCCGACCTTGCGCGGCGTCTGGGCGACGGGCCCTTATCTCCACGACGGCTCGGCGAACTCGCTGGCCGATGCCGTACGGGCGCACTCCGGGATCGTCGTGAGCGATACGCAGCTCGCCGATCTGGTCGCCTATCTGAACCAGATCGACGGGTCTGAACCCGAGGCACCCCCGCCGCCGGTCAATCGACCGCCGGTGGTGACGAATCCAGGCGCGCAGTCGACCGCGCTCGGTGCCCAGGTCTCGCTGCAGATCGACGCCAGCGACGCGGACGGAGACACGCTGGCGTTCGCCGCGACGGGACTGCCGGCGGGCCTCACCATCGGAGCGAGTGACGGCGTCGTTCGCGGCACCACGGTGCTGGAGGGGAGCTTCCAGGTGACGGTCAACGTCAGCGACTCGACGGAGACGACCCAGGTCGCTTTCACCTGGGCGGTCGCTGATCAGACCTCGCCGACCATAGCGATTACCACGCCGACGTCGGGCACGAAGTACAACTCCAGCGCCAGCACGGTTGCGATCGGCGGTTCGGCGTCGGACAACGTCGGCGTGACGGAGGTGGCATGGAGCAGCGACCGCGGCGGCGGCGGCACGGCGACTGGCACGGGATCCTGGAACGTGGCCGGGATCGACCTGCAGAACGGTCAGAACACGATCACGGTCACGGCGCGGGATGCCGCGGGCAACACGGCTTCCGACGTGCTGACGGTCAGCTTCAAGGCGGGGGGCAAGAACCGGCGCTGATTGGCGAATCACGGGTGCATTTGTGCACGTACGCACCAGGATTGGGCGGGCAAGCGGGTTGCGCTCTCGATAGCGTGTGGTTGACCGCGCCCGGTCCCGGGCCGCGGCAACGCAATGCCAAGGAGGCAGCCATGAAGAAGGAATCCCGCAGACTCATCCAGATGCTGGTCGCGAGCCTCTTGCCCGCGGCGGCATGGGCCGGGCCGGTGAACGTCAATACCGCGGACGCGTCCACGCTCGCGGCGGAGCTCGACGGCATCGGTCCCGCCAAGGCGGCGGCGATCGTCGAATACCGGCAGCAGAACGGGCCGTTCCGCTCGGCCGACGACCTGCTGAAGGTCCAGGGGATCGGCGAGCGCGTGCTCGAGCTGAACCGCGGCAACATCCGCCTGGAAAAGACCGGCGCCGCCCCGGCCGCCCGGAGCGCGCCCACGGCAAAGAAGCCGCCATCCGGTGGCTGACGGCTGACAGCGGACGGCGGGCTGCCGGGCGACGCGACCGGCAGCTCGTTTTCCCCCAGCGAATGGAGGGCACGCCGCGCGATCCGTTATGATCCCAAGGCTTACTTCGCGGGTCATCAGGGATCAGTCATGACAAGGATCAGAACGGCCGTGTTTCCGGTCGCGGGTCGCGGAACGCGCTTTCTTCCGGCAACGAAGGCGAGCCCGAAGGAGATGCTGCCGATCGTCGACAAGCCGCTCATCCAGTACGCGGCCGAAGAGGCACTGGAGGCGGGCGCCGACAAGCTCGTCTTCATCACCGGCGCCTCGAAGCGCGCGATCGAGGACCACTTCGACACCGACCACGAACTCGAGAAGGAACTCGAGGCCCAGGGCAAGCGCGACCTGCTCGACGCCGTCCGGGGAATCGTCCCGTCCTACGCCAGCTGCATCTTCATCCGCCAGCCGGCCCCGCTGGGCCTGGGCCACGCGGTGCTGTGCTCGCGCCCGGCGGTCAACGACGAGCCGTTCTTCGTGCACCTGGCCGACGACCTGATCGACGCCCCGGAGGCCTGCCTCAAGCAGATGGCGCGGGTCTTTGCGGAGCACCAGGCGAGCGTGCTCGGCGTCGAGACCGTGAAACCCCAGGACACGGACAAGTACGGCATCGTCGACTCGGAGCCCATGACCGAGCGGCTCTCGAGAGTCAGGAGCATGGTCGAGAAGCCCAAGCCCAAGGATGCGCCGTCGAACCTCGCCGTGGTCGGGCGCTACCTGCTCACGCCGGCCGTCTACGACAAGCTCGAGAAGACCGGTCGCGGCGCGGGCGGGGAGATCCAGCTGACGGACGGCATCGTCGCACTGCTCGGCGAGGAGACGGTCTATGCCTATGCCTTCGAGGGCCGGCGGTATGATTGTGGGTCGAAGCTGGGGTACCTCGAGGCGACGGTCGAGTTCGGCCTGAAGCACGCCCGCCTGGGCGACCAGTTCGCGAGCTTTCTGGCGCGGCTGGTCGCGGAACGCCTGCGCCGCTGATTGACCTTGCGCCGCCGTCGCGGCGCTCCACCACGAGAGATTTCCAGATGAAGAGCAACCAGGACCTGCAGCAGCGTCGCGACGCGGCCTTCGCGCGCGGCCTCGGCAACCAGCTGCCCGTCTACGTCGAGCGCGCCCGCAACGCCGAGTTGTGGGACGTCGAGGGACGTCGCTACATCGACTTCGCCGGCGGCATTGCGGTGCTCAACACCGGGCACCTGCACCCGAAGGTGCAGGCCGCCGTCGCCCGGCAGCTCGATGCGTTCAGCCACACGTGTCTCATGATCACGCCCTACGAGGTCGCGGTCGAACTGGCCGAGAAGCTGATCCACATCGCGCCCGGCCCGACCCCGAAGAAGGCCATCTTCGTCACCACCGGCGCCGAGGCGGTCGAGAACACGATCAAGATCGCACGCGCCCACACGGGACGCCCGGCCGTCATCGCCTTCGGGGGCGGATTCCACGGCCGCACGTACATGGCCATGGCGCTCACCGGCAAGGTGGCGCCCTACAAGGCGGGCTTCGGGCCGTTCCCGGCCGAGATCTACCACGCGCCGTTCCCGATCGCCTACCACGGCGTGTCCGTGCAGGACAGCCTCGACGCGCTCGAGCACATCTTCAAGTACGACGTGGAGCCCGCGCGCGTGGCGGCCATCATCGTCGAGCCGGTGATGGGCGAGGGCGGCTTCTACATCGCGCCGCCGGAGTTCCTGCAGGCCCTGCGCAGGCTCTGCGACCAGCACGGCATCGTGCTCGTCATCGACGAGATCCAGACGGGGTTCGGCCGCACCGGCAAGATGTTCGCGATCGAGCATGCGGGCGTCGAGCCGGACCTGATGACCATGGCGAAGAGCCTCGCCGGCGGCTTCCCGCTGGCGGCGGTCGTCGGCAAGGCCGCGATCATGGACGCGCCGGGGCCGGGCGGCCTCGGCGGCACGTACGCCGGTTCACCGATCGCCTGTGCCGCGGCGCTGGCGGTGCTGGAGGTGATCGAGGAGGAGGGCCTTTGCGCCCGGGCCATCGCCATCGGCGAGCAGATGACCGGCACATTGCGCGAACTCCAGCGCGAGATCCCGGCGATCGGCGAGGTGCGCAACCTCGGCGCGATGGTGGCGATGGAACTCGTCAGGAACGGCGATCCGCACCAGCCGGATGCGGACCTCACCAAGGCGCTGACGAAGCGGGCGGCGGAGAAGGGACTGGTGCTGCTGTCCTGCGGGC